>JAQWNF010000009.1 GCA_029246415.1 Glaciecola sp.
CACCTGAATCCATTCCGAACTCAGAAGTGAAACGTATTAGCGGCGATGGTAGTGTGGGGTTTCCCCATGTGAGAGTAGCACATCGCCAAGCTCCCATTCGAAGAAAGGCTTACCTCAGGGTAAGCCTTTTTTTATGCCTGCAGGAATGTCACACCCAGTCTGAGTCCATCATAAGGTGTCCGTCCGGTAAACACCACTAATCGAGACTAACGTTCCAAGGTAATAATGTGTCGATATCAACATCGGGTTGATGTATTTCAGATAAAACATGCATCAGATAATCAAACGGTATGATGCCATTTGCTTTGGCTGTTTCAATGACTGAGTACAGGACTGCAGACGCATGTGCGCCTTTTGTTGTTTGTCTAAATAACCAGTTCTTGCGTCCAATAACAAAGGGTTTGATACAACGTTCAGCTCGATTATTATCGATGTTGAGTTGACCATTATGCGTGAAGGTAATGAGCTTATCCCATTGATTTAGGGTGTAGAGTATGGCTTCACCTAACTTTGTTTTAGGTAGTACTTGTTGCTCAGACATATACAGCCATTGCTTAAACTTATCTAAAATAGGCAGGCTCTTTTCTTGTCGTAACCTATAGCGCTCAGCAATGGGCAGTGATTTTATCTGCGTTTCAATGCGATATAGCTTTTGTATGGTACTCAGTGCCATGTCGGCTTTACCGCTGGGCTTTTTACCTTGGGCGATTTTTGCTTCATGGAACTTACGCCGTGCATGTGCCCAGCACCCGACAAGTGTTGCTTGTGTGTGATGATAACCGGCATAGCCATCCACTTGCAGATAACCTTGATAACCATCAAGATATTCAACAGTGCATCGGCTTGCTCGACTATTGTGATAATCAAACAGGACAATCGGCTTAATGTCGCTATCGATGAGTGTATCTTTAGGTGAGTCTGCACCAGTAGCATACAACCACATGTACGATTTGACATTATTGTCACCGACCACATTCAGCGTTGAATGTGACCTACATCCATGTAGGTCATCGCTTCGCGACCAGCTAAAGCAGTCCAAATTCATTCCTGATGAATTTGTCATCCGCATGGATAACGGGCTGCTCTAGTTGTATGACTTTGAGTCTATCGTACAACAACTGCAGTTTATCACTGCAGCGCAGCATCCAATCAGATAAAGTCTTGCGACTCATATCTATTCCATATTGTTTGAACATAGACTCTTGGCGATATAGCGGTAACCCATATTGATATTTACTGGTAATCACCTGAGCTAACAAGCTTGGTGTGGCATAGCCTTTGGGGATAATCGCACTCGGCATGGGCGCTTGCTTAATCTGGTTGCGAGTGCCGTTATCTTCGCACGCCTTACACGCATACTTTGGACGCACATGCTCAATCACTTTGACTTGAGCGGGGATAAACTCGAGCTTCTCGCTGATATCATCACCCATATGATGCAGCGCACCGGCACAGCATCCACAGACTTTGTCTGCATCGTCAATGTCATGTACGATACGCTCGCGCGGTAAATCTTCGGGTAGCTGTTGACGCTTCGATTGCTTGCGCTCATAGGTGACAGTGGTCGTATTGTCTTGGGACTCGGTGTCAGCTTCTTCCGCTAGGCTTTCAGCTTCGTTAAATAACTCGCCTTGGCCAGGATGACCTTCACTGTTTGCCCCAAAACGCTTATTCTGTGCGAGGCGAAACTGCTCCAACAAACGCTGATGCTTTTGCTCAGTATCAGATAGTTGCTGCTGCAAGTGCATGACCATTTGCTGCAACGCATCGACATCTGTAGGTAGGGATTGGTCGTTTGTTTTCATACCTAAAGTATAGCAAAAACAGCCCCTTAGACCTTATATTTACTTAGATTAAAAGGTGATCGTTGGCATGTTTTTATGATCGTACGTTATAAGCCCATCGAGGTATAATCCAAAGGCTGATGACCGATGATATCCATACCGGATAATAACCAATCTAGCTGCTGTTCACTCAGTTGTATATGCTGCATATCATCTAGCTTAGGCCATTTAAAACGGTGTTTTTGCAAAACCTTGTACCACATCACAAAGCCCGTTTTATCCCAATAGATAATTTTGAGTTTATCTTGGTTTCGATTACAAAAAATAAACATCGCATCAGCAAATGGCGATAATGCCAGCTCGTGCTCAATAATGACAAGCAGACCGTTGATACTTTTCCTAAAATCCACATACCCACAGTGCAGATAAATCTCATTGGGCTCAACAAACATTTTCATGCTTGTATGCCTCGTAACACCGCAACCACCCACTCAGGCTCTACGGGTAACGGGACGTGCAGTACAACATTATCATGATGGATTGTCAGCTTGCTATTTGTTACGTTCGAACGTGTGGTTACCTTAACCAACTTCGATGAAGTGGTGCTGGTATGCTCAACGCATTCACTATCACGTTTAAGATCGTGAGAGCTGATATTATTATCGATATCGTATTTACGCGCACAGAAGGTGGCATAATTTAACTGAAACTCCCGACAAAACTGAGTTTGGCTCAGCCCACTGGATTGTTGTTTTGCAATGATAGCGGCCCACTGTTCACGTGAACGACGAGGTCGGCGCATAACGGCTCCTAGTTAAGAAAAACTAGATTATCAATGTTACAAAATCAAGAAGCTAGACGGTGTTTACCGGACGGACACCTCCCAGTCTGAGTCCATCATAAGTCCATCACATACAAACAGAACAATACCATCCTGCTAATATGCTGAGAGCGCTGTATATCGCTGTAAAGCCGTAGGAAATTCGAGACCGCTTAATCGGTCTTCAAGATCATAGGGAAATAATGAGAAGTGGTTGCTAATGTATATAAAGTAAGTAATGACCTTTTGTAAGTAGGGTAACAAAAAATAAAATATGTTGAGATTAGATGAAGTTTGAAGAGACAATTAATGATGAAGCCTGCTTAAGCATAGATACTTAAAACCGCAGGCGTAATACTAGGGAATGATAATTTCGATTAAACAATTCCATTTGAGTGACCTTTATTACACTTCGCGATTAGTTCCTGCTTTTTTATCATCCGAACTATTATCAATCGGTGTAGGTGGTAACTGCGCTCTGGATGTTTCTACCAACTCTGGATTGCGTGTACGTTCCATTAATTTAACTCTATGGTGCATTGCGACTTTGGCTAAGATATGTGCCGTGACAGGCGCGGTAATCACCAAAAACAGTGTAATCAGTAACTCATTGATACTGACATACCCTTGTAAATGATACATATATAATATGGAGGCACCTAGTACTCCGCCTAGGCCCAAAGTGGTTGCTTTCGTTGGTGCATGTAAGCGTACATAAAAATCTTGCAATCGTAATAACCCGATTGAGCCAACCAATACAAAAATCCCGCCTGAAAGCAGCAGTAGAGATATGATCAGTTCCATTAAAAAACTCATAATTTATCCTATTCGATGATATCGCCGCGTAATAAGTATTTTCCAAATGCCACACTGCTGACAAATCCAAGCATGGCGATTAATAATGCCGCTTCAAAATACAACGGGGTTTGGTTAAATATCCCATACAGTAAAATCAACGCAATACTGTTAATGTACATTGTATCAAGTGCTAATATGCGATCGACAATATGCGGGCCAATAATCAGGCGCCACAAGTTGAGAACGAGTGAAATGCATAACATCACTGCGACCAACATGACGGTATAATCTAACATCCGAAAATCTCCTTCACTCGTGATTCATAACGTTGCTTAATAAAATCGATAACTTCTTGTTCTTGCTCAGGCATGTTTAACACATGCACATAGAGCCACTTTTGATCTTTTGAAATATCTGCGCTAACGGTGCCCGGTGTCATGGTAACGGTACTTGCTAACAATGTAACAGGTAACGTACCTGTGAGTTCGATCGGTACAGCAACAAACCCTGGGTTGATTTTATCCATGGGACCAATTACTAACAGCGCAACTTCAATATTTGCTACAACAATGTCTTTTAAAACAATCAATGCATAGTTTATTAATTTAAGCGGCCGTTTAACTTTTGGTTGAGGTAATCTAAGTGGCGCACACAATAACGGAATAATAATCGCTAATACACTTCCTAATAATATGTGACCTAAACTCGTTGTTGAGTTGAGCATTAGCCACACGATCACTAATGTAATACTGTGTAGCGGCATAGGAATAACACGTGAAAACACTTTGCCAAATAAACTCATTGTCCACGCTCCTCTAATTGCATGACGTCAATCAAATAAGGCACATCGTGTAATTGAGTGGCGGCATTATCGGTGTATTCGACGACACTTCCACCAAACAGCGATAGTAACGGTGATGCAGCGAGTAGTAATACCGCGCCGCTGATTTGCCACTTAGAGACACTGGGTTGTTGGTTTGAATTATTGCTTTGCGAATAACGCCAAAACAACGTTGTGCCAGCACGCGATAAGGCAATAATCGTCATTAAACTCGATAACAATATTATCGACCAGACCCAAATCTGTTGAGTTGCCGTTGCAGCCGATTGCAAAATAATTAGCTTACCCAAGAAACCCGAAAATGGCGGTAAACCCGCTATCGTCATTGCACCGATAATAAACAAGATACCGAGTAATGCTTGTTGTTTGATTTTGCGAGCAATGACAAAATAATCCAATGCTTTACCGCGCTGTTGCCCAAGCATATCGGCGATTAAAAATAACGCCCCTGTAATGAGTGTACTATGCAGTAGATACAATAGACCTGCAGCGGTCGCTTCTGGGGTGCGTAACGCAAAGGTAATCAATAACGTACCGACAGATACGACGACTAAATTGCCAATCAGGGTACGTAAGTTGGTACTAGCCAGCGCACCAATAGTGCCTAGAATGATAGTAATGATTGCCATAGGCCATACCCAAGGGACGATCATATTGGCTAACTCACCGGCTTCATCACCAAACACAACCGTATACACACGAAAGATACAATACACGCCAACCTTAGTCATAATTGCAAATAACGCGGCGACAGGCGCACTAGCTGCAGCATAGGTACTAGGTAACCAATAATGCATTGGTAACATGGCTGCTTTTAATCCAAATACGACCAACAACATAGAGCCGCCCGCTTGAGCAATGAGTTGATTACTCGGTGATAATTGCGCTATTTTCAAGGCCATATCGGGTATGTTGAGCGTTCCCGTAATGCCATACAGTGTGCCTAATGCGAATAAAAACAAACTAGATCCAATTAAATTTAAGATCACATAGTGCATGTTTGCGGCGGTTTTTTGTTTACCTTCGCCATGCATTAATAAGGTGTAGGAGGCAATTAACAGTACTTCAAAAAATACAAAAAGGTTAAACAAATCATTGGTTAAAAACGCACCATAAATACCCAATAACTGAAATTGTATTAGGGGATGGAAATACTTGCCTTCACGATCACTACCGGCAAAGGAGTATAAGGTCACACCTAAACCTAAGAAGCTACCCAACATAACGAGCATAGCGGAGAGTTGATCGGCGTATAATATGATACCAAAAGGAGGTTGCCAGTCACCTACAGCATAAAGCATCCCACCGTTTTGCATGACCATCTGCATCAACGCAATCGAAGTGGTGATTTGTGCAATGAATAAAGCGAATGCTGCAACGCGTCGATATTGATACTTTGCTGGACCAGCAAAGGGGGGCAGCAACATCAGTAAGCCGCCAATCAATGGGATTAAAATGGGTAAAATGACCAAATGAACACTCATGCTTTGTCCCTGTTTGGTTTGATAAATTTATTGCTATCAGCAGGCTCACTGCCATCGACAAAGTCGTTGCCTAGATCCGCTCGAGCACGCATAGATAAAATAACTACAAAGGCAATCATTGCAAAACCAATAACAATCGCAGTTAAGGTCAATGCTTGGGGTAGCGGATCCGCATAGGATTCTGACATTCCTAAAATAGCCGCATCCTTGAGGTTTAAGCGACCACTAGAAAATAAAAACAAATTAACCGCATAAGACAGCATGGTCAATCCCACTACGACGGAGAAAGTCCGTCCTCGTAAGCATAAATACACCCCGCAAGAGGTTAACACACCCACACAAATGACGTATAAAGTTTCCATTATTCCTCCGCAGTAGGGCGATGGGCTGAGGTTAATTTACCTAAGCTAGCTAAAATAAGTAACGAGGACCCAATGACGGTCAGGTACACACCCAAATCAAAAATTAATGCACTAGCAAGTTCGATTTCACCGATATATGGGATATCAAAATAGTCAAACCAGGTTGTCATAAACGGACGGTCAAAGAACCAGCTACCGATACCGGTGAGCGTGGCAATTAATACGCCTAACGCAATTAAGGTTTGGTATTCGATTTTAAGTCGTGGTTTGACCCAATCGACACCGTGTGCAATATATTGTTGAATGAGAGCTACAGAAGTGATTAACCCTGCTATAAAGCCACCTCCAGGCATATTATGTCCACGCAAGAAGATATAAAAAGAGACCAGTAATGCCAATGGTAATAAGCTTTGAGAAATCACCGCTAATATAGGAGGGTGTCTGTCTTGTGTCCACGGTAGTCCATTTTCATTAGATGAAGGCATGGCTAAACGAACACGCGCTAATAGGTTAAAGATCCCTAAGCCTGCAATACCCAATACTAGAATTTCACCAAGAGTATCAAGCCCTCTAAAATCCACCAATATTACGTTAACGGCATTCGTTCCGCCGCCACCTGTTTTACTATTAGCTAAGAAAAACTCAGATATGGTATCAATCGGTTGAGTAATAAAGGCATAGTTAATGGTCGCAACTAAACCGCCGATTGCTGCGGCAATACCTACATCTCTAACTACCCTTGATGGTGAAGATTCTGCTGGAGTTTTTTGTGGTAAAAAATACAATGCGAGCATCAATAAGATTACGGTAACAACTTCTACCGCCAACTGCGTTAAGGCGAGATCCGGTGCGGAAAAACGGGCAAAAGCAATGGAGACGATCAAACCGACGACTGATAGCGTAATCAAAGCTACCATTCGTTTACGATGGTATATCACGGTGGCAATGGCACTTAAACATAGTATAAATGCTGCGGTGATTTCAATGCCACTTAATGGTTGGTCCGGGAAGTGTGTTTTAGCACTTTCTAAGTGGATCATGGGAAAAGCGGTTACACCAATAGTAAACAACAACATAGCGGCGATATAACGTTGTAATGAACCATTGTTGAGCGTGTCGTGAGCTTTTGTGGCTAATTTGACAAGCTGTTGCATAACGCCTTCAAATACACGTTTTTCGTCGGACTCGTGAAATTGAGCTTGGAAACGATACAAATGACTACGATAGGCGTAAATAAGTAAGCCTCCCGTAATCGCAATCGCACTCATTAATAAAGGTAAATTAAAGCCATGCCAAATAGCTAAGCTGTAATAAGGTAAATCAGTCATCAATACACTAGATGCCGCGGCCTGGAGTAACCCACCAATCATAAATTCTGGAAATATGCCCACTAATAAACATAATGTTACTAAAATTTCGATTGGGATTTTCATGTAGCGCGGAGGCTCATGCGGCGTTTTAGGTAAATCTTTAGGCTCACCATTAAAAAACACGTCATGGATAAAACGCATCGAGTAAGCTACGGCGAAAACACCTGCTAATGTCGCTAGCACTGGGATCATCCAAGATAAAAAGCCCAATGCAGAAGAGTGCAGTGTTTCAGCGAGGAACATTTCCTTGGACAAGAAACCATTGAACAAAGGTACACCTGCCATGGATGCGGCTGCGACCATCGCGAGCGTTGCCGTGTAGGGCATAAATCGCCATAAACCGCCGAGTTTACGCATGTCTCGAGTACCTGCTTCGTGATCAATAATACCTGCAGCCATAAACAATGAGGCTTTAAACACGGCGTGGTTCATAATATGAAACAAGGCCGCAACTGCAGCTAACTGGGTGTTGAGCCCTAACAATAAAACAATCAACCCTAAGTGACTGATAGTCGAATATGCCAACAAGCCTTTTAAATCGTGTTTAAATAATGCGACATAAGCGCCAATTAACAGTGTGATGAGGCCGGTTAAACTTACAATCAAAAACCACATTTCCGTACCAGAAAGAACAGGGTACAAACGTGCCAATAAAAATATCCCTGCTTTTACCATAGTTGCAGAATGTAAGTAAGCACTTACAGGTGTTGGTGCTGCCATTGCATGGGGTAACCAAAAATGAAACGGGAATTGTGCTGATTTGGTAAACGCACCTAATAAGACTAGTATCAGTGCAACAGAATAAAGTGAGTGTTCGCGGATCAGGTCGCCACTGGCAAGTATGGTACTGAGCTCATAGCTGCCTACAATATTGGCGATAATTAATAGGCCAGCGAGCAGCGCTAATCCACCTGCGCCTGTCACAGTGAGCGCCATACGCGCGCCTTTACGCGATTCAGATTTACTAGACCAAAAGCTAATGAGTAAAAATGAGCTGATCGAAGTGACTTCCCATGCCATCCACAATTGTAAGACATTGTTGGCCAGCACAATAGACAGCATGGCGGTCATAAATAAAATTAAGTAAGAGAAAAACCGTCCAACTGCTTCTTTTTCCGATAAATAATATCTTGCATACAAGATAATTAGCAGCCCAATTCCGAGGATCAGTAAGGCAAACATTAATGCCAAGCCGTCAAGATGCATGGATAAAGTTAGTCCTGCCGATGGGATCCATTCTAAATATTCAACGATGACTTCACCTGCTAAAACAGCAGGAAGTAAACTGATGACGTAAGCGAGTGCGATTGCAGGCGCTAGCATGGTCGCTAGGGTGTTAATCGTCCGCCCAAATTTTTCTGTGAGTACGGGGATTATTGCGCCAATCAATAAGATTGCGGTTATCCAAAATAAGCTCATCGTTGCGCCTTGCTCCATTTAATTCTTATACGATTATTTTGCGTGTATGACCGCATACTATAATGTGTTTGAGACGATAAGTCCTAGTATTTCATACGCTTTAATGTACAAAACAATCTCTCAAATTTAACATTTGATAATGTTATACCAAAGTATCGGCCGTATCTAGTTACTCTCAAGTATAACCGTGCTTAAAAGCTAGCTATCGTGCCTTCACGTCGCTTATCCACACCGCCAATCAGTTTACCGGTTTCGTCTTTGTAGACGATACTTAAACCTGAATTCTCACCATGCGATCCATCGACATTAAATCCATACTTCTGTAAAGCTTGTATCAGAGATTCAGATTGCGTGTTTGCTTCTACGCGCACGACATGGTTGCGAGCCACGACGTTGGGCAAGTCGGCTGCTTCTTGCGGGGTCAGACCCCACTCCAATACACCGATTAAACTTTTGGCTGTATAGGCGATTATATTACTGCCACCAGGAGAGCCGGTGGCCATTACAAAATCACCTTGCTCATCGAGAACGATAGTGGGTGACATCGATGAGCGGGGGCGCTTGTTGGGGGCGATGCGATTGGCGATAGGATTGCCTTGTTGGTCTTGAGCGACAAATGAAAAGTCTGTTAGTTGGTTATTTAAAAACATACCACCTGCCATACGCGTCGAACCAAAGATACTCTCGACACTCGTGGTCATTGAGACTACGTTACCTGCTTTATCGACGATAACAAAATGCGACGTACCAGGTGTGTCGTCCGTTTGGTCAATGCCGATAGCCGCTAATTGTGGCGTAGTTTGATAGGCCCAAGGGTTACCAGCTTGAATAGCTTGCTTGGCGTGGGCAGGGGTAATGGATTGCGCACGGTCGCGCAGATATTTGGGATTTAATAAGCCATCAAGCGGCAGTTGAACAAATTCGGGATCGGCAATAAATTGATCACGGTCGCTATATGCTAAACGCTGTGTTTCGATAAAGCGTATCCAATTGTCAGGATCATTTGGACCAGCGGCACTGAAATCGGGCAATTGGTCGATGATCCCCATCGTCATGGCTACGGCAACCCAAGACGAGGCCGGGGGAGGGCCGCATAAGGTTAATTTTGCATAAGGTTGGCATAGTGCGGGTGCTTGACCCGCGCGATATTGACGCAGATCATCCAAGGTCATTGTGCCAGGTCTAGGTGTTTGGGCAACAGCGTCGACGATTTGTTCGGCAAGGAGCCCTTGATAAAAATTATCAGGATCTTGGGCAATCAACGCAAGACTCTCTGCATAGGCTTGATTTTTTAATACATGACCGACCGGTAAAGGCTCGCCATTTTCCAAAAAGAAATATTCAAAGGCATCTAAAGGCCCTTCTTCCGATTTGCTGGGAATGTATTTACCGAATTTAGCTATCATGCCATGCAGACGTTCAGACACTTTAAAACCATCATTAGCAAGCATTTGTGCATGGCTAAATAATGTATTCCAAGGCAATGTACCTTGCTGCGTATGTGCAAGCGATAGCATCGCAACAGCACCGGGGACGCCGGTTGAGAGCCCACTGGTTTTGGCATCAATGAAACCCATGGGTTTGCCATCGGCGTTGATAAACATGTCCTCATTGACGCCTTGAGGGGCTCGTTCGCGGCCATCATATGCGGTGATTGCTTGGGTGCTGGCATTGTAATAAACCATGAATGCTCCGCCGGCCAATCCTGAACTTTGTGGCTCAACAAGACTCAATACAGCCTGCACTGCGACGGCTGCATCAGCGGCAGACCCTCCTCGTTGTAACACTTGTAAGCCGGCTTGAGTAGCGTGTGGATTAGCGGTGACGACCATCGCTTGTTGGTTCGTCGGTATTGGTGTGTTTGAAAATGAACATGCGCTAAGGGTCAGCGCGAACAGGATAATAAAAAAGACGGGCATGTTGTGTTCCTGCATGATGTTTTTGGGTTCCATAGATTGATTGCTGAGGACTTAATTTAGCATATTTGGAGAGAAGGGAAAGGGGTATCATTTAACTGTGATTTTTGCACCAAAATGGATGTTGCACCAATATGGAAAATTATGGTTATTCAACGTGTTGTTTAGCTTGAACCAGCAATTCGCTCGTTAACATACGCTTATAGCGGCGCTGTCTTCTCCTCGCCTTGGCAGGGTTTGCTCGCCACCCTGCGCGTTTGTCAGTAACGATTTCATCTATGTCTTCTGCCGTTTCAACGGCTTGAGCAAGGCGTGGTGAAGTACGTTTAGGCAACATTGTCTCCGTTAATCATATACTTAATTATATTAAATATTTAAACGGTTCAAATGAGATTTAGGTTTAAAATTGCCATCACTTAATTTGACGTAAAGACGATGGTTTACGGCAGTGTCGCATTTTGTCGACCTCGTTAGATAATGCCTTTGCTTTGATGGTTATCCTTCGTGAGCGATGGCCATATACGCTGCTACAAACCGCTCAGCGTCCGGTAAGGCGCTATTCAGGGCGAGCGCGACGTCTTTAGCACTGTCGCCGTGGGTCAACAAATCATCTAGCGATATGTGGTGGATGGTTAATTCAGCGCCGGTGTCCCATTGGCCGTCTTCTTGCCAGTCATAGGTGGGCTTGATCAAATAGGTGACTTTATCACCATTGGAACTAGCAAATGCGACTTCAATGGGAAAGGAGTCGAAGTCTAGGCCGGATGCTTCAATGTCGTAAAAATACGAACTCATCTATATGAATGTTTTGCTTGGATAGGGAAAGGTGAATACTTGGGTCAAATATCTTCATGCGGCTCCTTGAGGGTAGATTCGTAAAAGATTAGTTCACAAGTGTTGAGAGTGCAAGGGGGCGAGTTGTGATTATGTTGATAGAATAGTTGCCATTTATACGCCAAGTTCGGTAATGTATAGCTATGACAACATGATTACAAAATTCGAATTAGCCTATGGATCCTACGTTGCAATATTATCAGCACCATGCGGTTGAGTTTGTTGATCAGACTCAAAGTGTGGATATGCAGGCGTTGTATAAGACGTTTTTGGGAGAGTTATCCGATTCTGGCAGTATCTTGGATATCGGGTGTGGTTCGGGGCGCGATGCACAGCACTTTCATCAATTAGGCTTTGAGGTCATGGCATTTGATGGGTCTGAAGCGATTGTTGCGCTTGCAGCCCAGCGCTCAGCTTTTCCTGTTCTCCATGCGACCTTTCTCGATTTCACTACAGACCAGCGTTTTGATGGGATGTGGGCATGTGCGTCATTGTTGCATGTGCCTTTAGCGGAGCAGATCACTACTCTTTCTCACCTTGCTACGTTTTTGAAATCCGGTGGCGTTTTCTATGCCAGTTACAAATTAGGGGACGGTGAGACTCATAAGAATGGCCGTTTTTTTTGTAATGTTGATGCCGATAGCTTTGAGCAGATCATATCAAGTATTCCTGAATTAGAAATAATGGAGCATTGGATCACAGGTGATCAACGCCCAGGTAGAGCCAGCGAGCAGTGGTTTAATGTGTTGCTGAAAAAAGTGGGGCCTGCATGAGTCAATTTTATGAGCTCAACCCCTCCAATGAAAACTATTGGCGTGCAATTATTTTGTTTGGTCGCAATGTTGCCTCATATAAATTTGCATTGGCTAAATCGTTATATGATTTGCGCGAAAGACAAAATGATTTGGTCACATTAGAAGAGTTAGCGCCGTATTTTGCTCAGCACCTTTGTGAGCACCTCAAAAATAATGACAAACAAGCCACCTCTGCAAGCAGTAAATATTTAGATATTTGCCGCCAGTTCAACCAAGGGCTTATTTCGCACACCGATTTAATTACCGCTACCCAAAAACTCGGGTTTAACAATGTGATTGATGCCTTTCACAATGTGCATAATAAGGATATCGATAACCGCTTTTTTTATGATGAGCGAAAAACCAACGGTGGCATTCGCTTATCTGATAATTTTTATCAAGTATCTGAATCTCCAGCATTTTATGATTTAAACCTAGAAACTGAGTCGCGTTGGCGCCTTGTTGAAACCGCATGGGAGCTGGGTGTGTCGCGTAATGTCGTCAAAGTTGAATACGACAAAGATGATGACTTGCTCCATACCCAAGATTTATCCTTAAAACGCGTCGGTATTACATCTAGTCGCGGGGCATTAAATGGGTATCAAAAAGGAAAGTGCTTCTACTGTTACCGAGATGTGTCGATTAAAGAACAAACTGAAAATTTAGCAGATGTGGATCATTTTTTCCCACACCGTTTAAAAGTGTGCGCGGATGGGAAGCCGGTGGATGGGGTCGCTAATCTGGTGCTGGCATGCAAAGAGTGCAATCGCGGAACAAATGGAAAGTTCGACCGAATTCCTTCTGTGCGCTTACTTGAGCGACTGCACAAAAGGAATGAATATCTGATTAGTAGCCATCACCCACTTAGAGAAACGCTGATTTTACAGACTGGATTGAACGAGAAGAAACGCCAGCAGTTTTTACAAGCCGCGTATGATTGTTCGAGCTTGGCGATCGTGCATAAGTGGGAGCCAGAGAGCTGTGGGAGTGGGGTGTTTTGAGTTATCAATCCTGAAAAGGCTCAAATGGAGTCTTAACCTCACACTCCGTACAATTTAAATGATATTGATCTTTGTTCTTCGATGCCTTTGTCTTTTTTGAGCTACATACTGGGCATGGACGTTTCAGAGCAGTATTTTTTTCACAGTTACCACATCTAATATAATAACCATACCTACCACTTTTTGGTATCAACTGAATTTCGCTATTACAATGATCGCAATATAAATTAATTGTTTCAGGCGATTTTTCAACGAGGACAGGGGCTTCAGATGGCTCTACTCTGTTTGATGAGCTTTGTTGTTTATCGATATCAGATGTGAAAAAATTTAAAATATTATTGAGTTCGTCTTTGTTAAACGATGGTCTTTCATCGAATAAAAAACCTTTCGGTTTAATTATATTTTTTACCTTCTCTACAACACTTTCTGCTCGAACTACTACTTCATTGTATTCTTTTTTTAAATACTTTCGATGTAAGACGGTGTTGTTAGATGTAGCGATAACAGTTTGATAATCACGACCACCAAAGCGTGATTGTAGCCCCAGAATTTTACCTAGTAATGTCACTGACTTGCTATTTAGCAATTGTTTTAACAACTGATGTTGAAGCTCAACCTGCTTTATAGGAGATGGCATACCTTCAAATCTTCCACCTTTATAATTGCGTTGCCACTCACCTGCTTGATTGATTTTAACCTCGCCATATATAGATTTTGATTCAATAATAATGAAGCCATATTTGTGTATGACAAGATGATCTATCTGAGCATTTTCATTGTCATGGCTTAACCTTAAATCGTTAAAGATGAACAAATCGGAACTGTTTTTGAATTCTCGATTCAAATAAAATGATACTTGCTGTTCTTGTTTTTGGCCTGCCAAAATACGTTTGTTTTTTGATTGACGATATTTTGCTTCCGTAATAATCATAAATGAGCCTGCTTCCTTACATAAAAATCAACCCTATGTAATAAATATATCTGCTGCGCTTTAACAGAATTAAGACTAATTTTTAATTACATGGATTACCACTCATCCTGTTCATTTACACCGTCGGAGAACGGGTGCTTGGCTGGCGTGTTATTATCTACCAGTTGTAACTTCACTCCTAACATTGACAGCACTTTAAATAGACGCTGGATAGTCGCTTTTTGTGGTGCTCTCTCTAGGGCTTGATAACTTTGTTGGCTAATTCCTAGTTTTTCAGCAAGGGCTTTTTGTGAGAGTCCATTCACCTTTCTAAAACCGATCAAAATGGGTTTAATTTGCTCCAAAGTATTAATGGTATAGTTCACGCTGATCACCCTGACAATGTATAGGTTGTTTTTTAAAATAACAATTCATAGGTTGTTATTGTGCAGTTGTTATCAGAAAGCGACACTCAACCACCCTCCCGAAAAGTCACACAACACTCAGCTCCACCTAATTCCGCTGAATCACCGATCTCAAATACGGCATCATGCAACTGGGCTATTTTGGCGACGATGGCAAGGCCCATCCCGTAGCCAGGTTTTTCCAGCGCGTTGTCACCCCGCATAAACGGTTTGGTTAATTCATCGCGTTTGTCATTAGGGATACCTGGGCCATCATCACTGATGGCTAAACGGATTTCAGCCCCCATTTTTGTGACTTTTATACTGATCTTATTGTGCGCATATTGCAGGGCATTACCAAGTAAGTTATTGATTAACATACTGAGATAATTGACGTCGCCATATATCACCGCATCCGTTTGAGGTTGCCAATGAACATGTATTTCCCCATGTGCTGCGACTTCGATGCACTCACTCACCAAGGCACTCAAGTCGATACGTTGTGGTTGGGTTGCGAGAATGGACTGTTCAATCCGCGCATAATTTAACAACACATTGACCAGCTTTTCCATCTCATCAATGTCGCGAGATAGACGCTGCTGGTGTTTTTCTCTGGTTTCGGGCGAGTCCGTTTCTTGTAACATCTCGATCCCAAATCGCAACCTTGCTAAAGGCGTACGTAGGTCGTGCGCAACGGCATCACTGAGTAATTTGTTGTCACTGATCAGCGATTCGATGCGCTGTGCCATCCGGTTAAACTCGTGCTCAATGCTGGCAATGTAAGAGGCCGGTTTGACGTTGATCCGCTGTTGCAACTGTCCTTCACCGAACGCTTTGGTGTAGCGTCGCAATTGTTGTAATTGCTTTATTAAGGGGTAGAGCCACACCAGTACCACGAGCACAATCCCTAGATAAAACAGCATGGTAAATACTAGCTGTAGGGCATTGTTATGATTGTCTGTAACGATTGGAGGGATAGTAAACACGAGTGTTTGGTTGTGTGAAGGGACAATAAAATGGATGGTGATGTTTTCTTCAGATTCAAAATCCAGTGGTTTCCCAGCATAAAAATCATCCTTTAATGATTCTGGCAAAAACAAATCATCAAGCGCAACCAATTCAACGGCAAGGTGAGATGCCTGCTGCCAATCAGTGATAAATTGTTGAGGGTCAGGTTGCTGATCCAATGTCGCCGCCAATGATGTACCTAATTGGTGGTACGTGGATAACTCATGCGCTATTTTGCTTGGCTGCGTCTGATATTGGTTAAAAAAATTATCCAGCGCGCCACCAATACTAACAACTGCAAGAATGACGACCAACAACAGGGAGAGGGTTAATTTGGGCACCGGATTGTCCTATACATTATTATGTTCATGCGTTTTACCAAGCGTCCTTAACGAACAAATAGCCTTTGCCCCAGACGGTTTTGATGCGGTAGGGGTTACTGGCATCATCGCCGAGTTTTTTGCGAATACGGGATACCAAAATATCGATAGAACGGTCAAAACCATCATAATCGATGCCTCTGCGTTGCGACACTAAATCTTGTCTGCTCACTAGGCTATCTGCTGATTGAGCCAGTTGCCACAGCACATCAAACTCGTTTGACGAGATCGCTACTTTCTCGCCTGCCAGTGTAGTTGTGCGAGAATTAGCATCAATGGTGAGCTGACCCATGGTGATTTTATTGGGCTCGATATCTTCCACTTCAGATGCGGTATAACGGCGCAACAATGCCTTGATCCGTGATAACAATACCCTCGGCTTGACCGGTTTTACCACATAGTCATCGGCGCCTAGCTCCAGCCCCAGTACTTCATCGGTTTCGTGATCGCGAGCTGTCATCATTAAAATCGGTCCTTGGTAAGATTGACGAATTGCCTGACACACTTCAAAGCCATCTTTAACCGGCAGCATAATATCTAATATAACCAGATCAGGTTGGTCTGCTGCAATTAATTCAATGGCGACATCCCCTCTGGTCGCCAGCGTCACCAAGTAGCCTTGCTCGTTGAGGTAGTCGCTAAACCATTCCGCTAGCGACATATCGTCTTCTACCAACATAATATGCTTGGGAGCGATGTTCTCGGTTAAGGCAACTGGCTTCAAAACAGTCTCCAGGTTGATTTTGCGCGTTTGGACGATTGATACACCCACGCCACAGGGATGGTCGTGCTGACTAGATCCGTTGTGGATGCTTGCGTTCGTAGTGCAAAATCATTACTCATTGTTGCTTGAAAATCAAAGCTGAATTCACCCTTGGTGTGTTGCTCCCAGCACTGAAGCGTGTGATTGGTCGTTGCATTGACCAGGCAATAATTACCTACTTTAGGGTGTTGCCAAGTAAACGTCACTTCAAGATAACAGGTTTGTCCTTTGCGTAACGCCACGCATGGCTTTGGCGTGACGCTTAATTGTGCTGCTGTGTTGAGCTCATCCTGCGCTGCGTGAACAGTGCCAGTTTTCCCTATTGATACTAACAATATCACAGTTATTGTCGCTGTCAGTAGCGGTCGCACTATGGTGTTTACAGATAATAAAGTATTCATTAATCATTCCTCACTTTATTAAAAGACATAGCTGACGCTGGCGCTTAATGACGAGCGTGTTGAACGTGTCGTGGCAAACAAGGGGCTATTCATATCTGCGTCTGATACCGTGTTAAAGCGGGCGGTACTGCGAAATACCCAATTTTCAGAAATAGGGTAGGTGACCCCCACCTCTGCGGTATAGTTAATATTTGAGCCGGGTGTGTACGCGGTAAATTGCGTGCGTGCAGCTTCGGCCTCACTCACACCTAAGTAATATTCATTAATATTGCTATCAAAATACTGGACGCCTAGCAAACCGTGAACGTTCCAATTTCTGACTTGCCAATTACGACCGACCAAGGCGGTAGCGAGCATGCCTTTACTCTTGCCGGCAATGTCTTGTTTGAGCGTAAATTGTAAAACGTTCTCACCCACATACCCGGTTAAGCGGCCGCCCAACATCACGCTGGTATCTCTGTCGTCTAGCTCTGCAAATTTCTCATCGGAATCTAAGCCACTAAATTGCGGGCCGACGACCAAATCTAAAGACCAGTTGTCACTTTCATAGGCATTATAGCCAAGTAACAATCCATCACCGCTTTCTCCGTATGCCTCGATAAATGCGTTGTGCCAAGTGTAACTGCCATTCATTACCAGATAACCGCTAGTCCATGTTTGTTCGTCTTCGGTTAACTTAGGTGCGATGCCGGTGGCGATACCCAGACCTAGCTCAAAGTAATTTTCGGTTGCGCTATTCGCCTCGGTAGACTGGCGTAATTTATGGGAAATATCACTCGCTGCACTGGCACCAGAAAAGCAGACACTAGTGAGAAGGAGCGAAGCCAATAAAAAGTGAGATGCACGGTGATGTTGCTTGATTAAAGTCGTCATAAGTTTTGTCTGTGTGGTTGAAGTTGGTAATAGTATGCCCTTACAACCCTATAATGGACGTAACAACTTCTATCGTCTGTAACAAAATGTAGCGGTTAACAATTATAGTAACTAATTCCTAGCAAGCTCACTTTACTCGTTTCAAAAAATATAATAAATTTAAGTCGACATTTGTTGTTTGATTGTCGATACATTCAACTTCGCCACACTAACGACAGTTGATTCAGTTCAGTCAAATTTACCTGTTAAGCACATATATCCCAACACAATTGTAATGCGTGTTCAGCTTGCGCGTCTGTCATATGCAAATACGCAGGTTGTTTAATGCGACCGAATATTTTGCTGCTAATCGGTCTTTGAGTATCAACGCCAATAACGGGTGTTCCGACATGAGTTTGCTTATCTGAATATCTTCAAACACCCCATCTGCCATTAAGGCGTCACAGATATCTGAAACATCGCCGCCTTCACCGGCATGCCGGCCAGGCAATAAAAACAGCATCGCTGCAATACAATGTTGCTGGTGGGTCTTTGACGGGGTGAGATTTTCTAACAAGGGCTCATTAAACGCATATTCATCGCCTTCACGTCGCTCCATGGAACTGGCAATCACATGATGATTGAGCGTACTTTGATGTGCTTGACATAATGTGGCGACCTGCGTGGCAATGGCATTACGTACGGTATTCACAACTTTGATAGGCGTACCGTGATCAACAACAGCCACTGTGGCGGGCGAATTTGCATGCGTGTGGGCTAATACATGATCGAATAAAATCTGTGCCAGCCTTGGGTCAGGTACCGTTGGGTCATCACCACAGAGCGTGTTACAAATGGTGACGTTGAGCGCGGGGTTTTCTTCTCTTTCCTCTGCAATCACCTTTGGTAGGTACTCACTGATAGCCGCACTAGGGCCGATAAACGCAGGAATAATAATGACGGTATTTTCATTGTTTTGCGCGCACAGTTTGAGGCGTTGGCGCACAATGAGCGCCGCTTCTCCATCAATGTCTTCGCTAGGGATTTTATGCGAGTGTAATAGACTGACAGGCTCGACTTTAAGCCCTACGATTTCACTTAAATTCGCTGCTACTGAGCGTAATCCAAACACAGCCTGTGGGCGACGCGAACCGTTGTCGACAAGGAGTATGATAGGCTGTTGGGTGCCGGTGGTAAAGAGTGAGTCTTGTTGCATGCGTTAGTCTATTTGAGAGTAAAAGTTAGTTATACGTGATTTATGCATTTTGGAGTAAAAAAATTTAATTGCAATTGCTATTTTCAAGGGTTCACTCCGCTAAAAATCACCTGATATGACTAGAGTTAAAGACTGCTCAGGATTACTCAGTTTACTGTTGAGGATCGCTTTGATGCGCGCTACCAGCAATGGAGAGGTCCACTTTTCAGTCATTGATAGAAACAAATCGCTCGCTTTTTTATCGCCCTGGTCTGCTTGAATTCGAAACGCCGTCCATAAATCATAAATGTCGTTGCCACCTTGCTGTTGTAGAGCTAGGTCAATAGCCTGATGAATAAGTAATCCGCAAGTGTAATACAAGTCAAAACGCCCTTTATCAGCCGCCTCAACAAGGGGGAAATGAGTTAGGCCTGTTGCACAGTGAGTTCTAAATCTATCAATTTTATGCGTTACATAGCCCTCAGTTTCAGGGTATAACGCGAGCAAGGCCCGTGCAGCCAACCAATCTGCATGTCCTTCATGGAGCCAAGATTCATCTCTATCACCATAAAAATCACCTTGATATAAATGTGCAACTTCATGAGCAAAAAACCAAATCGTGTTATTCAAAAACGTCTTATCGCTTACCTTACTGCTTAGGTTATTTTGATCCCAGTGCATGAAAATCTGGGAGGGTAATGTACCACCTTGAGACGAGTGTCCAGCAACATTAGCGTATGAAGCAAACAGTGTAGGTTTGATGCCTGTCAGTTTCCCTAAACCTTGCTCATAGTATTCCATTAGCTTCGGGATATCAGCGTCTAACGAATGCTTTATTCTATCTGGCAATCCTTTGTCAATTACGGCGATAACGTTTTCAGTTTCTAGCGGTTTTTGTGGGCCGACATAAACATTCCTACCGTCATCATTATCTATCCAGCTAGCGTCGCCTTGCTGCACTGTACCATTCAAGACGATATGCTCACCTGCAGGCACTTGCAGTGCAAACTGCCATTGATTAATCTCATCAAGACAGTACTCAATGCAAGCGAATAGGCGTCCTGTATATAGCAGTACTCCGCCATCAGAGTACGGTGAAAAAGGCGCGTAATCTTTGGCAAGGTGCTGATAGGTAGGCGTCAAGAGTAGGCTAACTTGCGTAAAATAAGAGCCATCTTGTTTGATTATAAACTCTTGATCTGCAATAGATACAATCTCAAAACTTGAATCGTTTGGTTGCCAACGTTCAATTCGAGAAGCGTCTGGGTTCCTAATAAAACTTAAGCGTGACGCCGGCTTGTGTGTTTTATATGTTACTGTCCAATCGCCTTGTTTAGATTTCACTATTGAAATATCAACCATAGACTCTACTGCCGCCCACGAATGAAAGCTAAAAAATAACAATAAAATACACCCAATTTTGTTCAACATAGTCTCTCTTTTAATCCCAGTCACAAGCACTGCGGTATCTGAATCAACGTGTGCGATTTATTGAAAATAAGAATACCCTTCAATTTCTTCACTGATGACACTATAACAGTGCGAGCCACGGGAAATACACAGATTATGTTGCCCTGCCATTGTAGCAATATCGTTGTACTCGCTCAGCGTGATGAGCGCTGCGGGTTTACCGTCGATTTGGGTCACAATATCGCCCACCTGAATATCTAACTGACTAAATGGTAGGGTTGGAAACACATAGCGCACTACGAATTCGCCACTGCGGATTTTACGGAGTTCGAGTCCAAGCAGATTATAGTCGGTTACATAGGGTTTTTGGGGTACTAAATAAAACGCATCATTAGTGTAATCAACTACCGTCTTAAACTGATTCATCAGTGCATTGCCTAAGATCCACCAGTCATCTTCATCATCACTGGGGATGAGGTTCACTTTTACATTCTCAATGGCAATATCACCTAACGTTAACTGCGGAAGGCTAACGCGGTCGTGTTCAACTTTACCGCTTAAACCAAAATCAGCAGCGCGCACACGGGTGGATGTAATCGTAATATCATTGGCTTTCGGGTACGCGGTGCTCAACTTGACGTAGTGCCTGCTGCCAGTGTCGATAATGAATGATTCCGTGACGGAAACAGTGTCGTTAAACGAGAGTGTACCAGTAACAGACACTTTACTCATAAAACGGCTCATCTCTAGCATTTGCGCATCTTGCTCCGGTTGATAGGGTTCTGCTGAGAGATAAATCGTCTTGGCATTGGCATCAAACTCCCAAGCGAAGTGACGCATCATGTCATGACCAATCACACCGTCGTAGATCGCTTCGTCTTCGCGCAGATAGTAATGAGTTTTCGATACAGGGATCATCGCTGCTTTCATACCATCAAAAGCTACACCGCCTAAATTGATGCGCTGGATTTCAGTTTGATAGGCCTGGCTGTTACTCTCTTGGCCCCACCCGCTTAGTGCGAGGTCAAAGCCACGTGGCAAGTTCAAGCGCTGTACTGCAGGCGTGTCCATTAAAGTCAAAAAACGTGCGCCGGTATCCAATAAAAACAACAACCTTTCGCCGTTAACTGTGGCATAAACATAAGGCTTTTCATCTGCATAGAGCGCGTCCAATGCAACACGAGTTTGTCCACTAAACACCGGCTCAATATTGGCGTTTATTTGCATCATGCGCAGTGAATTAGCGACATTACAACCGCATAAAGTGATACACAGAAGCACAAGACCAATCAAAGAAAACAGTTTGGATTCAAACATAGGCAGGCCCTTTAAAAGCTATTAGTTTGTCTAATTGCAACGATCCTAGATGAAAGGCTGTGAAGCAAATGTGAAATGAAGCGTTTTTTGCTTTCACATCTATTTCACTTGGTATGCCTTAAGTTTGTTACACGCTAGTAAAGGAGCAAAACCTATGTCATCGCACAGCCATTCACAAATCGAATTACACCAGATTGGTCAATCATTCGTTACCCACCAACACAACGTGCATTTATTCGCGGACTTAAGTTTTTCAATTAAACAAGGTCAGTCCTATGCGATAACCGGGCCCTCGGGCTCGGGCAAGTCGAGTTTATTAATGCTTGCCTCAGGTTTAGAGCAACCTACCGCTGGCAAGGTTGTGTACAGTAATCAGGGGCACACTCAACCGCTCAGCCAGATCCGCTCGGAGATTGGTTTTATCTTTCAGCAGTTTCACTTATTGCCTGAGTTCGACGCATTAAATAATGTGGCGCTACCACTTAAATTACGCGGTGATAAACAGGCGCTTACCATTGCCAAGCAGTGGCTAGAAAAAGTCGGGTTAGGCCATCGACTTAAGCATAAACCAGCCGAGCTAAGCGGTGGTGAGCAACAGCGCGTAGCAATTGCCAGAGCGTTGGTATTTAATCCAAAATTCATTTTTGCCGATGAGCCAACGGGTAACTTAGACGCACACAGTGCTGGTGATATCGCGGATCTGCTGTTTGATTGTTGTCGCGAGAAAGGGGCTGGGCTGGTCCTGGTAACCCACAGTGATTTCTTGGCGCAGCAAGCTCAGCATCAGTTGCGGCTTAATGCAGGAAAATGCGAATGGTTGAACGCACAACAAGGCGTAGCAGATACAGCTCGGCACGGGAATCAACGTCATGCATAAACCTATTTTACCCTTGGCTTGGCGGCTATTTGTAGAAGATGCCCGTACCGTTAATCACCGCGTATTACAAGCCACTCAAACCCTATTGATGGTGTTTATTGTTACGCTCACATTAACCAGTGAATCGGTACAACAGCACCTTGAGCATAATATGGCGAATCTCTTGGGCGCTGATGCTGTGGTGACTCACAACGGTGCATTAAGTAAAGACGAATTTGCTTATTTAGAACAAACCAGCAGCGCAGTGATTTATACCCAGAGTTTAAAAACAACCTTAACCCACGATAATAAATGGCAGCGCGTATCCCTTAAGGCCGTTGATGAAAGCTATCCGCTACAAGGCCAAGTGCAAATTTCCGATAGTCAAAGTGAGGCTGCTTATAGTGCTGAATTTGCACCCGCGCCTGGTGATATATGGCTAGATTCTCGCCTCGCTGCAGGGCTGGCGATTGCTGTTGGCGATACATTGACAATTTCTGATATTCCGTTAACCGTGACTCACATAGTGCATCATGAGCCAGACCGCTTAATGGAAGGACATAACGTCGATATGCGCGCATTGGTTCATCGCCAAGACTTTTCACTGTTGGAATTTGCCGACGATACTATTCAATATCGTTATTTGCTGAACGCCGATAAGCAGCAAATTGACCAACTATTAACTTGGCAACAACAGCAGTTGCTCAGCGCAGAATTTCGTCACCGCCAAGGTGCGCATCCGTTGGCACTCTTTTGGCAGCGTACTGAGAACTTTATGGGTTTGGCATCAGTGATATTGCTGTTTATGGCGGCTATTGCCATTTATCAAATTTCACGCATTCAGATCCGTAGAGAGCAGCATTTTAGCGCAGTGTGTATGAGCGTTGGTGCGTCGCGTTTAGAAGGGCTAAAAGTATCGGTTTACAAGTGGTTACTGCATATCGTCGCTTTGTTTCCAATAGTCTTGGGGATTGCCACCTTATGCCATTGGGTGATCATCGATTGGTTATCAGCAACGTTGAACAATCTTACCTGGCAACCGAGCTTTATCCAACCAGGGTTTGCCTTTGGCGTTTGCGCGCTATTATTGGCGGTATTTCAATTGCCAGTTTGGCTGTCGCTTAAGCAAGCGTCAGTTAAACAGTTGGTAATTAACTTTCCACACCCTCAGCGGGCAATAGTGTCACTTGGCAGTGGTATAGCTGTATTGCTAGTGGTCACGGCAATTTATTCTGACAATGGCTTGCTCACCGCCATGGTGTTGGGTTCGATGGCAGCCTGTGTGGCTTTGATTGCCCTGGTGAGCTGGTTGAGTTTAACGTTAGGTGAAAAACTGACGCAGCGATATTCAGGCCTAATTCCTTTTGCTACCTTTATGATGCGCCAGCGCATTGTGAGTAAATCTACGCAGATCATGGGCGTTGGCTTGTGTGCTTTTTTACTACTCTTTACTTTGATGTTGTTGCGTGACTTGGGCAATACCATGGAAAAATATCAGCGTCAGAACGACGGTAATTTATTTGTTTCACAGGCTGATAGTTCACAAATGCAGGCCGTTGAGGCATGGGCGTTGAACCAAGGCGGTGAAGTGCGCCAACAAAAACGATTTATGTACGCCAAACTTATTCGCGTCAATGAGCAGTCTCTGGATGAATTTGCTACGCGCCCCAGTGAGAGTTTAGCGACGTTTAAGCGTTCGATTCGCATGCATTGGACAGATGTAATACCGAGTAATAATCGTCTGATGAATGGGCAGTGGTGGACAACTGAGCCACAAGGACAACAGAACTGGAAACAAATCTCGGTTGAACAAGAGGTGATGACCGACATCGGCTTAGCCATTGGCGATCAATTGACCTTTATGGTGGACGAACAAGCGGTTGATTTTATGATTGTGGCTAGCCATGCCTACAAGCCTGGCGCCGGTTCAATTACATTTTGGGTGCAAATGCCCAGCACAGCGGTCAGGTTCTTAACTGCGCCCCACTATTTTATGGCCAGTATAGAAACTACTGAAGACAGCGTTAATACCTTGGGTGAATTGTGGCAGCAGCATCCGACGCTGCGAATGGTATCTATGCGTGAAATGATGGCGCGCTTTGATAATACCTTGTCCTTGGTTACGCAAATTATCAGTGGCTTTGCAGTGATGATCATGTGCTTGGCGAGTATTGTAATTGTGTCGTCGGTATTGGCCTTTGATCGCCAAGAGCGTAGGAAAAACAGTGTGATCATGAGTTTTGGTTTGCCCAAACGCACGTGTTTACATATTAACCTGATTGAGTGGGCGATGACCGGTGGCATCGCGGCTTGTGGTGCCATGTTTGGCACTTGGTTCGCGGGCATATTGATGTATCAATCGCAGTTTTCACTGCCTTATTCACCGGACTTTATTTGGTTAAGTGGAACCTTGTTGGTGTTTATGGCCATAGTTGTCATTATTGGCCATGTGGCCAGTCGTAACAGTTTACGCAGTTCGATTCGTGAATTATTGGCTGAGTAAGCGGCCTCAGAGGACTGAATGCTTTCAGCGGGTTGAGAGCAGTCAGCGGACTGAAAGCCCTCTGCGAAAAAAATACAATTTCACATTCGTTTCACGCACCACCGCATAAAGTAAAACTCTACCAACAAAGGAGATACTTTATGCGACAATTTATGGTCCGAGTGTTAACGCTTATTACGTTACTAATTACCAGTTTTACTCAAGCTTTCGCAGCAACCAACGCACAACAAGGTACAAAAGTGCTTATGGTGGTGAGTGGTTATGGTCAATCACAAGGCGATGAACAACCAGGCTATGAATTTGATGAATTTGCCAAGGCCTATTTAGTTTTTAACGCGCATGGCATCAGCGTAGATGTCGCTAGCCCTAATGGTGGCGCGGTAGAAGCAGATCAATACGATCCGACTAAAGCGTTTAACGCCCAAGTGCTAAAAGATAGTGCGATAATGGCTCAACTAAATAATACCCTGGCGATAAGCTCGCTAAATGCCAATAACTATGACGCGGTGTTTATTGTCGGTGGTAAGGGCGCCATGTTCGATTTACCGAAAGATGGGGCGCTACAACAAATGATTGCCGATGTATATGAACAACAAGGCGTAGTCGCTGCTGTTTGTCATGGTCCAGCAGCCTTGGTAGACGTTAAGTTGTCCAATGGTGAATATTTGGTTGCTGGGAAACGTATTAACGGTTTTACCAATGATGAAGAGCGACTGTTTGGCAAGAAATGGTTACCCCACTTTGCGTTTTTGCTCGAAGATAAACTTGCAGATCGCGGTGGTGTATTTCAATCATCTGATATTATGCTGGAGCATGTAGCGGTTCACGGTCGTTTAGTGACGGGCCAAAACCCCTCATCTACGGTAGGTGTAGCCACGGCAATGCTTCAAGCCATGGGCATTTCTGTGCAATCTGTGGAGCGCTTTAGTGATGATTTAACCTTGGAGAAGGTCGCTGAGTTTTTGGCCGGAAATGAGCAGGCGCTAGCGCAACTGAGCGCAGATCCAGAACGTTATCAATTAACATTGGCAGGCATGTACGGATTTTATTATCTAAAGCAGGCTGAGGGTGAAAAGCGGCAGCAACAAGCGTTGGCGTTAA
This sequence comes from Glaciecola sp., assembly GCA_029246415.1. Classification (GTDB taxonomy): domain Bacteria; phylum Pseudomonadota; class Gammaproteobacteria; order Enterobacterales; family Alteromonadaceae; genus Opacimonas. Next base: position 26,524 of record JAQWNF010000009.1, read on the forward strand.
TGTTGGTAGCACAAAAGACTATTAATAATCCCAACCTAGATATCCAGATTGCTAAAACGCAGCAGCGATTAGGTGATACCATTGCCAGCCGAAAGACCGCTGAGCAAATTCTGGTGCAACACTCGGATTTTGAGCCCGCTCAGCAGTTCTTGTCGAGTTTAAGCCAGTCAACTAAAACAGTAAGACAATAAAGTAGCCTCAGATAGGATGGCAGGATGACAGAATCAAATAGTTTACAGGTACTTTTGGTCGAAGATGAGGCCAATATCGCCAAGAATATTGCTGAGTATATGGAGCATAAAGGCCATGTTTTTGATTTCGCCATACGCGGTGATCAAGGCTTAAACTTGGCACTGGAAAACTACTATGATTTGGTCATCCTTGATCTAAATTTACCCGCCATGGATGGTTTTGCCGTATGCCGCGTCTTACGCAAAAAAGCTGACCGACACATTCCAATTTTGATGCTAACTGCTCGGGATAGCATTGATGATAAAGTCTCGGGTTTTCAGGCTGGTGCGGACGACTATTTAACTAAGCCATTCTCCCTACAAGAGCTAGAGGTACGCTGTTTGGCCTTATCGCGGCGGTATGGCTTGCAAACCAGCGAGGAATTGAAACTAGGTCCCTTAGTGATCGACCGCAAGCGCAAATCTGCCAGTCGAAGTGGCGTTACATTGGCAGTCAGTAGCATGGGTTTTAAAATCTTAGCCATACTGGCCGAGGCTTATCCGCAAGTCGTTAGCCGTTCAGAACTCATGCAGAAATTATGGGGCGATGAGCCAACGGAATCGGATGCACTGCGCTCGCATGTCTACCAGCTGCGTATGGTAATCGATAAGCCATTTGCAAAGCCTCTAATAAAAACCGTATTTGGCGCAGGCTTTACCCTAGCCATTGATGAAGAATAATAGACAGGTATTGATACTATGACTCAAGCAGTACCAGCGTTTCACAGTTTAAGCCACCGCATTATTTGGCGGTTTTGCTTGTTTACATTAATCATTTCAGCCATTTACGGCCTTATTTCGCTTGCGCTGTTGTACACTTTGGAAGATACCTTTATTGAGCGAGGGGTAATTCAAGAAGCGGATTATTTATCTCAAGGGTTTACCGAAACAGGACGTTGGCCAACGCCAAGAAGCACTACTATGCAGTTGGTTTTTGCACGGGATGATTTGCCCGACGATTTTCGCTCTATTGCGATTGAAGAGCCGCAGCGCAAAGAGTTCTTTGGTAAAGACGGGTTGCACTATCACCTCTATCAATTCAAAGCGCACCCAAACACCTTTTTAGTTGCTGAAGTAAGCGAACAGCTATTGGTGCGCCCTATTCGAGGCGGCATCATTCAGTTTTTAGTGATTAGCGGTGTGATAGTCACTGTGATTGCTTGTTTAATTGCTTGGCTTATTGGGCGTCGTACCACGCGGCCGTTAAATCAATTGGCGAGCCTAGTTGATGGGATCGCATTAGATACACTGCCAAAAAATTTAGCCAACGATTTTCCGAAAAATGAAGTGGGTATTTTAGCCCATGCCCTTGACCAAACACTGGCCCGTATTGCTGCGGCGATGGAGCGTGAACGCAGCTTTACTCGTGATGTGAGTCATGAATTACGCACGCCGCTGGCGGTGATAAAAAACGCCATTGAAGTTGCCCAGTTGAACGCCAGAGAAAATGAAAACCAAGCGCTGCAACGTATTTATCAAGCTGCCGAGCAAATGGAGCAAACCGTACAGATGCTGCTTCTGCTTGCTCGAGAGGAGCATGGGGCCTTAAATGCTCAACCCATCGAATTACTACCGATTTTGGAACGCGCGATTTTAGATAATCGTTTATTGCTTGCAGACAAAGCCATAGAAGTGGAGATTGATGATAGTTGCCAAGTTCAAGTATTAGCTGAATCCAAGATGTTAAAAGTAATTTTAGATAACGTCATCGGCAATGCATTTAAGTATACTCTTGAAGGGCAAGTCACCATCTCGTTTGCTGAAAAAGTATTGCTGGTAAGTGATACTGGCCCGGGTATCCAGTCCGATATATCGGCGTCAGTGACTGAGCGCGGTGTTAAAGGCAAGCAAAGCACCGGTATGGGATTCGGTTTATCGATTGTTAAGCGTTTATGCGAACACCAAGGTTGGCAGTTAGAGGTGCAAAGCACCTCAGGTACACAAGTGAGTTTGCGTTTTAGCAACGAAGCTTAGTGGCACAAGGTCCAAGGTACTGGTAATCTGAATAAACATCCGATGACACTTCATCAATCTCAGTAAACAGAGCAAAACTGCCTTGCATTTTAAGACCGATACGTTGTGTTAGAACCGATTGATTGATTTTCACAAAGGCCAAATCGAGCTCAAGCTCATCAATGGTGGCCCCAAACATCGGTGAGAAGCTATCGGTATTAGTGATCTCAATTTGCTCGATAAACTCCCCATCTTTAACAAACGCCAAAGTGCCTTGTAGGTGTTTTGATGCGTCAGCGCCAAGTCGTTCTAAATACACATCAAACGAAGCTCTAATATAAGCCTTATCTTCAGAGACGACTACCAAACTATCGGTCTGAATTAATTCACTCAATCGCAGTGAAATACTCGTCTCTGTGTCTTGCTTACGCTGTTGAAAATCAATTTGTTCATCAAGAGTTGGGCTGCGGTTGTTAAGCGCTAACAGTTGCCATCTTGCAGCGTCTGCTTGTTGTGGATTAAAGCGCTCAATGCTACTGGTTTCGTCCCCTTCTTCGTTTTCATAACGGCTGATTTGGAACGCCCATTGATCCAATTTCGTTGCTTCAAAATTGTTGATCGCTTGGTCGATAGTAGTTTTAACATTTTCTGTGGTAAGGGGCGATTGTGTCGCTGCACTGACAGTTGCTGCTGGCGCAAAGCTCATACATATGACTAAAAGTTTGAGCGAAGAGCTCATGGATAATTCTCATTGTAATTAAGGGTATCGCTTATTTTACTGACTTAAGTGTGAAACTGATGTGAATTGACTGCAAATATAGATGCGTTTAGTTTCTGTGTTGGATTAACATGGATAGATGCAGAAATTAGCAGTGTAAATGATAATAACGGTCCAGATCGTGTGTTAGATGGTTATAATTCATTTAACTTATTTGCTAACTACTTCTTAACTGATAATTTAAGTTTACGATTCGCTGTAAACAATTTAACGGATGAAATCGGTATTACTGAAGCTGAAGGGGGTCAAAGTGTAGTAAATGGTCGAGGCATCACTGGTGCGCGCTCTATTACTGGTCGCTCTTCGACATTAGCGTTAGGATACGAGTTTTAATCTAAACCCAAGTATAATGTTAAGCCCCTTTTTAAGGGGCTTTTTCTATATTCATTGCGAGATATTAGGGTGTTGCAGGATCTTTCTGGAAGTTACTCAATATTCTGGATCTGCTCTCTCACCTGCTCAATCAACACCTTCAATTCCACCGCGCTTTGTGTGATCTCGGTATTAATTGATTTTGAACCTAGCGTGTTCGACTCACGGTTAAATTCTTGCATCATAAAATCTAAACGACGACCAATTGCGCCGCCTTTTTTCAAGATCGCACGTGTTTCTGATACATGCGAGCCTAAACGGTCTAGCTCTTCGGCAACATCTAGTTTTTGCGCGAGTAATACTAATTCTTGCTCGACACGTTGGTTATCAAGTTCGATTTGGGCTTCTTCAAATTTTGCACGGATCTTGTCTTGTTGCCATGCTAATACTTCGGGCATTAGTACTTTCACTTTCTCGACTTCAGCTTCAACACCAGCTAAACGTTGCTCAACCAATGCTGCCATATTAGCTCCTTCACTGGCACGTGCCGCCAAAAAGTCTTTTAACGTCAAATCAAATTCAGCAAGTAAATCTTTACTTACTGTATCCATATCTAATTCTTGAGCTTCAACGATACCTGGCCATTGTAAAACTTCTAAGCGGTTTAGTGTTGCAGGACCTTGGATAGGCAATGATTCTGCTGCCGCAATTAACTGCACTGCCAAAGACTGATTAACATTAATAGTCGCTTCACTGTTAGGTGCAAGCATTACGCGTAGTTGGCATTCGACCTTACCGCGTTGTAATGTTTTACGAAAACGTTCACGCAATACTGGCTCTAAACTGCGATATGCCTCAGGAAAACGAAAAAACGTCTCTAAATAACGCTGATTTACTGAACGGATTTCCCATACAGCACTGCCCCAATTGGCTTTTAATTCACGGCGGGCAAAGGCGGTCATACTATAAATCACAGGCATTCCTAAATATTTTAACAGGGGCTAATCGCATGGCGAAAATAATCAATTCTCATTGTAACTGATTTTTCTTTTTTCATCGAATTGTGATTACGCTATAATACGTCCTGACAAATTATCCCCTTTAAACATTCTAGGAGCATTTATGCGCCCAAGCGCTCGTACAGCCAATCAAATCCGCCCTGTCACTATCACACGTAATTTCACCTGTCACGCTGAGGGTTCGGTTTTGGTCGAGTTTGGTAACACCAAAGTCATTTGTAATGCCACTGTTGAAGAAGGGGTACCGCGCTTTATGAAAGGTAAAGGCGAAGGCTGGATCACTGCTGAGTACAGTATGCTTCCTCGTGCAACGCACTCACGCTCTGGACGGGAAGCTGCACGCGGTAAACAAGGTGGTCGTACATTAGAAATTCAACGTTTGATTGCTCGCTCATTACGCGCAGCGGTCGATCTTAAATTATTAGGTGAAAACACGATCACACTAGATTGTGATGTTATTCAAGCCGATGGTGGTACACGAACAGCCTCTATCACAGGTGCCTGTGTTGCATTGGTTGATGCCTTGACCTATATGCGTAGTAAAGGGATTTTAAAAGCGAACCCGTTAAAGCATATGATTGCTGCATTATCGGTTGGGATCTACAAAGGTAATGCGATTGCCGATTTAGAGTACACCGAAGATTCAGCTGCTGAAACGGACATGAATGTTGTCATGACTGAAACCGGTAAACTGATTGAAGTGCAAGGTACAGCCGAAGGCGAACCATTTAGCTTTGAAGAGATGAGTGAAATGCTTGAGTTGGCCAAACATGGTTTACGCGAGTTATTTGAGATCCAAAAATCAGCCTTAAATAGCTAAGCTAAGAGAGACGAGCCATGCAAGATTACAAAACTAAATTTATTGAATTCGCGATTAACCGTAAAGTCCTGCGTTTTGGACAGTTTACGTTAAAGTCAGGTCGATTAAGTCCGTACTTTTTTAATGCGGGTTTATTTAATACCGGTGCTGATTTAGCATTGCTCGGTCAGTGCTACGCAGAGGCATTAACCCAATCAGGCATTGATTTTGATGTTCTGTTTGGCCCAGCTTACAAAGGCATTCCGATTGCTACCACGACCGCGGTCGCGTTAGCTACTGAGCATCATCGTTCTGTGCCCTATTGCTTTAACCGTAAAGAAGCAAAAGCGCATGGCGAAGGCGGTAACTTAGTCGGTTCAGAGTTAAAAGGTAATATCATGCTTGTCGATGATGTTATTACCGCTGGCACCGCTATTCGCGAGTCAATGGAATTGATTGCGCAGCATGACGCTAACCTTGCTGGTGTGTTGATTGCCCTTGATCGTCAAGAAAAAGGCCAAGGTGAACTGTCTGCTATCCAAGAAGTAGAACGTGACTTTGGTACTCAAGTCGTGAGTATTGTTACTCTAGGTGATGTGGTTGAGTATTTACAAACTAAGCCTGAATATTCTGAGCATTTACTCAATGTCACCGCTTACCGTGAGCAATATGGAATATAAAAAGGGGTCTGACCCTATTTATTCTGCTGATTATGCCAGTGCCGATCATACTTATGATGCACTGGGGTTGCGTTGTCCCGAGCCGGTCATGATGATCCGTAAAACGATCCGTGGTTTGGCTGTCGGAGAAACCTTACATGTTGTGGCTGATGATCCTGCCACAACACGTGATATCCCTAGTTTTTGCCGGTTTATGCATCACGAACTTATCGCCAGTGATACACAAGCCACCCCATATCATTACTTGATCAAAAAAGGGGAGTAATCGTCAAAATTACCCCCCTTTCTTCTTACTCGAAAGCTCTTAAGCTTGTTTAGCCACTTTACGATTACGACGTAATACCATACCTGAGCCGAGAAGCATTAATAATGCACCCATAGCGGGGGCTGATACTGGTACAGGCGTTGGACCTACTGAGCTTGTGGTTGCTTCAATTGCAAATTCACGAATTTCAAAGTTGGTACCATGGATCCCCGTGATAGAAACTAATAGCGACTTAATATCCACACCTGCAAAGATAAAAATTAAGGTTTCTTGAACTTTAACGTCCAGCGATCGGTATTACCGGTCACACTTCGAGCTCCGACTTCATATTCTAGCTCATCGTCTTCACGGTGATGCAAATCACTAAAATCAACTAGTACAAATCCTGCGGCTTGGATTTCTTTGATTGCTTTTACGGGATCAAAGCGACGGCGATTAGAATCTGTGTAACCTTCCATGTGACGGGCTGTATGGTCAACAACCGCATAAATTCCACCTGATTTTAAGGCAGCAAATGCCACTTCATTCATTTTTGCACGGCCCGCTTCATCAAAATTATGATAATTGCGGAACGTGAATACCATATCGACATTAGTGACACCTAACGAATCAACATTCAATGAATAAAACTTAGCGCCATCAGCACGGCCCATGCTCGCATCTTTAGCTATAATATTGATATCGTTAAAGCCATCTTCTTGTGCTAACCCACGCTCAATTCGAGAAGTGCCAAGTGCCGCATAGTACTCACCACTTTCAGCCACTACCGGCGCGATTAAGCGAGTATACCAACCACCACCAGGGATCAGTTCCACTACTTTCATATCGTGCTCTAAACCAAAAAATGCCAATGTCTCAACCGGTTTACGGTTGCGATCACGTTCTACATCTTTCGCTGGGCGAGACGCTGCTTTCATCGCCGTTTTAATCATGTCTGCTGTACTATGTACTTCGCCAGACTTGTGACCGTGAGCTAAGGTGGGCAACGCAATCAGTACTGTACTTAACAAGCCTACTGTAGCCAGAGTGCGTTTAAAATTTCCTGCCGTAAAATCTAGCATAAATGCTTTCCTTTTTTTATGTGAGAATTGGCGTTAAAACAACGTCGATTTGGCGATCCATATTACAATAATAATACCGGACAGAACTGCCACGGCTTTCCATTGATACTTACGAAACAAAGCTTCGGTTTGATCGCCATAGCGTAAAACTAACCATGCTATCCCAAAATAACGAATGATCCTTGAAATGGCAATCGCTAAAATATACAAACCAATTGGATAATGACTCACTCCAGCAGCTAGCATTGCTAGTTGTAATGGGATCGGAGCAATACCTGCTAATACAATAAACCAAAAGCCTTCATCATGCATCCGGGTTTGGATTTCGACAAACATATTCGGATCGTCAAACCAGTTTAATATCTGTGTCGAGTAGGCTTCAAAAAACCACATTCCCACAACATACGCAATTAATGCCCCAACAATGCAGCCAAGCGTTGCAACAGTGGCAATCCACCACACTTTATCACGACGAATTTGCGAAACGGGGATCAATAAGGTTTCAATAGGGATAGGAACGATAATAGATTCTAAAAATGAAGCTAGCGTAATACCAGAAAGAAAATGCTTGGAATGCGCCCACCGCAATAGGCGCTTATAAAGGTTAGCAAACATCTACGTTATGATTTCATTTATGTTATTCATGCTTAGCAATAACACCGTCTTTCATGACAAACTCAATGTGCTCTAACAAAGTGATATCACTCAATGGATCACCCTTAACAGCGACAATATCAGCTAGTTTACCCGCACTAATAGTACCGAGAGATTCTGTGATATTTAACAAATCGGCAGTGTGAGCTGTTGCGGCTAAAATAGCTTCTATAGGCGGCATGCCTGCCTCAACCATTAAAGCAAATTCTTGCGCATTATCGCCGTGTGCGGATACCCCAGAGTCGGTACCAAACGCGATGTTTACGCCAGCTTGGTATGCACGTTTAAAGGTATTTTGGATCAATGGGCCAATTGCCGCTGCTTTTGGACGTACGATAGCAGGAAAATACCCATCAATTTTGGCTTTTTGAGCAACAAAATTACCGGCTAAAATAGTCGGCACATAATACGTACCGTACTCTTTCATCAAATCCATCACTTCATTATCCATGTAAGTGCCATGCTCAATTGACGTCACGCCTGCTTTAATCGCCCGAATCATGCCTTCTTTACCATGTGCGTGCACTGCAACCGTCATTCCGTAATCTTTAGCAGTAGCCACAATAGCTTCAAGCTCATCACTCATAAACTGTGGATTTTGTCCATTTTTAGCAACAGATAACACTCCACCTGTAGCGGTGATTTTAATGAGGTCTGCGCCGTCTTTATAGCGCTGTCTTATTGCTTGGCGAGCTTGAGCTACACCATTTACGACGCCATCTTCAGGGCCAGGGTTACCCATAATATGTTTGGCCAAGCCATTTGTTGGATCTGCGTGGCCACCTGTAGTACCGATCGCTTTAGCTGCAGTGTAGATCCGTGGGCCGACAGCGACACCGCGATTGATAGCATCACGCAAAGCAACGGTTTCGTTATAGGTATCCCCTAAGTTGCGCACCGTCGTAAATCCAGCGAGTAAGGTTTTTTGTGCATAGTTAGCTGCGTCCAGCGCATAATCGGCTGCATCATAAGTAACTTGGTTCATGTAGGTATTGGGACCGTGCTCAAATGACAAGTGCGTATGCATATCCATCAAGCCCGGCATAACAGTGTATTGAGATAAATCTATTAATGTTGCGCTTGCCGGTGGCGTGATCAGTCCCGCTTGTACTTGAGTGATCAGATTGTTTTCAATGACTATCGTCATATTCGAGCGAACTTGCTGGTCCATCGCAGTAATAAGTTTTCCTGCATGGATGTAAGTTTGCGCTTGAACTGATAGGCTGAATGAAAGAGTAACGAAAAACGCAATCAGTATATTTGCTATCAATGTTCTCATAACGCGCCCTTAATACAGTATATGCTGTGATGTGTTTTATTGTATGGAGTAAAACTCTTTATTATTCGACAATCGGGCCAAAATCAGCGCAATAATCGCCAGACTGCAACCAAGCGCGGTCGGCTTTAATATCGAGTTCTGTTGCTAACTGATAATACACATTTTGTTGTACTTTTGCCCATAAATTATTGCGCATCAAAATATAAGGAATAGCACATTGTGCTGTCTCGTTAAAACGCATTTCTAATGGATGCTCAATACTAATATCGACATGGTCATCACAACTGGTATTCACGCTAATGCAGCCGTTCGCCTGACGCTCCCAGCTGACAACTAACAAAGGAACATCAACCACATTGATTTGTACTTTTTCCACAGGAGTGACCAAAAAATATTGATCACCTTCACGTTTAAGAACGCGGGAGAAAAGCCGAACTAACGCCGGTCGCTTAATCAATGAACCGTCATACCACCATTGTCCTGCAGCATCGATGGTTAAGGGGATCTCCCCACAAAAAGGCGGGTTCCATTTTTCGACTGGCGGATAATCTTGCTGGGCTAGCTTTCCTAACGAGCCTTGCAATTGACTTAACATGCTATTTTATATCTTGTTGTTTTGATGCTAACGCCGTGCGTAAATCACGAAGTTTTGCTTTGACCATACGCATGTTGTCAGGACCCATGCGCAGTAGTTGTTTCTGAGCTGGCAAGAGTGCTTCTAGCTGTGGGTTAGCAAACTTGTACATGGCACTATCACTGACAACTGGGATCGGTAGGTTAACTGATGGCGTATCTAATAAGCGATTAATTGCAGTAATGAGAGTATCCGTAAAATCAGCATTGGGTTCGGCTATTTGTTCAAAGTTAGCCAATATTTGCGGTTCATATTGGGCTAATAATGCTAATAAGTCAGCCGTTTCAATTTGTGCAAAGGTTTGCGCGTAGACGTTATAACGGATAAATGATTCTGGCGAGATAAATTGGTTGTCGGCTTTTTTAAACACCGCAAATTCCTGTGTCGGAGGGGTTAAGAGCGATACGTTTTCAGGTAACGTTCCTTGTGCAGTATTAGTAATACTTGCCACTAAATTAGCAATAATCGACTCATTGACGATTAAGGTACTCAGCAAGGGGGCACGTAGCGCGGTGATCAAACCTTGTTTAATCGCTTGGTCAGAAAGGTCGAGAGGCTCAGGCTCTACTAATTCGATAACGGGTTCGACAAACTCGACTATCGGAGCGAGCTCTTCAACGTTGGCTTCTCCTACTAGTGTGACAGCAGTAAACTCTTCTTCAATTATTTGTACTTCTTGTACTTCAGGAGCTGTAATTTCAACACTGCTTTGCTCCGGAGCAACAGAGGAAATAGCAGGGGTATCTGTTATGACCACATCGGGTTCATTATCCGGCCACAGTAGCGCAACTGCTAATAACACCAATAAAATGGCAACGACAATCAACATAGGTAAGCGAGAAGGGGCTGCGTCTTGAGTCATAAACGGTTATTTTCCTGGATAAAATTAAAGTATATATCATTAAGTGTCGTTGTCAGCGTATAAGTTCCAATTAAATACACCCTGTTTAGGTTTGTATTGGTGCCATGTGGATCTTAATAGGCTGAAAAATCGTAGTATTATTGATTAAACACATTACTAAATAACCACTCCCAACATTAACAAAGGTAAATAGCATGGCAAAATTTCTCTTCTCTGACTATTATAACCAGCCGAGGCATATCCAGCACTTAGAAGTGCAATCCTTTGAATTAAGCATCTATTTAGTCAAATTAACTGTCGCTGGCGAGACAGGTTTTGTCTATGATAAAAATGATAATATTATGCGTTTTAATAGCTCTCAGCATATTCGAGATGGCTTTGCCGATTGCCAAGTTGATCATGCGATTTTGGTGCATGATTCACCTTATGAAGAAATGATTGGTAATCCACCTAAATCTAAAGAAAGCATGGCGATGCCATTTTCGATGACACAACCGTATTAACCCTAGATGCCAATTGTGGTATTTAGGATGAAGATAGACAGATTGAGTACATTATTTTTTTTATGAGCACATTACGTTTTATTACTTACGAGCAAGCGACACCTGAGCAACAAACGACGTTTGCACAATTTAATCTGGCATGGATTGAGCAATACTTTGTGGTGGAAGCTAAAGATGAGCACTCTTTGCATCATCCCGATACTGCTATTATTGCACAAGGTGGGCAGGTGTTATTTGGGATCGATGTTAACAACCAATCTGTCATTGTTTGCGCACTATTACGTCAAAGTGATGATGTGTTCGAATTATCGAAAATGGGCATGAAACAGTCTGAAAAAGGTCAAGGATATGCTGAAAAAATGGTTACCGCCACACTCAATGAAGCTCGTCGTATGGGGGCGAAGATGGTTTTTTTAGAATCCAATCGGATCTTGAAAAATGCCCTATATATCTACGAAAAATGCGGCTTTATTGAAGTGCCTATGCTACCTTCACCTTATGCCAGAGCAGATATTAGAATGGAGTTAAACTTAGGATGAGAACTACAACATTTGATGTTTACAATAGTGCGACGCATGAATTACTCGCAACCTTAGATAATGCCACAGATGCGGATATTGAAGCTGCGATCAGTGCTGCTTCATTGCGTTTGCATCAGCCTACAACAGGACAAGAGCGTCACGATATGCTGTTAGCGCTGCGTGAGCGAATGGCAGACAATAGCTCGACTTTTGCGACATTGATTAGCCAAGAATCAGGTAAAACGTACAACGACGCATTAGCCGAAGTGCATTACGCCAATGGTTATTTAACATGGTTTTCACAGTTAGCACTAACTTTAGATTCTCCATTTGAAAGCAGTGAAGGCATTGAGTTATGGCGCGAGCCTGTCGGTGTGGTGGGGGCGATTACGCCCTGGAACTTCCCTTGTGCGATGATTGTGCGCAAACTTGCAGCGGCCATTGCTGCTGGCTGCCCATTTGTCGTTAAACCTTCTGAATTAACGCCACTAAGTGCTTTGCAAGTCGTCGAGTATACCCAGCTTGCGGGTTGGGATGAGGGCTGGTTAGCAGTCTTAGTGAGCGACCAATCAGCTGCCGTTGGCCATGTACTGACAAGTGATACACGGGTTGCCAAATTTACCTTTACCGGTTCCACGCGCGTGGGTAAATTACTGAATGTACAATGTGCCGCTTCGCTCAAGCGAGTATCAATGGAATTGGGCGGCAACGCTCCATTACTTGTTATGGCTGATGCTGATGTCGAGTTTGCAGCACAACAATGTGTGCTCAATAAACAACGCGTAAGTGGACAAACTTGTGTTGCGATTAACCGTATTTATGTTGCTGCTGCAGTCGAAGCCGAATTTGTTGCTGCATTGCATGCAGAAGTGCATCGCTTACGTACCGGTGATCCATTAGACGAAACTACGGAAGTAGGGCATATGATCCACTTGGATGCTGCGACCAAAATACATAGTATGGTTGAGCAAGCGGTTGCTCAAGGAGCTGATGTTGTCTTGGGCGGCGTACATTCTGCCGGTAGTGCTTTTTATCCTCATACGATATTGAGAAAAGTGAAACATGATGACGATTTAGTCTGCAATGAGATTTTTGGTCCGTTGTATCCGATCATTAAGGTATCGGGGGATGTAGATGAGATGATCCGGTTAGCAAATGATACTCAAGCCGGTTTAGCAGCGTACGTCTTTAGCCAAAACCAAGACACCTTAAACCAATGCAAAAGACGTTGTAATTACGGCATGATTGGTTTAAATAGCGCGATCATATCTAATCCAGAGGCACCTTTCGGTGGGATCAAACAATCTGGATTTGGTCGAGAGGGAGGAAATGTCGGACTTGATGACTTTACCTCAGTAAAATATATCAAGCCCGCTTAAAATAGATGTGCCCGCCGAAATAACGCGTAAAATTAGTGTGCGTGAGGAGCAAACTCCACACTTAATAATTCCACATTATCAGCAAATTCAAGTGACTGCACTTTTCCTTTGCCTTCAAAGTTAATTAAGTTATTTTGTTCAGGCCAAATATCGCGTAATACATCATGGCGCACACTGATTTTACCCATATTGGGTGGGGTGGCTGTTTCTTGATAAATCCAAAAATGCTGGCCATCTGCTTCAAAGCCCACTAGATCCAACGCAAACGCTTGATCTAATTCATCATATAATGCAAACCGCTGTGCCACATACTCTGCAAATTGAGCCTGAGTTTCTGCGCTTTTAATAATATCCGCAGTTTTATCAAACAAGGTCTTAACCGCGTGTTCTGCATCGTGCATATAAACACGATGCATCACTTCGATATTATTGGTGCGAGGATTAAACAGCACGGTCGTTAAGCCTGATTTTTGCTGGTGTGCAGACACACTACACACCGGCATACTAAGCATAATGACCAGACATAACAATAATGTCATTCGTAGTGTCATTATCGACTAGTCCTTATTGTCGTCAGACGCAGCTTCGTCTTCAGTCGCATCATCATCTTCGGTTTTTAATTCGGTCGTAATATCATGCATGATGTCACGATACACCTTGCCACTGCGCGGCTTAGACTTATATGACTCGATACGTGACTTGATGATTTGGCGTGGATAATGGTTGTTGTGAGTATCGACATCAGCCGTTTCCCAACGTGGATCAACCGTTACCGACGCTAGCTCTTTGTCAGTGATGATCAATTTGCTTACCGCTTTAGGCGTACGACGCCATATCTCTGCAGGGATACGCATCATATCAGTGCTGCCGTCAGTGTACGTCATTTCCAAAATGATAGGCATAACCAAACCACCGTGGTTAGAAAAGTCCATTACATAGTAATGTTTATCTTCTGCAACCGCGCGCTCAAGGGCTTTACGCTCCCAAGGTTTAAGATCTTTTAAAAATTTGTTGTATGCATTGCGCTCTTTGTTAGTCACAGTAAAGCGATCGTTGTCGTCATAGAAATCACTGATGTCCGAAAAACGATCAACCCATAACTCTTTACCTTCAGCTTTATTGCGCTCATCGGTTAACGATTTTGGCTTATCGAGTTCTTCTTGACGTTCACGTGCAAAATCAATGTCAGGATCTTGCGTATCTAAACGTAATTGGTATACGCGATCAATCGAAATATCGACGTGATCTGTAGTGTAGAACCAACCACGCCAGAACCAATCAAGATCAACGCCTGATGCTTCTTCCATCGTACGGAAAAAATCCGATGGAGTAGGGCGTTTATACATCCAACGCTGTGCATATTCTTTAAAAGCAAAATCAAACAGTTCACGACCTAAGATAGTTTCACGTAAAATATTTAATGCTGCTGCCGGCTTAGTATAGGCATTGGGACCTAAACGTAAGACTGAGTCAGACTGCGTCATAATTGGAACCTGAACGCTAGACTTCATGTAACCGGTAATATCACGCGGCTCAACGCCCCAAGGAATAGTTGGATCCCATTCACGTCCAGCCACGCCATCTAAGAAGCTGTTTAAGCCTTCATCCATCCATGTCCACTGACGCTCGTCAGAGTTGACGATCATCGGAAAGTAAATATGACCGACTTCGTGAATGACAACGCCAATTAGGAAACGTTTTTCAGCTTGTGAATACGTGCGTGACCCATCATCTTGTAACTCAGTACGTGGGCCGTTAAACGTGATCATCGGATATTCCATCCCGCCAACTGGACCATTGACTGATTGTGCGACTGGGTATGGGTAATCAAACGAAAAACGCGAGTATACATCCATGGTGTGGATAATGGATTCAGTTGAATACTTTTTCCATAAATCGCCACCTTCTTTTGGGAAAAATGACATCGCCATCACAACGGGCATAACATCGCCACCTTGTTGATAGCCACGTGCATCCCACATAAATTTACGCGATGAAGCCCATGCGAAATCACGCACGTTTTGGGCAGTAAAACGCCAAGTTTTGCTTTCTGAAGTGCCTTCTTTTTCGTTTTCTAGAGCTTCTTCTTCAGTCACAACAAACACTGTGCGGCCTGCTGTTTTGGCTTGCTCTAAACGACGTTGTTGCTCTTCGGTTAGGACATCTTTGGGGTTTTGTAACACACCAGTAGAAGAAACAATGTGATCGGCTGGAACCGTCAGTGACACATCGTAGTTACCAAATTCTAAGGTAAACTCACCACGGCCAATAAATTCTTTATTCGTCCATGCTTCATAATCCGTATAAGCAGCTAAACGTGGGAACCACTGTGCTAATAGGAAAATATCATTACCGCCTTCGCGTGCATCATCAGGGAAGTGCTCATAACCGGCACGTGCAGAAACTGCATCTTCTTCGACAATGTTAAATGCAAAATCCATGGTAAAGCGTGTGCGCTCTCCCGGTTTTAGTGGGGTTAACAAGTCCACACGCATTAGCGTGCCAACAGTGGTATAACTTAGTCTGTTACCCAAACCATCAACAACGCGGCTAATGGTATAGCCAAGTTGTGTATCATCAACAAATTGCTGACGACGTAGAGCGCTCAACGAAATCTGAGCTGGCTCACCATCGGTGATGCTTTTAGTACTAGGTCCGCGGTTACCAATGCCACCAAATGTGGTGGTCAGTGCAGACATTGAATCATCTTTAAATTTATTCTGGTCTAATTGCACCCATAAGTACTTCAACGTATCGGGGGAGTTGTTGTAATACGTGATGTCTTGGGTCGCTTCTATACGGCGCTGATCTTCAATTAAGCGTGCAGCAATCGTGTAGTCGACTTGTTGCTGCCAATATTGATGACCTGGCTCACCAGCGGCATTACGATACACGTTAGGTGTCGGTAATACTTCATCAAGTTGACGGAATTTATCTTCAAAACTGCCTTTGGTTTGTTTGATAGCATCGGCATGAAGTACGCTGATCGGGAGTAACGTAAGTGCACATAATGCAAGTAAGATACGACGCATTTAATGATTCCTATTTGTAAGGTTGATATAATTTTAAGGTATATATCATACTCTACTTTTTTAAAAAGGGGGAAAAAAGCAGAGAAAATAGCTAAATATAGCCGGTGGTCTAGGTTGTTTATTGCTGTAATTACCGTATTCTTACACTATCTAATTTTTTGATTATTAACTCTTTTCTGAAGCAAAATTATGCAAGCATTTTCATGGCAACGTGCCGTATTAAAAGTAGGTAGTTCGTTAATTGCTCCCGGTGGCGCAAATGCGGGCTGCTCTGCGCAGTATTTGTTAGCGATTGCTAAGTTCATCACCACTGCTTTGGCTGAAGGTAAAGAAATTATCATTGTGTCTTCTGGCAGTGTCGCTGCAGGGCGAAGCTCTATGCCATTAAACCATCCGCCGTCGATTGCGGAAAAGCAAGCCATGGCAGCGATTGGGCAAACTCAGATGATGCAAAATTGGGCGCGTTTTTTTGATCAGCCGTGTGCGCAAATATTACTCACGATGGACGATTTACACGATCGCCAACGCTACGTGAATATCCAAAACACGTTACGTGAGTTATTGCGTCATCATGCGATTCCCATTGTGAATGAAAATGACACGGTCGCCATCAATGAGTTAAAAGTCGGAGATAACGATAACCTAGCAGCATACACCGCATTAGTTGCTCAGGCAGATACGTGTATAATTTGCTCCGATATTGATGGTTTGTATGAAGCCGATCCGCGTAAAAACCCTCAAGCACAACTGATTGAACATGTAGCAACGATCACCCCAGAAATCGAAGCGATGGCCGGTGGTGCTGGTAGTAGTGTTGGTACTGGCGGGATGCAAACCAAAATACAAGCAGCACAGCGCTGTACTGCTTCAGGGATCCAAACACTGATAGTCAATGGCAAAGATGCCGAAGTGTTTTCTTTATTATCACAAGGGCAATGTAAAGGTACGTTATTTGCGGCTCAAGCGACTAGCAACACCGCTCGTTCCGAGTGGCTCAAGCATACGTTAAAAAGTAAAGGCCGTGTGCATGTTGACTCAGGTGCGGCTCATGCACTTGTTAATCAAGGTGCGTCATTATTACCTCGCGGAATGGTCGATGTGTCGGGAGACTTTCAACCTGGGGATGCGATTGACGTGCTGCATGACAATCAGCGTATTGGCAAAGGTATTGCCTTGTTTTCCAGCCAAGAAATGCAGCATATCAAAGGCCACCATAGTGACCAGATAGAACGTATCTTAGGCTACACCCCTGCTAGTGTCGTGATCCATCGCGATAACCTAATTATTTTATAAAAGAGAAATAACATGACTTTTTGTATTACCACAGCTGCACAGCAAGCGAAAAAAGCAGCCCTGATTACCGCTACTTTATCTGCGGAACAAAAGAATACAGTATTACGCGATATAGCAACGGCGTTACGTACTCATACTACACAAATTATGGCTGCCAATGCCCAAGATTTAGCGCATGCTCAAGCCGAAAACATGGATGCTGCGATGCAAGATCGTTTGATGCTAGATGTTGCACGTATTGAAGCGATTGCGGTGGCGGTAGAGCAAATTGCCGCTCAGCCTGAAGTAGTAGGTGCGATCAGTGAATTGCAAACGATGCCAAGTGGCATACAAGTCGGTCAAATGCGCATTCCGCTAGGTGTGATTGGTATGATTTACGAATCTCGACCGAATGTGACCATTGATGCTGCTGCGTTGTGTTTTAAAGCGGGTAATGCGGTGATATTGCGTGGTGGTAAAGAAGCCTTACATTCGAACATGGCATTAGCACAATGTCTGCATGAAGTGTTCGATGCTCACGGTATTGACCGTGCTGCTGTGACAGTGATCCCCGATCCGGATCGTGCGATCATGAACACAATGCTAACGTTACATGAATCTATTGATTTAATCATTCCTCGCGGCGGAGAAGGCTTGATCCGTTTTGTCTCTGCTAATAGCCAGATACCGGTGATCCAACACTTTAAAGGGGTGTGTCATCTATACATCGATGAATTTGCCGATGCAGACAAAGCCTTAGCTATTTTGGAAAATGGTAAAACTCAGCGCACGAGCGTGTGTAATTCATTAGAAACCGTATTGATTCACCAATCCGTTGCTGCCGAATTGTTACCGCGCATTGCAGCAATGTTTGCACAACATCATGTCAAAATACATGCGTGTGCGCAAAGCTTACCGTACTTTGCAGATTTACCCGATACGCAACTGGCCACCGAGGCCGATTGGGCAGCAGAATACTTAGCGATGGAAATTGCTGTGCGCGTTGTCGATGATTTTGCTGCTGGTATTGCGCATATTCAAGCTTATAACTCAGGACATACCGAAGTTATCGTTTCTGAAGATAAGTCACGCCAACAAGCGTTCTTACAACAAATTAACTCTGCGGTTGTGATGATCAACGCTTCATCGCGTTTTTCTGATGGGGGTGAGTTGGGACTCGGTGCGGAGATTGGTATTTCAACCTCTAAGTTACATGCTTATGGGCCTATGGGCGCACAGTCGTTAACCACACAAAAATTTGTTGTGTTCGGTGACGGACATATTAGAACTTAAGATGCCCAATGCTTTTTATTTTGTATTATGTACCCTTATTTGGGGAACGACATGGTTCGCGATTAATTTTCAACTGTATGTGATTAATCCGACTTATGCTGTTGGGATCCGATTTTTTATTGCTGCTGTCTGTTTAGGTATCATTGCGTCTATTAAGCGCTATCCATTAAGCTTTTCTTGGCGCCATCATCGTTCATTTCTCGCTGGTGGCCTGTTTTTATATGCGCTCGATTACTCTTTCTTGTATGCCGCGCAGCAACATATCGTGAGTGCACTACTAGCGTTAATGAGTTCCAGTGTCATTTATTTTAATGTGATTTTGCGTCGAGTCTTGCTGGGCAAGCCTATTCGTTTTGATGTGGTAGTGGGGGCAACATTAGGATTTATTGGTATCGCTGCGATTTTTGTCCCTGAGCTCAAAGGCATGGAACAAAAAGGGTATGTGTTACTTGGGATCATGTTTGCACTAGGCTCATTTACGAGTGCTTCCGTCGGTAATATCGTATCGGAAAAAACACTCGAAATCGTGCCTGTGGTCAGTTTCAATTTTTATACAATGTTGTATGGTAGTGGGTTAATCGGGCTCGGCTTACTCATCACCCAAACCCCATTAGTATTGCCAACCGCACCTTCGTTTTATATCGCACTGCTATACTTAGCACTGTTTGGATCAGTCATTGCCTTTGGCTGTTATATGAAATTAGTACAACAAATGGGGTCAGATCGAGCAGCGTACGTGGTACTGATATACCCCATTGTTGCGCTGATTGTCTCTACGATATTTGAAGATTATCAATGGTCGATGTTATCTGCGGTTGGGGTATTGTTGATTTTATTAGGTAATGCCTGTGCCATGGGAAAAATACCCTTGCAGCGCATTAGCCCGTCATTAAAAAAATAAAGGAACCAAACATGCCAGAGATAAAGCGTTTACTGGATAACAATATTAAATGGGCGGATGAGACGATGGCACGTGATCCATCATTTTTCAACACATTATCCGAGCAACAATCGCCAATTTATTTGTGGATTGGTTGTTCAGATTCGCGCGTTCCAGCTAATCAGATCGTAGATTTATTACCTGGTGATATTTTTGTGCATCGCAATGTGGCTAACTTGGTCGTGCATACTGATTTTAACTGCTTATCGGTCCTACAATATGCCGTAGACGTTTTAAAAGTAAAACATGTCATCGTATGTGGTCATTATGGTTGTGGTGGTATTGATGCTGCATTGACGGATGATTCATTGGGTTTGATTGATAACTGGCTTGGTCATATTAAAGATATTGCGGCATTTCATGATGATGAATTATCTGAATTAGTCGGTGAGAGCAAAGCGGCACGTTTATGTGAGCTGAATGTGCTTACGCAAGCTGATAATGTTGCTAAAACCTCGATTGTCAAAGATGCGTTATCCCGAGGGCAAGATTTAAAAGTGCATAGTTGGATCTATAGTTTACGCAATGGCAAAATCAAAGACCTAGCCTAAGTGCTAACAATTGCGTATCCTTGTGCGGTCTCAATCACTCATTCACCCAAATAGAAAATTATGACCACACCTACTGACGACTATACCGTCCATGCTAAACCGACCTTACCCATGCCAGAGTTTATTGCGTTGATGGCAATGTTGACCTCTTTGGTCGCTTTGTGCATAGATGCGATGCTACCAGCTTTATCTATCATTGGGACGGAGCTCAATAGTACAGGATCACAACAAAACCATTTCTTGGTCAGTATATTCTTTATTGGTATGGCGTTTGGTCAGCTGTTTTTTGGTCCATTTGCTGATTCAAAAGGTCGTCGAGCAAGCATCTTATTAGGACTTGCTATTTTTAGTATTGGTACCTTGATTTGTATGTTGGCGACGACGATGGAAATGATGTTGTTTGGTCGACTTGTTCAGGCATTTGGTGTATCTGGTCCGCGTATCTCCGCGATGGCCATTATCCGAGATATCTATGTTGGCGACCGTATGGCCAAAGTCATGTCGTTTATTATGATGGTGTTTGTGTTAGTGCCTATGTTAGCGCCGGTAATTGGGCAGTTGATCATGCAGATTGCCGGTTGGTGGTATATTTTAGTCAGCTTTTTAGTGATGGGAGCATTCACTGGGATCTGGTTTATGTTGCGTCAGCCTGAAACATTAACCAAAGATGTACGACAGCCTTTCTCTTTTTCTCAGACCCGTGAGTCTGCGCAGTATATTGTTACCCATCGTCAAGTCATGGCGTATATAGTGTTGACGGGTTGTATCTTCGGTGCATTTCTGGCTTACATCAGCGCATCGCAAACTGTCTTTCAAGAAATATATAATATGGGTGAGTGGTTTCCGTATATCTTTGCTACATTGGCTTTTTCGATTGGGGTGGCTTCTTTTATTAATGCTCAATTAGTCGAACGGTTTGGGATGTTACGTTTGTGTCATATCGCATTACATGGCCATATTATTACGTCCTTTGTTTTACTCATCACGACACTCCATTTTAACGGGTTACCGCCAGTAGGGTTATTGATTGCAGGCTTGTTTGTTGACTTCTTTTTTGTGGGTATCTTATTTGGCAATATGAACTCCCTGGCAATGCAACCTTTAGGGCAAGTGGCAGGTATAGGGGCGGCATTAATTGGTGCAATTAGCTCTGCCATCGCAGTGCCGATAGCACTCTTTATTGATAGTTACTTGAGTGCGACAATCACGCCAATTATTATAGGATTTAGCCTTTTTGGCGTAGTGAGTTTGATGTTGTTTCAATTTGCGGGTAAAACACCAAAAGCAGTTGCTACTTCTAAAATCTAATCCCTCCACGAACACAGCTGCTAACGCAAACACGCATAAAAAAAGCCACATATAATGTGGCTTTATGTCTAACTAAAATGAATATTTGTGTGTATGATTTTATTGTTATTGAGCTAAGCTCTTTGTTATCTAAATACGCATCTATTTTGGGGGCGTAGACTAAGAAACTTTGCCTAATTGTACGACAGGCTTAATTTGGTTGTTTTGAATGATTTCAATTTTACGTGGACTGCGATCGCCATTTTTAATTTTGTCATAACACGCATTTTGCACTTCCATTTGCTGACAAAACTTATAAAACGTCAAAAAATCTTTGCGATTAAAGTCGTCTCCATCACGCGTCATTTGTGAATCAATATATAACTCACTGCCATTAATTGTCATTGAAGCGCATGATGTGTAGGGATCACCATAATTCTTAACTTTCAACGCACGAACCATTTTTACTTCAAAGATCCATTCTCCGATGCGAGTGTATCGTGAAATTTCATTTGTGTTCATGTTGTAAATCCTTTAAATAAGTTGATTGAGTGAAATAGAGAAAGTACTGTTAAAAGCGTTAACCTGCTCTAAGCTGAGTTTTATTTGGAGCTTCAAGCAGGTTACAAGGGTACTAGTACCACACTTTACTCAACTCAATATATACAATGCACTTAGTGTGCCATGTGGTATTCTTAATGAAATCAATGGGTTAGTTTTTGAGTGATACCATTGGTGTTGCTAAATAGCGACATTGTTTGGGGCAGTGTGATTTATTGGGGGCGCTTTTACATCACTTACCAAGAAACCATACGATTACCAGACTGAAATGTCGGCGTTCTCTTACAAAATGACGTGTTTGTGGGGGTGAGTTTCGAATATGTGATGTTGCAATATGGCAACACTCGGGTGGTTGTCTGCTTTCAAATCTTATCCGTCATGCATAAAAAGCGACTATAAAGTACAAGTATTAACAGAAGGGCTAAAACGAAAAAACCCGGCCAAATTGGCCGGGCAAAAGGGCTTTAAAGTAAAGCACCTAACGACAGAAGGTCATTATGTTGTGCCAGCGCACAACATAATATAATCTGTTTTAGTTGGTTTCGATAATTGCTTTCATGTCGGTCATATAACCGCGAAGCTCATCACCAACCCACTCAACACCGTGTTCACGGATAGCTTTGTTAACTTCAACCAAACGCATATTGTCTACCGCATTTGAGGTCTCAGTTAAACCACCACCAATGTATTCACCTGTCATATGAGGCATCACATGTTCTGCTAACAAAGGTACCGCAGCGTTAGCGAACAAGTAGTTTCCGTACTCAGCAGTATCAGAAATAACGACGTTCATTTCATATAAACGCTTACGTGCAATGGTATTTGAAATCAATGGTGTTTCGTGTAACGACTCGTAATAAGCTGATTCTGGTAAAATTCCAGCTTCAACCATCACGTCAAACGCCAGTTCAACACCTGCTTTAATAGCAGCTACTAAAAGTATACCTTTATCGAAAAACTCTTGGTCGTCAATGGTACCTTCGTATACTGGTGCATTTTCAAAACCAGTTAAACGGGTTTCTTCACGCCACTTTAATAAGTTCGCATCACCGTTGCTCCAATCCGCCATCATAGTTTTAGAGAATTCACCACTGATGATATCATCTTGATGTTTTTCAAATAATGGACGCAATAACTCAGTCAATTCAACAGATAAGTCATATGCTTTGATTTTTGCAGGGTTAGATAAACGATCCATCATGTTGGTGACACCACCAATTTTTAATGCTTCTGTAATCGCTTCAAGGCCGTATTGGATAAATGCGCCGGCGTATGCTGGATCAGCACCATCTGCAACCATTTTATCATAGCAAAGAATAGCCATAGTCTGCTGCATACCACATAGGATAGTTTGTTCGCCCATTAGGTCAGACTTAACTTCAGCAACAAATGACGACTCAAGTACACCAGCGCGATCACCACCAGTTGCAGATGCTAATGCTTTAGCAATATCCCA
Organism: Glaciecola sp.; assembly: GCA_029246415.1. Lineage (GTDB taxonomy): Bacteria > Pseudomonadota > Gammaproteobacteria > Enterobacterales > Alteromonadaceae > Opacimonas. The sequence continues at coordinate 49,845 of JAQWNF010000009.1, forward strand.
ACCTTGGCCCAGAGGATCGTTTTCTGGGTGAACAGCGATAAGTGTTGGCACACCAAAACCACGCTTATATTCTTCACGTACTTCTGTACCTGGGCACTTAGGTGCGCACATTACAACAGTAATGTCTTCGCGAATTTGTTGGCCTTCTTCAACGATATTAAAACCGTGAGAGTAAGATAATGTTGCGTTTTGCTTCATTAATGGCATGACTGCTTCAACCACTGATGCATGTTGCTTATCAGGGGTAAGGTTATACACGATATCAGCAGTAGGAATTAAGTCCTGGTAAGTGCCAACCGTAAAACCATTGTCTGATGCGCGTTGGAAAGACTCACGCTTCTCATCAATTGCCGCCTGGCGTAATGCATAAGATACGTCAAGACCTGAATCACGCATGTTTAGACCTTGGTTTAGGCCTTGCGCACCACAACCAACAATGACAATTTTCTTGCCTTTGAGGAAATCACAACCGGTTGCGAATTCACTTCTGTCCATAAAACGGCATTGACCTAGCTGATCAAGCTGTACGCGTAAAGGTAAGGTATTAAAATAATTTGCCATTGTCTTCTCTATAAGTTTCAAACTAATAAATGTTCGCTCAAAATCGCATACAAGCCAGTTGTCTCATTGTGTGCGAGTAATATTGGTAATCAGTGACGATTGAGATTGAATATAATGCAAGATTAATATATTGAAAAATGATATATTTGCAAAACTGTATTGCGATATTCGCAATAACTAGGTTTTATAAGGTCTGAAGCTATTTTGGATATAAAAAGTTTGGCAATGTTTAATCATTTAGCGCAGTCGTTACATTTTGGGCAGACGGCACAAGCGATGTTTATTACGCCTTCAACATTGAGTCGTTCCATTCAACGTTTAGAGCAATCGGTTGGTACACGTCTATTTGAACGGAATAATCGAGAAGTATCATTAACGCATAGTGGCCGCATGTTTTTGACGTTTAGCACTGAAACGCTCGCAAATTGGCAAGCACTACAGGCGGATTTAGCTCAACAAGAACAACAGCTTAGTGGTGAACTTAGCGTATATTGCTCGGTTACCGCTGCTCACTCTCATTTACCAGCAATGCTCAATAGCTATCGCGCCTTGCATCCTCAAGTCGATATTAAACTCGTAACGGGCGATCCTGCACTGTCCATCAATAAAGTGATAGATGGGCAAACGGATGTCGCTATTTCTATTCAGACCCCGCAAATGCACTCTGATATTAAATTTAAAGCGATTGACACAGTACCTCTGGTGTTAATTGTCCCTAAAAGTGCTGGGATAACTCACCTTAAACAGATCAAGTGGAGTCAACACCAGATCATTATGCCAGAAAGTGGGCCATCAAAACGTATCGTACATCATTGGTTTGCTGAGCATAACATTCGACCCAAAGTCTATGCTTCTGTTGGGGGGAATGAAGCCATTGTCAGTATGGTCGCACTGGGCTTTGGCATTGGTATTGTCCCAACGATAGTATTAAATAATTCAGCATTATTAAATCAAGTGAACGCGGTGACGATTGATGATATTGAGTCATATCAGATCGGATTATGTTGTCTTAAAGCGAAACAACACGAGCCTAAAATCAATGCTATGTTTGATTTGTAACAACCTACAATAACTGCTCGTGACGGGCATAGTGATGTACAAATCGATCAAACGCACGGTAACTTAATGCAGTTTGTACGTGCGCTAATTCGATAGCGGCAGACGCCTCTAAATCTGCTAGTGTACGCGATACTTTCAAGACGCGATGATAAACCCTTGCGGTTAAGCCTAGCTCTTCTATCGCACAGCCAAGAAACTCCGATGATAAGCTGTCGAGGTCACAAAACTCGTTGATCCTTTGTGGACATAAGTACGCGTTTAACACCCCTTGGCGTTGCAGTTGGATATGCTGAGCGTTACTAACCAGCGCTTTTAACTCGTTAGAGCGTGTTCGTGCTTCAGCAGATGCGCCGACTAGGTTGACCTGATTGAGGTTCACTTTTTGGACTTCGATTTGGATATCTATTCGATCTAACAAGGGGCCAGATACCTTTTGTAAATATCGCATGTTTTGATCGTAAGTACTGCGTCCATCATGAATATCCCCGGTAGGACTTGGATTCATCGCGGCGATGAGCTGAAAATTAGCGGGTAACGTCATGTTATATTGTGCTTTTGCCAGCGTAATGGTTTTGGCCTCAAGAGGCTGTCGTAAGTGTTCTATAGCGTTTGCGGTAAATTCGGGTAGTTCATCTAAGAATAAAACGCCGTTGTGGGCCAATGAAATTTCACCAGGACTAAAGCGCACTCCACCACCAATGAGTGCAGGGATCGACGCACTATGATGAGGTTGTCGAAACGGACGTTGACGCCATAACGCATTAACATTGAGCCCTCCCACGCTATTTATGGATGCATTTTCTAGTGCTTGTTGTTGTGAAAGCGCCGGTAAAATCGTCGCTATCCGTTGCGCAAGCATGGTTTTTCCCGATCCAGGAGGACCATACATTAGTAGATTATGTCCTCCGGCTGCGGCAACTAAGCAAGCTTTTTTCGCTTGTGTTTGACCCATAACATCAGCAAAGTCAATGCCTTGAAAAGGATCTTCTGCGGGGTGAGGAATATGTGTAATGGAGGCTAATGTTTGAGCGTTGTTGAGGTGCGCAACTACCTCCCGTAAATGCAAGGCACTCAATGCGTTAATATGGGGTAGTACACTGAGTTCGTTGCGGTTGGCTTGACTGGAAACCAGTGTTTTATCCGCGGGCAGGGCAAGACCTGCGACTAATATTCCTTCGACATGCCGAAGTTCACCAGATAACGCAAGTTCACCTAAAAACTCATAACGATGTAAATACTCCTGATTGATTTGTCCACTGGCACTGAGCACACCGACTGCAATTGCTAAATCAAAGCGCGAGCCATGCTTGGGTAAATCTGCAGGAGATAAGTTAATCGTGATCCGTTGAGCGGGAAAGGTAAAACCAGAGTTAATGATAGCACTACGCACTCTCTCTCGTGCCTCTGAGATACTGCGATGGGGTAAACCCACAAGGTTAAATGCCGGTAACCCAGCAGAAATATGTACTTCGATAGTAATTAATGGCGCTTCTATTCCAAATGCACTACGGGCAAAAACAACGGCAAGTGACATGTTCAATCCTCTTTCGATAACCTCAGTAATTACTAAGGATATAGAAAACCAGACAAAGGGTAGGACAGGATTTTATGCAAAAAGTGAAAACTAGACGAACGATCAGTCTTGCATTTTATAAAAAAATCAGGCTTACTATGCATTCAGAGCGTTCGCTCTATCAGTGACCATATTTTAAGCAAAGTGAGTATATAAGTATCTCGCTAATGCTAACTTGCCAAACTAAAAATTACGTTGGTACTATCATCCTGCGCTATCAGAAAGTGTATTTAGGGTGTATTATCATTACGTTTAGATAATCCACTTTGCACGCTATTTGACAAACAATTGCGCGTACTGTTTTACGATAAAGGAAAAACAATGGCTAAAACCCCAGCAGAAAAAATTTGGTTTAACGGTGACATCATGCCTTGGCAAGATGCGAAAGTACATGTGATGACGCATGCGATTCACTATGGCTCATCTGTGTTTGAAGGGATCCGTGCATACAATACGCCTGATCAGGGAACTTGTGTGTTTCGATTACAAGAGCATAACCGCCGTTTGTTCGATTCCGCCAAAATTTATCGTATGACTATCCCTTATACGCTTGATCAAGTGAATCAAGCGACGATGGATATTATTACGGCCAACAATTTAAAATCAGCATACATCCGTCCAATTGCTTTTTATGGTGATTTGGGTATGGGGATCCAAGTTCCTTTTGGTCAAGAAACTGAACTAAGTATCGCCGCCTTTGAATGGGGTGCATATTTGGGTGAAGAAGCACTTAAGCACGGTGTTGATGCTGGTATATCTTCATGGTCTCGTCTAGCGGCTAACACCTTGCCAACTGGCGCAAAAGCGGGTGGTAACTACTTATCTTCACAGCTAATTTCCATGGAAGCGCGTCGCCACGGTTATGGAGAAGGTATCGCACTTGACGTAAACGGTTATGTTTCTGAAGGTGCAGGCGAAAATATTTTTGTTATTCGTGACAAAGTCGTCATGACAACTCCAAAGACTGCGGCAATTCTTCCTGGGATTACACGTGATACCTGTATGACGCTATTAAAAGAATTAGGCTATGAGATCCGCGAAGAAAACATTCCGCGTGAGTCTATGTACTTAGCTGATGAAATCTTCATGTGTGGAACTGCAGCAGAAGTAACACCAGTTCGCAGTGTTGACGGTATTTCAGTGGGTAACGGTGGCCGTGGACCAATTACTAAAGAAGTGCAAGATATGTTCTTTGGCTTGTTTAATGGCCAAACTCCAGATAAGTGGAACTGGTTAACGCCGGTTTATAAATAGTTTACAGATTTTTGATTTAGCGTTAAAAAGAGAGAGAGATTATGCCAAGACTTCGTTCAGCAACGACCACACAAGGTCGTAATATGGCAGGTGCGCGTGCCTTATGGCGAGCAACAGGAATGAAAGACAGTGATTTTGGAAAACCAATTATTGCTGTTGCTAATTCATTTACGCAATTTGTACCTGGTCATGTGCATTTAAAAGACATGGGTCAGCTGGTTGCGCGTAGCATTGAAGCAGCCGGTGGTGTAGCCAAAGAATTCAATACGATTGCTGTTGATGACGGTATTGCGATGGGTCATGCAGGTATGCTGTATAGCTTGCCTTCACGAGAAATCATTGCCGATTCTGTTGAGTACATGGTCAATGCACACTGTGCTGATGCGATTGTCTGTATCTCTAACTGTGACAAAATTACCCCAGGGATGTTGATGGCTGCAATGCGCTTAAATGTCCCGGTAATTTTTGTTTCTGGTGGCCCAATGGAAGCGGGTAAAACCAAACTGTCTGATCAAATCATCAAACTAGACTTAGTCGATGCAATGGTCGCAGGTGCAGATGATAATGTGTCTGACGCGGACTCTGACGAAATCGAACGTTCTGCTTGCCCAACGTGTGGTTCATGCTCTGGTATGTTTACGGCCAATTCGATGAACTGTCTGACTGAGGCGTTAGGGTTATCGCTTCCGGGCAATGGTTCTTTGTTAGCGACACACGCTGATCGTGAACAGTTGTTTATTCGTGCGGGTCAAGAAATCGTTAAATTATGCCAACGCTATTATGGCGATGACGATGAAAGTATCTTGCCACGCAACATAGCTAATTTTAACGCGTTTGAAAATGCGATGAGCCTAGATATTGCGATGGGTGGTTCTACTAATACCATTTTGCACCTATTAGCCGCTGCAATTGAAGGTGAAGTTGATTTTACGATGGATGACATTGATCGTTTATCTCGTAAAGTCCCGCATCTATGTAAAGTTGCTCCCTCAACACCAAAATACCATATGGAAGATGTGCATCGTGCCGGTGGCGTTTTAGGTATTTTGAACGAATTAAATAAAGCTGGATTACTGCACGGGGATTCGCAGCATGTTGCCGGTGGCACTATGGCTGAAGTTATCGCCTCTATGGATATCACACGTGATAACCCCGAGGCAGATAAATTTTACCGAGCTGGACCTGCCGGTATTCGTACAACTCAGGCATTTAGCCAAAGTTGTCGCTGGGATGAAAGTGATAATGATCGTGAAAACGGTTGTATCCGAAACATTGAAAATGCGTACAGCTTAGAAGGTGGCCTTGCGGTCTTATTTGGTAACTTAGCCGAAGATGGGTGTATCGTTAAAACTGCCGGCGTGGATGAGTCAATTCATACCTTTACCGGTCCTGCACGTGTTTATGAATCACAAGATGATGCGGTCAACGCTATTTTAGCCGATGAAGTTGTCGCTGGTGATGTAGTGGTTATTCGTTATGAAGGCCCTCGAGGGGGACCGGGCATGCAAGAAATGCTTTATCCAACTACGTACCTAAAATCTAAAGGTTTAGGCGCCGCTTGTGCATTGATTACCGATGGTCGTTTCTCCGGAGGGACCTCTGGTTTATCGATTGGCCATTGTTCACCTGAAGCAGCCAGTGGTGGTGGTTTAGCCTTGGTCGAAGAAGGCGACATGATTGCGATTGATATTCCAAACCGTACCATGAATGTGGTGCTTGATGATGCTGAATTACAAGCACGTCGTACAGCAATGGAAAGCCGTGAGCGCCCATATAAGCCAGTTAATCGCGAGCGTAAAGTGTCTTTAGCATTACGTAACTTTGCGATGTTAGCGACCAGTGCTGATAAAGGTGCTGTACGCGATCCATCTAAATTAGAAGATATCTAATATGAGTCATGTAAGTGCGAATGAATATTTAAAGAAAATCCTGCTTGCCCCAGTGTATGAGGCGGCGGTGAATTCGGATTGTGTCTTGATGAATCGGTTGTCGAGTGAGCTTGGCAATCAGATTTATTTAAAACGTGAAGATCAACAACCGGTTAAATCTTTTAAATTACGTGGCGCTTACAATCGTATTTGTCAGCTAAGCGATGATCAACTAGCCAAAGGCGTCATTGCTGCATCTGCTGGCAATCACGCTCAAGGCATGGCTTACGCTGCGAAAAAAAAGAAAATTCACGCCACCATAGTGATGCCCGAAACGACACCGGATATTAAAGTCGATGCGGTGCGTCGCTTTGGTGGTGAGTGGGTCAATATAGTCCAACACGGTACTAATTTTGATGCGGCATCTACTTATGCTCAAGCGTTATGTGTAGAGCAGGGATTAACCTATATACCTCCTTTTGACGATCCTGACGTGATAGCCGGTCAAGGTACAATTGCACGTGAGATGTTAGAGCAGCAGCCAGATCTGGATACGTTGTTTGTTGCTGTCGGTGGAGGCGGTTTAGCGGCAGGTATTGCCGTTTATGTTAAGCAGCTTAAACCTGAAATTAAAATCATCGCGGTCGAGTCTGAAGGCTCTGCTTGTTTGACAGCAGCATTAGCAGCGGGCGAACCGGTAACGTTACCGAGTGTCGGTATTTTTGCTGATGGGGTAGCCGTTAAAACAATGGGCGTTGAAACGTTTCGTTTATGCCAAGAATATGTAGATGAAGTCATGACGGTAAGTAATGACGAGATTTGCGCAGCGATCAAAGATATTTTTGATGATACGCGAGTCATTGCTGAGCCTGCAGGAGCTTTGTCGATAGCAGCAATTCGTAAATATTGCCAAGCCAATAAGATTACCGGCCAGCATTTGGGTGGTATTTTATGTGGTGCTAATATTAATTTTCACACATTGCGCTATGTCTCTGAACGTTGTGAATTAGGCGAGCGTAAAGAAGCTGTATTTGCAGTTAAAATTCCAGAGGTAACGGGTTCATTTAAACGCTTTTGTGAAGTGTTAGGCGGTATCAATATTACCGAGTTTAACTATCGTTTCGCGAATGCACAGCAAGCCTATGTGTTTGTCGGCGTTAAATTAAAACGTGGTCTAGAAGAGTATGCCGAGCTGACCACAACGTTGGCAGAAAATGGCTACGAAGCGATTGATCTATCTAATGATGAGCTGGCGAAGCTGCATGTACGTCATATGGTGGGAGGCAAGCCGCCAGTGGCGATTGCTGAGCGCGTCTTTGGTTTTGAGTTCCCTGAATATCCTGGAGCGTTGATGCATTTTCTCAATACTTTGGGCGAGCGTTGGGATATTACTCTGTTTCATTACCGCAATCATGGTGCTGCAGAGGGGCTAGTCTTAGTTGGCTTTGATTTACCAGCGCATTTAAGCGCAGATTTTGAAGAGCACCTTAATGCCCTTGGTTATACTTACCAAGAGCATACAGGCAATGCTGCTTATCAATTTTTCTTAGGCAGCGATTAGATTTTTTGTAAATGCTGGACTATTTCTGGCCAGACTATCTGATTGACCAAATCATGTAAGGCGGTGGAGTTGTCATTTAAATGCAACGCACCGCTCTCATCTGAAGTTAACAACGCATTTTCTCGTAATCCATTAACTAACGTCGCAAATACATTCTTATCCGAAAACTCCGGAGAACTCACTCCATATAAGCTTGATAAACGCTCGGCGATCTTACGCGATTCGCGTTCTAATTCACCTCTGCTCATACCTGCATTTTTGGTTAATACCGTTAAGACAATTGCATAACGCTGCCATGTATCTTGCATGACACGAGCCAGTAGCCATGCACTATGAAATGCTGCATCAGTGGAGGCTGGCGGCATGATCTTACGACCTGCTTGGACTAACAAACCTTGGGCTTTGAGTTGTGTAATACACGCGTCTACATAGGACTGGGCTTCATCTTCAGTAAAGTATATAAATAACTCTTTGTGCAACAAAGGGTAGATCGTTTTTATTGTCGATAAAACAAATGATTTTTCGCAACCATTTTTAGCAAACACCAAGGCCGTAATTAGGCTCGGTAAGGCAAACAAATGAATAATGTTATTGCGATAATAAGTTAGAGCCACAGCATTATCTGTCTGCGGAGAAATCAATGTCCCAAATTGGTCAGTTTCTGTCTGTAGACGCTTTAAGGATAGGGTGTTAGTAATTAATTCAGCAGCATTATACTCAGGGATCGACATAGTATCTGAGAACGGCAATGTACGGAATAATGTCAGATAATCACTAATGGCATGCTCCATTTCTGTCTGACTCATTGTCATTGTTTTGCTTGCTAATAAGCATAATGACACTAATGCCATGCCATTTAATGCGGCGGATTTGTTGATTTCTAACATAATATCATCGGCTAAACGGTTCACCGCTGGTGTCAGCCATTGTGGTTTTTTATGCTGGTCATCTTGATCAACTGGAAGGCTCCATTCTTGGGCATGTTGATCCAAAAATTGGTTAAGCAAGATCGGCTCACCGAAATTTAGATAACCGTGTCCATAATTACGGAGTTTTTTGATTGCCCCAAGGACTTGTAAAGGCGATTCTTTTTTCTTTGACTTGCCTTTTAGTTCTTTGACGTAACTGCTGACTTCCATCACATTTTCATAACCAATGTATACAGGCACTAGGCTCACTGGACGATTAATCCCTTTAGTCATCGCTTGAATGGTCATCGCCAACATACCTGTCTTTGGTGGTAGTAGTCTTCCGGTACGTGAACGACCACCTTCAGGATAGTATTTGACCGAGTAGCCTTTGTTGAAGAGTAGCTCTAAGTATTCTCGAAATACAGCTGTGTAGAGTTTGTTACCGGCAAAACTGCGGCGTAAAAAGAACGCGCCCGCTTTCCTAAAAATCGGACCTGCTGGCCAAAAATTCAGATTGATACCTGCTGCGATGTGCGGCGTCACTAATCCTTCCTTATATATGACGGAGGTCAGTAATAAATAATCCATATGAGAACGATGACAAGGAACATAAATGATTTCATGACCATTGCGTGCTAATTCACGGACTTTTGCTGCATTTGATACGGTGATCCCGTTATAAATTTTGTTCCATAGCGGCGTCAGTATACGGTTAGCAAAACGGATTAACCCTTCGCGATAATCACCGGCAATTTCATCTAAGTACTTGTGCGCTTCTTGTTTGGCTTTTGCGGGTAACACGTTTTTGCTGCGGACTAGTTCTCGCATCGCTTGCTTGACTGAATCAGATCCGACAACGGCAGAATGTAAGGTTTGGCGTTCGAGTAATGTCGGGCCGATTAAGCCTTGTCGTTTACGCTGAAAATGCGTTGCTGCGACACGGAGTAATTTACGTGCTATGTGCTCATCTGAACCATGTTGTTGTGCCATGAACTGAGACGAAACCGCTTTGGAATAAGACACAAAGTTGTCACGGCCTAAAAACAACACAATAAATATTTTACGTAACCAACTAGGAGAAGCCACATCGACGATGAGGTCGGAAAATCCTGGCTTAGATTTCTCAGGTGCACGTCCCCATGTGATATAAACCGGTACCATTTGGATATCTAATTCAGGTTGTTCTCGGTGAGTATGAAACAGCTGCGTAAATTGTGATTCTATGTTGGTTTTGCCTGGTTTCTTGCTAAATAAGGGAGTTTGAGTGTGTAAATATAAGCAAGAGACATGGTCATTGTTACCAAAAGCTGATGGCGTAAGTGGACTAGGTAAACCTAAACGCTTTGTGGAAAAAGCTAAAGCAAGCTGATCTGAGATAGAGTCAGTGTGCAAAATATAAATAATAGGGCGACTGGGATCAATCCCCAACTCTCCAGTTACATCAGCGGGAATGGTATGTGGCTTCACTAGCAGTCGAACGGGCCAATACAATAAAGATAAAAATAATTTTCTGAAAAAAGACATGGGGTTGATGATCACCTATAAAATTTTCGCAATTATACATGTAAAAACAAAATAGGGATATTAAAGGGGCTTGTATTTAAAATAATACTGGATATACTAACAGTAACTGTATTAATTAACAGGCTGGTTATGCGTCCACTAACTCCAAGACAACAAGAAGTACTTGATCTGATCAAAGCAACGATGATCGAAACCGGCATGCCGCCGACTCGAGCAGAGATTGCGCGGCACTTAGGCTTTAAATCACCGAATGCCGCTGAAGAGCATCTCAAAGCATTAGCACGTAAAGGGGTAATTGAGATCCTTGCAGGCACATCGCGTGGCATCAAATTAAACATTCCATTAGATGACACTCCTGAAGAACTTGGATTACCGTTGATCGGGCGAGTAGCTGCTGGGGAGCCGATTTTGGCGCAAGAACATGTAGAGTCACATTATCAAGTTGATCCTAATTTGTTTCATCCACAAGCGGATTTTTTATTACGCGTTAATGGTATGTCGATGAAAGACATTGGCATTTTAGATGGCGACTTATTAGCGGTTCATCGCACGGTTGATGTACATAATGGTCAGGTCGTTGTAGCGCGTGTAGGTGAGGATGTAACAGTTAAACGTTTAGAAAAAAACGGGCAACATGTCCTATTGCATGCTGAAAATGAAGATTTTGAGCCAATTAAAGTAGATTTAGCCGAAGAACCTTTTAATATCGAAGGGATCGCTGTCGGAGTAATTCGCAATGCAGATTGGATGTAAGCTGTAAACCTACCGTTAGATATCTGATAACTGACACCCAAAAGGCAATGTTTGAGTACACTGACTCGGACATTGCCTTTTTTATTTCCTCAAAATAATGATAGAAAAATCAAATACTAATTCTTATTTCATCGTACAACTCTAGGTAAAATGGGGCTTAGCTGCGACTGTCATTTTTATATAACAATTATTTATAGTTATTATCCATAAAAACATTGTTTATTCTATGCACATTGTTTAACATCTTATTCACATCAAGTATAAGTATGCTTAACATTCGTGTGGTGTTTTTCGACCTTAGGGTTAAGGTTGATGACGCTCTAGGACGATTGTTAAGGCGAGTTTAACTCTCACGGAGGTGGTTAGTGAACCTACTCACAAAGATGTTTGTCACACTAGTAACATTGTTTATAACCTTGCCGGCATTGGCACAATCAGCAGAGTCTGAAGGTCGAAGTGATCTCAACTTACGTACCGGTGTCACAGATATTAGTAGCCAAGTCTACGACTTACACATGTTGATGTTTATGGTGTGTGTTGGTATTGCTGTCGTCGTCTTTGGTGTCATGTTTGTTTCGATGTACCTACATCGTAAATCTCGCGGTGTAAAACCTGCCAACTTTCATGAAAGTGTCAAAGTTGAAATTGCCTGGACCGTCGTTCCATTTATTATTCTTATCTTAATGGCTTTCCCTGCGGCAAAAACCTTGATTGCGATGGAAGATACTTCTGAAGCTGACATGACCGTATTAGTGACCGGCTCGCAATGGAAGTGGCACTATAAATACATGGATTCAGATGTTGAGTTTTATTCGAGCTTAGCTACGCAGCAAGAACAAATTAAAAATAAATTTGCGAAAGGTGAAAATTATTTACTCGAAGTGGATCGCCCCCTTGTAGTTCCTACAGGTCAAAAAATTCGATTCTTAATAACTTCTGATGATGTCATTCATTCTTGGTGGGTGCCTGATTTTGCCATTAAAAAAGACGCTAACCCAGGGTTTATTAATGAAGCTTGGACAAATGTAAATGAACCAGGTGTATATCGTGGTCAGTGTGCAGAGCTTTGTGGAAAAGACCACGGGTTCATGCCAATTGTGGTAGTTGCTAAAACACCAGAAGAATATAAAGAGTGGAAAGCTGAGAAGATCGCAGCGATTGAAACTGCAAAAGCAGAAGAGGCACGTTTGTTAGCGATGAACATGAGCATGGATGAATTGATGGTATCGGGTAAAAAAGTATATCTAGCAAAATGTGCAGCTTGTCATATGCCAAACGGTGAAGGTTTGCCAGGCGTATTCCCCGCAATTAAAGGTAGTGCTCTGGCGTTAAATGATCGCCCAGGACATATTGATATCTTGCTCAATGGTCGCACCGGTACTGCAATGCAGGCTTTCTCTAAGCAATTAACACTTTCAGAGATTGCCGCGGTTATCACATATCAACGTAATGCATGGGGCAACAATACGGGTGATATTGTGCAAGCATCCGAAGTGCATACATACGCAAATGGTAAATAGGAGGCACGTCAAATGAGTACTGCTACAGATACAATTCATCATGACGAGCATGATGACCACCATCATCACATTCCCAAAGGGATCAAACGCTGGTTGTTTACGACCAACCACAAAGACATAGGTAGCCTATATTTATGGTTCTCTTTTATTATGTTTTTGACTGGTGGGGCGATGGCGATGGTCATTCGTGCCGAGTTGTTTCAACCCGGTTTACAGATAGTCGACCCTAATTTCTTTAATCAAATGACCACAGTACACGGTTTGATTATGGTCTTTGGTGCGGTTATGCCTGCATTTACTGGATTAGCCAACTGGTTGATCCCGATGATGATTGGTGCGCCTGATATGGCACTGCCAAGAATGAACAACTGGAGTTTTTGGATCTTACCGTTTGCGTTCTTGATCTTACTTTCTTCATTATTCTTGGAAGGCGGCGGTCCTGCATTCGGTTGGACATTTTACGCTCCATTATCAACCACTTATAGTAGTGATAGTACTGCTTTATTTGTATTCTCGGTTCATATAATGGGGATTTCATCCATCATGGGTGCGATTAACGTGATTGTTACCATTTGGAATATGCGCGCACCAGGTATGACGTGGATGAAAATGCCCATGTTTGTTTGGACATGGTTAATTACAGCATTTTTATTGATTGCAGTTATGCCGGTATTAGCGGGCGTTGTTACTATGGTTTTAACCGATAAATACTTCGGTACTAGCTTCTTTAATGCGGCTGGTGGTGGTGATCCGGTGATGTTCCAACATATCTTTTGGTTCTTTGGACACCCTGAAGTGTACATTATGATATTGCCTGCATTTGGGATCATCTCGCATATTATTCCGACCTTTGCCCGAAAACCATTATTTGGTTATGCCTCAATGGTATATGCAACAGCATCAATTGCACTGCTATCGTTTATTGTCTGGGCGCACCATATGTTCACAACAGGGATGCCCGTTGCTGCAGAAATGTTTTTCATGTTTGCGACTATGTTGATCTCAGTGCCTACGGGTGTAAAAGTGTTTAACTGGGTGGCTACTATGTGGCGCGGATCAATGACATTTGAAATTCCGATGTTATTTGCAATCGCGTTTGTTGTGTTATTTACCATAGGTGGTTTATCTGGATTAATGCTTGCTATCACGCCGGTAGATTTCCAATATCACGATACTTATTTTGTGGTAGCTCACTTCCATTATGTATTGGTAACAGGAGCGGTATTCTCCATTATGGCTGCGGCTTATTACTGGTTACCTAAGTGGACTGGTGTCATGTATGACAATACATTGGCCAAGTGGCACTTCTGGGCGTCTTTGGTATCGGTAAATGTCTTATTCTTCCCAATGCACTTTGTTGGATTAGCAGGCATGCCACGTAGAATCCCTGATTATGCATTACAGTTTGCTGATTTTAATAAATGGATCAGTATCGGTGGATTTGCGTTTGGGTTATCTCAGCTAATTTTCTTAGCACTGTTAATCAAAGCGTGTCGTAAACAGGGTGAGCCAGCGTCAGACCAAGTATGGGATGGAGCTGAAGGGCTAGAATGGGAAATCCCATCACCAGCGCCATATCACACATTTGAGACACCACCTGTGATTAAATAACGACAAACAACAATACCTAAATGTATTGTAATAATTAACTTAAAAGGCACGAATGATGAACCAGTCAACATCAAACAATCCAAATACTAAGCTGGTGACCAAACTAGTGGTGATTGTGTTTGGGATGTTTACGTTTGGGTTTGCATTGGTGCCTTTATACGATGTGTTTTGTGACATTACAGGGATTAACGGTAAGACTAACGAAACGGCTGTTGTGTATGAAGCAACAGACATAGACAGAAGTCGTTTAGTTACAATTGATTTTATTACCAAAACAACGACAGGTATGCCTTGGGCGTTTGAGGCAAAGACCAAGCAGATCCAGGTACATCCTGGTGAGCTTAATCAGGTCGAGTTTTATGTAAGAAATCCTGCCTTTAGGGATATTGTCGGACAAGCAATTCCATCAGTCTCACCTGGAACAGCAGCCTTGTATCTAAATAAAACTGAATGTTTTTGTTTTAATAACCAACCGTTGTTAGCAGGTGCAGAAGCAACAATGCCGATGCAATTTTATGTCGATCCGCAAATACCTGAAGATGTCACGTATTTCACCGTTCAATATACTTTGTATGATGTCTCTGCTGCGGCGCAAAAAGTCGCAGAAGCACAGGCTGAAGCATCAGAGTAAAGGAGGCCTTCATGGCACAGCAAGAAGTGAAAGAGTATCAAAAATATTATGTTCCTGAACAAAGTATCTGGCCTATTATTGGCGCGGTTGCTTTATTTTTAATTGCCGTCGGAGCGGGCACCTTTACTGTAGAGGTATCAAAGGGTAAAGAAGGTCATGGTGAATGGATTTTGCTTGCGGGGATCGCGACGTTAATATTCATGGTAACCGGTTGGTTTAGAAATCAAATCCATGAATCTATGGCCGGATTATACTCCGAGCAACTTAGTCGCTCTTACCGTCAGGGCATGGCGTGGTTTATTTTCTCTGAAGTTATGTTTTTTGCTGCGTTCTTTGGTGCATTGTTTTACGCACGAACTATCGCTATTCCGTGGTTAGGAGGCGCATCTAACAATGCAATGACTAATGAAGTGCTATGGCCAGGTTTTGAGGCGGTATGGCCGTTATTACAAACACCTGGTGGCACCGAATCGACCCAAATGGGCTGGTTTGGTTTGCCGTTAATTAACACATTATTACTATTAACGTCCTCTGTAACTTGCCACTACGCGCATGTTGGTTTAGAGCAAAATAAACGCAAGCAACTTTCATGGATGCTTGGTTTAACTATTATTTTGGGATGTATCTTCTTAGCGCTGCAAGTAGAAGAGTATATTCATGCCTATGAGATTGGTTTGACGCTTGATTCTGGCTTATACGGCAACACGTTCTTTTTACTGACCGGTTTTCACGGGATGCATGTCACCTTAGGAACCGTCATACTCATTGTACTTTGGTTCAGAGTGCAAAAAGGTCATTTTACACCTGACAATCATTTCGCATTTCAAGCTGGCAGTTGGTACTGGCACTTTGTTGATGTGGTTTGGGTGATGTTGTTTTTCTTTGTTTATATATTATAAACAAGTTAAAAAAAACCAGCGTTAAAAGTACGCTGGTTTTTTATTTAATAGGGGCGAGGGTTTGCTTCGATAAGACCTGTAGCCACACCAATAATGATTATCCCTATAATAATAGCTGATAACAACACTCGTCTGCCGATGAATTTAGACATATTGGTATCGGTTTTCCCACTACCAAGCATGACGCGCATTGCTTGAAATAAACTAACAATCATCACAATTAATAAGCTTCCGATAAGGATTTTAATGAGCATAATAGACCTTTATATTTGCGCTGCAATAATGACAAACCATGCCCCATCATAACAATGTTTTGACAATAATTTCACATTTAATTGTGCTAAGTGCCGTAACGATATTATGTGTATTAGGGACATGGCAATTATCTCGTTATGCAGATAAAACTGCGCGTATTGAACAAATAACCCAGCGCAGTGAGCAAGGCGTTATTCCACATGAACGTCTTGCTACACTTATGTTAGAGGATGTGCGCGATGTACAGATTAGTATCACGCCTACCGGTGTAAGTAATTCGCTGTTGTGGCTCGATAATCAACAACACAATGGTCAGGTCGGCTTTAAACTAATCGTACCAGTAGAGACAGAGCAAGGTTGGCTGCTCGTTAATCTTGGTTGGGTTGCTGGACGAAAAGACCGTTTATCATTACCTGTCGTACCTGCTTTGCATGAGTTACAAGCTCCTTTAAAAGGCGCGGTCAGTATCCCAGGGTTAAATCGTTTTATCACGGAAACCGCTATTGCAGATGGCGTATTTCCAAAAGTCATTCAACAAATCGAGTTTGAGCAGATCAGCGAGATGCTAACCTTGCCATTTTTACCTTATATGCTAACAGTGACACAGCCAAGCCAGGACTTTATACGTGAATGGCGACCAGTAGTGATGGAGCCTGCAAAACATATTGGTTATGCCCTTCAGTGGTTCGGTTTGGCAATTGCAGCTTGCGTCATTTATTTCGTGGCACGTCGACGTAAGGCTCTGAGCCAAGAGTCGTGTTAATTATTCCCATATTCAGTTAAGTACAAAGAGGTTTCAAGTGATAGAAAAGAAAAATAAGATAGCCATTATTGCGCTTGTCGTTGTGTTTGTATTACCCGTTATATTAGCCAAAGTAGCATTAGAAAATGATTGGTTTAATAAAGCCGCGACTAATCGTGGCGAGCTTCTCTCCCCGCCGATTGATTTTAGCAGCGATTTTGCAGACCTCCCGCCACTATGGCGTTTAGTTTACGTATTACCAGAAAAATGTGATGTCACATGTAAGAATGCGCTATACGCGATGGGGCAAATTCATATAGCCTTAGGCAAGCACATGGATCGTGTTGAACCACTCATAATCACTACTAATAACAGTCAGTTAGCAGCATTAAAAGTACCTGACATTAGCCCTGAAAATGGCACTGAAGTCGTCCAAGGTCAGCATAAAGCACTTAAAACGTTACAGATACCTGAAAAAAATGTAAATGAAATGTTTAAAAGTGTCTCGCCTAATGGTATTTTTATCGTAGATACATTGAACAACGGGATGTTAAAACACCCTTTGTACCCAGAAAAAGAACAAGCAGTACAAGCTAGCCGAGACATTCTCTTGGATATCAAAAAGCTGCTGAAATTATCCAGAATAGGATGAAGTAATTACATGAAGAAATTGGTTTTAGCGAGCATTTTGTTGGCCCTTGTTGTGATTGTTTTAGGTGCCTATACCCGCTTAACAGATGCCGGATTAGGCTGTCCAGATTGGCCCGGTTGTTATGGCAATCTAGGTGTGCCGATGACTGAAATCACTATTGATGCGGCGAATGAGGCGTTTCCAGAAAGACCGGTTGAGGTTGAAAAAGCCTGGAACGAAATGATTCATCGCTATTTTGCTAGTGGATTAGGATTGTGTATTTTGATTATCACAGGTATTGCGGTATTTAAACGCAAAGTGAACCAGCATAGGCCACTGAAGCTTCCGATTTTATTATTATTATTAGTGTGTTTTCAAGGTGCGCTAGGTATGTGGACTGTGACACTAAACCTTTTACCGGTTGTGGTAATGGGTCATTTATTAGGTGGCTTCACGGTTATTTCATGCCTATTTTTGTTGTATTTACGGATGACCCCTTACCAATTACCCATGGGTAACTCAAAGATGCGTAATATGGCAAAATTTGCATTATTAGGGGTTATCTTGTTGGTAGTACAGATTGCATTGGGTGGATGGACATCGGCAAATTATGCGTCGTTAGCTTGCACTGATTTACCGATTTGCCAAGGTGGTTGGCAAGCCCGATTAGAATTTGCTGGAGCATTTAGTGTTCCTGCTGCTCATAATTATGAATTTGGTGTGCATAGCTATAATGAACGTATGACTATGCATATCATTCATCGCTTTGGTGCAGTTGTTGTGACCGCTTATTTATTGTGGTTGGCTGCGAGTCTTTATCGTCAAGCCAACTCTAAGATGGTTCGAAAACTTAGCGTCACTATCGCAGTAGTGTTGAGTGCACAAGTGTTGTTGGGTATAAGTAACGTCGTCTATTCATTACCCCTTATCGTGGCGACTTTGCATAACGCGGTTGCCGCTTGCCTTTTATTGGTCATGGTGATGACCACTTACACCCTTTATCGTCGCGTCTAGGAGACCAATATGCCGAATAGTGCCTCATTAGGAAAACTTGCTAACAAACGTACTGCAAAGCATCGCGCTTCATGGCGTGATTACTATGAAATGACGAAACCTAATGTTGTGCTGTTATTATTACTAACGGCGTTAGTGGGGATGTGTTTGGCTAGTGAAACATGGATCCCTGCACAAACCTTAATTGTGGGTTTATTTGGTATTGGTGCATTATCCTCTGCGGCGGCTGTAGTTAATCATGTTGTGGATCATGAGATTGATAGCAAGATGGCCAGAACATTTAATCGACCTGTTGCCAAAGGGCGCGTTTCCAGTAAGCAAGCGCTTACTTTTGCATTTATACTTGGCGTGCTAGGTTTTGTTGCCTTAGATCTATGGATAAATCAGTTAACTGCCATTCTAACGTTGGCGGGTTTAGTCGGTTATGCCGGTATTTACACCTTATTTCTAAAACGGGCAACACCACAAAATATTGTCATTGGTGGCTTGGCTGGAGCGATCCCACCATTATTAGGCTGGACAGCAGTTACCGGTGAGATCCATGCTTATCCATTATTACTGGTATTGATCATCTTTACGTGGACGCCTCCGCATTTTTGGGCATTGGCGATCCATCGAGAAAAAGACTACGCAAAGGCAAAAATCCCTATGCTACCAGTGACGCATGGCGTTGAATACACCAAAACTTTTGTTCTGTTATACACGGTATTGTTATTCATTGTATGCTTATTGCCTTACCTGGCGGGCATGGCTGATCTGATTTATCTGGCTGGTTCTAGCGTGTTAAATGCTGGCTTCTTGTACTACGCGTATAAGCTGAAATACTCACCTGATGAAAATACAGCGATGCAAACATTTAGATTTTCCATTATTCACTTAATGGTATTGTTTGTGGTGTTATTACTTGATCATTACATCCCTATTACGCTTTAATAGTCGTACTGTACTAATCAATTAGGAAGATACCGCGTGAATATGTTGGTCAAAGTTATTATTGCCGTCGCATTTGTGATTGGGCTAGTCGTCAGTTACCAAATGAATAAATCCTCTGCACCGATGTCATCACAAAAAGCGAACATGTCTGCAAATGGAGTGCATCCATCGGGCACTGAGTTCATGCAATGGTATCCTGCTGCACGTAAAATTGCAGATTTCACCTTGACCAATCATCACAATCAACCGATGACAAATGACGATCTTATTGGGCAATGGACATTGGCATTTGTCGGATATACTTTCTGTCCTGATATTTGTCCAACAACCTTAGCAGCACTAAACCAAGCTTATCCTAAAATTATTGCAACCGCAGGTGCCTCGACAGCGGATTTTGCAGCTGACACAACAGAGCCGCAACCGATTAAAGTCTGGTTTTTATCGGTCGATCCAAAACGCGATACGATTGAACGTTTAGCAGAATATGTTGGCTTCTTTAATCCGGAGTTTATTGCAGCGACAGCTGAGCATAAACAATTATATCCCTTGGTTCGAAGCATGGGCATGATGTATTCGATGTCTCAAAGTACCGATGATCCAAATTATCTGGTCGATCATTCGGGCTCGGTGGTCGTGATTAATCCTCTAGGGCAAGTCATTGGACGCTTTAAACCTCAGCATGCACCTGGTCAAATTGCGATGAGTGACACTAGTCAAATCATTGCAGATATGCCTAAAGTTGTTGCTTCTTGGCAGCATCTGTAATGTTGCAGACTAGTCAGGAAATAAACGATTTTCGTTGGCTTTAAAAAACGGTTGAGAGAACCAGTAAAAACGACCTTTTTGTATTTTGCTTGGGGCGGTACAGTTCATTCGTGAACGACCTACTGGAAAGTGATCAGGTAGGTTAACCTCCACCGTATTTGCAGTGATTTTCTTGGTTTGAATGTCCCCTTGAAAAAAGCAATTCATGGCGTTTATATTTAAATCTGCCGTTGCGACAGTTAGTTTTAAAGTAGCTGGAAACCCTTCTTCACTTACTACTGGTGAGTGGATATTGGTGTTGAGGACAGGCATCGCTAAGCTATTTAATTTAACCTTTAACGTCTTGATATTGGAATAGCGTCCCGCTGCTGGAAATCTCGGTAAAGCACTAAAGTTACTTCCACTGAACACAGCACCTGAGTGTTGAGCAAACCCGATATAGCCTTGCTGCTCAAGATGTTGGGCTAAAAACGTATCAAACTCACCGTAGGGGTAAGCAAGAAATTGCAATGAATACCCAAGTTGAGATTCGATTAAGGCTTCTGCTTGGTCTATGTTATGCATTATTCGGCTCAACCAGTGTCCCTCAGTTTCTACATCACCGTTGCTATATTCGCGATTTAATAAATGCAAGTGGTCAAGTGTGTGATTCGCAAATTTGACGTTCTCTTGGGACATTTTTTTTACTTCTTCCCAAGTTAATTGATTGCGGTCTTTACTGATCCGTTCAGGGTTAATAAAAATCGTGTAAGGGAAGTCATATTTTTGCAGTAAGGGATGGGCATTGAGTAAAATATTGGCAAATCCGTCATCAAATGTAATCGCCACTGCTTTGTCAGGGAGTGGTTCACCTGCGCGAAGAGCTTTGATCGCGTCAAACAAATCAACTACCGTATGATGTCGATATAAATATGCTAAGTGCTCTGCAAATTTTTCTGGTGCGATAGACGTTGAGATAGGAGTCTTAATCGACACATGGTGATATTGTAAAATAACAAGATTATCAAGCATGACGGGGGATATTGATGCGCCTTTCTCTGATTCAACCGCTGGCTGCTGAGCCAACGCGAAACTGCTCCAACAATAACTTCCCCAACAAACACTCAACAATAATAAAATAACACGACTAAACATAATTAATAGCAACCTGTGCAAGAAAATGATTGGTTTATCATACACCTCATACACCTCATGCACCTAGAGAGCAACGCATAATTGTTAGAAAGTATAGGGAAATTGAGGTAAAGTGCCAACTGTATCCGACATTCTCTACGATATGAATTTAAGGTTCTACGTGCTGCGTTCTGCTTCTTCCAAAAAATTACTGTTATTGGCTCTTCCCCTGATCATGGCTAATTTATCTCAGCCATTGTTAGGGCTGGTTGATACTGCTGTGCTTGGTCATCTAGGTGATGCTCAATTATTAGCGGGAGCGGCAGTGGGTACTTTTTTATTGTCGCAGATTATTTGGTTGTTAGGGTTTTTACGTATGTCGATAAGCGGACTTGCGGCGCAGCAGTTTGGCGCATTGTCCTTATTTTCATCATCAACCACTACGCCTACACCCAAAGCTAGAGCGTGGTTTGATGAATTAGCTCGGGGCTTAACGTGTGCGTTGCTAATTGGTGCTGGATTGTATTTGCTCAGTGGGCCATTGCTAACATGGATCAAAGCGTTCACAGAGCTACCAGCATTAGCACAATCATCCTTACATACCTACTTTTCGATACGTGTAGCAAATGCACCTATCATCTTGTTTAACTTAGTTTTAATCGGTTGGATGGTGGGGCACCAGCGCACTAAGCATGTGATGTGGATCCAGATCCTTGGCAACCTAACCAATATCGCATTGAATTTGATTTTAGTGTTTGGCTTTGATTTATCGGTTGCTGGTCTTGCTTATGCTACGGTCACCACAGAATGGTTAATGTGTATTGCTAGTATCACTATGATATTTCGGTATGTACAAAGCCGCGAGCAAGCAGTGTCGGCCAAATTATCTGAGTCAGTGCCAGCTGCACCATTATCACAGCAAATTAATGCATCACAAATCACGCTGCTCAGTCCAGATTGGTTTAGACTGTCGCGTTTTTACCGCTTGTTGTCTTTAAACCGCGATTTGTTTATACGTTCGGTATTTTTGCAATTATGTTTAGCATTTGTCACTTATCAAGGTGCACGCTACGGTGTGGAAGCTGCGGCGATTAATGCTCTGCTGATGCAGTTTTTTGTCATTATCGCATTGGGTCTTGATGGCATTGCTAACGCGATTGAAGCACTCATCGGTGAAGCACAAGGACAAGCCGATGAACGTCAAAAATGGCAAAATATCGGCGTTAGCTTTATGTGGTCGAGTCTGTTTGCGCTGAGTTTTGCCATTATATTTGCCCTTGGATTTAGTGATATTTTAGGGGTATTAACTAACCAAATTCAGATTATTGCAGCCGCTCAACCTTATTATGGGCTCATTGTTGCGTTGCCGTTACTCGCCCATTGGTGTTATTGTTTAGATGGGATTTATATCGGCTTAACTCGCGCAGATATCATGCGTAATAGTATGTTTGTGAGTGCGTTGTTTGGATTTTTCTTCGTCTATTGGCTGACGCTTGATTTGCAGAACGTGGGCTTATGGTATGCGTTATTGGCATTACAAACGATGCGAGGATTAACCTTGGGCGGGCATTTGTTGTGGCTTTACAATAAACGATTAAATCGGCTTGCAAAAATACCCAGGTAACCATACATAGCATACACAAAACCAATAAGCATAATGATGATACACAGTGTATCTAACCATGCTGATTCAGGTAGTGTATGTAATAACAATCCGCTCAATCCACTGATAAAAATCAGCAAGCCGATAACAAAACGGCGCCAACTCCCTTGGGGATCAGCGCCGAATTTAATCACGAATCGTTTAAATGCAGGACGCATTAATGACACTTAATAATAGGAGTGATCCCCTGCGGCGTGTTCGGTAGCATCACGTACGCCGGTTAACTCGCCTTCAAACTGTTCTAGCATTTGTTTTTCAATACCGTCTTTGAGCGTTACATCAACCATAGAACAACCATTACAACCGCCACCAAACTGTAAGATAGCCACGCCATCATCAGTAATACCGGTCAAAGTTACTTGGCCGTTATGGTTAGCTAGTTGCGGATTGATTTCGGTTTGAATCAAATATTCAACACGCTCAATTAATGGCGCATCACTGGCAATTTTACGCGCTTTGGCATTCGGTGCTTTCAGTGTGAGTTGCGATCCCATTTGGTCAGTCACAAAATCAATCGCAGCATCTTCTAAGTAAGGCGCAGACTCTTGGTCAACAACGGCATCGAATCCAGTAAACGGTAAACGAATATCCGTCGCTTCAACAGCGTCAGTAGTACAATAAGACACACCACATTCAGCGGTTGCAGTACCAGGATTAACAACAAACACACGGATATTGGTGTTATCTTCTTGGTTTTTAAGTAGTTTAACAAAATGCGCTTGGGCAGTTTCTGAAATATTAATCATAGGTTGCTTCCTCGTTACCCCTAACAATATTTAAATATAATAACACTATTACCCGACTAAAACAGTCAAGTATTAAACTCTTTTTTGTAATTATGAACGATAAAATTGCAAATATGTCATTTTTTACTGACAATACCAACAAATAACTAATAAAAACAATGGAGTGAGTATGTTCTTGCTACCCTCGCAAAAAACATGTCAGGCACTATTTTTACTGTGCACTTTTAGCTTCGCAGCCACAACGGCGGCACATGCACAACACAATTTAAATATTGGGCATCCTCACGCTGCAGCTCTTAACGTCGATCCTGCGAATCCACAAGGGGTGTTTATTGCCCATTCTGATTTGGATTATCTGCCGACTAATGTCACATTTAACCGGGCCATTCCTACGCCAGAATCTATATTAGGCTATCCAGTAGGCACATGGCATGTGCGTCATGATCAATTAATTGCCTATATGGAAGCCCTGGCAGCTGCTTCTGACCGAGTCACATTAGAGACGACTGGGCTAACTCATGAACAGCGCAAGTTAGTATTATTAACGATAACTACGCCTGATAATCAGCGTAATATTGCTCAAATTAAAGCCGATCATCAAGCTACTATTACTAGTGGAAAAGTCCCACAAGAGAATGCGCCATTAGTCATGTATATGGGCTATTCTGTTCATGGTAATGAGCCGTCAGGTAGCAATGCTGCATTATTGATTGCCTATTATCTTGCTGCCGCGCAAGGTCCACAAGTGGATGCGTTACTGGAAAATGCCGTGATATTACTTGATCCGTCGCTTAACCCTGATGGCTTAGCACGCTTTGCACAATGGGCAAATACACATAAAGGCAAGCACCCATCACCCAATGCATTGCATCGCGAGCATAAAGAACGTTTTCCCAGTGGCCGCACCAATCATTACTGGTTTGATTTAAACCGAGATTGGTTATTGCTAACACATCCTGAGTCTCGTGCGCGCGTGGCACAATTTCAAGCGTGGCGTCCGCATATCCTGACGGATTTTCATGAAATGTATACTGACCAAACGTATTTCTTTCAGCCTGGTGTGCCGTCACGAAAAAACCCATTAACGGCTGAGCAAAATGTCGATTTAACCAATCTGTTAGGTGAATATCACGCTGAAGCATTGGATGATGAGGCGCAGTTATATTTCTCGCAAGAGCGCTTTGATGATTTTTATTATGGTAAAGGCTCAACTTATCCTGACGCACATGGCGCGGTAGGTATTTTGTTTGAACAAGCCAGTTCACGCGGACATTTACAAGATTCGATTAACGGTCAGTTGAGCTTCGCACAAACGATTAAAAACCAAGTCACGACGAGTTTTTCAACGTTCAAAGGCGCAATAGCGCACAAATCGACTTTTTTGCAACACCATGCTCAGTTCACTCGTGATACTCAAGCCTTACAGCAAGAAGATGAGGTAGGTGGCTATATCATAGCGTTAAGCCAAGACGCCAAGCGGAACCAGGCTTTTGTTGAAAACCTTAATGCACATAACATCACCACGACCTTATTGAGTAATAATATTACGGTAAATAATGTGGAATATGCTGCGGGTAATGCTGTGTTTGTTACGACTAAACAGCCGCAATATCGTTTGTTGTCCTCTTTGTTTTCTACGCGTAAATCCTTTCCAGATAATACCTTTTACGACGTCTCTAATTGGAACATCGCAATGGCGTATAACTTAACGTTTACGCCTTTAACTAAGCGTGAAGCGCGTAAAGTACAAGGTGATGTTGTTAATGATATTGTCAAGCCGCTAGCATCTACATCGAGTATGAATAAAGCTGTCACGTCGAAAGTGGCGTATGTATTCAAATGGCAAGACTCATCTGCACCAGCATTATTATATCGTGCTTTAGCGAATGGACTACAAGCACGTATTGCTGGAAAACCGTTTTCTGCCAAAACACAATCAGGTGAAGTTGAGCAGTTTGCGGCTGGTACGGTTATCATTCCGGTTGGATTACAGCGCAGTGTACAATGGCAAGAATTATTGCGTTCGGTTGCAGATCATTTAACGGTGCAATTAGTCGGTTTAACCTCAGGCTTAACTCCTCAAGGGATCGATTTAGGCAGTCCTAGCATTCAAGTTGCGACATTACCTAATGTGTTGATTGTCGGCGGCGTGGGTACATCAGAAACCGAAGTGGGGGAGATTTGGCATTATTTTGATACGCGCCTTAACATGCCGGTTGCAGTAGTTGATCAAGATCGTATCAATGCGAACAGCATCACAGATTTTACCCACATTATTTTTGCATCAGGAAGCTATCGCAATCTAAGTGATAGTGACATTAAAGCCCTTAAAGCTTGGGTTCGTGCTGGTGGTGTGATCATCGGCACTAAACGTGGCACGGCTTTTTTAGCGCAACAAGGTTTACTCGAAGCGAGTGTGTTGGATTCTGATGCGATTGATAATGAGTTTAGTTTTGATGGATTACACTTTGCTGATCAAGATGCACACCATGCACAAAAATTAGTAGCAGGGGCAACTTATCAAGCACTGGTGGATACGACTCATCCTTTAATGTTTGGTGTCGTTGACCAGGCAAAACCTAACGCCTTACTACCGATGTTTAAAACCAGTAATATGGTGCTAAGAGCGGTGGATAAGCCTTTTATTACTGCTGCGACATACACTATGGAGCCTTTATTAGGTGGTTATAGCGCCGATGCGATGCAGGAGCTAATTGCCCAAACCAGTGCCATTATTGCACATCCTTATGGTCGTGGTCAGGTCATTGGTTTTGCCGATAATGTTAACTTTCGCGGGTATTGGCGTGGGACTGAGAAGTTGATGGCAAATGCGGTCTTTATGGCTAAGTTGATTCAGATCCGCTGAGCGGGTTAATCGGCAGTATTAATCAACAGTGCTTAACGCCATGCACCATACACTGATTTTGATGTGTGGTGCATGGGCATAAATCTCGCGACATAAATCATTGATCGTCGCTCCAGTAGTCATCACATCATCGACTAGTACGATATGTTGATATTGTGCAATGGCTGCTGAGTTAACACTAAAGACATGCTGCATATTTTGACTGCGTTGTTCTTGATTTAACTCACTTTGTGGCTTGGTATAGCGTCGTCGTTTGACCAGTGCTGTGCGGTCGGTTTCATCAATGGGTATGTGTAAGTGCTGACTCAGTGTTTGTGCGATCAGCTCCGCTTGATTGTATCCGCGTTGTATAAACCGGCGCCAGTGTAATGGCACTGGGATAATAATCTGTGGGAAATCTTTCATATACCTAACTCGATACAGTACAAACCATTGTGCAAGTAGCGTAGCAAAGTGGCGTTGACCATGAAACTTTAGGGCGGGGATCAAATATGTTAGTGGGTATTGGTACACCGCTAAGATCCATAATTCATCAAATTTGGCGTTCACAATGGCATCATGATCAAGAAAATCTTCAGTTAAGGTATCGTTTACAGCGCATAAGTTGTGCTGTAAAAGGGAATGATGCATAAAACCCGCATCGGACTCGCATAGTTCACAGACAGTAAGAATAGTTGGCTCTTGGCACAAGACGCATTGATGCCACATGGCTTTTAGCTCAGTCGTTAACGGGCTTGGCGTTGGCATTATGTCCCCTCTTTTCATAGATAATGCATTAATAATGTTTGAGTGCTTTTGCTTTAGATTGCTAGTTCCATTAAAATCCGTGTCACTTAGACAATATTGACCTTATCATGACCTCGACTTTACAACACCGGATCCTTGGATCAGTTTTACCAGAAGATTCACGACATATCGTGTTACTCCATGGTTGGGGATTAAATAGTGGTGTATTCGATCAAATTGCGCCTTTATTGGCCCAAACGATGCGCGTACAGTTAATTGATTTACCTGGATTTGGGCATAATGCCGCTATTCCACTAGGTGAACTCGAACAAGCCGTAGTACAACTGTCTGAAGTGATCCCCGATAATGCGATTGTACTTGGCTGGTCATTGGGCGGGTTACTCGCACAGCAATTGGCGCTCAGTTATCCGCATAAAGTTAGTAAACTGATCAATGTTGCCTCTACGCCGCATTTTATGGCTGAAACGCAGACTGAATATGGTACTGATGCCGACCATATAAAAGAGGGTTGGTTAGGGATCGCGCCTAAGGTGCTACTGCAATTTGAAACGCAACTAGCACGAGACTATCAAAAAACAGTTCAACGTTTTTTGGCAATCCAAGCTATGGGGTCGGTATCCGCTAAGCAGGATATGCAGTCACTAAAACAAGCGATTGAAGCTTATCCAGCACCTTGTGAGGCTAGCCTGTTACAAGGCTTGAAGTTGTTACAGCAAGTGGATTTACGCGCAGTCATTGGCCTGATATCACAGCCGACTTTACGCATTTATGGCCGCTTAGATTCGTTGGTGCCACAGCGGGTGGTTGGGGCAATCCAAGCACTGCAACCCGATGCACAAAGTGTGGTCATGGAGCATGTATCCCATGCCCCATTTATTTCGGATAAAGTTGAGTTTTGTGAGATTGTTAGGCGCTTTATCAACGCATAATTGATTGTACGCCCAACTATTTCACTATAAAGATTACTAGTAATGCCACTAGTAACGTCACTATTACTTTTTGGTTTTAGCAAACGCTGCAGCAAATGCATCAGCCATACCTGCATTGGCAGGTTTGTTAGATGATTTACCCGATGAGGTTGTATTCCCACGTTTTGGTGTGCTTTTTCCAGATAGATTAGCGGAAGGCTTACCTGTATTTTTAGCCGAACCTTTGTTCGCTGAGTGCTTACCTTTAGACTGTGCAGCAACATCATCGCCCATGCGCATAGTAAACGCGATACGTTTACGATCAACATCCACTTCAACGACTTTTACTTTGACGACATCGCCGGTTTTGACGACATCGCGAGGATCAGAGATAAAGCCATCGGTCATTGCTGAGATATGCACCAGTCCATCTTGATGTACGCCCACATCGACAAATGCACCGAAGTTAGCCACGTTAGATACGACACCTTCTAAAATCATCCCTGGCACTAGATCTTTTATGCTTTCGACACCTTCTTTATAAGTGGCAGTTTTGAACTCAGGGCGCGGATCACGTCCTGGTTTATCCAACTCACTTAAAATATCTTTGACGGTAGGCTCACCAAATTTGTCATCAATAAACTCGTTTGGCGCGAGCTGACGCAACAGATCGGTGTTACCAATCAAATCATTCACTGCTACTTTGGTGTGATGCAATATTTTATCAACTACGGGATAGGCTTCAGGATGCACAGAAGAAGCGTCTAGTGGGTTTTTACCGCCTACAATGCGTAAAAATCCAGCCGCTTGTTCATAGGCTTTTGGTCCTAAACGAGTGACTTTTAATAAGCCTTTACGCGAATCAAACGCGCCATGTTCGTCACGATGGGCGACGATATTATTAGCGAGGGTTTTATTTAAACCTGATACATTGGCTAATAAAGCAGGAGAGGCGGTGTTTAAATCCACGCCAACCGCATTTACACAATCTTCAATCACGCGAGTCAATGACAGACCTAACTGACTTTGTGAGACATCATGTTGATATTGACCTACACCGATAGCTTTGGGTTCGATTTTGACTAATTCGGCGAGAGGATCTTGTAAGCGTCGTGCAATAGATACTGCGCCGCGCAAGGATACATCCATCCCCGGTAGTTCTAGTGAAGCTAGTTCAGATGCGGAGTAAACTGATGCCCCTGCTTCGGAAATAATGATTTTCTGCACACCTAAATCTGGATTGGCTTTCATCATCTCAGCAACAAGTTTATCGGTTTCACGCGAGCCTGTGCCGTTGCCAATACTGATTAAATTGACTTTAAATTGTTTACAAATAGTCATTAAAGTACGCAGTGACTTATCCCAAGCGTTTTGCGGAGGATGTGGGAATATCGTTCCTGTGTGTAATACCTTGCCGGTGGCATCAACAATGGCAATTTTAACCCCTGTACGAATACCGGGATCTAGACCCATAGTCACTTTGGCACCAGCAGGAGCAGCCATGAGTAAGTCTTGTAAGTTTTTAGCAAAGACATTGATCGCTTCGGCTTCTGCTTTTTCACGTAACGCATTAAACAACTCAGTTTCCATATGCGGTAGGACTTTGACTTTCCAAGTCCAGCTTACAACGGTTTGTAACCATTCATCACCGGCACGGCCAAGATCGCGAATGTTGACATGTCGCGCAATGATATCTTCGCATTCGCTGCGCTGAGTTTTCGGGTTTTCTGCTTGCGGATCTAGCGTGATGTTCAGCGTCAAAAAGCCTTCGTTGCGCCCTCTAAACATCGCTAATGCACGGTGAGATGGGACATTTTTGAGTTTTTCTTGATGCGAAAAATAATCCGTGAATTTACTCGCCTCGCGCTCTTTACCTTTACTTACTTGGCTGACCAAATAACCATGTTGGGTCATTTGTTGACGAATTTTTTGTAGCAGTTGTGCGTCTTCGGCAAACTGTTCCATGAGGATAAATTTCGCGCCTTCTAAGACGGCTTTTTCATCGCTAAAACCAGCGTCAACATTGATATATTGGGTCGCTTTGGCGAGCGGATCTAATGTTGGATCTTGATATAACGCTTGGGCTAGAGGAGTTAAACCACCTTCGATAGCAATCTGACCTTTAGTGCGGCGACGAGGTTTGTAAGGTAAATATAAATCTTCTAATAAGGTTTTGCTTTCGGCAGTATTAATCGCAGTACTTAAGGCATCGGTTAGTTTGCCTTGGTCATTGATCGACTTGAGGATCACTGCTTTACGGTCATGCAGTTCTCGCAAATAACCAAGACGGCTTTCTAGATTACGTAACTGGGTATCATCTAAGCCGTTGGTCACTTCTTTACGGTATCGGGCAATGAATGGAACGGTCGCGCCTTCATCTAACAATGCTACAGCGGCTTGGACTTGCGATTCTTTGACAGCTAATTCGTTAGCTAACGTACGTATAATCATGAGGGAAAATTGGTTTGATTAGAAAACGTCAATTATACGCTAGGGGTCTTGGGAGTGCCATACTGAATGTGCTTGTTTAAGTAATATCAAAAGCCGACGAAGACCTATATAATCACTTTGAGTTAACCACGATTGATTTTATTCATAAACCTGATGATAAAAAAAGCGAATTTAATTACCCCTAACGGCTATCGATTGCTTCAAGAAGAAGAGGATTACCTGTGGCGCACAGAACGACCTGAGATCACACAAAAAGTGGCTTGGGCTGCGGGTCTAGGTGATAGGTCAGATAACGCAGATTACCAAACTAACAAGCGTAGGCTACGTCAGATCCACAGCCGTGTGAGGTTTTTGCGAAAGCGCTTGGAATCGGTTACTGTCATTACACCGACCAAAGAACAAATTGGTAAAATATATTTTGGTGCTTGGGTAACATTAGAAGATGAAAGCGGTGAGATTAAAAAAATTCAAATCGTTGGCTCTGATGAGATATACAAGCATGCTGCACCTTGTTCGATTGATTCTCCTTTGGCCCGAGCAATGATTGGTAAAGTGGTTGATGACGAGGTCATTGTGACCACACCGAAAGGCCAAATTTGTTATTTTGTGAATGCAATCGAATACTGATGTGGCGTTGTGGATGTAACTAACGAAAATACCTAATAGCCATAATTTCTCCTGTGTTACCTTGTTCTTAAGCGCGACTTAAGGTTAATCATTTATTATTTCCCTATACATTAACCAGAGTGTGCTAGTCACCTCGTTCTCAGGTTTTTCATCGGTGAAAAAAATAATAAACAAGTTACGCAATACCCACCTCACGGCTAACCAGTTGGTTATGCTCACGTGTACTTATATTACGCTGGTATTGAACTTTCCTTTTTTACAAAAAGCAACCCAAGCCATTACCGGGTTAGCACAATACAATCTGGTATTTTTACTCTCTTTACCATTATTTTTATTTATGGTTATTGTCATTATACATAGTCTATTTGCATGGAAATGGCTACTCAAGCCAATATTAATTGCGACTGTTATTATATCCGCCACACTATTTTATGCCACATTATCCTATGGGATAGTGTTTGATTATGGCATGGTGCAAAATGCCTTTGAGACGGATACAGCTGAAGCACTGTCTTATGTAAGCGGCTATGCAGGGTTGTTTATTCTGCTCTTTGGTATCTTGCCTGCTGCGGGTATTGCTTTGATCCGAGTCGATTATAAACCTGCTTTATTAGAACTGGCGAGTCGAGCTAAATTAGTATTGTCTAGTGTTGTGGTTATTGGCCTAATCGCGAGTGTTTTTTATTCGGATTATGCCGCTGTAGGGCGGAATAACAAGCCATTGATTGGTTATGTGACTCCATACAAGATGCTCGATGGCACAGTTAAATATGTCAAGAATACCTATTTATATAGCGCATTACCGTATACTCAACTTGATTCAACTCCTATTATTACCAGAGTGAATACGAAAAAACACGTTACGGTCATGGTCTTAGGTGAAACGGCACGTGCGCAAAACTTTTCTCACAATGGCTATGCCAAAGAAACTAATCAGTTTACTGCCAATGAAGGTATGATTTCATTTTCTGATATGCATTCATGCGGTACAGCGACAGCGGTATCAGTACCTTGTATGTTTTCGCGTTTAAATCATGCTGATTATGATAACCGACAAGCCAATGCACAACAAAACGTGGTGGATGTTATTGCGGATGCTGGAGCAGATGTTTTGTGGATCAGTAATAATAATGGCAGTTGTAAAGGCGTCTGTACTCGCGTGACATCGATGCAAATCTCCCCTGATTCATCGAATCCTTTATGTGATGGTGAATTTTGTTTTGATGAAGTGTTACTTGCACCATTAAAAGAAAAGCTAGCCGATTTGACGCACGATAATACACTGATTGTATTACACATGATTGGCTCGCATGGACCTACTTATTTTAAACGTTACCCTCAAGACAAACGAACGTTTACGCCAGATTGTCCGCGTAGCGATATTCAAAATTGTAGCGATGAAGCATTAATTAATACTTATGACAATACAATTGCTTATACTGATTATGTGTTAAAACAAATTATCACTTCGCTTAAAACATCAGCTGTGGAAGCCGAGTTGGATACCTCATTATTATATATTTCAGATCATGGCGAATCGTTAGGTGAAAATGGCATTTATTTACATGGTTTGCCTTATAGTTTTGCTCCTGACTCACAAACACACGTGCCTATGTTGTTATGGGCCGATAGTAAGTCAACTGATTTAGATTTAGGTTGTATTACTCAAACCAAAGATACTCGAATGAGTCATGATAATGTGTTTGATATATTACTCGACGTTATGTCAGTCTCATCAGTTGCTTATAAGCAAGAAAATGATCCCTTTGCTTCATGTCACTTATCTGAGATAGTGCGCCTTTAATTTTAAAATAGGCTGAAGTAACAATGGAAGCGTTTACCATCAGAACCATGACGCCTAGCGATCATGCCCAAGTCTTAGCATTAAATGAATACTCAGTTGCGGTATTAAGTCCCTTAGATCAGGCTGCATTGGATAAATTAATTAGCCAATCAAGTGTGCATGTTGTGGTCGAAGTGGCAGGTCAGGTTGCTGCCTTTTTATTGGCTGTCGCGCCAGATAGCGAATATGCGAGCATCAATTATCAATGGTTTGATCAACATTACGATGCGTTTTTGTATGTTGACCGAATTGTGGTGCATCATGAATATCGAGCTCAGCGTCTAGGCCACCGATTGTATGAATATTTAACCCAATGGGCACTAGAGCATGATTATCCGAGAGTTTGCGCGGAAATAGATATTCAGCCACCCAACTTAGCATCATTACAATTTCATGCTAAATGGGGCTTTGCTGCCGTGTCGGAACTCGCTCATAACCACAATAAAGTAGTGTCATTGCAAATCAAAGAGCTCAGTGCTTGATCAGCAAATTTTCAGTGCAGGTTCACTTAATTTTAAAATAATGGTCGACACTGAAGCGACCGCCACCCCAAAAAATATTTAATGCAATGAGTGCTGCCCAGATCACATGCAGATTATAGGCAGCCGGTGGCATATCCGGCAAACTCATTACTGCGATGGCATTGACCACAAAAATCCCAATAGCTCCTATTCGAGTGAACAATCCAGTTACCAATAATAGAGGTAAGATAAGCTCTGCGAACGTACCTAAGTATGCAGCTAATTCATAGCTTAGTAGAGGCACTTCGTACTCGTATTCAAACAGTAATAATGTTGATTCCCAGTCGTTTATTTTGGTTAAACCCGCTTTGAAAAATACCCATGCTATGTACCACCTTGCCAACAGTAGGATCACAGGTTGTAATGCATTTACCCAAGATATAACTCGGTTGTGCAAATCGCGTATTGCCATAATAAAATTCATATACTTTCCTAATAATTAAAGGGAGTCTGGGATTTAAGGTGTGGGGTATTCCCGTATGCCAAATAGTTGTTTGGTTTGCATTAATGTTGCGAGCCACGCCATAAAATCTAACTCTTCGCTTTCCGACTGTGTAGCTCTTGCTTGCGTGGCAAGATCGGATAATGCTTGGAGACTCATTGCTGATGCATGCGCATATAATAAAGTCATATCCGTAGGGATTAGTATGACTTGAGGAGCATTATCACTGCGCCAACATACCCACGTTTGACATGACCCTGATTGCACCTTAGAAGTTGTGGGGTGAGAAGTATTCGCAAATATCGTTGGAATATCATAATTGCTATTAAACAATACCCAGCCAGGGGCTAAATCCAGATATAAATCAGACCAATCATGAGTACTGAGCATTCCAATACTAGATTGATTTAAACGTTTTGATGGTGCTCGATTAATTTGCTGTCGCTGCCATTCATAAGAGGCCATGTCGCTAATATAAGGTTGTTGTACTAACTCAGGTTGCTGAGCTAAATACTGAGAAAAATGTTCACCGCATTCAGCCCAGTCATAACTAGACTTGCCGTAAGCATGTAAATATTCGTATATCGCAATGTTGGTATTGTCGCCCAATAATGCGCAGGTACGAGGAAACGTCATCAGTATACTTGCACGATGAGTCAGTACTAGGTTGTTGCGATAAATCGCCATTCCTGAGTTTGGTGCTTGCGTTTCTTGGGCAAATACGGAGGTAATGAATTGTGTTTGCCAGTGAGCTAATTCAGTATGATTCATCTGCTTAGGCCAACGTATCGGTTGTTTGCATGTGGGCCAGAGAAATCTTGCGCGCCAGTTTAGCTTGGTCTTGTAAAACAGACCAATCAGGTAAATTGTTATCCCATTCGATTAATGTCGGGACGACGCCTGTGTGCTCTAGCGCTAAAGTATATAGTTCCCAGCATTCAGGTGAAACAGATTGGGCGTGGTCATCGATATATTTACCGTTAACTTGCTTTGGCGTAAATCCGGCTAAATGGATCTCTTGGATTGTATGAGCAGGTAATTCGCGGATAAATCGCATTGCATTATCGAGAGGCGTCGAGGGAGGTTGATTCGAATTGTATTCATTAACCAGAATATTGTTCAAATCTAGCAATAGCCCACAACCTGTTCGTCGCACCATTAATGATAAAAACTCACTTTCAGTGTACTCATGTTCAATATCATCTAAATACGCGCTTAGGTTTTCGAGCAGTATTGGGCGTTGTAATTGCTCTTGCATAATATCGATATGCTGACACAGTACATCAAGTGTCGCGTCGTTGTAAGGAAGCGGGTATAAATCACCACCATGAAAAAGGGTGCCATGCACCATTGCCCGATTAAAGCAAACATGCTCAGAAACTAGTATAGGCTGGGTCACTTTGATGAGTCGTTGTAATGCTTGCATTGCCGAAGTGGCAGGGGGGGGCACTGACCCCAACCCAAAGGCTGTACCATGTAGGCTGACATCCCAGCGCGCCACGACATCTACAATAAACTGTTGCTGTAAGTCGCTTTGTGTAAATAGGTTTTCAGCATGAAACTCAACAAAATCAATGTCTTGAGGTGATGCTAATGCGGCCTCATAATGCGGATGGCGTAACCCTACACCGATTTTTGGTTGAGTACTTGTTTGCATGGTAGCTATGTTCCTTAAACCTGATTAAACAAAGTGCTGGTTATAATGTTTTATTTCATCGACATCGTTTTTTCTTTCATTTTATCGCCAGATACTTTTAGAGATTGATACATTTTCTTTGCCTCTTGACGTGAATACCCACCCATTTCTTGGCAAGATCCTTTAGGTACTAGTTTCCATTCGCCAATATCATTGTCTATAGTGGATTGACCCGCACAACTATGCGTGCCTGCTAAGTTACCACAGTCGTTTTGGCCAGCAAGTGCTACGCCGTAACATTTTTCCTTCTTCTCTTTTGCTGCTTGTGCATCTGCTGCCACGCCTAACGATAATAATGATGCGATTGCTAATGATGCTGATGTAGATTTATTCATATTGGTATTCCTTTTTGAGGTTAATTACAGCTATTTAATATAATTTTCTATGCAAGTATTCACGTTTATATAGACCTTTGTATTAAACATATACTTTCAAATGAATTGAAAAATACTTTTGTATTTATGGTCTATATTCTTAATACCGTACAAAATAGTTCGGTTTTATTATGAATGAAATAGGTGTGTTACCTACGAGCACTAATAAGTACATTAAACTTTATTCGATATGGAATATCACCTCACGTAAACACATTGATTTCCTATGTCTAAGGAATCTTAATGGGTATTAATGAAGAGCAATTACAGCTAAATAGGACTGGTTTTAAGCGTTTAGTTGAGCAGTTAGGCGTCAAGACTGGGATTATTTATCATGGCCAATTAAATAAAGCTACCAAATTTTCTCCAGAAACTCCCCTGGGGCATTTGCATTTAGTGCGAAGAGGGACTGTGGTCATAGAGACAGAAGATAACAATTCAATCTATATTTCTAAACCTACCGCGATATTTTTCCCTCGTTCTACACCACATCGGATTTACACAAAGACAGATCCTGTAGACACTGATATAACTTGTGCAGAAATCAATTATGCGATTGGCCAAAATAACTTACTTATCAATTCTTTTGAAGCGGTTATGTCAATTGAGTTAAGGCGAGCCCTATTTTTGTTACCACTCATTGATTTAATTGATAGAGAGCAACAGACTGAACAATTAGGCGGGGCGACGATCTGTAATCAACTGATGAATGTGTTTGTTATTTATATGTTGCGTCATGCTTGTGAAGAAAAAACACAAAAACCTGGCGTAATCGCATTACTTATCCATAAACATTTTGGTGGATTAGTTGAGCAAATATTTGCAGATATTACTCACCCTTGGCAAATCGAATGTATGGCAAAAAAATGTCACATGTCTCGTGCGAGTTTTGCTAAACAGTTTAAACAGGTGTCAGGACAAACGCCGAATGATTTTTTGTGTCACGTCAGAATTCAAGCCGCCATGCAAGGACTGCAACAAGGGCAAACGACTCAATTTGTCGCCAATCAAATTGGTTATTCATCAGTATCTGCGTTAAATAAACTATTTGCAAAATACCTGGGCACTTCACCTAAACAATGGTTAAGTGAACAAATCATACAAAAAACCCATTAACATGTAATGGGTTTGATAATTAAACAAGGATGTTGTAATTGCGCAAAACTAAATAGCTTTATTCTTCGTCGTTTAATACGTCTAGTAATTCAACTTCAAAAACCAATGTAGAGTTAGGCGTAATACTTCCTGTAGCGCGTTCGCCATATGCTAACTCAGAAGGAATCACAAACTTAAATTTACTTCCTTCACTCATTAGCTGAACACCTTCAGTCCATCCAGGGATAACACGGTTTAAAGGAAATTCAGCTGGCTCGCCACGCGAATACGATGAATCAAATTCAGTACCATCTATTAATGTGCCTTTATAATGGACTTTAACTGTGTCAGTTTCAGCAGGTTTAACACCAGTGCCTTCGACTAATACTTCGTACTGTAAACCTGAGTCAGTCACGGTAACACCTTCTTTTTTTGCATTTTCAGCTAAAAAAGCTTTACCCGCATCAATGTTTTGTTGTGCACTAACTGTTGCAGCTGCTTCTTGTTTTGCGCGTACTTCTTGGTCTGAGTTACGGATGATAGTTTGCATTTCTTCAAGGCTTAGTGCTGGTTGACCATTTAATGCATCATTAAATCCTTGGCGAACCACTTCCATGTCCAATGTCATATCGAGTTCAACAAGTTGTTTTTGACGACTTAAGGCGAATGAACCCATGCTTGCACCAATCGAATAAGACTGACGTGCAACCGGAGTTTCTAAGCTTTCTACTGTCGTTGCTTGCGTCTCTGGTGCAGTAGTTGTTGCTTCAGTTTGTTCGCCACATGCCGTTAAACCTAATACTGATAAGACTGCGATGGCAGCTAAAGACTGTTTCATTATAATAATTCTCCATGATGAGTGTATGTGTTGGGTGGATTGGCACCCTGTAAATTAAGATAGTGTGGTATTGATGCAATCTACTTTAAAAAGTTCCGTTTTCCAACCATTTAAGCCTATTTTGTTGCTTTTATTTACAATTTGGCTCGGTGGCTGTGGATTGTCGGAAACTGAATTTCAAGCACAAACGGATCAATCTATCGGCGGTGCACTGGCTGCTGATATTAATGCTAGCGCCAATCTTTCCGTAGTATCGAGTATTGATAACGGAATTTCTGTATGGTCATTGCAGCAAGACCGACAAATCTTTAATTTTCGTCATGCTGGAGAAGGCGATAATCTAGTGACCAACTTAGATATTAGTTACGACGGCTTATATCTATTGAGTGCGGATAAAGAAGCATTCGGGTTATGGGATTTGACGGTGGGAGAGCCTGTGGGGTTTTGGCGCATCGATGAATCGAGTATTCGAGATATAGCAGTGAGTAAAAAAGGCTTAGCTATCTTAATCGGTAAAAGTAATGGCAAGGTAATGTACATAGAGCCGCAAACTGGACGGCGCTTGGAGTTTTTAGGCCACAGTGAAAAAATTAACAGTGTCGATTTATCTCCAAATGGTAATTATGCGCTCACAGGCGGAAACGATTATGTGGCGTATTTATGGGATACTCGCACAGGGCAAATAGTCTATACGTTTAGGCATACCAGTCGGGTTTCGACGGTATTACTAGATGAATATGGGCGCTATGCGTTGACTGCAGACAGTAAAGACCAATCTATCATTTGGGATTTGACTACAGGAAGAAAGATTGCTGCGCTTGAGTATTTTGAACGACAAAAGATCTTAACTGCAGGAAAATTTAGTCAAGACGGACAGTATTTACTAACAGGTTCGCCATCTCGTTCATTAGATTTATGGGATGTATTGACTGGAAAACGAGTCAAACAATATAAAGTTGGTATTCGCCCTGATGCCACTATGCCAACGGCCATGGTGTACGGCGTCGATTACCTAAATGCACAACAAATCATGTCATTGAGTTCAAGCGGCTATGCAGAAGTTTGGCATCTTCCTCAATCTGTACAAAAACCTTAATAAGGTATTTTTCCAACGCTTACATTCGACCTAATACGTCAATGTACTATCACATCAGGTTAATGGTAGAATCACCTTATCAACAATATTAGGTCTAGCATACATGCCAAGTGACTCAGCAGTTTTAACCGCACAAATAATTAAAGAATTAGATACTCGTATCATCGATCTAGAAAGTAAGGTCGCGTTTCAAGATGACACCATTGAGTCGCTCAATGATGCTTTGTCACAGCAGCAACAACAGCTTGCGCAAATGACCTATAAAATGAATCATATGGTGGAACGTCTTAAATCAATGCAACCATCCAATATAGCCACGCAAGACGAAGAAGCCCCACCACCACATTATTAGTGTTCTAGTGCGGCTTGTATAACCTTAGCATGCTCAGCTAAGTCATAACCCAAATTTGTTAAATAACCACCATCGCTTTGTGTGACTATTCCTTTATCAAAGAGTCGCTGTGCGGCTGCAATTACTTCTGGACTGGCATCGTTATGGATCTTGAGTCCTTGCATTAAACTTGTGCTGGGAAACTTAAGAATAAGGTTTAGTTCTGCGGTTAGTTCAGTGTTAAATGGCATAGGCATCGATCCTTCTTGAAGATACGTGTAATTGATATTGTTATAAATATGTATATTCGTTGTAAAATAATCTGCATATTCTTAGCTTAGCCTGTATTTAAACTAAACACAAAGCATTTATGTAGTGTCGGGACTTGGGTGTTTCGACTCAATATGATGACATGTTACGGACGTTAAATATGGGCTGTTCAAAATTGTCTTAAAACCTGACACTATTTTTTCGTTAGAAATAAAAAACCGCAGACTTATTTCTAAGAATGCGGTTTTGGGAAGATTAAATAAGTCGAGCTTATTTTTTCGCTTTGCGACGTAAACCAGCTACACCTAGTAAGCTAAGGCCTAATAAAGCTACGCTTGAAGGCGCAGAAACATTAGTTACCGGTGGTGGCGTGTTGTCAGTGTAGTTATAAGTAATCATTAGCTCAGCACCTGCACGAGTGTTGAACTGAGAGATCAAATTACCTGCACCGCTACCGTTTGACGCACCTAAGGCTTCAAAGTTATAGCTGATTGTACCCATACCGACAAAGGCGGCTAGATCCATAGGCATAGTATAAGTGACAGATTCAGAGAACATATCAGTCAAACCTAAGGATTCAGCACCAGAAGTACCAGTAAAATCAATAGTTCCATCAAATGCTGCTAGGTTAAATACATCTGATACAACTGGGCTAGCAGATAATACAGTCATACTTGCCATATTTTCTAATGTAATATTGGCAGAAATATTTCCCGTAACCGTTGCTGGCGTTGCATCTAGGCTCTCAACTCGCGCATCACCCTCAATGACACCGCTAAGCGTCAACATAACACTATCAAGTGCAAAATTACCGCCATTGTCATCAAACATATCAACTACTAGTGTGCCCATAATATTAGTAGATGCTAAAGTAATGTCGTCTGTATCAGTAATGACTGCTGCTTGGGTAAAACCTGCTGCGCATAATAGAGTTGCGCCGACTGCTAATTTTTTCATCATTGGGATATTCCTTTAAAAGTTTATTTGCTAATGCACAGAAGATATTGCAAACAGCTTGCCACTTTTTTTTATTGTTTATTATCAATTATTTATGCTTAGTTTTAAAAATAACTAATAAATAGTGTAAAAAGATCCGACAATGAAAAAGAAAAATTAAGGTTTGAATACGCCAATCACATCTGCAGCACTCGCAACTTGTTCTGATACGTCTGTAGCTGACTGCACGTCTTTATACTCACATTTTACACATTGAAGTTTTTCGACATTGTTTTCGAAATACAACATGATTGAGTCTACAGATTTACACTGAGGGCAGGTAGCACCTGCAATAAAGCGTTTACGTTGTTTGTTGGTCATTGCGTTACCTAGAATATAAAAGGTTAAATCTTAAATTTATTATACGTGAAAAGCGCATAATTAGGTTACTGCAATGACGAATTATCATTATGCAGCTGCAATTGCCGCTAAATGTGAGTCAATAGTGGTACGCAGAATACGCATAATGCTATAATGCGCGGCGAATTCATCACCGATACCGAACCTTTTATTTATGATCAAACTCAGTAATATCTCTTTTATGCGCGGCACTAAAACCTTACTTGAGCCAAGCAGTGTGGATATTTTCCCTGGTCAAAAATGTGCCATTATTGGCGCTAATGGGTGTGGTAAATCCAGTTTATTTGCATTACTGCAACAGCAACTGACCCTAGAAACCGGTTCGTATCACATACCCAAAGAATGGCGCATGGTTGCCGTCGCTCAGCACACGCCTAACACTGATGAACCAGCAATGGATTATGTCATTAGTGGTGATAAACATTTAATGACGTTACAAGCACAATTAGCTGAAGCAGAAGAACAAGAACAAGGCGAATTAATCGGGCAGTTACATGCGCAATTGCAAGATGCAGGTGCCTATGATGTACAAGCCCGTGCAGCCACGATTTTAGCCGGTTTAGGTTTTAATAATGAAGCATTGACGCGCCCTGTAAGTGATTTTTCTGGTGGTTGGCGCATGCGTT
The DNA here is from genome assembly GCA_029246415.1 of Glaciecola sp. GTDB lineage: Bacteria > Pseudomonadota > Gammaproteobacteria > Enterobacterales > Alteromonadaceae > Opacimonas. Next base: position 91,519 of record JAQWNF010000009.1, read on the forward strand.
TAAACCTCGCGCAAGCGCTCTTATGCCCATCGGATATTCTGTTACTGGATGAACCGACTAACCATTTAGATTTAGATGCGGTGATTTGGTTAGAAAAATGGCTGCAAAAATACCCTGGTACCTTGCTCCTAATTTCTCATGACAAAGCCTTTATTGATGCCATTGCACAGCATGTCTTATCCTTTGAATCTGCGCAATTGTTGCATTACAAAGGCAATTATACGAGTTATCAACGCCAGCGCTCTGAACGCTTGCGTTTACAGCAGTTAGAATATACCAAGCAGCAAGCAAAAACCGCGCACTTGCAATCATTTATTGATCGCTTTAAAGCCAAGGCGAGCAAAGCCAAACAAGCGCAAAGCCGTATTAAACAGCTCGAAAAAATGCAAGAAATCGCTCCTGTACATGCACAAAGCGCCTTTAGTTTTGAGTTTTTACCGCCAGCCAAATTACCCAATCCTTTAGTTGCGATGGAAAAAGTCAAAATTGGTTATGGCGATAACGTTATTTTGCATGAAGTTAAACTTAATTTAGTACCTGGTAGCCGGATTGGTTTACTGGGGAGAAATGGCGCGGGTAAATCTACACTGATCAAATTGTTAGCCCAAGCCCATCAGCCGATAAGTGGTGAGTATACGACCTCGCAAGGCTTAGATATTGGCTATTTTGCCCAACATCAAGTCGATACGTTAGATATGACAGGTACGCCATTAACACATTTACAATATCTAGATCGCCAAGCGACAGAGCAAGCTCTGCGTGATTACCTTGGTGGGTTTGGTTTTCATGGTGACGAAGCGACCAGTATCGTTAAGCCCATGTCGGGTGGCGAAAAAGCACGTTTAGCCCTAGCACTGATCGTCTATCGTAAACCTAATTTATTGTTGCTCGATGAGCCGACTAACCACTTAGATCTCGAAATGCGAGATGCATTAAACTTTGCGTTACAAGGATTTACTGGCGCGATGGTGTTGGTATCGCACGACCGCACATTATTGGCTTCGGTTTGCGAAGACTTTTATTTGGTTGATGCCGGTCAAGTCGCCGTATTTGGTGGCGATTTGGAAGATTACACTAAATGGGTGTTGAACGAGACTAAAAAAGAACGCGAGGCTGAGAACGTCAAACAATCGACTAGTAGCAACGACACGAGTAATAATAGCGTTAGCGTCGATCGTAAAACGCAAAAACGCCTAGAAGCAGAGTTTCGCAAAGCCACAGCGGCGTTAAGAAAACAAGTGTCACAAAGTGAACAAGCCATGGAAAAATCACAGGCACAATTAAGTGAGATTGAAACGGCGTTGAGTGATCCAAATATGTATGACGATAGCCAAAAAGCACAGCTTAAACAATTACTTGCCGACCAAGCTAATGCGACACAAGCGCATGATAAAGCGGAAGAAACTTGGTGTGAAGCACAAGAAGCACTCGAAGAAGCTCAAGCAGAATTTGATGAGCAATTTGCTTAATGGCTAGTAATGGTAATAATCAAGATCCTGCTTTGCTTGCCACATGGGTCGATGACTTTTGGACATTTTCCGGCCAACTTTATAGCCAACCAGGTATGCAAGCCTATTGTTTAGCTTGGCAAGATCAATATGCTGGGCGAGTAAATGGCGTATTGTTTGCGATCTGGTGTGACATACGCGGATATAGCCTGTTAACGTCTAAAAATCTAACACAGCTCAATGCTGTCATTGACCAATCAAACCAAGACGATGTCGCTCCGATTCGTCGGACGCGTTTAAGTTTTAGTGATAAATCCTCCGCGGATTATCAAGCTGCATTGCAAGCTGAATTGGCTGCGGAGCAAAGACAACAAATAGCCATTATCAAATGGGCGTTAATTCATCTAAACACAAGCCTAAAAGATGCTGATTTTGATCAATATAACCCTGATAAAGGTAAGCGTATGCTGCAAACCCAGTTATACTTGCAACACCACGTTGAGCATTATATCTGTGATATTACCTTGAAAAACAGTGCGACGACCCTTACCAACAACATTGAATCTATTGCACAGCGAGCATTGCCTAGTGTTTAACACACAATTTGGTCAAAAATACCTAGCCGCCTATCAAGCCCCTGCTTGGTGTAAAAATCCCCACATGCAAACCATTTGGCCACGTTTCTTTGGCAAAAGGGATGTTATACCAGTAACGATGGAGCGACTCGGCACTCCCGATGGTGATTTTCTGGATCTGGCATGGGGACCTGCTCCGTCCGAGACACAAGCAGTAGTAGTCTTATTTCACGGCTTGGAAGGCTCGAAAGACTCACATTACATTCAAGATATGTTGCAAGCCTGTATCGGCAAACCTTGGCAAGTCGTATTAATGCATTTTCGTGGCTGTAGCGGTGAGCCAAACCGCACGCATCGGGCTTATCACAGTGGCGAAACCTCCGATGCGTTATGGTTGACAGAGCAATTGCGTCAGCGCTATCCCGACACACCATTATGTGGCGTGGGGTACTCATTAGGTGGCAACATGTTGTTGAAGCTAGCTGGTGAGACTAAAGCAAATAATCCTTTTTCAGCATGTGTCAGTGTATCAGCGCCTTTGCGTCTTGATGAATGCGCCAAGGCTATTTCTGAAGGGTTTTCACAAGTCTATCAGCGTAAACTCCTGAACAGTATGCGTGTAACGTTAAGACAAAAATTTACGCAATTGGACTACACAGGTAAAGTGCGCATTGATGAATCTCAGATTAATAATCTAGATACCTTTGAAAAGTTCGATGAAAATATTACTGCGCCGCTACATGGTTTTGCTAGCGCAAATGATTACTATCAAAAATGCTCCGGGATGCAGTTTTTAAAACATATATCAGTGCCGACACTCGTACTGCATGCATTGGATGATCCTTTTATGAATCAAGCTGTGGTGCCTGGAGCGCAGGCATTATCGCCAAGTGTCGCATACGAATATAGTCCCCGCGGTGGGCATGTTGGATTTGCACAAGGGCAGCCATGGTCAACAACAACCTGGTTAGGAACACGTTTGGTCGCATTTATTAGTGAGCAACTAGAGCATGCCAAGCAACCTAAGGCCAAAACAGTCTCGTCAGGAGTAACATAATGATTATCCCAATCCAAGAGCTAACGATGGATGTGTTGCACAATGTGGCTGAGTCTTACGTATTGCGTGAAGGAACTGATTATGGTGCTGAAGAGGTGGAGTTGGAAACAAAAGTCCAACAAGTGATAGCTAAATTACGCTCAGGTGAAGCTGTGCTAGTGTATTCTGAATTATACGAGAGTGTAAACATCGTTGATGCTCAAGACTACCAAGAGTAGTTAACTAAGATCTGCTAATCAATATAATAATTAACTAAGCCCTGCCAATTCACTGATTGATCGCCAAGTACAACGAAGTTTGGGTTTTCCACTGATTCGCGTTGGTTGTAACTCATCGGCTCAAAATCGACAGAGCGAATTAACCCACCAGCTTCAGAAACAATACATTGCGATGCTCCTGTATCCCATTCTCCCGTTACGCCTAAACGCATGAAGAAATCGGCTTTACCTTCAGCAATAAAACACGCTTTTAGTGAGCAACTTCCTGCTGGGAGGGTTTGATAAGTACGGTCTTGATCTAATCGCTTGAGTACATTTTCACGTTTTTGTCTGCGGCTAATCGCAATAACAACGGGATCGTTAGCCGGATCAACAAATGTCTTAACATGAATTTGTTTGTTTTCTACAGCGCAAGACTTAAACGCGCCCTTGCCTTTGACTGCATAATATAGACTTTCACCAGCAGGCCAATAAATCACGCCAATCACAGGTTCATTATTTTCAATCAGTGCAATGTTAACGGCAAAATCACCACTGCGAGCGATAAATTCTTGGGTGCCATCAATTGGATCAATTAACCAATAACGTGGCCATTGGGCACGGTCAGATAATTGTAATTGCTCCGTTTCTTCGGACATGATGGGAATATCAGGCGTGTGTTGTTGTAATAACGCCATGATAATTTCATTGGCTTTATAATCAGCACTGGTAACCGGTGATTCATCATCTTTACTATATTCAGTAAAATCGCCACTATCGTATATTTCTAAGACTGCTTCGCCAGCCCGTTTGGCTGCGTCTTGGGCAATGGTCAGTAAATGTTGATATGGCATAAAAAAGCTCACTTAATAGCATTGGCATTGTGTAGTTTATCGACCAAAAGCAGCGCAGCTATACTCCGTGCTTCAGTAAAGTCGTCTCGGGCTAATAACGCATCGATCTCGGCTAAAGGCCATTTAACGACTTCAAGTGGTTCAGGCTCATCGCCTTCGAGGCGTTCAGGATACAGATCCTTAGCAACAACAATATGCATCTTAGCATTAAAAAATGTCGGAGCCATACTCACTTTGATCAGGTCAGATAAGTTGTTGGCACCAAAGCCGGCTTCTTCTTTAAGCTCTCGATTAGCAGCTTGAAACGGTGTTTCACCTGCATCAATCAGACCTTTTGGAAAACCTAATTCGTATTGATGCGTACCTGCTCCGTATTCTCGGATCAGCAAAATATGCTCGTCATCAAAAAAAGGCACTATCATTACGGCGCCGTGGCCTTTGCCTGCCATACGTTCAAACTGACGTGTCGCACCGTTAGAAAAAGTTAAGTCAACTTGCTCAATGCGAAAAAACTTACTGTGCGCAACAATCGTGCGGTCAGTAATTTCAGGGAGTGGTTTGTTAGGATCTATTTTGCTCATCAATGATTTACGTTACACTAGCAAAGGATAAATTTATCATACCCCTTTTTACCCGCAGATATAAGGAAAATTGTCATGCAACATGACCCACTTGTTCCATGGTCACAAATTGATACTGTATTACTCGATATGGATGGGACATTACTTGATCTGCACTTTGATAATCATTTTTGGTTGGAGGTGGTGCCGCAAAAACTAGCGGAGAAATGGAATCAACCTCTAGCACAAACCAAAGCTTATATGACAGCAGAATGCGCGAAAGTGTTTGGTGAAATTCAATGGTATTGTTTAGATTTTTGGCAAGAAAAACTCGATTTAGATATTGTCTCAGCCAAGCGAGAAATTCAACATTTGATTTCATTGCGGGATGACACGCTCCCATTTTTGGACGCACTAAAAAACAGCGGTCGTGATGTCGTACTAGTTACTAATGCGCATCGCGGGAGTTTATCGTTAAAAGTTGAAATGACTCAATTAGATTCACATATCACAAGATTGATTTCGACCCATGATTATGGCGTCACTAAAGAATCACAAAAGTTATGGCAAGCCCTGCAGCAGGATGTCCCATTTGATCCGCAACGTACTTTGTTTGTCGATGATAGTATTCCGATTTTGCATGCAGCCAAAACCTTTGGCATTGCCCATCTGTTGTGTGTTGATAATCCAGATAGTCGCAAACCCTTACGTGGAGTGACAGAGTTTCCTAGTGTGGTTGATTACCGCAAAGAAATCCCATTCATCCAATCTTAATTAAAACTAGTCATTAATGATGTTGACGAGCTTCTTCTCCGCGCATCCCTGGAATAGTGTCAGTTTTACTGATAGTAATACAGTTACGTCCATCGCGTTTTGCTGCGAATAAGGTATCATCTGCCGCTTGAAACAAGGATAATGCGCCTTGCCCATGACTTGGGAAAGTAGAAGCAACACCCATACTGACGGATACACACTTTCCTTCTTTTAAGCCTTCGTGGGGGATCTGTGCTTCGTTGATCACGGCTTGCATTTTCTCTGCTTTTTTCATCGCACCAGCCGCATTACAATCAGGTAACAGCATGACAAACTCTTCTCCGCCAATACGGGCAAACAAATCTGTCGGGCGACCACCTTGGTGCTCGAGTAATCGAGATACCGCAATTAAACAATTGTCACCTTCGGCATGCCCATAGTGTTCATTATATTGTTTGAAGAAATCGATATCGATGATGATCATTGACATTTGATGATGGTAGCGGATACAACGCGACCACTCGCGCTGGAGTACTTCGTTGTATTTACGTCGATTGGGTACCCGTGTCAGTGGATCGAAGTATGCCATCGACTCAAGATATCTAGATTGCTCTTTTAACCGTATATGGGTCTGTACTCGGGCCTCTAACTCAGCAATTTCAAGTGGCTTGGTAATATAATCGACTGCGCCTGCATTAAAGCCACGTGTTTTATCCGAAGTATCTTGCATACCCGTCACAAAAATCACCGGTATGCTGCGCGTGTTAATATCATTTTTTAGCATGGCGCACATCTCATACCCATCCATTTCAGGCATGATGACATCTAGTAACATTAGATCTGGTTGCGGGAATTGATTGGCTAGGGCCAATGCTTCTTTTGCAGAGGAAGCAAAAGACACGACAAAATTATCGGATAAGCCATTGAGTAAAAAGTGCAGATCCATAGGTGAATCATCCACTACTAAAATACGATAAGGTCTTGCTGCTTGTTCAGAACCGAACGGTTTTGCTTCGCCAGAAAATATATCCATAGCACTTCTTTTTTCATTTTGTTTTGATAAATTATTGTCGTGAACTGGCTATTCCGCAAATTATTACCTGAAAAAAATATACTAACGTCGATAAATTGAGCGATTGGAGGAAGGGGCAATCGCTCAGAATAAGCTTAAACGATGCGGTTACCAATTAAGGGGAGTATACCCTTGTGCATCTGGCTGACCTAAAAACGATGCGACTCGTTGCATCTCTTCAGGTAACTCTGGTGGTAGTTTAAAGCGTCCGTTAATTCGCAATTGTTGTGGATTAGAACCTGTGGCAATAAACGACAAACCGAGTTTGTTTGGCTCTTTTACTTCCATATTATACAACGAATCGGCACAACTTATTTGTGCCTTAAACTCACCTAAATCGACCATTCCAGTAGACACTAACACCCCTGCATTTTGCCAATTACCTGCACCGCTAAGTTGCTCACAAACCGGCATAGATTGACTGACATCAAAGCGTGCCTCTTGCACTGTGATAGCTATACTCCCCGCGCCAATAACTGGAACCGGCAACGCGGCTTGGGCAAATATTACTTCTGCGGGAAGAACAGCCTTTAGGTTTTGCATGCTTAATGTATTAGAAATTAGCCCATATACCAGGGTACCATTGAGGTGGGTGTTGGTGCGTTGGTTAGACTGTATTTCCGCACTAACTTTAGCTGTTAATAATGCCCAAAGCGAGATGTCCCAAGTCACATTGTTGAGTGTTTGCCCATGCACCAACGCACTGGCTGCCTTACCTTGCCAAATCGTACCAGACACTTCGTATAAGCCCATGCCACTGGGAAAATTAATGCGATATACCACATGCTTAGCGGGTAATTTTGCAATGATAAGTACGATCAAAAATAGCAGTGCGCTGAGCACTATGAATATGCGAGACTTCATGACTTTCCTAATTGTAAACGGCGGACTTTGACCTGACCTGCGCCACCGGATTCACTAATATCCGCTTGTAATACTTGTACACCGGTTTTATCTAAACTATCCAGCCACACCATTAACGTATTAAATTCCACCTCATCAATCCAGACTTGCACTTCGTCATTGCTTGGCTGGATTCGCGTTAAGGTGATGTCACTGGCTTTTGCTGTTTGGTTCACCGCTTGCACTAATGAACCTTTTAACGTTGCTTTTCCGGGTCCTTGGCGACGAAATTGTAATACTTTTGCTTCTTGTTGTACGATCCATGTCGACAACGCTTGTTGTTGCGCCAAAAGGGCGGTCTGGCGTATGATTGTATTATTCATCGGAGCCCAAACTAGGCCATAAAATAAACCAATTACAATGATGATACTGCCAATTTTTAAAAGGAGTTGTTCGCGAGTTTCAAGCTTGCTAAACCACTCAATGATCATTTGTTTATTCATGATTTATCCTTTGATGGTCAATGTGCCGATGACTAAATTATTGCGGTTATTAATCGCGCCTTCTTCGACGGTATAACCAATCGCTTGAGCTTGGTTTTTAAATGATTGTAAATCCCCAAATGATTTTGCTTGTGCTTGGATCCGTAACTCTGAGCGATCATGATTAAACTTTAATGATTGCGCTTCGACTTTAGATGCTGCAAAGGCACCACTTAGGTTAGTCAACATATCTACTCCAGATACGCCACTACCAATATCATTTAAACGATTTACATATTGAGTGATGGCACGGCGTGCGTCGCGATAAGCACCGATGTTCGGGAAGCTTTGTTGAATATCGCGTTTGATCTGGCTATTGAGTTGTTCGTTTTGTTGCTGCAAATCATAAATAGTTAAGCCTTTGTCTAGCATGCCTACGCCTAATGCGATCGCGGCAACTGCAGCGACATTACGCCAATAGTGCCATTGACCTGAAGCGCGTTGTTTTTGTTGGTATTTACCTTGGCATAAATTAAATGCTGTATTAGCAATAAATCCCGTACCAGATTGAGCTGCGATGCCTTGTGCAAAAACATGCATTGGTAATTCTAATTCGGCAGTCTGTGTGGTCACGAATGTACTGTCAGCGAAAATATCATCTTGGGTAAATTGCGTGTGTGTATACGCTGTACCTTGCTGTTGAAGATGCTGCTGCAATAACGGCGCTAACCAGGTCGTTTCACCCGTCCAACCTGCCCATGAATCGCTACGGACTAAAAGTTGGTCGCGGATTTGTATGCTGGATAACGTGGCTGCCGATTCATTTTCGGATACCGCTAATGGTAATGCCAAGATATCTGGGAGCATGCGTTGGCAATGTAATTGTGCTGTGCCTAACCAATCTAACCATTGAGTCATGGTTACATCAGCTACGATGGCCAAGGCCTGTTGGTTATCGAGTTTTGGACCCAGTGCAATAAATTGTGCATCAATGTCTAATGCGACATCATCTTCTAACATAAAACCAATCGATTGAATGACTTTACGCGATGCTCCAGGGGGTAAGGTAATTGTGCGTAATAATACTTCGGTTGACGGAACTAATACGGTCAGGGGTCTGCCGGCGGCGCGTTCTTGTAAGGTCACTAATGCGGCTGCATCAGGCAATACGCCAGAGGCTAAGATAGTTTGCTCCGTGGTTTGCCAGATCGCCCAATCGATAGCCTGATCAGCGTGTGCGCCTAAGCGGATGATGAGTTGTTCCACGTTACCTTCTCCCAAAAGTGCGTTGAATGACACTGACATTTTCTTGATTGGCAACATGCAACAAGCTGGTCAGTGAAAACTGTGTCTCATTATACTGAGTAATTGTCGTTAAGGTAAAATACTCTGTTGTGGTGTTAAACCACGTACGTTGAGTATCAGACAAAATAATACCGGCCATCTCAGGCTCGGCAAAAAAATCAGCGGCAGTTTCGTAGCCACGCTCTGGGCGTGACTCGATTAACGATAAGGCATCGGCTTTGGATAGCCCTGTAACAGCTGATAATAATACGTCATCGTCTTCTGTTAGCGTGTTGATATTAATTACCAAGTTTTGGTTTTGTGGGATCACGCAAACGTACTGTAATAAATCCGCAAACCACTCGATATTAATGCCATTGACTAGGCGTAATTCAGATACCTCAGTTAAGAGTGTGTTGGCGCTTAGATGCGGGTAACGCAAACCGAGATAGGTATCGTCTTCTGCGCCATCTGGTCGGGCAATCGTATTATCATCGAGATAATCAACTAGCGAGTCTCGAACAATATCCGCAGTGTAAGTATCACCATTGGTAATTTCTCGTACTAACGCGGCAAAAGCATCCATGGCGGGCGTGGTGTTGCGTTGACCTGTGTTGGCCGTAGCACTAGCGGGTTGTGCTAAGACATTGATATTAAAACACGCTTGTGAGTCAGAAATAGTCGCGGTGATTTGGCCATTTTCTATTGGATAGACGAGGGGACTAGCCCAAGGCTGGTTTAGGTGGATATTACCATCATCGAGTTCATATAAGTCTTTGATGGCGAGCATGGCATAAGCTTCCGCACCAATACTGTACCAATATGCTTGATTGTTATCTTTGATATTACTGGCTCGTTGCACTTGAAGTTGTAGGCGACTGCCCATTTCTGTGGCGAGCACACTGACAAGTGCGACAATGAATAACACAATTAATAACGCCATACCGCGTTGGCGCGGAAGGGTTGATGGTCGCTGATTAAATTGCTTCATGTGCGCGCATTACCGTTGGTAGCCCCTGTCGGCGCTGTTAATGCCGGTGGGTCGAGCAACGCAAATTCACGCCGGATCACGCCAAAATCTTTGGTCGTGATTTCAATGGCAATCCCTTTGGGAACCTTGGTACCTTTATAAGACTCATCCCAACTAATTTCGTTACGTGAATTAATAGCTACCATAAACTCGATATTCAAGTCAGTCACACCGCTTAACAGTGGTCTTACAATCGGTTCAACACCCGAATCGTTATCGACAAATAGCGTATGCAAACGCTCCAACACATTATCGCTATTGAGCCGATATCCCACTCCTTGTATATTCGAACGCGGGAGTAACCACATTGGATTTTGCCAACCATTACGGACAAAACTAACCCCATCATGGGTGCTTTGCATTTCACCTGCGCCACCAAAAAATACAATCGTATTGTTATCTACGCCGCCAATTCTGGGGGCACGATTGACGGCTTGTAACAGGTCGCGCTCGATCACAAGCATAGCTCGTTGTAGCGCTTGTAAGCGTTCGATAGATTGGGTTGATTGTTCTGACGCAGCAATCACATTGGTTAATACGGCAGTAGAAGCGCCTGCAATGAGTGAAAATATTGCAATGGCAACCAAGATTTCAACTAACGTAAACCCGCGCTGTGTTTGCATTCCTTGTGATTGCATCAGGGCGCACCATTACCAGTAGGTTTAGTAAAAAAGCTCACCACATCGGTAATAGGGCGACGATATTCGGCATCGCTAGCAACAGTTACACGAACTTGTATGAGCTCTGTTTGCGCGGTCTTAGTTACTGTTTGTTGCCAATACCAAGTGGTACTGGCCATGTCCATTTGGCCTTTGGCGTTGTTTTTAATCGGCCATTCTTGTTCCAGGTGTAATTGTGCAAGACGATTATTCGCCACAAACGTCGCAAACGTAATATCTTGTAATTGCCCAACACTGGATAAATTTTCTGTTGTGGCTTTCATGACTGCCGTGCCGGTTAAGCCAAAAATCAACAAGGCGACCATCACTTCAATCAGCGTCATTCCTTTTTCGGAACGACGAAAAACTGGGTATAGGGTACGAGTAAAGCGCGGCATCGTCGACATTAAGGCCGCTCTTTATTTGCAATATTATCTACAACACTATTTGAAATAGTTAAATCATGCAGCAACGGCAAATACCCTTGAGAACTAACACTGAAAGTGTCATCGCCCAATTGTGGATCTGCAAATTCAAAGGTAAGGGTGAATTCAGTGACATCGCCACTCGATAAGAACAGAATTTGCGGCGGAGGCGGGGGGATGTCTTCTTCGTTACCGATTTGCACACCATCACTGGATACTGACAGGGTTTCATCAAATAAAGCATTGTCAGTAAACAATGAATCTTCACTTTCCCATTCAAAACCATCGAGTTGCAATTTAACTGCATAATTGCTGTCTAGTTCACGTTCAGTAAAGGCTTTATTTTGTTCTACTGGCACCCAGTTATCAGTGTCATCTAAGGTCACAAAATGATAACTTTTACGTTGGTCATCAATGACTAAACCAAATTGCAGTTGATTTAATACTGCAAAATCAGAGGCCATTGTCGCGATAGCATGAAAGCGTTGGGCTTCTGTTTTAAGTTTGTCCGATGGGTTGGTGCCAAACGCGTTGACGACCACATACGCAGCAACTAATCCCATGATGACGAGCACCAACATGATTTCGATTAGCGTGAATCCAGATTGACGCTGCGCACGATTCATAACTATCAGATAATCTTAGTTAAGGTAATCGTTAAGATTCCACGTACCGATATCATCATCAGTACCTGGTTCCATGTCAGGACCATTGGAAAAAATATCCACTGCGCCTACTTCTCCTGGAGAGATTAATTGATAATCATTGCCCCAAGGATCAGTCGGTAGACGTTGGATGTAGCCACCTTCACGATACGCACGCGGGATCGGGTCGATAGTAGGTTCAGTAACTAGTGCCTCTAGACCTTGTTCTGTAGTGGGAAAGCGATTGTTATTCAGCTTATACATCTGCATCGCGCCTTCTAAGGTTTGAATGTCGATTGCGGCTTTTTTCAGTTGCGCTTCTTCTTGGTTACCTAAAATTTGCGGGACAACCTTTGAGGCCATAATGCCAATGATCACTAAGACCACCATTACTTCGATAAGTGTAAAACCAGTTGCTTTTTTCATTACATATTCACCATGCTATTTAGTGCGATTATGGGTTGCAGAATAGCGAGTACGATAAACAACACTATGCCTGCCATGGAAACGATTAGCAGTGGCTCAAAGACTTTGAGTGACACGCCAACCAGAGATTCAAACTCACGGTCTTGGTTATCGGCCGCCCGTGCTAACATTCCTTGTAATTCACCAGAACGTTCACCCGATGCAATCATATGCATCATCATGGGCGGGAACATTTTGGTTTTATCTAATGCTGCACGTAAACTTGCGCCTTCTTTGACCATAATTGCAGATTCGGCAACTTGGGCTTTGATATGCTGGTTGAGCAACACATCACTTGCGATTTTCATTGCTTCCAGTAATGGCACTGCACTGGCCGTTAAAATCGATAAGGTACGGGCAAAACGCGCGGTATTGAGTCCACGATTGACTTTACCGATAAGTGGTACCCCTAAGATCCAATGATGGAATTTAAGTTTCATCGCAGGAATACGCAAAGTTCGTTGCGCGGCAACGATGGCAATCACAAGGGCTATAATGACCCACATCCAAGATGCTTGTAAAAACGTGGATATATCCATCACGATTTGGGTTATTGGGGGTAAGCCTTGGCCCATATGTTCAAATTGAGTCACAATTTTAGGTACCACGACGGTTAATAATAAGACCGTGATTGCGACGGCAAAAAACATCATTAAGCTGGGGTAAATCATCGCTTGGATCACTTGGCTACGGGTCTTTTCACGGTTTTCAGTGTAATCGGCCAAACGGTTAAGCACGACATCTAAATGACCTGATTTTTCACCAGCCGCGACCATAGCAATAAACAAGGTGTCAAAAATACTCGGAAAATCACCTAACGCTTCAGCCAAACCAAACCCTTCGACTACCTTAGAGCGCACTGCCATCATCATGTTCTTTTGACGCGGCTTTTCACTTTGTTCGGCGACCGCTAATAACGCTTCTTCGATGGGTAAGGCCGCTTCTACTAAGGTGGCTAACTGACGGGTTAATAGTGCTAACTCGCCAGCAGAGATACGAGGTTTAAATAACGTAAATTGAAAGGCATGGGTTGAGTCAGACTGTTGTTCTTTAACTTGATCAACTGCAACAGGAATGAGGCCTTGTTCGCGTAATTGTTGACGAATTTGACGTGCATTATCGCCTTCAAGTACGCCTTTTTTAGTTTTGCCTTGTGGATTTACTGCTTCAAATGCAAACGCCGCCATACCCGTTATTCCTCGCGGGTTACGCGCAGCACTTCTTCAATAGAAGTAACGCCACTGAGAACTTTATCGCAACCATCACCACGAATACTTGGGGTGTTCTTACGCACCAACTTTTCAATTGCTTGTTCACCTTTACCGGTATGCATAAGTTCACGTACAGCATCAGTCACACGTAATAATTCATGGATACCTGTGCGACCACGATAGCCAGTGTGGTTACATGCAAGGCAGTCGCCTGGAGAATAAATCACTTGAGGGCTGCTCAATCCAAGCACTTCACATTCGGACGGAGTCGCTTCATGTGGCGTTTTACAATCATTACACAAAGTACGGACTAATCGTTGTGATAGTACTGCGAGTAAGCTTGACGATAACAAAAACGGTTCAATGCCCATATCTTCTAGACGGGTAATCGCACCAGCAGCGGTGTTAGTGTGTAAGGTGGATAATACTAAGTGACCGGTTAAACTTGCTTGCACTGCGATTTCGGCAGTTTCGCGATCGCGTATTTCACCGATCATCACAACATCGGGATCTTGGCGTAATATCGCGCGAAGACCACGTGCAAATGTCATATCAACTCGAGTATTCACTTGCGTTTGGCCAATGCCTTGCAAGTCAAATTCAATCGGATCTTCGACGGTTAAAATATTGCGGTCTTTGGAATTAATTTCACTTAAGCCAGCATACAAGGTGGTTGATTTACCTGAACCGGTCGGCCCAGTAACCAAGATAATACCGTGCGGTTTACGGATCAAATCAGAAAAAATAGTACGATTTGCAGCTGTCATACCGAGATCTTCAAGGTTTAATCTCACGTTGTTTTTATCTAATAAACGCAATACTACGCGTTCACCATGACTTGACGGCATAGTGGAGACGCGCACATCGACAGCCCGACCGGCGATTTTGAGGGAAATCCGGCCATCTTGTGGTACGCGTTTTTCTGCGATATCCAGCTTTGCCATGACTTTAATACGAGACACCAGCATCGACGACATTTTACGATTGGGACGTAAAATTTCACGTAACACACCATCAACACGAAAGCGCACAACGAGTTGATTTTCAAAGGTTTCTATATGAATATCCGATGCGCCTTCTTTGATGGCCTCACCGAGCATAGCGTTGATCAGTTTAATAATCGGCGCGTCATCTTCGTTATCGAGTAAATCTTCGGTATCAGGTAGGTCTTCGGCTAACGCAAACAAATCACTTTCATTTCCCAGATCTTCCATTAGCTGCTTCGCTTCAGAAGAGTCGCGTTGATAAAAAGTGGTCAGTAAGGTCTCAAATTTGTCGCTTGGCACTTGTTCTAAAGCAAAGCCTTTACCAAAGGCTCGACGCACCTCTGCAAACACATCTAGTGCCGTGTCTTGAGTATAAAAAACAGTCGGCGTCACAGGGTCCAATAAGATTTGATGACGCTTGGCAAAACTAAAGCTAATGTCCATAACCTACCCTTAGTCGTTATCTTGCGCTTGCTTGTCTTTTTCCATCAAGTATTCTTCAAATGATGGCGGTAAACTCAAGGCATCATTCCACTCTGGCAAGCTTGGGCCTTGTGAGTTAGGCATTAATGGAATGCCATCAGCTTGACGCTTAAGTTGCTCGGCACGGATATAATTATATTTGCGATGTGACATGGCATTCATTGTCATACCATCACGCACAATCGTTGGGCGTAAAAATACCATCAGATTACGTTTACGTTTGCTTGATGTCGTGGTTTTAAATAAATGCCCTAAGAAAGGAATATCGCCTAAAATTGGTACTTTAGAGACACTCTCTTGTACGTCTTCATCGATTAATCCACCGAGGACAATCGTCCCGCCATCATCTACGATTACGGTCGTTTTGATTTCGCGTTTGTTAATCGAAATATCAACAGACGTTGCACCTGATACGCTCGATACTTCTTGTTCAATGAGTAATTGAACGGCATCGCCTTCGTTTATTTGCGGGGTGACTTTGAGTTTGATCCCCACTTCTTGGCGATCTACCGTCTGGAATGGATTTGAGTTATTTGATCCGGTAGAGGTACCTGTAATAATCGGTACTTCTTGTCCCACAATAAAGAATGCTTCTTCATTATCCATAGTGGTGAGGTGTGGTGTTGCTAAGATATTTGAATTGGTATCGGTTGATACCGCCTGTACCACTGCGCCCCAGCCATTTTGAATAATCCCAGCAATCATACCATTTGCTCCACCTAATAATGAAGCCAGTGCGGTAAAGTCACCCGGCGTAGTATCGGTTGTTTCAATTGGGCTGCCATCGTTTGCAGATGTGGTAACCGTTGAGATTTTGTCTTCAGCTTGACGTAATGCCACTCCTAACGAACCAACACCCACGACACCATTAGTAAACTGCGTACCGCCACCTTCTTCAGACACTAACTGCACACCTAATGTTGTACCGTCACCTTCAAAGACTTCAACAATAATGGCTTCTACTTGAACTTGAGCACGGCGAACGTCTAACTGGCGAATGACTTCTTCTAATGAGCGCATCATGTCGGGCTCTGCGGTAATGACTAGTGAATTCGAGTCTTCGTGGGCATCAATACTGACTTCACGACCTGAGCCTGATTTCGAACGAGAATTGGTGCCGCCTTTTTCTTCCGCTTGAATACTTTCAGATACGCCTTTTAGTACTTTGACTAAATCGTTAGCTTTGGCGTAATTGAGGAATATTACACGGGTATTACCGCTGGTTTCTAACTCTTGGTCCATGCGCGTAATTAAGTTGATTAAGCGTTGGCGTGCTTTGACATCGCCACTGACAATAACCGAGTTAGTGCGGTCATCAGCAACCACGCGAGGTTCAGATTTACCCGTATTTGCAGCCGCTTTGCCTTGTGATTTGTTGATACTTTCAATAATACGCACCATTTCAGATGCTGACGCAAATTTGAGTTTAATAATTTCGACTTCTTCATCACCGGCTCTATCGACACGTTCAATAATTTCAACGAGGCGATTAATGACCGCAGCTCGGCCTGTGAGCATCATGACATTAGAAGCATCATGACTCACGACGTTACCACCGCCAGCACTGTCATTAAGTTGTCTCAGTAATGGAGTGAGTTCACGCACAGGGACATTATAGACTGGGATAACGCGCGTAATCATTTCATCGCCATTGGGAATGTTACCTTCTACAACCGGTAAGTTCGAGCTTTTGGCGTCTTTGGAGCGAATGACTTTTAAAATTCCGTTAGGCATTTCAATCACTGCAAAATCATAAACTTGCAGTACGTTTAAAAAGAATTGGTAGTATTGTTCTTCATCTAACAAATCGTAACTACGAACTGATATTTTACCTCGTACATTTGGGTCGACAATAATGGTGCGTTGTAAGTTTTTACCAACGATTGCGATAAATTCGTTAATATCAGTATTTTTAAAGTTAGGTGAATATTGTGCTGCCTGCACATCAAAAGACGTAGTCGAAACCGGAATAGCTGTAACCACTATGGCTACCGTCATGACGCTTGCGACTGAAATGGTTTTAATTTTAGAAACCAGGTTTAAAAACATAGACATACTACCTTGTGAATTATTCACCGAATTGCATCCTCGTTAGGGTAAAGATAACGACAATGTCATGGGTTGATCGTTGCGCAACACTGCGATTTCCAGACTATCTGACTCTCTGAGTGCTTGCATTGCTTCTACCGCTTCGCGCGGTTGCGTTAAATCTAAGCCGTTGATGTAGGTAATCACATCACCGGTCTGTAAGCCTGTATCATTGAATAACGCAGCATCTTTGCCTGGCGACACTCGGTAGCCTTGCAGCTCGCCATCATTTCTGACTGGAGTGACGTTAATAAAGTCGATAAATTTTTCTGGCTGACTGCGCAGTTGAGCGATGCTTTCCATGCTAGGCCCTTGTTCAACCGTTTTGACGATATTTTTGGGGATGGTTTGGTTGGCAGGTAAAAATGCTGCGTTGGAATTGCTTGTGTCGGCTTGAGTGGATATTTTAGAAAAATCAATACCATCAAGCATGAGTGTTTCTTTTGCTCCGCGATTGCTGATAATGACCCGATCTGCAAAAACGCGACTTAAAGTCGCTTGTGTGCCTTCGATTTTTTCGCCAATGCCATAGGTGCTTTGTGTATTGCGATTAGCGATGACTGCTGCACCGTCATCTTCTGTCGTAGAAGCAACGACGCCAGTAAGGGTTAAATTCAGTTTGGTTTCTGGGGCATTGGTGACTTCGCTTACCTGCTGTACTTTGATTGCTTTAGCTTTACCAAAAATATTCAGTGCAATTAAATCTTGTACATTATTGCTGTTAGCGCTTGGCTGAGATTGTTGCTGCGCTAGTTGCATTGGTATTTTAGGCGATGCAGGCGCAGGGACGAATTGCCAAAACATATTCGCCAACGCAAATAAAATATAAATAATTAATAGCACAAAAAGCAAGGACTTGAATAAAGCCTTGTTTTTGGGTTGGTTAAAAGCGTTGATTAACGCGTTAATTGCGGTGTGATTAGTTGTCATTATTCTTGTTGTAAAATTAAAACTGCAATTTTGTTTAGCTAGTATCTAATTGGCTGTATGAATATACGCTGAATAGGGTAAAATATACAGACACTATGTTAACTATTTATGTCTAAAAATACCAATAAGTGTGTAATTTATGGAAAACGTACGGATCGATAAGTGGCTGTGGGCTGCCAGACTGTTTAAAACTCGAGCAAATGCGCGTGAAGCTGTGCAGTCGGGTAAAATACATTATAATGGGCAGCGTACCAAACCGAGTAAAATCGTCGAGTTAAATGCGATATTAAAAGTGCCAGCAGGCTTTGATAGCAAGGAGCTGGTGATAACAGAAATTTTTGATAAACGCCGTGCGGCTCCGATGGTAGTTGGGATGTATAGCGAAACGGCGGAGAGTATCGCCAAGCGTGAAAAAAACGCAGAAGCACGAAAATTATCGGCGTTTCACAGCCCTAAACCGGATACCAAACCGGATAAAAAGCAGCGTCGTCAAATCATTCATTTAAAACATCAATAATTTAGTTAAACGACAGATTATTATAAAAGAGAAGAGTATCTATGTCTGGGATTGCAAGTGTTGATCAAGTTCAACGTTTTATGTTTAATCAAGCCAATGTGCGTGGTGAGTTAGTTCAGTTACAAGATACGTATCGCGAGATTTTACACTCATACACTTACCCACCAATCATTCAGACATTATTGGGTGAGTTGATGGCGGCGACAACATTACTTAACGCGACGTTGAAGTTTGAAGGCGAAATTGGCCTGCAAATCCAATCTGAAGGGATCATCAAATACGCAGTAGTCAACGGTACCCATGATCTTAAGTTACGTGGTGTGGCACGTTGGGATGAGACGGTCACTGAGTTACCTGAAGACTTTTCTGCCTTGTTTAGCAAAGGGTATTTGGTAATTACGATTACACCAAAAGAAGGTGAGCGTTATCAAGGTATTGTTGGTTTGGAAAAACCAAGCTTAGCAGAATGTATTGAAGAGTATTTTTTACAATCTGAGCAGTTGATGACACAAATTAAGTTGTTCGCTCAGCAAGGTGATGAGCCGATGGCTGGTGGAACATTGTTACAAATTTTACCAACCACTAGCGAAGCGACCAATGTTGCTGAATCAACCGATTTTTCGCATATTGCTGCACTAACCGATACATTGACGGCCAAAGAGTTATTTGGCCTTGAAGCGACGGATGTGATGTATCGTTTGTATCATCAAGAAGAAGTCGAAGTCTTTACGCCTGCAGTGGTTAAATTTGAGTGTCATTGTTCGCGTGAAAATACGATTATTGCCTTACAACACATTGATAAAAATGAATTACTTGCGATTGTTGAAGAAGACGGTGATATTAAAATGAATTGTCAATTCTGCAACAAAGAGTACCGTTTTGATGCACTTGATGTTGAAACGATTCATTCTGGCTTTGATCCGGATGCGAGTGTTACGCAGCAATAATAATCAAAAACTGAGTTTGGATTACATGGGTAATCTAAACTCGACCACTAGGCCACCGTCAGGATGATTGGTAAAATTGACCTGACCGTGGTGCATATCGATAATGCGTTTGATGATTGCCAATCCTAAACCCGAACCTGAACTACCTCGAGCACTATCGCCTTGGGTAAATGGTTGTAATAGAGAAGGCAATTGTTCAGGCTCAATGCCTGCGCCAAAATCTCGAATTTGACAGACAATTTGTTTTTCTTTAAATAACGCCCTGGTATGGATCTCTAAATGATCAGAGCCATAACGAAATGCATTTTCAATTAAATTATCTAGTACTCGTTTAATGGCAATGCGACGCAATGCGATATCTGGTAGTGGGGTGAGTTTTTGGGCAATGGTGTGGTTATCATCAAAATGCCTAGCTTGTACAACGTCTTCTACTATTTTATTAAGATTACATTGTTCGCGTTGCTCTTCGCGATCATGACGCGCGTAATCGATAAATTGATCGATAATATCGTTCATATCCTCAATATCTTGCACGATCCCTTCTTTTACCCAGTCATGCTTTTCATCCATCATTTCTGTTGCCAGACGGATCCGTGTGAGCGGGGTGCGCAGATCATGTGATATCCCTGCGGTCATCAGGTTTCGGTCTTGCTCTAAGCGTTTGATACTGTTAGACATTTGGTTAAATGCTTGGGTTACCGCTTGCATTTCAGTTGCGCCTTTAGCGGCTAATGGCTCTGGGAATTCGCCTTGCCCGACTTGTTTGGCTGCATTTTGTAAGGCGCGTAATGGGCGCGTCATACGCAATACAAACACATATCCTCCGATAACACTCAACAGTCCTATCACCAGTAAAATCACCGTCAGTGGGGAAAAGTTAGTTTCACCTACGCCTGGCATGGGAAATACTATCCACAAATTAGGATCTTGTGGTGGATTGATCCAAATTCGATAAGGCATTTGGGTACTGAGTCTAACCTCGGTGTTACCACCCAGTTGATTGGTAATTTGACTGGACATAAAGCTATAGTATGTCGCTTCATTCAGTCCTGCTTTTATTGCTTCTTGAGGCGTTAAAAATTGAACGTTGGTACGCGCTGAAAACTGGCGACGACGTTTATCATCACTAATAATCTCTTGATCAAATAAAGTATCGACTTGAGTCGCAACCAAGGAGTTAATTTGTTGATAGCTTGGTTGGATAAAATAATACGTAACCGATAAGTAGGATACGACTTGGTTGACTAACAACAACGCACCAATCAAGAGGACCGTTTGCGCAAATGCACTTTTAGGGAAAATTGACATAGATGTTATTGTTGCTCTGTTCTAGGATTGAGTAAAAGTCCCAAGATGTTAGCACTAACTAACATCTGAGCCATCTGGTACAAAGACATAACCCAATCCCCATACGGTTTGAATGTAACGCGGATTAGTCGGATCGTGTTCCAGCATGCGGCGTAAACGGGATACTTGCACATCGATACTACGTTCAAGTGCGCCATAGTCACGACCACGAGCTAGGTTCATTAACTTATCGCGAGATAACGGTTCACGTGGGTGCGTGACGAGGGACTTTAATACGGCAAATTCACCACTGGTCAAGGTCATTGGCTTGCCATTTGCAGACATTTCACGCGTCGCTAGATTGAGTCGATAAGTTGCAAACTCAACGATTTGTTCAGCTTGTGCTGGTGCGCCCGGTGCTTCAACGGATTTACGGCGTAAGACCGCCTTGGCACGTGCCAACAGCTCTCTAGGGTTAAACGGTTTAGGCAGATAATCATCCGCACCCATTTCCAGGCCGATGATGCGGTCGACTTCGTCGCCTTTAGCGGTGAGCATAATGATAGGGATTTCGTTTTCTTTTTGTCTGAGACGACGACAAATAGATAATCCATCTTCACCAGGGAGCATCAAATCCAAGACTAATAAATGAAAATTTTCACGTTCAAGCAAGCGATCCATTTGTTCAGCATTTGCCGCTGATCGCACTTGAAAGCCTTGCTCTACCAAATATCGTTCTAACAAACTACGCAAGCGCATGTCATCATCAACAACGAGAATTTTTGAGGTTTCCTGACCCATTCACCTGTACTCCAAAGCTAAACTATCTTAACACTATAAAGTAAGTGACTAAAAAGCCAATATATTTTGCTGATTTTACGTTAGGATGATGTTACAAAGTTTGTCAAACATTGCCAAACCATTACAAAATCACGACTAGATCACTAATTGTCTTGGACCCAATCCATTTGAATACTGGCGCGGCGCTTGGCCTCTAAAATATCTTGGATCAGCGGGGTAAGGATTAATTCCATCGCCAAACCCATTTTACCACCGGGAACGACAATCGTATTAACGCGTGACATGAAAGCACCATCAATCATTTTTAATAAAAATGGATAATCGACATTGGTCATTTCACGTCGAAAACGCACTACGACGAAGCTTTCATCTTGAGTTGGGATTTCGCGCGCACTAAAAGGGTTGGACGTATCTACCGTAGGGACGCGTTGAAAGTTAACATGGGTTTGTGAAAATTGCGGCGTAATATATTGAAAGTAATCATCCAATGAGCGCACAATACTGCTCATCACGGCTTCGCGGCTATGACCACGATCAGTCGTGTCACGCACGATTTTTTGGATCCATTCTAAGTTTACTATCGGCACCATGCCGACCAGTAGATCAACATGCTTAGCAACATCATGGTCTTCCGTTGAAATTCCACCATGCAGGCCTTCATAAAACAATAAATCAGTGCCTTTGGGCAGGTCTTGCCATGGTGTAAACGTACCTGGCATTTGATTAAACGGTACTGCTTCATCAAAAGTATGCAGATATTGACGGTATTGACCACTACCGGCTTTACCGTATTCGGTGAATAGATTTTCTAGTAGCTCGAAATCATTAGCAATAGGACCAAAATAACTAATATGTTTACCTTGTTCTTGTGCTTTACGGATCTCGAGCTCCATTTCAGGACGGGTATAACGGTGAAAACTATCACCGCTTACCCCAGCAGCATTAACATTCAAATTGCGAAAAATATGACGAATAGCATTGGTGGTGGTAGTCGTACCTGCACCTGATGAACCCGTAATTGCAATAATGGGATGTTTAGCTGACATGTTGTTTTCCTATTGGTTTTCTCTAGCAATGGCACGATATGCAATATCGTTGCGATGGAACATTCCATCCCAGCTAATTTCTTTAGCTAACGTATACGCTGCCTGTTGTGCTTCAGTCACACTATCACCCATTGCTGTTGCACATAATACGCGTCCGCCTGCAGTCACAACTTGACCTTCAGTATTGGTCGTTGTGCCTGCATGAAAGACCTTCGCAGTGGCTGATTCACCTACACCTAAGCCATGAATAACAGTCCCTTTGGCGTAATCCCCAGGGTAACCACCTGCAGCAAGTACTACACCTACTGCCGGACGAGCATCAAACTCAATGACGGTATCGGCTAATTCGCCTTTCGTTGCAGCTAAGCATAGCGCCACTAGATCAGATTGTAAACGTAACATGATTGGCTGAGTTTCTGGATCACCAAAACGACAATTGTACTCGATTACTTTTGGTGTGCCATCGGCCATGATCATCAGACCGGCATATAAGAAACCAGTATAATCATTGCCTTCAGCTGCCATACCTGCGACAGTTGGCTCGATAACTTCCGCCATGACACGTGCATGAATCTCTGGTGTAACAACCGGAGCAGGAGAATAAGCACCCATACCACCCGTATTTAGACCAGTATCACCGTCACCAACGCGTTTATGATCTTGAGACGTTGCAAAAGAAGCGATGTTTTTGCCGTCTACCATGACGATAAAGCTGGCTTCTTCACCATCTAAAAACTCTTCAATCACGACACGGCTGCCGGCTGCGCCAAACGCATTTCCTGCTAACATGTCTTTAATTGCGTCTTCAGCTTCGGTCAACGTTAGCGCTACGATAACGCCTTTACCTGCGGCTAAGCCGTCGGCTTTAATGACGATAGGTGCGCCTTTTTCACGCACATAAGCTAAGGCTGGTTCAATTTCTGTGAAGTTTTCATAGTCGCCAGTCGGGATCTGATGGCGCGCTAAGAAGTCTTTCGTAAATGCTTTTGAGCCTTCTAGTTGCGCTGCCGCAGCAGTCGGACCAAAACACGGTAAACCCACAGCGGTAAACGCATCTACGACGCCGTCAACTAACGGAGCTTCAGGACCGACAATCGTTAATTCAATGCTGTTGTCTTGTGCGAATTTAACTAGACCGTCAATGTCACCAACGCTGATGTTGATGTTTTCTAGATTTGCTTCATTCGCTGTACCAGCATTGCCAGGGGCAACGAATACTTTGCTTACATCTTGGCATTGAGCGGCTTTCCATGCGAGTGCGTGCTCTCTGCCACCATTACCAATGATTAATACTTGCATAATAAATTCCTATATTTGTGTATCAGGTCTTAATGACGGAAATGGCGCATACCAGTGAAGACCATTGCCATACCTGCTTCATCAGCTGCGTCAATAACTTCTTGATCGCGCATTGAACCACCTGGTTGAATAATTGCACTGATACCCGCTGCTGCAGCTGCGTCAATACCATCACGGAATGGGAAGAATGCATCTGATGCCATGACACTGCCTTCAACCACTAAGCCCTCGTCTGCTGCTTTGATACCGGCAATTTTAGCTGAGTATACACGACTCATTTGTCCTGCACCCACACCGATTGTCATGCCATCTTTGCAGTATACAATAGCGTTTGATTTAACATATTTAGCTACTTTCCAAGTAAACAGCAAGTCTTGTAGTTGTTCTGCAGTAGGCTGCACTTTAGTCACAACAGTTAAATCATCTAGCTCAACCATACCAAAATCGCGTTCTTGAATTAATAAACCACCATTAACACGTTTAAAATCATAACCGTCGGTCAGCTGACCTTGCCAATCACCACATGCTAATACACGCACATTTTGCTTAGCAGATAACACTGTTTGTGCAGCTGCACTGATGGATGGTGCAATAATGACTTCTACAAATTGACGATCAATGATTGCTTGAGCCGTTGCTTCATCTAGTTCGCGGTTAAACGCAATAATGCCACCAAATGCAGATGTTGGATCAGTTTGATAAGCGCGGTTATATGCCGCCAAAATATCATCCCCTAATGCGACACCACACGGGTTAGCGTGTTTAACGATAACACATGCAGGCTCTGCGAATTCTTTAACACACTCTAATGCTGAATCCGTATCGGCGATGTTGTTAAAGGATAACTCTTTACCTTGTAACTGCTCTGCTGTAGCAACGGATGCTTCTTGAATGTCATTTTCGACATAAAATGCAGCAGATTGATGCGAGTTTTCGCCGTAACGTAAATCTTGTTTTTTGCTCACTTGGATGTTGTATGTACGCGGGAATTCACTGTGATCATGTTCACAATCTGTCGCGCAATCAGTTGAATCTAAACGCGCACCAAAATAATTAGCAATCATGCCATCGTATTCTGCGGTGTGTTCAAACGCTTTAATCGCTAAATCAAAACGCGTTGCGTGATCAACTGCGCCATTGTTATCAGACATTTGCTGTAACACATGGCCATAATCATTAGCGTTCACCACAATGGTCACAGCGTTGTGGTTTTTAGCCGCAGCACGGACCATCGTTGGACCGCCGATATCAATGTTTTCAATGGCATCAGCCAATGAACAATCAGGATTAGCAACCGTTGCGGCGAATGGATATAAGTTAACTACTACTAAATCAATGCCTTGGATGCCATTTTCAGCCATTACTGCATCGTCTTGACCACGACGCGCTAAGATACCTCCATGAATTTTAGGGTGTAACGTTTTAACACGTCCATCCATAATCTCAGGGTGACCAGTATATTGAGATACTTCAATAACAGGTAAGCCGGCTTCTGCAAGTAGCTTAGCAGTGCCGCCTGTAGAAAGTAGCTCAACATCTTGAGCGACTAATGCCGTTGCAAATTCAACGATGCCAGTTTTATCAGATACGCTTAATAATGCGCGGCGAATGGGAGAAGTAGTAGACATAATTATCATCTTATAGTGAGTGCAATGTGAAAAAATAACCGAATTGGTAAAACGAAAAAAGCACCTTAGCGGTGCTCTTTATTGGGGCGAACCCCTACAATATTAGCTCATGCCGTATTGCTTTAATTTTTTACGCAGGGTACCGCGGTTGATGCCCATCATGTTGGCTGCTTTGGTTTGGTTGCCGCGCGTATAAGTCATGACTTCTTCTAATAACGGCGCTTCAACTTCACTCAATACCATGTCATAAAGGGTTTCAATGTTGGTATTTTCTAACTGCTTTAAGTATTTATTAACTGCTTGTTTAACCGACTCACGCAACGGCTTCTGTGCGGTTGTTTGAGCTGGAGTGGTAACGATAGTTGTAAAAGGTGATGATGCATTTTGATCAAACATAAATACTGCTCTTTTATTTAAGAAAATTAGGCGACTGAAGAAATCATGTTCTTTCGAAGTCGTGAGTAGAACATTTCTAATGCATTGAGCTGCTCAGCAGCGTCATCGATCGCATTGAAGTGTCCACGAAATTCTCTTCCTTGATCATATTTAGCGATATACCAACCGACATGCTTTCGAGCAATTCTCACTCCGCTAATCCCGCCATAAAAATTATGGACGTTAGCGACATGCTCCAACATGACCGTGCACTGCTCCGTCAGCGTAGGTTCTGGCATTCGTTCACCGGTAGCAAAAAAATGTAGTATTTCACGAAATATCCAAGGGTTACCTTGAGCGCCGCGACCTATCATTAATCCATCTGCACCTGTGTGTTGCAATACGTGCTGTGCTGTTTCTGGTGACGTAATATCACCATTGGCTATCACCGGAATGTCCACAGCGCGTTTGATTGCGCGGATAGTGTCATATTCGGCGTTGCCTTTATACATACAAGCTTTGGTTCGACCATGAACAGCCAAGGATTGAATATTGTATTGCTGTGCAAGTTTCGCAATTTGCACGCCATTACGGTTATCCACATCCCAGCCAGTACGTATTTTTAAAGTGACGGGTACATCCACACTGTTAACGACAGTATCGAGAATTTCTTCAACGAGAGTCGGAAACTGCAACAATGCAGAACCTGCCAATTTTTTGTTTACTTTTTTTGCTGGACAACCCATGTTGATATCGATGATTTGTGCACCGTTATTAACATTGAATTGCGCAGCCTCAGCCATGAGGGAGGGGTCAGCCCCCGCTATTTGGACAGAACGAATTCCATGTTCGCCAGTGTGATCCATACGCATTTTAGATTTTTCAGTGTGCCATACCTTAGGGTTACTCGAGAGCATCTCGGAAACCACTAAACCAGCGCCCATCTGTTTGCACATTTGCCTGAAAGGTCTATCTGTAACACCCGCCATTGGCGCGAGCATTAAGTTGTTTTCTAATGTGTGGGGACCGATACGAATTGTTGAATTCAACCACTACCTCACACACTCAAGCCAAAACAGGATAAATCATCCAATACGAATAAAAAACATCCATATTGTGCAATTAATAACCTAGGATCCGTCAAGGGAGCGCAATTTTACGCCTTTTTTACGTATTTGCAAAGACTATTTTTTAATCAAATTGGTATTTTTTTGCTTGACAATAATTATCGCTTTGTTCCAGAGATACTTGCCCAGTCGCCATCTTCCACTATGGCATCAATCGTAAAGTCTGCTGTGTAGAGTTCAGCGATGGCTTGAGCTTGTTCAACTAAGATGCCTGAAAGAATAATTTTACCGCCAGATACACAATAGCTACTGATGACTTCGCGCAGCTCTCGCAGTGGCGCTGCTAAAATATTGGCTAAGACAATGTCAGCTTCATATTCTGGTTTTTCTTGCGGTAGTGTAACGCGTAGACGTTCTGCAACTTTGTTGCGCTGTGCATTTTCTCGCGTAGTGACCAGTGCTTGTGGATCAATATCCAAGGCCAATAGATCGGTCGCACCTAATTTTAATGCCGCAATCCCTAAGATCCCGCTGCCACAACCAAAATCGACGACACGCTTGTCAGATAAATCAAGGCTATCCAACCAGCGCAAGCATAATGCGGTGGTGGCATGTGTGCCGGTACCAAATGCTAAACCAGGATCAAGCATAACGTTAACGGCGTCGGGCTCTGGGATTTCTCGCCAAGAAGGACATACCCATAAACGTGTGCCAAATTGCATGGCATGGAAATTATCCATCCATTCACGTTCCCAATCTTTATCTTCTAGAGGATCAAGCACATAAACAAACTCATCTTGGAGTAATTTAGATTTGGCTAAACGATTAATAATCGCCTGCATATCATCACTAGCCGAAAACAACCCGATGACCTGTGTATCAGGCCATAATAATACTTCGCCAGGTTGCAGCTCAAACAGTGGTGTATCCTTTGCGTCTACATAAGTCACTGCTTGTGCGCCATTACCGGTGAGCATATCGCCTAACGCTTGAACATGATCGGCGACCATATTGATTTTGAGTTGGATATAAGCCAAGTTATTGTTCCTGTAAAAAAGTACGAATGTCAGCGACTAGCGCTTGTAAAGAGGGTTGGTGAATATACATCATATGACCTGCTTCATAGTATTTCATGCTGACCCGTGATGCATCGATGCCATTATGATTCATTGAGTGCTCTGTCGCAAAAAAAGGTGTGGCGAGATCGTAATAGCCATTGCCGACAAAGACGCGAAAATCTTTATTTTGACGCATCGCTTTAGCGATAAACGGGGTGACATTTAAAAAACCTTGGCTGCGGGCATTGCGTTCATATAACCAATTCCATGAGCTGAAGACTTTGCCGCTTAAAATTTGGTAGCGTACATCTCGATGGACGTTGAGCTCATCGCGCATGTATTGATTAACCAATGCGGTATAAGCACCATCGATTGCATACCCAGAAGGATCGGCTTCAAATCTGTCTGCATTTAAATCCCCTTCTTTACCAAGATACCGACTATCGAGGCGACCAACACTGATCCCTTTATCGCGGAGTAATTCTTTCATAAAATAAAATTCATTGATACGCAGATTAGCGCGCTCTAAGAAAGCCGTTGACAAACCTGTCATGGCATGTAGCTGGGCTAATACAGAAGCACGGTCGGCTGCCGTCGCTAAATTCCCTTTGAGTAACACTGTGGCATATTCGCCTAAAGCAAAACCGCGCACGGCATTTAAAAATGCAGGTAAATCAGGAAAGCGACTGCGGTCAATTACGTTGTGATACCAAGCTGTTGCAGCATAAGTGGGTAAAAACGTAATGTAAGGCAGATCATTGCCTTCTTTAAAGTCACCGGTTTGAAAATCGACAATCGATGAAATCAACATCACACCAGATAAATCAGTGGTGCCCCAGCCTTCTTGCAATTCTTTTACCATAGCGCCAGCGCGGGTTGTGCCGTAGCTTTCGCCTACTAAATATTTGGGGCGATTGAATACATTATGTTTGCGGGTAAAGGCCCGTACAAAGTCAGCCATGATTTGTGCATCTTCTTTAACACCCCAAAATGCACTGCCTTCGTATTCACCTAGTGGGTGAGAATAACCTGTGCCAACTGGGTCAATGAACACCATATCAGCGCTATCGATTAGGCTTAATGGGTTGTGTACTAAGTTATAAGGTGGTGCGCCAACCGCTTCACCATCACTGGGTAAATCAACTCGTTTGGGGCCAAATACACCCATATGCAACCACACACTTGACGAGCCTGGACCACCATTAAAAATAAATAACAAAGGACGTTTAGGATCAGACTGCGCTTTTTGGCTGTTGGCAAAATATGCGGTGGAGTAAATATTAGCTTTGGGCGCTTGTTTGTCATCATACAAAAAGTGGTCACCGGCATGCACAGTGTACGTGATTTTCTTACCGTTAAATGTACCACTGTGTTCGGTAATACTTTGCTGTAGTTTAGGCACTGGACGCGGCGTTTCATCTGTTGCAGCGGATAATGAAAAATTAGATATGCTCAAACTTAATAGAACTAATACTAGGGATAATGTACGCATATGAGCGCTCCTATTTATTGTTATTTTGCCAGTAATATACGAATCGTATTGTAACATTTTTGCATGATTATAGAGTATTAGAAAATAAATCAAAAAAGTATACTTTCGATAGGTAGTCTGGAATGGGTGCTTCTCCAGTAAATGAACTATGTTTATTAGACCTATATTAAAAAAGAATATTATGAATTCAAAATCAGACAGCAATATAGAGTATCTGCACCCAGATGTTCCAAAAAAAGTGGTTAAGTACGAATACACCTTAATGCTCGTTGATGATTCTGATATCGAACTGAAAGCGTTTTCGCATGTATTATCTGATTTTACTCGACGCCAATATGCCCGACAAAACTGGGTATCAAATGTGTTTTGAACTAAAACAGCAACTTATTACGGCAGAGATCCCTGTTATTTTGTTTACCTGTAATAGTGATATCACCTTTAAACTCAAAGGGTTTCAAAGCGGTTGTGCAGATTATTTAACTAAACCCATGCATAACCAAGAGTTATATCATCGTGTCGAGATTTACTTAAAACATATTCAAAAACGCCGTGAACTCGAGATGCTGTCATTTATAGACCCTATCACTGGGGTAGCAAATCGCCGGACTTATGAATACATGTTACAAAAAGAATGGAACCGGTGTATTCGTTATTCGAGTTGTGTCAGTTTACTGGTAGTTGATATTAATAATTTTCAATATGTAAATGATGTTTATGGCAATGCGGTGGGGGATGAATGTTTACGACGAGTCGCGCGTATATTAGCTAAGTTCGGTTTGCGTAGTAATGATTTATTTGCGCACTTTGGGGGGCTGGAATTTGTCTTAATGCTACCGGGTTGTGACATACAAGGTAGCAGTCAAATTGCCCGTAACATGATAAATATCATCAAAAAGTTAGAATTAAACGATATTGTTGGGAATGACATCCCTTTTGCTGGCTTATCCATTTCCATAGGTATTGCGATGGAGCACCCGCAAATAAACAACAATCCTACACAATTATTTGAACGTGCAGATGATGCTAAATTTCTAGCTAAGCGCTCAGGGTTAAATCGCTTTGTGGTAGGTGAAACTCCAGTCGAACTTGACCAGAATACGAATAAAGCAACTGAACAAATACAATTATCAGGAACAAGAGCTAGAGGGCGCTTTAAAAAACGAGCAGGGGATCGGTAACTCACCTGCTCGATAAATGTTGTTTTTATATTGCAGTTAGAACTTATTTTTTGGAATAAGCACTACACCAGCCTTTGGCTGCAACTTCTTTTCCTGGGAAGATGGCACATGGGCGCCACTCTTTACCGGCTTCACCTTGAATAAATGCACAACCATTACAGTACGCACCTTCAACAGGTGATACGTGAGTATACTTTAATGCTGCTGCGGTAGGATCTGCTGGATTCAATTGCTCTGCATTGGCACGCAATGAAACTGAACCTAGTGTCATACCGATTAATGCGCCACCGGATAATTTTAAAAAATCACGACGTTTGATATCTCTCATTCTATATTTCCTCTGTGTACAAATTTGCTTGTTTGACTAAATTAAATAGGTGAATTAAATTTTCTGCTCTTCGCTAGGCTTAGGCTTACTATCCGATTTGATAGCGCGTTGCTGCGCTAAATTAGCGTCGGACAATTCTTCAATATTGTCATTATACTCGGCATCAGCATCTGGAAACTTGATCATAAACAATACAAAGGCAATTACTATTACGCAGATAACACCGCAGATAATAAGTAACTGGTCAAAATTAGGATCAATATCGGTTGTCATATCCACTCTTAACGTTTTGCAGTGCTAATGATTTTAACTGGTTCATCCGGTTTAGCATAACCATAGCGCGCGATTCGAGATGTTGCATGATAGCTATCTAATCCCGATATAGCAGAGCTGTTTAGCTGTTCAATATCAATGTATCCATCGTGTGTAATTGCGGTTTCATCCACAATGACTTCAACGACTTGGCCAATCACTAATTCTGTTTGGTTAAGCGCTAGCAATTGAATATCTTGTACTTCCAATGCAATCTTGATGTTTGATTCTGCCACGAAAGGCGCACGATGGGTAGGGCTCAGCCAAGGAGTTAATCCAACTTGTTCAAATTCACTTACACCTTCGGCAAAACGTGCAGAGGTATGATGTGCCTGTGCGACATGATCAACATTGACGTGGTTAATCGTGTACACGCCGGTATCTTTAATATTTTGCAGGGTATCGCGCGGAACAGTATGTGGGCGCATTATCATACCCATTAACGGTGGGTGTGCACCAATATGAAAGACAGAGCTGACAATCGCTAGGTTATGTTGCCCAGATTTGTTGATTGAGCCAATTAAATTGGCACTTTTAAATCCCGATAAGGCATTAATAAAATTAGCGCGATAACGCGTATCCATTTTGTCGATATCACAGGCATTAAAATGCATGTCGTTGTCCTTGTCTTGGTTTGTGGTAAATCCTAAGAGCTGCTACATCATATAAATGCGTCAACTCCTAACGATAAAACGTGTTATTCGTCGTCACGTTTGGCAATGATCTCAATGCCCCAGCCGGTATCTTGTATCAGTAACTCTATCGGTGAACAGCAAATTTGGCAATCGACAATTTGCTGCTGCCCTAGATCATTATCGTGGTCGATATCCAAATCGTTGATGACCATACAATATGGGCATTCAAAGGTGTGCGATTCTGTTAAACTCATAATCAATTAGTGTATTAATTTAATATACACACTATTACGTATACTTCGCGTATCCGGATTTGTTTACGCGCAAATAACGCAATTCGCAGACAGTATTTTACAACTGTGCTGTATAAATATACACTATTAAAATGAAAGATTTACCTACTTATTATTATCTAGAGCATTTTCAAGAATGCTTGGGATTTATAGATGAAGCCTGCACTGGATTGCTGGGCCCTGAACATAGTGAGTTCATGCACATGTTTGCTTTGGCAGACCTTTCGGTGCAATGCACATTAGTTCGGAGTTTAAATCGCAAGGCTAGCTGTATCAAAGTCGAGTCGTTAGCGTATGACGAGATCCCCGATCATGAGGGCGGCGTCGAGCAGTGTTTTGCGTATACTTGGTTTACTTCTATTCCAGAGCATAGCTTGAATGACTGGTTGGTCGGCTTAACCAAGCCCGAATTAGTGACGTTACTGCGCGATTGTAGTTCTGCTAATGTCGTTGCTTCGGCCAACAAAGCGAGCATGGTTGAATTGGCATTAGCACACTTATCATTCACCAGCGTGCGCAAGCATTCAATATACGAGCGGTATATTTATCGACAAGTGGACGGGGTGTTAGATTACCTATTGTTTTTGTTTTTTGGCAATGTCGGTAGTCGCTTAAATCAATTTTCGATGCGTGATTTGGGTGTGATGCGCACGGGTAAGCGTGCCGTTCAAGCCAAAGCGCGTTTTAGCTCACGCGATCAGGCTTTGTCTACGTACGTCTACGCGCTTGAGTTGCGCCGTATAAAAAGTGCGCTAAAACATAATGTGCTGTTTGCACCGCGTTGGTTGCTCTTATCTGATTGTCCTGATGCACATGGCGACCTGGCTGAGCAACATCGAGATGAGTATTTATGGTTGTGGGGCAAATACTGTTTACAGGCAGGTGATGATTGGACCGAAGTCGCTAAGATTTTTGCTGCATCGTCGTTACCTCAAGCGCAAGAAAAAGCCATTCGCTTAGCTTATCAACACGGCAATAAGCAAGATGTTCAAGGACAACTTGAAGCAATTATCGATGCACCAGATAACTCTCACATCTTGGCATTTGCAGAAGATTTTTTAGCCCGAAAATACCATAAAAAGCGAACCAGTGTATTAACTGATATGTTGCGCAACAGCGCTCGGCATTTGATTTTGGATGAAGTGCACAAGCATCGCGTTGAAGCTGCTGCAGTCGAATACTATCAAGCGCAAGGAATTAAAGCGTTACGTACCGAAAATGAATTATGGCGCAGTGTTTTTGGCTTAGTATTTTGGCCGATATTATTTGCGCCTGAATTTGCCATAGGGACAGAGTTTGATTGGCGGCCTTACCATGTGCGTCATAATAACTTGTATACTAGTGCTACTGCTCAAGTTGAACAGATACTCAAGCAATGCGAAACGCGGGCAGGGTTAAAGCAGCATTTAATTAGGCAAGCGACTATACATTACGGCCAACGCAGTGGTATTTTTCGATGGCATAAACAGTTGCTACAACGTTTGTTATTGTTTGTCGATCATGTCGATGTCAGTGCGTTGATTAGCGTACTTAGAATGATGGCCCAAGATTATTCGGCTTATAGTGATGGCTTTCCTGATTTGTTAGTGATAACTGATGATGGGGTGCACTTCGAAGAAATTAAAGCTCAAGGTGATAGTGTACGCAAAAATCAATTACTTACTATTACTATGCTTACTAACGCTGGTATCAAGGTGGGGATCACTACTGTTGAGTGGGGCATTGACCCGATGCAGCCTTATGTTGTCGTGGATATTGAAACCACTGGCGGTCGTGCAGCTCAACATAAGATCACCGAGATCGGCATGGTAAAAGTCGTAAATGGTGAAATTATCGAAGAATATGAAACCTTACTCAATCCACAGCGCCGTATTCCTCGCAATATTACAGCTTTAACTGGGATTGATGATGCAATGGTAGCGGATGCACCAATATTTGCTGAAGTTGCCGATGAAGTCGCGCAATTTACCAAAGGTTGTGTCTTTGTAGCCCACAATGTAAATTTTGACTATGGATTTATAAAACAAGAGTTTACTCGCATAGAGCGGCGCTTTAGTCGAGCCAAGCTGTGTACTGTGAGAGAAATGCGCAAAGCGAAACCGGGCTTAAAATCCTATTCATTAGCAAACTTAACCGCGGCCTTTAACATTGACATGACACGGCATCATCGAGCGATGTCAGATGCAATTGCAGCTAATGAATTACTCACGATCATTAATAATTATCGCTTGAACAATAAATCCTGTTGACAGAAATAAACTTTTTATATACTTAGTCGTATTAAGTATTCTTAGTTAATTAACTGCTGAGCTAAAGTATGTTAGACACACCTCGTACGCCGCACCACGAATCGGCAAAACACAATGACATTTTAACTGATGTTGCGCGTGTTCCTAGAGACAAAATGGATGAAGAAACACGTTCTCGTATTATCGAGATGGCGTGGGAGGACCGCACTCCTTTTGAAGCTATCCAAGCACTATATGGCTTAAAAGAAGCAGAAGTCATTAAACTGATGCGCGCTAGCATTAAGCGCAAAACGTTTAACAATTGGCGAGCACGAGTTTCAGGGCGTAAGACTAAGCATGGTGCACTGCGATCCAAGGATGTATCTAGAGGCTATTGTGCGACACAATATAAACCAGTACGAAAGCGTTAGTATTTTTTTACAGTGAAAACCCGTTTCATGGTTTATAATTGGATGATTAGTGTCGATACATAATGTAGTCGACTAGATTTTTTTCAAATTAAAGGAATAATTACATGCCAAACTCTCACACTTCACATTTGCCATTAGTAACAGAATCCAAAGATGCTAAAAACTCCGCAATGGTAATGTGGTTGACGAGTATTTTCTTTGGGATTTTTTCAGGGTTGTTATTTTCATTTATGTTACGTAGCGAGCCTTATGTACAGTCTCAAGCAAAAGAGGCGATTAACTGGGGTGTCACTATGTTGGTATTAACCATTGTGATATTAATGATTTTTGGTACAGCTGTGTTACCTGTTGTAGTGTTATTAAACATGTTATTTGCGTTAATGGGTGCCATCGCTTCATCCATTGGTGCAAAATTTGCTGTTCCTATGACGGTGCGATTACTTAAGTAAGCACACACTAACCCCAGCTAAACCAAATTTGGTCATACTAAGCGCTTAATTCAATGAGTTAAGCGCTGACTTCATCAAGCAAACAGAGCAATGACTGATAGTCGATGCCAGAATGCTGTGATAATCCTATTTCGCAAGTTCTAGAGTTACTATATCCAGTTGTACAATTTTTAGGTATTTGAGACTTTAACGTTGATAAAGCACTAGCGTTGAGTTCTGGTACTGTCATGCCTTTGTCACCGGCAAATCCACAACACTCGATGCCTTCTGGCTCGATGACTTCGCCTGCGCAAGCATGCGCAACTTGACGTAAATCATTCGCAATTCCCATTTTTTGACTACTACATGTAATATGCAAAGCAATCGGCGCTTGAGTTGGTGTGATCGTCAGTTTATCGAGTGCAAATTTAGCCATAAATTGGGTTGTTTCATAAATGGGTAAGGTATGCCCTAATTCTGCCAAGCGTAACTTACAAGGGCTGGTATCAAACACAATAGGATAAGCCCCATCTTTAGAAATCGCTTTTAACGACGTCAGTAATTCTTGACCTTTTTGCTGTGCTATATCGGCAAAACCTTTCGAATTAAACGGCATACCACAACACAAGCCTTCTACTTTTTCTGGCATAACAATGTCATAACCCGCTTTAGCAAACAATGAGGCGGCAATTTGAGGGAGACTGCGTTGTTCTGTAGCCTTGGCATCTGCACCCATATTGCGCGTGGCACAACTTGGAAAATAAATGACCTTAGGCCGTTCGGTTCCAGAAGGCATAAATTGCGGTAATGGTTCTGCGGCTTGAGGGTACCGAGCAAACCATAGTGGTATTTTGTTCCTTGAAAACCGATGCAACATGTCCCCAACTTGGTCGGTAGACTCTGGACCTATAATACGACTTATTTTACTGGCAATACCCAAAGTCGTCTTAACGGTTTTTGCTAGCGGAGCAAATTGCTCTGCTGAAAATTTAGCAATACTGTGACCAAAGCGGGTCGAGGACTGGCCACGAAGCTCTCGAATTAAGTCACCTGTATTGATACCAACAGGGCAGCGTTCGGCACAAAGACCTGTGGCAGCACAAGTATCAATACCGTAATATTGATAGTCGTGTTTTAGCTGTGCTAGTTCTTGCCGTTGTGCATCAATCAAATAACCCAGATCTTCTAGTTGTTGAATACGACGCCAAATTGCAATACGTTGGCGCGGGGTAAACGTAAGATCTTTAGAGGGGCATACCGGTTCACAAAATCCACATTCAATGCACTTGTCGACAATATCATTGGCTCGCGGTAACGGTTTAAGATGTTTGATATGTGATTGTGGATCATCATTGAGGATCACACCTGGGTTGAGTGTGCCGTATGGGTCGATGATCTGTTTAATTTGCTGCATGATGTGAAAAGCAGCCGAACCCCACTCTAATTCAACAAACGGAGCCATATTGCGTCCGGTACCATGCTCTGCTTTTAATGAGCCACCAAATTCGACAGCAACGAGTTGTGCTACATCCTGCATGAAGTGATCATATCTTTGGATTTCTGCTGGGGTATCAAATGCTTGTGTAAATACAAAGTGCAAGTTACCTGCTAACGCATGACCAAAAATCAGTGCCTCGCTGTAATGATATTTATCAAATAATGCCTGTAAACGCGTCACCCCTTGATCCATTTGTTCTAATGGAAAGGATACATCTTCGATAATAACGCTAGTGCCAGTTTCTCGTACTGCACCGACAGCGGGGAAGGTCGCTTTACGGATTGACCATAATTGCTGACAAAGCACGGTATCAGTGCTCATCTCAATGGCCTCAATGGGCGAAAAATCAGCAACCAAAGCCGAGACGACTGCCATTTGTTGCTGCAACGTGACAGCATCACTCGCGGCGGTTTCAATTAATAAGGCAGTACAGCGTTTATCACGGTCACAAAAGCTATCAGGTAAACCCGGCTTGCCTTTAACCGAATCTAATGCCCGTTGGTCTAATAGTTCCACAGCATCCACAGGGGCTTGACGCAATTTATCCACTAACTGACACGCAATTTGCGGCGTATCAAACAAATATAAGCCGGTGGACCGTTGTTGATGATCAACGACTGTGTTGTAAGTAATATCTGCAATAAAGCCCAATGTGCCTTCTGAGCCCACCATTAAATGTACTAGTATATCGAGTGGGTCGCTATAGTCGGTCAAGGCATTGATTGCATAGCCGGTGGTGTTTTTTAGACGGTATTTGTGGGCGATTAACGCACTCAGTTCTGAGTCACTGCGCACCGATGCACCTAATTCTTGGATTTGACCAAGTAATTCGCGGTGTGAAGTTTTAAACGCAGCAACACTGTTGGCATCACTAGTATCCACACAGGTTCCATCCGCTAATACTATCGTCATACCGGCTAGGGTATAAAACGTATTATTGGCTACACCACAGCACATACCTGAAGCGTTATTGGCGGCGATACCACCAATTTTACAAGTATTGATAGAAGCGGGGTCAGGGCCAATTTTACGATGATAAGGTGCTAAATATTGATTAGCTTGTGCACCAATTACGCCAGGTTGCAGACGGATCTGCTCACCATTGTTAATGATCTCATGCCCGCGCCAATTGCTATCGAGTAATATCAATACTGAATTACTGACCGCCTGGCCTGATAAACTAGTGCCTGCCGCTCGAAAGGTGACGCTGACGTGATGGCTATGGCTAGCTTTCAAGACAGCCTGCATTTGTTCGATAGAGCTGATTTGTAACACTAGCTGCGGGATCAATTGATAAAAACTAGCATCAGTACCATACGCACGGCGACGCGATATATCATCAATGATACCTGCCTTAGGTAAAATCGTACGAATAGCTTGGATAAACCCTTTGGGAATAATCTGCAAAGATGACATGATAGAGCGCTCCTAGATACATAGCTATTGTTAGTATATGTACTTACTTTACGCTTTATTTAGTATAAAAATAAGGCTAAAAGCTGAAAAGTACTTTTTCTTTTATTGACATAATATACGATAGTATTATATTGATTATGGAATTAATCACGAAAAAAACTAGGGAGAAGTATGCTACATGCAAAAGCCGATGATATGTTTTTATTTGTGCAGGTCGTTGATGCAGGATCATTTTCCAAAGTCGCACAACAATTAGAGTTAACTAACTCGGTCGTCTCAAAGCGCATTGGTCGTTTAGAAGAAGCGTTAAATATGCAGCTGCTATATCGCTCAACACGTAAACTTAGCTTAACCGATGGTGGC
This sequence comes from Glaciecola sp., assembly GCA_029246415.1. Classification (GTDB taxonomy): domain Bacteria; phylum Pseudomonadota; class Gammaproteobacteria; order Enterobacterales; family Alteromonadaceae; genus Opacimonas. The sequence continues at coordinate 130,192 of JAQWNF010000009.1, forward strand.
AAAACCTTATACCACAAGGCTAAAATAGCGAAAGACGCGTTGCAAGAAGCTCACGATGCCGTGTGGGGATACAGTGATTCGATCAGTGGTAAAATTAAAATTACGGTGCCATCTGTGTCAGCAAGATTAACTTTGACCGATGCGGTGACCGAGTTTTGTCGTCAATACAAAGAAGTTACAGTAGAAATGATGATAGATGATCGATTCATTAATATCATTGAAGAAGGGTATGATCTTGCCATTCGAACAGGATACTTAGAAGATTCAAGTTTACTCGCTCGCCGGTTAGTGGATTCTCATTGGGTCATTGTCGCTACGCCACAATATCTAAAGCAACAAGGCGTACCTGAGAGCAGTAATGAGCTAAAGTTTCATAATTGTTTAACTTACAAATATGACGGCGCTCATCCTAACCAATGGCAGTTTTACTCGCCGGCGGGTGAGTACTCAGAGACGGTTCAAGGTAATTTTATTGCCAATGATCTCAATGCGTTATATCAAGCTGTGTTAGGCGGCTTAGGCGTGGCTTATTTACCAAGAGTCTTGGTGTACGAGGATTTACATACTGGTCGACTGCGTGCTTTGTTACCTGAGTTTACAGCAAAAAAAGTAGGGATTTATGCAGTGTATCCAAAAATGCGGACACCTGATACCAAGCTAAAATTACTTATTGAGCATCTTCGTAAGGCATATGTTGAGAAACAAGAACGTTTTAATCAGGCATAAAAAAACTGGAGCAGGTTGGGGCTCCAGTTTTGCTTAATATTATCTGTAAGAATGTTTTAGCTTAGAAAGCAAACTGAGCAGATAATTGGAAGTATGCAGAACTTAAGTTGATCCCTGCATCTTCAACACTGTATTCACCAAGTTCAACACCATACTTAAGTTTTGGTGTGATGTTAGTTAATAAGTTAACACCCCAATGTGAGCGGTCATGGTCAGATAAATCTGACTGGCCGTTACCATAAAACACTGTAGAACGTGTATCATCGTTCCAGAAATGACGGTAAGAAATGGTGTAAGCAATACCACTTTCTACTTCAACTTCATTGGTGTCTGGGTTAGTAGCGATACCTGGAACAACAGTAGTACCAGCATAACGACCAAACTCACCTACGTTAAGTTGAACGCGGATATCATCTTTGCCGCTTAGTAAGAACTTACCAGCAATGTTGGCTGCTGCAGCAGTTTCATCAATGCCGTTTTGGTCTACTTGACGTAATAAACCTGCAACAGAGATTTGACCCCAAGAACCTTTATGATCATAACGACCGATGAAGTCTGGAACAGTTTCTTGAGTTTCATCTGAGCTGCCAAATGTTTCTGGGTTTTCAACTGCAAATGACCAACCGCCTTTTGAATAACGGATTTGGCTTTGACGGATAAATACTTCACCAACGTGAGCTCCACCAAAATCAAGCGTTTCAGCCAGTGCGTGTAATGGCATGAACGTTGACCAAGTTTGACCAATAGTCCATTCTTGATATTTGATAAAGGCATGACGAATACGTGGGCTAGTAGAGTTAGAGATAATCTCATTACCACCAGAACCGTAGAAATCTAATTCGATCACACCTGTTACATCATCGTGCTGAACTTTAAACTGTAAACGTGACTCTTTTACGTTAAGTTTAGTTTGGGCTGTGTCAACTGCTGCAGGAGCGTTACCGATCCAAAAGTCACGGTAAGATAAGTCACCAGATACATGACGAAGGTCAGCTTTAACATAACCACCTAAAGTGACAGTGGTGTCGTCTGTTTTTACTAAAGTCACTGCTGCATTGGCTTGACTAGCAAGTCCAAGTAAAACAGCAGATGCTGCTAATTTTGTAATGAATTTCATAATATGTGTGTTCCTGTTCTTGTTTGATAAAAAAACAGGTTGCACATTAGTGTGACTGCAACCAAAGATAAATCGAATAAAAGATAAACTCTATTTCCAAAAATAACATAATTGTGATGAATTTGCTGTATTTATAAGCATCTTGTAACTGTACATACAACTCTGCTTAACACGCTTTACAATATCATCACATTTTGTTTACTTTAGCCTTTTTGTTGCTGCAATGTTTCTATTTGAGCCCATAAAGCCTCGGCTTCAGCGGTTAACATCGAATATGACTTGATGTCACCTCGACGTTGGGCATGCATTGCATCTTCTAATAATTTGTCGTATTTTTTACGCATTTTTTTGGTTGGATCACTTGAGAATAAACCGAACATATCAATTCCTTATTAAGACAAATGTATTATACATTTGGGAGAGATAAAACGATCACAAACCCTTGTAATTAAGGGCGTGTGCAGGATCTGAACAACTCATTGAATACGCAGTTGGCTTACATTTACGAGTTTTGAGAGATTATGGAGTCTAATTTTTGTTTCTTTGAAAACTGTTTAGGCGTCATTTTAAAGAGCTTTTTAAAACTTGTACTAAAATAACTTGGTGAAGTGAAACCAGCCTCATACGCTGCAAATGACGCAGGTTTACCGGCTTTTAATAGGTCAGCAGCAATGTTTAAACGGAAATTACGGATAAACTCACTTGCGCCTATACCCGTTTCATTTTTTAAGCGACGCAGCAATTGACGGTCACTCATGCCCATCAGGTTGGCAAGATCTTGAACGGTAAAATCTGGCTTATTGTAATGGGCTAGTAAGATGTTATCTAATTGATGAATAAACGTGGATGGACTCATTTGACCTTCAAAGTTATCTTCGGGCTCCACTGCTGATACTGATGCAAGGTAGCGTCGACGGATAGATTCTTGTTCCGCGATGATATTACGAGTTTTCAAGCGCAGTTCCTCTTCTTCAAATGGTTTATTAATGTAATCACTTGCCGCTGATGATAATCCTTCAAGGCGTGATGCTTGAGAGCTTTTAGCGGTCAACAAGATCACAGGAATATGATTAGTAATACGGTCACTCTTGAGTGCGTTTAACACTTCAATACCGTCCATTTCAGGCATCATGATGTCACTGATGATTAAATCTGGGAGGAGATCTTTGGCAATAGTTAGCCCTGCTATAGATGAATTAGCAGTATGGATTTGGTACTCATGTTTAAATAAGTTTTCGAGATACGTTAAGATGTCTTCATTGTCGTCAATGCATAATATACAAGGTAAATCTTGATCAACGGTATTCAGTTGATATGTTTGATTAAGTGTATTGGGAAATATCACGCTAAAGCGCGAACCCATTTCTAGTTCCGAGGTTACTTTGATCAGACCATCTGCTTTATCGACTAACTGCTCAACAATGGCTAAGCCGAGGCCTGTTCCATCTTCTATATCTATATGCTCTGATTGCGAGCGGTAAAAACGATTGAAAATTAATGGGATTTCGTGCTCGGCAATACCGACACCTGTATCAATAACATGGATACTGACAAAGTGCTCATCGGCTTCTACTTCAACCCGGATCTCGCCGCCTTTTTGCGTATATTTTACGGCGTTGGATAACAAATTAGAAAGTATGGTTTCTAAGTTGTAAAGTGGAATGGTGACCTTTAATGTTGCGAACTCTGGGTACACAAAAGACAATTGTCGTTGTTCTGTATACGGAGTGAAAATATTGGCAAGTTGTTTAATTACCAGTGATAAGTCAGTAATGGCTGCACTAGAAGAGGTTTCTGGTAACTTGTCGGATACGGAGAGTTCGAATACTTTTTTGACCAAGGTGTTTAGTCGATCTGCATTGCGCACTAAAATGTTAAGCATCGTTTGTGCTTCCGGTTCCATTTTATAATTACGTAGCTGTTGTACCGGCCCTTGGATCAAGGTCAAAGGTGTGCGTAACTCATGTGAAATCGTTTCGAAAATACTGTCTTTTTCAGCGACGGTTAAAGCTAGCTTTTCAGCTTGTAAACGCGAAATCTCAGTTTGTCGACGTAAATCATCAGTGCGTTTTTCTACTAAGCGACCGAGTTCTTCAGCAGTGCGTTTAACTTGCCGAGTGCGCAGTGTAACAATGCCAAATACCCCTGCCATAGCAGCAATAACAATAGCAATAAAGCCAAATGGAGTGCTATACCAAGGAATTGGGTGCTCTATATGTAACTGCACTGGCGGTGCCATCACATTATCAAAAGCATACATTGGATTGACGATATTAATGGTCGAGGTACCAGCCTTAGGAGTAAAGACGATCTTGAAATCATTAAATGCCGTCATTCCTGTTTGTGTGAAATATTCAAATGTAGGGGCTTTGTGCGTACTAAAATTAATGTCACCTAAGTCAATTTGGATCACATCAATTGCTTTATCAAATAACATTGAATCATTGTGAATATTGGTAAAGAGCTCTTCAGAGCCATCTAGGTACAAGACTTTCATTTGCGCGATTTGCAGTTTTATTTCGGGTTTGACGAGCGCTTTGGGATCTAAGACCGTAATGCCATTGAGCCCAGAGAAAACATACATACCGCGAATGTTTTTATAGGCAACTCCTGGATTAAACTCTTCTCCTTGCAAGCCATCAGCTTCGGTATACCATGCAAAACGGGGCGCTTGATTTTGGTATTCAATTAAACCATTTTTCAATGTTGACCAGTGCACGCCGCTTTCTGTCACTAATGTCGCTTGGATGTTCATCGAGGAAATAGCATCAGGGAAATTTTTGGTTACAAACGTCTTTGCTAAAGGATCGAAAACATGCACACCGTTATTACTTGATAAAACAATATGATTGTCGTGATTAGTCGTGATGTGATTGACCGTATTAATATTCTGCTCTGCAGAAAAAAGGTAATGATTAAATATCTGCTGTTCAGGCTCAAATAAGTGAAGGCCAACATTTGAAGATATCCATACCTGACCATTAATATTAATCATCTGCCCAAATTGATTAGTCGGCAGATCACTATTTTGTACAGTAAATTGGGTGAAGGACAGATCGGGCAAATTAAATAGGGTGATACCATTGCTGCGGTGGGTTAATAATGCTTGTTCATTGTTAATGGATAACCAATCCATTAAATTACCTGCTGGTAAATCTGAATTTTCAGCTGTGTAAGTGCTAACTACTTTTAATGTGTCGATATCTATCTTGGTGATACCGACTTCATCTAAGGCCCATGCATACTGGTCTTTAATATGAAGTTTGGTGACTTTTAAGCCAGCTAGTTCTTGGTTGATGACAAAATTAACATAAGTGTCAGGATTATAAACGGAAATTCCATCACTGTTGGATGCCAACCACCCACGTTGATATTTATCTACGGCTATCGCGGTTACATCATTGCCGCTAATAGCAGAATCTTGTAACACTGAGTGCTTTAAGTGATAAAGCTTTTCACTACTTGCACGAAAGTGGTTAATTCCACCGCGGTCGGTACCTATCCAAACATCGCCATTAGAAGTGGTATATAGCGCGTTGACGAAGTTCGTCGTGAGTGAATGTGGATCTGTAGGGTCAAAGAGTAATGTTTTATTCAATGTGTTGGCTTGCAATAATACTAATCCGCCAGTTTTTAAACCTACCCAAACACGCTGTGAATCGTCGACACTAAAGCTACTAACGAAACGATGGCTGAGTGGGTGCTCGGAAGAATCTGGAGAAAACTCTTTAATTAAATTGAGGCTTTGATCAAGGATAAATAAACCATGGTTTTGTGTTCCTATATATAACAGATTATTAAAAGACAACACTGTTGTAATATTGATGTCTTCAGGGAAAATGTCTAGACCAATGGCATGTAAGGATTCTCGGTCCGTTGATAGTGTATAAAATTCATTATAGCCAATAAAATATTGCGTATCGTTAATTTTGACTAAATCAATCAAAGGCTCTGATGACGGAATAAATTGAGGGTTGTTAGAGATAAAATTAGTGTTAAATAAGAAAGCTCCTTGAGAGGTCATAACACTAACAATGTGAGGAGATAACTGACTAATTGCATTCACAGATTTGTCGATGGTATTGATATCAGCAAAACCATGAACATAGGTAAAAATTTGTTCATTGGCGAACAAAACATGGATACTGCAATCAAATGTCACCCATAAGTTGTCATTGGTATCAACAAATAACTGGGTGACTTTGTTAGTGCGATTTTTTAGACCGTTTGCCGTATCAAACTTTTTGAATGTAACACCATCATAGCGAACTAACCCATCATCAGTACCAAACCACAAGAAACCTAAACTATCTTGCTCGATAGCATTAATAGTCGAATCAGGTAAGCCATCAGCAATTCCATAATTGTTGATATGCAAAGAATCACGACTGTGAGCTAACACATCGGTAAAGATAAAAAATAAACATAATAGAGCAACTTGCCAATAACGCACTGAAAAACCTTTTCACTTAATTTACAACAGGCGCTGCCATCATCGGTTTTTCTACAGATAAATCAAGGTTTTTTGCAGGTTGTGGCGATAATGAGCAATAGATTGTCGGTTTTGTGAAAGTATATTTCAAAAAAAATAGTTATACTTTTTCCAGTGAATTTGATTGATGCAGATTAATTATAATTTACTCTAACACACAGTCACAACAGCGGATGTCAATCAACATGGATGTTGCAACCTCAGGGAAATCTAAGTAGACGGAATCTACTTGAAGTGGTTAATTTGGACACACAACATTGACGTTTTGTACATGGATGTTTTAATAATTAGGGTCAGACCCAAATTATTACTATTATATTCAATCCTCATTTATGAAATAATGTGCGCGGTTTTTTCTGCTGGGCATTATGATGCAACACTTCTCTGCAACGCTAATTTTATCAATCCTGTTAATATTTTTCTCAACGGCTAGTGCAAATTCTCCAATCTTATTACCCTTTGCGCCAGAGCATCGCATCGTAATTGACGGCATAATCTCAAAAGATGAATGGCAAGATGCGAAAGTCTTAACCTTACATAATGTGGTTAAACCTTTTGATAATACCCAAGCCCCTGTTGATACCACCATTTATATGCTTGAATCAGGTGATACTTTATATGCCGCTTTTGTCGCCCATGATCCACACCCTCAAGCAATCCGAGCATCTTATCGCGATCGAGATCAAATATGGGGTGATGATTTAGCTGGAACGCTATCTGGGAAAGTAAAGGGAAAATTACTGCAAATGGCTATATAGTCGAAATCGCAATACCACTGCATATACTAAATTTTGCCGAGCAAGAAGGTGAAAAAACGTGGGGAATAGAGTTTGTGCGTTTTTATCCACGTGAAAATATTTACAGGATTACTCACCTGCATAATGATCGGGATAATGCCTGTAATTTGTGTCAACTAGGTAAAGTAAAAGGGTTTGAGCAAGCCACTCAAGGTGAAAATCTAGCAGTGGTTCCTACTATTATGGCCGGCCGAACTCGTGAACGCGATATTGAAACCGATCCGCTTGATGCATGGGAGTATCACAGCCAACAAGCACTCGGTCTTGATGTAAAATGGGGCATAACGCCTGAGATTTCATTGCAAGCTACCTTCAACCCTGACTTTTCACAAGTCGAATCAGATAGCGGGCAATTATCAGTTAATAACACCTTTGCTTTATTTTTCGCTGAGCGTAGACCGTTTTTTGTCGAAAATGCAGATTACTTTTCTACCAATTACAATTTGGTATATACCCGCAATATCAATGCACCTAATTATGGTATTAAACTCACCGGGCGTATTGACCAACATTCGCTAGGCGTATTTTTCGCAGATGATGCGACAACCAATCTATTAATCCCCGGAAATTTAAGTTCAAGCGTGGTCGAACTCGAGCAAACATGCATAATTTAAGTGCACGCTATCGCTTTGATGTGAACCAAGACTTATCACTAGGCACAATCACAACAATACGCGAGTCCGATCAATATCATAACTATGTAAATGGTGTAGACGCCAAATATACTCCAACAAATAGTGATGAAATAAAAATACAATGGGTGCATTCACAGACTCAATACCCTCGGCAGTTATATCAAGAATTATGTGATGATGATTGCAATCAAGTAAAGGATCTGAATGAAAATGCACTGCGAGTACTAGGTCGTAAAAGCCTCAGCGGCAATGCGTTTCGAGTTCAATATGCCAGGGATACTGAAGATTATTATCTACGTGCCAACCATTATAGAAACGATGCAAATTTTCGTGCAGATATGGGCTTCGTGTCACGTGCAGATCGAAACGTTAGTGTATTGGGTGGCGGAGTGATTTGTCGCAATGAAGATCAATGGTTCAATTATATGCGGGTAAGTGGTGATTGGGACATACATAAGAACAACGCAGGTGAGCTGATTGAAAAAGAACGCGAAATGTATTTTCGTATCAAAGGAAAATTCAACACATTAATCGATATAGGTGGTTTGCTCCGCGACCGCGTCGGTATCAGACAAGTTTCGTCCAATTTTGCATCAGACGCAGCACAAGGGATGCTTTCTGACTCGTCACAAATGAATGAGCCTGACTGGACAGAAACGTTAGACATTAATGCAATGTTAGCGATACAAGATAAAAACCAATTATTCCGTGAAGACTTCAAACGCATTGTATTTGAAACTGAACCTTACGGAGTTATTTCCTTGTTTCAGTTTGTTGGGCAAGGCAAACAGATTGATTTTAGTAACAACCGTTTGGGCGATGAGTTCCGCAGTGAAACACGCATTGATTATGATTGGGGACGCCATCTTCGTTTTGGCTTAGATTATGAATACGAGAGCTTAGATGCAGATGGTGATTGGGTGTATGTTGCTAAGCTAATTGATGCGCGCATGACCTACCAAATTAACGCAAAACAATTTATAAGACTGGTCGTGTCTTTATCTGACGTTGAGCGTAACCAAGCTAATTATATTGATGATGTTGATGCGGCTTATCAAGACCGAGGAATACAATTGTTGTACTCATATAAAATAAATCCATTGACTAAGTTTTTTGTCGGGTATTCCGATGCTGCATATCGCAATGACAATGTGACTAACGTTACTGCGAATGAGCAATCCTTGTTTATGAAGTTCAGCTACGCCTGGCAACAATAAACATTGCAAAAGTATGATTATGCTGTAATATACGCGACCCTTACAGCCATATTACTCATTCCTTGTCTCCATGCAGTTGGCTGTACTGTCGAGACTACAACCGTAAGGAATTAACGATGCGTCATTACGAAATCGTATTCATGGTTCACCCTGATCAGAGTGAACAAGTTCCTGGAATGATCGAAAGATATTCTGGAATTCTTACTCAAGATGGTGGTTCAATCACTCGTCTTGAAGACTGGGGCCGTCGTCAGTTGGCATACCCAATCGAAAAACTACATAAAGCTCACTATGTTCTTATCAATGCTGAAGCAACACCTGCTGCAGTTGATGAACTAGAGAACGCTTTCCGTTTCAACGATGTAATTCTTCGTAATTTAGTTATGCGTACTAAAGACGCGGTAACTGAAGCTTCTCCAATGAAGAAAGAAGAACGTCGTGAAGAACGCCAACCAAAACGTGAAGACGCTGCACCAGCTCCTGCTGCTGAAGCTTCTGACGACCAAGCATAAGGAGACGGAACATGGCTCGATTTTTTAGACGTCGTAAATTCTGCCGCTTCTCAGCTGAAGGCGTAGTAGAGATTGATTATAAAGATACTGCAACATTACGTAATTATGTCACTGAAAGTGGCAAAATCGTACCTAGCCGTATCACAGGTACTAGTGCTAAATATCAGCGTCAGTTATCAACTGCTATCAAACGTGCGCGTTTCTTAGCATTGTTACCTTACACTGACTCACATAAGTAAGCTGAGGAATCATAATGAATATCATTTTATTAGATAAAGTCGCTAACTTAGGTGGTTTAGGTGATCAGGTTTCAGTTAAATCTGGTTATGCACGTAACTTCTTATTCCCACAAGGAAAAGCAGTACCTGCAACTAAATTAAACGTTGAAAAGTTTGAAGCACGTCGTGCTGAACTTGAAGCGAAAATTGCTGAAGTACTAAGCGCTGCGCAAGCACGTGCTGACCAATTAACAGCTTTAGAAGCAGTATCTATCGCGGCACCAGCTGGTGACGAAGGTAAATTATTTGGTTCTATCGGTACACGTGACATCGCTGATGCAGTATCTGCTGCTGGTGTTAAAGTGGCTAAAGCTGAAGTTAAATTACCTACAGGTACTTTACGTGACCTTGGCGAGTACGACATTGACGTACAATTACACGCTGAAGTGACTGCAACAGTTAAATTGGTTGTTGTTGCTGAGTAATCTCAACAATAATTAGTGAGTTGTATAAAAACATCGCCTCGGCGGTGTTTTTTTTTGCTTGTATGGCTAACCTGTATTTTTGATTGAGCATGCCGCGTATTCAAGTATAATCAATACCCCATTTTTAGCTTTGGTCGTGGCAATGCAATCGGATAAGAATCGCAATAACAATAAGTACAAAGATAAGTACAATGATGAATCTCTTGAAAAGCTAAAGATCCCACCACACTCGATTGAAGCTGAGCAATCTGTCATTGGCTCCATGTTGATTGCACCTGATAGCTGGGATAAAGTCGCCGAGATTGTGATTGAATCAGATTTTTATAATCGATCGCATCAGGTTATTTATCAATCAATTTTAAAACTCCTAGCTAACAACCAACCGGTTGACGTCATTACCACATCTGAACACCTAGAGCAGCATGATATGCTGGATGAGGCTGGTGGATTTGCGTATTTAGCGGAGCTTGCTAAAAATACGCCAAGTGCCGCAAACGTGGTCTCTTATGCCAAAATTATAAAAGAACGCGCGATTGTCCGTGAACTAATTGGTGTCGCTCATGAAATAGCGGAAGTTGGCTATAACCCTGAAGGTCGTGATAGTGCAGATGTACTGGATATGGCGGAAAGTCGGGTTTTTGAAATCGCAGAAAAGCGCACTGGCGAAAATGAAGGCCCACGTAACGTTGAATCGGTGTTGGGTAAAACCATCGACCGTCTTGAACAATTGGTCAAAAATAATAAAGCTGTAACGGGTGTATCAACTGGGTTTGTCGATTTAGACAAAAAGACATCAGGAATGCAGCGCAGTGATTTGATTATCGTGGCAGCTAGGCCCTCGATGGGAAAATGTATAGTCAGTGGCTCTCAATTAGTTGATCCAATGACAGGTGAGATTAATGTCATCGATGATTTGGTGGCAGCTAAAGACGCAAACTTAATATCAATTAATAACCAATTTAAACGCGTCATTTCACAAGCTTCTGATTTTGTTGATGATGGTTTGAAACCGGTCTTTCGTGTGAGAACAGCATTAGGTAAAACGATTGAGACAACCCTGACGCATCCTTTTTTAACTGGAAAGGGTTGGTTGCCGTTAAGCAACATACGTGTAGGTGAACAAATCGCGATCCCAAGAAGTTTACCGGTATTTGGGCAAGTCCAACCGCCAGCGCACGAGGTTAAAGCCATTGCCTACATGATCAGTGATGGCACGACCCGAAACGCAACACCTGTGTTTACTAATATCAACTCAGCTATCGTCGACGACTTTGTCCACACTATGGAATCGTTTAATGGTGTCTCAGTAACAGCAATACCCGCAAAGAACCGTGCCCAAAGTTATCGCATTACTACAAAATCGTCCACGCCAGCTGCGCTACGCAAGCGTTTTGCGACGATCCTTAATACTTGCATCAGTAACAGTAAGATTACGGGTCAGTATCTTGCGAATGCTTTATCAATGCGTACTTCGACAGTGAGTACGTGGAGAAATGCACATACTTTACCTATGCCACAGACATATGCAGGGTTGTGCGATGTATTAGGCGATGACTTTAAACGTCACACGCAGCCTTTATTTGAGCAAGGTTCTACCAAAATAAACCCAGTGAAACAGCTATTATTAGAGCATGATATTGATAATAAACTCGCTTATCAAAAAACACTGTCAAACAAAGTTTTTACTTGGGATAAGCCAAGTCTAGCATTATTGCTGAACAGAATGTTTGCTTGTGACGGCAGTGTATTTATACAAAATAATGATCAAGTGCGTGTCAGTTATAGCACTGCTAGTCAAGTGCTGGGGCAACAGATTCAACATTTGTTGTTGCGCTTTGATATCATTGCCAAGCTCCGCAGTAAAGTATCTACTTATCCCAACTCTCAACCTCAGTACGAAGTTGAAGTGCTTGATAAACCAAGTATTATTCGTTTTATTGAAGATATAGGTGTGATTGGTAAACAGCAACAATGTGATAGTGCGTTAGCACTGTTAAAAGAGAAGCGTCAAAAGAGTAATGTTGATAGCTTACCGTTGTCGGTAAACGAATATGTACTGAATTTAAAAGGTGAACGTAGCTGGTCGAATATATTTACTTCTGCTAATCAAGTTATGCCAACAGGCTTTAATCCGCATTTGCAGGGTGTATCGCAAAGACATTTATCGCGTCAAAGAGCACAATTGTTTGCCGATTTATTTCAAGATCAATATCTGGATGATTTAGCTCATTCCGACGTGTATTGGGATAAAATAAAGTCAATTGAATATCAAGGTTATAAACAAGTGTATGATCTAACTGTTCCTGAATATCACAATTTTATTGCGCAGGATATATTTGTTCATAATACGACATTTGCGATGAACCTCGCCGAAAATGCAATGATGCTCGAGGAAAAACCCGTATTAGTGTTTAGTTTGGAAATGCCATCTGAACAGTTAATGATGCGTATGCTAGCGTCATTAAGTCGTGTTGATCAAACCAAAATACGTACCGCTCAGCTCGATGATGATGATTGGGCAAGAATATCGAACACGATGGCGATGCTCAAAGATAAAGATAACTTGTTTATTGATGACTCCTCCGGCCTGACACCAATGGATGTTCGTTCACGCGCGCGTAAACTCGCTCGTGATAAAGGCGGCATCAGTATGATCATGATCGATTATTTGCAGCTTATGCGTGTACCGTCATTGAGTGATAACCGAACATTAGAGATAGCAGAGATTTCACGCTCACTTAAAGCCTTGGCCAAAGAACTCGAAGTACCAGTTATCGCCTTATCACAGCTTAATCGAAGCTTGGAGCAACGTGCAGATAAACGTCCGATTAACTCAGATCTACGTGAATCAGGTTCGATTGAGCAGGATGCCGATTTGATCATGTTTATATATCGAGATGAAGTTTATAACGAGAATTCTGAAGACAAAGGCGTGTCAGAAATCATTATCGGTAAACAGCGTAACGGTCCGATTGGTACAAGTAGGCTTGCGTTTCAGGGGCAGTTTTCACGCTTTGATAATTACACCGGTCCAGAGCGAGATGATGAGTATTAAGTTTTTGGTTTATCAAAAATGAGCTCATCAGTAATAAATCAGCAATAAAAGCAAAAACAATAAAAAACCCCAAGATGCAATGCAACCTTGGGGTTTTTCTTATTTAATGTATTGCTTATTTGGCTTTGCTTTCAACCATTGCTTTTACAACACCGATGATACGTCTGTTTTCACGATGTGCAGCAGCGGTATTCGCAGGGTTAAGCGGTTGAGATTCACCATAGCCCATTGTTGTTATGCGTTCAGCTGGTGCGCCATAACGAGAAACCAATAAGGCTTTAACGGCATCAGCACGTTTTTGCGATAACATTTGGTTATATGCAGCACTGCCAACAATAGAAGTATGGCCTTCAACTACACCTGTTGCTTTAGGGTAGCGTTTTAAGAAGTCCGCAAATTCTGCAAATTTCACATCAGCAGGATTTTGAATAACAGAAGAGTTATTGGCAAATAAAGCTGATAATTTGATTTCAATTTCTTCTTCAACCATCACCGAACAGCCTGATGAATTGACCTTGTCGCCTCTAGGAGTGCTTAAACACAAGTCCATTGAGTCAGCGATACCATCATTATCGGTATCTTTTACTGCGCAACCATTAGCCGCTACTTTTTGGCCAAACGCGCTGTTTAAACATTGGTCTATGCTATCAGCGACGCCGTCACGGTCAGCATCTAAGCTACAGCCACTAGCATTTACAGAAGTGCCAGCAAGTGTATTAGGGCAGTTATCTAAGCTATCAATAATACCATCGCGATCAGTATCTTTTTCGCGCATTGCAGGTTCGTAGCTTGGTGCAATTTCACCAAACACATATGCAACACCCAGCTTTAAGCTAAAGTCGTTATAGTGATCAGAAAAAGTATGGTAGGCAGCAGCTTCAGTAATTAAACGTGTGTTTTCATTTAATGACCAATGTTTACCAATACCGCCAGCAACAGCTAAGTAATCGTCAAAATCATCATCGGCGTGTTGTATGCCTGTGAATAAATATGTCTGTAAATCGTCTTGGAAATACAATGCATCGGCAGCAATTTTCTTACCATCTACCGAACCAACACCAAAAGTATTGTTATTGGCATCAACATCAGTTTGAGCTGCTTCAACTCGCATTGCCCAACGCGGTGTAAAACGAATACCAAATTCGCCACCAACTGCCGAGCCATCTTTTAAAAATCCGCCGCCGACTTCATTAGGTTTATCACCGTCTGGATTATAATACTGTCCAAAGACCCCAACCCAATTTTTATAATTGGTGTTGTCATGGTCACTGTGGTTATCAGCAAAAGAGGGGTTAGCCATTGCGAGGGAAGAAACTGTTGCCGCTGCAACAAGGGTTTTCTTAAACGAAAATGTCATGATTACATCCTATGTAATAAAGGTAATAGTTTTCAATAGAATTGTAGAACAGATTGATGAAATGCCTAAATGATTTTAGTTATTTCCTTAAAAATAATGGCAAACGAGCTATTTATTGAAACAAATCTCGATAAATGCGCGACCGAAGTCACTATCGAATGGCAAAATTACACGTGGTCCGTCAACTTGATGATTGATAGTGTGGTTTTTGCCTGTTACCACTGCCGGTGTAGCCATGTTAAATTCATAGCCTTTTTCGGATAATTCACCTTTGGCGCTGCCACAAATCATATTAGTGATCTCACCGACCATGTCAGCGACGTCATTATTTAGATCTGACACTGCTTCACCGAGCATCTTTTCCATAACATGTAAGGCTAGGCTTTCTTCAAATGTGATAGACAATGACCCTTGAACTTGTGGTCCTACCATACCGATAAGGCCCGATATATCACCGCGGGCTAGCTCGTCGTCTTTTAGTTTAGGTTTGCCTGCACGTAAGTCAGTTTGTGCCATCATTGATAATGTATTTAATAACCCATTGATAAATGGATTCACAAACTCAACTTTCATTATTTATTCCTTCCCATTATCGTTGGGTTGGGCACATGCTTTGCATGAACCGTGGGCTTCAATAGTCTGTTGTTTAACAACAAATCCCATTTGCGTAGCTTGTGCTGATAATGCATTGTGAATTGATGTTGATTGAATTTCAGCAACATCGCCACATTCGTCACAAATTAAAAATTGTACTGGATGAGCACAACCAAAATGATGACACGCCACAAATGTATTTGTGGACTCGAGTTTGTGAATCAAACCAAAATCCAACAAAAAGTCGAGTGAACGATAAATGGTTGCTGGTTTAGCGGAGTCATTTGACTTTCGCAACAGATCCAATAAGTCATATGCACCCATAGGTACTGAATTATTGAGTAATATTCGATACACTTCCTCACGTAGAGGGGTGAATCTAGCGCCGTTGTCTTCACAATGCGCTTTTGCTTTTGCTATTAATTTATCCATAATACGAGGATTATATCGGCAAAAGCACAAGTAGTTAAAGGCTAGTTTATGATATTGTGTAAAATATATTTTTTTTATTGAGTAATGTTTCATTATGCCGCAGATTCATTGGATTATCTTTTCTCAAAATTTATTATGCATTTACCCTCAAGATGACACTTACACTTTACCCAATTGTATTCAGCATTTGTCACTCACCGAATATGTTAACGACACCGTCATATTGCATGAAGATCCACAGCAAATCGTCAAAATGTTGGATTTACAGCAAGACACGCTAAGTGATTCGGAACATCAATTGGTATCGTTGCGAGATGTGATGATGACCGGGATTGATATCGACTTTCAGCATATCGCTCGCGCATGGCAATACGCGCAATTTTTACGTACGCATCAATATTGTGGCCAATGCGGGTCAACGACACGCCAAGTACAGTGGGAGATGGCTCGGCATTGCGATGTCTGTCAGCACCGTTCTTATCCGCGGGTGTCACCGTGTATTATTGTGGCTATTCATAATGGTAAGCAGATATTGCTTGCTCAAGGTAATCGTCATATATCGCCGCCGATGTTTTCTACCTTGGCTGGATTTGTTGAAAGTGGTGAATCATTAGAGCAAGCAGTGCATCGTGAAGTAGAAGAAGAAGTCGGTGTGAAATTAAAGAACATTCAATACTTTGGTTCACAGGCATGGCCGTTCCCGCATCAACTCATGGTCGGCTTTACTGCGGAATATGCAGGAGGGGAAATTGTGGTAGATGGCAAAGAAATTCTCGCTGCGGATTGGTTTTCTCCAGATGAATTACCTAATATTCCCAGTTCGGTATCTATCTCTCGCGAACTGATTGATTACACCTGTGACAAACTAAGACAAAATTCCTAATGCCTGCTGAGCTGCTTTTTGGTAGACTGCGCGCTGATTGAAAAGGATGATATAACCTATGAGTATTCCATTAAAAAATGATCGCTATTTGCGCGCATTAGCCAAGCAACCTGTCGACGTCACCCCAGTGTGGATGATGCGTCAAGCTGGACGTTACTTACCAGAATATAAAGCCACACGTGCAGAAGCCGGTGATTTTATGTCGTTATGCAAAAATGCCGAGTTAGCTTGTGAAGTAACTTTGCAGCCGTTACGTCGTTTTGATTTAGATGCGGCGATTTTGTTTTCTGATATTTTAACGATCCCGGATGCAATGGGCTTGGGGTTATATTTTGAAACGGGTGAAGGTCCACGTTTTGAGCGTCCAATTACTTGTGCCGAACACGTCAAGCAATTACCACATCCCGATCCTGAAGGGGAATTACAATACGTCATGAATGCGGTGCGTACTATACGCAAAGGCTTAAACGGCGATGTACCGCTAATCGGTTTTTCGGGTAGTCCTTGGACCCTAGCCACTTATATGGTTGAAGGCGGTTCGAGTAAAGCATTTACTAAAATCAAAAAAATGGCATTTGCAGAGCCACAAACTCTACATTTACTATTAGATAAAGTTGCCGATTCTGTTATTTCTTATTTGAATGCACAAATTTTAGCAGGCGCGCAATCCGTCATGATTTTTGATACTTGGGGTGGGGTGTTATCGCCACGTGATTATCAATTATTCTCATTACAATATATGCATAAAATTGTCGATGGTCTGATCCGTGAAAACGACGGCCGTAAAGTACCGGTTACCTTGTTTACTAAAAATGGCGGTATGTGGTTAGAAGCTATTGCTGATACAGGTTGTGATGCGATAGGTCTTGATTGGACGATTGATATAGCGAATGCTAAAGCACGTGTTGGTGAGCGTGTTGCTTTACAAGGTAATATGGATCCTTCTGTGCTATATGCACCAGCACCGCGTATTGAAGAAGAAGTTCAGCACATATTAGCTGGGTTTGGCGAAGGAACCGGTCATGTCTTTAACTTAGGCCATGGTATCCACTTAGATGTGCCACCTGAAAATGCAGGGGTATTTGTCGAAGCGGTACATAAATATTCAGCGCAATATCACAAATAAATGCGTTCTACGTCATTTACGACTAATACATTGTAAATGCTAGGTAAGTGAATAAAGTATATGAAAAAGGGCTAGGCATCGCGCACTAGCCCTTTTTTTATGGAGCGAACTAAACGAGCTTGCTGCCTTGTAGAGGTGGATTGGCCATGAGCCACTAATGCCCAGCTCAAATGTTCAATAAGCATTATTACATCAGTTAATGATGGGATCTGAGCAAACCCATAGGTAGTACTAACACTTTCTAATAAGTCTATCTGTTCTTGCGTGCTAGGTTGGTCTAGTGATTCTTTAAGAATATGTAAGTACTTACTTTTAGTGGTAAGGGCAAGTTTAACCTCTGCATCACTAGGCGCATTGCCAAGTGCAACGGAAATATTGCGTTGCCATTTTACATAGCCAATTCGACGGATAGCAGAACCTTCGGTTTGGCGTAAAAACCTAGCTTCATCCCAACTAAATAAATTCACCAAACTATTACCATGTAACGGTTCACGTGCGAAAAAATCGGATTCTTGAGTAATGGGTGCTTCACGGTTGTAAGGACAGACTAACTGGCAATCATCACAGCCATAGATGCGATTACCCATTGGCGCGCGAAATTGTTCGGGGATAGCTCCTTGATGCTCTATCGTTAGATATGAAATACATTTGCGCGCATCAACCACATAATCCGACACAATTGCCCCTGTAGGACAAATACTTTTGCATGCCGTGCACGTACCGCAATTATCTGGGATCGGAGCATCAATCGGTAACGGTAAATTGATTAACAGCTCACCCAAAAATGACCAAGAGCCTGTTTGTGGGTTAATCGTCAGTGAGTGCTTACCAGTAAAACCAATACCAGCTTTTTCCGCTACCGCGTGTTCTAAAATGGGTGCCGAGTCGACAAATGGACGAAATTGAGTGTCTGTATTACTTGAACCGTCAGCATTGTCAGCATTTTGTGCACAGTAAGTGTTAATTTTATCGCCAAGTTGTTTTAGTCGTTTACGCACTAACTTGTGATAATCACGTCCTAAAGCGTAACGGCTGACATAGCCTTTAGTCGGATCTGACAAGTGTTGTGCAAAGGATGCATCAGGTGGCAGATAATCCATTGATACGCTAATAATTCGTATACTGCCAGGGACTAATTGTGCAGGATCACACCGTAGCATGCCCCTTTCAGGGAAATACTGCATGTCGCCGTAGTATTGTTTATCAAGCCACGCTTGTAAGTGTTCGCGATGTTGAGATAGATCAACGTCACAGATACCTACGTGTTGAAACCCTAGCGCTTTTGCCCAAACCTTGATATTTTGGGCTAGCTTATCTAAATCAATCGAATTAATTTGGGACATTTGCATGCACATTGAAGTTGAAAAAACCTTACCTAGTTTATCACAAAAACTATTTCGCGCGGATCAAGTTCGCAATCATGAAGCTAAAGCGGCCGAGCAAAGTTTTTGTTCTCTTTATGGCTTAATGCAACGTGCTGGAAAAGCACTCTATGCGCATGCACTGACGTTAGCGCCCAGCGCAGAGCATTTCTTAATATTAGTAGGTAATGGTAATAACGCAGGAGATGGCTATATCTGTGGCTTGTTAGCATTACAAGCAGGCAAACATGTTACTTTGTGTGCGGTGGCACCAGAGCGTGCCTTATCCGGTGATGCCCAGCAAGCACAAGCTGCATTCATTGCAGCCGGTGGTGAAGTGGAAGAGTTTACGGCAAACCAATTAAAGCGAAATGACATTGTTATTGATGCATTGTTAGGCACCGGAATTAAAGGGGCATTGCGAGCAGAATTTGCTGCCATCATTGATGCGGTAAATAATGCGGAGTTACCGGTGTTAAGTGTCGACGTGCCTTCGGGGATCAATGCTGATACCGGCGTCAGTTTAGGTCGATGTATTCAAGCTGATATGACGGTGACCTTTGTTGGTATTAAACAAGGACTTGTGACCGCAACGGGTAAGCAAGCCTCTGGTAAGTTAGTGTTCGAAGATCTTGAAATTGGCTTGGCGTTTTCTGAATTATGTCCAACCAATACTCAACTATTACAGTTAAATCGTTTTACGGGCTTGGCGCCGCGCCAGGTCAACAGTCATAAGGGCCGTTTTGGTAGATTGTTATGTGTGGGCGGTAATGCGGGGATGTCTGGTGCGATTCGTCTAGCCGGTGAAGCTGCATTACGTTCAGGTACAGGCTTAGTTAAAGTGTATGCACATACCGAGTCACGCATTCAGATTTGTGCTGGACGTCCTGAGTTAATGGTAATTTGTGATGGGTTACAAGAAGCATTAGATTGGGCTAATTGTGTTGTTATCGGCCCTGGATTAGGCCAAGATCAATGGGCATTAGATACCTTTGCAATGGTGATCCAACATTGCCATAAACACGATGTGCCGATTGTTATTGATGCTGATGCGCTGAATTTATTACCCAAACATGCAATGGCTTTTACCTCTGACCAATGTGTCATTACACCGCACAGTGGAGAAGCCGGGCGTTTGTTAGAATCAACTATCGAAGAAGTCGAATCAAACCGTTTTGTGTCCGCGCGCTTGCTCGCGCAAAAATATAATGCGACCTGCATTTTAAAAGGGGCAGGAACTATTATCGATGATGCGACTCAAACATGGGTGTGCGAGCATGGTAATCCAGGTATGGCGACAGCGGGCATGGGCGATGTATTGAGTGGTATTGTCGGTGCGATGTTTGCTCAAAGAATGAACAAAACTGATGCTGCGAAGTATTCAGTTTGTATCCATGGTCACGCCGCTGATATAATCGCGGCAGAATATGGTGAACGTGGTATGTTGGCAAGTGACTTGTTTCCTCAACTGAGGCGTTTAATTAATCAATAAATGGAAAAGATCCCCACACAATGCGTATTGAATTTAAGCTTGAAAATGAAGATGCCACTGCACAACTAGCACAGCGAATTGCCGCTGCCTTAGTCGATACTTCATTGCAAGAACAAGGAATATGTATTTATCTGGAAGGGGATTTAGGTGCAGGTAAAACCACGTTTAGTCGCTATTTATTACAAGCAATGGGCCATTCAGGTTCAGTTAAAAGTCCTACGTATACACTTGTCGAACCATACGAAATCGGTCCACGACAAGTGTTTCATTTTGATTTATATCGATTAGGGGATCCCTTAGAATTAGAGTACATGGGAATTCGCGATTATTTTGTCGGAAATAACCTATGCTTAATTGAATGGCCTAACAAAGGCGAAGGTTGTCTGCCTTCTGCCGATGTACACATCAATCTTAGTTCGTTAGCTATGCAATATGACCAGCGAGTTATGGAATGTGTAGCGCTGAGTGAGATTGGGCAGCAGATCCTGAAAAAGGTGCAAGGGTAAATGTTAAAGACTCCAGCGTTAATGAAATCATTATTACTGAGCTTTTTTGTTCTTTTTGCAGCGTTCATTGCTGCAGATGTGGTGGCGGCAGGCACGACAATCAAACGGGTGCAGGTATCTAATCCTGACTCTGGCGCCCAAGCCATGATCAAACTATCTAAAGCTGCGAAGATCAGCCATTTTACCTTAAAAAATCCTAATCGAGTGGTGATTGATATCCGTGATGCCAAAGGCACTGCGGATTATCGAGCCAAATCAGTCGATGAGTTAATCCAGCGTGTGCGTAATTCCAAACCGAAAACAACTAACGATACGCGATTTGTGTTTGAGGTGGCTGAGCTACTCGATTATGAAGTGACCATGGTCACGCAAAAAGACGGTCCGTACTTATTAGTGAAGTTCGACGACCCACAGCCTCAGTCTTTGACTATGATCACTGGGCGTCAATCTGAACGCGATGACGACATTATTATTGCCCTTGATGCCGGTCATGGTGGACGTGATCCTGGTTCAGTAGGCCCTAAAGGCACATACGAAAAACATATTACTTTGGCGATTGCTAAGAAATTACAAACTCGTATTAATGCTGAAAAAGGTATGCGAGCTGTGCTAACCCGTGAAGGCGATTATTATATTTCTCCGTCACAGCGTCCCTTGATGGCGCGTGAGAAAAAAGCAGATTTACTTATTTCGATTCATGCCGACGCGTTTCATACACCGCAACCACGTGGCGCCTCGGTCTGGACCATCAATGAGCGTCGCTCTAATACCGAGTTTGCTCGCTTGTTAGAAAACAAATCCCGTCAATCAGAGCTTCTCAGTGGTGCAAGTACTGTTATTGCTGAAAGTGACGATGATTTAGGCTTTGTGCGCACGATTTTAGATATGACCAAAGAAGGAGCACGTAAGAGTAGTTATGAGGCTAGTGACTATATTATTAAAGAGTTGAAGAAAGTCACTAAAATGCATAAAAAAGAACGTCAGTATGCATCATTAGCGGTGTTAACTGCCCAAGATATCCCTTCTATTTTGGTCGAAGTAGGGTTTATATCGAATCCGACCGAAGAAAAAAATCTCAATTGGTCTAAGTATCGTCAACGTCTAGCTGATGCCATTTTTGTTGGGGTAGAAAAATATTTTAAAATTTATCCACCTAACGGTACGTTATGGTCGCGCCTCGATCAAAAAACAGATATTCAGCATGTTGTTAAATCTGGCGAGTCGCTGTTTAAAATTGCGCGCCGCTATGATACCAGTATAGAGCAAATCAAACGGGTAAATAAGTTAACCAAAAACTCACTTAAGGTGAATCAAAAACTTGTCATTCCACGGGGTTAACGACGTTGAGTATTCAAATATTATCAGCGCAACTTGCTAACCAAATTGCCGCTGGTGAAGTAGTTGAGCGACCTGCATCTATTGTCAAAGAGTTGGTCGAAAACAGCATAGATGCTGGTGCCACTAAAATTGATATTAGTATCGAACAAGGCGGTCAAAAACGCATTACGATCACCGATAATGGTAGTGGGATAGTGCAAGACGAATTAGCCTTGGCATTATCTCGACACGCAACAAGCAAAATCACCTCAATTGAAGATCTGGCACAAATTGCGAGTCTCGGGTTTCGAGGTGAAGCATTAGCGAGTATTAGTTCTGTCGCACGTCTGACACTGACTTCAAAGCCTGCCGCTCAGTCAGAAGCATGGCAAGTGCATTGTGAAGGCCGTGATATGGATGTGATTATGAATCCTGCGGCACATCCTGACGGAAGCACGGTTGACGTGGTCGATTTATTTTTTAATACACCTGCTAGGCGTAAATTTCTAAAAACCCATAAAACTGAATTTTCACATATTGATGAGTTAATTAAGCGCATGGCCTTGTCACATCATGAAGTGGCATTCAAATTAACTCACAATGGTAAAACCATTCGTCAATTACCTGTGCAAACTATCGAAAAACGCATCGACGCAATCTGTGGCAAAGGCTTTATTGCTGATTGTGTTGCGGTGGAGCGAGAGTATCAAGGAATAAAAGTCTGCGCATGGTTGACTAAACCTATGGTACATCGCACTCAAAATGACGCGCAATACACTTTTGTGAATGGCCGCATGATGCGAGATAAGCTAATCAATCACGCAGTCAGACAAGCCTATGAAGGATTAATAGACAGTCAATATTATCCTGGCTATGTATTATTTATCGACGTGCCTTTTACTGATGTTGATGTCAATGTGCATCCTGCCAAACACGAAGTACGCTTTGTGAATAGTCGTGTGGTGCATGATTTTTTATATCAATCTTTGGTCGATGTGCTCAATCGCTCCTTTACCGATAACCCGGTGGTTAATTATGATGAACTGACCGTTGAACATGATTATATTCAACCCTTAGCACGGCATACTGAAACTGCATCCCAATCCTATTCTACGCCCCAGTCTTCTTCTGGATCTACTCGTGCAAACATCGCTAGTGCAAGCACATATCACACACCGCGAGGTCAGGGGGCTGGTGTCGCAAAGCAGGCAATCGCCAATTACGAATCGTTAATCCAGCCGCTAAGTGTACAAGGCAGTGCCAATCAAGTATCTGAGCAAGCTGGCACTATGCAGACACAGGTCTTAGTGCTCGCGCATCCGCACAACGATTATGATCTGTTAATTCAAACTGATACTTTACTACTATGCGATTCACAATGTATCGTTGCAAAATACTTACATCAGCAAATGAATGCTTCTGAAACACAGCAGCCTTTGCTGTTGCCCATTGCCAGTACGGTACAAGTTTCTGCGGAGGATCACGCTGAGTTAATTACGCAATTTACGCAATCTCAATTATTAGTAGAGCATCATATTGCGGGTAATCACGCGCAGAAATGGTTGTTAAAAAAGGTACCGAGTTTGTTGCGTTCTCTTCCTTGGAGCAGGTTGTTTGTAGATATGTTAGAGGCTGCGCCCTTCAATACTCAAGATGTGTTTGAGCAACTCACATTGAGCTTATCTAATATCGATTCACAGTACCCTTCTGTTCGCGCATTAGCTGTGCACTGGTTTATTGGTTTAACTAGTCAACAACAGCGGCATATCGTTGCTGAGCATACTCAACCAGCACAGTTACAACTGTGCATCAAGGATAGCTAAATGTATCAAGTTGCAAGTACCGAGGACTTAGCACAAGTCGTGTTTATTATGGGGCCTACCGCTTCGGGTAAAACGTCATTAGCGCTTGAGCTAGCTAAACATGTGGACTGTGAAATTATCAGTGTAGATTCGGCGCTGATCTACCAATCTATGGATATAGGTACGGCAAAACCGACAAGCGAAGAACTGGCGCAAGTACCGCATCATTTAATTGATATTATAGACCCCGCTATGTCGTATTCCGTATCGCAGTTTCGTACTGACGCTGAGCGTTTGATTGCTGACATATTGTCTCGCAACAAGATCCCGGTATTAGTAGGTGGCACTATGATGTATTACAACGCATTGGTTAAAGGGTTATCTACTTTACCTGCGAGTAATGCATGTGTGCGTGCAGAAATCGAAGAGCAAGGGATGGAAAAGGGCTGGTCACATATGCACGCTCAGTTAGCGTTGGTCGATCCTGTATGTGCTGCGCGAATTCATCCTAATGATCCGCAGCGCATAACACGTGCCCTAGAAGTGTTTCAATTGAGTGGCAGACCGTTATCGGAGTTACAACAAGAGTCTAGTGGCCCGATACCCTACCGAGTAGCTCAATTTGCAATTGCTCCGGAGGAGCGCAGTGTGTTGCATGAACGAATCGCGATGCGATTTGAACAAATGATAGCGCAAGGTTTTGAGAGTGAAGTACAAGAATTGAAAGATCGAGGCGATTTATTCGAAGATTTACCCGCTATCCGCTGCGTGGGATATCGGCAAATGTGGCAATATTTATCTGGTCAGCTGAGTCATGCTGAGATGGTCGAACGTGGGGTTATCGCCACTAGACAACTAGCAAAGCGGCAGATTACCTGGCTTCGAGGCTGGGATGATGTTATTTGGTTAGATACGTTTGCTACCGATAACGTATATCATATACTAAAGTTGCTTAATAAATAATCACTGATTACTCTATACAGTTTGCACTTATTTGTGTATTCTAAAACGGCTATAAACACTAGAAAATTATAAGAAAATAAAGGAAAAACAAATGGCTAAAGGGCAATCACTGCAAGACCCATTTTTGAATGCTCTACGTAAAGAGCGTATTCCCGTTTCTATTTATTTGGTAAATGGAATTAAGTTGCAAGGCCAAGTCGAATCATTTGATCAGTTTGTTATTTTACTGAAAAATACGGTTAGTCAAATGGTATATAAGCACGCAATATCTACTGTTGTTCCATCAAAAGCGATTCAAATGCCGACTCAAGGCGACGAATCGCCAAGCGAGTAAATCCATTTAAGTGACTCATTTGAAGATAGTTTCACTTGTTTGACCGTTACGCAGCTGGTGAACTGGCGATCCTAGTTCATGTCGACTTTGCGGACGACTCAACCAAAGAAGATATACACGAATTACAGATGTTGGTCTCGTCTGCTGGAGTAACAGCAGCTGAGGTCATCACTGGTTCTCGTGCAGCCCCACATCCTAAATACTTTGTTGGTTCTGGTAAAGCAGAAGAAATTGCAGCAGCCGTAAAAGCCTTCGAAGCTAATGTGATTATTTTTAATCATGCGCTTTCTCCTTCACAAGAACGTAATCTAGAAGCATTGTGCGAATGTCGAGTTATCGATCGCACTGGCCTGATTTTAGATATCTTTGCCCAACGAGCGCGTACCCATGAAGGTAAACTGCAGGTTGAACTCGCTCAATTGCGACATATCGCAACACGATTAATTCGCGGTTGGACACACTTAGAGCGCCAAAAAGGCGGAATAGGCTTACGCGGACCGGGCGAGACGCAACTAGAAAGTGACCGCCGGTTGTTGCGCGCGCGGATTAAGACCATTTTGAAACGTCTTGAAAAAGTGCAAAAACAACGTGAACAAGGTCGCCGAGCGCGCAAGCGTAATGAGATCCCGACTTTATCGTTAGTTGGCTATACAAATGCAGGTAAATCGACGTTATTCAATACGATTACTGATGCAAATGTATATGCAGCCGATCAGTTGTTTGCCACGTTAGATCCCACACTTAGAAAAATCCAATTAGCAGATGTTGGTACAGCCATTTTAGCCGACACAGTAGGTTTCATTCGACATTTACCTCATGATTTAGTCGCCGCATTTAAAGCGACGCTACAAGAAACCCAAGAGGCGGATTTATTGCTTCATGTGGTGGATTATGCGGATGACCAATACAGTGAAAATATGGGACAGGTCAACGATGTCTTAACTGAGATCGATGCCGATGAGATCCCGCAATTAATTATTTGTAACAAAATAGATCGTTTAGAAGGTATTACACCTCGCATCGACTATGATGAAGAAGGACGACCACTGCGTGTGTGGGTTTCTGCACAGCAAGGTTTAGGGGTTGATTTATTACAAAAAGCCCTTACTGAATGTTTAGCACAGACGATGAAAATACAAACCTTGAATATCCCGCCGAGTGACGGCAGAATAAGAGGGGTATTGTATGACCATAACTGTATTACAAATGAGCATTACGACGATCAAGGTAACTGGATTGTGTCCATACGCTTACCTTTGACCGTATGGAATCAGCTTGATAAACGTTATGACGGCGCGTTTTCGCAATGCGATGTGCCAAATATTGAAGAAAATAACAGATAAAAAAGACTTTTTGCGCTTTTATATCGTATAGATAATGAATTTATAAATTGAACGGAGTGTAAACATGGCTTGGAATGAGCCCGGTGGTAATAATAACGACCCGTGGAAAAACAAAGGTGGCCGTGATCAAGGTCCCCCTGATTTAGATGATGTATTCAAAAATTTATTCGGTAAATTTTCTAAATCTGGTGGTGGCAATGGTGGCAGTAATGGCAGTTCATCTTCTAATTTAGGTGGGATCGGCTTATCACTCATTATCGGTATTATGGTAATTGTGTGGGTAATCAGCGGTTTCTATACTATCCGTGAAGCTGAGCGTGGTGTAGTTTTGCGTTTTGGTGAGTTTAACAAGCTTGTCGAACCGGGTTTACAATGGAAACCTACGTTTATTGACCAAGTCACTCCAATTGATGTGCAGTCTATTCGCGATCAATCTTCTGCTGGCTCGATGCTAACACAAGACGAAAACGTAGTACGCGTACAAATGGAAATGCAATATCGAGTGGTTGACCCTAAGAAATTTATTTTCTCGGTAGTCAACCCTGAGCAAAGTTTATCGCAAGCGTTAGATAGTGCTATCCGCTATGTTGTTGGCCATTCACGAATGGATGATGTACTAACATCTGGCCGTGAAGTTGCACGTCAGCAAGTGTGGGAAGAACTACAACAAATTATTGAACCATACGATATGGGGGTTTCCATTATCGATATGAACTTCAAGGACGCACGTCCACCAGAAGAAGTAAAAGACGCGTTTGATGATGCTATTGCAGCGCAAGAAGATGAAATTCGTTTCATTCGTGAAGCAGAAGCCTATGCACGAGAAATTGAACCGCGTGCACGTGGACAAGTTAACCGTATGAACGAAGAGTCGACAGCTTACAAGCAACGAGTCACACTTGAAGCACAAGGTGAAGTAGCACGCTTTGAAGAGTTATTGCCACAATATGAAAGTGCGCCTGAAGTAACCCGTCAACGTATCTACTTAGAAACGATGGAAGAGTTATTCAGCAATACTAGTAAAATTATGGTTGATAACGAAAATGGTGGCGGCAGCATGATGTATTTACCATTAGATAAAATAATGGAACGCCAAAATACTAATTCGAATATGTCGTTGCCTACGAATGCAACGCAGAACGCACTAGACGGCTTAAGAAATGCAGCCACACCAGATGCCAACGGTAATTCTCGACCAACTAGTAATATCCGTAGCTCAAACTCAAGAACAGGGAGATAAGTGATGAAAAATATAATTGTAGCTATTCTCGTTATTCTTGGTGTTCTAGCCTCGGGTTCATTGTTTGTAGTTAAAGAAGGTACTCGTGCGATTGTTATCCAATTTGGTAAAGTCCAAAAAGATAGCGGTACAGATATCACTAAAGTGTTTGCTCCTGGCTTGTACTTTAAAGTGCCTTTTATTGATACCGTTCGTCATTTGGACGCACGTGTGCAAACATTAGATGATGCGCCTGATCGTTTTGTGACTTCTGAGAAAAAAGATTTAATTGTTGATTCTTATGTTAAATGGCGCATTGATGATTTTGAACGTTATTACCTTTCTACTGGTGGTAACCGTTTACAAGCTGAAGCGTTATTGAAGCAGAAAGTTAACAACGGCCTACGTTCTGAGTTTGGTACTCGTACCATCCCTCAAATAGTGTCTGGCGAGCGTTCAGAGTTAATGAACGAAGCGATGGAACAAGCTTCAGAAAGTTCGGATGAGCTTGGTATTGAGATTGTTGATGTGCGTGTTAAACAAATTAACTTGCCATTAGAAGTCTCTAACTCAATCTTTCAACGCATGCGTGCGGAGCGTGCTGCAGTCGCTCGTGAACACCGTTCAGAAGGTCAAGAACAAGCTGATATTATTCGCGCAGAAATTGATGCACGCGTAACCATTATGCTTGCTGATGCTGAGCGTAAAGCACGTCAGATGCGTGGTCAAGGTGACGCGGAAGCGGCATCTATTTATGCAAATACTTACTCAAAAAATCCTGAGTTTTACAGCTTTTTACGCTCTATGGATGCATACCGTAGCAGCTTTAACTCTAAACAGGATGTATTGATTGTTGACCCAAGTTCTGATTTCTTTAATTACTTGAACAATCAAAACGGGATTAGAAAATAAGAGATAATTTTCTATAAGAATCTCAGCAACACCTTAACCAAACCCCTTTAATGAGTGATTATTAAAGGGGTTTGTGCTATGTTTAGTGTAAAATAATAAGAGGAATAAAAGCATCATGGCTGAAAATTCACAGATAACGACACCAAACTCATCGCCATCACAACCGCCACAATCAGGTTGGTTCGCCCGTTTTCTAAATGGTGTAGAATTTTTAGGTAACTTATTACCACACCCTGTCACTCTATTCGCAATTTTATCTATTTTTATTGTACTGTTGAGTGGCCTCTTAGGCATGTTTGATATTGCGGTTGTTGATCCCCGTCCCGAAGGCGCCAAAGGTCGTGAAGCAGACGGCATGATTGAAGTCATATCGCTAATGAGTGCAGACGGTTTACAAAAAATTGTCACTGGTTTGGTAACTAATTTTACTGGGTTTGCCCCATTAGGCACTGTATTGGTTGCTTTGTTAGGTGTGTCAGTTGCTGAACACAGTGGCTTATTATCAACCATCCTGCGTTCATTAGTACTCAATGCACCGCGTCAAATGGTGACGTTTATCATTGTGTTTGCAGGGATCATTTCTAATACGGCATCAGAGTTAGGCTATGTGGTATTAATTCCACTTGCTGCCATGATATTTCATTCTTTAGGTCGCCATCCTCTAGCCGGTTTAGCGGCTGCTTTTGCTGGCGTATCAGCGGGATATTCAGCCAATCTATTACTCGGTACGCTGGATCCATTGTTAGCAGGTATTACTACTCCAGCGGCACAGATGATTGCCCCAGATTATGTAGTAGGACCTGAATCTAACTATTATTTGATGTTTGTCAGTACGTTCATCGTCGCGGCAATGGGTTATGCGGTAACTGAATACATCGTAGAACCACGCTTGGGCAAATATAATCCATCAGACGCACCAGAAACTCTAGAACAGCCTGCATTAGAAGCGCCCACAGACAAAGAGCGCCATGCTATGAAAATGGCTGGATTGTCATTTTTGGTATTAGCAGGGATCTTAGCATTAACAATTGTGCCAGAATGGGGCATTTTGCGACACCCTGAAACCAATGCTGTGACTGGTTCGCCATTTTTAAAAGGGATAGTGGCATTTATCTTTATCACGTTTGCCATTCCCGGATTTGTTTACGGTAAGTATGCAGGTACAATGCACAATGATCGTGATGTGATTGATGCCATGGCAAAAAGTATGAGTACGATGGGGTTGTATATCACGTTGGTATTTTTTGCGGCGCAATTTGTAGCGTTTTTCAAATGGACGAATCTTGGCACTGTACTGGCGGTGAAAGGCGCGGCTGCAATCCAAGCGGTTGGCTTTGATGGTCCAGAAATCTTTATTTTGTTTATATTAATGTGTGGCGTAGTCAACTTGTCACTTGGTAGTGCATCGGCGCAATGGGCTGTTACTGCTCCTATTTTTGTACCTATGTTAATGCTCGTTGGCTATTCTCCAGAAGTGATCCAGGCTGCGTATCGTATCGGTGATTCAGTCACCAATGTCATTTCACCGATGATGAGTTACTTTGGTTTGATCCTCGCAATGGCGGTGAAATATAAAAAAGATACCGGTATGGGCACTATGATAGCGATGATGTTGCCATATTCAATGGTATTTATTGTTGGTTGGACGCTTTTGTTTTATGTGTGGGTATTTGCATTAGGTCTACCTGTTGGATTTGGCTCACCGACTTATTACGTGCCATAAGGCGCGTAATTAAGCCCATATAACTGACGAACTACGTACCTAGATACGGTCCCAATAAAAACGAGTCCAAATAAAACTAGGCTAAAACGCCATGTATTACGTATTACAAACATTCAGACTAATTAGCATAGCATTGTGAGATATTTGATTTATGAAGTACACGTCCAACTCGGTGTTTACCCATTCACAAAAAGATAAAATTGGCATACTCATCAGTAATTTAGGTACGCCAGAAGCACCTACTAAACAAGCACTTAAACCGTATTTAAAACAGTTTTTGTCAGATCCTCGCGTTGTTGAAGTACCCAAATTGATATGGTGGTGCATTTTAAACCTAATTATTTTGCAATTTCGCCCCAAGCGCTCTGCTGAAGCCTATGCCACTGTATGGACTGACGAAGGCTCTCCTTTATTAACACATACCAAAAATCAAGCCAAGGCATTGCAAGCAAAGTTTGATGCACATATCCCAGGTAAATATATTGTTGGTTATGCGATGCGCTATGGTCAACCTAGCGTTGAAAACGCAATGAATGAGTTATTAGAACAAGGCGCCAGAAAAGTAGTCGTGCTGCCTTTGTACCCGCAATATTGTGCGTCTACTAGTGGTTCAACCTTTGATGCGCTGGCAAATGATTTTACTAAACGTCGTTGGTTGCCTGATTTACGTTTTATTTCGCATTATCACGATGATACTCGTTATATCGATTGTTTAGCGGAGAGTATCAAAGCACATTGGACTGAACATGGTCGCACCGACAAACTGATATTTTCCTATCATGGGATCCCTAAGCGCTATCTAATGAACGGCGACCCTTATCACTGCGAATGTTATAAGACGACGCGTTTAGTTGCCGAAGCTTTAGGCTTAGGTAAGGATGAATATATGACGACTTTCCAATCGCGTTTTGGGCGAGAAGAATGGCTTACTCCCTATACGGATGAAACATTAAAAGCCTTGCCAGCTAAAGGGGTTCATTCATTGCAAGTTATATGCCCTGGTTTTAGCTCGGATTGTCTGGAAACAATCGAGGAAATCGGTGAAGAAAACCGTGAATATTTCATGGAGAATGGCGGTAAAGAGTATCAATATATTCCATGCCTCAACTCTGATGATGCACACATTGAAATGTTATTTAACTTGCTTCAAGATAATCTACGAGGTTGGGATGTGGAGCAAGATATGACGGTGCGTGCAGCTCAAGCCGCACAGTTAAATGCACCCGTGTAAGCCCGTTTAAAGGAATAATCATGCAAGCCCCTAAGGAACTCAAACAAGCTCAAGATATTGCCAATTTATTAGATATGGCAGTCAAGATCCCATTTATTGGGGTCAGAGTCGGATTAGATTTTTTGATTGGGTTAATACCCATCTTAGGGGACGTCGCGATGTTGTTAGCCAGTTTGCGCATCATGCAATTGGCTAAGAAAATGCAAGTACCAACAGATATCCGAAGACTCATGCTACGCAATGCACTGCTAGATTATGGCCTTGGTTTTATCCCAATTATTGGGGATATCGTCGATTTGTTTTATAAAGCAAACGTCAAAAATGTGCGATTGATGGAGCGTTGGTGGATCACCGAGAACAAAGGTGCGGTAGATGCACGCACCCAAGCTCTGTTGGCTGATTGGAAGGCAGACTAGTTAGTCGTGTAACTGTGTGCTTTTAGTCTCTCTAAGGTAATTACCGATAATGCTGCCTCTGATGTCGCCTCTAATATCACTGGCGGGGCAATACCTGCTTGGTCTGCTTGAGCCCAACGCACTGCACACAAACACCATTTATCACCAGCTACCAAACCTTTAAATTGATAAGCGGGGTTAGGGGTGATTAAATCATTGCCAATCCGCTGCTGCATTAATAAAAACTCGTCAGTCATGATTGCGCATACTGAGTGATTTCCTCGGTCAGAAGCAATAACACTACACAAACCATCACGTTGAAAACCCGTACCAGCACAACATGGTAATAACGCTTCACCTAACACATTCAACTCTGGCATAGTGATTCCTTTAAATTTATGAAATTAACACGCAATCTATATAACGTATTGTTACGTATAAAGTTCAATAGCTCAACCATATACCTATTTTCACCGAGAATAACATGTTAGATAAAAGTCAATTAAGTAGGAAGATCAGTTCAACGCTCAACCCTCAAGAAGTAGCCAAGTTTGATAGTTTGGCTGAGCAATGGTGGGATCCAATTGGAAAATATGGTCAGGCGATCGCGTTCAATCATGCTCGATTGGCGTATTTTACCACCAAGATCGCAGGGCATTTTGAGATTGATTTACGCTTTACTCCTGAGCCTAATGCTAATTTATGGCAACTTTATGATCTTGGTACTCCATTAGAAGGGTTATCAGTACTCGATGTAGGGTGTGGTGGAGGATTAGTGTCAGAGCCTCTAGCCCGACTTGGTGCACGAGTCACAGGTATCGACGCTTCAGCGATGAGCATTCAAGTTGCTATGCGTCATGCAACTAACACGGGGGCGACGGTCGATTATCAACATGTGTTAGCGGAAGAAATAGTAGCATCTGGCCAACAATTCGATGTCGTTATAAATGCTGAGGTAGTGGAGCATGTGGATGATCAAGCTGCGCTGATTGCTCAATGTGCACAGCTTGTAAAACCTGGAGGGATGCTAATTTTGGCTACCTTAAATCGTACCTTTACCGCTTATGTGTTGGCGATTGTAGGGGCAGAATACGTCATGAGGTATTTACCTGTTGGAACTCATAGTTGGCGTAAATTCGTCAAACCCAGTGAATTGGTGACATGGACCCAAGCTGCTAATTGTCACCTAATTGATGAGACTGGTATGAAGTTTAATATTTTCAACAAACAGTGGCGCTATACTGATAATATGGAGATCAATTATGTACAGTGCTTTACCAAGGAATAGGGCGATGAAAATATATGATACGAAAACAGCACCGAGCCCTAGACGGGTAAGAATGTTTTTAGCAGAGAAAGGTATCGAGATTGAATATGTGCAAATTGATATTGTCGGTGGTGAAAACTTATCACCTTCGATTAAAGCGAAAAACCCATTAGGCAAAGTCCCCATTTTAGAATTGGATGATGGTACTTGTATTAGTGAAGCCAACGCAATTTGTCAGTATTTTGAAGCATTACAGCCAGAGCCCTCATTATATGGTCGCGATCCGCTAAGCAAGGGGATTATTGCGCAGTGGCAACAACGCGCAGAGTTGTATTTGTTTATGCAGGTAGGGATGTGTTTTCAACATACCACAGGGTATTTTAAAGATAGGATGCATCCGATACCTGAGTTTGGCAAAGAGGCGGGGATTAATGCGCAGAAATTTATGCACTTGTTAGATCAACATCTAGCAGATAACCATTATCTAGCAGGTGGGCAATTCAGTATCGCTGACATTACTGCATTTACTGCGATTGATTTTGCCCGCGTGGTAAAAATTAGAATCTTACCCGAGCAGGTCAATTTACAGCGCTGGTATGATGAAATGAAGCAACGGCCTAGTACTCAGACCGATTAACTTCATATATTGACTTAGGTAACGTCAGAGCAAATGCAGTCATGACTAGCATGAGTTGGAAATACACTGATTGAATAATGATTTTGTAGCTTACAAGCTCTGTACCTTGAACCCACATACTTAATGATACATGAAATACTGCAATTGCTAAAATGAGCATGTTGATATGTATGGCGCGTTTTTTTAATGCGAAACGATACTCTGGTTGTTCGATGGAATACGTTTTATTGTCTTTATACATCGCTATAATAATCATCATAAAAAGTACGTCTAATGCAATCAATCCGAATATATTTCCCAAACCAGCAAAGCCTACAAAAGGGTGCTGAACGAAATACAGGACAGTTGCAACATATACTAGATTCCCTGTGATAATCAACAGTAAATAGGGCGTTGATATATAATCTTTCCATGTGCGTACTTTTAATGAAGCGCTGCGTTTACTGCCAGCATATTTCTTGAAAATATAAAAAATCTTCCGATGAATGAATGTCATATAAATTACTGGGATCATGGAAAGTAGGTATATCAGCATCAAACCACTTTGATCATCCCAATTTAATAATTCTTTTTGGTGTGTGATTGCGTGACCTACTATCACACTCACTAGGGATAAAATGACGATGACTACCGTCCAATAGTTTTTTTTGGATGTGATTAAAACCTTTTCCACATCGGGTTTAGCGTTTGGGTATCGCACTAGCCCGTAATGATTAGCGATGTTGACTAGTTTTTTAATACTCAATAGTGGAACTAACACTAACGTTATGAATACTTGCAATATCATGATCATATAATTAGATTGCATTAGCCAGTCAGACATAATTTATTCCTTAGTTTGTTTGGTTATGTTCGACGAAGTCGAATGTGTTTTAGATGATAGGGTTTGCTGAAAGGCAATTCTTATTTCTGAGTCGGTTGCCCCTGCATGTCGATATCTAGCAATATCTTGAGCAATAACGTCATGCAACCATTTATTGATATCAGCTTGCAGGTTGTCTAGTGCTGCAGCATGCACAAAAGAACCGCGAAAAGCTCTAGATTCAATGACACTATCGCGTTCTAACAATCGATAAGCTTTTGCTACCGTCTTTGCATTGATATCTAAATCAGCCGCTAATTGTCTAATCGAAGGTAATGCATCACCAGGTACTAGTTTTTTGTGCTGGATAGCCAACTTTATTTGGGCCATTAACTGATTGAATAGTGGTTCTGCAGATTGGAGATCTATGGTAATCATCTTGTGCTTGTACCATCTGGGAAGATGGTACAAGTAAATACTAAGTGTACCCCTATGTCAAGGGGTACATGGGTGATTGTTTATTAATCGCGCCAGCGTTTGTTGATATCGTCGTAGGCATCAATACGACGATCACGAAAATATGGCCAAATTCGTTTGATATCTTCGGTGCGTTGTAAATCAAGATCGACGATTAAATTTTCAGCCTTGTCAGTCGAGGCTTGAGCTAATAATTCACCTTGAGGGCCTGCCACAAAGCTAGTGCCCCAAAATTCAATCCCTTCATTACCTGTGGGTGATAATTCAAACCCAGTACGATTCGCTACTACAACTGGCACCGAATTAGCTACCGCGTGACTGCGTTGAATTATCTGCCATGCATCACGTTGGCGAGCTTGCTCTTCAGGTGTATCGTTGCGATCCCAGCCAATTGCAGTTGGGTAAAATAATATTTCCGCGCCTGCCATTGCCATTAAGCGTGCAGCTTCTGGATACCATTGATCCCAACACACTAGGACACCGAGTTTACCAATAGATGTCTCAATCGGAGTGAAACCTAGATCACCAGGGGTAAAGTAGAATTTTTCATAAAAACCAGGATCATCAGGAATATGCATTTTGCGATATATCCCTGCAATATCTGCGCTACAGTCATATACAACCGCTGTGTTGTGATATAAACCGGCAGCACGTTTTTCAAACATAGACGTGATCAGTACTATATTTAACTCAGCAGCTAACGCCCCAAAGAATCTATGACCCTCACCTTCAATAGGCTCTGCTAAATCAAACACATCGACATCTTCGGTTTGACAAAAATATAGGGTACTGTGAAGTTCTTGTAACAATACACAGCGACAACCGTCTTGTGCTAACTGACGAATTTGCGTGGCGCTCTCTTGCCAATTTTTTTGTTTGTCGTTACCTGAAATAGCTTGTTGGACAACGCCAACTCTGACTAATGGTTTTGCTGATTGCATAGTAAGTTCTCAATGCTGTCGAAAATGTAGTGGATAGTGTTAGTAGATTGACTACATATACACTCATCAACATGTTATGTGAATAAAAATAAGTTATGCGGTCACAACTGTGACTTGCTCTAGTGCTTGTGCGATCCATTCGGGCTTGATTACGCCTTGTGGCACTTGCATGGTAATGCAATGCAACGAGCCATACTGACGGATCAAAGTCGCACAATTCACTGGGATAATCTGATGGTGCGGATAAGCCTGCGTCAATACGCTCAACGCCTCTTCATCTTCTGCAACACCATAAATAGGTGCTAAGATCAGATCATTAAAAATCAAAAAGTTGGCATAGGATGCGGGCAAGCGTTCAGTACCTGCGCCAATATTATCGACATCTTCTACACCATCCATAATATGTGGTAAAGGTAGAGAGAATAAAGTATGCGCAGGGAAAGCTTGCTGTAATTCTTTGGCCATCGCCTCTAATCCTGCAAAGTGAGGATCAGTGGGACGGTTGTTCGCCCCTTGATACACAATCCCTTGATGCAAGGTAAATCTAGCTAAGGTATCAATATGACCATCGGTATCATCGTTTTCTAAGTGACCATGTTGCAATATCGTCGATTGTTGTGCGCCAAGGGTGCGACTAAACATAGCGTGATAATCTTGCTCAGTGAGCTGCGGGTTACGCTGAGGGTGAAGTAAACATTGTGCCGTCGACAGTAAATGACCATTGCCATCAATTTCTAAAGCGCCGCCTTCGACAAATTCTGGGTAACTGATGAGAGGTTGAGTTAACAACGGGGCTAAGTATCGGCGATTGACCTGGGTATCCAAATCGGCAGCGTATTTTTCAGCCCAGCCGTTAAATTCAAATTCAATGGGCTGGACCTGTCCGTCATGTTCAACAGTCAAAAATCCATAATCACGGACCCAAGTATCATTAAACTGAGCAGGGACAATCAACACCCCAGTAAAGCCATGTAGTCGTTGTTGCACATCAGCAATATCTTCGTCTACGACTAGTAACACGACTGCGCCTGAAGATTGAGAAATATGGGTAATAATATCCAGATACACACAACGGGTGTCTTGTAACCATGGCGCCCAATCAGTTTGTTGATGTGGCCAAGCTAAAATAACAGCTTCTTGGGTTACCCATTCGGGTAATAATTGATAAGTCATAAGTGTATTTCTTATTTCAACGCGTTGGTTATTTTAAATGTCTGCCGCCGTCTAAATGCATAGTCTGGCCGGTGACAAAGTCACAGTCGAACAAATAATTCATCGCCTTAACGGCTTCTTGAGCGCCGGGGCAAATTTGTAATAACGACTTTTGTAATGATTTGGCTTTATATGCATCCGAATCATGTTCATTAAACATTAATAACGCTGGTGCAATACTATTTACCTTAACATCAGGCGCTAATAGGGTCGCAAAAGACAGCGTAAGATTATGTAATGCAGCTTTACTTGCAGCATACGCAATATGTTTTTTACTGCCTGTATCCTGCACATAATCAGTCATGTGGATAATATCAGCGACACCATCAAAAGCGAGTAATTTTTGTTGTAACGCGAGGTTTATTTCATAAGGTGCTTGGGCGTGGACTTGCATCATTTTTTGCATTAATTGTGCGTAATTATCAGTTCCTGCTTCTTTATCCCAGTCAGAAGCATTATGAATAATTGCACGTAACGCGTCATAGTCAGTATTGATCAGTTGACATAAACGTGTAATGTCATCTGCTTGAGCAAAGTCACATTGGATCATACGCGCACCTTGAGCGGCGAGTAAATCCACTTGAGGTTTATGCGTCCGATAGGTAATGATAAGTGTCTCGCCTTGTGCAATCAATGCTTCGGCCATGGCTAAGCCGAGTCGTTGTGCTCCACCGGTAATTAGTATTGCTGCGCTCAAAATGGTATCCTTATACAGAAATAAGAGTAAAATATGGTTCTAAAAACAGAAGATTATTAGTAGTTTACCTAATTAAAAAGACTAACGCGTTAAATTATATAGATTTTTTTAATCCTAAATCGGATGTTGTACCGTATATAATCACACACTTTAAAATGATGGATTGACTTATGTTAGCAAAAGAAGCAGTTATCGTGCGCACCGCCTTGGAGCCTGCGATCACCAAAGAAGCTGCGCTTGTTCGTACTGCCCTCATTCAGCAAGGGCTTGAAACCCCAATGAAAGAAAACGGCTTAACGGACGATGAAAAACGCAGTAAGATCCAACGCGCGATGAATGACGTAATGGATGCACTCGGTTTGGATTTGGACGATGATAGCCTGTGCGATACTCCACGCCGCATTGCTAAGATGTATGTCGATGAGATTTTTTCGGGTTTAGATTATCGTAAATTTCCTAAAATCACCCAAATCGAAAACAAAATGAAGATTGAACAACCCGTTCAAGTATCAGATGTTTCGTTGACGAGTACGTGCGAGCACCATTTTGTTACTATTGATGGCACTGCTTCCGTTTCTTATATTCCAAAACAAACAGTCATTGGTTTGTCCAAAATCAATCGCTTGGTTGCGTTTTTTGCGCAGCGCCCGCAAGTGCAAGAGCGTTTAACGCAACAGATTATGGTGGCGTTACAAGCATTGACTGGCACCGAAGATGTTGCGGTTAGTATTAATGCGACGCATTATTGTGTCAAAGCTCGCGGTATTCGTGATAGTAAGTCATACACTAAAACTTCGTCACTAGGTGGTGTGTTTAGTCGTGACGCTGATATGCGTAAAGAGTTTTTCGCACAGTAATTATTTCACTTATTCTGAGCCCAAGTGATTATTGTTACTTGGGCTTTTTTATTTGTGCCTACATTGCACGTTTAATTGTAATTTGAGTACACTCATAAAGGAACTATGTATGACCATTCGCTTTATCAAAACCCTATCTTTGTGCAGCGTGCTTAGTGCGCTATTCATCTTAAGCGCTTGTACTAGTATTCCGCCAGGCGTAACTCCAGTGAGTGATTTTGATAAATCACGCTATTTGGGAACTTGGTATGAAATAGCACGTTTAGACCATCCTTTTGAACGTGGGCTAGAGCAAATTTCCGCAACTTATTCGGTACGTGATGATGGTGGCATCGATGTGCTCAATCAAGGCTTCGAAGTGGCTAGCGGAGAGTGGAGTACAGCAAATGGTAAAGCCTATTTTGTGGGAGATGATACGGTAGGGCATTTGAAAGTATCTTTCTTTGGCCCTTTTTATGCCAGCTATGTGATTGCACAGTTAGACGAGGACTATCAGTATGCGCTAGTGACTGGACCCGATACGGATTACTTGTGGATCTTATCCCGCAACAAGGTTCTTGATCCTAGCATTATTGACAAACTACTCAATTTCGCAGAAAGTAAAGGCTACGATACTGGCGCGATGATCTATGTAAAGCATGATTAATTTTTAATGTGTGTAATAATTTCAACACAATAAAGGTCTACTATAATATAGCGAGTAGCGGCAAGCCAATGAACAAAAATAAGGATTTTTTGAAGTAATGCTTAGTAGTCATAGTGAAGTGATCGATCAATCTATCGTGTTATTACAGTCGTTAAACGACTATGAATATCAAGACGTCTGTCTGCCTTTGTTTAGTGTTTCTATTGGTCAGCATATGCGTCATATCGTTGATCATTTTTCCAGTCTGATGCGGGGTATGGATAGCCAACATGTCGATTACAATTATCGTTCTCGTCAAAGTGATACTGAAACGTCATTACTGATTGCAATTAGTCAGTTACAACAAATCAAAGCTTGGGTGCTCTGTTTGACAGAGGCACAGCTTGATAAACCCTTAAACGTCATTAGTGATATCAATGTCCAGTCTAGCCATCCTGGCACGGTACAATCTTCCATTGCTCGCGAACTAGTATTTTGCGTGTCGCATGCGATTCATCACTATGCACTAGTTAAAATCATTCGCCAACTGCAAGGCGCCCAAGTCGATGTGAACTTTGGTGTCGCACCCGCCACAATAGCTTATCAACAGTCATTACAAAACTAATCCTGAATCGCCCATTAACCATTCCTTGATTGCTGTGATATAATCCTTGTTTATTTTGTGGGTATGCTTTGCCCATCTTTTTATGAGTGAAACCTCAACATGTCTTTAGAAAAACATCTTCTTGAACGCGCTAATCATCAATGTGAATTATGCACGGCAACTGATCGCCTAACCCCTTATGCCATTGAATATTCGCCCGACACCACTGCAAATTGCGCGGTTTTATTATGTGGTAATTGCCATGACCAAATCGAAGGTGAAGTAGAGTTAGATATAAATCATTGGCGTTGTCTTAACGATAGTATGTGGTCGCAAACATCTGCGGTACAAGTGATGGCGTATCGTATGCTGGGTCGAGTGAGTAGTGAGAGCTGGGCGCAAGATAGTATGGATATGCTGTATCTTGAAGATGAAGTTAAGCAGTGGGCTGAAGCGGGCATGGTAAGTAATGACGAACCTACCCTAGATGTGAATGGTGTGGCATTAAAAGCGGGCGATAGTGTCACTATTATCAAAGATCTCGATGTAAAAGGTGCAGGCTTCACTGCTAAGCGCGGTACACCAGTTCGCAATATCGGCTTATCAGACAATCCTTTGCATATCGAAGGTAGAGTAAATGGTCAACGTATTGTGATCATTGCCGCATATACTAAAAAGAATTAATCTTTCATAAAATAATCCTACAACTGGTAGTTTTTCATCTATAGTTCGTCTGAATGATTAATTTTTAAAGGACTATTATCATGAAAATACTACCTATTGTTGTCGTATCTTGCACACTGCTTTGCACCTCATTTTATAGCTCACATACACACGCTGAGGGCTGGTGGGATAGCGTTAAGAATATGTTAGGTATGGGCTCTGAATCCGCACCGACACAAGTCACAGATGTAAAGCAAATGGCTACGGATGCACTTCCTTCAGCCGCAGGTCTACTGTCATCTTTAACAGATAATCTTGGCGTGTCCACCGAACAAGCTTCTGGTGGAATGGGCGCGATTTTAAATTATGCGAAACAAAATATCTCGAGTGAAAAGTTCTCGCAACTTTCTACTGCAATCCCAGGTGTCGATAGCTTACTTAGTGCTGTTCCAGCGGTAGCGACAGTATCCGAAGGTGGTCTAGGTGGCTTAATGAATAAAGCCGCAGAGTATAGTGACTCGATAAAAAGCATCAATGATCTTAAAAATCAGTTTGACTCATTGGGTTTAGACAGTGGCATGGTCATGAAGTACGTAGCACAAGCTCAGCAGTACTTGGATACGCCGCAAGGGCAAGAAGCAAAAACGATGTTAACTGACGCATTTTCAAAGTGGGTTGGTTAAAAGAGGGGGGGCTAAACACCCCATTACTGACATCGAATAGTTAAAGTGTACGACCTAAAAAGCGTTTCTGCATTCTTGCAGGAACGTTTTCCATATTCACACTTAATAATAATCCCGGCGTA
Organism: Glaciecola sp.; assembly: GCA_029246415.1. Taxonomy (GTDB): domain Bacteria; phylum Pseudomonadota; class Gammaproteobacteria; order Enterobacterales; family Alteromonadaceae; genus Opacimonas. Next base: position 172,023 of record JAQWNF010000009.1, read on the forward strand.
TGATTAAAACTGGTATCAATCCCTAACGCATGAAAATCAGCACCGAGTTTTTGGTATTGTTTAGCGAGCACGGGTAAATCCTTTCCATCTGGCTCGATTGCATGCAAGTAAGTGTTTACATACTTGTTTAATCCACTTTGCACAGTACTGGCTTGCGATAATGCAAAAGCGGCTAATTGTGGATGCAAATCAAGTTCAAAATGATGACGTGGCTGCACATGCTCTGGTGCATTGACTAACCCCTTTTCAATAATACTCACGCTTTGCGGAGCATATAGTTTACTGATAGAGACAGTACCATACAGAATACGATATTGCGGAAACGCGTTCATGAACTCGCCAATACCACGCCACAACATAAACAATCCCTGTGGGGAACGTTGATACTTAGGGATAATGAACGACCGTCCCATTTCCAAACAAGGTTGTCGTTGGTTAATAAACTCAGGAGCAAACTCAAACATGTTATGTAAATATAATCCGTCCAAACCATCTGCTGCGATGAGCTCATCCGTGCGACCCATACGATACGCACCTATTATATGTGGTAATTCTTGTGTATCTTCAGGAGTTCTTACTACATAGAGGTGAGTATAAGTCGCATCAAAGTCATCCGTATCTCGCTGTGCGCCTGAACCTTCATTATGCATTCTAAACACGAGCTCACGTAAGCGTGCAATTTCATCTACTATTGCGGGTGTTTGGGCTTGCATCGACCAGTACACAGCAAACTCGCCAACAGTCACTAAGCATTGCTGTGCAGGTAAATCGGATAATTCTTGGAGTAAGGTTGTGACTTCAATTTCTGGTGCAAGAGGTGCCATGGAGGATGCAGGCGCATCTGCAGGCCAAGTGTAATGCCATCGACTATCCACTGCATAACTCAAACTGCGGGCAAAATCAGCGCCAGTTTGTGCCGGTAAATGATTAGGTAAAGTAATGCATTGGGTGTGATCAATATGGATAGAGCGATGTTGATTGGCTAGCAGCTCGCGAGCTAACAGCAGCATGCGTAAACGATAATAAATACGTCCTAAAGTATAAAAGAACGGACGATTAAATCCTTGGACAAACACCCCTACAAATTTACCGTCGGCGTCTTTGCTAAGGCGATAGACCAGTTTGTTCCATTGGTGTTCAACGATATCTTGATGGACTGTTTGGTAATATGACACCCTTCCTGCAGGAAAAATAAGTAATGGATGCCCAGCTTTAACATGAGCAATGGCTTGACGAATACTCGGCGCGTTTTTCGGATCATTCGGTGATAGGGGGTTGGTAAAGATAAAAAAGTCTTCAAGCTCTTTGAATACCTTCAAGCCATAGTTAGCAAAGACTTTAATATCAGGGCGTTTTTTGCTAATAGTACGGGCAAGGATGAGTCCTTCAATGCCGCCAAAAGGGTGATTACTGGCAATCACAACTGGGCCTGTTTCAGGAATTTGGGCTAGTAGCGAGTCTTCGTTACTGACTGTAATATTCTGAATGGTAAGTAATTTGTCGACAAAGGCTTCTTTGGATAATCCTTGCATCTGATGTGTTTGATACAAGGTGTTCATTTTACTAATGCCTAAAAGGTGATCTACGATAGGTAAAAGTATTCGCTGAAATAAGTTTGGCTGAGGGAAAAAATTAAGCAGACTGATTTTCGCTGACATGCAACTGAACTTCCTGTGTCAAATATGCGTTGGAGATAATAAACCTGCTCTACCATAAAGCATATCTATTTAGATTGGCAACCCTTGAGTCGTGATCATTGCGTAATAATTAATGAAATCAGGGGCAAATTTGCTGTGATTAAGGCATAATATAGTCGATTAATTTACCGAGAGTGACTCAACATGCAAACCCTAACATTAACCACCCCTGATGATTGGCATTTACATTTTCGTGATGGCGAGATGCTATCCGAGACCGTTCCTGCAACAGCACGTTGTTTCCGTCGGGCGATTGCAATGCCTAATTTAGTCCCTCCGGTCACGACAACCGAACAAGCGATAGCTTATCGTGAGCGTATTTTAGCGCACGCGACTGATTTTCCAGACTTTGAACCATTGGTCACATTATTTTTAACTAACACCACGAGTGCAGAAGATATTCGCCAAGCGAAAGCTGCTGGTGTGGTTGCCGCTAAATTATATCCTGCCGGTGCCACCACCAATTCTGATGCGGCTGTAAAAGGGGTAGAAGCCTTGTATCCGATCTTTGAGGTGATGCAAGAAGTAGGTATGTTGTTATTGATTCATGGTGAAGTAACCCAAGCGCAAATTGATATCTTTGACCGCGAAGCAGAGTTCATCGAGCAGCATTTACAGCACATTGTGGCAGCGTTTCCAGGCTTAAAGATTGTCTTTGAGCATATTACGACCAAAGATGCGGTCGATTTTGTATTGGCAGCTTCTGAAAATGTGGCAGCGACTATCACACCCCAACATCTGTTATTAAACCGTAATGACTTATTAGTTGGTGGGGTAAAACCGCATAATTATTGTTTACCTGTGCTAAAACGTAACACGCATCAACAAGCATTGCGTGCGGTGGTTGCCTCTGGTTCGTCTAAGTTTTTCTTAGGAACGGATTCGGCGCCACACGAAAAACATAAAAAAGAATCGGCCTGCGGGTGTGCCGGTTGTTATAGCGCATGGAGTGCGATTGAATTGTATGCCCAAGTATTTGACGAGTTGGGTGCATTAGATAAATTAGAAGGCTTTGCCTCTCAATTTGGCCCTGACTTTTATGGGTTACCAAGAAATACAACTACGATTACTTTGCAACGCCAAGAATGGACTATTCCAGAGCAAATCGCACTGTCAACTGGGGATGATATTGTCCCATTTTTCGCCGGACAGGCGATAGCGTGGCAACTAGTATAATGACTGATTTTACAACTTTTAATTTACGCCCTGAGCTGATCCAATCAGTAACAGAGCTTGGCTATACACAACTGACTGACATACAAACGGCGACATTGCCGGTGGTGTTATCAGGTGAAGACGTCTTAGCACAAGCCAAAACGGGTAGTGGTAAAACCGCTGCATTCGGCTTGGGGATCTTACAAAGTTTAGATGAAAAGCGTACCTATACGCATGCGTTAGTGCTCTGTCCGACTAGAGAGTTAGCAGATCAGGTTGCTGAGCAATTGCGTTTATTAGCCCGCCGCATGGATAACGTAAAGATCACTACCTTGTGTGGTGGTATTCCAATGAATGGTCAGATCGCGACGCTACGCCATCCACCACACATTATTGTAGGTACACCTGGCCGCGTAATGGATCACATGCTCAATCATCGTGTCAAATTACACAATCTAAAACAATTCGTGCTTGATGAAGCCGATCGCATGTTAGATATGGGCTTTTATGATGAGCTGGAAGTCATTTTTAAACACTTACCTAAAGTGCGTCAAACATTAATGTTTTCTGCGACATACCCAGATACGATTGCGCAGATCTCTGATGTTGTGCAAAAAGCACCGCAGCGAATTGAAACCCAATCTCTGCATAGTGATACTAAGATCCAACAGATTGCCTATAAAGTATCTGATGAGCACCGCGATCAAGCTGTTGCGGCGATTATTACGCATTATCAGGCCAAGGCCGCGATTGTGTTTTGTCACACCAAAATTCAAACGTTTGAGCTGACTGAGTATTTACAACAAAAAGATATCTCAGCCGTTGCCCTAAATGGTGATTTGGAACAACGCGAGCGTACTCAAGTCTTAACGCGTTTTGCCCATAAATCAGCCTTGGTATTGGTTGCAACAGATGTTGCTGCACGTGGACTAGACATTGATGCGGTCGATTTGGTCATCAACTATACGGTAAGTGACGAGCCAGATGTATATGTACATCGGATTGGTCGTACTGGTCGAGCGGATGCCGAGGGGTTAGCCGTGACATTGGTAAGTGATAATGAAATGTCTGCATTACGCGACATCGAAGCCCATGCACAAGTCGTGCTTAAACCTAAAGGGATCGAAAGCGTTCGTTTTCACGCTAACCGAATTATTCAACCTGAATATGTAACTTTAAGCATTGATGGTGGTAAACGCCAAAAGCTGCGTCCTGGTGATATCTTAGGTTCATTAACCAAAGAAGCCGGTATTGATGGCGACGATATTGGTAAGATTAATGTCACCAATCAAGTCTCGTTTATTGCAGTGAAGTTACGTAGCGTAAAACGTGCAATGGCACAATTTCGCGAAGGCAAGATTAAAGGCAAGAAATTTAGAGCAAGGCGCTGCTAGGTACTTTGTTTTGCAATATGGGTTATAGTGAATTATTGTTTGGAGATAGAATAATAACAAGGACACACTATGACCCCTACACACATTGTTTTTTTACATTACATTGTCCTAATTTTAGTTAGTTTATTAGCCCTAGCGGGTTATCGAACTTATCTGGGATTGACTGGCCACAATAAAAACTTAAAATTTGCTGCAGACGGTTCTGATGTGCCTGCTTTTGGATACCGTTTAACTCGGGTACACGCTAATGCCGTTGAGTGTTTTCCGTTTATTGGTGGCCTGTTAATTTATGCTATCGCAACAGACGCTACAGATATTACCAACGGATTAGCTTATGTGCTGTTTGCAGCGCGGCTAGCACAATCCATAATTTTGCTCATTTCAACTAGCCCATTGGCTATCCAATTGCGTTTTATTGCCTTTTTAGTCCAGTTTGGGATTTGTTGTTATTGGGCTGTCATGTTTATGTTACCGTTAATGTAAAAGGACTAATTTATGACTGATTCATATTATGCAGAGTACGTAAGCATATCCACATGTGACTTAGCTGATGCATTACCACGTTCACAATTTATGGATTATCGTATACATCCATTGTGGGCAAATATGCCGCGTGTTGCTGGACGCGCCTATACCGTAAAATGTGCGCCGGGCGACCACCTAATGGTGCATAAAGCGATTTATGATGCCCAGCCGGGTGATATCCTAGTGGTTGAAGCGGATGATCAATATGCGGTCAGTGGCGGAAATGTGTGTGCGATTGCAAAACAAAACGGCATTGCAGGATTTATTGTTGATGGTGTAGTGCGCGATATCGATGAAGTCCAAGCACTACAATTTCCTATTCATGCGTTAGGCGTCTGTCCTAAACCGGGCGCTAAAAAAGTATTAACTGAAGATTTACTCATAGTGAATGTTGGCGGTGTGGTGGTGCAGGCAGGGGATATTATTGTTGCGGATAATGATGGGGTGGCAGTTATCCCTGCAGACCAAGCATCACAGGCACTCGCTATTGCCCAAGCCCGTCATGCAAAAGATGCTTCTCAGACTTTATCTCAATGGCGTCAAACTCATCATGACAATGTACAAGCAATCATACACAACCTCACAAAATAACCCGTCACTAACATAGCGCTTTTAGGCGATTTGCATTATCCTTGTCGGCTTTATTTTTCTGTAATATTACCGACAAGGTTACTGCATGTTCGCTTGGTTCGAAAGCCTGATCACCCCTTTTCCCGATACTAAATTAAGCCAACCTCCTAAAGGAGTCTTGGCGTTTTGTCTGCATTACTCTAAAGGTATTTGGCCTGTTCTGTGTTGTGTCTCTTTACTCGCAGCGTGTATTGCTATGCTAGAAGTGTCTTTGTTTGGTTACATGGGGCAGTTAGTCGATTGGTTTTCAACCCGTGATCCGGAAACATTTATCACTGAAGAACAAACTAGTTTGATCATGATGGGCGTAGTGCTGGTCGTTATTTTACCCATTTTAGTTGTTACCCAATCATTTTTAACGCACCAAGCGCTATTGGGAAATTATCCCATGCGTATTCGTTGGATGGCACATCAATACATATTGAGTCAATCGCTCTCATATTTCCAAGATGAATTTGCCGGACGAGTCGCCACTAAAATCATGCAAACGGCGTTAGCGGTGCGTGAAACAGTGATGAAGCTGTTAGATTTAATGGTGTATATCAGTGTGTACTTCATCAGTATCGTAGTAATGGTGTTTGCTACAGATCCTATGCTTGCGTTGCCATTTGTAATTTGGTTAGTCGTCTATGTCACCATCCTCAGGGCAATTTTACCTAAGCTCAAGCGCGTCTCCAAAAATCAAGCCGATGCACGCTCGATTATGACAGGTAGAATTATTGATAGTTATACCAATATCATGACGGTGAAGTTATTTTCGCATTCAGCACGTGAGGCCACTTATGCCAAAGAAGGCATGGATGGGTTTTTACAAACGGTTCATCCACAAATGCGTTTGGTGACAGTGTTATATGGCTGCGTGTGGTTTTCAAACGCATTGTTAGTGCTATCGGTAACGGCATTAGCGATTAGTTTATGGACGGATAGTTTGGTCAGTGGCGGGGCGTTAGCCATTACCGTCAGCTTAGCGTTGCGTTTAAATGGCATGTCGCAGTGGATCATGTGGGAAGTGTCTTCTATTTTTGAAAATATAGGCACCGTGCAAGATGGGATCAATTCATTATCTGTACCGATTGCTATCCAAGATCACAGTAACGCCGAGCAATTAACAATTAGTGGTGGTGCGATTGCTATCAATCAAGTTGATTTTGCTTATCAGACACATACGGGGAAGGCTGTAGATGTGTTTCACGCATTAAACTTACATATCAAAGCGGGAGAAAAAGTGGGCTTAGTAGGGCGCTCAGGCTCGGGTAAGTCGACGCTAGTTAATTTGCTAATGCGCTTTTATGATGTGCAATCAGGTTCAATTAGTATCGATGGACAAGCGATCACAAAAGTACAACAGGAAAGCCTCCGTGCACATATATCCATGGTGACACAAGATACCTCATTAATGCATCGTTCAGTGCGTGAGAACATTTTGTATGGACGCAGTGATGCGACTGAGGATGAAATGATTGCTGCGGCAAAACAAGCCGAAGCCTATGAATTTATTCAGCAGTTGTCTGATTCAAAAGGGCGCACTGGCTTTGATGCTCATGTTGGTGAGCGCGGCGTAAAGCTCTCAGGTGGACAACGGCAGCGTATTGCCATCGCACGTGTCATGCTCAAAGACGCGCCTATCTTGATCTTAGATGAGGCAACATCTGCATTGGATTCTGAAGTTGAGGCTGCGATTCAACAATGTTTAGATAAAGTGATGCAAAACAAAACGGTATTGGCTATTGCCCATCGATTATCTACTATTGCACAGATGGATAGGTTGATCGTATTAGATGAAGGGAAAATTGTTGAATCCGGTACGCACCATGAGCTATTACAACAAGATGGAATTTATGCAAAATTATGGTCACATCAAACTGGTGGCTTTATAGGGCTTGATTAACTGGCTAACGTGGGTATAATACGCATCCCTTCATTGTACTCCCTTATTAATTTTTTTCAGGCAGCACAATCGAAGTGTATGTAAAATTTGTTGATTGGTAGCGAATATAGATTCGGTATCACACTGCAGGGGCGTAGTTCCAATTGGTAGAACAGCGGTCTCCAAAACCGATGGTTGGGGGTTCGAATCCCTCCGCCCCTGCCACTTTATAAGCGATGATTGCACAATTGCAATTACGCATTTTAGCTAGGACAAAGCAATGAGTGAAAAAGTAGAAGTACAGTCAAGTGGCGGTTTTGATACCGTAAAGTGGTTACTAGTGATTGTCTTGTTCAGCGGTTTAGTTGCAGCGAACTATCATTATGAAGAAGTCTCTGTGTTGTACCGTGCGTTAGGTGCAGTAGCAGTATTAGTTGTGTCGGGCTTTATCGCGGCATCAACTAACAAAGGCACACGCTTTTTGACATTTGCTAAAGATTCACGCACAGAAGTACGTAAAGTTGTTTGGCCTAACCGCCAAGAAGCAACACAAACAACATTAATCGTGTTAGCCGCTACGTTGGTTATGGCATTATTATTATGGGGCTTAGACGGCATATTAGTGCGTTTAGTTGGCTTCGTCACTGGCATAGGGTTTTAATTATGAGCAAACGTTGGTACGTAGTACAAGCATTTTCTGGCTATGAAGGCCGTGTTCAAAAAACATTACTTGAACATATTAAAACCAATGGAATGGAAGAGCACTTTGGAGAGATCCTTGTGCCGACCGAAGAAGTTGTTGAGATGCGCGCAGGTCAAAAACGCAAATCTGAGCGTAAATTCTTTCCAGGTTATGTGCTAGTTAACATGGATATGAACGAAGATTCATGGCACTTAGTGAAATCTGTACCACGTGTATTGGGTTTCATTGGTGGTACATCAGATCGTCCAATGCCAATCTCACAAAAAGAAGCGGATGCTATCTTAAATCGTCTTGAAGAAAACGTGGATAGTCCTAAGCCTAAGACATTGTTTGAACCTGGTGAAGTGGTACGTGTTACCGAAGGTCCATTTGCAGACTTCGATGGTACTGTAGAAGAAGTCGATTACGAGAAGAGCCGCATCAAAGTCTCGGTGCTTATTTTCGGCCGTTCTACCCCAGTTGAACTTGAATTTGGTCAAGTCGAAAAGAACTAATCCTTTAGTTTTTACGATATGAAATATGAAGCCCAATGCAGTGATGTGTTGGGTTTTTTTGTATATAAAGAAAATAACAAAGCAACAATTCAGTGCTACAGTACAGTGATAATGCAAGTTTAAATATTCTATGATGGATTTTCAATAAATCATAATTCAAGGAAATATAATGAAAGAATTGAACAATGAAGAGTTAATGGACGTGCATGGTGGTATTGGTATCGTAGGAGCTGGATTTGGTGGTGTCTTAGGAGGCATATCTTATTTAGGTAATGCAGCAACTAGTGGTAGTTTTAGTTGGGGAGGATTCGGTTCTGCTGTAGGAGTGGGAGCGATTTCTGGTGCAGTAGGTGGACCAGTAGGTAGTTCAATTGTCAAATATGGTCTTAGTAAGGTAAGTTTTTACGGAGGAGCCGCACAAGGTTTAATAAATGATTAATTCATTACCAATATATAAAATAAGTATCCCATTATTGATGATCGCAATAATAATTTTAATTATGGGGCCTGAGCAAATTATTGTAACTATGACATACAGTCTTATCATAGTAAATGTAGGGAACTTGGTATTGTACCCTGTCACACAATCATATAGTGCGATTAAGTCAACGCAATGGGAAAGTCGTATTCGAACTCATTGGATAAAGCACCAACTGGTGATTTGGCTAGCACTAAGTATTATAATTAATGTGTTAATAGCTTTGTTTAGATAAACTTATTTTGCGCTGCTTGCGCTAGATGTATTATAGCGTAAGCAACGCACGCCCAGATTATTAATGACTGGTACATTAATATTTGACACATCCGTCAAAAACGCATATAATCCGCATCCCTTTATTTGCGTGGGGAGCCGTAGATTTGAGTATTCTCAATACTTAATAGGCGCACAACCCACAAACTGAGAGTATATAAAAATGGCGAAGAAAGTCACTGGCTTAATTAAGCTACAAGTTGCAGCTGGCGCTGCAAACCCAAGTCCACCAGTTGGTCCTGCATTAGGTCAACACGGTGTAAATATCATGGAATTCTGTAAAGCGTTTAACGCAAAAACAGATTCTCTTGAAAAAGGCGCTCCGGTACCTGTAGAAATTACAGTATACGAAGATCGTTCTTTTACCTTTGTTACTAAAACTCCTCCTGCGTCTTTCTTACTTAAGAAAGCTGCTGGTATCAAGAGTGGTTCTGGTCGTCCAAATACTGAAAAAGTCGGTACTGTGACACGCGCTCAATTAGAAGAGATCGCAAAAACTAAAGAACCAGACTTAACTGCTGCAAGTCTTGATGCAGCTGTAAATACCATCGCGGGTTCTGCTCGTAGTATGGGTTTGAACGTAGAGGGTTAATGACATGGCTAAACTAACTAAGCGCATGAAAGCGATTCGCGAGAAAGTTGAAGCGAACAAAGAATACGAAATCAATGAAGCCGTTGCTTTATTGAAAGAACTTGCGACTGCTAAATTTGCAGAAAGCATCGACGTTGCAGTTAATCTTGGTATTGATGCACGTAAATCTGACCAAAACGTTCGTGGTGCAACTGTACTACCTAACGGTACTGGTAAAGACGTACGCGTTGCAGTATTTACTCAAGGTGCAAACGTTGAAGCAGCTAAAGAAGCAGGTGCTGACATCGTAGGTATGGAAGACCTTGCTGACTTAGTCAAAAAAGGCGAAATGAACTTTGACGTAGTTGTTGCTTCTCCTGATGCAATGCGCGTTGTTGGTCAATTAGGTCAAATCTTAGGTCCACGTGGACTAATGCCTAACCCTAAGACTGGCACAGTTACTCCAGACGTAGCGACAGCAGTTAAAAACGCTAAATCTGGTCAGGTGCAGTATCGTAACGATAAGAATGGTATCATTCACGCATCAATCGGTAAGATTGCTTTTGAAGCAAGCCATATCGAAGAAAATTTAAATGCATTGCTAGAAGCATTGAAGAAAGCGAAGCCTTCTTCTGCTAAAGGCGTATTCATTAAGAAAGTTAGCTTATCAACTACTATGGGTGCAGGTATCTCTGTAGACCAAAGTTCTTTGGTAGCTAAAGCGTAATTTTCTACCCATAACGTAGTTTTTACGTTATGTCTCTTCAAGGTTATGGGTTGGAGCTTATTGTACATACGTGTATGACATTAAGTTCCCGTCCAAGACCGTAGGTGAGTGTTGGTGATAGAGGTAAGAGAACTATCACTTTTAACAGCACTCTTAATGTAACAGCCTACGCAGACGGTGGTACGGACTCAGACTCTCTGGGGTTATCGGACACCGTAGAGCGGTAAGTACAATAATGTATTTATCAATCTGTGAACCCTGATGGCGTAAGCTAGCTTACAAAGTCAGATTAAAAAGAAGGTGAACGCAGTGGCACTAGGCTTAGCAGCAAAAAAAGAGATCGTAGCGGAAATTTCCGATGTCGCATCTCAAGCTCTATCCGTTGCCGTCGCAGAATACCGTGGGATGGAAGTAGGCGAACTAACTGCTCTTCGTAATCAAGCTCGTGAACAAGGTGTTTACTTAAAAGTAATTCGTAATACCCTTGCTAAACGTGCTCTAGAAGACAGCAAATTTGCAGACATCAACAGTGCTTTAACTGGTCCTTTAATTTATGGTTTCTCTATCGAAGCACCAGGTGGTGCAGCTCGTCTTTTTAAAGACTTCGCTAAAGACAACAAGAAATTAAATGTAACAGCGTTATCGATTGGTAGCGGTCTATTGGGTCCTGAGAAATTGGACGCAGTGGCTTCATTACCTACTCGCGACGAAGCATTGGCGAAACTACTTGCTACCTTCAAAGCACCTATTGGGAAATTCGTTCAAACTATCAACGAAGTGCCTAGTAAATTTGTGCGTGTATTGGCGGCGATCAAAGACGAAAAATAATTTTTCGTTTTTGGCAAACTATTTTAAATTAACAATAACTCCAGGAGTTTAGAGAAATGGCTCTAACTAAAGATGATATCTTAAACGCAATTGCTGAAATGCCAGTAATGGAATTAGTTGAACTAATCGAAGCAGCAGAAGAAAAGTTCAATGTAACAGCAACTGCAGCAGTAGCAGCAGTAGCAGCTGGTCCAGCAGCAGCTGTTGAAGAAAAAACTGAATTTGACGTTGTACTTACTAGCTTCGGTGCTAATAAAGTTGCAGTAATCAAAGCAGTACGTGCAGCAACTGGCCTAGGCCTTAAAGAAGCTAAAGAAGTAGTTGAATCTGCTCCTAAAGCTATCAAAGAAGCTGTATCTAAAGAAGAAGCTGAAGAGTTGAAAGCAACTCTTACTGAAGCTGGCGCTGAAGTTGAAGTTAAGTAATTACTTGTAATTGCTTAATGCCAGAAATGGCAAAAGCAGGTGACTTTTTGGTCACCTGCTTTTTTGCGCTATAGACAATTAAGAATTTACTAACCGCTTATCTTAGTCTATAAAAGTGCATCACCTGATTAGTAACATAGTCGCAAAGGTGGAAAAAATCAAAGCGGACTGGGAGTTTGTTGCTAATACATTAGCAGCAGGTCGGGTCAAAAATCACTAGTTGAGGAACCCATGGTTTACTCGTACAGCGAAAAAAAACGTATCCGTAAGGATTTTGGCAAACGCCCTCAGGTATTGGAAATTCCATACCTCCTATCAATTCAATTGGACTCGTTCAAGAAGTTCATCGATGTCAATGGCGACAAAGATAACGGCTTAGAAGCGGCGTTCGGTTCAGTGTTCCCGATCAAAAGTTATTCTGGGAATTCAGAGCTACAGTATGTGAGCTACCGCTTAGGTGAGCCGATGTTTGACGTTCGTGAATGTCAAATTCGAAGCGTCACTTATTCTGCGCCTCTACGTGTCAAACTACGCTTAGTATTGTTTGATAAAGAAGCCGCACCAGGTACTGTTAAAGACATTAAAGAACAAGAAGTGTATATGGGCGAAATCCCATTAATGACAGACAATGGTACTTTTGTTATCAACGGCACCGAGCGTGTTATTGTCTCTCAACTCCACCGTTCACCCGGTGTGTTCTTTGATCATGATAAAGGCAAAACTCACTCATCCGGTAAAGTGTTGTATAACGCACGCGTTATCCCTTACCGTGGTTCATGGTTAGACTTTGAATTCGATCCAAAAGATAATTTATTTGTTCGTATAGATAGACGACGTAAACTTCCAGCGTCTATTATTTTACGTGCATTAGAATATTCAACAGAAGAAATTCTAGCGATGTTCTTCGAAAACGTGCAAATACGTTTTGAAGAAGACAAAACATTTATGTCTGTTGTGCCAGATCGCCTTCGCGGTGAGACTGCACAGTTTGACATACTAGATGCTGAAGGCAATGTTTTAGTAGAGCATGGTCGTCGTATTTCAGCTCGTCATACTCGCTCTTTAGAAAAAGCGAATATCACAGAGTTAGAAGTACCAGCTGAATACATCTTAGGCCGTGTCATTTCCAACAATATCATCGATGAATCTACCGGTGAAGTTGTTGCCAATGCCAATGATGAATTAACCTTAGATCTAATCGAAAAAATAAAAGAAGCTAATATTGCAGAGTTTAATACTCTTTATATTAACGAACTAGATCATGGTGCATACATCTCTACCACTTTACGCGTTGATTCAACTAATGACCGTTTAGAAGCATTAGTTGAAATTTATCGAATGATGCGTCCAGGCGAGCCGCCGACAAAAGATGCGGCTGAAGCATTATTTGAAAATTTATTCTTCGCAGAAGAGCGTTATGATTTATCGACTGTTGGTCGTATGAAGTTTAATAAACGTTTAGGTCGTGATGAAATCACAGGTCCTGGTATCTTAAGTAAAGAAGATATCGTGTCTGTTATGCGTCAGTTAATTACGATACGTGATGGTAAAGACGAAGTGGATGATATTGACCACTTAGGAAACCGTCGTATTCGTAGTGTTGGTGAAATGGCTGAAAACCAATTCCGTGTTGGTCTTGTACGTGTAGAACGTGCTGTTAAAGAACGTCTAAGTTTAGGCGATCTAGATAACGTAATGCCACAGGATTTGATTAATGCGAAGCCTATTTCAGCAGCTGTTAAAGAGTTCTTTGGTTCAAGCCAATTATCTCAGTTTATGGATCAAAACAATCCATTATCTGAAGTAACTCACAAACGCCGTATTTCAGCTTTAGGCCCAGGTGGTCTTACACGTGAACGCGCAGGCTTTGAAGTACGAGATGTACATCCGACGCATTATGGTCGTGTATGTCCAATCGAAACGCCAGAAGGCCCGAACATCGGTCTAATTAACTCACTATCGTCTTTTGCACGTACCAATGATTACGGTTTCCTAGAAACTCCATATCGTCGTGTTGTTGATGGTGTAGTGACTGAAGAGATTGATTTCTTATCAGCTATTGAAGAAGGTCAATTCGCGATTGCACAAGCAAACGTTGAAATAAATGACGCGCAGCAACTAGTAGATGAATTGATCCCTTGTCGTTACCGTGGTGAAACGACGTTAATGCTTAAATCTGATATCAAGTATATGGACGTGTCGTCTCAACAGATCGTATCTGTTGCAGCGTCAATCATCCCATTCCTTGAACACGATGATGCTAACCGTGCATTGATGGGTGCAAACATGCAACGTCAAGCTGTTCCAACGTTAAAGGCTGATAAGCCATTAGTTGGTACAGGTATGGAAAGAGTTGTCGCGGTAGATTCAGGTGTAACTGTTGTCGCTAAACGTGGCGGTACGGTCGATTATGTTGATGCATCACGTATCGTGATCAAAGTGAACGAAGCAGAAATGACTGCGGGTGAAGCTGGCATCGATATCTACAACTTGACTAAATATACACGCTCTAACCAGAACACGTGTATCAACCAAAAACCAACCTGTAATGTCGGTGATCCGATTGTAACAGGCGATGTGCTAGCTGATGGTCCTTCAACGGATCTTGGTGACTTAGCACTAGGGCAAAATATGCGTATCGCATTTATGCCTTGGAATGGTTACAACTTTGAGGATTCAATCCTTATTTCTGAGCGTGTTGCGGAAGAAGATCGCTTTACGACTATCCACATTCAAGAATTAAGCTGTGTTGCTCGTGATACTAAGCTTGGTCCTGAAGAGATTTCAGCTGATATTCCAAATGTAGGTGAATCTGCATTAGGTAAACTAGATGAATCTGGTGTGGTATATATCGGTGCCGAAGTTAAAGGCGGCGATATCTTAGTAGGTAAAGTCACCCCTAAAGGTGAAACGCAACTTACTCCAGAAGAAAAACTATTAAGAGCAATCTTCGGTGAAAAAGCCTCGGATGTTAAAGATACTTCTCTACGTGTACCAAACAGTGTACGTGGAACAGTTATTGACGTTCAGGTCTTTACTCGTGACGGTGTTGAAAAAGACGCGCGTGCGAAAGAAATCGAAGCAATGCAATTACGTGAAGTCAAAAAAGACTTATCTGATGAGCTAGCTATCTTAGAAGATGGTATTTTCGCTCGCGCTCGCAACTTGTTATTAAACAACGGCGTAGCAGAAGAGAAGTTAAACAGTACAGCACGTGATACATGGTTTGATATTGCATTAAAAGACGATGATGCGGCAGCTGACTTCGAACAGATTATTGAACAACATGCTGAAGTAAAAGCAACGTTTGATAAGAAGTTAGAAATTAAACGTCAGAAAATTATCCAAGGTGATGATTTACAACCAGGCGTATTAAAAGTCGTAAAAGTTTACTTAGCAGTTAAACGTCATATCCAACCAGGTGATAAAATGGCTGGTCGTCACGGTAACAAAGGTGTTATCTCGACTATCCAACCGGTTGAAGATATGCCATATGATGAAAACGGCACGCCGGTAGACATCGTATTAAACCCGCTAGGTGTACCAT
The DNA here is from genome assembly GCA_029246415.1 of Glaciecola sp. Classification (GTDB taxonomy): domain Bacteria; phylum Pseudomonadota; class Gammaproteobacteria; order Enterobacterales; family Alteromonadaceae; genus Opacimonas. The sequence goes on from JAQWNF010000009.1 coordinate 187,337, forward strand.
CGCGTATGAACATCGGTCAGATCCTTGAGACTCACTTAGGCATGGCTGCCCATGGTTTAGGTGTGAAGATTGACCGTATGATTAAAGAACAGGAAGAAGTGTATAAACTTCGTAGCTTCTTGAACGAGGTATATAACCTTGGAACAAGTCGTCAAGAAGTAGACATTAATAGCTTCACTGATCACGAAATACGTCGTCTTGCAGAAAACTTACGTAAAGGTGTACCTGTTGCAACACCAGTATTTGATGGTGCTACTGAAGCAGAAATCAAAGAAATGTTGTTGTTAGCTGATATTCCAGAAAGCGGTCAAATTACATTATTTGACGGTCGTACTGGTCGTGCCTTCGAACGTCCTGTAACAGTAGGTTACATGTACATGCTGAAACTGAATCACTTAGTTGATGATAAAATGCATGCACGTTCTACTGGTTCTTACTCTCTAGTTACGCAGCAACCATTGGGCGGTAAAGCTCAGTTTGGTGGCCAGCGCTTCGGTGAGATGGAAGTCTGGGCATTAGAAGCATATGGTGCAGCGTATACGCTACAAGAAATGCTTACTGTTAAATCTGATGATGTTAACGGCCGTACTAAGATGTATAAAAACATCGTTGACGGCGACCATAGAATGGAGCCAGGCATGCCTGAGTCATTCAACGTATTGTTGAAAGAAATCCGTTCACTTGGTATTAATATCGAGTTAGAAGAAAACGAATAAGCACAAAACATGCACAGCGATACCCAGTAATGAGTATCGTTGTCAGTGTTATTTGCATCGTGTTAGTTAGGTTGACTCAGTAACGGCTTGGTTACTGGGTCTTATGACCCACTCCGAAGGGAGAAAAATGTGAAAGACTTATTAAAGTTTCTAAAGCAACAAAACAAAACCGAAGAATTCGATAATATTCGAATCGGTTTAGCGGCACCAGATATGGTACGTTCTTGGTCTTTTGGTGAAGTTAAAAAGCCAGAAACCATCAACTACCGTACATTCAAACCTGAGCGTGATGGTTTGTTCTGTGCAAGAATCTTTGGCCCGGTAAAAGATTATGAATGCTTATGTGGTAAATATAAGCGTCTTAAGCACCGTGGTGTAATTTGTGAAAAATGTGGCGTTGAAGTGACATTGGCTAAAGTACGTCGTGAGCGTATGGGTCATATCGAACTTGCTTCTCCTGTTGCACACATCTGGTTCCTTAAATCACTACCGTCACGTATTGGCTTAATGCTAGATATGACGCTACGTGATATTGAGCGCGTTCTATATTTTGAATCCTATGTAGTAACCGAGCCAGGTTTAACAACTCTTGAGCGTCGTCAGTTATTAACTGAAGAAGAGTATTTAGATTCGTTAGAAGAACACGGTGACGAGTTCGAAGCGAAAATGGGTGCTGAAGCTGTCTTTGACTTACTTAAAGTTTTAGATGTTGATCAAGACGTAGTTGAAATGCGTGAAGAATTACCTTCAATCAATTCAGAAACTAAACGTAAAAAGATCACCAAGCGTCTTAAGTTATTAGAATCATTCCAGTTGTCAGGTAACAAGCCTGAGTGGATGATCATGACTGTGTTACCAGTGTTACCACCAGATCTACGTCCACTAGTTCCACTAGATGGCGGTCGTTTTGCGACATCTGATCTTAATGACTTGTACCGTCGTGTTATCAACCGTAATAACCGTTTGAAGCGTCTTCTTGACCTTGCTGCACCGGATATTATTGTACGTAACGAAAAGCGTATGTTACAAGAAGCGGTTGATGCGTTACTAGATAACGGTCGTCGTGGTCGTGCTATTACCGGTTCTAACAAGCGTCCATTAAAATCTCTTGCCGATATGATTAAAGGTAAGCAAGGTCGTTTCCGTCAGAACTTACTAGGTAAGCGTGTTGATTACTCTGGTCGTTCAGTTATCACCGTTGGTCCAACATTACGTTTGCATCAGTGTGGTCTACCTAAGAAAATGGCACTTGAGTTATTCAAGCCGTTTATCTATGGCAAGCTTGAAGCACGCGGTTTAGCGACAACCATTAAAGCTGCCAAAAAATTAGTAGAACGTGAAGCGCCGGAAGTATGGGATGTATTGGATGATGTTATCCGTGAACACCCTGTATTACTAAACCGTGCACCAACACTTCACAGACTCGGTATCCAAGCATTTGAACCGACCCTAATTGAAGGTAAAGCGATCCAATTGCACCCATTAGTATGTGCGGCTTATAACGCCGATTTCGATGGTGACCAAATGGCGGTACACGTTCCGTTGACGATTGAAGCTCAGTTAGAAGCTCGCTCGTTAATGATGTCTACCAATAACATCTTATCACCAGCTAATGGTGAGCCAATTATCGTTCCTTCACAGGATGTTGTATTAGGCTTGTACTATTTAACACGTGACCGTGTTAATGGTAAAGGTGAAGGCATGATCTTCACTTCACCACATGAAGCAGAAAAAGCTTATCGTACTGAAGCTGCAGAGCTACACGCACGAGTTAAAGTTCGTATCACTGAATACGAAGTTAACGAAGCGGGTGAAAAAGTAGAAAAAATTAGTATTAAAGACACCACAGTTGGCCGTGCAATATTATCTCTAATCCTACCTAAAGGTTTGGATTTTGAAGTAATTAACCAGCCAATGAAGAAAAAACAAATCTCGAATTTGTTAAACGTGTCTTATCGTACACTAGGCTTGAAAGATACAGTTATTGTAGCTGACCAAATCATGTATACCGGTTTCCATTACGCGATGATCGCGGGTGCATCTGTTGGTATCAATGATATGGTTATCCCTGCTGCGAAAAAAGATATCATCGAAGATGCAGAAGCAGAAGTCGTTGAAATCCAGGAACAATTCCAGTCTGGTCTTGTTACCGCAGGTGAGCGTTACAATAAAGTAATCGATATCTGGTCTACAGCTAACGAAAAAGTTGCCAAAGCGATGATGGATAATCTTGAAAAAGAAACCGTTATCAATGCGCAAGGCGAAGAAGAACAACAAAGCTCGTTTAACTCTGTTTATATGATGGCTGACTCCGGTGCTCGTGGTAGTGCTGCTCAGATTCGTCAGTTAGCAGGTATGCGTGGTCTGATGGCAAAACCAGATGGTTCAATCATCGAGACACCAATCACGGCAAACTTCCGTGAAGGTCTAAACGTACTTCAGTACTTTATCTCTACTCACGGTGCGCGTAAAGGTTTGGCCGATACAGCACTTAAAACAGCTAACTCAGGTTACTTAACTCGTCGTTTAGTTGACGTTGCACAAGATTTGGTTATTACCAATAGCGATTGTGGTACGTTAGAAGGTGTTATCATGACACCACTAATCGAAGGTGGTGATGTTGTTGAGCCGTTACGTGAACGTGTACTAGGTCGTGTGGTAGCAGAAGATGTTATCAAGCCAGGTACCGATGATGAAGTATTAGTTGAGCGTAATGTTTTACTTGACGAAGCGTTAGTTGACATGCTTGAAGCAAACTCAGTTGACCAAATGATTGTACGCTCGGTTATCACGTGTGATAACGATCACGGTGTATGTGAAAATTGTTATGGTCGTGACCTTGCTCGCGGTGAAATGGTTGGTCGTGGTGAATCTGTTGGTGTTATTGCAGCACAATCAATCGGTGAACCTGGTACACAGTTAACCATGCGTACGTTCCACATCGGTGGTGCGGCATCACGAGCTTCTGCTGAAAACAGCGTTGCGGTTAAAACTAACGGTACATTAAAACTTCACAACTCTAAATCAGTACGTAATCAAGAAGGCAAGTTAGTTATTGTTTCTCGTTCTACTGAATTAACCGTGATTGATGATCAAGGTCGTGAAAAAGAGCGCTATAAAGTGCCTTACGGTGCTACCTTATCGGTTGATGATGGTGCGTTGGTTACTGGCGGCGATGTCGTTGCTAACTGGGACCCGCATAGTCACCCAATCATCACTGAGCGTCCTGCGAAGATTTCATTTGCGGATGTTGATGATACCAATACAGAAACGCAAACCGATGACTTGACTGGTTTAAGTCGTATCGTTGTTAAAGATCTTTCTAAGGCCAATGCAAAAGAGCCTAAGTTAATCTTAGAAGCGGGTGAAAACTCACTACAGGAAATTCGCTTACCAAGCTTTACGACTATCGTTGCCACTAACGGCATGATGGCAGTAGAAGGTGACGTACTAGCGCGTATTCCTCAAGAAGGTTCTAAGACTCGAGATATTACCGGTGGTCTACCACGTGTTGCTGACTTGTTCGAAGCACGTAAGCCTAAAGAGCCAGCAATCCTAGCGGAAGTTTCCGGTATGATCGGCTTTGGTAAAGAAACCAAAGGTAAGAAACGTCTAATGATTACTCCACCAGAGGGTGATCACTACGAAGAGATGATCCCTAAATGGCGTCAACTTAACGTATTTGAAGGTGAAACGGTTTCACGCGGCGAAGTTATCGCTGATGGTCCTGAATCACCGCATGATATCTTACGTTTACGTGGGGTAAGTGCTGTTTCTAATTATATCGTGAACGAAGTTCAAGAAGTTTATCGCCTACAAGGTGTTAAAATCAACGATAAGCACATCGAAGTTGTTATTCGTCAGATGCTCCGTAAGTGTATGATCACTGATTCAGGTGATTCACAATTCTTAGTGGGTGAGCAACTAGAAGTATCACAAGTTAAGATAGCTAATCGTGAACTTGAAAATGCAGGCAAAGTCGGTGCTAAGTATGAAATCCAATTATTGGGTATCACCAAAGCATCACTATCAACTGAGTCATTTATCTCAGCTGCATCGTTCCAAGAAACAACACGAGTACTAACCGAAGCAGCAGTGCAAGGTAAAGAAGATGACTTACGTGGCTTGAAAGAGAACGTAATCGTTGGACGCCTAATCCCTGCCGGAACAGGTTTTGCTTATCATCAGAAGCGTGCAGCGCGTAAAGCCGCACAATTCACTGCAGAAGATTTATCGGTTTCAGCTGACGAAGCTCAGTTGGCATTAACAGAAGCATTAAATGCTAGTGCTAATATGCCAACAGGCGACGAAGAGTAATCGATTGTCATTGAGGTCTAGTGCTTGACATTTGAGCATTAGATCTTTAATATTCCGCGACCCGAATTTAGGTTAATCCCTACGGTCGCGGTTTTTTAGTTTATGAGATAGAGCAATTTCATACACTTATTAACATTGTTGGCGCATGTTGCGTCAGCTTAATTTATTTACTCAGGAGCTCGTTAATGGCAACAGTTAACCAGTTAGTGCGTAAGCCTCGTAAAAAGCCAGTTGAGAAATCAAATGTAGCTGCATTACAAGCTTGTCCACAACGTCGTGGTGTATGTACACGTGTATATACTACTACGCCAAAGAAACCAAACTCTGCATTACGTAAAGTTTGTCGTGTACGTTTAACCAACGGTTTTGAAGTTTCTTCATACATCGGTGGTGAAGGTCACAACCTACAAGAGCATAGCGTGGTATTAATCCGCGGTGGTCGTGTTAAAGATTTACCTGGTGTTCGTTATCACACTGTTCGCGGTACATTAGATTGTGCTGGTGTAAGTGATCGTCGCCAAGCCCGTTCTAAGTACGGCGCGAAAAGGCCTAAGTCTTAACGGTTCTCCGTTAGTAAGGCCAAACTATTAATATTATAAGTTTTGGGATATAACCTGAAATTTCTACGGAGAATTTAAGATGCCAAGAAGAAGAGTTGTAGGACAACGAAAAATCCTACCAGATCCAAAGTTTAAATCAGAATTGCTTGCTAAATTCATGAATGTCGTAATGCTCGACGGCAAAAAATCAACAGCTGAAAAGATCGTTTATGGCGCGCTTGACATTGTTGCTGAAAAAACTAGCAAACCACATCTAGAAGTATTTGAAATTGCACTAGAGAACATCCGCCCAACCGTCGAAGTTAAGTCTCGTCGTGTAGGTGGTTCAACGTACCAAGTACCAGTTGAAGTTCGTCCAGTACGTCGTAATGCTCTAGGTATGCGTTGGTTAGTTGAAGCTTCGCGTAAACGTGGCGAAAAGTCTATGGCTCAACGCCTAGCTGCTGAGATGCTTGATGCATCAGAAAATAAAGGTTCTGCGGTTAAGAAACGTGAAGACGTTCACCGTATGGCTGAAGCCAACAAAGCGTTCGCGCATTACCGTTGGTAATTCGAGGTTAATATGGCTCGTAAAACTCCTATTCAACGCTATCGTAATATTGGTATTGTCGCGCACGTAGATGCAGGCAAAACCACTACCACCGAGCGCGTATTGTTCTACACTGGTCTATCTCACAAAATTGGTGAGGTACATGATGGTGCTGCCACCATGGATTGGATGGAACAAGAACAGGAACGAGGCATTACTATAACCTCCGCTGCAACCACCTGCTTTTGGCAGGGGATGCAGCAACAATTTGAACAGCATCGCATCAATATCATTGATACACCGGGACACGTAGACTTTACGATTGAAGTTGAGCGTTCATTGCGTGTACTTGATGGTGCGGTGGTGGTTTTTTGTGGTTCTTCAGGTGTTGAACCGCAATCAGAAACAGTATGGCGTCAAGCAGATAAATACGAAGTCCCTCGTATTGTATTTGTGAATAAAATGGACCGTGCTGGTGCTGACTTTGAACGAGTTGTAGAGCAAATTCGCAACCGTTTAGGGGCACAATGTGTACCTATTCACCTAAACATAGGTGCTGAAGAAAACTTCTCAGGTGTTATCGACCTAATCAAGATGAAAGCCATTAATTGGAATGAAGCAGACAAGGGCATGACCTTTGACTATGAAGAAATCCCTGCTGATTATCTTGCAAAAGCCCAAGCACTGCGTATCGAACTTGTCGAAGCAGCTGCAGAAGCAACCGATGAGTTGATGGATAAATATCTTGAAGGTGAAGATCTTTCTGAAGATGAAATTAAATCCGGTTTACGTCAACGTACTCTCAATAATGAGATTGTGCTGGCGACATGTGGTTCTGCATTCAAAAACAAAGGTGTCCAAGCAGTATTGGATGCGGTTATTGAATTTTTACCTTCACCAGAAGAAGTCAAACCAATCACTGGCATCCTTGATGATAAAGATGAGACTGAAGCTACTCGCTTAGCTAAAGACGATGAGCCTTTTTCTGCGCTCGCATTTAAAGTCGCTACAGACCCGTTTGTTGGCACATTAACCTTTTTCCGCGTCTACTCAGGCGTGGTTAATACCGGTGATACGGTATATAACCCTGTGAAAGGGAAGCGTGAGCGTTTTGGTCGTATTGTACAAATGCACGCCAATAACCGTGAAGAAATTAAAGAAGTTCGCGCAGGAGATATTGCTGCTGCGATTGGACTTAAAGACGTGACGACAGGTGATACCTTGTGTGACGCAAATAACAAAATAACGCTTGAACGTATGGACTTCCCTGAGCCTGTTATTTCAATTGCAGTTGAGCCTCGCTCAATCCCAGATCAAGAAAAAATGGGTATTGCACTAAACAAACTAGCTGCTGAAGATCCCTCGTTTAAAGTACATACCGATGATGAATCTGCTCAGACGATCATTTCGGGTATGGGTGAATTACACTTAGACATTATCGTCGACCGTATGAAACGTGAGTTTGGTGTGCAATGTAATGTGGGTAAACCGCAGGTTGCATACCGTGAGACTATCCGTTCTAGTATTGAAGTCGAAGGTAAATTTGTACGTCAATCAGGTGGTAAAGGCCAGTTTGGTCATGTCTGGTTGAAGATTGAGCCGCAAGAAGAAGGCGCAGGTTACGAATTCGTTAATGCGATTGTTGGTGGTGTAGTACCAAAAGAATTTATACCTGCTGTAGACAAAGGTTGCCAAGAGCAAATGCAATCTGGTGTTTTAGCGGGCTACCCCATGTTAGACATAAAAGTTACATTGTATGATGGTTCATTCCACGATGTTGACAGTTCTGAGATGGCGTTTAAAATTGCAGGTTCTATGGGTTTCAAGAAAGGTGTACTCGATGCATCTCCTGTACTCTTAGAGCCTACGATGAAAGTAGAAGTAACCACTCCAGAAGAGTGGATGGGTGATGTTGTTGGCGATCTTAATCGACGTCGAGGCATGATCGAAGGTATGGAAGAGGGTGTAGCAGGTATCAAGATTGTTCGTGCTAAAGTGCCACTTTCAGAAATGTTTGGATATGCAACTGACTTGCGTTCTGCAACGCAAGGCCGTGCGTCCTATTCGATGGAATTCTTTAATTATTCTGAAGCCTCAGCTAATGTCGCTAAAGCAATTATAGAACGACGTCAATAATCTTAATAGAGAGTTCGGTCCGGTCTAATTCATTTATGGGTCGGGCTTTTTAACTAGGAAACGAGAAAAATGGCTAAAGAAAAGTTTGAACGTAATAAACCCCATGTAAACGTTGGTACAATTGGCCACGTTGACCATGGTAAAACAACCCTAACAGCTGCAATCACTTCTGTATTGTCTAAGACTTACGGCGGTAACGCACAAGCATTCGATCAAATCGATAATGCCCCAGAAGAGCGTGAGCGCGGTATCACTATCTCTACGTCACACGTAGAATATGACACTCCATCACGTCACTATGCACACGTTGATTGTCCAGGACACGCCGATTATGTTAAAAACATGATCACTGGTGCT
>JAQWNF010000012.1 GCA_029246415.1 Glaciecola sp.
GAATTGGCAACACAATGGTTATGGATATACAATAATGAAAGACCTAACACAGCAGTTGGTGGTATACCACCAACTGCTGTGTTAAAGGCAGCTTAAGGATCTTCTACAAATGACTGCTGTTTAAAATGGGGGGATTACAAACCCACGCCATACCGTGTACAACACAATTTTAAAATCTAACCACAATGACCAGTTACGAATGTACTCTAGGTCAAACTCTATTCTTTTATTCATCTTATCAAGTGTATCTGTCTCACCGCGCCAGCCATTAACCTGAGCCCAACCAGTGATGCCAGGTTTCACTTTGTGACGTAGCATGTAGTAATCCACTACCTTGCGATATTCTTCATTGTGACTCACTGCATGCGGTCGAGGACCAATGACAGACATGTCACCTTTTAATACGTTGATAAACTGCGGTAATTCATCCAATGAAGTACGACGCAAGAACGCACCGAACTTAGTGACACGCATATCGCCTTTTTTGGCTTGTGTAACTACCTCAGCATTCTCGGTTACTGTCATACTTCTAAACTTCCACACATCAATCCGCTTACCATTTAAACCATAACGGTGCTGTTTAAATATAACGGGTCCTTTTGACGAAAGTTTAATGCCAATAGCGATCGCTAACATGGGAAGCGCGATGATACTTAGGATAATGCTAGACAAGACGACATCTTCAAAGCGTTTTACAATTGCAGCGCCCCCTTTCATTGGGTTGTCATACACACTGATTGTTTGAATATCGCCAATGTGTGACATTTCCCCATGCATCAAACAATACATAAACAGATCTGGCACCACATGCACTGTCGCTGTCGTGTCCCCTAATGCAAATAACATATCTTGAATGCGAGACTGAGCTTTGATAGGTAAGGTGATAAAGATAATGTCGTATTCGTCATTTTTTGCAGCAGCAATACCTTGTTCAATATTCCCTTCAATCAATGCGTGATAGCCTTTGTCTAGCCGTGACTCATTGCGATCATCATAGATGCCGTTGAGTTTGTACCCTGTTTCCGGGTTATTTGCGACTTCTCGTGCTAAACGAATGCCTTTATCTGATAATCCAAATATCGCAATGCTGCGAGTGTTATAGCCTTTTTTGCGGATGGAAAATAGAAACTGTTGAAATACATAGCGCCATGTAACAAATGTTATAAATGTCCCTGTGAACCATATCAGGATCACGACCCGGGAAAAATCCGCACTAGCCTTGGAGAAAAACAAATACATCAAAACAGCGAAGGCCGAACCAGCCCAAGCGAGCGCTGCATAAAAAAATACTTCTTTAAAATCACCCAATCGCCATGAGCGGTATAATGAGACCGATTCCGCGAAAAAAGCAAAACTAATGGCACCAATTAAAGAGATAATAAAATATTCTGTTTTGTTTTGTAGTCTTGTGCATACAACAGTGTGGCGACTAGCATCATAGTCCCGATAACACATGTATCGACTAAGCGATACATAGCTGCCATCTTGTTTGTGTTGTTTTTAATGATCCCTTGTCCCGCACTAACCATGATAACGACTCCTTTATCACTACGAAATGATGTTGATCTGCTTATGTGTTTGTATGTCTTGTAAAATGGTCTGACATACATTCGGTAACTGCTTGATACCACTATAATAATTGACTTGTTTAATGGGGATGGTTTGAACCACATCAATCAAGCGCGCTAACCTTGCTTGTTCGATACCTAATGCACTATATGCATCCGCTAACATACTGTTTTGAATCAGTATGATTAGGGCTTTACTGGGATTAACTGTCTCAATCCAACAGGTTGGGTGCGCTAAAGTGCTTTTTTCAGGTACCTCTATTCGATTTAGTATATAAATCGCATTAACCTCTCGCTTATCAGCGTTGTATTGCAGATCTTGCTCTGCGTTCAATAGCCGCTTACTAAACTTGTCATGAACTTTACTAAACTGCGTTTCATCCGTGTTTAATGCCGCATTAATCGCGTCAGGCCACATCCGTGCTATGGGCCATGAGCTGTACACATCATAATAAGGCTCACCTGCCGCATTGCGACAAGGGTGTAACGCCATCATGTCATCACTCATTAATTCGGCGCCTTGTTGACACAAAGCCGCCGTTAACGTTGTTTTACCGGTGCGACTCGGCGCAACCAAACCAAAACTTAACTCACCATAACTAATCGCGTTACCGTGAATACATGGGACCTGTTTAAAGGTATCTAGCCATAATGCCATGCCCATGGTTTGTAAATAATGTTCGTATGAGGTGCCTTGTTCGGTCCAGTTGATTTCAATATTGTCTTCATTGAGCTTAAACTGTCCCTGTCCCTCACAATCAATATGTAATATCAAATCATCACCACTTGCGTGAAGATTGACTTCGGTTTTGTAACGCTTTCCTTCGTCTAATAAGCGCCATATCGGCTTGTTATTAGGAACAGAAAACGTGGAGTGCGATAAACCAACGCGGTATTTACTACGTGTACAACTCAGCTCACTAGACCAAGGGGTTAACCGCACTCCATGCAGAGGCTTACTTAAATAATTCATACTTCGAATATGTAATCCAGCTCAGCGTTTATCAGCGATTCACTGATAAGCGTCGAACTTTTTTACACTTATCCTTGGAACGGATTACGTTTAGTGTTGCCACCTTGCTCATCGGGTACAGATCCCGAGAAACCTTGTGTTAATTCTGCTAGTGAACCAGGATTAACTATTTGCGGTTTCACGTACCTTTTCTTGGTAAGCGAGGTATTGGCTTGAGTGTTTATCATAGTCTTATCCTTTTTTGCGTGAAATACGCGCTGCTAAGAACATTCCCATAAGCAACACGCCTATAGTTGATGGTGCATTGACTTCAACACTATCAGTATCTATCCAAAAATTAACCGATTGACTTGAACCCAGCTCTGAACCAGTTTCAAACATCACCATTAATGTTCCGAACAAATCATCATAGGCAGCATTAAGCTGGTCTGATAATGATACAATGGTACCCATGTATTCAGGTGCTGGAGTCGTATTACCCATAAAGGCAACAAACTCTTTACCGCCTTCTGAATCAGGAGTAACTTCAGTACCAAACACAACATCAAATGCAACGCCACCAGCCAATGCATCAATACTAAAACCAGTAATGGCTTGTGCAGAGTCATTCATCAGTGTCCATATACCTAAGATATCAGTACCATCAACATTACCTTCAGTCCAACCCGCTTGACTTAACTCCCATGACTGTCCTGAGGCTGCACCTGCATAGCCTTCTTGATTAGGAATCAAACCATCCATAGAGGTTGTTGCCCACGTGCCAGAATCCATCGAACCATCAGCAAAAGTTACAGTGACTTCCATTCCGGTCATCTCTGAACCATCTACTTCACTGTCGGTAACGATGTAATTAGCATGTGCTAACGCACTCATGGAAAGTAACAGTATTCCTGCTGTTATTTTCTTTAACATTATGCATCTCCATTGTTTGAAGCCCACAAAACTGTGAGCAGTGATAATGCCTAGTGGTGGTTTGCAATATATATTCCATGATCAAAAAGGGCTTAATGATCAAGCTGCTAGCTAAAATAATGGTGAAAAATGGAGGTACTGAATTTAGAAAGTGTAAAATTATCTGACATTGCTTGTCACCTTGACCAACCCTGTGCTACAACTAATCAAACGCAATTAATTTCATGGATGATATGGCGCATTTTTTCGCAGTAGTAGCAAGCCACCCTCAGGCACAATTTGCTCAACAACACATACTCAATGTCGTACAACGTCACTTGGATGAGTCGCAACAATCTGACGTAAGTACTCGCTTACTTGTGCCCAAAGAAAATATAAGTAACTGCACGTTGCTAGATGCTGATTTATCGACACCTGATTTTGTTACCCACTATACTGAATCTAGTGTAGCCTGCTTTGCTCGTTTATCTGGGCTGTATCAAGGGATTACTTTTGATGTGGTACAGCAACAGTGGATTGTATTTAACGCACCATTTCATCCTACCCCTTTGTATGTTTGCCAATATCTAAATTGTCTTATTGTTAGCCAACGTCTTGATTTAATAATATTATTTATCACCCCGAAAGCCAGCCAGCAAGCGTTAGCACAGTGGTTAAGTGGTCGCCCTGATCCCAATATGAGTATGTTTGATAATATTCACTTAATGCCTTTTGCCCATTTTGGTTATTACTCTGCGCATCAGCAACACACACGTCAGCACATACCGACTGACACTGCTTTTGTCACAACTCATCCATTATTGTTGCATCGGTTTTGGGACATTGAGCCTGAACACCGTGTGGGTCATTGTGATATTGAAGGGTATGCCGAGCAGTGGCGAGGGATCTTACAACACCGAATTAGTCAGGATTTACAAATTGCGAAGCATCAAGTGGCGAGCCAAATGAGTGGTGGTATGGACTCCACGTCGATAGCCGCATTAGCCAATCAAGCGTTGCATGCACCACAACACCTTATTGCCCTGTCGCACACATACAACAACACCAGTAGCTGTGACGAGTCCGATTTAATCGCCGCTATGGTGTCACATTTGCACTTACAAGAGCATCATCAAATCGAGCTGGATCAGTTTGCTGATCTTGATTTTACCCAACTTTATCCCACACAATTAGCCAGCCCAGGTATTGTCCACTCGCCCAAGTATGCACAAGAGCTTGATCTGTTAGCCAACCTTGATGTGGATGTGTTATTGACGGGAAATGGCGGTGATGAAATGGCATGGGGGCATTCGCTAGTGTATGCCGACCGCGCAGCAAGTGGCGATCTAACTGTCATCAAAGAAGTCATCGCCACAGCCAAGCAACATAAAATGCCAATTGTAAAAAGTCTACTGAGAGTATTAATCAAACCCAATTTACCAGATGCGCTAGTCTCGTTATTAGGGAAAGCCCCTACACAACAAACCCAACTACCACCATGGTTAAGTGCGCAAGCGTTAGCACAGTTAGATGCGATTGAGACTCACAACCCTTATTCTCAACAGTTAGGCCGACAAGGATTACACTCGCGCTATGAAGGCGTCATGCAAACCGCGACGTTTAATAGCATGCGTTCCTATGAAAGTTTATCTAGAAAACATGGGATTGCAGTGCGTCATCCATTTTTTGATCCACATTTAGCTGAGTTTAGTTTTGCGATCCCGCAACAGCTTCACATCCAACAGACTTATCCTAAATATCTATTACGCAAAGCCATGGACCCGTTGTTGCCTGAGGCAGTATGTTGGAACCCGCATAAAGTCATTTTTGATCAACATTTTGCCAATATCGTACGCGCCAACAAAGCAGCCTTACAGCAGTTATTAAGTCATACTGGTTTGCAAGATCTAGGGTTAGTGGATAACACCAAAGTCTTGGCTGCATTTGCTAATGTGGTCGATGAGCCGAATGGATCGTTAAATGTGAACTTGTTGTATACCATACTGACCCAATCTTGGTATCAAACACACATTGCGGCTTGATGAGGTATTAGGAAAGCTTCAAGCTATTCTAGACTAACGCTCTTATATTATTTCTCCATCACCTCTACACCTTTGCCAGCAAAAAACGTTCTAACATCCTCAATCTCTGTGTAAGTGCTTACTATCTCTGGAGCATCATTAATTAATAACCCTTCACATAATAGCCAGCTATGTGCCTGTAACTTTTTTTCTGGAGTAAAACGCACTCCAATATGTAATTGCACGGGATAGCCGTAACGGTCTAGCAACTCATATTGCACCATACAACGGCGTAAACAATTAGTATGCATGGGGTGATGTCGAGCGACTTTTTCGGATAAATCAACGATAACCTGTGCACTCAACTTAGCTACGAAAGTCGATTTACGAGTAGAAGTTGCATAAGGCAGACAGCGCATCAATAATCGCTTACGCCAGTAGGAAAATGGAACGACACGGACTAGGACGTTCCATTTAGCAAAGCCCCAAAAAGCAAGGTATAGGACCCACAACTTATGCATATGCTAACTAATTTGCTTAAGTAGGCGTTTGGCTAGCATTTCTTCGACCAGCTCACCAATGTCCTGAGTAATAATATCAATAGGCGCTTCATAAGATTGAAAAATCTCTGTTGCGACATCTTGGATCGTTTTTTGTTGGTTGATTAGATCCACAATCTTGGTAGTGATAGCATCAAGTGTGAAATATTGACCGGTTTGCGCGTCCAATATGACCGTTTCATCCAGTACTTTTTGGTACATTGCATTTTCAGTGAGAGTATAAATCAAATCATTATCCATATTAGCCTTGCTCCTTTTGTGTTTCTTTGGGTGTCTCTTGGGTTATGTTGCTTAGGTGTTGTTGTAAATACCCACGCTTTTAATATAGCTCAAAATTTGTACAATAGATGCATTTCTTGTCACAAACTTAGTACCGTATCTGCTAATTGTGCTAAATCAGGATCGTGTGTCACAATAATAATCGTTTTGTTACCTAAATCTTGGCGTAATAAGCGCGCAAATTCTTGTTGCGTGTCGTTATCAGCAAAAGATGTCGGCTCATCAAATAATAAGATCGGTGTGCCAAGCAATAACGCCCGTGCCAGAGCGATCCGCTGTCGTTGACCTCCAGACAAACGAATACCATTTTCACCAATATGCGTATCAATTCCTAAGGGTAAATCATCGGTAAACTCACACACTTTGGTAATAGCCAACACATGCTGAAGTTGTTCAGGAGCGATACTATCAGGAACCATCACACCAAATAACAGGTTATCTTTTATGGTGCCGTGGGCCAATGCGATGTCTTGCGATACCAAACCAAATTGACGTCGAATAGAACCTAAATTATAAAATTGAATAGGTTTGTTATCGAGGCTGATAGTGCCTGAGTCGGGATCGATAAAACGCATAATCAAATTTAATAACGTCGTTTTACCACGGCCGTTTTTACCTACTATCACTCCTATTTGCCCAGGTGTTAGGTCAAAGTTGACCTGTGTAAATAACGTCTCACCGAGCGGATATGTAAAACTCAGATCCTTGATACTTACCTGTCCCACAATATCGCTATCTTCATCAATATCAGGTAAGACATCGGTGTTTTCCTCCACAGGCTCATTGAGTAAGTGGATAATGCGTTTAGCTGCACCTTGTGCTTGTTGCACTTGCCCATAAAGACCAGCAAAGACCCCCATCGGCTTGGCAAACAACGCCCCATATAACAGCAAGGTTATCATTTGAGGAATATTGATTTGTGCAGATTGCAAATTGACCACACTGACCAATACAATCCCAAGTATGCCCAAGGCAATGCACAGTTGTATGAATGGCGTTATAAAGGCTTGGATGGTCAGCATTTTACTGCGCAGCGCCAACAGGTGCTGGGCATTCGTGGCAAATTCAGTGGAAGATTGCGCTTCGCGATTGAACGCTTTGACCAAGCTTATGTGTTGCACATTATCACTAACCAATGCGACAGCTTGCGCTTGAGTGGACACCACTTGTTCGGATAACGGCTTAATAGCGCGACTTAAGATTTTGACCAAAATAAAAAATAGCGGCACGCAAATCATGATCACCAAAGCAATCTGCGGATGCAAAATCCACATCATGGTCCCCACCCCTAGCACTAACAATAACTCCGGCACCAATCCCGTTAACACGCCGGTCAAAAAGAAGCTCACTACCTGCACATCATTACTTAATAGTGCGATAACTGCGCCTTTGCGTTGCGTGACAAAATAACTTAACGGTAACGCTTGGATGTGGTCGTAAACCTGGCAGCTAAGGTGGGCTAATACACGTGCACCGATGACATTGGTGCGGAAACCGGTTTGAAAACGCAGCAGCATTTGTACGAACAGCAATCCTACCCAGATTGCCAATACCGTCCATAATGCTTGGTCTTGCCAAAAACTGCCTGAGGCGAGAGTAGGTTCTGAAAGGTTTGCAGAAAAATCGAGAGATAATGACACTCCACCTATGGATATAGGGGCAGCATCAGATGCGAGCAGTCCGGTAAACTGACCAATCAAATATGGAATAAGTAAGCTGATACCCGTTTCCCCGATCAGCAATACTAAGATCAGCGCCATCGCGACACGATGCGTTTTAAGATAAGAAAATAAAGTCCAAAAGGTCACCTTACGTCACATTCCTTGTGCTAAACCTTGGTGTAACTAAAGCATAGACTGTCACGATAGTATTGCAACTTTTACACGGATAATACTAAAAGCTATTGCTGCGCGGACTTTTGTCGTTATAATAGTGCAGATTATTTTTTAGACATCACTAAATGGAGATATTCCCATGAAATTAAAACAGTTAGTCACCTTGGCTGTCGTTGCATTAACTTTGTTTAGTGTACAAGCATTCGAAACAAACGATGAACTTAAAGCACGCATTCAACCTGTCGGTAGTGTGCATGTAGCGGGCGCTGCGGCGGCTGGCGCGACAGCATCAGGTCCTCGTTCTGGTGAAGATATTTATAAAGGTGCGTGCGCGGCTTGTCATAGCTCTGGTGTATTAGGTGCGCCTAAAACGCAAAATGCAGGTGACTGGGGTCCTCGTCTAGCTGAAAAAGGCAAAAAAGGCGTATGGCGCAATGCAATCAAAGGTATTAACGCAATGCCACCAATGGGTGCATGTGGTAACTGTTCAGAAGACGATATCATGTCAGCGATTGATTACATGACCGAAGGTGTTGAGTAAGCGTAACGCCTAGTCACACTAGTTAAAACGCTTAAAAGGTCGCCGATGCGGCCTTTTTTATCGCTAAAATTCCCTAAATCCATTATTTAGTACTATATTTTTAATATCGTTGAATTACTTCAGATATTACATGGCATCAACCACTGGGCAATTATCACAAGAAGAACTGCGCGAACTCGTTCCTGAATTTCAACGGATGACGCTGAAATACAAACATGCAGAGCGCGTTCAAAAAGCCCTGTTGACCATTTCGGAGACCTCATCCTCCGTCTCCGATTTATCTCAGCTGTATACCCAGATCCATGACATTGTGGATAGCTTCATGGTCGCCGATAACATGTATGTGTGCTTTTATGATGAAGATAAACGCGAATATGACTTTGCTTATTTCATCGATGAACATGACCAACTGATTGAATCACATCTTTCTGCAGATGAACTAACCGCTAGCATCACTGAGTATTTGGTCCATAGTGGAGAGCCGTTACTCCTCACCCAAGAAAACCGCGATGCCCGCTGCAAAGAGTTCAATATTCAAATTGTCGGTACCAAACCCTCTGATTTAGTGGGCGTGCCATTAAAACAGAACCGACGTACTGTCGGTTGTTTAGTTGTGCAAAGTTATAATGAACGGATTAGCTTTAGTGAAGATGATTTGGCTATATTAGGTTTTGTGTCACAAAATATATTAACCGCAGTAGAGCGAGTCAAGTTTCGAGAGATCACCGAACAGACCATACAGCATCGCACTCGCCAACTCAAAACGATCAATACCGAACTTGAAAAAGAAATTCAAAATCGCGAAAGTATAGAAGTACTGCAAACTGCCTTATTTAATATCTCTGAACTTGCAGCCAATGTCACCAGTGATATGGAAGCATTTTATGCCAAATTACATTTCATCCTGCGCGACCTTATCAATGCACCTAATTGTATTATTATGTTGGTCGAGGCCGAGCAGCCACCACATTGTGTCTTCTTCAATCATCCTGAACCTCATATGGCTGAACCTGATGAGTTGATCAACACCTTAACTCAATATGTGTTTTCGACCGGCTCAGTAGAACTGATTAATTCGCCCCAAGCGTTGGATTTGGCCGAAAGCGGTGCAATGAATGTAACCCTAGCGCAAAGCATGCTCAACAACCCACAATCATGGCTCGGTGCGCCCTTACTCGCTGAAAAACAGCTACTAGGCATGATTGCGATCCAATCCTATGGACAAGGTAAAAAGTACACACAACGCGATGTCGAGCTGATGCGCTTTGTATCACATCATATTGGTATTGCTTTGCAGCGCCGCAAAAACGCTGATGCCCTCAGCCAATCCAATGCCCGACTTGAACACCAAGTCGCGGAGCGAACCGAAGAGTTAAAACAAGCAGTCAGCCAGCTTCAAGCTGAAATCGAAAAATCCAAGCAAGCCGAAATCAAACTGATGCATGATGCGTTTTACGATACTCTCACGGGTTTGATGAATCGTGCCTTTTTTATTCAACGCTTAGAGTTGGCGGTCGCTAACAAAAAGCGCTTTGCCAATAATTTGTTTGCCGTCATTTTTATTGATTTGGATCGCTTTAAACTGATCAACGATAGCTTGGGGCATCAAGCTGGCGATGACTTGTTAACAGAAGTCGCCCATCGTTTGGAATTATGCGTACGCTCACATGACACGCTTTCTCGCTTTGGTGGAGATGAATTTGTCATTTTATTAGATAACTACAAACAAGATATCGATGTTGAAATCGTCGCTAATCGAATTTTAAATGCGTTAAATGAGCCATTTGAATACGAAGGCAAAGATATACGTACCGGAGCTAGCCTCGGAATTGCCATCCTTAACGAAGACTATAATCTTGCTGACGAGGTGCTGCGTGATGCCGATGCTGCTATGTATCACGCCAAAGATCTTGGGCGTGGCCAAGCGGTCATTTTTAACGAAAGTATGCGCCAAGAATTACTTGAATCTATCGCGTTAGAAAAAGATTTTCGCCAGTCCATGCAACAAAGTGAGTTTGAATGCTTTTTGCAGCCGGTCGTCAATCTTACGGATTTATCGACGCCCTATTACGAATGCTTTATTCGCTGGTTTCATCCTGAATTAGGTCAAATTAAACGTGATAAATTTTGGCGTATCGCCGAACAGACACGCCTTACTAGTGACATAGATACATTGCTACTCGACTATGCGATTAACTATATTCGCCACCGTGAAAAACAAGCCAATGCGCCGATTGTCGCCGTCAATATCTCTGTGCAAAATATAACTCAAGCACATATGACTGAAGCCCTCATTAATAAAATCAGTGCATCGGGGATCAATCCACGGCATCTTGCTTTAGAATTTGATGAGTATAATTTTCAAAATAGAGCCACTTCGGTGCAAAGTGCAGTGAAAAAGCTTAAACGTGTAGGAATATCGATTATTTTAGATAATTTTGGCAGTGGCATTGCTTCAATTAGTGATTTGTTTGCGATCCCGTTTGATTACGTCAAAATCGATAAACAATACGCCCGTGCCTTGCCTCGTTCCCAGCGTCATGCCAAGTTTATTCACTCGGTCAAAGCGATCACTGACCAATTACAATGTCGCTTAATCATTGATGGTGTGGATGATGATAATCAACTTGCCGCTATGCATCAAATGAACATTGAATATGCCCAAGGTAAAGGGTTAAGCAAAGCTCAGCGGATCTATGGTGATGGCGAATAATTGACTTATCCGCCCAACATACCACGTAAGTTAGCAATGCTTTTAACTCCAGTCTCTTGACGTTCTTCAGCGGTTTTTTGCGGTTTATCAAATTCCCATTCAACATCATCGCTTGGTAACTCATACAAAAAACGACTCGGCTCAGGATTAATCACCTCACCATATTGACGACGCTCACGGGCAATACTAAAGGTTAATTCACGCTGGGCACGCGTAATACCTACATAGGCTAAACGGCGTTCTTCTTCGACATTATCTTCATCAATACTGGATTGATGAGGCAATAAGCCTTCTTCCATACCGACCATATAGACATAAGGAAACTCCAAGCCTTTAGACGCATGCAATGTCATCAACTGTACTTGATCGCCATCACTGTCATCTTCACCACGCTCCATCATGTCACGTAAAATTAAGCGATTAACCACCTCTGACAAGCTCATCGCAGGCTCAGTCGACGTCCCCTTGAGCATATTAGTCACCCACTTAAACAAGGTCGAAATATTAGCCATAGCCATTTCCGCCGCTTTAGGTGAGGCACTGTGTTCATACAGCCATTCTTCATAACCAATCGATTTGATTAAATCCCGTACTACAGCTTCGGTATCACCGCGCACGGCATTATCTGATACTTCGACAATCCACCGGCTAAACTGAGATACAGCAAAATACGCCTGACCCGCTAACACACCGCGCAAATCATCATCACAAGCAGCGCTAAACATGGTGGTTTGTTTCTCGTTAGCAAAATTACCGAGCTTTTCTAAGGTAGCACGACCAATGCCACGATTAGGGGTATTGATGATCCGCAGCAATGCATTATCATCATCTTGATTTACCACTAAACGTAAATAGGCCATGATATCTTTGATTTCAGGACGACCAAAAAACGACGTACCACCACTGATTTTATACGGAATTCGGTTAGTCATTAATAACTTTTCGAACACTCTAGACTGATGATTACCGCGATACAATATGGCGTAGTCTGCAAAATGCGTATTATTAATAAACTTATGCGCAATCAATTCAGCAACGACTCGCTCAGCTTCGTGATCTTCATTTTTGGCGACGACGACTTTTACTGTTTCGCCATACGCCATCTCACTAAACAACGTTTTGTCAAAAATGTGCGGGTTATTTTGAATCAGAATATTGGCACAATGCAACACCCGCCCAGACGAACGATAATTTTGCTCAAGCTTAATGACATTTAGCTCGGGAAAGTCTTCTTGTAACAATTGTAAGTTTCTAGGCCGCGCCCCACGCCATGAATACACCGATTGATCATCATCTCCTACTACAGTAAAACGACGACGCTCACCGACCAACAGCTTCACCAAATCATATTGTGAAGTATTGGTATCTTGGTACTCATCCACTAACAGGTATTTGATTTTGGATTGGATTTTAAGGCGCGCCGCTTCGTTATGTTTCAACAACAGCGTCGGCATCAAAATCAAATCATCAAAGTCTAAGGCATTGTATGCCCGTAAATGACTTTGGTATTGGCGGTAATATTCAGCCAGTTGCTTTTCTTCTTGAGAGTGAGCGGTTTTAAGCAGTTGCTCAGGTAACAACAAATCATTTTTCCAATTGGAAATACTGGTTTGTAAAAACTTCAGAAGATCCTTATCACCGTCATACTCTACTTCGGTTAAGTCTTTTAAGAGTGCCATCGTGTCTTTGTCATCAAACAACGAAAACCCAGGCTTCAGCCCCAGTGCTTTAACATTGGATTTGATAATGTTTAGGCCAAGGGTATGAAAGGTCGAGACTTTTAAGCCTCGCGCTTCGACTTTACTCAACGTTTGGGTTACACGCTCTTTCATTTCACGAGCGGCTTTGTTGGTAAAGGTCACCGCAGCAATAAAGCGTGCGGGCATCTCGCACTCTCTGACAAGGTGGGCGATTTTGTTGGTGATTACGCGTGTTTTACCACTACCGGCGCCTGCTAATACGAGGCATGGGCCTGAGATAAACTTGACTGCTTGATCTTGAGCTGGATTTAATTTCATGGGGCGGATTATAGCGTATCAGAGGAAAAGTTTGCATTGAAACTTTTGCCTATAGGGTTACAATAAACCCTCAAATAAGTACTTTGTTAAGGAAAGCCCAATGTTAGATCCAAAGAAAATTGAAGAATTTGCTAAGTCCATTACCGACTCGATGCCTGATGGCATGAAAAAAATGGCAGAAGAAACCGAAGGCAAAGTCAAACAAGTCATTCAAGCACAACTGGCGCGTATGGATATTGTGACTCGTGAAGAGTTCGACGTGCAATCTCAAGTACTTCTGCGCACACGTGAAAAACTCATGGCATTAGAACAACGGCTGGATGCGTTAGAAAAAGCTCCCGACGAGTCCTAACCACACCACAAGCCCCGCCCAATGATTGTGAATAAAGGCCCTGAAGCACGCATCGCGCTCTCGGTCTTTAAGCAATCGTTGGTGATACATAAACATCCCACATACGACAGCAAGTGACACCCAGTATACTATAGGCAAATGTAATAGTAGGCCCACCATCCCCAAACAGCCCAACGTCACTAACTGTAACACCGCTATCCACATTACATCATAGCGACCAAAGGCAATCGCTGTGGATTTTACCCCGATCTTGAGATCATCATCGCGATCCACCATGGCATATTGTGTGTCATAGGCCACTGTCCAGGCTAAATTAGCCGCATATAACCACCATGCCCACAC
This sequence comes from Glaciecola sp., assembly GCA_029246415.1. Taxonomy (GTDB): domain Bacteria; phylum Pseudomonadota; class Gammaproteobacteria; order Enterobacterales; family Alteromonadaceae; genus Opacimonas. The sequence goes on from JAQWNF010000012.1 coordinate 14,094, forward strand.
AGGCACATGTTGATTGACTGCCATAAACGCCATGGGGATAGCCCAGCTAAATGCAGCGCCTAACGCCACCTGTGGAAAATGCGTGTAGCGTTTCATAAAAGGATAAGCACTGGCTAACAACACAGCCACAAATGACAAATACAGCGTTTGGATATTTAGTTGTAACACCAATATCAACGCGCAAAATATCAAACCAGCAAATAATCCCCACGCTTGGCGTAAACTGACTTGTCCTGTAATTAATGGACGTGCATTTGTGCGTTGTACATGCCCATCAATCTTGCGATCGGCAATATCATTAATCACACAGCCTGCCGCGCGCATTACCACTACGCCCAATACAAAAATCAATAACACATCCCATTCGGGCATGCCAACAGACGCTAACCATAACGCCCATAATGTTGGCCATAACAACAAATATATGCCCACCGGCTTATCCATGCGCATTAACAACCACATGCCTTTGAGGCTATGCATAAGCAGGTGCTCCTGGTAAAAAGACTTCATTGACCAATATATGATGCTCCAAATAGGTAAAAACAGACCGCCGCGCCCAGATCCCTGAATGCGTGCGTAGATGCTCTGCTAGCACTTCGGCCGAGATGATTTTTTGGATTAACAAATGTTGCACAAAAGCCGACTCAGGTGGCATAAACGACACCATAAATGGCTGACGTTGAAACCGCGGATCATTAAATAAGAGTTTACCTAATGGTTGCTCGCCAATCTCATGTAACGCACCTTGCGTTAAGGCAACGGGAAAGATCGAACGAGCAAACACCCAAGGTTGTGCATCCCCCTGCAACACGACCTCGCGGATCACTAGCTGTTGGCACGTATCGTCATCATGAGCAACTAACGCAAGTTCATCCGCAGCGATAGCATTACCCGATACATTAGTATGTTGCCCTAATAGCGAAACGGAAAAGGTCTCGCATTGCTGAGTTAAGCGCTCAGTTAATGATTCAATATTGAGTAACCACTCACGGCACTGATCGCTTGGAGCCGACGCTGTCGAAAATAAACACAGCGCATTGGTATCGAACCATGATTCGATAAATGGGGCGTGTAATGTGGGATGTGGATTCGCTAACACACCAACTCCAGAGGAAATGATCGGATAAAAACCATCAGATTTTAGCGTATTTACCGATATATTAAAAATACCTTTTACTTAATTGGATTTATCGATGCGACTGATATTTATTTCACTGTGTGCTTGCTTGTGCTTACTCCATGCAAAACCCACTCTAGCGGAAGACGAACCAGCTCCGATTGGCTATTTAAGTTTAGATCCCGAAATTGTCACCAACTATGTAACGGGCAGTTCTTCACGCATTGGTTTTTTACGTATTGCTATCGAACTCATGGTGTCCGATCTTGCAATGATCCCTGCTGCCGAACATCACTTACCGTTGATGCGTGCCGTAATCATCGATGTCATTGGTAAAAAAGACGAGTCCCAAATCAAATCGTTAACCGGGCGTGAAAGCTTGCGTATCGAGATCCTCAAAGAACTGCGCATGGCGCTCAAATCAGAGATGGGTGATGAGGTGATCAAGGACTTGTTTTTTACCAAGTATTTGTACAATACCTAAGGCTGTCATACTCTTCATATAGCACCAGCGCTTAGGTCCTAGCACTTAAATATTAGCGCTTAGACCCAATTTGCGAGCCGAGTGCCGACCACAGCAATGCCAAGAGACATCCAGATACCAAACCGAGTGTGTGAGCAGTATTGGCCATCGACACAAACAAGACATCGGCATACCCTATCACCAACCACACTAGCATAAAGCCGACAATCTGCGGTTGTACCTTAAAGCCCCATTGCGGTTTGAGCCAACCTAACCACCAAGTAAAGCCCAATAGCCCATACACCACGCCCGACATGCCGCCAAAATTAGGACCATCCACATACAACTGACCCATGTTAGCTGATAATGAAATTACGACAAAGGTGATGAGCAGGCTTATTTTACCTAAGTACTGTTCAATTGGACGGGCCAAGATCCACCACCACAATAAATTAAAGGCGATGTGCAACAAGGAAAAATGCAAAAAATCAGGGGTCAACAAACGCCACCACTGTGAAGTTTGTTGTAGTTCATTGATCGGCACAATAAATAAATGCGAATCGACCCACATGCGCGTTTCATAACTGACGCTCATCAAGGCAAACACTATGATATTTAGGGTCAGAGTCAAATAAGTTAATGGGTAAGTTCGCAACTGCACCATGATTTGCGGACTTTGCCACCATTGCTGAGTCGACGGCTTAGATGCAGAAGTCATACGGCTATCCACACTGCCATTATCCCAACTAGCAGCTTGATAACGCGGATCATTCGGTGCATCAATAAAATGCTGAGTGATGGTTTTAGCCTGAGCCATATCATGCTCGTGCTCTAACTCGACGCAATACTGACCATCTACTTCACGGACAATGGATGAAATCCGCTGCGCCGTTAAATAATCCATCAACATGTGCGCCGGTTGTGGGCGACTAAAACACACCAACATTTGCATAATTTACTCAGTAATCGTTGCGATATCTTCAGGATATGTACTTTGCCACTGGGTAAATCCGCCATCAAGACTATACACCTTGGTATAACCTTGCTCCGCGATATATTGTGCCGCAGGCTGACTGCTGATCCCATGATAGCAAGTCACAATCACAGGCGTGTCTTCATCCGTGTCTTGCATAAACTGAGTCATCACTCCTCCATGCAAATGCATAGAATTAGGAATGTGTGCCAGATTAAACATACTTTCATCACGAATATCAACAACTGCAACCTTATCCGTTGCCATCATTGTTTTCGCCTGTTCGACACTGATGTGCTCAAAATTTACCATTCTTAGAGATCCCTGTTTATTATATTATTGTTGCCAATCCAAAATCACTTTTCCAGACTGACCTGAGTTCATTGTCGTAAATCCTGTCGCAAACTCTTCGACAGGGAATTCATGGGTAATGATCGGACGTAAATCCAATCCGCTTTGAATTAAACTCGCCATCTTGTACCACGTCTCAAACATTTCTCGACCGTAAATACCTTTGATCGTCAATCCTTTAAAAATTACCTGATTCCAGTCTATCGAGACATTATCAGGGGGAATGCCGAGCATGGCTATTTTACCACCGTGATTCATTTTTGCTAGCATATCACTAAACGCCACCGGCACACCGGACATTTCCAAACCCACATCAAAGCCTTCCGTCATACCCAACTGTGCCATCACATCCGTTAATTGCGTGTTTGCGACATTAACCGCGCGCGTAGCTCCCATTTGTTCAGCTAACGCCAAGCGATATGGATTGATATCAGTGATCACTACATGCCTTGCACCGACATGTTTAGCGACTGCTGCAGCCATGATCCCAATTGGACCTGCTCCGGTAATTAAGACATCTTCACCAACCAAATCAAACGACAACGCAGTATGTACTGCATTACCAAATGGGTCAAAAATAGCAGCCAACTCGTCACTGATATTGTCAGGAATTTTAAACGCATTAAATGCAGGGATCACCAAATATTCAGCAAACGCACCTTGGCGATTGACTCCGACCCCTTCTGTGTTGCGACATAAATGTCGGCGCCCAGCACGACAGTTACGGCAGTGTCCACATGTAATATGGCCTTCACCAGATACGCGATCACCAATATTAAAGCCACGCGCTTCACTGCCCATATTAACCACTTCGCCGACATATTCATGCCCAACAATCATAGGTACTGGGATCGTTTTTTGTGACCAAGTATCCCAATTATAAATATGCATATCGGTGCCACAAATTGCCGTTTTGCGAATTTTAATCAACAGATCATTAGGCCCAAACTCAGGCATGGGCGCATCATCTAACCAGATCCCTGGTTTATCATACAGTTTTGCGAGTGACTTCATGCGATCACTCCAAGTTCACGACCCACAGCAATAAATGCATCAACAACGGTATCCACCTGCTCTATACTATGTGCAGCAGACATTTGGGTACGGATCCGCGCTTGTCCTTGAGGAACAACGGGAAAAGAAAACCCCACGACATAAATGCCGCGCTCTAATAACTTATCTGCCATCGTGGACGCTAATTTAGCATCACCTAACATAACCGGAATAATCGCATGGTCTTGGCCACTTAAGGTAAACCCAGCGGCACTCATGCGCGAGCGGAAACGCGCCGAATTGGCGTTTAATTGGTCGCGCAAGTGTGCACCTTGCTCCATCATATCAAAGACTTTAATCGCAGCAGTCACAATCGGAGGCGCCACAGAATTAGAAAACAAATACGGACGCGAGCGTTGACGTAACCACTCGATCACTGCTTTTTTACCAGAGGTATAACCACCAGAAGCTCCGCCTAATGCCTTGCCTAACGTGCCGGTTAAAATATCAACGCGCCCTAATACATCGCAGTATTCATGAGAGCCTCGACCATTTTCTCCGACAAAACCTGTCGCGTGGCAATCATCGACCATTACTAAAGCATCGTATTTATCCGCAAGATCACAGATCCCGCGTAAATTGGCAATCACACCATCCATCGAAAATACACCATCGGTAGCAATCAATTTATACCGAGCGCCATCCGCGACAGCTTGTTGCAGCTGTGTTTCTAACGCCGCCATGTCGTTGTTAGCATAGCGATAGCGTTTGGCTTTGGATAAGCGTACTCCATCAATAATGCTCGCGTGATTCAAGGCATCAGAAATCACCGCATCTTCAGCGGTCAAGATAGTTTCAAATAAACCACCATTGGCATCGAAACACGATGGATACAATATCGTATCTTCCATGCCTAAAAAGCCAGAAATCTTGTCTTCTAAGGTTTTGTGAATATCTTGAGTACCGCAAATAAAGCGTACCGAAGCCACACCAAAACCATGACTATCCAGACCCGCTTTGGCAGCGGCGATTAAATCAGGGTGATTCGCTAAACCGAGGTAGTTATTGGCGCAAAAATTGATAACGGACTGACCCCCTACCGCAACATTTGCTTGTTGCTGAGAGGTAATAATCCGTTCTTGTTTGTATAACCCTTGTGTTTTTATCGCATCAATTTGGGCTTGTAGGTGGTGCTCGAAACTCTGTGGCATCGTTTTTTCCATCTGTCGTTGTGGTGGTAAAGAAGTAGTGAATAAAATCTATTCTAATGCACAACGAACAATGGTGATAGCTAACTTATATAAAAGATGTAACAAACATTATACAAGCTAAAAATGTGTTTCCTTAGATGTTAACTGACGTCTTTGTTCGCATAACTGGCTTGCCACACATTATCCAATACCATCAGTGGTAGAGTCTTCATCAATTCATGTTCAGAGATGGGCCTGGCAATATAAAACCCTTGGGCCTTGTCACAGCGCATATCTCGCAATAAATTAAACTGGCGTACATCTTCAATACCTTCAGCCACCACAATCATGCCCATATTGTGCACCATGGTGATAGTGGAGAGGACTATCTGTTTGTCAGCTTGGTTTTTTAAGATCCCGTTGATAAAGCTGCGATCAATTTTGATTGTATTCACCGGCATCGACTTGAGATAACTCAAAGACGAATAACCCGTACCAAAATCATCGATTGAAATTTTTACGCCTAAATTACGCAAATCACACATGATCTTAGTCGTGTTATGAATATCCGATACTAAGGTCGTTTCTGTTAATTCCAAATCAATTCGATTCGGTCTGATCTGGTAACGAGTGAACATTTTTTGTAAAAACTCACACAACACGGGATCAAGAAACTGCGCCGAAGATAAATTAATCGAAATAGTTTGTTGTTTATAGCCTTCATCATCCAGCATTTTGAGTACTTGAAAGCTCCGCTCAATCACCCAATAATCGAGCTTTAACATAAAGACTGACTTTTCTAGAACAGGAATAAACTCGCCGGGAGAAATTAATCCTTTCTGTGGATGTTTCCAACGTAACAACGCTTCAAAACCGGTTAAAAAATACGTTTTTAAATCAATTAACGGTTGTAATGCCAGATAAAAATCGCCATTTTCTAACGCTTTATAAGCTTCTCGTTCCAAATCAATCTTACGCTGTACCTCAGTATTGAGCTCATCATCATAAATTCGCAATACATTGCCGCTTTTCTCTTTGGCTCGGTACATCGCCGTATCGGATCGACGGATCAGCTCATCAACTGTTGGCTCGTCCATATCACTCATCGTCATCCCTGCACTCACCGTGATATGAAACTGGCTGTTATCAATGATCACAGGCTCAGCAATTCGTGTTTGTATTTTTTGCCATACAACAAGCGCAGATTCCACAGTTTCAACATTGCTCAACACTAAAACAAACTCATCGCCACCAAAACGACAAACCAAATCTTCTTCTCTTATTTGCGAGGCCAACGACGCTGCGACAATTTGCAGTAACACATCCCCAACATTATGCCCTTGACCGTCATTGATCTTTTTAAAGTCATCGACATCCAACAAAATCACACAAAACCCTTCTCCACAACGCTTGAACTTAGCTATCAAGCGACGTAAGTGTTCATTGAGCATATTGCGATTAGCTAACCCAGTTAATTCATCATACATCGCTATTTTTTCAAGAGCTTTACGGTCTTTTTGTAATGCATCATCAAGTAATGCCAACTCATCAGCCAACTGCTCCGCAGCTTCATCCAAAATATCAAGCTCATCTTTAAAGCCACTGCGCCGCGCAAGACGTTTTTGTTTGAACTGCCCATATTGGTGATTGTTGATCAGTGGAAAGCGCTCCACTAAATTTGCCAAGCGCACCTTGTAGCTGTGTGTAAACATATAAAAAATCGCACCAAAGCCCACAAAGAGTAAACTCGCAGTAATGATTGCCCCCATCGTAAAACGATCAGCCGCATTGAAAAAATCGCTGATTTCACTGACCATCATCAAATAATGTTGCTCAGATTTCAATTGTTGTGGGTTGAGCGGTATCAGGGTCAGCAAATAGCTTTGTTGATTAATAACGATTTTGGTACCGCGATAATTAAGCTCTGCAAGCGTCACTTGAGAATCAATATTGGCGATAATTGGCGTCAGTCGAGCTTTTTTATCATTCAATGTTAACGGTTGTAAACTGACTTTATTGGCTTGTACTTCGCCGTTATTAACCGCAATGCCAATTTCCGCTTTGGTGGTATTGTATAAATTTGCTAAAACCTGTGTGATAGGGAGCGTAAAAATCATATAGCCATAACGATTATCAGCCAACAAAATAGGCAACTGTAAGACATGCACGCACTCAGACTGGCAATATATTAAATTGATATAATCATTATTTTGTACAAACCCTTGGGTAAAATCTGGTTGCACATAACTCGAATCTTGACGTCCGACAGTGCTAAATTGTAATTGCTGCTCCGCATCAAACAACCACACATCAGCAATTTGTTCGTTTAACCTTAAGTAGGTTAGCTGTTTTTGTAAGTGCTGCTCAATACTCTGTAACGGCATGCGTTCATTTTCAAACTGAGCAATGATATTTTCTGCCCACAAGGTCGCGTTAGTGGTGATCAATTCATAAATTACATGATAATCAGAAATGTTTGCAGCAATACTTTTCGCTTGGTATTTTTCACTCTCAATGTTCGAATCTTTAAGTGTAATAACCGTCAAAATACTCACAGTCGCAAACAACAGCGCAAGTATTAAAATTAATATTTTTTGTCCAATACTGATAAATTTAGGCATCATTAAAACCAATACATCAATTGCATAGACCACATGGTCCAATATTTATTCGGGTTCAAGACTGGATCAGGGAACAGGATAGGCGTTAACCGACCTGCGCCTTTAATCAGATGAACATCGGTTTGTAGCTGCCATTGTTCGGCAATACGCCACTGCCAGCCAAAGGTGGCTTGATCCATATAAGAAAAATACTCTGGCACGACACCTTGAGTTTGTAGCGGAATACGACTGCCTGAACGATCATCTTCATTCATATCGTAAAAGTCTATTCGCGCAATAACACTGTGCTGCGGCGTAAACAAATAGCGCCCTTGAAGATATCCTCCATCACCATATTGATCGGCGTTAAATCCCGCAAAAAGTGCATCTTTAAACACGCCACGTTCGCGCATAAGCTCCGCCGCTAATTCCCAGTTTTCAGCAAAATATTGACCGTGGAGCATAATACGTTGCGAGGTTGCAGTGCCATTTACAAAAGGGTCATTACCAGCTACGTTCGCAGCATAGCTAAAGTCTGAGTCGAGTAGACTAATACCTACTTCTACGTTGGTGTTATTAGGAGCAAAATACACACTCATCTGGTGGGTATAATCTTGGCTTAATGTGCCTGTTGCTAACGGAGAAAATAAACGGTCGCGCTGCGCATCATTAATCGGTGACTTGCCATAGCTCCATTTGATTTGCCATGTCCCCAATGTACTGAGGTGATCGACTTGCAATGCGACACCATCACTGCCTAACGCAACATCTCGAAAACCATCAAAATACACCGATTGAGGCAAAATAGTGGTTAATCTCGTGTGCGGCACATCGCGAGCACCAGAGTACAACCAATGATTATTTTTAACCCGACCAAACTGAGCTTTGAATGACCAATTAGCATTTTCAAACAGATTGGGATGCCAATCTAAAAAAGCATAATCAACGCGAGTTCCCTTGGCATAGCGGTTATCTACATCCAAATATACGACTTGCCCAGCAAGCGATAATGCATTATTGATTTTAAAACGACTACTGAGCCCAATTTCGGTGAGTTTAAATGACAGTTTATTCGTGTCATTGATATAACTACTATGATCGGTTTTAACCATTCCCACAGCAGCAAAACCGTGTACTTGCCAGCGATCAGACAAACTTAACTCGCTGTCCTCGGCGCTCACGCTAGTTGTAATGATACCGAGCCATACCATGAGCGTTAACCAGCTCATTTTAATCATCGCGGAGACATGTTGTTGGTGACTGATGTTGTTCATCTTATTGCCCTGCACTAAATGGTAAATAGCCAATTGCACCAGGTGTATTGACTACAGTATTGCGCATGGCATTAATATCATTGACGACAATCGGAGGGTCAGCTCGCCCGGAGTAGATACGTTTGTTCCATATTCGCTGCACTTGATAGGGAAACATGCGTAAACGCAGTTGAATAAATGATTGATGCAGAGGGCTATTATGATCTAGAACAACGACAGTAATGGCTTGACCATCTGGCCAATAGCGCATTTTTCCTGAAAAAACTTCACGTAAAAATTGTTCAGAAATATCTGGCACTACAGAGTTGTTAGTAATGACACGCGGTGGATGAGTATGATCGTTGGAACGTGTGGGTACACTTAAGATTTGCGCACTATTTTCAACATCGCTAGACAAAAATGCAGCGTTGGCATTGATGGAAAACAGCAATAACAGACTCATGATAACAATCATCAGGCCTATCGCTGCATTCAATGTGATGAATCGAAATGGGGTCAACGCGTTCACGCTCCAATATTGGACAACTCCATTGTCGATATGTGTTTCTATAAATATGTCGTCCTATAACTATAGACAACAAAAGATAACTTATAGAAATATATCGGCTAATCTCTTACAAGCATGACATTTAAATGTGGATAAGTTTTGAGATATGTTGCCATACCTTTGTAGTTTGAATGTGCGTCATCCAGTCTTTACCCTTAGCTCGAGTGCCCCATGGCAATTGCTGCCACGCTTGACCAAACTCTGTCGTGATGGCCTCATCATATACGCTAACCGTTTGATCTATAGTAAGATATGGACCTGTTCGCAGCGGATTAGAATGGGCATAAAGGCCCACCACAGGGGTGCGAACGGTCGTTGCCATGTGTGCAGGTCCGGTATCGGGGGCGACGACACAATCGGCTAACGCCATCAATGCCAACATCTGTTTTAGACTGGTATGACCGACTAAATTATGTAATCTGAGGTGGTGATTTTGTGAGCATAACGCGAGGGTTTTTTCGGTAATATCAGCATCAACGGGTCCAGGCCCACCACAAATCACTGGCGTAATATCGTGTGCAATTAATTGCGCGATGATTTGCGCATAGCCTTCAGCAGTCCAATTGCGCATTGCTTTAGATGCCGCGGGGGCAATAATGACAAATCGGCCAAACTTATTCGCTTGCTGCTGCGCCCATTCACGATCTTGAGTATCAATCGGGATCGCCCAATCTAGTTCGGTTTTTGGTACCCCTATTTTATCTGCAAACTGCATAAACCCATCAAGGACATGGGTATGTTGGGTCGCGGCGATACGCTCATTAGTAAATAGCCAGTGGCCTTCTTTACTGCGTGCCCAATCAAAACCGATCCGACGTTTAGCCTTGATCACTGACGCAAACCAATTAGCTCGTAATGCCACTTGCATTAACAACAATACATCGAACTGACGGCCACCTAATGCCTTTTTTAACTGTGCTCGTGCATCTGGTTGACGCTTATCGCACACAATAAATTCGACATTGTGCATTCCTTTGACCAGTTGATATTCGATTTTACCGATCACCCAAGTCACAGTTGCATCCGGCCACGCTTGCGTGATCCGTGTCACCATTGCCGCCGCATGACAAACATCACCGATAGCAGAAAGGCGCATGATACAAATTGATTGAGACATAGAAGATTCTTAGTTGGTATTTTTTACAGCGTTATAGCATAATTTTACGTACAATACCTGCCAATGTCACCCATCGTAGTGCTATTTAATTTATGCCAGAGGTTATGCCTAAACATATGCGTGAGCAAGCCAGTACGCCATTAACATTGTCACCAGAAGCATGGTCAATCCAAGCTATACCTGGCTCTAGGCAGTGTTTGATTGTGCCTAGCGATGCTGCAACTCTTGACTCTGCGCAGCCGAACAGTGATAACATTCCCACAGCGGACTGGTTTAATGCTGAGTATTGGCAAGCTCAAGGTAAAATCACTGGGACCAATACTGGTCGAGGCATCACGTATTTTATTCAACATGGTAAGCTTAACATGGTACTGCGTCGCTATTTACGCGGCGGCTTGATTGCCAAATTAATCAAACAATCATTTTGCTTTGCTGGGATTGCTCATACTCGTGTCTACCAAGAAATGGCGTTACTTGAGTACATGCGCAGCTGTGATTTACCCGTACCTCGTCCTATCGCAGGTATAATCTCGCGTCATTACGGGCTGGTTTATCGTAACTCTATCTTGATTGAGCGCATTGCCAATGCTCAAGATTTACACGCTTATTTGTTACAACAATCACTACCTGAGCACACTTGGACAGCACTAGGCCATGTGATAGCTCGCATGCATCTAGTAGGTGTCGACCACCATGATCTGAACATTGAAAACATCTTATTAGATCAACAAGATAAATTATGGCTCATTGATTTTGATAAATGCGGTGTGTTTGCGCAGATTTCGATTAAGACTTGGCCAGTCGACAATATTGCTCGCCTAGCGCGCTCTATTCGTAAACAACACACATTACATCCAACATATCATGTCAGTGCTAAAGACTGGACTGCGCTACTCTCAGGCTATCAGGCGCGGCTACAAAGCGAGGCGCCAGAGGTCATTGCAGAGTTCAGCGACAAACTAAATGCTATACGTATTTAATTTGCTTTGTTTTTTTGTTGCATGTCAGTGCGTAGTTGGCTAACGTTGCTGTAACTGTCAGAAAGGAATTTTAATGAAAACACGTGCAATTTACCCAGGAACCTTCGATCCAATTACTAACGGCCACGCCGATTTGATTGAGCGTGGGGCTGACATGTTTGAACATATGATTGTAGGGATAGCCTCAAACCCGTCGAAAAAACCCTTGTTTAGTCTCGAAGAACGCGTCGCTATGATCACCGAAATCACTCATCATTTACCCAATGTTGAAGTAATGGGCTTTACGGGGTTGTTAGCTGATTTTGCTCGACAACAAAATGCGACAGTGTTGATCCGAGGCCTGCGTGCAGTCTCTGATTTTGAATATGAGTTTCAATTGGCTAATATGAATCGTCGCTTAAACCCTAATTTGGAAAGTGTCTTTTTAACCCCGGCTGAAGAAAATTCATTTATCTCTTCAACGCTAGTTAAAGAAGTCGCTTTGCATTATGGCAATGTCGATCAGTTCGTTCATCCAGTCGTTAAAGAAGCCTTAGACAAACGTTTGCACCCGCAAGCTTAGCGCTGACAGCTCGGGCACCAAAACGTATTGCGCTGCCCGACCATTTTCGACTTTATCTCTGTTTCGCAAATACGGCATGGCTCTCCAGCTCGCCCATACACATTTAAATGCAAACTAAAATAACCAGGATTACCATCAACTTGTGAAAAGTCTTTGAGAGTCGTCCCGCCTTGCACTATCGCCGCCGCTAATACTTCTTTAATAAAGCCAGTCAAAGTACGATATCGTTGAGCACTGATTTTTCCTGCAGGACGTGTCGGGGCAATTTTAGCCAGAAACAACGCTTCATTGGCATAAATATTACCCACACCGACGACATTTTTGTTATCCATAACAAATTGCTTCACAGTACAGGTACGCCCTTTGGCTCGAGCATGCAGATGATCTAACGTAAAATCATCCGTCAAAGGTTCAGGCCCCAATGCGGATAATAATGTATGCGGCTCATCATCAATGCCTTGCCATAAACACGCACCAAATTTACGGGCATCATTAAAACGCAGACACTGACCGTTAGTTAAGTTGATATCCAGATGGTCGTGCTTTTTAAGCTCTGTTGATTGCGCAAACACACGCAAGAACCCAGTCATTCCCAAATGTAAAATCACACTTCCAGCGTCGGTATTAATAAACAGGTATTTAGCTCGTCGTGTCACGCTGCGAATAATATGGCCATGAGTATTGTGTATGGCTTCAGGCACCAACCAACGTAATTTGGCTGTACGAACGATAATATCACTGATGGTTTGACCGACTAAACCGGGCTCTATGCCTTGACGGCTAACTTCAACTTCAGGTAATTCTGGCATGAGGACTCCAAATATAAGCGGCGGGACATGATCACGGGATCAAATACACACCTTCTGGTTTTAATAATACGTAGTAACGCTCATTAAGTTGCAAAAATGTGTACTGTGGTAGACGAATGACATTAATCGCGATCTCTCGACGCAACTGACTATCTGCGTACTCAACCGTGGTCAAGACCACCGGCAATGCTGGCAGTGCCTCGGTAAAGGAAATCTCTGCGATTTGCTCAGGAGTGAGAGGCTCGGAACTTATTACAGCTGATTCCCATGCTGCTAATAAACGATTAATTGCGGTATCACTGAGCTGAAGTGGTTGCTGAGTTTGAAACGCAATTTGGGACTGAAAAAAGCGCCCTTGCGTGTTGCGTTGCAAATCAATACCTGCACTTTGCCAACGGGTCAACTGCATCTCATGAGGGATCAACAATTGTGCAGGGACATCTTGAGGGGTATTAATTTTTTGGTTTAACACAAAAAACAACACTAACATGCCGAGCATCACAAAGATGATCAAGTTATTCCATGTACGTGTTTGCATGCGGATCATAGACCGTTACCAATTTTCGAGTAAACGCAAAAAACCCGGTATAAAACCGGGCTTTCGTGGAGACAAAACCAAAAATTATTTGATTTTAGCTTCCTTGAACATAACGTGCTTACGGATTTTAGGATCAAACTTTTTGATCTCCATTTTTCCAGGCATGTT
>JAQWNF010000038.1 GCA_029246415.1 Glaciecola sp.
TTTCATTTGAAACCGCTTCGGCAACTAATAAGATCTCTTTACTCATGATACTCTATTCCTATTTTGATGAACCTAGTCAAAGACCGGGACAAGATTACCTTTTTCAATATTCATTACAGCCAACGTATAAGATTGACCATCGACTTCGACTACGATGTTATCATTGTCACATGATACCAAGGTGCCTTTAAAATTTCTTCTATCATTTAATGGCATACGTAAACGCACCGCGACCATTTGTCCAACAATTGCCGCATAATGCGCAGCTTTAAACAATGGACGATCCATGCCGGGTGAAGAGACTTCTAAATTATATTCAGTGTTAATTGGATCTTCTACATCTAAGATTGCGCTGGCTTGTTGTGATACATCCGCACAGTTATCCACACTGATCCCTTCTGGATGATCAATGAATAAACGTAATATAGAATGTTTACCAGCTCTGACAAATTCTACACCGACCATTTCGAACCCTAGTGACTCGGCAGCAGGTGTTAGCATTTGCGTTAATTTTTGTTCAAGTTGTGACAAAACACGACTCCATAAATAAAAAAAGAGCATTAATGCCCTTTTTAGTATCGCTTAAACGAAAAAAGCCCCTTACAAGCAGGGGCTTTTTACATATTGTTGGACCCTAGTCCACTATACTTTCTATTGTATAGATGTCTTATAACAATGCAAGCATCTTACAAAAAAGTGGTTGCGGGAGCAGGATTTGAACCTACGACCTTCGGGTTATGAGCCCGACGAGCTACCAGACTGCTCCATCCCGCGCTTGAAACTGGTTTGTGAGGTTTGCTTTGCATCCCCTCTCAAGTGGTGCGTATTATACATAGCCCTGAGAACGGCGCAACCCCTAAATTAAATAAAAATGCAGTTTTTATTCGTTCGCACAAATAACCAACGATTACTTAAACATTTCCATCTTATTTGCTAGTTTTATGTCCAACTCACTTATCCCACCTACATCGTGAGTCACTAATTTTACATCAACAATATTATATATGTTGGACCATTCAGGGTGATGATTCATTTTTTCTGCCCAAATCGCCATTTGTGACATCCAACCAAACGCACGAATAAATGATTTAAATCGAAATGTCTTAGTTAGCTTGCCATCTTGTAAGGTCCATTGCTCATTTTCAGGTAAAGAAGTATTTAATTCTAATAATGCTGCTTGGGTTTGTGTTGAAGTTAATTTTTCTGTCATTAGTTATTTTCTTACATTGTGTTGTGGATTCCTACTTATTATCTACTTATATGTGAAACAGATCACCAATTGTTATCAACTTATTAAATATTAGACTTTTTCGTTAATAGCCATTAGTATTTGTGATAGAAGGTATCAATATATATAAATCAAACTAATAATAAAATAAGAGCTTACTATGAACCTACACCGAATAGACCTAAACCTCTTTGCTGTCTTTGATGCAATATATACTGCAGGTAGTTTAACTAAAGCTGCTGATGTTTTGTGTATCACCCAGCCAGCGGTGAGTAATTCGTTAGCGCGACTGCGCGATATGTTAAATGATCCATTATTTGTCCGCACAGGACATAGTATGACCCCTACTCCTGTGGCGCAAAACATCATAGTGCCTGCACGGGCAGCCTTAGAGTTATTACGCAAAAGTGTGCAAGAAAGCCATATATTTGATCCTCTGATCGCAGAGAAGCAATTTAACTTTGCTAGTCGCGATCTATTAGAGGTTAGTATATTACCTCGTTTACTCGCTCACCTTGAAGATGGCTCCCCTAATATTACATTAGCGAACTTTGAGATTTCACGCTCTAAAGTCGTTTCAGAAATGGCTAACGGAAACCTAGACTTTTTTGCCGATGCGTCCACATTTACCGATCCGCATTTACATAAATCTTGTATTGCCACTGATAGATATGTTGTACTTGCACGTAAAAATCATCCTAAGTTAAAAAATGGCTTAGATTTACAGACTTTTTTATCTTTGAATCATATTAATGTTACTTATCGACATGATGGCTCGAGTGCGGTTGATGTCGCCTTGGATAACTTAGGGCATAAGCGCTGTATCAAATTTCACTCACAGCATTTTTTGACCGTCCCGAGTGCACTGGTCAAAACCGATATGATAGCTTGTATGCCATATCACCTTGCTAAGCATTACGATTTGGCCATGTATGAAATGCCTATAGAAATGCCTGCTATGGAGTATTTTTTATATTGGCATGTTTCAATGAATGAAGATCACGCCCATCGCTGGATGCGCGAGCAAATCATGGAAGTAGCAAAAGCCTACCAGCACGTTTAGAATACTTTGACAGTAACTCAAGCCTAATAAAAAACCCAGCCTGAGCTGGGTTTTGCATTTATAGATATGAGCACTGATATATCAAAAGACGAGTATTAGCTGACTTGAAACAACTCCTCAGGCATACTCATTAAGTTATCAGAGCCTGTGCGGATCGCTGATACGTGACCTCTAGTGCGAGTTAACAGGCGGTCAAAGTAAAATTGCGCGGTATGCAGTTTTGCTTGATAAAAATCTTTATTGCCTTCACCCGCATCTAGCTTTTGTTGGGCAACAACAGCCATCTGTAACCACATATAACCCACTACGACATATCCTGAATACATCAAATAATCGACGGCTGCCGCGCCTAACTCATTCGGGTTATGTTGCGCCGATTTGCCAATATCCGCTGTTAACTGTTGCCATTCATCACAATGAGACTGAATCGCATTGGCCATCATATTAAATTGCTGTTGCTCTCGAATACTATGGCAATAGGTTAATATCTCAGTTTGCATAATTTTGAGTAACTCGCCATTCGAGCCCATGATTTTCCGCGCTAACAAATCAATTGCTTGAATACCAGTTGTCCCTTCATACATGGTACAAATTCGAGTATCTCGTGCTAATTGCTCCATTCCCCACTCAGCAATATAACCATGACCGCCATAAACTTGCATGCCGTGGGAAGTAGATTCTAATGCGGTTTCGGTTAAAAACGCTTTAACGATAGGTGTAAGTAAAGATAATTTGTTGTCAGCATGTTGTTTCGCTTCAGCGTCACTGCCATACAAAGTTTCATCAACTAATTGCATGCAGTAAATAGCAAGCGCACGGTTTCCCTCTGCAAAGGCTTTTTGCGTGAGTAACATGCGACGCACATCTGGGTGCACAATAATCGGATCTGCGGGCCCTTCGAGATTTTGTTTGCCGGTCATGGCACGAAATTGTAGACGGTCTTTAGCATACGCTAATGCACCTTGAAATGAGGCCTCAGAGGCAGACAAGCCTTCTAAGCCTGTACCAATGCGTGCTATATTCATAAAGGTAAACATGCAATTTAAGCCGCGATTAGGCTCACCAATTAATACACCAGTTGCATCATCAAAATTAATCACACAAGTTGCGCTGCCTTTTATACCCATTTTATGTTCAATAGAGCCACACTTAACGGTATTTCTTGCACCTTTATTACCTTGTGCATCGACATGATATTTAGGAACGACAAACAGTGAAATACCTCGAGTTCCCTCAGGTGCTCCAGGTAAACGGGCTAATACAATATGTACAATATTTTCTGACATATCGTGTTCACCTGCCGATATGAATATCTTAGTACCACTTAGTTTATAGGTGCCATCAGCATTGGGTTCGGCTTTGCACTTGAGCATACCTAAATCAGAACCGCAATGTGGCTCAGTCAAACACATAGTGCCAGTCCAAGTCCCTGCAACTAAATTATGCAAGAACATATCTTTTTGCGCTTCAGTTCCATGAGCTTTAATTGTATCAATACAGCCTTGTGATAAACCTGGGTACATTGCCCATGAATGGTTAGCACCAGAAAACCATTCCGCCATTGCAGAAGCTAACGAATAAGGTAGTGCCTGACCACCGTATTGCTCAGGGTGTGCCATTGATGGCCAGCCGCCATCAACGTATTGTGCATAGGCTTCTTTAAAGCCTGTTGGCGTACTGACAACGCCATCATTCCACTGGCACCCTTCTTGATCACCAATAGCATTTATTGGAGCGAGCACTTCTTCGGCAAACTTAGCAGCTTCAGAGTAGATTGCATCGACTAAATCAGGCGTTGCATCAGCAAATCCTAAACGCTGATAATGCGCTTCAAAATTAAATACTTCATTCATAACAAATAAAGTATCGGTTTTAGGTGCTTTATAATTTTGCATAATCCCGCTCTCTCTCTAATTATTAATATGGGTATATCTGTTAAATACATCGATAATCCAATAGTAGGGGAGCGAGCAATTTTTGAATACTTTATTGCCTTTATGATTGCCTATTAGTCTCGATAATGACAATTTTAATCTCATGATCGCAACTTCAAGGTCGTTAACCATCTAATAAGATATGAATGTGCAAAGGAATGGATAATGAATCAAATCAAAGGACTCATATTGGTAGCAGTATGTCTGTTAGGTATGACGTTTAATGCCCAAGCTAATATTCAAAAAACATTAACCAATATCTGTGACATCGTTAAAAGCGATGATAGTTTAATTCGAACCGCAATGCTCAATAACTCGGTCGAGGCAGGCACTTTATTAATTAGGAAAATGCCTAAGGGCGCGCTTCGCTCTGCAGCAAAAGATAGTAAAACGCTGCCGCAATGGGCTGCAGAAAAAGGCTTAGCGAATAACCATCTTTTAAATGTATATGCAAAAAGAGTTGATTAAGGGGTCAGAACTAATTTTCCTTTTACTGCGCGTTGATTGAGATTAAGCAGTGCATCAACAGCCTGTTCCAATGAATAGGTTTGGTCAACATGTACACTGACATCTCCTGATAACAACCAGCCAAATAACTCTTTCATATTTTGTGCAAAAATGAGTGGCTCATGTTGAGTGAACGCCCCCCAAAACACACCGACAACCGAATACCCTTTAACTAATGCTAAGTTTACTGGAAACTGAGGGATCTGCCCACTAGCAAACCCCACTACCAGCAAACGACCATTCCATGCCATCGCTTTACTGCATTGAGTAAAGATATCTCCCCCAACACATTCGTACACTACATCAACACCGCGTTTATTGGTCATAGCCTTAGCTGCAGCCGTGACATCTTCTTGTGAGTAGTTGATACCAAAATCAGCTCCATGCGCTTTGGCAAATGCTACTTTTTCGTCACTCGAACAAGCAGCGATTACCGTTGCTCCCATTTTTTTGGCAATTTGCACTGCTGCGATACCTGTACCTCCAGCAGCTCCTGTTACTAGTACCGTTTGTCCTGGCTGTAGTTGTGCACGTTGCTTTAAACCATGATGAGCAGTTGCATGAGCGGTAATCAAACCCGCAGCAGAAGCAAAATCAACAGCATCTGGTAACGGCATAACGTGTGTTGCTTTACAACAAACATATTCTGCGTAGCCACCGAGAATACTTAACCCAACCACTCTGCGTCCAGGTTGTAAGTGTGGCACGTTATCACCGACCTGGATAACCGTACCCGCTACCTCATTACCAGGAATGAAGGGATGTTGCGGTTTCATTTGATATAAGCCTTGAACTAACAAACCATCTGGAAAGTTAACACCTGCCGCTTCAATTTTTATCAGAATCTCGTCTGCCTTAGGCACTGGAGTTGGTACAGATTCAACCGCCAACTGTTCAATAGGCCCAAATGCATTACAGATAACCGCCTTCATAGTTCCGCTCATTTTGATTAGTCCTTGTTTTTATAATAGTATTTTCAAATCAATATTATGAATATGTGAGTAATGCCCGATTAGCTTGTAATTCTAGGTGGCTAACTTGATTAAAACTGGTTTCAAGCATATGACTAGGACTCACCAAATATTGATGAAAGCTAGCATTTCTAATTTGTAAATTCATATCCACTAGTTTATCCACGGACAACCCAAGTACATGTCCTTTGAGCATTGCTATTGCACCACCAGAAGTGGCGACTAAGATATGTCGCGCATCAGGATGTTGTTTGATAGTATATTCAACACCACTCACAACTCGCAGTTGAAATGCTTGCCAAGTTTCTGGAAGGTCTGAAAGTTGATTATTTGACCACGCTATCATGGCTTGTTTGAGTAAACGATAAAAGTCCGAACGAGGGGCTTCTTTGGACGGTAATGTTTCACCCGAAAATGCTAAGTAAGCTCCAACAACTGCTTCAAAATCAAATTCATCAAAATTAGATAATTGATGATATTCAGAATCTTTTTGCATACCACTGAGTATTTGTTCTGCTGTTTCATGATGACGAACCATGTTGCCGGTATAAATGGCATCAAATTGATAATCTATCTGTTTAAAATATTCACCTAATAAACGGGATTGTTGATGACCTAACTCGCTGAGCTGATCATAGTTATCTGTACCGTATGACGCCTGACCATGTCTGACGAACGTTATTTTTTGCATGCTCACATCCTAGTTAGGTTTGGGGCTGGGTTTTAGTTTTTTATACGGTTTGTTTTATACAACTTTTTTATTCGGCTCTTTAATTTTGTTAGTGTAAAAAACTTTCCCGTAAAATAAGAATTTTGTTCATGAATGATTATTCATCACTCACAGGTTTATTGTTTTGAATCAATATGCTGATGTAAGCATTTCGCTACTATGTGTTTTTTATTGTTTAACTTGGTTAGGACATGACTTCACTTGCGCAGAAAATTACACCATCGGTAACATCAGCATCGCTTCCTCCGGCGTATGTGGATATTCAAAGTTTATATGAGCGTCATGTTCCCCGCTATACCTCCTACCCTACTGCTGTAGAATTTGCCGATGGGGATTTTAATTCTCCTATACTTGCTAATTTAAGTGCCCAACGTAAGCCCATATCATTATATATTCATATTCCATTTTGCCAATCCTTGTGCAATTACTGCGGTTGTAATAAACGGATTACTCAAGATAAAACTAAAGCCGATATCTATCTTGATTATTTAGCGAATGAAATCCGTCAAATAAGCACTGTTACACCATCTTTTACCGTGAGCCATATCCATTATGGCGGTGGCAGTCCAAGCTTTTTGACACCAGCACAACATACTCGTTTGCACGCGTTGATTAATGAACACTTTCATTTACTCACTGAAGTGCAGCAAAGTATTGAGTGTGATCCTCGTAACCTGACCCCTAGCTATATTTCGCATTTAGCTAATTTGGGTTTTCGTCGTTTAAGCCTTGGCATTCAAGATGTGAATGCTACCGTGCAACAAACCATAAACCGCGTCCAATCTAAAGCTCATATTGAAGAGTGTATATATCATGCATATGCCAGTGGCTTTACCTCTATTAATCTAGATTTAATTGTCGGATTACCCGAACAAACTACTCGTACAATAGAAGAAACATTACGTGCTGTTCAACGCTTTGATTGCGAACGTATTTCAGTGTTTAATTATGCACATTTACCGGCACGATTTCCGTCGCAACGTAAATTTGAAAAAGCCAATATGCCATCGATTTCTCAAAAAAAGGCGATGACCCAACAAATAGCAAAAGGCCTCAATCAACTTGGTTATCAAAAGATCGGGCTTGATCATTTTGCTAAACAAGATGACTCATTAAGTAAAGCACTCGAAGCCGGCACTTTATCACGTAACTTCCAAGGTTATACAAGTGATAATAATGATCAGATACTTGGTTTAGGGGTAAGTGCTATTTCTAACATTGGCAATACCCGTTCACAAAATAGTGTCGATCTAGCTAAATACTACAACCAAGTTACCCAGTCTCAATTACGACACCGCGGTATGTCACTGAGTCAAGACGATCTGCTTCGTGGACAGATCATCAGCCAACTTATGTGTAATTTCAGTGTGAATTTAAACGATATTGCACGCCAGTTTCACTTAAACCTTAATACCTATATGCATGACGAACTCAAGCAATTAAGAGAATTCGCTCAGTTGGGTGTGCTATCGCTTAAAGCGAATAAAATTACTATGAATCAAGAACACCGTCCATTAATACGCGTGATTGCGAGCGTATTTGATAAATATTTACAATCACACCATTCATTTTCAAGTGTTATCTAAAATTCTTATGAATGTATTACGTTGATGATGTTTTGCTATCGCGCGGCAAAGCGCTTGTGCGGTTCCCGACACCGCAACATAAGAACGTGCTCGTGTGATCCCAGTATAAATTAGCTCTTTGGTAATTCCGACACTATCATCTGGCGGTAATATAATGAACACCTTATCAAACTCACTTCCTTGGGTTTTATGGATGGTCATTGCATATAGCGATTGTACAGCTGGCAAACGGTAAGGGGATATCGCCAAAGGAGGTTGCTTTCCTCTGTCAATATATGCGGTCAACCCATTATCCTCATTGAGTAATACAACGCCTGAATCCCCATTATAAACCCCCAGCTGTGCGTCATTTTGAGTAATCAAAATTGCCCGACCATGATACATACCATTGATCGATAACTTGAGAGGATCACTGATATTCTTTAATAAATATTGGTCAATTAAGTAATTAATTCCACTCACCCCATAAAAACCTTTGCGACTTGGTGTCAGTATGCGGAATTGTTTAAGTTGCTCAATCGCCATAACAGGATCACTACAGGTCAGTAATGATTCGTAATATGCCTTGGCTAATGCAAGGATACTCGCTGTTGTCTGAGTTTTAAGTAGCTGATATAAACTCTCGCTGCTATCGCTAGTGTAATCTGCAGCGCTAGTATTAGTAAGTAACAATGGTTGTGATAACGGTGCAATGAGAGGTTCAGCCTCTGACCATAACGTTTGGATCTCAGCTAGTTTCGTCAGCATTGCTTGCGTATCACCGCTATAAATTGCATTGGCTACATCATTGACATTGGCATTAGAGCGCATATTTTGCATTAAAGTCGTTGCATAATTGCTCGGGTTGGCTGTTGGAATATCATTTACAGTGACGGGTTTAACTATATGTTGCGAAATATTAGGGTTAAATGCATCCAGCCAAGTAGTAATAGTATTAGAAAACACATTCACTGATTTAGGCATTAAATCATGTAACACGGCGCCACTTTCAACCGAAGGTAACTGAGCAGTATCACCAATTAAAATTATACGAGTGTCGCTTCGGCATGCACTGAGTAATCGATAAAACAGTGCTGTATCTAGCATGGAAGCCTCATCTACCACCAATAAATCAAAAGGCAATGGGTGTAGTGCATTATATCTGGCTTCTCCAGAACCTTTGCGAATTGCCAACAAGCGGTGAATTGTAGTGGCTTGTTCCGGTATTTGTTCTAATAGTTCACTAGCAATAGATTGATTTTTTAATGACTCTACTTCATTAATAATTGACTCAGACACACGCTGTGCTGCTTTACCTGTTGGTGCACAAAGCCCGATAGATAATTTATTTTGCGCTTGAGCTAAGATTAGCAAGAGTGTTCTAAGTACCGTATAGGTTTTGCCTGTACCTGGCCCACCATTAATGATGTAAAACGGCTGAGTTAGAGCGGTAAGACTAGCAATAGACTGCCAAGGATTACTATCAGGGTTGGGGTATAATTGCGGGTATAACTGCAAAGCCTGAGGACTGATCTCTGGTATTTCAGTTCGGACCCGTTTAGATATTTCTTGAGAAATATATTGCTCATAGTTATACGTTTTTTGGGTAAATAAACGCTCTTCATGCACAACGAGTAAATGCCCATGAATTGGCTGCTGTTGTAACTGTCGTAGAACTAAATTAATTTGTTCTAAGTTTGGAAACTTATAGCCTTTTTTAAGCTGTGGGGCAATTTTAGAAGCAATAGACGACTCAGCCTGGTTAGTATCTTGGGTACTTTCATCAGTGCTCTCTCCAGTGCTCTCCTTAAAGTAACACTGGTCAGCTAAATCCTTTAGCCGAATATGACTATGTCCCTGACACTGAGCTTGTTGCAAGGCTAATAACAATCCACATGCAGTTTTAATGTCGTCAGCAATTGGCGCATAGGCTAACTGCGATTTATCAAAATAAGCAGTCAGCTGTGTTAGCACCAGTGCTATATCTAACGTAGTGGCATGTAATGTTTGTGTAAAATTATGGATACTCATAATGCAATCTCTGTCTTCATCTCGCTACTGGCAAACGCATCTTGCAGTGCTGACATATCTTGTTGGGTGATTGCACGAAAATATACACCGCTATCTGCTGGTGCTTGTGGTGACATGCCTCGTAGATAAAAATAATACACGCCTCCTAAATGGATCTGAGGGTCATAATCAACGATCCTCTGCGCTAATAAGTTATGCAGCACCCATGTATAAATTAAATACTGTAAATCATAATGATGCAATTGAATATCCTTTAACATAGCGTCATGAGAGTAATCAGCAAATGAATTTCCCAGATGTGTCGATTTGTAATCCGATACATAATATTTACCTTCAAACTCGAAAATCAAATCGATAAACCCCTGCATCATGCCTTGCAGTTTTCGTTTAACCGAAGCAATAGATACATGCATGCCGCGGTGTGATTTAAGTAATTGAGTTAATGATTCAATTGAAGTATTTGTTAGCGGAAAATAAAACTGAGGCTCGCGCAAGGTTTGTCGCATCGTTAATTGCTGCAATGAAAAGGCAGTTCCACTTTGTGGATCTGTTAATGGCGTACGCACGACTTCATTTAGCCACTCGATTACTTCAGGTGCATGCTCAATATCTGAAGATAAAAACTCTTTAAACTCTTGCTCCACTATATCAATCGCAAAAGGTTCGGTAAAATCACTCTTTTCTAAAATGTTATGTAATAAGTTTCCAGCGCCCGCCCCTTTGGTCAATGTAAAACGAATTAAATCCGTGTCCGTATTATTCAGTGCGACAAATGTACTATCATCTACATGCAGTTTTTCATTTAAATCGAGCTTTGCATTGTGCTTTAACAATTTTGAGTAAGAGTAAACCTGCCACTGCGATTGAGTTTTTCCTGCGTATGTTAAAGCCGCTAATACCGGAGGGCTATTATCCGTTTCCATTCGCTTTAAATTAATCTCATCAGGTACAAGATGATAAGCAAAGACACTCGACTCATGCTTAGCCAGTGTCGCCATGTAATCATGTACCGATAATTGATGACGATTAGCTATTTGCGATAACACAAAATGAATAGCTGAATTGTCGAATTGATGTATATCTTGATACCCTAAATAACAGCGATGAGCAGCACGTGTTATTGCTACATATAATAGTCTGATCCCTTCTCGACTGAGTTGCTCTGTTTGCTGAGCTTCAATATGCGGTACTCGCCCCAAAAAGTGCCTTTTTTCTTTCAGCTCAGTATCATAATAAGTGCAAAACTTGGCGCTATCAGAAATGATTTTATCTTTACCAAAACTATCAAATGGAACAAATACAATTGGATACTCTAAGCCTTTAGAGCCATGGATCGTGACAATCTTGATTAATGCCTCATCCGACTCTAGTCGCTGACAATAGCTATCTGCTTCATTTTTTTGAGCTAATTTTTCATATAAAAATGTCACCGTCATGGTTACCAATGAATTGGTACGTTCCACTTCATTGAGAATTTCCGCTAACTGCATGTAATTAGATATAATTCGTTCAATCTCATCACTATGTCCGTAAACTGTAAAGTGATTTTTTAATACGAAAGTCAGCATTGCCATAACACCATCTCGCTGCCAGCGTTGGTGTAATTCATGAGCGAGCAATTTATATTGCTCGATTGCATTGGGATCATTTTCTATTGCAAATAAGGCATGTCGCTCTAGCCCCATTAAGTCGGTGCCAAGCATTGCTTTAAATGCTCTGTCTTGATTGAAATTCAAAATCCCATTGAGAAACCGGTATAAATTCGTCGCTTGATTGGACGTAAATATAGAAGTGCGATCACTTAAAATCACACTATTAAGACCACAATTAGCAAATATTTTTTTAATCACTTGCCCTTGAGCTCGGTTATTCACCAAAATCGCAATATCAGCAGGAGCAATTAAACGCTCACCCAAATATACATCGGTTATCAGCCGTTGTACTTCTCGTGCTACCCATTGGGACATCAATTTGATAGCTGAAAATTTATCTTGTGCAACAGGGTGCTCTGTATCAATTTGCTCGCTATCAAGTGCGAAAAAATGGGTACCGGATTGCGATAAAGGATCTTGTAAGGGAGTTGCATTCGCTTTGGCTTTAGACGTAGCTAAAATCCAGTTATATTGGATTTTATAGTCAAATAAACCATGTTCTGGTGTGGGTAAGGAGGTATGGCCAGAAGTACTATCATCGCTTACTTGTCCTTGTTGTTGCGCCCATAATTGTAAGTCTTGAATGCGATATTGAGGCACAGACAAGCCATAGAACAAGGTATTATAGCCGTTAACCACTGACTCTGTAGAGCGATAGTTGGTATCCATACTCCAATGATAATTAGCATCTGTTACAGCCTTGAGGTAGGTAAAGACATCCCCCCCACGAAATCCATAAATAGCTTGCTTAGGATCGCCAATCATCAACAACATGAAACTCGGATCATCATTGGGGTAAACATGCTGAAATATCGCGTATTGATCCGCGTCTGTATCTTGAAACTCATCAATTAACGCAATAGGAAATTGAGTTTGAATCGAACTAATTAGTTGAGCATTGCCACCGACTATTTGTTGTGAAAACAAAGACACAGTATCAGAATGGTCTAACACACCATTGTGTCTTTTTTCAGCACCCGCCAAAGCCTTAATCGTATCTAGTGACTCGGCTATTAGTTTTATTGCTTCTATATTTTGCGCTAACTCACTAAAACGCTTGTTGTATGTGGCAAAGCTTTTTTTCACCACATCGTGAAAGGCCTTGAACACAGCAATGAGCGCGTCAGGCTCATTAACGTTGAGTGTTTTAACATACCCTTTAATGGCGGTTCCATGCATCATCACAGATAATATAGGGGTAATATCCGAATATTTAGTCGCATTACACCAGTCCAGTACTTCATGTACAACGATGTCTTTTTTCTTTGCATCGAAGAAGGCTTGGATCTGTGCAACATGCGGGGAAAGTTCAATTGAAAAGGCACTTCTTTGTCGTGCTAACGCCTCAAAAATGACTTGCCCTGAATGCTGTGCCAATCCAGCAAGGGACGATTCAGTTGGATACTCTACGGGTAATGTACTTAATAAAATCGACTTGTACGTTTCAAAATATTTAGTTGGGGTTTCAATACCCATTTCTCGCAACGCAGAGCGAATTTGAGGATTGGATTGCTGCTGTAAAAACCAATCTTGGATCACTTCAATATAAATAGACTCACTATCATCAATAATCGCTTGTTCAAAAGGATGATGAGTTAAAAAAGAAGATTGAGTTAACATCCGCCCACAAAAACTATTAATGGTAAAAATAGCGGCT
The DNA here is from genome assembly GCA_029246415.1 of Glaciecola sp. Taxonomy (GTDB): domain Bacteria; phylum Pseudomonadota; class Gammaproteobacteria; order Enterobacterales; family Alteromonadaceae; genus Opacimonas. Next base: position 13,339 of record JAQWNF010000038.1, read on the forward strand.
TCGTCCATTTCATACACAGCTAACTTTAATCTTTGTAACGCTAGCTCAACACTCAGATCTGCTTCCGTGTTGATGATATGTGTCAACAGCGGATCCCACTCATTTCTATCGCCCTCTAACATTACAATAAACTCTTGTAATGTATGAGCTATACGTGCTCGCAACTCTTGGGTCGCAGCTTTAGTAAATGTCACGATCAATAACTGCTTAATCGATATTTGTTTGACCAATAACACCTTAATCGCGATTCGAGTAATGTTAAACGTTTTACCAGTACCAGCACTCGCTTCAATTAAATGTCGATGTGCTAATGGTAATGCTTGCACATCCAAGGGTAAAAATTCAGGAGTCGAATCTACTACTGTATTTGAATTTGAGCCGCATACAGTGTTACTCATTTGCTCGCTCCTTTTTTAGGTTTTTTGTCTGCTACTACAAATTTTCCGGTTACGGCTTGTTGAATTAATGGGTGTAAATACAGTCGTGACAATAACTTCACATCAATATCTTGATGAGTAAATCCATGAGGAAATAACCAAGTACAATACGTGTTTAGGAACCATTTGCTCGTACTAAACTTATCTTGTCGTTGCTCGCCAAATGTATCCAATACATACCCTATATTAGGAATATCACTGTAACAGGTTGAGCTCTCAGGCAATTTAGCATGTAAATCATTGTACAAAGCCAAGTGAACAAATGTAGGGATTTGCAATGCTTGGTGATACACGCTTAACATCAGCTCAATTAACTCTTCAGCTTGTTCAAGACTAAGATGCTGTGAAGGGATCGTCACCGACTCAATCCCAAATGTAGGTTGTTTAGCTAGCGTTTTAGCTTTTAAATAGCGTAATGTCGTGTCTCCTGAACGCTTAAAATAACACAACTTTAGGCAGTGTCGAAACAGTACAATAAGGCTGAACTCAGGCCTTTTTGCGGTAGGGCCTTCTTTGTGAATTAATGTATCAGAACGATACTCATTATCCATAGCGATACTTGCTTGAATATAAAATGGCACACCTTGTACTGTTTTGTGTAAATGTATGTGACTAATATCCTTGGTTAATTCGACCCCGACGAGTCCTTGAGCGACACTCTGTGAGGCATTCACGTAAGGCTGCATATCAGTATTATCCAACATCCAACTAGAAATATCGCCGCGGTTGATTAAAGGCTGACGATAATCATCATGCTCGTCAACATCTTCACTCCCCTCACTCATAGCCATCAATTGCCCTTGAGATACAGCGCTACTTAATAGCTTATCTTTGGTCAATGCATCTAAATTAAATGGCTCTATATCAGTATTTATATTAATAAATTCATCCAAATAGATTTGATATTGTTGATTAACCAATAATTTGAATGGATTTTTTAATAGGTTAATCAAATCCGATTCATCAATATATATATTATTGTGAATGGTTAAGGGCGTGACTGTATGCAAGTGAGCTTGGTGATTAGCAAGAGATAACCACCCCTGATCATATGATCCTTGTTGCTGATATTGTTGGCGCGCCGTATCAAATAAAGTAGGACTAAATGGTTGTAAAGGTTGTAAGTGAGTAACTTTATTGGCAAATGGTTCTGATGCCGGAAACTTATTGTTAAGGTAATCAATAAATTCCTGCAACACCAAGCTAGGCTCCAACGTCTGATTATCTTTTACACTTTGTCCTTGATAGCTAAGGTATAAATATTCTCTTGCCGATAATATCGCTTCTAAAAATAGGTAACGATCTTCATTTCGTCGAGACCGATCACCGTCTTTGGAATCACTACAAGCAATCAAATCAATACTGTTGGGTGATGTTACACGTGGGAACACGCCTTCATTTAAACCCAGAATACAAATCATCTTGAATGGTACACTGCGCATGGGTACCATAGAGCTGAATGTAACTTGCCCAGTTAAGAACTGATTAAGCGCATCCGGCATGCCAAAACGATCGGTCAAACTTTCTCGTATAATGGCAAGTTCTAACTCCCCTGTATAACCAGCAAATGCCACTTGTTTGCCTAAATCAACGACAGCCCGATGAATAGTCATCAGTACTTGTTCTTCTTGATTTGGACTAGCAAATAATTCCTCTAACATATTGCTCAATAAGCTGACCCATTGCTCAATTGGCTTGGTTCCCTGCAATGCTTGCCTGAACTGTTTTAATTGTTCGATGAGCACTAACAATTTTGCTAAGACGCGTGTATTTAATCCCTCAATGGCAATCACATAATCATAATTAGCAGGTTGGCCAGCAGCTGCACTATGCAAACAACCTAGTGCTAGGCGTTGTAAGCCCCATTCCCAAGAGTAGATATCGTCACTTTCATCACTGTGTAACACGCCCTTTTTATGTTCGGCATTTACGCCCCATTTGATGTTAGCCTGCTCCAACCATAGTTGACACAAAGAAAGCTCATCAGGCGTCAAAGTTAGTTTGGTTTGCACCATCGGGATATGCAGGTAATCAATAATCTTTAACACAGAAAAGCGGCTATCAGGTAACTCCAACATATCCAAAAACATCATTACCGCAGATTCACTATCCAAAGGGGCACGATCAGCAATTGAACAAACTAATTGTGGCGATCCTGGCGGTTGAGGCTTGTGCACTGGACGAAAGACGCTATTTACAAATGGGGCATATTCTTCTACTGATGGGCACATAACGAGAATTTCGTGAGGCTGAATACTCGGATCATGTTGTAAAATACGCAGTAACTCATCATGCAATACTTGAACTTCACGCACTGGGCTGTAACAGCTATGAATTTGTAGCGAACGATCCGACTTTACCGCATCTTGTGCTGTTGGGTTGAGCATTCCTGTAGCAATATCAGTTTGGATGGTATGTAAAATATTCGTTGAGTGCTCTAGGTCATTTTCGGGAATAACAAACAATTTATTATCGGTAATATCTGGATAATTAATATCTTGTAACTGATTAAACAGTGTCCGTCCCTGACTGCCAAGATTAGCAAGCAACGGATGCGGTTGTTCTTCAGCTTTTAACACTGCAATGCTATTGGCTAATTGACGTTTTAGCGCAACTTTGTCACTGACTAAATCGCCCCAATATTCACTACAAGGATTAAGGAAAAATAAATATACATCGGTATGTTTCGCCACTTCGGAGAAAAATGTAATTTGTGTTGGTGATAAGGTATTTACAGCAAAAATATATAATGGATTGGGCAATGTTTCAGCCGCACTTGCAAGGCCTTTGATTGCCTCAGCCCTAAGGTAAGCAGGATGTTGTGCATTTTCTTGAGTTAACATTTGCCAAATAAGTTGCTGCCAAGGCTCCAACGCTTCTGATAACCCAATAGTATTGCCTTGTTCCCATTGCGTTAACCAATCGCTGCGATAAATCGAGTATTGTTCAAAAATATCCGCAACTTGCTTGGCTAAGCGAAAACACTGGAGGTTAGGATCGTTTTGCGATTGCCAATAGGCATTGGCTAACGTTGCTTGAGCGTGTTCAGTAAACGCCTCTGATTGTAAAATACCGTATATATTCCACACTAGGTATTCTCGTTTATACGGAGAGTCATGCGGGACCTCATCACCTAACACTAAGCGACAAATACGATAAATCTCACGAGATACCAATGGAAAATCGATATTCATTGCCAAACCCGTTTGTTTGGCTATTTCCATATTGAGATAATGTTTCATTCCCTGACTCTCAACCACAATAGAAGCCGTATCAAATACATGACGTTTCTTTGCAGTATAGTCATCTTGAATAAAAGCTATTAACACTTGGGTTAATAACTCTTGTTTATTCGAGGGTACAACATGAAACATAGGCCAAATTTCCTTTTTAGGGTAAGTAAAAGCAAAGAATCCATTGTGTGTATTTTAACCAAATCGAACAAATGACACACATGTATGTTTATACAGTTAAGATGTTAAGTAAACATGATCATAAGCGCTTATGCAAGATCAGTTTTTGCAAAATAATTTATTTGCCATTTGTGTCTTAACCGAATACTCGAAAAGGTTTACACTAAGCGTAATTTAACACTGACTGAGAACACTATGCTCAACGCTCAACAACTCGCGACTATGCTTGAACTACAACACAAAATGAATACCAAAGTTAACCCACAATGGATTGATGCCGGATATGGCTTTATGCGCGCAGCCATGGTCGAGTCAGTTGAAGCAATCGAGCATCACGGTTGGAAATGGTGGAAAGCACAAGAAAAAGACTTGCCACAATTGCAAATGGAATGCGTTGATATTTGGCATTTTGCCCTATCGCATATCATTATCAAGTTTAAAGGTGATATATCGGCTAGTGCAACTGCTATTGCGCAAGAATTAGCAAGTCCAAATGACACTGTTACGTTCGATGGCACTGATTATACATTCGGCGCTCAATCGTTACTTGATAATCTAGAATTGATGACGGGATTAGCTGCAGCAAAACGATTTGATGTCGGTTTGTTTATGATGATTATTGTTCAATGTGAGATGTCTAGTGATACCTTATTTGAACAATATGTGGGTAAAAACATTTTGAATTTTTTCCGCCAAGATCATGGCTACAAAGAAGGCACTTACATCAAAGAGTGGCAAGGAAGAGAAGACAACGAGCATTTGGTTGATGTACTTGAAGCACTTGATGCCAATATGCCTAATTACGCCGATGCAGTGTATACAGAACTGAAACAGCGCTATCCTCAATAAGAACTTTACTGACAGTAATAAGTACTTCGCTCCCGTCAATAACGCGCAGCCCTAACCTTTGATTCAAGAACTAGGGCTGCATGTACATCTTAATTAATAAAAGTAATTTTACTCGAATGTTCGGCTAAAATAACACTCTTAAAACGTTCTTCCAATACATGACGTTTAACTTTTAACGTCGGTGTGAGTAGTTCGTTATCAATCGTCCATTCTTCTGACATCACAATAAAATGATCCAGTTTCATATGACTTTCGACTTTTTTGTTTACATGATCCATCGTATGTTGCAACGACTCTTTTAATTCACGTTTGGATAAATGCTGAGCATCTTCTGATAAAACCATTAATGCTACTGGTTGAGGTAGATCTCCTCCCGTCACACATACCTGCTCTATATTCGTATTTTCAACGATGATAGATTCAATCGGCGCAGGGACAACGTATTTACCCTTAGAAGTTTTGAATATCTCTTTCAGACGACCTGTGATTTTAACAAAGCCTTCACTATCAATTTCGCCTTTATCACCGGTTCGTAAATAACCATCGTCGGTCATCGTTTCAGCTGTTTTTTCAGGTTCTAAATAATACCCAAGCATTACGCAAGGTGCTTTGACTTGAATTTCACCTTCATCGGAAATGCGAATATCAACACCATCATAAGCCTGTCCAATCGTACCGACTTTATCTGAACGAAATGGTACCGCAGAGGTGCCAAACGCGGAGTTTTCGGTCATGCCCCACCCTTCTGAAATATACACACCTAACTTTTCAAACCATTTAATCACTGATGGCGCCAGGGGCGCAGAACCAGATGCACATAAGCGGGCTTGATTGATGCCCATTTTGTTGCGAATTTTTTTAGCGATAATGCTTTTAACAATTGGAATACTTAATAAAATATTTAACTTATTTTGATGCATTTTAGCTAACACGCCCATTTGGAACTTAGTCCATAAACGCGGAACAGATACAAACAAGGTTGGTTGTGCACCACATACATCGCGGTTAAAGGTCTCTAAAGATTCAACAAACGTAACTTGCATACCAGAATAGATACTAGCTAATTCAATAATCACTCGCTCAGTAATGTGTGCAAGCGGTAAATAGCTCATCACTCGGTCTGAGCTGTTACAGTCAAGCTGAGTAAGGCATGAACTCGCTGCCCAATTAATCGTACCAAAGCTATGCATCACGCCCTTAGGTTGCCCTGTGGAGCCTGAAGTATAAATAATCGTCATCAAATCATCTTGCTGAATATCTGGTGTGCCGATAACCGGATCGACATTGGTAAAATCAGCCCATGACGTTTTCGCAGGGATCCCTTCATATGGGAAGCTGACTGTTGGCATGCTATCCGGAATAGGCGCTACTGCTTTTTCCATTTTATCTAATTTACCGACAAACATCAGCTGCACATCAGCATGTTCTAATACGTAATTGATGGTTTCTCCGCCAGCTGTAGCAAAGATAGGCACGGATACATGTCCGGCCATCATGATCCCTAAATCAGTAATAAACCACTCGGCGCAGTTTTTAGAAAAGATACAAATTCGACTACCTTTGGGTAAGTCTAAAGCCAACAAGCCTGCGGCAACTTTACGCACAGCTTGGCCAAATTCAGCCCAAGTATAATTGGTAATTACCCCATTAACTGGCTGACGTAAATAAAGATCATCGGCATGGTGGGTTTCCCAGTGATATAACATTGCTAGTGGGGATTTAAATTCTGTCATCGTGTTTTCACTTTTATTATTATTTGTAGGCATTCGTGTTGATATACATTTAGGAACACGCGTTCCATGATTAACTTTATATTAACATTGATAATACATCGTATCAGTCAAATTACTACGATATTGTAACCATTTTTTTTGTAAATTACTGTTCAATTGTTGAGTTTTGTTTACTCTTTTGTAGATTTTCACGTAAAAAGGAGAAAGTTTCTAAACTTGGAGCAGGTTTGCAAAAGTAGTAGCCTTGTAGAAAACGACAATCATTTTCCTTAAAAAAAGCAACTTGCTCAGCAGTTTCGATCCCTTCCGCGATGCATTTCATATTCAAACTCTTCGCCATCGCAATGGTCGTCAAGACGATCACTTCGTCATTCTTATCCTTACCAATACCATCGACGAACGATTTATCGATTTTAATCACATCAAATGGAAAATCTTTGAGATAACGTAAAGAAGAAAATCCAGTACCAAAATCATCGAGTGCGATGATAAAACCAGCATCAGAAAGAGCCTGCATGTAACTTAATGCTTTTTGTTGATCTCGGACTAAGACGTTTTCGGTAATTTCAAAGCGGATCGCAGAGGTGGGTAAATTATAATATTGTAGCCAAGTTACGATTTCTTGAACATCAAAATGAGTCTCAAAATGGCACGCTGATAAGTTCACTGACAAATACCCGTCAAAGCCATGTGCGTACCATTGAGCAATGTCTTTTATCCCTCTAAATATGGCGTCACGGGTCATTTCAACAATCATGCCTATTTCTTCTGCAATAGGAATAAATCGTTCTGGAGAGATATATTTTCGACCTCTTTTCCAACGCATTAACAACTCAAAACCGACAATTGCGTTCAAGTCGATATCAAATATCGCTTGATAATGATTCAAAAACTCTTTGTGTTCATGCCCGACTTTTATTTTATTTTGCATTATCAAATGTTCGCGGGCGGTCTCGTTCATTTCATCGGTATAAAATTGATACCCAGAATGAGCCTGACCTTTGGCATAGTACATGGCAATATCCGCATTGCGGATTAACTCATGGGCTGTTTGGCCATCTTGTGGGTAGACACTCACCCCCAAGCTACAAGAAACACTTACTGACTGTTTTTCTACCTCAACCGGCATTTCAATCAGTTTCATCAAATTATCTAAAATCGGGTATAAATGTTCGATGTGCTCTATGGAATCAACTAGTACTACAAATTCATCCCCGCCTAAACGAGCAACCGAATCATTGGCTCTAAAGTTGTCTTGTAAACGCCGTCCAATAGCGCGTAACACAGTATCCCCAGCTTCATGGCCTAATGAATCATTAATTGGTTTAAAACGATCTAAATCAACGAAAATTACGCCTAGTTGTCTGTTTTGACGATGACATTGTTCAATGCTATGGACCAGTCTATCCATCAGTAGATTACGGTTTATTAAGCCCGTTAAATCATCATAATTGGCTACCCGCATCAACTCTCGTTCGGCGTTCTTTTGCTCGGTAATATCAGTCATTATGATCATATAATTATCAATCACATGCATTTCATATGCGTTTTCAATCGCTTTAACCGTCAACATTATATCGACCACCGGCCCATCTGGAATGTTAAGTTGGGTGACCTCTTTGTGGTATTCACCTGGCTTTAATTGATCTAACACGTTAAACATTTTAAATTGCAACTGCTGATCACTTTGAAATTTATGCATCAATTGATAGGTTAAATCTTCAGATTCTGTGAGATCAAAGCGTTCATACAGCGCTGGGTTCGCTCCCACAAACTTGCCATTTCGGGCTAAGATCAGCACCCAGTCATGGGTATTTTTGAATGCATCGCCAAACATTCTTATTTTTTCTTGCACTTGCATGGAATCAGAAATGTTATTGTAAGTACCTGTTACAACAATCGAGTTATCTTTATCATCTTTTATATAATTGCCTAAATCACGGTACCAATAACTCTTACCCTCAACACTTACCAAACGATAGGCAACGTCAAGTTTGGTCGACTCGGTATTCAAAAATGCATTCCAAGCATGTAAAAATTTTTCTTTGTCACGACGATGAATTAACCCTAAAAACCCATCAAAGGAAATGGTTTTGCCTCTTGTATACCCTAAATCATCAATAAAACGTGCGGCTGTGATCGTTTTATCTCCGCGGTGATATTCCCATACATGAGAATTACTGGCAGCCATTGCATTACTCAAACGGTCTTTGATTTTTTCTAGGTTTTTATAAGTCTCAGCTAATTGTTGAGCATGATGTTGTCGATGTGTGGCCCAGATCACTAAGACTCCTGCAACAATCAAAAAGTACAACGCATAAGCTAATGGCGAGGCCCAAACCGGATAGCGAATGTTTAATGATATCGTTGCAGGAATTGTTTGTGCTTGACCGTCGATTTGAACAGAAAATGTGTACTCACCGGGCTCAAGTTTTGCAAACATAACTTGATTGTTAGACGTGGTTGCTTGTGTGATGACTTGATTTCGTTGCCGTAATTCATAAGAAAAGCGCACGCCATTTTTACGGTACGTGACAGGTTGTGCAAAATATATAGTTAGACCTATATCATCGTGCTCTAACTCAAAATCATGCCCACTTAAAGAATGAAGATTGGTATTGAGTACTCGGTTATTGAGCGTTACCTCAGTGATATCAACCTGCCCCACCGGCGTTGAAAGTTGTTTAATCGTCACGCCATTAAACCGTGTAAATCCTTTTGGAGAACCATATACAAAATCACCATTTTGCAAAGTGATAAACGCATATTGGTTAAATTCAACCGAATCGAGACCATCGATTAGGTGATAATTTTCTATTTTTAACGTAAACGGATTTAGGGAATGCAACCCTGAATGAGACGAAAACCAAATATAACCATCTCTGGACTCTTGCAGTCCGTAGACCAGATTAGACGCTAACAATCGATCTTTATTGAGTTTATGTAACAGAGCAAAAGTGACCGAATCCAGCCCAACCAAACCATAACCTGGATACGAAATCCATAAGGTTCTATTGTTATCTAGTAGTACTTCAGAAGCATACACATCAACCGATGTGAGTTTTTCTAATTGATGATACAACGCAAACTCACCGCTGTTAATATCCACACTAAATAGTGCGCCAATGCCTCCGATCAGCATTCGATTTTGATCTAACGGGTCAACACCAATAATCGAAGATATATTGTAATAGTTCAAGCCCTGGGGTAAATAAACCGTGCGCAACTCGGAGGTATGATAGTTAAATTTTTTGATACTGGCTTGATCAATAAACCATAACCAACCGGTTTTATCTAAGGCTGCATGATTTATATATTGTTGTGACCAATTGTACTGAATATTGCTCACTTCAGGCAGCGCAACAATTTGTTTACTCGCCACATTAAATAATTGCAAGCCGTTGTCATTCACTAGCCATAAATGATTATCTGGTGCAGGTAATATGCGATGAAATGCAGTGCTACCATATTGCTTTATGTCTTCTTCACTATCAAGATACAGGGCGCTTGTCCCATTTAATAAATTATATTGAGTCAAGCCATTATCAGTACCCACCCACAACTCTTCATAATTTTGCTGATAAAAACTCCACACCAAATTATTCGTTAACACTTGCGCAGATTGATTATCCCGTGAATTTTTAATGGTCGAAAACTTCACACTATTGGGAGTCCAAAATAATGCCCCGTTGAACTGTGTGGATAACCAAAGATTTTGTTTTTCATCGATCACAATATCCGTCACGCTTAAATCTGCGGCGACATCATCCCCAAGTAATGGCGCAAATTGATAGGTAATAGTCTCTGCACTAGGATCGTACATAAACACCCCAAGATCGGTGCCGACGTAAAATTGATTACTCACAGGACGATAGACAATTGAATGAATATTGCGTTGCTGGTCAATAATGCTCGCCTGTGGCGCCTCGGTTCCTTGCTGAACGCTTTCAATCAATGCATCTAAGTCAAAGCGCACCAAGCCCTGCACTAGTCCAACAAGCAATATGTTTTGCTGGGGATCAACATACAACACCTTACTATTGTAGCTATGCAAATCAGCAATATCATCTCGATCCAATGGCAGCGGCACTACGACATTTGTTGCTTGGTCGATTGCAAATAAGCCTGAACTCGTCGCTACAAATAAAATATTTTGTTGTAACACTGCGTAATTGATGGAAACATTACGATCGATTTGTGTTTGGCTTAAAGTAAATAGCGGACTGAGAGTCTGTGTTGCAAGATCGTATTGCAAGATTGTTTCATTTAGCGTAATCAAGACGTTACCGGTTTGTGGCTCAGTAAAGTTCATCGCATATTGAAACCAACTGCCATAATTAGCAAACGACTCTTGCACAATGAGTTCAATTTTTTGAGTACTAGGGTCAAATGTAAATACCCCTGAATTGCCCGCCGATAGCCATATTTTGTTATCACTACTTTGGAATAATTGATAAATTGGCAAATCAGAAAATTCATTTCCAAGTCCATTTATTTGCCTAATTTTACTGCCATCAAAGCGATTCAAGCCGGTTTCAGTCGCAATCCATAGATAACCATTATTATCTATGATCATGTCATTCACGGTATCTTGACTCAGACCTTGTTTGGTGAAGATTTGAAAAAACCGAGGGTGTGAAATATCAGCAACAGAAGACGATGCAGCAGCTATTGCAGAGATGCTTAATACGCACATACAACAGGCCAATACAATCTGGGCTATGTTGTGGAGCCAATCGACATTACGTCCTTGTTTCACATTATACCTACTTTTGTCCAATCCATGGATGCTGAGTATTACTCAACAATATATAAAGTAGGTTATCGACAGTTATATAAAAGTATTAAATAAGCATTAGCGTGGAAGCGGTTGAGATAAGGACGCATTCGCTTGTTCATGGTAACTACATGAGTCTTTATCAATTATCACACTTGCTAAACTCTCACCATACATACCGCTATAGGCATAAATGAGTGGAATGTTATTGCCTAAGAAAATATCCATTTCTTCTGAAAAACAAATACTTTCATGAAGCTCAACACGCATCACATCAGAAAAATTATGACTATCAATATCTGCGGCAGGAAAATGCAACAAGGTAAAATGATACACAAATGAAGTGTCCACCACACTCGTTCGGTCTAAGCGGGTATTGTCATCTACTAGCTGTGGGAGAGCTAAGTTCATCTCCACCGAAGCATCAACTAAATCAGAATTAAGTTGTGAGCTAGCTAAAGCATGCCCACTCAATACAGATAACCCCATAGAGATAAATGGAATAAACAACTGTTTGTATCTCATAAATATCACCTTTTTTATGCATTTTTTTTGCACTTTTTTTTGGTACTTTTTTTTTGCACTTTTTTTGGTACTTAGTGGCGAACTAGTCCAGTCCGTCTATAGTTATGTTGCTCAACTTTAAAAGGAATTACTGTGCACCGATTACTTAAACTCATTGCGTTAGCAACGATTGCAAGCTATGCCCTTGTCGCGTTATTAGTCTGGTTTTTGTATCACAAAACATTACTTCACAATCACTATATGGCGGTGGTTATTTTTTCGATCCTGCCGTTAATTATTAACTCAAAACAGGTATCTGATACCGCTGTGTCATTTTATTTTTCAGGTCTATTGGCTAATCTGTTATTACTCGTATCCGAATCCGTCAATCTGGTTATAACGCCTGAAACATTTTTAATTTTCATTTGCTTTTATGGCTTAGGGAATTTGCTATTCATCCTTAGTTGGTTGTTTCGTAGTACGAAACCGACCAAATCGATAACTGCGACCGAAACCGCAGCCCTTGAGCCTGAACATAAATAAAGTTCATGTTCAGTGTGAACTGCATGTCTTGTTCCATAATCATCAGCAATATTTGATTCCCAACCTAAATCATTGAAAATATTAGCGTTACATATTAACCCCTAGCTCTACAGGTAAACTAATAGGCACATCTAAATTAGCATTCTGTAAAAAATCCAGACAACAACCTGCATTTCACAAAATACCGTCTACTATTAACCAATAATGAGTATTTTAAGCCTATTTCGATTATGCGCATGAGTGGTATGAGGCATAAACGCATTCACCAACCGCAGCATCTCTTGTTGATCTGTTTGTGCATTTCAATGTGCTTGAGTGCGACTAGCTTACTGATACAGTTTCACCCTAAATTATTTCAACACGTTGAACGCACTTATGGTGACGCGGCAAAAAAACGCGTCAGCCAGTGGCAAGCCTTACTCGAAGCGGTGCAAGGTCAAGATGCAGAGCAACAATTAACGCTAGTGAATGATTTTTTTAATGCCTTTGCTTTTGTTAGCGACCAAAGTCATTGGGATGCACTTGATTATTGGGCTACCCCTATCGAATTTATAGGGACTAATGCGGGCGATTGCGAAGATTATAGTATTGCCAAGTATGTCAGTTTGCGGGCGCTAGGTGTGCGTGAAGAACAACTCAGATTAGTCTATGTTAAAGCGTTAGCATTAAACCAAGCTCATATGGTGCTGGCTTATTATGCTTCTCCCAGCTCAGTTCCGTTAATTTTGGATAACCTGACTGCAAAGATTGAGCCTGCGACAGCGCGGACTGACTTACGTTTTATTTATAGTTTTAATGGTGAAGGTTTGTGGAATGCAAAAGCCCAAGGGCGTGGCCGAAAGATTCAACCTGGCGGAAATAATCGCTTATGGGCTGAGTTGCATCGCAAAATAGAATTACATACTCCCCTTTCAATTGGAGAATAAAATGTCACTAAAAAAACAGTTACTGTTTGGCATGATAACAATTTTAACGTTAACGTTTATGAGCTTGTTTTTCTTGCAAATGAACGCGACACAACGCTTTGTCGAGCGGCAATTAGACTCGCATGCACAAGACGCGGCCACTTCGTTAGGTTTAGCGATATCTCCAGCATTGCAGGGTTTGCCTGATATTGCGACGATTGATACTATGGTCAATGCTATTTTTGATCGTGGCTATTATCGGTCAATTACACTATTGAATACGCAAAACGCGATTATCATTCAACGCACTAACCCCACACAAATTGATAGTGTACCTAACTGGTTTCAATTACTGTTTAAGATCCAACCTCCCCTAGTTGACTCACAAGTGTCTAATGGCTGGAGCATTAATGGCACATTGCAAGTACAAAGCCACCCCGGATTTGCTTATGAACAACTCTATGCTGCTGCGGCAGATAATTTGCTCATTTATGGCACAGGTTTACTTATTACCATTGTGTTTAGCTTAGTGATAGTCAATGTAATTTGCCAAACCTTAACCTCTATTCAAACCCATGCACAAAAATTGAGTGACGGTGACTATCAATCTATCGAAAACGTGCCCAACACCCTCGAACTAAAAGAAACGGTTCTTAGTTTTAATGGCATGACCAATAAACTCGCCACCGTACATCAACGTTACAACGATGAAATTGCGCGTTTTAAAACTTATGCATTAACGGATAAACAAACCAATACTGGCAATCGCAGGGCGTTTGAAGCGACCCTAAAAAAGATGTTACTTAACCGGAAAACGCTATCAGATACATCTGACGATAGACCAATCTCTGAACAAAAATCGGTATCTGGCGCGACAGGCACTATGTATATTATTCGTTTAACTAGCCTGCAAAGTGTCAGCGACAAACTCGGTTTTAATAGTCAACAACAGTATACCCAAGACGTAGTAAACAAAATTGCTGAATTTTTTGCCCAAGAAGAATATCCTCAAGTCTACCGCCTAAATGATGCTGATTTTGTTGTGTTAAGTTCAGCTATCGAGCCCGAACAAAGAGATGAGCAAATCAACGCGCTTTACCAACATATCAAACAAATCGATAAAAGCGAGTATAAACAAGGCGTAGTTGCTATAGGTGCTGGAGAATTTAGCCCAGGGTTATCGTATGACGTGGTCATGACGCGCACCGATAATGCCCTAACTACCGCGTTGGAATCTCAGCCGAGCATTTATGTTCATCAGACGAATGATCCTGTGAGTAATAACACCCAATGGCGAGCAATTTTGGATACGATTATTGCACAAGAATCCATTGAGTTTGTATCACAGACTATTCACCAAGATAAACATGTCATGTATCAAGAGTGGTTTACCCGCTTTAATGAAAACGACGCACATAGTACTTCTGATATTTTTGCCAATGCACACAAACATGGCTATATGCTCGAATTCGATAAACTCATTGTGAAACATGCCTTGGCTAAACTGACCAAATCGCCAGCTAAAATAGCCATTAATTTATCGCGAATGGCATTAGCGGATAGTGAATTTCACGATTGGTTTTTCGATGCGTTACCCGTTTCACCTAGTATCACTCGAAAACTCATTATTGAGATCCCTGAACGGGCATTAGTCGATGATTTTCAACAGATTAATGCGTTTATGTCGCAAGCTAAAATTCGTTTTATACAGTTTACGGTTGAGCGCTTTGGCGCACAGTTATCGTCGATTCAACATTTAAAAGTACTGCGACCCGATTATTTAAAACTAGACCCTAGATATACATTCGCTATCCACCTTGAAGATGAACAACAACGATTGGTCAAAACACTTGTCGAGCTTGCTCATAGTTTAGGTATTAAGGTCATTGCCGAGCAGGTTGAGTCTGAAGCTCAAGCGCTATGCTTAGAATCATTAAACGTCGACTGCTTACAAGGTTTTGAAATCAGTAAGTTAGAGCAAGTTTTTTAAAGGATATTTTGCTTTATCCGGATACACGGTCTAGGTTTAAAGTAAGGAAATTTATAAGTACAATTTTAAGGATTAAGTGTGAAAGTAATATTAGGCGTGGTATTAGTGTGCGCACTCGGTGCTATTGCGGTTTCCCTATTTATTAATTCTGAACGAGAATCCCAAACGTTACCAGAACCAACACCTGCCATATCGGAACCGGTTAACTCAGCGGTGAATGAGGAAACAACAAACGAGCCTATGCCCGAAGACGAAGAAGTTCCAGCACAAGGATTATCAGAAAACCCAATACCAGAAATCAGCGACGCGAATCGTTTTGTGATCCCCGACATGACAGAAGCTGAATTAAGTCGTATTAATGGTGTTAAATCACAACAAACTGAAATTGTTAAACCGTTACCTGTGTTTACTGCAAAAGCAACTCCTAAATCCCACAGATCGCCTAAAGCGCCTGAAGTCATCGATGATGTCAACTTAACCTACAAACACAATACCGTGATCGTGACCGAATATCCAGATGTTCAGATGGATGCAACGGCTGCAGGCACGCCACAAAGAGTAAAAACATCAGAATTATTAGATACCTTGGCAAAATCAGGCGTATTAATTGACGGCACGAATGCAGCCGATATCAGTGCAGCTCAATTGCGTGAAAATAGGTTATTTGGTGATCCGACTCAACCTGGATATCAACTACAACAACAAATAATCGACCAAATGGAGCAAGGTAATAATTTTGTTGAAGCGCTGAGCCAAGTCATGAATGACGCTATCAACCCAACCAGAACTATATTAAATGATAGCGCTTTTAGCGCAGTGGATAATGACTTTGATTTGGCTGTTGATTTTATGCAACTAATGGCATTGACCAATGAACTATCACCGGTTGTAATTGAATTAATGAATTTATTCCCTGAATTTGCCGAACAAAACATTCGACTCGGCGTATCACTCTACCCTGATTATGCGCAAGATGTTCTTAATGCTGCGGCACAAACAGCAACCATAGATCCTGATTCAGCATTACTAGCTGCTTTAGATGCCGGTGCCGATCCAACAGATGTGTCCAGTGCAGCAGCAGGTTTAGCTCCAGCAGCTAATATTGGCATTATCGCACCTACTGCAGCCCCACTAGGAGCAGGAATTGGTGCGGGAGGAACTGGAGGGGGAGATACAACGACATCGGCTAATTAAATTTATCAATACGTCGATAACGTTAGTACTGAGCTAGCAATTAAGGGATGACATTGCCAATTTCCTCTACGATTTTCTTTTCTGAACACATGCTAAAAAAGAGCAAAACATGGGTCATGTATTTGTTTTTTGGTATTATTGCGTGGTCAGCCATACCACTAGGCTCGAATCGACCTTGGGCGGTGAATATATTACAAATATTCATTGCTGTGACATTTTTACTTACTTTATTTGCTTACTATCAACAACATACTGCTCGTTTGTTGCAGTTTAAAGCTCCGATCATCTTGTTTAGTGTATTTATTAGCGTGGCTTTGCTGCAAATCATCCCTATGCCACTTGGGCTAGTCAATCAATTATCTCCAAATAGCGCTGCTCCTTTTTTAGCATACCAAGAACACTGGCTGACAATGAGCACCGAGAGCAGTATGTCACGAGCGGCGTTCAATAAGACGTGGATGTTTTTTTGTACCTTCGTGATTGCATTACATGTCTTTTCCCGCAGTAAAAATATCGAAAAAATGCTATGGGTGATAGTAGGTGTCGGTGCATTCCAAGGTTTATATGGTGCTTACGAGATCTTACTGCAATATGATTCAAGCTTGATGTTTAACATTCCGTATAAAGACCGTGCCAGTGGCACTTTTGTCTATCATAATCATTTCGCTAATTATTTAGTATTGTGCTTGTCGGCGGGCATGGGTTTGATTGTCATGCGCACCCAAAATAATAACGCCACCTCCGTAAGTTCCTTTTTATTGCATGCGATTGCAGGGCTTCTTTCCAAAAAAATATTAATCAGACTTGCGTTAGTGATCATGGTAATAGCCTTAGTTATGTCACGGTCACGCATGGGTAATATTAGTTTTTTCTTGTCCATGACATTAGTTGGTGCATTAGCGTTTATGACTATGCGCAACCGCAGTGTCGGCCTGAGTATATTGTTACTCAGCATTTTCTTTATTGATTTGTTTTTACTGAGTGCTTGGTTTGGTTTGGATAAAATTAAAACCCGTCTAGAAAATACTTCTTTGCTTAATGAAACTCGTGATGAAGTATTACGAGATGCCATGCCTATTGTCTATGATTTCCCACTATTTGGTAGTGGCGGCAATACTTTTTATAGTATTTTTCCACAATACCAAGCGACCAAAGTACATGGCTTTTATGATCACTTACATAATGACTTTGTGCAGTTCATAATTGAGTATGGCTTTATCGCAGTGATCTGTTTAGGTTTATTGGTATTACTGGCAATCAGTAAAGCATTTACGGTTATGCGCGAGCGTCACAATGCTTTATGTAAAGGAGCGAGTTTTGCTTGTCTATTAGCGCTTTGTGCGACCTTGATGCATATGACGGTTGATTTTCCGTTACAAGCCCCTGCAAATGCGATGCTCTTTGTAGTGTATCTAGCGATGGCTTTAAGCTTGGCTGCTCTGCCTCGAAACCGAGTAAAACAACGACAACATTCAGAGCCCGAAGCACATACGATCAGCGAAATAGTCACTGAGTAAAGTTATACGTTTTTCACGCACTTGAGGTGTTTTTGTGAATGTTCATCTTGCTTAAGCCAACCACACACATCACTTTTTATATTCGTAGTTGCAATATATTTCAAGATAACCTTTCGCGATTGTGGATTTCGGATCCCATTACTTAAATGGTGGATAAACATCGCTTGCTGCTCCATAAAATATGGGTGCTGCGATAAGTATAACGCCCCGCCAATTTGCACAATAAACTCATGCACTTCAGCCTTCATACGACCTAAACGATGCGCATTCGTAATATGGGTAAATAATTGTTCATCAATCGTATTTTGGCGCCATCGGATCATCCCTAAATTAGCTTGTGTGACTGGCCAGTAAGGACGCAAACCCGCAGCACTTTGATAATGACTGTAAGCCAAATCAAGCCATTGACGCTGAACCATTATGGTATCTTTATCTTTGTGTTTTTCCGCAATAACATTTAACGCTAAATACTCATAAAGGCTACCTAACGTTTCATGGTAGTTAGCACGATCGGGATCAATATCTATGGCGTTTTTTGCCGCTTTGATAACCGCTTGTTGTTGCGAAAAATCGCCTGCAGCAAATGCTGCTAAGCCATTTTTAGCGTGTTGAAAATGATAATGTGCTCTACTGGACTGTATGCTGCTAAACAAGGTCCACAGAGTCAATACTAAAGCAATGCCCCATACCGCATGTTTGACATTGGGTGTTTCAAACACACTCTTACTCACCGTTTTGGTAACGAGTGCTGCGCGATGTTTACGGCGGCGCTTACCCTCATGACTGACTTGCATGTTTACGACTCCTGCATGGTGATGCACATGGTTTATTAGGGCACACGATTAAATGACAACTTACTGCCAATTGATAGACTGGGTAATGGACTGGGGTATAGTTAGTGTTAACGCTTGTGCTTGCTCATCACCAACATGCTGAGAAATCAGTTCACGACATTCAGCCATTTGATTGTAACGTCGCGATAAATCATGCATATCCGACGCAACATAAGCAAAGTACCCTTCTTCTAATAATTGCCATGTGACTTTTTGTACATCAGACTTGAACGTATCGGTAAATGAGCCAGCTGTACCTTGAAAAATAGCTCCAGCATCATGTAAGCGTTTTATCTTTTCTGGGTGTTTCAGAATATCTCGATTACGTTCAGGGTGGACAATAATCGCTTGGATCCGGTGCTGTTTTAGCCACATCAATAAGTTTTCAATTCCCGCAGGGATATGGCTATGAGACATTTCTAATAAAAATGCGGGTTTACTTTGCCATTGCCCTATAACGGGTAAATTCGCTTGCTGAGCCCACTGCACAATTTCGGTACACATCCTAATTTCAGCACCCAATGCTAATTTTAAGGGGATGTTATGCGCGTGTAATTGACGCACAGTTTCATCAAATACCCCTTGCACATCATATATATGATTGTCATAGCGCCCTAAATGCCAATGAGGAGTACACATCATATGCGTAACTCCAACATCAACCTAATGCTGAGCCAATGCCAAGGTATCCTCCATTGAGCGCGCTCCGTCATCAATATTGGGTAAAATATGGCTATGTAAATCAATCATGGTGCTGTTCCTTTATTATGATTGGTAATCATATCGGTCGTAATATCCAGCAAACTCACCGTATTTATCAGCGCGATGAATATCAACTTGATTTAATACTACACCGTCTACTCGCTTACCATTCATCAAGAAGCGAGAAATACCGTTGTTAATTAAACCTTCATCGGTGTCATTGGCTTTGACGACATACACAACTGAATCGGCTGTTTTTGCCAGAACCATCGCATCACTTACCGCTTGTGTAGGCGCTGAATCAATAATGATGTATTGGTATTTTTGCTTCAGTACGGACATGATCCGAGTAAAGCGCTCACTCGATAATAGCTCTTGTGGATTAGGCGGGATCGTACCGGCAGGTAAAATATGCATGCCGCTTTCTTCATCGATACACAAGCATTCGCTTAACTCATGGGTTTTGGCGATTAAATTAGATAAGCCAGGCTGAAATCCCGCTAAATTAAATTGTTTTCCAACCGAAGGTCGGCGCATATCAGCATCGATTAATAACACCATTGCTAACTGACTAAACGCAAAACCTAAGTTAATAGCAACCGTGCTTTTCCCTTCTTTGGGTACTGATGAGGTGATTAACATGGTTTGTGATGATTTATCTAAATTCGAAAATTGTAAACTCGTCCGTAACGTACGGATCGCTTCAGAAAACACATGATGTTCATCTGCAAAAAAATGCCTAACTGGCAAACTCGTCTTGCGTTTTACTTTTTCTAGAGGTAACAACCCTAGCATTTTTTGATTTAGTTTTCGCTCCACATCTTCGACACTGCGGATCCCTCGATTAAGTGTATCTTTGATGATCGCGGCGGAGATAGCGAGAAGTAAACTGGCGACAAACGCCAGTAGAATAAGCATAGCCTTACGCGGCTTAAATGGCATTAAAGCCGGTTTTGCGCCATCGAGAATTCTTGCATTAGCACGCTCAAAACCTCCTATTTCATTGGTTTCTTTGAGCCGAGTAAAAAACGAACTATACAGTTGATTATTAATTTCAACTTCTCGCTGTAAAGCCAGATGCTGGTTTTCTAAATTGGATAATTTACGATAGTTTTGTTTAGCAGAATCAACTTCTATTTTTAATGCATTTACTTTGGACTCTGCGGCTTGATATTCTTGGTAGATCCCGCCGACTAATGCGCTAACTTGGCGAGCTAACGAATCATCAATTGATTCTAATTCAGCATTCGCAGCAATCATTTTGGGATGTTTTGGTCCATATACTTTGGCTAACTCAGAAACACGAGATTGTGCATTCAGTTGTTGTTTTTTGACATTTTGGACAGTGGGATGATTTTGTACTTCTTGCAACGAGGCGACATCTTGTTTTGATTGTTGGTCATTGACCTGCTCAAATATAGATCGGACCCGAGCTAGATTGTTTTGTGCATCGACAAACAACGCGGTGTAACGCTGTAGCTCTTCAGATGCTAGACCGATGACACCGTCAATATTGACCAGTTTTTCTTTTTCGTAAAAAGCATTTAATGCTTGTTCTGATTTAATTAAGTTATTTTTTAATCCTGCTAAACTTGTATTGAGCCAAGTCGTTGCTTTGGCCGTCATTTCTAATTTAGCTTCAAGGTAGTTTTCAATGTAAACGTTGGCGACAGTATTGCTTATAGTTGCTGCGAGTAATGGATCTTCTGAGACAAATTCGATTTCTACCACATGTGTATGAAATACCGGTTTAATATCGATATTTGCTTGTAGTTTAGCTATGGCGAAATCGAGCTTATTTTGTTGTTTTTCGGCATCACTGAGTACAACAGTTGGCGCTTCAGGAAATAATGGGATCGCAGTTTTTATTAGCTTTTTGATACTACTAATACTGCTCGCTAGACCAGATTGATTTTTGGCTAGTTGCTCATAATCAAATAATGGATGTGCCGTCAAATTAAGACGTTTGACAACTCGTTCAGCTATTTGTCGCGAGCGTAAAATTTCATATTGAGTTAAATAATACTCACGTCGAGATGAGTCAAAACCATAGACCTCTTCGATTGACATTACGTTTGTGCGCTCTGTTTCAATCAACAAGGTAGTACTCGATTGATATAGGGGCGTCATGGCTAATACAAACAAGGACACCACTAAACTCATTACAATCGCAAATGCTAATATAGCCCATTTATTGCGGGTGACGGCACGCCAGTATTGACTGACATCAATACTGTGGTTATAAAATAGCGTATCGTCCATTTTTGCATCCATCTAGCTGCGATCCTTAAAAAAACGTTTTCTTCACTTTGATACTATCGCCGGGGTAGATAAACTGGTTCGCATTCACTTCAATAGCTTTTGCAACTCCACCGATGTCTCTAATGACTTCTACTTCTGTTTTAGAAGCGCGTTGCGTATAACCACCAGCAAGTGCCGCCGCCTTATCAATTGTTAAACCGGGTTGATAGGGGTAGCCTCCAGGTCGATTAACCTCGCCATCAATAAAAAAGGGACGATACTCTTCGATACTCACAGCCACGGAAGGGTTAACTAGATAATCCCCCAATAAACCTTTATAAATATAAATCTCTAACTCATTAGCAGTCATACCCACGACACTGATTTCGCCTAAGAGTGGATAATTAATCATGCCATCATTTGATAAGCGGGTTTTTAATAACAGATCGGCTTGACCGAACACTTTAATTTGAATCACATCCCCAGAGCCCAAATTATATTGTGACAAATTAAAACTCATACTCGCTTGAGCACTGTGAGCCGAAACTATCGTTCCTAAATTTAGGACCAATACAACTAATAAACCAATCGTATATCGGATCATAATGTCACTCTGATGTTGAGATTGAGTAGATGGCGGTCATAATCAATCGCTAAGCGATTAGATTGACGTTGTTCAAATTGATAACCGAGTTGTAAGGTAAGCCAACGACGAAAATCATAATCAAGCTTAGTTGACATTCCCGATACATCATCAATTCGAGTAAGAAAGCCGTCCGTATTACCTTCGTAAGTGTTAGTGCCATATTGAAGATTTAACTCTGAACGCAACCGCTCCAACCAAGAGTGTCGCCAAGTTAAGGCAAGTGAACGATTATCAATAAAGTTGCCTTCCCCATTGGTCTCAAAGGTATCTCGTGCTGTGCTCAAACGAAAAAAGGTGCGATCCATAGGGGTCCAATCCACACCAACATTCCAATCTGAACCACTAAAGTCAGGACGTAGGGGCGAATCAAAGTTCTTTTGTTGTATTCCTATTTTAGCAAAGCCTGACGTGTTTCTCGTGGAATTCCAACGCACACCAACTAATGCACTATTCGCTATACTATCCAAAGGATTAGTTATATCTTGAGCAAAGTCATACGTGATATCTGTGCTACGAAGTTCAATTAATGCATCTGTTGCTGGGGCAATTCGATAATAAAAAGTGCCACCGACGCCCAAAAAGTTACGATCTCGGATCAAATAATTAGGGGTGTTGACATCATAATCTAGACTGGTGTGATTAATATTAAGTTCTAAGCGGCCTGTCGCCTTCTCTGCTCCATAAAAATAAATCCCATCGATTTGCGTTTGTACGTACTCATCGGGCGTTGCCAATTGATTTCCAGAACCGATAGAAAATACAGTACCACGGGCATCATGACCGAGTTCATAAGCTGAGGATAATTCAAAACGATGACGTTCATTAGCGTATAAATCAAACTGAGCAGAAATAAAATGGTCGGTATAATTATCAATTTCACTACTGTAATAGTGTCCATCAGCTAAACGGTAACCCAATTGAAAACGGTTACCATCATATTCATTCACCAAGATCAACTCTGGCGTAATGACACGCACCCAACCATCCACATCACCCTCAGGTGCACGTAGTACATTTGAATCATAATAATGATCAAAATTGAGTATTGGAAACAAGTCAAAGCCACCTAGCTCTAATGCGCCTCCCTTTATTGGTTCATATTCACGCGCTTGCACATGACTTACCATCATTAGCGCACAACATGAATACAATAACAGCGTAAAATGCTTATAAACACACATCGTCGACATCGACTATCCTTCCTTGGAAAATTAATTACAATCGTACTAACTTAATATAGACCATGCTTTTAAAAACGCATTGATTTACATGATTAAATTTTTAACTTTTGTTATCACGCTTAATCACAATTCGTTTTGCATCTACGACTGCGCGTTTGATCATAACCGGTGCAGATATCTGAAATAGATCGCCATTGACACCGACTAATGTTGATTTAACGCCACAATCTTTTGCTATCGCACTGTGTCGCTGCAAATGCGGAGCTTCTCCATGAACGGGTATACTAATTTTAGGTTGTACCCAACGGTACATACTTCTAAGCTCTTGTTCATTAGGGTGGCCAGATGCATGTATTGGTAACACACTATCTTGAGCTTGCACTACTTGTATCTGACGCTGGGTAAATAACTTTACTAATTGCGCAATCTGCTGCTCATTACCGGGAATCACAATCGTACTAAAGATGATCGTATCTTGAGGTGTCAGTGAAATGTCGCGGTGAGTATCTTTAGCTAGTTGATTTAGCGCAGCTCTTGGCTCACCTTGAGATCCAGTTGCCACTATTAACACTTCTTCTTCAGGTAAATAACCTACATGCCTAGGATCGATCAATTGACAATCCTCGGGCCAGTAGCCTGTGCGCCGAGCAATACCAATCATATTAACCAGTGAACGCCCAAACACTGCCATCCTTCGTTGTGTCTTTTGCGCTACACGCGCAATCGTAATTAAACGAGCAATATTTGAAGCAAAGCACGCAACGACTACGCGCTTCGGTGCACTATTGATATAGTGATATAAACCTGCCTCACAGGCACTTTCGGATACCGAGTTACCATGCTTTAATGCATTGGTTGAATCACACACCATAGCATCAATATCTTGGCTTGCGAGATGTTTAAAATAATCATAATTCACCCCTTCCCCTACAACGGGTTTAGAGTCTAATTTCCAATCACCAGTATGAAATACCTTGCCAACAGGTGTCGAAATAACCAGTCCACAAGGCTCAGGTAACGAATGAGTAATGGGCAACCACTTTACGTTAAAAGGACCAATTTGAAATTCATCTAAAGGCTTAATTTCAATAATTTCTACCAAATGACCGAAATCGAACTCACTGAGTTTGCGCCGCAGTACTTCGGCAGTAAATTTAGTTGTATAAATAGGTTGGCGAAAACGCTGCCATAAAAAAGGTATAGCACCGACATGGTCTTCGTGAGCATGGGTAATAATAATGCCGCACAGTAAATCTTTGCGCTCTACAATAAAGCTAGGATCAGCTGCGACTAATTCATGTCGTTTAACGAATTCAGCATAGTCGTCTTGTGGATTAAGTGGAGTATTAAAAGTTAAACCACAATCAACCATTAACCAGCGACTAGCATGTCCATACAAGTTCAGGTTCATTCCAATTTCGCCACAACCTCCAAGTGGTAAAAACCATAACTGTTGTATATCGGGTGTTAGCGAATGTGAAATACCTCACCTCATAGTTGGTAAATTAATTATGTTTTTTATTATATCATTCATGTCATTTAAAATCGTAAAATCATCTGTCAGCCCATGTCCATTAAACAAAATAGATTTTATTTGCGGTGAAGAATATAATGCAGGATTAGTTCGATGATGATGTGGATTTTGTACCACGAACAACTCTAGCAGAGGTTTTGCAAATTGCACTTCAAGTAGCTCTTTATTGAAAAAAGAATCGTGCAGACATACTTCACTTTTACTGAGAATAGACTTAAACCAGTGCAGCGGGATTTTGGCTGATGCTAATACTTGATGGACAATAGAGTGAGGTTCCATTGCAGCGATTAAAACAGGCACATCATGCTTGTGGGCTAACTGCAATAATGGTTCAACACCTGGTTTAATATATAATGAATTACGGCTAAATAAACGCTCAAAAAAAGAATTTTTTGCAGTGTAAATAAATTGGGGAGAATGGATTTCTAAACCACCATTAATCTCATTATAGTAATCTACTTTTGCACTGCTATCGGGGATATGGCGTAACGAATCAAAAGAAGACAAGTCCCATTCCCAAGGAACGCCACACTCTACAAAAGCCTCATTATAAGCGCGGAGTTGTAGTTCAGTGGTATCAGATAAGACTGATAAATCCTCAATAATGATACCTGTAGTCATGACTGCTCACCCATATTATTGTTTCATTTAATTATAGAATAGAATGTGCGGTTTATATGAAGTAATATACCTTTCGTATTGTAAGTATTTACGACTATCGTTGTAACTCGGACCATCAAAGCGCTTTTATCATATTTGTTCTAATCTTTTACGAAGATAATGATAAATATGATCACATGGCAACATTTAATTAGACTTAAGAATTACAAATATACTTTAAACTTATGAATATACTTTTGCTTCTTTTTATCGCTCACTGTTTAGCTGATTTTTATCTGCAAAAGCATAGTTGGATCATGGATAAAGTCGCCAACCATGAGCGCTCAATTGGTCTATTTTACCATGTCCTTACACATGTTTTTTTGACCGGCTTTACCCTTTTCACTATATTTTCATTTACATTTTCTTGGACTTGGTTAGCCTTACTTGCGGTCATTATTATTAGCCACTATGCAATTGATATATGGAAAACTTATCAAACATTTAAGTTAACATATTATCTGGTAGACCAGCTTTCACATTTACTTATTTTATGTGCAGTAAGCTATTGGATCACGTCAGCCTATCCAGATATCAATGGGTTATTTAGTGCATATGAATCTATCTTAATCTGGACTGCGGGTTTGATTTTTATTGCTAATCCTATGGCTATCACGGTCATGGTCACCATTATGCCGCTGCGACAAACATTACATGAACAAGACAATAGCATCTCGGCAACACCGTCCAAAGACGGTCACCATATGGGAATAATCGAACGCTTATTAGTGATGACATGTGTCGCAAGTGGGTTTGTTGTTATTCCTGGATTGCTATTTTTTGGCAAACTTTACTATCGTTTACAAGAAGATATGCTTAAAGAAAATGTCTTGCATCGACGTTATGTTGTGTTGGGCTCAAGCGTCAGTTTTATTAGTGCTATCTGCGTAGGTCTGATGATTCAGTTGTTTGGTTAGTTTTAGGTTGTTAATTTCAAGATGAAAAAACTATGGTTTGGTCAGGTGCTTTTCCCATAGCTTGGCTTCTTTCATAAATGCATAAAATGCATCTATCGTTGCCAAAATAAAACCTCGCTTGCCGTTCAAGATACGCCCCTGCAATATATATTTTTGAAAAAATGTTAAGGGTAAAACCAACGTTAATTTGATTAAACTTGGGCGCTTGTTACTAGCAAATTTTTCCTCTGCACGCAGTGAAGAATACAAATTATTTTTGGTAATTAGCGCATCGATTCGGTTATAGCCATAATGCGTGAATGCGATATCCGTGCGTACCTCCTTCCCCTCCACAAAAGCAGTTTCATGAACTTTTTGGTTCACATCAAAATGCGCCTTTTGGCGGCGGTATAGTCTAAGATGATTGCCTTTTCTCATCCATTTTGCAGGTAGTTGATCCATAAAAATATCATTGCGAATGAAGCGTAACGCATCTACATTTTCTTGCACTATTGTGTCTTTAATAATGCCAATACATTCGCTGGTTAGTTCTTCATCTGCATCTAAATTAAGTACCCAATCACATGTGCATTGGGTCAATGCAAACTGTTTTTGTCCAGCATAACCCAACCAAGGTTGATGTATGACTGTGGCACCTGCGGCCTTGGCTAATTCTACCGTATTATCAGTACTTCCAGAGTCGATAACTAGCACTTGGGCAAAGTCTTTGACGCTGCGCAAAACACGCTCAATATTTTGTGCTTCATCTTGTGCAACAATAAATACGCTAACCGGGATCATTAACAACCTTAGGATAAATTATGGAGCGGCGAGTATAGCAAAACTCAATCAAATGACAACTCGCCAAATGGCAACACTGCAAGGTGTGATTGGCGTAATGAAGCGACATATAGCTTATTTCTAAATGGCAGGGCTGCGGTAATTGAAGTATAAGCTGTTGCCGTTTGTAAGTTATAAGTAACATTGGCCTCAGCATCTAATGCGATGACCATGCCATATTCTGTTGAAGGGGCAAACCAACTCGCAGGTATGCCGCCTAACAATTTTCTAATAAACGCATAAGGTGCTAATTTTTCTACTAATGGATCGCGTAAATTAATCAAACCAACCCAAAATATACCATCCGGATCGCGATAGATGTTATCTGGCATCCCAGGTAAACCATCAATAAATACGTTATGTGATCCTGCGTTGTCACCACTCAACCAGTATTGCAAAATTCTGGCTTTACCCGTTTCATTGATCAATAAAAAGTCTTCTTGAGCAGACAATGCAACGCCGTTAGCAAAAAATAACCCACTGATTACCGATGTCACAGAATCCGATTCAGGATGATAGGCAAACACTCCACCTGTCATACTTGTTTCAATAAAATCATAAACAAAATTATCCATGGTGAAGCGTTGCGAGGCATTCGAAAAGTAAACAGTGCCATCTTTT
This sequence comes from Glaciecola sp., assembly GCA_029246415.1. GTDB lineage: Bacteria > Pseudomonadota > Gammaproteobacteria > Enterobacterales > Alteromonadaceae > Opacimonas. The sequence goes on from JAQWNF010000038.1 coordinate 41,355, forward strand.
GCGACGGCTAAATGATCTATAAATTGGAGTTTTTGTCCGTTGTAATGAGTGGCTAAAATGGTGATCCGTCCTTGAAAGTCAATTTTAAGCAGTCCACGCAGCGCATCAGCAACATATAAATTACCGTCCTCATCAAATCGCAATCCCAGTGGCCTTCCTTGGGTATTATTGACGAGCGTCACACTACTTGTCACATCCTCAGCCCGTGGATCAAAATACACAATATCACCATTTTCAAATGCTGTGTATATCATGCCACTGGTCGGATGCAATGCCATGTCTTCAGGACCAACACCCACATTTTCTAATAGAGGTTTAAGTCCAGATAATCGCATATTTTTAGCATACGCTCCGCTTAAATTTTGCGGAGGATCGGGCTGCCAAACCCGTGGCTCTAGATCGGAATTAACATATAAGGCACCTATCAGGATTAAGCAGAATCCCACACAGCAATAAACCAGTTGTGCTAGCAAGCCATTCATTGCAAACTCCCTAATGTAAGTTATCTGTTTAACAAATAATAATCCTGAGAGCAGAATGAAGCAACCTAAGGTATAGTTTAATGAATATTACTAAGCCAAATTGGTACAAGGAATGACATCATGACAAATATAATGGATTCAATATTATTAATACTGCCGTTATTAATCACCTTGAGTGCTGTGGTAATAACATTGGTCTTGGCTCACAAGATCCTACTCAACGAACAAAACTTAACGAAAGATAATCAATTATCGCGCAAACTCATTTTGTTATTGTTGTATGTGCTGAGTTTTTTAGCTGTAAGTTTAGCTCTGCCCGTCGCGGAGAGTACGCGTAATCAAGTCATCGGCTTATTTGGTATTGTGCTATCCGGTGTCATTGCTTTTTCTTCAACCTCGATTGTCAGTAACATTATGGCGGGAATTGTACTGCGCTTTACCAAACCGTTTAAAACGGGGGATTTTATTCGGGTTGATCAGTATTTTGGGCGAGTAACCGAAAAAGGCTTGTTCGATACGGAAATCCAAACAGAACAGCGAGAATTAGTTGCGTTTACCAATAGTTTTTTAACTTCGAATCCAATTACCGTAACCAGAACATCTGGCACGATTTTATCCGCAAACTTATCAATTGGTTATGATCATCATCACGACAAAATCACACAATTGTTAATCACAGCAGCGAATAACTGCCAGTTAGAAGAGCCATTTGTGCAAATCATCGAACTTGGTAATTATAGTATTTCGTATCGAGTATCGGGGTTATTAACCGAAGTGAAAAGTATGATCTCATCACGTTCGCGTTTATATGCGAATATTTTAGATACCATGCATCAAGCGAATGTAGAAATCATGTCGCCCAACTTTATGAATACCCGCAATATTGCCGATGCTCCACCGGCTATTCCTAAGGACACCGAAGCGCCAGCCAAACACATACAAAAACATGCCGATCCAAGTACAGAATCGACGCCTGAAGATATGATTTTTGATAAAGCAGAAGAAGCCGAACAAAAAGAGCGTTCGAGTACCGAATTAAGTGAAGATATTAAAGCGTTAAATGAACAACTGAAAAGTGCCAAGGATGGACAAAAAAATCAGCTTGAGTTACAAATAGCTCATAAAAAAGTACAATTACAACTACTTGAAGCCAAGCCGATCCAAGAATAATAACTGCGAATCAAGCACTTAGTCGTTAATATCTATTTTACGCTGCGCTTTGATGGATTTTTCGGATTTAGGTAAGGATAAATGTAATATTCCCTTTTTAAACTCGGCTTTAATGTGGTCTTGATCAACCGTTGATGGCAAAGAAAAACTGCGTTTAAAATAACCATATTGACGTTCCATTAAGTGATATTCATCTTTCTTATCATCTTCTTTTTCTATTTTTTTCTCACCGCTGATCGTCAATACATTATCAGAGATACTCAGGTTAATGTCTTTAGTTTCAAGACCAGGTAATTCAGCGGTGATTTGATACCCTTTGTCATCTTCTTTGACATCAACATTAGGATTTAAATTTAATTCAGTGGTCTTAAATGGTTTCTCGGTCATGGCATGAAATGGCCAATGGCTTCTGAAGTTATCAAACATTTTATCAAAATGATCCCATGACATATCTGTGGGCATCAAGCTAGTGTGTTTAATCGGTCCTACCGGCTGTTTTTTGGGTGTAATAGACATGTTTGTTTTTCCAAATAGAGTTAAAGGAAAAAGAATATTACCGAAAAACATTTGGAAATAAATTAGCAATTCTGCTTAGTCAAATGTGGCTAACCACAATAATATTTAGGATCTAGATATGTAATGAGGAAATAGGGAGAGATGGTTAATGGTCGGTGTGATAGGATTCGAACCTACGACCCCTTCACCCCCAGCGAAGTGCGCTACCAAGCTGCGCCACACACCGACCGAAGTTGTGCATTATATTGAACTAGCTTGGTTTTGCCAGTGTTTTCTTTATTTATTTGCTAGTTTGTCTGATAGTGTATCGGTGAGTTTATTCAGTAACTGATAGCACGCAAGTGCTTGATCTAGCTGTGCAACACAATCAATTAATACATCTTGCATGAAGAAAACTCTTCCTGATGCCTTACCTAATAACGTGATATTTTTAAAAGCGGCTTGTGCACGAGTCGCCATCGCTAGGCTTTCTTCAAAAAACTCAGGGCTCATAATGGGAAACCCTGCTTTAATTTCATCTTCGACATGCAGTAATATAGAGTTTTCAGCAGCAACAATTCCCATAGAAACTAGTTCTGCGGCAATAGACTGCCACGAGCAGTTCTGCGTATATTGGTTGATGATGACTTCAACAGTACACGCATAAGGAGCATAATGTATTTGTCTCAGGTTTGGATATAACGTCACCCGAAATGCATCACATTGAGGATCATTCACATCGATATAATTGTTGTCACTTAAAAACGGTTGCGCAAACGTAAAATGAAATAATCGAGTCGAACGGATCGTTGGTTTAAATGTACTTTGCGGATCTTGTCCACATGCTTTAAATAACAAAGCGCTTGGACTAGTCCAGCATACATGATCCACCCGCTCAATATTATGCCCTTTAAGCTCAACATGAGTAATGGCCCCATCCGATAACTTAAATTGCTTCACCGTGGTTTGTAAGTGGATCTCCACTCCCAAATTGATAGCTTGTTTATGTAATAACGCTATCCAATACCCGATTCCGCGATTAATTTTAGGATACATGTTCATTGCCTTAGACATACCTTGAGTTTGGTTCGCAAAAGCCAATAGCATATCTAATCGAGGATCTTTTTTTAGTGTAGACATTAGCTTACTGTCACCTAAAATCACTCGTGATAAGCCAAAGTACCTGCAAACAAATTAGTTAAGCAGCTAGCGCCTTATTTAAAACAAGCACAGCTGTGTTTCACCGGAACAGGATGGTCGTCCGAAAATGAAACGAACGCCATAAAAATGGCACTCGCCAACCATACCCCAGTCATTAGCTTAGTGGACCACTGGGTCAACTACCAAGATCGCTTTACGCGAAACGACCTATATGTCTTACCCGATGCAATTGTTGTCACTGATGACTACGCCTATAATCAAGCACAACAGGTATTAGCTGAGCGACCAATATGGCAAATCGATAATCTGTATCTGGCACAATCCGCACAGCAAATTATGCGGCTTAGCGAGGGTTACGTTTCAAGGTCTAATATTCTGTATTTAGCAGAACCTGTGCGGGTCGAATGGGATAAGTCTCATGCGCATATCTGTGCCGAGTATCAAGGACTAGCATTGATGCTGTATCATTTGTCTAACACGCTTAGTGTCGATAAATCACAGCAATATACGATTAGGATCAGACCTCACCCGAGTGAAGACCCGCACTTTTATAATCGGTTTATAGCCTTAGCAAAAACACAACATCCTCACCTTGTTGTCAAATTGGATGATAGCCCTAATATTCAGGTGTCGATAGCTCGAGCAAATCGAGTATATGGTTTAGAAAGCTTTGCAATGGTGCTCGCTATGTCCAGTGGGAAAGACGTTTATTCCACATTACCTCCTTGGGCGCATACTGCGCGATTACCTCACCCACAACTTCAGCATTTAGCGCAAATGTACCCAAATTTTAATTGTTAAATCAAAATATTTCACATACCAGTACTTGCTTTTTGAGCTTTTGTGCTTAAATTAGCATTAAACGTATATCACCATTTAATGCATTAAATACATCAATAAGGATGACACTCACATGTTTCGCATCGGATTATTTATCATGACCAATATTGCTATTATGGTTTTGATCTCAGTAATATTTAGTTTGTTTGGGATACAAGGCGTATTAGCTGAAAACGGCGTGGATTTAAACCTCAGCGCGCTCTTGGTTTATTCGGCGGTTATCGGCTTTAGTGGTGCACTCATTTCATTATTTATATCCAAATTTATGGCTATACGTAGTATGAATGTGCACGTCATCACACAACCACAAAATAGTGAAGAACGTTGGTTAGTCGATGTAGTAAGACGCCAAGCTAAGCAAGCCGGTATCGGTATGCCTGAAGTGGGTATTTTTAATCATCCAAGTCCCAATGCATTCGCCACAGGATGGAATCGTAATAACTCTTTAGTTGCAGTCAGCACCGGACTGATGCGTCACATGAACAAAACCGAAGTAGAAGCAGTATTAGCCCACGAGATATGCCATGTTGCCAATGGTGACATGGTTACGATGACATTATTACAAGGTGTGATTAATACCTTTGTAGTGTTTTTCTCACGCATCATTGGACACATTGTAGACCGTGTTGTGTTTAAGGTCGAGCGTGGTCATGGCCCCGCCTATTGGATAGTATCAATGGTTGCACAAGTTATCCTCGGTATATTAGCTCAGATAATTGTGATGTGGTTTTCACGCTATCGCGAATACCGTGCTGACGCAGGCGCTGGAAAACTAGTAGGAAACCGTAATATGATTGCCGCATTACAACGTTTAAAAACCAACCCAGATGATGAAGGATTACCGTCGGAAATGTCGGCATTAGCGATAAATGGTGGCAGTATTAAAGCATTATTCTCTAGTCACCCACCGCTAGATGATCGGATTAAAGCATTACAACAGCCTCGTTAAGAGGCTGCTATTTTCGAGTTTACTTAACAAATACGCTCAAAGGGATGCGGCTATTCCCAATCGTTTTCTAACACGATACGATAACGCGCATTGCCTTTTTCCATATGTGCAAACGCTTCATTAATTTGTGACATAGGAAACATCTCCACTTGCGGTTTAATCTCATGTTGAACCGCAAATGCTAACATCTCTTTGATCACATTAGGTGCGCCAACTGGCGAAGATGAGATACTTTTTTGTCCACCCATCAAATTAAACACACCAATTTTCAACGGTTCGAGCGCTGCCCCGACGAAGTGTAAACGTCCTTTGGGTTTTAGCGTGCCCAAATAGGCGTTCCAATCAAGCGTGACATTAACGGTGGAAATAATAAAGTCAAACGAACTGGCTGCAGCATGGAGTTCAGATTCTATGGTTGAATTAATCACATGATGTGCGCCAAGGCAATACGCCTCTTGAGCTTTAGCATCAGAAGAACTAAATGCCGTCACTTCACAGCCCCACGCGCGGAAAAACTGCAACGCCATATGCCCTAACCCACCAATACCAATCACTGCAACCTTATCTGTTGGCTTGATCCCAAATTGAACCAATGGATTAAAAACCGTCACACCACCACAGAACAATGGGCCAGCAATCTTTAGATCCATTCCCGCGGGTAAAGGGACAACGGCTGTAGCATTAGCACGTACCACCTGAGCAAATCCTCCATGACGACCTATAATTGTCCCTTGTGCCGAATGACATAAATTTTGGTCACCAGTATCACAAGAATCACACTGATGACAATAATCACTATGCCAACCTATGCCTACCGCTTGGCCAACTTGTAAATGTGTTACATGCTCGCCAACCGCTTTAACCGTTCCGGCGACTTCATGTCCACCGACGAATGGATATTGAGTCATCCCCCATTCGTTATCTTTCATCGACATATCAGAGTGACACACGCCACAATATGCCACATCAATATCGACTTGATGCGCAGCTATGTCAGGCATAGTAAAGGTAAACGGGGTAAACTCTGCATCAGCAGCTTCAACAGCATAGGCTTTTATCATGGAAATTCCTGTTTTTTATAAAGGAGAATAATAGATCATAGAGCATCGAAATATAACTCAATCCACGCACTATAATAAGTCTACTTTACCACTAACTATTTGTACTCGAATACCTATTGTATCCTTCCATTTACAATCTATTACAATTTGTCGCTTAGCCAAATACAACCAATCACGCACTATACTCGTTATAATATTAAATAATTAAAAAAGTGCGGCATGATTACACTCAACAATATCGTAAAACAATTTCAAAATGGCGATGAAGTCGTCACTGCCATTGATGATGTGTCGTTGCACATAAAACGCAATGAGTTTGTCGCCATTATGGGCACGTCTGGTTCGGGTAAATCCACCCTAATGAACGTCTTAGGCTGCCTTGACACTCCCACTTCAGGACAATACCACTTAGATGACAATAACGTCGCACAGTTAGACGACGACCAGTTATCCCAGATCCGAAATAAATATATTGGCTTTATTTTTCAGACCTTTCACTTGCTACCTAAACTCGACGTTATTGGTAATATTAAATTGCCTTTGCGCTATAGTGATGTGTCAGAAGATGAGGCGCAAGCCCGCACATTGGCGCTTATTGAACGTGTTGGATTAACGCATCGCAAGCACCATCGTCCCTATGAAATGTCGGGAGGGCAACGCCAACGCGTCGCCATCGCTCGCGCGTTAGTCAATCAACCTAGTGTTATCTTAGCCGATGAACCTACCGGTAATTTAGATTCCAAAACCTCGGAAGAAATTATGGCGTTACTGACCGAGCTCCACCAACAAGGTCAAACCATCGTGATGGTCACCCATGAACAAGATATTGCGGATTTTGCTCAACGCGTGATCCGCATGAAAGACGGAAAAATTATTGAGGATAGCAGCAAATGAAATCTTTCATGCCAACTACATTATCCAGGAGCTTCAGCCTTCGCAATAACTTCAGCCTCGGCACTAGCTTCATTCTGGGCATTAGCTTCACTTTTGGCATTAGTGCCATGCTCGTCAGCGCCTTAATTCATGCCGATCCAGTGCCATTAGTTTTATCAGGTAAAGTCTCCTCCTCCGCCAAACAATCCGTTGTTGCTCCGCGTGGTGCATCATGGAATATCCAATTACAATGGATGGAAGAAGAAGGCAAAGTTGTGCAACAAGGTGACTTAGTAGTCGTGTTTGATGGCGCGACAGAGCAAAGCCGATTAGAACAAAACCAAGAGACGCTTGAGCGTTTATTACTCGAGTATAAACAATTAGACATGCGCCTCAAACAAGAGCTGACTGAAGCCCAAGGTCGATTAAAAGTGGCCAAGATGCAAGTGGCCAAAGCGAAAATTGAAGTATCGGTTAATAGCGATACCTTGAGTGATTATCAAAAAGGGCAAAATCAAATGGTCCTAGAGCGTGCCCTACTCGAACAAATTAAAGCTGAGGAAGCGCTCAAAAAATCCGAAAAACAACGCATATCCGGTCTAGAGAAGAAAAACCTCGATATTTTAAAAGAACGCGATGACATTCAATATTACGAAAACCTGTTAACTAAGCTCAATGTTGTCGCTAAACATACCGGCCCTGTTACCTACGCCAATCACCCATGGAATGGCACTAAAATGGCGTCAGGCATGAATGTTCAACCAAGTTGGGCGATTTTAGATGTTCAAGCGACCAGTGACTATCAAGTTGAAAGTTTTGTGCATGAAATCGACGCGTTAAGTCTAAGCATAGGTCAGCAAGTTTCACTGCATTTTGATGCGTTTTCAGAACAAGCTTATTCCGGCACCATTGCATCAGTGGGTACGCAAGCAGAAAGCAAGCCACAAATGAGTAACGCCGCGTACTTTCCGGTTATCATTACTTTTGATACGCTGCCTGAGCGTACTTTATTTCCTGGTATGAGTGTACGCATTGTCAAACATGCTCAGCCTAATACAAACAATCAAGTACAAGACAAGTTGCAACTCACTCAATCAGCAACGACCGCAAACAGCAGTAAAACCAGTCTGAGTGACACCCCAATTATCACCATTCCTGCAGAGTTAATGTCTCTGCAAACTGTCACTATCGGGCCGCCCAGTATTCGACGTATGTGGCAATACAAAATTCAACGTTTAGTCCCTGAAAATAAAATCGTTACTGCAGGTGATGTACTCGTCAAATTTGACGGCCAAGATTTACGCACGCGCATGTTAACCCGCCAATCTGAGCTTGATGCTGCTACAAAAGGACTCGAAAAGCTGATTTTAGAAGATACCGCGGCTCAAGAAGACCTCGAATTAGCATTAGCAGAAGCATCAATGAACGAAGATAAAGCCCGTAGAAAAGTAGAAATTACGGTCTCATCTCGCTCTGAGGTAGAACGCCGCAAGCAAGAAGCTGACTTTGCCATTATGCAAGCTCTTAAAGCGCAAGCATTACAACGCCTTGACGAGCATAAAACGCGTCGCGTAGTAAACCAACAAGTACAAGAAGCACGCATTATGAATTTGCAAACGCGCGTAGATGAAATAAAAGATAGCATTGATAAATTAACGATTACCAGCCCTGGTGATGGCATTGTTATTTTCCGCGATAATGGCGATGGCGATAAACCTGCTGTAGGCGATACTGTATTTATGGGTAATTCGCTCCTTGATGTACCATCATTGCAAAACCTTGCGATCAAAATGGAAGTCGATGAGTCAGATACCAATAAAGTCAGTATTGGACAATCCGTTGATGTAGTGCTCAATGCCTACCCTGAGAGAGTGTTTACCGGCACTATCACTAGTAAAGGGCAAGCCTATCGCAACAAGTCACAGCGCAATCAAAAAGTCGTTTTTGATGCTTGGGTAACGCTAGATGATTTAGACTTATCGATTATGCGCCCCGGAATGCAAGCCAATGTTAATATTGCAGCACTTGCAGGAGCGCGTTAATGAATAATGTATCACGCCGATTGACTCTTACTCTCGCTATGACGTTGATTTTATTATTGCAAGGCTGTGGAGATGATATCCAAAGTAGTATACCTACCTATCAAGTACAAGCTCAACCGTTTGCTATTGAAATAACAGCTACAGGTGAAATAGAAGCCGCAGAATCACAAAAAATAGTTTCTCCAGGACGCCGACCTATGATGCTTGCTTGGTTGGCCGAAGAAAACACGTATGTTAAAGAAGGTGATGTGATTGCTCGCTTTGACTCTGAACGGATTATCCGTGACAAAAATGAGGAAGAGTTTGCGGTATTAAAACTGCAACAAGACATTATTAATTCTCAAGCCTCGCAAACCCAAGAAAAACAAGATATTCGCTGGGAACAGAATTTTGTTGAAGAAGAATTTGCTTTTGTCGACCGTTTTGCCATCGATGATTTGCGGATCTATAGTCAACTGGACATTATCGACACGTTACAAAATCGTGACTTCCTAGAAGCCAAAGATGCGTTTTTAGCGTGGAAAGAAACCAGCGTGTTAGAACAACATGATTCAGCTACTTCTGTACTAGATATTCAACAACAAGGCCATCAACGCAAACTACAACAATATTTATCAGCGCTGAAACAATTAGAAGTAACCGCACCTTATTCGGGCTTATTAGTTTACATCAAAGACCGTCGCGGAGAAAAGCCGTCAGTAGGCAATACCATATTTCCGGGTAGCCCTCTGGCTGAAATCCCCAACCTAGAAAACTTACAAGCGCGTTTGTATGTGTTAGCAGATGATGCCATTGATTTAGCTGAAACACAGCAAGTTGCCATTCAATTAGATGCGTTTCCGGATAAAACGTTTACGGGGCAATTATCCTCGGTTTCTGCTTTTCCTAGAGAAATTAAGCGCGGTAATCCCATTAAATATTACGAGCTTACTGCAACGATTAACGAGCAAGATACAAGCGTCTTAAAACCCGGAAGAAAACTCTCTGCGACCATCAATGTTACAGAGCCGCAGGATGCGATTGCCGTGCCGTTACAAAGTATTATTTACGAACAAGAACAAAGCTTTGTGTATTTACAGCAAGGGGATGAGTTTAAAAAACACCCTGTCACTACTGGACGCAAAAATTTATACTTTATCGAAATTACATCGGGTTTAGCGTTCAATGATGCCATTGCCCTAAGCGCAGTTACCGCTGGAGCAACACAATGAAAACCACCTTACCTAGACAACAATTCACCGTGTTAATTAAAGATGCGCTATACGAGTTATCTTCGCAAAAATTACGTACCTTTTTAACCTTACTCGGCATGATATTCGGTGTGGGTGCGGTGATTGCCATGCTCAATATTGGTGAAGGCGCAGAACGCGAAGCATTAAAACTAATTGACTCAATGGGCGTCAATAACATCATTATCAACCAACGCGAATACAATGATGGCGAACTAAGTGAAATACGTGAAGACTCTTTAGGGCTTACCACGGGTGATGTCGCTGCTGCGACCAATACATTACCGTTTGTAGAGGACTTCAGTGCAACAAAAATTATCAAAACATTCGATATTTACTCTGATTATGCTAAATCCGACGCCCAAGTATTAGGTGTATCGCAGCGTTATTTTACGCATTCTAATCTGACACTTGCCCAAGGTCGCTATTTAACCCCTGGAGACGATAGCACACTAGCACAAGTAGCGGTCATTGGAGCAGATACCGCACGAGAGCTGTTTCCCGACAACACACAAATTGTTGGCGAATTGCTTAAAGTCAATCACGTATGGTTAACAGTTGTAGGGGTACTTACCGCCCCAGCCGGCAGTAAAGATGAATTTCAAGGGGTTAAAATTGGTGGTGACCGCTACAGTATCTTCGTGCCGCTTGCGACCTCATTAAAGAAATTTGCCCACAATGTCTTAGCCAGCGAACTCGATAGCATCAAATTAAAAATTGCAGAAACGCAAAATCCGGTCGTGGCAGCCAAGGCCGTGACGCATTTAATGCAAATGCGCCACAATAATATCCAAGATTATGACATTGTTATTCCTGCAGAGTTACTCGCCCAACAAAAACAAACCCAACAAATATTTAATATTGTGATGGCGTGTGTGGCCGGTATTTCATTGTTGGTAGGTGGTATTGGGATCATGAACATCATGTTGGCTAATGTCATGGAGCGTACAACAGAAATTGGCTTATTGCGCGCAGTCGGTGCAACGCAACAAGATATTCGATTACAGTTTTTAGCTGAGAGTTTTACGATTTCAGTACTCGGCGGCTTGCTCGGCATCGTCTTCGGACTCGCCTTATCTGAAATCATTGGATTTTACAGTGAATGGGCGGTGAGCTGGTCTCCTATGGCCATTATACTATCTTTGAGTATTTGCTTATTGGTTGGCGTGGGTTTTGGCGTGTTTCCCGCTATCAAAGCTTCAAAATTAAATCCAATTGAAGCTCTGCATAGCGATTAAGAGACACATACCCTCTACTGCAGTTATTGCTCAGCGTAGATGGTCGATGTAATAGGCACTAATGCGGGTGCCTGTTCAAACCAATGTAAAAAGATATCTGCGGTTATCTTTTGTTGAATGTTGTGTTTTTGTTCTGAGGGGCAGAACAAACTGACACAAATTTCATATTTACCATAGATATTAGTTTCAACCGAAATATCCGGTTCAATATCGATAAACTCAGTATCTAATTGGCGTTCAATGACCCCTTTGTAGCGCTCTGCTACTATGCGGAAATCTTCACAATAATGACGCGCACGATCAAGCAACTGAGGGACTATTTCGTAAGGATTTGAATGCGGTTCCAAAGTCACTTTGAATTGATGGATCGCATAGCGCTTGAGGAAGTTAAGGTTCGTTACCGTGCGAGTCACAATCAAGCTATTGGGGATATATAGATGCTTGCCGGTATAATCCATCGACTGCTCATCAATTTCTAAAACCGTGACTTTAGCCCAATCTAACTCGACGACTTCGCCGCACACATTGTTGAGCTGCACCCAATCTCCGACGCGAAAAGGACGAGCAGAGATTGCATACAAATACCCTAAAAAGCATTGAATAAATTCACGGGTCGCTAAGACAATAGCTACCATAAAAGCCGCTATCGAAAATGCAAGGTTTTGCAATTCACCAGACCACAAAGAGATTAGCAACAAGAGCGCAGCTAAATTAACAATATTCTTAAATGAATTAACCGCGATACGTTTGTTTGCACCGCGCTGATAGCGACGACGCAATAAACGCACTACCGTTTGTTTGATTAATAAAAACCCCCCAAGCAACAACAAACTCGAGAAGAATTTATACTCATTAACAAACAACATAATTTGTGCAAGGGGGAGTGATTCCCAGAATTCATGCATACGACTAACAACACTCAAAAATTAAAACAATACTTAATTCTAACTTAAAAGTGCCACATGAGCATCATTTACAATCGGTTCAGATAAATTATCGAATTCTTGATGAATAATTGCAGCACTTTGATTTACAACGAAATGTAATAAACAACTCGAATAGTTAGCCGTCGCTTTGAGTACTTTACTGCCGTCAGTGCGACAAATTAAGACCGTATCTCCCATCGAAAAATCACCATTTACGGCAACAATATCTCTGGCATTTAACGATTTGGTGTCTTGAACTTCATTCACAACGACCCAATCTGCAACAATCAATTGCCCCATGCTTTTACTGGTATGTGTCATCCAATTTTGCGCTTCATTCATGCGTTTAATTTGCGGTTTGAAATACGTGCCGGCAGAGGTCGCGAGAAGTAAACGGTTGAATACCTCATTACAAAAACCATTAACAATAAAGGTACCGATGCCATTCGCCGTAGCCTTTTCAGCCGCTTGTATTTTAGTATGCATTCCACCTGTACCAACATTACTACTGGCGCCACCGGCAATAGTGCGAATATGATCATCAATCGTATCCACACAAGGAATTAAGGTCGCATCAGGATTGAGCTTGGGATTAGCAGTATATAACCCGTCGACATCAGAACAAATAACTAAATAATCTGCCTGAACAGCACTAGCAACCATGGCGGATAAATTATCATTGTCACCAATTTTTTGTCTATCGGTGCTAATACTGTCGTTTTCATTCACAACGGGGATAATGCCATTATCGAGTAGTTTATCTAAGGTGTTAGTTACACTTAAATACCGTTCACGGTCGCGCAGATCCGCATGCGTGATTAACAGCTGGGCCAAAGGGTAATCGAGTAACTGATCCCACGTTGACATCATGTCTGATTGACCTGCCGCAGCCATGGCTTTTTTGGTAGAAAGATCCGCGGCTATCGTTTGGTCAAACAAATGATAACCCGCAGCGACAGAGCCCGAAGAAACCAGCACCACTTCTATCTTTAAATCTTGTAACCGAGAAATAAATTGGGCGATGGGTAATAAATATTTTTTTTGACAACCGGTGCGATTAGGGGCAATTAAAGCACTACCGACTTTGATAACGATGCGTTTTGCCGAAGCAATAGAAACAGGGGGATGAGATAAAGATAAATCGATGTGATTACCCATTTACAGGCACCAAGGTAACACATTCGTATTTTTACAAAAGATGATGTGAGACTCCAATATAGTTAGAATTCTAACTATTTAAACATATCACAACATACAGGTCAAATTTTAACCGCTCATAAAGTACAGGTCGGCCCAGCTGACAGGCGTAAAAGAAAGCAACAAATTCAAGCAAGATGAGATAAGGTATTTTGTAAACAACGCACTAGCAATGTATGCAACGGCTCAGTAATTTAACTTCAATACGAACAAATTATCTTGTGACTCTAGTTATTGCTATCACTCGCACGGTTGTTATCGTGATTAATACGACTCGCCACCGCGCCGTCTTGGCCTTTATATTTTGCATCAACCCGCGCATTGTAAGGTTTTTCTGCATTGTCAGACAACACCTCAAAGCTCAACGCACCAATTTTCATTTTTGGACGTAACGCTAGTGGAAGCTTACCTGAGTTATAAAATTCTAAAACTATATTACCCGACCAACCTGGATCAATTCGATGTGCCGTCACATGCACCATTAACCCTAAGCGAGCTAAAGATGAGCGACCATCAAGCCAGCCAACTATATTGGCAGGCAAGGTAACTGATTCGTAGGTGATTGCCAACGCTAACTCGCCTGGATGTAAGAAAAACGCTTTGTCATCTGCGATACTTATCTCGTCACTCATCACCGAATCAAGCTGTGCTTGAACATCAGACTTTTCACCAGACAAATCTATGTAAGGTGCAGCGTGTGCCTGAAAAATTCGAAATTTATTGCCCAATCGCATATCTACAGTAAGACCACTGACATGCTCATAATCAGGTTGAGGGGTGATGGCAATCTCACCTCGTTGCAATGAGGCATAAATATCTTTATCGCATAAGCGCATGGGGGGGTTCTCAAGTTAGTTGAATAATCTTTCAGCATTATCTAACTACTGAACAAACAACGCAAATATTTATGCAATAAATCATGAGTTTAAGAGTGCAAAAACAGCTATTTTACGCTACCATTTGGCATCTTTTTTTATATAGAAATATGCATTCTTGATTATGGCACAAGCACCTCGTAAGATCTTAGTTACCAGCGCCCTTCCCTATGCTAATGGTTCAATCCATTTAGGTCATCTTTTGGAACATATCCAAACAAACATTTGGACGCGTTTCCAAAAAATGCGTGGTCACACTTGTTATAGTGTCTGTGCGGATGATGCGCACGGTACACCGGTAATGCTGAAAGCCCAAGAATTGGGAATTACCCCTGAAGAAATGGTCAACCGTACTCGTGCTGAACACCACCAAGATCTGCTTGATTTTGATATCGATTATGACAATTACTATGTGACACATTCTCCAGAAAACAAGCTACTGTCCGAGACTATATACAACCGTTTGCATGCGGCAGGTTATATCTCTACTAAGACAATCAACCAATTATACGATCCAGAAAAAGGTATGTTTTTACCTGATCGCTTTATCAAAGGCGACTGCCCTAAATGTGGCGCTGAAGATCAAAACGGCGATAGTTGTGATGTGTGCTCGGCGACTTATGCCACCACAGAGGTACTTAATCCTCGTTCAGTAGTATCCGGTGCGACTCCGGTCTTAAAAGACTCAGAGCATTATTTCTTTGACCTACCAAAATTCTCGGATATGTTACAAAACTGGATCCAGTCAGGCACAGTACAAGCAGAAATGGCCAACAAACTCCAAGAGTGGTTTGAACAAGGCTTACAGCAATGGGATATTTCTCGTGACGCCCCCTACTTTGGTTTTGAGATCCCCAACGCCCCTGGCAAATATTTTTATGTATGGGTCGATGCACCGGTCGGTTACATGGCGAGTTTCTTAAACTTTTGCGAAAAAAATAACGTTAATTTTGATGAATATTGGAATGCGGATTCCGACGCTGAGTTGTATCATTTTATCGGCAAAGACATTACGTATTTCCATTGTCTATTTTGGCCTGCCATGCTTGAAGGTGCCGGTTATCGCAAGCCAACAGGGGTTAACATTCATGGGTTTGTTACCGTCAATGGCGCCAAAATGTCCAAGTCAAAAGGGACGTTTATCAAAGCTCGGACTTATTTAGACCACCTTAACCCTGAATATTTACGTTATTACTTTGCGTCAAAACTGAATGATAGTGTGACGGATATTGATTTGAACTTTGAAGATTTCACACAAAAAGTGAATTCTGATTTAGTGGGTAAAGTCGTGAATATTGCAAGCCGTTGTGCCAGCTTTATTACCAAGAAATTTGACGGTAAATTATCTGACAATATTCTAGACCCAGAGCTACTTAACGAGTTTAGTGCTGCCAGTGACAGTATTGCGCAGCATTTTGAATCGCGTCAATATCATCATGCTATTCGTGAGATCATGGCCTTAGCTGATAAAGCCAATCAATTTATTGATACGCAAGCACCTTGGGTAACGATTAAAGATCCTGAGTTACAACAACATACACATGATGTCTGTTCCATGGGTATTCATATGTTCCGTGTGTTAAGCATCTATTTAAGCCCTGTTTTACCTGACTTATCATTAAAAGCGCAAGAGTTTTTGAATGACAGCTTCGTTTGGGGCTCAGCGCAAACTACACTCACTGGTCATAGCATTAACAAGTTTAAAGCAATGTTACAGCGTGTTGATAGCGATAAAGTTGCTGCGATGGTCGATGCATCAAAAGACAACCTAGCGCCAACTCAAGATGCCAATAAAAAAGCAAAGGCAACTAAAAAAGGCGCTAAGCTAGTTAGTAAAGCGCAAAGCGACGATGAAATCGCCCCGATGATCCAGTTTGATGATTTTGCCAAAGTAGATCTACGCATTGCTAAAATTATCAGTGCCGACCATGTTGAAGGTGCTGATAAGCTGTTATGTTTACAATTGGATATTGGCGACGAGACGCCGCGTCAGGTATTTGCTGGGATTAAATCCGCTTATGCAGCAGAAGATCTAACGGGTAAATTAACGGTAATGGTCGCGAATCTGGCTCCACGTAAAATGCGTTTTGGTATGTCTGAAGGTATGGTACTTGCTGCTGGACCTGGCGGTGATGAGCTATATATATTAGAGCCACATGCCGGTGCACAACCAGGCATGCGCGTCAAATAAAAACCAAAGAGCTAATCTTGTGCGGGTTGCTGTTTCGTATCAACCCGCAAACTCGCTTGAGCCGATTGTAAACGCGGTTTATATCGTGCAAATTTAGGTTTAATCAGCGACAGTGGCATTTCGGATTTTTGTGCCACAATAAAATACATACTGTTCAATGGTGAAAAATGCCCTAAACGCTGCTCTTTGCTTATTCTTGAGCGTTTCGTAGAATTCTCTTTTTTTGCTGTTTTACTTGACTGCTTTGCCCCTTTTTGACTCTGACTAAACATATTCGCCGGTCCAAAAAATCGCTGCACTTTAACCGTAAATCCTAGCACGTGTAACCATTCTTTAACTCTATAATGACTAAAAAAACGCGCATCATGTAACGGATGGCTGCGATAAAAAGGCAAATGCTTTATCAACCCACTAAGGCTAAACGGATTAAACCCTGTTAATATCAAGTGACCATCACTGCGCACCACCCGTTCAACTTCACGTAATAATTGATGGGGATCATGCGTAAAATCCAACCCATTACACAAACACACCGCGTCAATGCTGCCTTTAGCAAAGGGTAACTCAGTGAGCTGAGCGTAGATATTTTGATGAGTCGGATCAGGCAACGGACATAAGGTTTCGGTCAGCTCATCTAATTGGTGCTGATTAACGTGCATGTTAATTGTTTTGCGTAAGCGATTTTCTTGCGCCTGCCAACACATGCTCAACTCTCCAATATTCAATTGCACATCACCATAAATCGTGTCGCAATGTTCACTCATCAACTGATTGATCGTGTTCAATAAGTCTTGATGACTTGCGATAATGTGCCAATCCTCTGGATAGCTGATTGGATTAGGGGTAAAAGCATGCCCAAAAAACATGTCTGTTGTCCTGTTATGATTCTATTAAATGATGGGGTGTGGGGTAAAACAATTGTGAATACACAAATCGCTTAATCCACTATGCAAGTGATAATCTATCACGTAATATTAAATCTTGTGAAACTTTTACGCTAACAGTGATGACAATATAGTGAAAATAACGCCAATACCTGCATTCTCTGATAACTATATCTGGGCCTTACACAATGAACAAGATTGTGTTGTTGTCGATCCTGGCGATCCTGGCGTTGTGTTAGCCTTTTTAGCCGAGCACAACCTTGCACTGAGCGCGATATTAATTACTCATCATCATTTTGACCATACTGGCGGAATAATTGAGTTAACTCACCACTACCCGCACATAACGGTATACGGGCCGAACAATCCTAAAATATCAGGTATTAATCGTGTATTAGACGATGCTGATACCTTATACCTTGATGCGTTACAGCTTGAGTTATCGGTTATGGCTGTACCTGGACATACTCTTGATCACATCATGTATTATGCTGATGGAATGCTATTTTGTGGCGACACCTTATTTTCTTGTGGCTGTGGTCGATTATTCGAAGGTACACCAGCACAGATGTTTACTTCGTTAGCTAAAATCGCACAGCTCCCCCATCAACAAACACATCAACCTTGCGATGATACGTTGATTTATTGTACGCATGAATACACCCAAGCCAATATTGCCTTTGCACAAACTGTCGAACCGCAAAACACAGCATTAGCACAATACAAATTATGGGTGGATCAGCAACGTGCGGATAGTCTACCCACCCTACCAGCATCGCTAGCTCAACAGCTACAAATTAATCCATTTTTACGTGTCGCTCATGATGATGTTATTGCCTTTGCTCACCAAGCAAATGCTCAATTAGAAAATGAGCAAAGTGCTGACCCAGTGCAAGTATTTGCCGCATTACGCCGGGCAAAAGACGAGTTTTAGCACTTTTTTTACAAATCTAGTATAATGCGCGCTGATTTTTGCAGTGTGCAGTGTTGAGGTAAGAAGTTTTAATGAGATTGTTATTCGTTTTTATTAATGCGTTAGTGTTATGTGGTTGTCAATCCACGTCTTTGTTTTCATCAACAGATCAAGCTGAAAGTGAGGCTCCTGTAGAGTTAGTGCACCCTGTCGAAAATGTGACCGAAGCCTTATCAAGTATAGAGCTTCCAGTTGAACTATCCCCAACTGAAACCCCTGAAGACATAACCAACTTATGGACATACATCGCCAAACACGCCAACACCTTACAAGGTCAACATCCTAGGATTACTGCTCAACAAAAATGGTACAACAAACACCCACGTTATATGCAGCGCGTTTCTGAACGTGCACGTCCGTTTATGTATTACATCGTTAGCACATTGGAAGAACATGATTTACCACTTGAACTTGCCTTATTGCCTATCGTTGAAAGCGCCTTTGACCCATTTGCGTATTCGCATGGCAGTGCTGCGGGTTTATGGCAATTTATTCCAGGCACAGGCAAACGCTTTGGCATGGCACAAAACTGGTGGTATGACGGCCGCCGTGATGTTGTTAAGGCAACGGAAGGTGCAGTTGGCTACTTATCTTATTTGCATCGTTATTTTGATGGTAATTGGTACCATGCCTTAGCTGCGTATAATTCAGGTGAAGGTCGAGTGCGACGTGCCATTGCCAAAAATAAACGAGCGGGTAAGCCGACTGATTTTTGGTCTTTAGATTTACCCAAAGAAACGCGTCAATACGTTCCCAAGCTTATTGCGTTAGTCAATCTGCTTAAACAACAAGTGGTCGATGACAATCTCAATTGGCCTGAAATTGCCAATGCGCCCGTGTTAGAGCTAGTCACTATGGATGCACAAATTGATCTGGCTATCGCTGCTGAGTTTGCTGAGCTATCCCTCAAAGAATTACACGCGTTAAATCCGGGCTTTAATCGTTGGGCTACTGCGCCAGATGGCCCGCATCATTTGTTGTTACCGATCCAAAAAGTCGAACAATTTGAACAACAACTGGCCCAAACCAAAGCCAAAGAACGTATCAACTGGGTGCGCTATCAAGTCCAATCAGGAGATAACCTAGGGGTCATTGCACAAGGCCACCACACCAGTATCGATATCATCAAACAAGTCAATGAGCTTAATGGTAACATTATATATCAGGGTGATTTTTTACTTGTCCCTGTCGCCTTAAAATCTTTAGACCAGTACACCCTATCTAAAACTCAACGTTTAGCGACAATAAAAGATAAACGCCAACGTACTAACCACGCAAAGTTAACCCATATCATTCAGCAAGGTGACTCGCTATGGGAATTAGCTAAGAAATATAAAGTATCTACTAGAGCATTAGCGAAATGGAATGGGATTGCACCTAAAGATGTCATTTACCCAGGTAAAAAACTGGTGGTATGGCTGCCAAATGATAAACCCTCTGGCATTGTCAGAAATATCACTTATATTGTTAAAAATGGCGATTCACTGGCGCGGATAGGCCAAAAATTCAATGTCAAAATCAATGATATCGTAAACTGGAACCAATTAGATAAAGGCAAGTATTTACAGCCAGGTCAGCGCTTACGCTTAAGCGTTGATATCACTAGAATGGAAACAGCGTCTTAACTTAACTCAAGTCATCCCAAGGTAAGTTACTTCAAGCTAACTTACCTTAAGTAAATAAGGCGCAAGCGATTAAGCTTTGCGCCAACTCGTGCCATTAGCACTGTCTTCAATTACCACTCCTAATGCAGTTAAAGCATCACGCGCAGCATCTGCAGCGCCCCAATCTTTATCTGCACGAGCTTGATTACGTTGCGCAATTAAGGCCTCAACTTCAGCTGCATCAATTCCTGAATCACTTTGTAAAAATGCTTGTGGATCGTCCTGTAGGCAACCTAGTATATTACCTAATCCTTTGAGCACAGCTGCAAGTTTACTGGCTTCTTCTGGCGCATCTGATTTTGCTTTATTCAGATCTTTGGCACAATCAAATAACACAGAAAAAGCAATAGGCGTATTAAAGTCATCATTCATTGCCGCTTCAAAACGCGCTAAGTAACCACCATAAGCTAACTCAGTGGAGGTATCCGGTGTGACATCACGCAGCGCAGTATATAAACGCTCTAAAGCAGATTGCGCTTGGTCAATATTGTCTTGCGAATAACTTAACTGGGAACGGTAATGAGCTGACATTAAAAAGAAGCGTAACGTTTCTTTATGATGCTCTTGTAACACGTCTCTGAGGGTGAAAAAATTGCCTAACGACTTGGACATTTTTTCGTTATCTACCTGCACCATCCCAGTGTGTACCCATGTATTCACATATGGCGTATCAAACGCGCAACAAGACTGTGCTACTTCGTTTTCGTGGTGCGGGAAAGTTAAATCAGAACCACCACCATGAATATCAAAATGTTTCCCCAAATGCTTATGGTTCATTGCCGAACACTCAATATGCCAACCTGGACGGCCTTCCCCCCATGGTGATGCCCAACTTGGTTCATTTGGCTTGGCTTTTTTCCATAATACAAAATCTAACGGATCGTCTTTTCCAGCCGCAACTTCAACGCGGGCACCCGATTGCAATTGCTCTAGATCTTGTTTACTTAGCGCCCCATATTGATCAAAAGTAGACACATCAAATAGGACATCGCCAGAACTAGCAGCATATGCATGCCCTTTGCTAACAAGGCGTTCAATCACATCGATGATTTCTGGCATGTGTGTGGTTACACGAGGCTCAACATCCGGCTCCAATAGATTCAACGCAGCAAAATCTTCATGCATCAGCGCCACAGTGCGATTAGTGAGTTCATCAGTAGATTCGTTATTCTGGATCGCACGTTGAATAATTTTGTCGTCAACATCAGTGATATTGCGCACATATTTAACATCATAGCCAAGATAACGCATATAACGCACCATGACATCAAAGCTAAGATAGGTGCGAGCATGCCCCATATGAGACAAGTCATACACAGTAATTCCACACACATACAAACCTACTTTGCCAGGTTCTATCGGAGTAAACGGTGCTTTTTGTCGTGTCAGGGTATTATAAATTTGCAACATGCTTAGCAGATTTCCATCATTTGAATGAGTCAGTTACGTAAAACGTAAGGGACGTTTTAAATTATTTACTAAGTTTACCATTCAAGACATTGAGAATCATCGTAATTATGCACAAAGTAAGCTAAAATGCGCCCACAATTATCCAATGAGGAAACATTATGTCATCGATTACTCTTAACACTAACCATGGTGCGATTACCATTGGCCTTAACAGTGAAAAAGCACCAGAGACAGTAGCTAATTTTTTGAGCTATGCAAAAGAAGGTTTTTTTGAAGGGACGATTTTTCACCGTGTGATCAAAGGTTTCATGATCCAAGGTGGTGGTTTTACCGCCGATATGGAACAAAAAGACACCAAAGCACAAATTAAAAATGAAGCGAACAATGGTTTGTTGAATACTAAAGGTACAATCGCTATGGCGCGTACCCAAGATCCACATTCAGCGACGGCTCAGTTTTTTATTAATGCTAAAAACAACGACTTTTTAAATCACACGAGTGAGTCAGTCAACGGCTGGGGTTACTGTGTGTTTGGTGAAGTTACTGATGGTATTGAAATCGTAGAAGCAATTGAAGCAGTTGCAACAGGCAATTCAGGTTTTCACCAAGACGTACCCGTTGAAGCAGTTATCATTGAATCTGTCGAAATCAACGATTAATCATTCTTTAATTCGCGATCCTCTAGCTTATAATCACAAGGAACGATAAATGGGTAAGTTTACCTATTTCATCTCTGATTTGCATCTAAGCGCCGAACGTAATGACATCACTGAATGTTTTATGACGTTTTTGCGTGAGGATGCGCCTAAAGCTGATGCGCTGTATATATTGGGCGATTTATTTGAAGTATGGGTTGGTGATGATGATATCAACCCATTTACTCAACATATTGCCCACGCATTGCATAAGTTATCAGACACTACTCCGGTATTTTTTATCCATGGGAATCGTGATTTTGCCTTAAAATCGAAATACGCCAAACTTGCTGGAATGACCCTGTTAGACGAGCAAACGGTATTAGATATATACGGCACGCCAACGCTAGTTATGCACGGTGATGAATTATGTACACGTGATGTTGAGTATATGCGTTTTCGCAAAAAATCTCGTTCGCGATTATGGCAAATCTTTATGCTGTCGTTACCGTTATCATGGCGCAAGCGCATCGCTAATAATGGTCGCAACGTGTCAGCACAAAATAAACAAGCCTTGTCCATGGATATCATGGATGTCACTCCTGAAGAGGTGGTGCGCACTTTTGAAAGACATGGCGTAAAACGTATGATCCACGGTCATACTCATAGACCCGATATCCATATTCATGCCATCAAGCTTGAAGGCGAGAAAAAAGATGCTACACGTATTGTATTAGGTGACTGGTACAGTCAAGGCAGTATTTTAAAAGTCGACCAATACGGCTTTGAATTACAAAAACGTAGTTTTAAAAAGAGCGCTAATTAGCGCTCATTTTTAATGCAACTGCTGATGGTAAACCAGAATGAAATCTAAAATCATCGTCTTCGCTAGCAATCAACTTTCGCTCTACTTCTCTAAAATGCGTAATTCGCAGCTCGATATCATCCCCAGCAACTGTTCGAGCAAGGCTCAAGTAATCACTGTAATGGCGTGCTTCAGAACGCAACAAAGAAATATAAAACTTAGTGAGTTCCGGATCAAGATGGGGTGCAATCGCCGCAAAGCGCTCACAACTGCGAGCTTCAATAAATGCCCCACAGATCAGAGTGTCAATTAGCTTTGCAGGCTCATGAGTACGCACGTGTTGCATTAACCCTCTGGCGTAACGAGATGCACCTATGTTGTCGTAAGGCATGTTACGCGCTTGCATAATCTCTAATACTTGACCAAAGTGGTGTAGTTCTTCTTTAATCAACAAGACCATTTTGGATATCAACTCGTCGCCATGCGTAAAGTTAGAGCGACTGATTAGTTTTTTCGACAGGCTGATATAGGCACTAAAATCTCCGTTACCTACTTGTCTGTAAGCAAAATCTTCAAAGGGTTTGAGCCATACTAATAATGCCTCAGCGCTATCCGTATCGACAGCATAACGACGCAACAACAACATTGCTGTTTGGGCAGCTTTAAGCTCGCACATTAAATGATCAGCTAATAAAATCGTTAGGTTTTGCGGTTTAATTGCCTCATCAATCCAAGATTGAGGCGTTGGACAGGACAAAAAAGCATGAATAGGTTCAAGTAATGCGGAAGTAGACACATGTAGCTCAATAATTAAATTATGCTGTAATTTTAAGGATATAGAACAAACTTTGCAAATACTCAGCGATATTAGTGAAAAAAACGTCAACCAAAGCATAAATTTTCAGCAAATTGATTGACTTTCATTAAGGTAAGTCGCATTATTTGTTAAGACATTGTAAACAAAACTTCATAATATTAACAAATTAGCGGTGTTGAAGTTGATGGTATCGTTTACTGCAAAACCAAATTAGCAGTTATACCTCTCACTTTTTCTGTTAACAATGTTACTCCCCGCGAACATGCGCGCGGGGCCTTTATAAACTTAATGGAGAGATGTGATGATCCTAAATCACTTATGGGGCTTATATTCTAGCCCTCGTGCAGAGTGGAAAGAAATCGATCGAAATCATGAAAATTGCCTATATGCGCTCAGCCATATTGCTATTATTGCGTTGATACCTTCTGTATGTAGTTACTACGCAAGTGCACACTTAGGGTGGAGTATTGGCGCTGGCGATACTATTCGCTTAAGTCAAGACAGCGCATTATTTATGGCGTTGTGCATGTATGCTGGTTTGGTGGTGGGTGTTGCATGCCTAGCTATGATGATCCATGAACTGGCAGAAGTATTTGATGCCAAGCCTTCTATAACACAAGCATTAGAACTTGCAGCTTATACCTCAACACCATTGTTCA
The DNA here is from genome assembly GCA_029246415.1 of Glaciecola sp. Taxonomy (GTDB): domain Bacteria; phylum Pseudomonadota; class Gammaproteobacteria; order Enterobacterales; family Alteromonadaceae; genus Opacimonas. Next base: position 65,931 of record JAQWNF010000038.1, read on the forward strand.
TGGTTGGGTTTGCGTGCTTGTATCCAGAGTTATGGTTTATTAGCGCCGTTGGTTTAGTCGGTATTGCTTATTCTGTTTATTTGTTATATTCCGGTGTACCAATACTGATGCATATTCCTGAAGAAAAAGGCTTTATTTATTCTTCTACCGTTGTAACTTGCGGCTTGGTATTACTATCAATTTTAATGGCAATGTCAGTTATTTTATTAGGTTCAGGGGCTGGTATTACTTACATTTAACACTTATTAATTAGTGTTTATTGATTCGTAAAGTTCAAAAAAAAACGCTGCTGATGTCAATCCACATCATTCAGCGTTTTTTTATGCTTAGTATTTTCTGCTACCGCGTTTCTCGGTGACCTTGCCTACTAAATGAATTTAGTCTTGCGACATATTATGCACATCCAAATTACTCAATTCGGTTTTAGAGCCTGACGATGATTTTGCTTTTTCGTTACGGTCATTGTTGACACGATCAAGATAATCTTGGTTCACATCACCAGTAATATATTTACCATCAAATACCGATGTTTCGAATTGCTCCACATCTGGGTTTTCTAATCTAACCGCTTCGACAAGATCATCAATATCTTGGAAAATAAGGCCATCTGCTTGGATCAGTTCACTAATTTGTTCGATTTCACGGCCATAAGCAATGAGTTCATGTGGTGATGGCATATCAATACCATACACATTAGGGAAACGGATTTCAGGAGCAGCAGAGGCAAAATACACCTTTTTCGCACCTGACTCTCGGGCCATTTCAATAATTTGTCCTGAGGTAGTTCCACGTACAATTGAATCATCGACCAATAATACGTTTTTACCTTTAAACTCTGATTTAATCGCATTCAGTTTACGACGAACAGACTTACGACGTTGCTTTTGCCCTGGCATAATGAACGTACGGCCGATATAGCGGTTTTTCACAAACCCTTGGCGGTAAGGTAAATCTAGCGTATTAGCAATTTGCAATGCCACATCCATAGATGTTTCTGGAATAGGGATAACCACATCAATGTCTTTGTCAGCCCATTCACGTGCGATCTTTTCACCTAATTTAGTGCCCATGTTGACGCGCGAAGCGTATACAGAGATACCATCAATAAATGAATCAGGTCGTGCAAAATAAACAAACTCAAAGATACAAGGTGCATGCACTGGCGCAGGAGCGCATTGTTGCGTGAACAAGTCACCAGAATCAGTAATGTAAACCGCTTCACCAGGCAAAACATCACGAATAAAGGTAAAACCTACCGCATCGAGTGCCACACTTTCAGAAGCCACCATGTATTCCATACCATGATCTGAATGTCGTTTACCTAACGCTAATGGACGTATACCGTTTGGATCGCGAAACGCAACCATACCGTTGCCAATAATCGATGCGACGACAGCATAAGCGCCACGGATTTTTTGGTGAACAGTAGTGACCGCTTTAAAAATTTCTTCAGGCGTAACCAACATCCCATGACAGGCTTGTAGTTCATGCGCAAAAATATTCAGTAATATTTCAGAATCAGAGGTCGTATTAATATGACGACGAGCAAGAGTAAAGACTTCTTCTTTTAACTCATGCGCGTTGGTTAAATTACCATTATGGGCAAACGCTATGCCATATGGCGAGTTAACATAGAAAGGTTGAGCTTCTGCAGAACTTGAACTGCCGGCAGTGGGGTAACGACAGTGCGCAATCCCCGTTGTGCCTAAAAGACGCTTCATATGTCTAGTATGAAATACATCTTTAACTAACCCATTATCTTTGCGTAAATGAAAGTTACCATTATCAATGGTCATGATGCCTGCGGCGTCCTGTCCGCGGTGTTGAAGCACGGTCAGACCGTCATATAAATCTTGAGCAACGGGAGCATGACCAACAATACCGACTATACCACACATGTTAAATTACCTATTTAAGCGGGTTTTAAAAAACTTGAACTACCTTGCAAGTATTCAAAGAACCATTCAATTACTATGGCAAATTCTGGGATTAATAATGAATCACTCCACCATTTAGCATCAGAAAAACCTGTAAAAGAATCGATGAAAAAGAGTACTGCTGAAACAATCAATACGCCGCGAAGCGCACCGAAAACAATACCTAACATTCTATCTGTACCGGATAAGCCAGTGAATTCGACTAACTGACCCACTACATAATTAAAGATAGCGCCTGCAATCATAGTTGCAACAAACAAAATGCCTATCGCTGCGCCTTGACGCCACATTTCATTCTCAATTTGAGTTAATAATAAAGCTACATTAGGGTAAAAGCGGCTGGCAACATAAAACGCGGAAAACCAAATAACAAGAGACAAGGCTTCTTTCATGAATCCCCGCACCAAACTAATTAGCGCAGAAACAACAATGATACCTATGATGGAATAGTCAACCCAATTCATATTATTTGCATATTGATAGACAAGCCTTGTGTACACAAGATATTAATGGCGCATATTCTAGCAGATGAACGTGCCTTTGCCATCATCATTTTTATTTTATTGTGAAAGGAGTCAAGCGCCCCTTTAACTTAGTGATTTCATTTAAATGCGGTAAAGCATCTTTGAGTTTATCTTGCTCAATTTCTGGCCCAACAAACACTTTTGTCAGTTCACCAGAAGGCGTTTGTACCGGTCTAGAAAAAGTTCGATAACCCGCTTTTTCAAGGATATTCATCAGGTCACGGACATTTTTTTGGTGACGAAAGCTACCTAATTGTACCACCCAACCTGCTGAGTCTTGTGGATCAGCAAAGAGCAATTGTGTTTGATTCGCTAAGGATGCATTCTGACTTTGAGTATTCGTGTTTGATTTGGTGTTTGCTGTCGTGTTTGATTTAGCTTCAGAAGACTGATTGGCACTTGAAGAAGAATGAGTCGCGGCTGTGATTTCAGTTGCTGGTTGTGATGCTTCAAGCTCAGTGGAGGGCTCATCATCAATAGCGGTTTCTGATTCAATAGCTACTGTTGCCTGTGCTTGTTGATTCAATGCGTTGACATCGACCTTATTTGGCTGCTGCATGCTCAGTACTTCAGGAACTTTTGGGATACTAACTTGGATATCTTGCTTAGTTTGTTTTTTACCATCTAATAAGTCAGGTAAAAATATTACGGCTAACGCAACAATAATTACCGTTCCTACTAATCGATTTTGTAATGCAGAATTCACTGATTGACCTTCCCTAACCTAAGCATCAAAAAATACCGTTACGCTTGTAACTGGTTTGCACATGCAAAAAAATCACTCAACGTAAAAAACGAACCAAATATTACCACTAAATCCTGCTCGTTGGCAGTCTTTATTGCATCCATTACGCCGCTAATCGGATGGTCAACAGCCGTAATATATTCCGCATCAACGTGTAAATCTGAGTGTAAACAATGCGCTATATCATGCGCTTTTGCTGCACGGTCAATCTTTACATCACAAGGATACCAATGAGTCACAACAGGAACAAATGGCGCTAACAAACCAATAATATCTTTGTCTTTCATCACACCGCAAATTGCAAATATCCGTTTTGGTTGCAACATATTAATGTGTTTCACTAAATACGCCGCTGCATGCGGGTTATGCGCAGCATCTAGTAATATTGTCGGTGCACTCTTACCTAAAGCATGTTCTGTAAAAACCGTTAAACGACCAGAAAGCTGTGTCGATTCAACACATTTTTGCCATTGTGTAGGGGTTAACGACCAACCTAGCTGTTCAATGACGGCAATGGCTGTGGCCACATTAGGTAACGGAATGTGAGGTAGTGTTGTGCTTATTTGTAAACTTTTAGACCGATAACTAAAGCATTGTTGCTTCTCTTGATAAGTAAAATCTTTACCAGCCCAAGTCGCAATGGCTTGATGAGTGTGTACCGCTTGCACCAGGGTCTCGGGGGGATAAATCTCACCAATAATAACTGGTCGTTGAGGACGCATAATTCCGGCTTTTTCGATCGCAATGAGCTCTCTAGTATCACCTAAAAATGCTTGGTGATCTAAACCAATGCTGGTGATGACTGCGACATCAGGATCGACAATATTAATGGCATCTAAGCGCCCACCTAAGCCGACTTCTAAAATGACAACATCAAGTTGTTGTTGATGTAACAACCACAAACCTGCCAAGGTGCCAAATTCAAAATACGTCAGTGACACATTACCGCGTGCTTGCTCAATCGCAAAAAACGCCGCAGTGTGAGCTGCATCATCAAGCAAAGCATGATTGATACGAACGCGTTCGTTGTAAATATTGATATGTGGGGAACTATAAACACCAACTGAGTGCTGGCCTAGGATTGCTGCTTGTTCAATAAAGGCACAGGTAGTGCCCTTACCATTAGTCCCTGCAACGGTGATAACCTTAGCTGCTGACCAATCTAATGCCAGACGTTCATAAACTTGTTGCACTCGTCCCAAGCCCATATCAATCCCAACAGGATGTATGGACTCAAGATAAGCTAGCCAATCGTCTAACGATGAATCAGCAGTAAGGCGCATCAAGCTTATTTATCGTCAGCTTTATCGATCGGAAAATCAGTAGGTTGAACCACGACTTCTTCATCAACAGTTTCTATCATTTCAGGAACTACATGCACATGATGTAGTTTAGATAATACGCTGAATAAGGTATCGCGCATTTCACGACGATCAACAATCATATCAATCGCACCTTTTTCTAATAAAAACTCACTGCGTTGAAATCCCTCAGGTAAGGTTTCACGAACCGTCTGCTCGATTACTCGAGGACCAGCAAAACCGATTAATGCTTTTGGCTCAGCAACGTTTACATCACCCAACATCGCCAGACTAGCTGATACGCCGCCCATTGTTGGGTCGGTTAATACAGAGATATACGGTAAGCCCGCTTGGCTCATTTTAGCTAAGGCTGCAGAAGTTTTAGCCATTTGCATTAATGATAACAAGGCTTCTTGCATACGTGCACCGCCACTTGCAGAAAAACAAATCAGTGGAAGTTTTTCTTCTAAACACGCATTAACAGCTGCGACAAATCTCGCACCAACAACCGAAGCCATTGATCCACCAAGAAAGGCAAATTCAAAGTTTGCAACTACAACAGGCATGCCTTTAAGGGTACCTTTAACCACGACAATCGCGTCTTTTTCATTTGTATTTTTTTGTGCAGCAGAAAGACGGTCTTTGTATCGCTTTGAATCTTTAAACTTCAAGATATCTTGTGGCTCAAATTCGCTACCTAGCTCTTCACGGCCTTCAGGATCTAGAAAGCTGTTTATTCTAGCTCGCGCTCCAATGCGCATGTGATGGTCACATTTTGGGCATACTTCGAGTAATTTTTCTAACTCACTACGATACAATACCGAGTCACACGAACCACATTTTGTCCATATGCCTTCTGGAACATTACTTTTTTCTGATGATTGGGTGCGTGGGAGAATTTTTTCAATCCAGCTCATTGCTATTATATCCTGTTGGTATTGACTTCATATAGGTGGAATTAAACCACATAATCCTGATTTTACGAAAGATTAACTGGTCTAAGAAGTTGGAATTGCTAAATATTAGGTAAATTTAAAAATACAGGTCCCAGCGGGCTTTTGGGTAAATCATAGCCTGGGTAGTCAACATCAATAAAATACAGACCATTAGGTTTTGCTGTCATGCCTCCTTTAGTCCTATCTTTGGCAGCTAAAAGTTCAGCAAACCAAGCCGCTGTATGCTCCCCAGAGCCAACTAGCATCAAGGACCCAGCAATATTGCGGACCATATGATGTAAAAAAGCATTCGCTTTAATATCGATAATCACATACTCAGCAACCCTGCTCACTTGAATATGATGTACATTCCTTGAAGCCGTTTTGGCCTGACATAGCGCAGCTCGAAAAGAAGTGAAATCATGTTCACCTACCAACACCTGAGCGGCATCGTGCATTAATTGAGCATCTAAAGGCATGTAACAATGAGTTAATCCTTTGGCTAAGATAGCAGGCGGCACTCTGTGATTATAAATAACATAGCGATAACGTCGCGCTGTCGCACTAAACCTAGCATGAAAATCATCGGGTACTTCAACAGCCCATTTTACAGAGACAGAGTCAGGTGTCTTGGTTGTAATGCCTAATGTCCATGCTTTTTCGTCACGCTTAGCTGACGTTTTAAAGTTGACGATTTGATAGGTAGCGTGCACCCCAGCGTCAGTTCTACCTGAACAAATTACCTTAACAGGTTCATCAGCTATATAACTGGCGGCTTTTTCTACTGCTTGTTGTACTGTTGGCACATTATCTTGGCGTTGCCAGCCATAAAAATCAGCACCGTAGTATTCTACGGCCATTGCAATATTAGTTGTTGTCATTATAAGTTTTCGAGTTGCTCTAGTATGTGCTTGGCTTCATCTTGTTGCTCGCTAGAGCCTTTGGCCATCACTTTTTTAAGTAATTTTTGTGCTTCGCGCATCTCATCTATTTCGATATACGCACGTGCCAAATCTAAATCCGACGAAAATGCATCATCAACAGTCATGTCTGCATCACTCACCGGTTGGGGCATGCCTTCTAGATTTTTGAGTAAATCAATTTCAGGCTCTTCGGTTAATTCACTACTGATGTCATCAAGAAGTGCATCAACATCAATAAAATCAGGCGTATTATCAATGATTTTTTCTGTTACATCATCCGCAGCTAATACTTTTTGTAGATCTTCATCTAAAAAATCATCTATTTGTTCAGCGTTAAGCTCTTGCTCGTCTTCATCATTATTTTCAAGCGATTGCAACAGTTCATCAAAATCTGTATTTTCTAATTCGTCGACCACGGACTCATCGCTGTCGTCGAGCATCCAGCCGCCTATATCAGGAAGATCATCCAGTAACGATGCAGTGGCTTTTGACATATGTTCTGCTTCTGGCTCTGGCTCTGGCACTGGCACTGGCTCTGGCTCTGGCTCTGGCTCTGGCTCTAGCTCTGGCTCTAGCTCTGGCTCTGTAGAAAATGTGTCATTAGCTGTCGTG
>JAQWNF010000016.1 GCA_029246415.1 Glaciecola sp.
TGAGTATTCGCAGTATTTTTTTCCCCACCGCAGAACCAAGCCCAAGTTTTATTAAACATTACCAAGGCTTATTTCATTGCTCGATCGCGTTTAACCAAACACAGCTGGCATTGTGCTTTCATCCTGACATCTTGTCATTCAAGGTCTATAATATTGCACAACCCCTCAAGACCAAAATTTCGCAACAAACGACACAAAGCCAACATATTGGGAAAAAAATAGAAGAATTGATCTCGATGGGCTTAGCGAGCGGTAATATCAACATTGATGTGATTGGCCATAGTTTAGGACTCCACCCACGTAAGTTACAGCGTTTGTTGGCGCAAGAATCATTAAGTTACTCACAGATCTTAGACAATGTTAGACAGCAGCATGCAAGGCAATACATTGCGCGCACGCAATTTGATATGTCGAGCATCGCTTATATGTTGGGATATAAAAATTTGGCAACATTTAGCCGAGAGTGTAAGAAATGGTTTGGGATGAGTCCGAGCAAATTGCGTAGGACGATGAAGACACTATAACCCATTAATAATAACAAACTCATTGGTTTAATTACTTATTAATTCCTCAAAAAATAAAGCTGCAAGCTCATGTCTTCCTGTCACCCCCGCTTTTTTGTATACAGAAGATGCCTGATGACTTATTGTTTTTTCGGATTTGCCACGAAGCCCAGCGATTTCATAGTTACTTAACCCTTTAACTAGCAATAATGCTACCTCTTTTTCAGCAGGAGTTAACGTCCAATCAATGAACTGCTCTTCAATTGCAGCAAAGAATTGAGATTTGGTTTCAATTACTTTTTTAGACAAACTTTCAGACCGGGCTTTACTGATTTTAAGTTGTTGCACTAATACCTGAGCTTGTTTGCTTCGTTGCACAACATCCCAAGTCAGAAATACAAAAATAGCGGCCGATAAGAGAATTAGGATGATTTCTTGTATTAGGTGATTGATTGCTACCTGATTAGTAAAATCAACGTATAAATCACCTAATTTGAAAAGTATGATTAGCGCTAACAGTAAAGCAATTATTTTGTCTCGATTCATGATAAACAGCCACATCAAAGGAATGTGACTGTTATAACATACTAAACTTAATTAATCATCTTCACCGGTTTCAATTTCGGCTTCATAAGCGTAGATGTAAGTCCCCTCGACCCAAGTGCCTTCTATTTCTAATGAAATGCCCACTTGGATAGCTGTCATAAATTGAGTGACCGACACTCTCTGGTCATTAAGCTCTAGTTCAGTGTTGGAATCAATTCTGATCTCACGCCCGTTTAATGTAAAACTAGTTTCATTGATGACACTGGATACTTTACCCTCAAATTCGACATAGCCAATACCTTGTTCATCGTTATCAGAATATTCTTGATCACTGTAGTAATGGTCATCATCACTATTGGAATCATCACTATGATAGTCACGATCTAATTCTACTTTTTTCACCACAAACTGACCGTTATTGTCAAATCCGCCATCGATCTCAACATCAGACGCAATGCTGTCATCACTTATTGCTGCTAGGAAAGTAGATAAATCGGTCACTACATCATCCAAGACTAATCGAATCCCGTCGGTTAGAACAACACTAACCCCATTTACGGTGATTGTTTGAGAAGCCACATCAACATCAAAGGTTCTACTTTCAAGCTCCCACTCTTCATTATATTCCACTTCATCTTCGCGTTCGATTCTCTGGATAAGATGATTGTTTTGACTATCAGTCAAAAACGCTATTTCAACTCTATCATTGATATTTAATGAAGCAAAACTGAAATATCTATCATCGTCATCTTCGACACGAGTCATGTTAGTAAATGTGTATAATTGGCCATTTACGGTGATTATTTGATTAGTTGTATCAATCGCGGTAATTACACCTTTAATCTTACCGTCGGTGTTCATATGTCCATCTTTGCTTTCTACTCTGGTGACTTGATTAGTAGTTGGATCAATATAAATTTCAACAAAGTCCCGAATTTGTATACTACTATTGGCTTCAAATACCACATTATTTGCTAACTGATACGTCACACCATCTACTGTAATGGTGTTGGCTGCGATATCTATTGCAGTCACAATTCCTTCTTTTTCAACTCTGCTAATATCATCATCACTCAAAGAAAGATAAAAAGTAGCATCAGTCAGCTCAACTTCTGTTGCTATCAAAACACCTGCGTTGATGTTCCCCTCAACCTTAACTTTAAGACCATTTTCAATACTTTGCATGTTTGCGGATGCATAGTTAACCGTTAATCCTTGCAAAGTAAATGTTTGTTGAGTCACATCTAAATTATTCACAATACCTGACGTATATTGGTTTGCATCGTTGGTCACATCGTCATCAAGCTCAATGTAAGTCGCAATCAACACTCCATCGGTATCTAGGTAACCGCTGATTTCGATGCGATCATCTACGGATAGGGAGCTTTCGGTAATGCCAATGAAATGTGTCAAATCATTGTAGCGAATATTAATACCAGCCACTTCAAGCTGCTGATTGTTGCGATCAATCGCGGTTACTAATCCTTCTACATCATTATCATAATGCACACTGTTTACAGTCGATTGCGTATCATCATCAGACTCTTGCACACTCATTGAAATTTTCATTCCCACTTGCAGCTGTTCTATGCTTTGTCCATCTTGACCATTTACGTTGAACGTCGAATTGTCCGTATTAAAGCGTTGACCATCAACATAAACACTGCCAAAACCTGTAATGACACCGGTTTTAATTATTGTGGTTAATTGTGGGGCTGTAGGTACTGGGGATGGTCCAGCTGAAGGGATACTGGCTGATTCACCACTACCACCACATGCAAAAAGTAATTGAGAGCTAAGTAATGCAATTGATATTTGATGTAAACGCATAATGATATATTCCTGTTATTGAGTAGGAAAACTATAGATAAAATGTGTTACTTCCACAATAGGTCTACAACCCTATACTTGAAAACAAAGGGCTGTAACAGTTTTTAAGGCTAAAGTAATGGATTTATATTCACGAAAGTCATAAGCTGTTTTTTTCAGATAAACCTAACAGTGAACTGACCACACGCGCATTACGCTTAGCTGTAAATAAACGCAATCTTAATCAATCTGTGGTGTTTCATTCGGATCAAGGCGGGCAATGGGCGATATCATTGACTACATAGAACCGTTTTATAATCAAAAGCGCCGACATGCAAAAATAATAGCCTAAGAGTGTCTATAAATCTGGGGGCAGTCCAAACAGCCACGAGCAGAACAAGATGTTGAAAGACAAATATATGAGTTTGCAAAAAGTAACAAAACCGCAAAGGCTAATTCCATTGACTCAGTCTTTCTTAGAAACGAATGAGTAGAGCTCTTTAGCTTTTTCCATTAGCTCTTCAGTCGTGTACATAACTGGAACTTGGGATGAACCTAATGCTTCGTTTGCTTTCTGAGCCTTTTCAAGGTTAAAAGCGTGTTGCTTATCCATGTAGTTTTTTGCCATTGCTAGGACTTCAGTGCGTATTTCAAAAGGGTTTTTGTTAGACACTTTATTTCCCCTGTGTGATGTGTAAAGTAGGAAGTAGGGCCACAATGAGACCTACCCTATTTAAGTAGCTACTACACTGTTTGAAAGTAGCTAATTTTATTTATCTTTTTAGACGTTCAGGCTGACCGCCAATAGTAATCTTACGAGGTTTCTTAGCTTCTGGGATAACATTCTCTAGATCAATGGTTAGAATACCATCACTCAAAACTGCACCTGTTACTAATACTGTTTCATTTACCACCACACATAATAAAGCTGAATCAGAATCAAACAGATAATGAAGGCTGAAATATTAAACGAAGGCGCGGTTTTAAAATTAACCTCAGTGATATCGCTCACTTTATCGCTCGCTTTTGCCTGAACGTCCAACAATGAAAACAGAACGCATGTAATTAAACACAAAATAAACACAAAGCCAACACGATCCATAAATGGTAACTCGGGCCAAAAAGCTTTCAATACAACAGAAAATATTGCCGAACCAACTGCGGCAGCCAATGCACCAGTAGCAGAAGCTTTGCGCCAAAACATACCTAGCAAAAAGATAACGACAACACCAGGTGTAAAGAATCCGGTAAACTCTTGAATATATTGGAAAGCTTGGTCAAATTTGCCCAATAATGGCTTGGCCAAAACTATGCCAATGATTAATGACAAAAAGACGACCGTTTTACCAACTAACAAATAATGGGCCTCGGATTTATCGGTTTTATAGTGCTTGTATAAGTCCATGGTGAAAATAGTTGAAATACTATTTGTCATTGAGGACAAAGAGGACACAATAGCTGCAATCAACGCAGCAAATATAATGCCTTTAATGCCATCGGGCATGAGTGCCAACATGGATGGATAGGCTTGATCGGGCCCTTTAAGGTTCGGAAATTTGACGAATGCCACAATACCAGGCAAGACCACAATAATTGGCATTAATAGTTTTAGAAACGCAGCAAACGTTATTCCCTTTTGTGCTTCTGCAATGCTTTTTGCAGCCAAGGCGCGCTGAATGATGTATTGGTTAAAACCCCAATAACTTAAATTCATGATCCACAGCCCACCGATCAAAACAGATATTCCTGGAAGACTGTTGTAATGTGGATTATTTTTATCAAGTATTAGATCAAAATGACTCGGGGCTTGTTCGGTTAATAGAATAAAACCGTTTATCGCACCACTGCCATTGGATAATGAATTTAAAGCGACATAGGATAATGCTAAGCCACCTAAAACCAATAAAACGACTTGAATAATGTCAGTGTAAGCAACGGCTTTGAGCCCTCCATAGAGCGAATAAGCTGTCGAAAACAAGGCCAAGAATATCATGCCATAAAGCGCGTCAATACCAGTTATGGTTGCAATAGCAAGACCACCTAACCACAAAATAGAAGTTAAGTTTACGAACAAATACACCGCTAACCAAAAAATAGCCATGACATTGCGAACGCGAATATCAAAGCGATTCTCTAGATATTGTGGCATAGTCAAAATATTATGCTTAATAAATATTGGTAGCATAAATTTAGCAACAATGATTAATGTAAGTGCTGCCATCCATTCATAAGAGGCAATCGCTAAACCGATAGCATACCCTGAACCAGACATGCCAATAATTTGCTCTGCAGAGATATTAGAGGCAATCAATGAAGCACCAACTGCCCACCAAGGTAACCCTTTATCTGCCAGAAAATACCCTACGGTCTTAGATTGATGAGGTGTACTCATTTTCGAAATAAATAGCCCCAAGGATATCAATGCAACAACATATATCCCGACAATTACATAATCCAAATCACTTAACATAGGTTGACCTATTTTTATTTTGTTTTAATGGGAGTAAATCGAGCAGTAAAACCACCACCTGGCGCAAGATTCAAGCTAAGTGAGTCACTATTCGTTATCACCTTGCTTTCGATTTTATAGTCTTCTGCCCACTTATTTGCATTGACGCCATCTTGAAAAATTTCAACCTGATAGCGACCTTTTGCTAAAAAGTCTAATGAAACCGAAAATTCTCTTTTGTACTCATCTGTCAATGCGCCTAAAAACCATTCATCATTAGAGCGTCTTGCCATCACTATATAGTCACCAACAGCGCCCTCAATCGGTTTTGTCTCGTCCCATACGGTAGGGATCTTACTGATAAATGTCGCCGTTTCTTGTTCTTTAATAAATTGAGCAGGAGAGTCTGCCATCATTTGCAATGGACTTTCAAATATTGTGAAGAGTGCGACTTGATGCGCTCTTGTCGTCTGACTCATTGGACGAGTAAAGCGAATACTAAAGTCTTGGTGATTTTCATCTTTACCACTGTAATGAATGTTTTCCCATGCCGCAGGACCAATAGCGTTAGACATTGCCCCAGGGGTATAATCCATTGGTCCAGCAACCATACGAATAAATGGTAAGGTCGTGTTGTGCTCTGGAGTGGAATCATAACTCCATTTATTCCACTCTAAGCCTTTGACACCTTCACGAGAAATCACATTTGGGAAAGTACGACGTAAACCAGCAGGTTTGTACGCGCCGTGAGGATCGACTAGCAACTTATGTTTGGCTGCTTCTTCTGCAATTTTCCAATAAAAATTGACCATTTCTTGATCGTCACGCTGAAAGAAATCCGGTTTGATACCAACAGCACCTAGCTCAGTGAAACGGTCCATTGCTTCGTCAAATTGGTCACGCAACGTCAACCAAGTGGTCCATAGGATAATACCAACGCCTTTCTTTTTTGCATGAGCAATAATTGCAGGGACATCATAGCCTTCAACGGTTCCCATCAAGTCACCCAATGGATACCAGCCCTCGTCCAAAATGACGTATTCGATACCGTTTGCTGCGGCAAAATCAATATAAAATTTGTAGGTCTCTGTGTTTAACCCAGATTCAAAATCGACTCCATGTAAATTATTGGCATTGTACCAATCCCAAGCCACCTTACCTGGTTTTATCCAGCTTGTATCACCGATTTGATTAGGGATCGCTAATTGATAAGACAACTGATTTGTTAGCAGGTCAACATCATTTTCAGCAAGGGCAATAATACGCCAAGGGAAAGTACGTGAGCCTTCAGTCTGAGCAAGGTAATCAGCACGCTCTACCACTGGTTCGTTGCGATCTTGCCAAGGTGCAGCCCCCATTTTGACTTTGGTTGGTAGGGTCGGAAATACTGCAGACAAGGTACCTTTGTCATTACCTTGTAACCATAAACCAGCGTAATCACGAAGGGCCGTTTCAGTAATTAACACTTTGGCTGGGGTTGAGTTAATAAGTGCTGGAGTACTGCCTAATTTACCCTCCAAAGCTTCTATGTTAACTTTGTTATAGCTGCGCTCGTTGTGCGAATAAAAACTTTCTTCTTCAGGGAAATACGTTGTAGTACCCCGTGCAAAATTAAACTCGGCGATTTCATTTTGTACAATAATTTGCTCTGCAAATGCCGTCTCATAACGATACGCTACACCATTGTTATATGCTCTAAAGTGCAGAGTAATTTGATTTGAAAATGTGATTTGAACTTCATTAAATTCATCCACAATTGTCTCTGACTTTACTCTGATTTCTGGATAAAGAGTATTTTTTTCAGAACTTGCTATTTTGCTTAGTACTTTAGGTGAAGCGCGAAAGTCATCTTCACCTGCGATCAGTATATTGATTTCAGATGGAGATATTACCGTTTGATTATTGTAATCAACTTGATAAGTAAGCGTTTCATTCTGTGATAAAACCACCTCTACTTTACCATTAGGTGAAGCCAGTTTATGTATTTCGGTCGCTTGAACTTGCCATGCAAACAACGCAATTAAAATATGGATTAGAAGTTTAGCTTTCATTGTTTTTCCTAAGTATTGATAACATATTCAGAGGCATATGCCCCATCAGAAATTTTAAAATCATAAATGGTCGGTGCTATCTTAGCTCCAGGAGTGTACTCTTTCGCAATGGCTTGAATAACATTCTGTAACTCATCTTTATTTAACAGTGCAATGACACACCCACCAAAGCCACCACCGGTCATTCTAGCACCACCAATGGTTTTAATATTCGTTTGAATGACTTCTACAAGATGATCTATTTCAGGGATGGAAATTTCAAAATCATCTCTCATTGAGATATGAGAAGCCGCCATATGACGACCTATATTCTTAAAGTTTCCGGCCTTTAAATCATTGTATAAGCATTCAACTCGATTATTTTCAGAAATAATATGGCGAGCACGTTTGAATTCTTTTGGACTTAAGCGATCTTGGTATTCACACAATAAATCCATATTTGCTTGACGCAACGAAGGTAACTGCATGGTCTGTGCTGCCATTTCACATTCTATGCGACGTTGATTATATTCACTTCCAACCAAGGTCCGCTTTACATTAGAATTTACCACAAGTAGCGTCAATGGCTCAGGGATTACACAAGGTTCCACCGCAAAATGGTCAAAATCGATTTTTAACGCATGTCCTCTGAGACCCATCGCGCTAATTGCATGATCCATCAAACCACAAGAGCAGTTTAAAAAATTATTTTCAATTGCTTGAGCACACTCTGCCGCCTTTACAGGTTCCAACTTAAGGTCCATCGATTCAGAAATAGCTTTGACCAACGCTACAGTTAATGATGCCGAGGAGCTCAATCCTGCACCTAACGGCTGATTACCATATATAAAAATATTATAACCTTGATTTATTGTGGCTAATTTTTGTAATTCTAACAAGGCGCCTTTAACATAATTCACCCAAAAATTGTGATGATCATATGTTGTGTCACCTAACTCAAATTCCACTTGCTCATAATTAAAATCTTTTGAAATAACCTTAATATGATGGTCTGTTCGTTTTGCAAGCTCAACGGTCGTACCTTTATCAATAGCAACTGGGAACACCAAACCATTGTTATAGTCTGTATGTTCACCAATCAAATTCACTCTGCCAGGAGCAAAAACCTTTGTTGTCACAGAGTTGCCAAATAGCTTGGTAAACTTTTTATTTTTCATTACATAGATTTCGTATAGTGAATATTACTGACTGCAGTTAACATTTTTACTGCTTGCTCTGGCGTCATATCACGCTGAGCATCGGCTAACATTTCATATCCCACCATAAATTTCTTTACGGTTGCGGAACGTAATAAAGGTGGAAAAAAGCAGGCGTGCAAGGTCCATTCTGAATGGTCTCTGCCATCAAAAGGAGCTCCATGCCACCCCATAGAGTATGGAAATGATGTTTCAAACAAGTTGTCATAGCGTATTGCGACTTCTTGAAAAATCGTCGCTAACGCTTCTTTTTGTGATGTATTTAATTGGTGCATATGCTGGACATCAAACCGCGGTATGAGCATGACCTCAAATGGCCATTGCGCCCAATATGGCACTAGTGCAACCCAGTAATTATTAGCACACACAATCCGTTCATCTTTTTTCAGTTCACTTTCAACATAATCTAGTAAAAGCGGCTTAGAGTGTGTTTGCCAATAATTTTGGAGATGCTGAGACTTTCTTGCTGGTATGCTCGGGATTTCCGATTGCGCCCAAATCTGACCGTGAGGATGAGGGTTTGAACACCCCATTACACTGCCCTTATTTTCAAAAATTTGCACCCACTTATATTTACCACCTAACTCAATAGCTTGTGCTTGCCAAGTGTCGATGACGGATTTAATTTCTTTAGCGGAAAGCAAGGCCATAGATTTGCTGTGATCTGGAGAAAAACACAAGACGCGACTTTCACCTTGAATGGATTGGGCTTTGAATAAATCACAACTGCCATCTGCTGAATAAAATTCATCATTTAATGCAGAAAAATCATTTTTAAAGACAAAGGTTTTCTCATAAGCATCATTGACTGCACCATTCACCCGAGTGTTGCCAGGACAAAGGTAACAGGTTTCATCATAACGGATGAGTTCTGGGTATTCCGTTTGTTCTTGCTGTCCCTGCCACGGTCGATTAAAACGATGTGGTGACACTAAAACCCACTCATCTAACAAGGGATTGTATCTTCTGTGGGGCGATTCTTGATTGGCATTCATCAATAACAATTTAAAAAACTATCAACATTTAAAAAGGGTAAACGATTTCCCTGTGGATGTAAATTATTTTTTAATTTATTATTAACTTTCACAGTAAAGGCATAATAATGATTACAATAAAAGACATTGCGAAGGCGGCAAACGTTTCCCCTGCTACGGTTTCAAGAGTGCTCAATAACGGCCCCAAAGTTGGCGCAAATAAACGGGCCCATGTACAAAAAATTATCGATGATTTGGGCTATCGGCCAAATTTGACTGCACGAGCCTTAGTTAAACAATCAAGTGGTTCAATTGGTGTAGTCATTCCAGAAATATTTGACCCGTTCATGGCAAAATTTGCACATGAAATCGAAAGTTATGCTACTCAACACGATGTGCAAACCTTCATTTCTTCTGGTCATAACGACGTTGAAAAAGAGGCGATGGCCATTAACAAATTACTGGATAACAATGTTCGTTCCATCATTTTGCATTCAAAAGTCATGAGTGATGAAGATATCATTCACTTTAGTAAAATCGTCCCTAATTTGGTGTTGATTAATCGCAATATCGAAGTAATTAAAGAAAAGTGCTTTTGGGTGGACAATTATGCAGCAAGTTTTGCCATCACCGAACATCTTATTAACGCTGGGCACACAAAATTTGTTTATCTCAATAGTAATTATGATATTGAAGATCCTAAAGAGCGTTTTGAAGGTTTCAAAGGCGCACTTAAAGCGCATAACATCCACCTTGATTTTAATATTGTCGAATACGCTGAACCTTTTCATGAAGGTGGCTCTGATGCGATTCAACGCATTATCAAAAAAGATCTGACATTTACTGCTATCGTTGCTTACAACGACCAGATGGCATTGGGTGCTATCAATTATCTTCATGAAATAGGTATCAATACCCCTAAAGCCGTTTCAGTCGTTGGCTTTGATGATGTTATTTATGCGTCTAATTCAATCCCGAAATTATCCACTATGCACTACCCCATCACAGAGATGGCAATAGCCGCAACCACTACGGCTATCTCAGAGTTCATTGACAGCGACATTGAGAAAGCTGACATACCCCACTGTTTCACCCCAGAAATAATCGACCGTGACAGTGTTAAGACTTTGACTTTAGCGAAGTAACGAAGCTTTCGTGCGATGGCGATTGCTGTGCTGCGGCTGCCATGGCATGATTTAATTTTTGCAGCCACTCAGCACCATTGCTATTACGATAGTGAATCAATGGATCGAGCTGCTGTGGCCGTGCTCCTTGGCCAATAAATACTGCTAGCCAGCTTGGTATCGCAAATAAATCCATTTCGCTTTTTATAATTCGACCAAATTCCTCAAAGTGTTTAATCTTGTATGCCAATGAATCAGGTATTGGCATGTTTTGGCAATACTTCCAAAACTCGCTGTCATCTCGAGCATTGACCTTATAGTGCAAAATCAAAAAATCTCTGATTGCTTCAAACTCGTTAATTGCTATGCGGTTATACTCATCTACAACTGATTGCTCAAAATCTTTCGTCGGAAACAAGGCTAGCAATTTAGCTATACCAGCCTGAATGAGATGAATACTGGTGGACTCCAACGGTTCTAAGAAGCCACTGGATAAACCAATGGCAATGACATTTTTATTCCAAAACTTATTACGTCTGCCAGTCAAAAACTTCAATAACCTAGGTTCTGCCAATGCTGCTCCATCCAAATTAGCCAACAAGGTTTGTAAAGCTTCTTCTTCAGAAACGTACTCATTACAAAATACATGGCCATTGCCTAGCCTTGTTTGCAATGGAATTCGCCATTGCCAGCCAGCAGAATGTGCCGTAGAGCGGGTATAAGGTGTAAATTGAGTGAGTTGCGAAGGTACCGCCCAGGCTCGATTACATGGCAAATACTGAGACATATCTATATATCCCGTTGCCAACGCTTCCTCGATAAGCAAACCACGAAAACCAGAGCAATCGATAAATAAATCTCCACTAAAAGCCTGATCATTTTCTAATCTTACTTGAGACACGTGGCCATTTACCGGATCAAGATCGACATGAGCGATTTTACCTTCAACCCGACATATTCCTCTTTCCTCAGAATATTTACGTAAAAATTGGGCATAAGCGCCCGCATCAAAGTGATAAGCATATTCATAAGTTGACATCACTGAACGTGGATCAGCTGCGGGATGAGTAAACTTGTTGTTTTTTGCCATATGCCAAGCCATGCAATATTCTTCAAATGGCTGGGCTTTACCGTTTTGTTCAGCGGCTAACCAATGCTGGTGTACATTGACAATATCAAACTGCCGACCGTAATTGCCAAATGGATGAAAATAACGATTGCCTTGCTGCCCCCAGTTCACAAACTCGATCCCAAGTTTGTATGAACCATGAGTGTGTTTCACAAACTCAGCTTCACTGATACCCAGTGTGTTATTAAAGGTTCGAATGGGAGGTATAGTGGCTTCGCCAACACCGACTGTGCCAATATTATCTGACTCAATCAGCGTGATTTGCATGTTTTGACCAAACGTATTGGCCAACGCAGCAGCGGTCATCCAGCCGGCTGAACCACCACCTACAATGACGATTTTTTGAATTAAATTATCTTTTTGCAAATTTTTTCTCCGGTGCTGCCACATCAAACGCAATCACTAGTCTTTTTCCTTCTGAAAATGGTACGGTATGATGCCAAGAAGTAGAAGGAAATAAGACCAATTTACCCACTTCAGGGGCCTCTTGGTGCGTGGTTGACAAAGGTAAATTAAGGTTAGCTGGAGGCGTACCAAATTGAATGAAACCGTTTGGCTCTGCGCCTAACTTGGCTTTATCCGGCACCTGTAAATACAATGCTGAACTGAGCCATCCTTTAGGGTGTGTATGCGGTTTATTTCTGCCACCTGGGTTGAGTTTAACTGACCAACTACCATTGAATTTGATGCGTCCATCGATGACCTGTTGGACATCGTATTTTAACAAAGGATGAGTAGCGTCGTTTACAGGTAATTGTTGAGCATATGCCTTGATTTGGTCTTTCACCCGTTCTTTGATGGTTTGAATGATCGGCTCTTGACGCAAAAATAAGTTTAAATCAGTCTGCGTACCGCCTTGTACAGACTGTTCTGAATAAGGTGATTGCGTTGTGTGCAATTGCTCTAACAATCCCCCTAATGAGCTTAACTCGTCATTGCTCATGGCTATTTTAGAAGTTTTAATAAACGCTTTCCCTCTATCGAGCCATTCAAGAAATTGCGTATTGTTTTTTAAGCGCCAAATCAGGTTCAAATATGGAATAAAAGTCGATTGCATACCTATTTTTGAATAATGCATGGCAATCGATTCGGCGATATTCAAATTCCCTTTGCGTAATGACATGCGCAAAATCGCCAAATCTTTTTCAACACTTTGCACCTTTGCTAAAGACTCAAAGCATCTAATTGCTGCATCATCTTCATGCATTTCACTTAAAATAATTGCTTTTTTTACAGCTAAAGTTATTTCATTTGGCAAAGCGTTTGTCGCCTGCTCAACGACCTCTAATGCTTGCTGATAATGTTCTTTATGATGATACCCATCAATAATTTGAGTAAATGAAAAGCTTGGATGAATATCGTGTTTAATTGCGTTTTCATAAACATTGTTTGCTGCAGTTGCCCCTTCATTAAGTAAGTACACATCACTTAACAGCTTGAGTATATTAGGACTGACATCTTTGCTAAGTGTAAATCGTTGTAACACTTCAATAGCTTGCTCATAAGCACCTTCAAGCGACAAGGCATGAGCATAACCTATCATGTACTCTTCATTGCATTGGTCTAGTGAACATAAGCGAGCATAATTTTCGCTTACAGGTAATCCAGATAATAAACTCGTTTTTGCATACGAAGATTGGAAGTGAAGATTATTGGGGTCGATTTGAAGACATTTTCGCCAACATGACAAGGCTTTTGGGGTGTTTTGCTCAGCAAAATACGCTTGCGCCAAAAGCTCCCAATATTGAGCATCATGTTTGTACTGACTTTGCTTACTGAGCAAATGCAAAATTAATTCATCCTGCCGATTTTCTGCAAAGTAAGTGTTTATATTAGTTACCATATTCATAAGAAAGGGCAGATTTCCTGCCCTTGATAAGTACTTGTACAGTTTAGAAGTTAAGACGTACTGAAGCTTGAATATTACGCCCTAATGCAGGGTTTACCGCAACTACGCCGTTATCAGCATCAACAATACCGCCTTGACCACGGATTGTAAATACATCCGTTAGGTTTTGACCGATTAAAGAAACCTCTAAGTTTTCGTTAATATTATAAGTAATGTTGCCACCAAATACTGGCTTGTTTTCAAACTCAACACCGGCACCATTGCGCACACCGTATTGACCTGCCACATTTAGACCTACGCTGACTGATTCGATAAGGTCATAAGTTGCTGTCACAGCATAAGTCAACTCAGGGATACCGTTTGCTACACCCCACTCAGAAGAACCTGCAGAACGCTGCTCGGCATCCGTATAGGTTGCATTAGCCAGTACGAATAAATCGTTTAATTTATACGTTCCATAGAATTCAAAACCAACCGTTTTATATTCGTTATCCAATACACAGCCACCTGAAGGACACGCAGGAGTAGACGTTGGTTCATAGTTAGATTGAGAAAAGTCTCCTTTTAGTAGCGTTAGCTCAGCTGTGTAAACACCTTCAGCTAATTCTCCGCGGTTCTTCACGCCGATTTCGTACTGATTCACTTCATCCACCGCAGCAACTTTACCCGCTTCAGTCAATGATCCGTCAGGGTTGATTTTCCCTGATACTGTTTGGCGATCAGAGTTAAAGCGATTGCCTTTGGAGGCACGAGTAAAGAAACTGGTATCTTCATTAAATTTATACAGTCCACCAAAGGTCCAAGAAGTATAACTAACTTCATAATTTGGATTCTCTTCTTTGCCATCCGCTAACAATGTTGGAATTTGCACGCCATTAACTTCGTTATAAGTAACATTGCCAGAACTTTGAACAACATATCCTGATGCTTGAACAGTATCTCTACGAATACTACCATCTAAAATATAATCCTCTGTTTCAAGTTCTAATGAAACATATGGCGCTGAGTTAGCATACTCAAGGTCGTATTGACGTTTACAGCAATCACCCCAATTATCATTAAAGCCGGCTAGGCCATTGGCTGTCAACTGATTACCATCGGCATCTAATAGGTCTAACTGTGCAGGATTATTCACACCCGCAGCACGATAGTTGCGGTTAGTATGCCAGTCCATAGCAATGATTTGATTCATGAAGAAATAACCACCACGTGCAATAAGAGTCGCCTCATCCAATGAAAATTCTTTTGATACCGTCAAATCATTCACAAAGCTACCTACATCATCAATGATCGTTGATACATTAGTATCTCTGTCGATATAAGGGCTAGTGTAAACACTACCCGCTTGAGGACCATTCGCATAGATGATAGATGCAACTTCAGAGCTATTAACCGTTGCACCAAGCACATTGCTGGTTGCTGTAGGACCGTGGAACGGTTCGTTAAATGAACCACTCATGTCAGTCCAACGCATCTTGTTATCAATAATAATATCGTCTTCTAATACGTAGTGAACTTCCGTACCAAAAGCAAGGGCTTCAGAGGAGATACCCGTCATGCCAACCCGCTCAATACCGCCACTTTTGTTAACAATTAAGAAATTCTGGTTAAGCGTTGAGAAGTTACCTTCTTTGCGACCATCCATTGTTGGGTATGGACGATAGTTAGACAACTTTGTACCAGAGATATCCGCTAGTGCTAATGAGCCAGTGTAGAATGGTTCTTGCGTGTCTGCGATTTTGACATTAAAGCGAACATAGCTTTCATCATCCGCTAAAAATTTGGTGACGTTACCTTTAATTTGAATGCTTTCTGATGTATTAAATCCAGTTTCAAGTGGGCCACTACCATTTTTCATGTAACCACCGATGTGGTAAAGCACAGACTCTGAAGCTTCACCGCCGTAGCGGAAATCAACACGCTTTTCATCATAGCCAAGGCCTGTTGAGAAGTTAACAAAACCGCCTTCAACTTGACCTGTGTGAGAAATGTAGTTGATGATCGCGCCAGGTGCTTGAGAAGTAAATGTTGCTGCAGTACCACCACGCACAGATTCAACGCGCGCAACTGAACCGTCAAAGCGGGTCCAATAGTCGTTGTTACCAAACTGCATGTCACCAAATAATACCGTTGGCAAACCGTCTTCTTGAATTTGTACGAACGGAGAACCACCAGTAGCAACTGGAAGACCACGTACAGCAATATTGGCATTACCACCTGGGCCATTATTACCATCGGTTTGAATACCTGGAATTAGACGGAATAATTCAACTTCAGAATTTGGCTTAAAGTTGCGAATAACTTCATCGTCAATACTGGTAACAGCGACGGCAGATTCAATTTGTGAACGACCAGCAGCAGAGCCGGTAATTACAATTTGTTCAAAACCTTCTTTTTCTTTGGTTGGTGCATCTTCTGCTTGTGCAGTCATTGTTACCCCCATTGAGGTTACTATAGCTGCGCTTACTAAATTTAGCTTAAATGTTTTGTTCATATTATTAGTTCCATATTAAATTCACATAAAGGGAAATCGTTTACCCAGGAAAATGTTTTACCTTAGTTTTACAAGCTAGTCAATTTTTTTTACATAAATCATACAAAAGTATACAAATGAATCAACACCTGCAACCTAGGCACATTTAAGTTGCTTTCCATACTGGTTTGACCTGTACTTATCAGCACGCACTCGAGGTTCAAGATGCCCGAGTCGCAATCAACCTTAACGTAAAAACTATAACAGTCTAAAATATATCCCCCCAGAAATTGTTAAAACAGGCATCCTTTTAAGAACAATTTATTTAGACCCAAGATGCTTACAAAAGGCTTTTGATTTTAAGCTCATTGGTAATGTAATAGTTGTGAATATGAATGGTATGAAACAACGCAGCTACTATAACAGTAAGTTTTTTCTAGCACTTGGCATTGCGTGAATGTTTGCGAGGGATTAATTTGAGGTAAACTAAATCATAAAACGGGGGTATAAAAGGGGGTTAAATAAAAAACCCGTCAATAAAATCAACGGGTTAATATCCAATTTGGCGGAGAGAGAGAACGCCACACTATAGAATATATAGTGTAATACAGACCACATAAACAAATAAAAGTAATTAATTTCAACACCTTACTTTCCAAACAGGTATTTAATGTATTATACTGACCACAAAATTTGACGGTCTCCTTGACGGTCTTTTATTGTTACGTTAAATATCAGGTAAGTCTATGCCACTTTCAGATACATCTATTAAGAATGCTAAACCTTCAGATAAACCCTACAAGTTAACTGATGGTGGTGGGCTTTATATGCTCATTAAACCTTCTGGCTATAAGAGTTGGAAGTATGATTTTAGACTCGACAACACTCGTGGCAGCTATACGATTGGTAAATACCCAGACATCAGCTTAAAAATAGCCCGCCAAGAACACCGAGAAGCACGCGAGCTTGTTGCCCGAGGTATCAACCCAAAACAAATAAAAGTGCAGCGTAAGGTTAATGATGACTTAAAAAACAAACGCTTTAGTTACTACATGAACCAATGGTTTGATAAACAAGTGCTTGCTGAATCGACCGCCAAAGATTTAAGACAACGCATCGATAAAAACCTGATACCTTTTCTGGATAAGAAAAACTTAGACGAATACACGACTGCCGACTTGTTAAAGATAATGCTTAACATCAGCGACAGAGGTGCTAAGGAAACCGCTATTAGGTTGGCTAATATAGTGAGGCGTGTATTCAACGAAATATTAGTATTAGGTATCATATCAAGCAATCCCGCACAGGGCTTAGCGGAGTTACTACCCAAACCAGATAGACGCATTGACAACAACTTTGGTCATATAACCTCACCTGAAGACTTAAAAGTGTTACTAAACCAAATTGACTCGCCTTCTGCTAAACAAGATTATGCAGTCACTCAAGCATTAAAATTAATGCCTCTTGTTTTCCTTAGACCATACAATATTCGCTTCCTCAAGTGGGAATACATTAACTTCGATACTAACATCATCAAGATACCCGCTACCGAGCTAAAAAACAATAAACCCCTTGATGTGCCATTAGCGACACAAGCTGTGGCAATACTAAAAAACATGAGAAAACTCACCGGGGATAAAGAGTATGTTTTCGTTGCTAACCGGGGTAATGATAAACCTTTAAGCGAAAACACGACCACTGTGGCATTAAAACGCTTAATTAACCCTTCAACTAACAAACCATTTGGTACAGGATACATGACCTCACATGGTTTCAGGCACACTGCAAGTACCCTGCTAAACGAACTTGGGTTTCATCCTGATATCATTGAGCTACAACTGGCCCATACTAATAAAGACCGGATCCGGGCAACCTATAACAAAGCAAAGTGGATGGACAAAAGAACCAATATGATGCAGGCTTGGGCTGATTACCTAGATTCGCTAAAAGCTGGCGATAGTACCTCCCTTATTAGTCAGAAGCTCTCTAATGCATAATAACCAACCGACACAATTTATAATGACGCGACAATCAGTCCTACCTTTTGAGTTAAGTATGGGTGAAGTATTTGATTACCTTGGCTTGGGAGGAATACAAAAGTACGAGACCAAACTGCTCGACCGGATCAATATTGATAAGATGCCCATCAGAATAAAGGATAAAAACAACACATTAGTTGATGGATGTTTGATTTATGATATTGAATTACACGAAAAAGCATATCGTCAATTTGATAAAACAACACCATTCATCCCCAACAACAGATACAAAATACTCTCCGTCGTTAATGACACTAGCGACACTATAATCAGTGTATCGACAAATAACATAATCATCACCACCAAACAGATGTATGCCACTAGGGACGAAATAACTGAGTACTTCAGGCAAGATATTCAGACCGATTTACCCACACTGAATACTAAAACAAAATCAACGAAACCTAAGTCAGAATCAAAAACGGATGAACGGGTTCGAGAATTTAATCAGTTTTGTGAAGAAAGGGCAGAAGAAAAGAACTTACTCAACAGTCAACACCAGACCATCTATGATTCGTTTCACCCCCCAATGACTAAAGCAGATTTCTACAAAGAATTATATAAACATAATAGGGAAATATTTAACTTTAACTCTGGGGATTTTTTCGCAGACCAAAGAGTAAAAATCACATTTAACAAAGCTGCAAGAAGCAGATAACCATTCACATGTATGGATTGATTTCCATACATGTCCCTCCCTCCCCTTGTTGTATCTAACCTGCAGAAAAACATGCTAAAAAACATATATCCATACTAGTGACATCCCAAATGAAACCCTTATTCTGGTATCGAACCCCAAAGCAATTGCTGCGGATTTTTTAACACAAAGAATGAGGATGACATTATGAGTCACTCTGATGAAGACCGTATAATACGCATTAAAGAAACCAAACATATATCAGGTTTTTCGAAGTCGTACATATACCAATTAGAACAAAAAGGGCTATTCCCAAAAAGAATTCCGTTAGTAGACGGCGGCACAGCTGTCGGTTGGCTGGAGTCTGAAGTGTATGAATGGCTGAATTCTAGAATTAAACAACGTGATGAGGAGGCAGCGTAATGATTATGCACATCCCACAACAAGTAACGAAAACCGTTTACACAGCGCTTACTGAACAACAATGCTTAGTGGTAACCAAACTAATTGTTAATGGGCAAATAACGGCTGATGAGATGGTTGAGTCAGGCATTAAAGCCCCATCACCAGTTATATCTGAACTACGAAAAATGGGAGTGGAAATTATTACCATCCCTGCTAGCTATACGATCGATGCCAATGGGCATAAACAATATCTCACGCCATTAAGGTATACCGCTGATGGTGAACATTTATATGAAGGAATTACTTATGACGAGTAACATTCTAAGAGAAAAAAACGACCTGCAAGCCGCCAAGCAAGAACAGGTCGATTTAATCAAGACAGCTAACAAATTAGCTTTTGCCAAGATGTATGCTAGCTATGACTTTAGCATATTCCCTTGCAAAGTTAACAGTAAAATCCCTGCTATTTCGAAATGGCAAGAAGCGGCTACCAGTGAGCTTGCAACTATCGAGGGATGGTGGGCAGAAAACCCGGATTACAACATCGGCGTTGTTGCAGGTGAGCACATTGTACTGGATGTTGATATTAAACCTGATGGGAGTGTTAATGGGTTCGCTAGTTTGGATAAGCACCCTGCACTACCCGACACGTTTACGGTCAATACCCCCAGTGGTGGTAAACATTATTACTTTGCTACTGATGATGCTTCTCTACTGAGGTTGCGCCAAGGGTTTGAGCCGGGGTTAGATATACGTGCAGGTGGAAAGGGTTATAGTGTTGGCGCAGGTAGCAGCATTTATGGGGTTAATTATGAGGCTGATGTTGATAGCGTTGAATTGGCAGATGCACCTGATTGGGTACTTGCAGCCGCTTTAAAAAAGTCCCCTGCTGCATCAAAGCTAAAATTGCATGTTACCAGTCAGGATGTGTCACCTGTATCAGTACCGTTATCGGAAATTGCCACCGTACTCAGCTACATTGACCCTGATGTTAGTTATGAAAAATGGATAAACATAGGTATGGCTATTCATAGTGAGTATCCCTGCATGAAAGGATTGGAGTTATGGGATAACTGGTCAAGCGATGGGCAAACATATCAACCTAATGAATGCGCAATGCACTGGAACGGCTTTGATGTGGGCGAGGGTATCACCATTGGTACGCTTTTTTACTATGCACCAGAGTATCTAATAGCCAAAGCAGGTTATATCGACATTCAAACCATACATGGCGAAAACGACACCACCCTCGCCGAGTTCTTTGTGGACCAATATCGTTCTACTATTATTTATGAGAGTACAGCAAAGAACTGGCTGGTGTTTGATGATGGCGAATGGGTCAAGGCACAAGATGCCAAACGCCTAGTGTTAGAAAGATACAAGAAAGTGGTGATTGAGATAAAACGGCAAATTCAAGCTGGGGTTGACGTTCCCATGTCAATGAAGTGGCTGAACAAGGCAATGAATCACGCAAATCAAAACTCGGTGCTCAAGATTGTCGAAACACACTTATCCGTAGGTGCAGGTAAGCTAGATGCCAACTCGAACCTATTTGGGCTTGGGAAAGATGTGTATGAAATATCAACCCACACACTTCGGACTGCTAAAGGTGAAGATTTGGTCACTAAATCACTAGGGACGCATTACGATAAAAACGCAACATGCCCTGTATGGGAGCGATTTATCTTAACGGCAATGGAAGGTGACCAAGAGATGGTCAGTTATCTACAGCGCCTAGTTGGGTATTTTTTGACAACAAGTATCACTGAGCAACAGCTATTTTTCTTTTACGGCAGTGGCGCAAATGGTAAATCGACCTTCCTTGATTTAGTCAAAGCCATGCTCGGTGATTACGCTGTCAAAATTAACTCAGATACCATCATGAAAGGCAAAATTGGTGGACGCTCTAATGCTGTTATGGCTGGTATTGCAGACCTTGCAGGTACGAGATTAGGGATAACAGATGAGATGGATGATAACAGTGCTGCATTTGATACACAGACGCTCAAATCGTTATCCGGGGATGATGAAGTGACAGGGAGACGCTTATACAGTAATCCATTCACGTTCAAATCAACGGCTAAAATAGTGATGTACGGAAACGATAAGCCCTACGGCAATATCAATGACGGAGGCTTTTGGCGACGCATGCGCTTTATCCACTTTGGTTATGTCGTCCCTAAAGAGCAGCGTGACCCTAATTTGCTCAATACATTAAAATCAGAGATGCCGGGGATATTAAACTGGGCATTAGCCGGATTAGTTCAATGGGAGAAGCAAGGCTTGAATGCACCCGACAAAGTGACGCACGATAGTGCTGGATACAAAAAAGAACTTGATAGTATAACTGAGTACTTTGACGATAATGTGCAGCTTCAACCCGATTCGATAACCACATCAAAGATACTATACGAGGGTTACATTAGGTGGTGTGAAGAGAATTTGCTGATACCTGAGCTCAAACACAGCTTCAGTCGAAAATGTGCAGTGTATTTCAAGCAACATCCAACGGTAACGCCATACAAAACCAGTAAGAGCCGCGGTTACAAAGGCATTAAGTTAAAAATGTAGTGAAAGTGACACCAGTGGCGGCTGAAATATAACTTATTTATTTTCGTGTTTTACGATGTTCATGAAAAAACATAAAAAATAAATGTTTGTTTTTTGCCGTCACTAGCGTCATTCAATGTTCATAAAATAGTTAAATGGATACCTACATCAGTACAATTTAATATTGTGCGGGTGCAGGATATCAAGCAAGCGAAGTGCGGTAGAACTGTACGCAACTGTATGTAAACCTAAGACGCTAATGACATAAGCAGTAGTACTTAGCCTAGTTAGAAGGATGTCTCGTGCATGATCCACACAAAGGCTTGCAGGGCGCTCTTAAAGCTAACTGATACATTGCGAGGCCTAGATATCTGATGTCTCTTGTATGACTGGTACAGCGCAAGGCTGGACGATAACTAGTAGATGCAGCCATGTACTTTATTTAAAGACTGAGCAGGTAGACGTAGCTTCCTAAAGAACTTCCGTCCACTTACTCTAGTTAATTGATTTGTAACTTTAATGCTTCAGACGTTAACTGCTGGTCAGCAAAGATTATTAAATCATTCGTCGCCACATTACCACCATTGGCCACTGTGACACTTTCCGTAAATATCTAAGGTTACTTAGCAATATAAAGAAGTCATTTACTCCCCCCGCCCCCATTACATAAAAATCAGACACGAAAAAGGTTCCAGAAAAAGTTCCAGAATTAAAATTTACATTGGGAGTCTTAGTATGTAGATTAACACTGACCCTAGATTGAATCAGCATTAGGGAAGAACGCTCCAATAGTTCTGCAATCTTAAAATGTAAGCTTTCTATCGCCGATTGCGTTTTATTATTTTCAAATGACTTCATAATATCTTGAGCCATTTCTGGAACTTCCTCCAATTCTTCATACGTTCACTGGTGGATTACAAAAGGCAGTACGCGCAGACGTTGAAATTACTATGATAATGTTGATGCTATATTAGTTTGTGACTGCAAGGTTTCTAAGCAATTTAGACAAAGTAACTTGCCCGGTTGCCATGGTTTTTAATACATCTAGTGTATGGTCGCGTTCCACAAAGAAGTGTTGTATACCCGATATTTCATGCTGCGCAAAAATACTGTCGAAATCAATGACACCGGTCCCAACATCAGCAAAGTCACCTTGTGCATCCATATCTTTTACATGAAACAGTGGAAAACGTTGTGGGTACTTTTTGAAGTAATCGGTTGGTGATTGATTGGCTTTTGCCATCCAATATAAGTCCATTTCAATTTTCATTAAATCAGCGTCGGTTTCATTTAACAGAACATCAAAAGGGACTTGGTTGTGTGTCTTGAAGAATTCAAAGTCATGGTGATGATACGCAAATTGAATGTCCGCTTGTTTGCAGGCTTCGCCAAATTTATTGCATTTGACCGCCAGCTTTTTATAAGTATCAATGCCACCATCGCGCTGTTCGTCGGTTAAGTAAGGTAGTACAATATATTTATGGCCAAGGGTATGGGCGTCTTCAATAATTTGTGAAAGGTTGGCGTTTAAATCGTCTAAACCATAATGTGCTGAGGGTGCCGTTAAGCCAAGTTCTCTTAATGTGCTTGCAAGCTCCTGAGTGGTCTTATTGAAATACCCAGCAAACTCGACTTCTTGGTAGCCGGTCTTCGCCACGAGATTAAGCGCCTTTATTGGGTCTTGCGCCATGAGATCCCGCAAGGTGTAAAGTTGTATGCCGGTCGTGAATTTCATCGGTTTAAGCTTACTAGATCCGTGTGCAAAAGGAACAAGGCATGAGGCAAGCCCAAGTCCCAACATGGTTTTTGTGAACTGTCGACGTTGTTGCATAAAAGTATGTTGCATAAATAATACTCACATTAATTAGTTGTTAAGGCGGGTGCTATGCCAGTGCTAGAGCGCATTACTAGCTCAAATGGCAGAATAACTTTGGCTGATTTTGTCGTTTTATCTTGCAATAAATTGATTAACATCGCCACAGAGGTCTGCCCAAATTCTTCGGCTGGTTGTGAAATGGTAGTCAATGGCGGGTCGCAATATTGCGAAAACTCAATATTGTCAAAACCCGCAACAGAAATATCATCAGGTACCTGTAAATTGTTTTCTTTAAACGCCTTGATTGCGCCAATTGCTGTTTCGTCATTTTCACAAAACACTGCGGTTGGGCGTGTTGAGCATTGCAATATTTGATGCCCAGCTAAATAACCAGATGACATACTAAAATCACTGGCAAACATCATTGACGAGTCAAATGTCAGTCCAGCATTGTGTAATGCGTCTTTGTAGCCGTGTAATCTTTGTTGGGTTAATGGGCTTTGTTGAGGGCCTTTGATCAATGCTATCTTGGTGTGACCTAAGCTGATTAGATGCTCAGTCATTGATTTTGCAGCCGCATAATTGTCTAAGGTCACAGTAGTGCATGGCGCAGTTTCTAACACTTCACATGCATTAATCATGGGTAATACACCGTTATAATCAACAAAGGGATTATACGCACGCAACTGAATCAGTCCATCTGCTTGAGAGGTTTGCACCATCTTGGCGTAGTGCGCTTCTGTGGTCTCATCGCCGAGGGTGTTTACCAGTAGTATCGAATATCCATGAGATGCAGCCTCGGTTTGCATACCAGATATCACTCTAGCAAAAAATACGTTAGCAACATCAGGAACTAAAGCAACAATGGTGAGTGTTTTACCCGAGCGAAACTTCACCGCCATCAGGTTGGGTTGATAGTCTAACGTGCGGATTGCGTGCATGACTTTTTCGCGTGTTTTAGTCGAGACTTTGTCTGTCTTTTGCAAAGTACGCGATACGGTCGCCACTGAGACCCCCGCAAGCTCAGCTACTTTTCTTATGTTAGCCATAATAATCTTCCCACAATAATGTAACCGATATCATTTACCCGAAGAATAAGCACAAATTCACTCAATGCCAATTAATTTATATCGTAAAAATAATTAAGCTAAAATTAACAAACTACCCTTGATTAATCAAATGAAACCCGTTACATTTATTTTTTTGTTAACATTTTGAACTCAGCTTTGTTAACAACTGTTCAGTTTTTAATTGTGTGGGGGGCGCTTGGAACAATACAGCAAAGTAAGAATTGGTATGATTGGTGGTGGTGCCGGAGCCTTTATTGGATCAGTACACAGACACGCAATTATGATGGACGGTTATTCCGAGTTAGTCTGCGGGGCTTTTAGTCGAGACGCTGACAATAATCAGCAAACATCTGCGCAGTTTGGCATCAACAAAGAGCGTGTTTATGATTCTTGGCAATCTCTGATCGAGGGCGAAAGTACCTTGCCGGAAAAGCAAAGAATGCAAGTATTAGTCATCGTAACGCCTAATCACATGCATGTGCCTATTGCTCAAAAAGCCATTGAGCATGGATTTCATGTGTTTTGCGAAAAACCCTTAGCTATTTCGCTTGATGAGGCCGAGTTGTTAGCGCAACGGTTAAAAAATACCCCAGTGCTATTTGGTTTGGCTCACACCTATTTAGGTTATCCAATGGTTTGGCAAGCGCAACATTTAGTCGCCAGTGGCGCCATTGGTAGCGTTCGTAAAATCATCGTTGAATACCCCCAAGGCTGGCTTTCGGCTAATGAAGAACAAAGCAATAAACAAGCTGCTTGGCGCACCGATCCGGCTCAATCAGGTGGCAGCGGATGTATGGGTGATATCGGTACACACGCATTTGGTATGGCTGAGTTTGTAACCCAGCATCAAATCTCCGATATTTGTGCAGAACTAAATATACATATCGATGGTCGTCGCTTAGATGACGATGGTGCCGCATTGTTCAAAACCAAACAAGGTGCCACCGGAACGTTGATCGCCAGTCAAGTATGCGCAGGTGTAGAAAACGGTTTGAGTATTCGCGTTTATGGCGACAAAGGTGGGATTGAATGGCAGCAAATGCAACCTGATACCTTAATTCACCGTCGTACAGACGCGCCTTTTCAAGTATACAGAGCAGGGCAAGGAAATGTTGGATTGTGCGCAGAAGCGTTGTCGCGTTGTCGCGTTCCTGCAGGACATCCTGAGGGATACCTCGAGGCCATGGCAAACTTGTATAGCATGTTTGCAAAAGCGGTTACGCATCATCAAGATCATCCAGTAATCAACAGTAATGTTGATGGCGTGCCGAGTATTTATTCCGGGTTGCGCGGCATGGCATTCATCCAAACCATGCTTGAGAGCGCTGCATCAGACAAGAAATGGACGGCCTTTGTGGCCTCATCCGCAGACACACAAGATTTAAAAAACGAGGTCATCTTATGAGTGGCAAGGCAAAGAATAAAAATGGCCTGATACAGGGCCCGGCCATTTTTTTAGCGCAGTTTCTAGCTAACGAAGAACCATTCAATAGCTTCGAGGGGATCATAAAATGGGCGGCATCCCTTGGCTATAAGGGCGTACAAATACCCACCAGTGGCACTCAGATATTTGATCTAGAACGAGCGGCAAAAGACCAATCCTATTGTGATGAGGTGCTGGCAATATGCAACAAATATGGCATCACAATTACGGAGCTTTCGACTCACTTGCAAGGGCAGCTCGTTGCGGTTCACCCAGCGTATGACGAAATGTTTGATAATTTCGCCCCAGGTCACGTTAAAGGTGATCCACAGGCGCGCACGCAATGGGCGATTGAACAACTAAAATTCGCCGCACAAGCAAGTAAGAATCTCGGGCTTACAGGGCATGCGACTTTTTCTGGCGCATTTTTGTGGCACTTGATGTACCCATGGCCACAGCGACCAGCCGGCATTGTTGAGCAAGGTTTTACTGAATTAGCCAAACGTTGGTTGCCTATTCTTGATGCCTTTGACTCAGCAGGTGTCGATATATGCTATGAAATTCACCCCGGAGAGGATTTGCATGATGGTGCCTCTTTCGAGCTGTTTCTAGATGCAGTTAACCATCATCCTCGTGCGAATATTTTGTTTGATCCTAGTCATTTTGTATTGCAACAGTTGGACTATTTGAGTTTTATCGATATCTATCATGAGCGTATTAAGGCCTTTCATGTTAAAGACGCTGAATTTAATCCGAATGGTCGAAGTGGCGTGTATGGTGGCTATCAAGGTTGGCAAGAGCGCCCTGGACGCTTTCGATCGCTTGGCGACGGGCAAGTTGATTTCAAAGGAATTTTTAGCAAGTTAACCCAATATGGTTTCGATGGATGGGCTGTGCTGGAATGGGAATGCTGCTTGAAAGACTCCGAACAAGGCGCTGCAGAGGGAGCACCTTTTATTACCGAGCATTTAATCACACCGGCGAAACGTGCTTTTGATGACTTTGCCGGTGCAAGTGCGAGTGAACAACGTAACCGACAAATATTGGGATTAAGCGAATGAAGCCAACAACACAAGTTGATAGCAACGCAGCAATGAGTCTGGGGATGAACATCAGACTTAGCTCCATGATGTTCTTGCAGTTTTTCATTTGGGGTGGATGGTTCGTCACCTTAGGCACCTTCTTATCTGGCAATTTAGGCGCGAGTGGCCCACAGGTGGGTATGGCTTTCTCTACTCAGTCTTGGGGAGCGATAGTGGCGCCCTTTATCATTGGTTTAATAGCAGATAGATATTTCAATGCGGAACGCATACTTGGTGTGATGCATCTGTTGGGTGCAGTGATGATGTACTTGATGTATCAAGCACAAGATTTTGCTGAGTTTTATCCATTGGTATTTGGCTACATGATGGCCTATATGCCTACCCTAGCTCTGGTCAATTCAGTCGCCTTCGCGCAGATGAAACGTCCAGCAATGGAGTTTGGAAAAATACGCGTGTGGGGCACCGTTGGTTGGATTGTTGCAGGCCTTGCGATCAGTTATTTATTTGCGTGGGATGCTAGCGATGCCATCGCTCAAGGTATGCTCAAAAATACCTTCCTTATGTGCGCAGTTGCTTCTCTGGCACTTGGTATTTATAGCTTTAGTTTACCGCCAGTTCCTCCGTCGCAAGGTAAAGCGGCGAGCATTAAGGACATACTAGGGTTAGATGCACTGGGCTTGCTCAAAGATAGTAATTATTTGGTGTTCTTCGTTGCCTCTATTCTCATTTGTATTCCACTGGCATTTTACTACCAAAACGCGAATCCTTTCTTAACCGAAATAGGAGTAGAAAACGCCACCGGCAAGATGACCATGGGACAGGCCTCCGAAATTATGTTTATGCTGTTACTGCCTGTATTTTTACAACGATTTGGGATCAAATTAACCTTGTGCATCGGCATGTCCGCTTGGGTATTACGCTACGTTTTATTCGCTTTTGGTGATGCAGATTCCGGCCTATTCATGTTAATACTCGGCATCGTATTGCACGGAATTTGTTACGACTTCTTCTTTGTTTCGGGGCAAATTTATACCGACCAAAAAGCCGGTGCAAAAATCAAAAGTGCTGCACAAGGTCTTATTACACTGGCAACCTATGGCGTAGGCATGTTGATTGGTTTTGCACTAGCAGGACAAATAACCGAATGCTTCAAGTTAGGTGATGGCACTGACTGGACCAGCGTATGGTTATACCCGGCCGGATTTGCAGCTGTGGTATTGGTGTTGTTCTTTATTACCTTTAAAAAAGAGTATTCATATAATTCCACACAAGAGACTAACAGATGAGCAAAGATAGCATTGATCAAAACCGCCGTGTTCTGCTAACCGGTATGGCAAAAACCGCAGCCTTAAGCAGTGCAGCGCTTGCATCAGCCTCAATTGCATCGGTTACTACAAGCAAAAGCGTTAAATTAAAGGGCAATGTAAATCACTCGGTTAGCCGTTGGACTTACGGGGATCTTAGTATTGATGAACTATGCCAAGTGGTAAAAACCTTAGGTTTCAACGCAATTGATTTAGTTGGCCCGAGTGATTGGCATACATTGAAGCGTTATGGTGTGGACAGCTCTATGTGCAATGGCGCCGAGCTAAATTTAGAGGATGGGTTCATTCATCCTGAATTTCATTACCAGTTGGTCGCGAGATACCTTGCTCATATTGATTTAGTCGCGGATGCAGGGTACACCAATCTTATTTGTTTTAGTGGTAATGCACGCGGTTTGAGCAAGCAACAAGGTCTACGAAATGCTGTCGCAGGATTGCAACGCATTTTGCCACATGCGCAAAAGCGAGGCGTGACGATATTTATGGAATTGTTTAACAGCAAAATTGATCATCCCGATTATATGGCAGATACCTCCGCATGGGGTGTTGAGCTTTGTCAGGCGTTAAATTCACCGAACTTTTCATTGTTATACGATATCTATCATATGCAAATAAGCGAAGGGGATTTAATCCGAACCATTACCGATAATCATCAGTACTTTGGTCACTATCACACTGCTGGTGTGCCTGGCCGAAATGAGATTGGCGATACTCAAGAAATCTACTACCCAGCGGTGGTTGATGCAATAAAGGCCACTGGTTTTAACGGTTATGTTGCGCAAGAGTTTGTTCCCACACATGCCACTCAAGAAGGTCGAATTGCATCGCTTGCGCAAGCGGTACAGATTTGCGATCGCTAACATAAGGAAAGTATATGTCACAGTATGATTATGATGCCATTGTAGTTGGTTCAGGAATAAGTGGTGGTTGGGCAGCCAAAGAGCTCACCGAGTTAGGACTAAAAGTGTTGATGTTAGAACGTGGCAAAAACATAGAACATATAAAAGATTATAAAAACGCGCAAAAAGAAACATGGGACTATCCACACAGAGGGGCGCCGACTCAAGAGATGATGGCCAATTACCCTGTGCTAAGACGGGATTTTCCTCTAAATGAACCTACGCTTGGTATGTGGGCAAATGAAATCGAAAACCCATATGTTGAAAAAAAACGTTTTGATTGGTTTCGGGGCTATCAAGTAGGTGGTCGTTCCTTGTTATGGGGCCGTCAAAGTTACCGTTTCAATAAGCGCGATTTCACTGCCAATGCAGAAGAGGGGATTGCGGTTGATTGGCCAATTCGCTATGAAGAGATTGCTCCTTGGTACGACTATGTTGAGGGATTTGCTGGCATAAGTGGCAGTAAAGATGGGTTTGATGTGTTGCCTGATGGCGTGTATCAAAAACCCATGCCCTTAAATTGTGTTGAAAAAGACGTGGCAAAGCGCATTCAAACGGCCTTTAAGGGTCAGCGCCATTTAATACCAGGTCGCACTTCAAATATGACTGAAGCGAAATTAGAAGAAGGCAGAATACAATGTCAATATCGGAATAAGTGTTGGATGGGGTGTCCATATGGTGCGTACTTTAGTACTCAATCATCAACCTTACCTGCGGCAGTAAAAACCGGAAATTTGACCATTCGACCTTTCTCGATTGTGCGTGAAATCATTTACGACAAAGATAAAAAACGCGCTAAAGGTGTAGAGATTATTGACGCAGAAACCAATCAAACCTATCAATTTAATAGCAAAATTGTGTTTGTGTGTGCGTCTGCTTTTAACTCTACATGGATACTGATGAATTCAGCCACCGATGTATGGGAGCAAGGGCTAGGCAGCAGTAGTGGTGAGTTAGGTCACAATGTGATGGATCATCACTTTCGCATTGGCGCAAGTGGTATAGCGGAAGGGTATGAAGATAAGTATCATTACGGTCGTCGACCTAGTGGTTTCTACATTCCAAGATTTAGAAACTGGGGCAATGATAAGCGTGATTATCTTCGTGGCTATGGTTATCAGGGCGCCGCTAACCGCGAAGGTTGGCGCAAAGACGTTGCAGAAATGGGCATAGGCGCCGCTCTAAAAGAGGCTATATCCACTCCAGGGCAATGGCAAATAGGCATGACCGCTTTTGGTGAAATGCTACCTGATCACAGCAATCGTATTTATCTGGATAAAACAAAAACAGATAAATGGGGCAATCCGGTACTTGCGAT
This sequence comes from Glaciecola sp., assembly GCA_029246415.1. Taxonomy (GTDB): domain Bacteria; phylum Pseudomonadota; class Gammaproteobacteria; order Enterobacterales; family Alteromonadaceae; genus Opacimonas. Next base: position 30,629 of record JAQWNF010000016.1, read on the forward strand.
TGATGTGGAGATAAAAGAAAACGAAATCAAAATGCGTAAAGACATGATGCAAGATGCGATAGATATGCTTGAACAATCTGGTATCAAAAATGTTTCAGGTTTTGATTCAGATTATTATCCTGGGCAAGGGATACACGAAATGGGTACCGCTCGAATGGGCCGCGATCCAAAAACCTCAGTACTCAACGCGCACAATCAAGTGTGGGATGCGCTCAATGTGTTTGTGACAGATGGTGCTTGCATGACTTCTGCATCATGCGTCAATCCATCCTTGACTTACATGGCATTAACCGCCCGAGCAGCGCATTTTGCTGTAGATGAGCTCAAAAAAGGAAATCTGTAACTATGGATATGCAACGCCGTGACCTACTCAAAATGATCACCGCAGCCACTGGACTTGCGATGATCAGTGCCCCCTCTAGGGCCTATGTTACTTTGCCAATGAAAACAGCCGAGCAAACCATATTTAACAAACAACAAATTGCGTTTATTGGTGAAGTCGCAGAGGTTATTGTGCCTAAAACAGATACACCAGGCGCAAAAGCTGCTGGGGTCGGGTTATCCGTTGCAGTGTTAGTCAGTGATTGTTACAGCAAGGCGCAGCAGCAACATTTTATGCGTGGATTGGCCGATATTGAAAAACGAGCACAACAGACTCATGGCAAGCCTTTTGTATTACTACGTGCAGACGAGCGATTGACATTGTTATCTGACTTGGATGAAAAGGCAAAAGTACAAAATAAGATGAATGGTTTTACTAATGAATACATCAATCGACCAAATGATGTCATGCCTCATTATTTTACGATGATCAAACAGATCACCTTGTTTAGTTTCTTTACTTCCGAGGTTGGTGCAAAGAAAGTCCTTAGATATGTGGCAGTGCCGGGTCGCTATGACGGTGACTATCCATATGAAAAGGGCGATAGAGCTTGGGCAACCTAAGCCAATATGCAAGCAATGCAATGAACAAATTAAATGACCGAATAAGGAAACTACGCATGAGTTACAACGGGATATTGAAACATCCATCAAAGCGCATAACTACTCTGACCAAGCTATGCAGCTTTATATGTGCAAGTACAATACTCACAAGTACCGCATTACAAGCAAACAATTGGGATCCCTCACTAAGTCATGATGAACTTGTGAAACTTTCCGAAAAGACCGAAGTTTGGGGGTCAGTGCCGCCGGTGGTAAGCACACAAAAAGGTAAAGCACCTTCAGATGCAATTGTTTTATTTGACGGCGACGACCTTGACCAATTTGAAGCATTGAAAGGCGGAGTTGCGCTTTGGACTGTCAGCGGAGATGTATTCACAGTGGCACCTGGCACCGGAGACATTGTTACCAAACAAGAGTTTTGTGACGTGCAATTGCATCTTGAATGGCGAGCACCAGCCCCTATTGGCGACATGATAGGGCAGCAACGCAACAATAGTGGTGTGTTTTTTCAACAAAAATATGAAGTACAGATCTTGGACAACTATGACAATCCAACCTATCCAAATGGTCAGGCTGCAAGTGTGTACAAACAAACTATTCCGCTTGCTAATGCGGCTTTGCCACCTGGTGAGTGGCAAACCTACGATATAATTTTCACTGCACCAAAATTTGAGGGCGATGAGATGATAAGCAACGGTTTTGTGACTGTGCTGCATAACGGCGTGTTGGTGCAAAACCATACTAAGATACAAGGTACAACAGAGTGGATTGGCCCACCCAAAGTGACACCGCATGGCTGCGCACCCATTCAACTGCAAGACCATGGAAACTTAGTGAGCTTTAAAAATATTTGGGTTAGAACACTTTAAACATTAAACACCAGCTGGTTGGTTCTTAAAGTGAAGGGGCGTTAACTTAAACTTATATACTACAATGGACATTACTGTATCTATGAGGCTAGAGTATGAAATTTTCACTTTTAGATGACACGGATGTTAGCTATGCTTTTACAGTGCATCTGTGTGGCTTACGTGAGCAGGCTAAACTATCGCGAAAGGCGCTTGCCCAACAAAGTTGTGTGCCTGCGCCTACCATTACAAAATCTGAACTCACTGGGCAAATTTCTTTTCGCCAGTTACTACTATTATGACAGTCACTTGACTCACTAGATAGGCTTTAACAGCTAACACAGGTAAGCGCAGGTGGCCCGTCATTTTGTGCCGGTATACCTTTCAATAATCACGGCTGCCATCCCCCGCCCAACACACGGTAGAGTGAGTTTACGGTGCCTCTGAACAGTTTCTAGAAGCTGATAAGGCGATGTTGACTAGTTAAGAGCATAACGCCGAACCACTCGTCTGGCTCCCCTGCTAGTTGAATGGTCAGGTAGTCCTTAACCTGCTCTGAGGATGTCATTACATCATTGGTATTGAGGGTTTGTTGTATTGCCGCTAATGCGACCTCAATGGCTGTTTGCTCGTACTCTGAATAGGTAGTCATGGGTTTGTATTCCTCTTGGTTAATATGCCCATACGATGAGAGATACGCTTTTATGAGCTCCATGTGATACAACCTGTAAACATGAATTTACCCCGGGGGTGGGTCCAGCGATAGCGAGGACTACTGTAAGTAATGTCCTGACAATAAATGCAGAAAGTTTTTAGTATGGCGAGTTGTTTTTGTAATAGAATTTGGGACGGGGAAAATGGTTAGATAGTGTACTTAACAACTGATATTGGGAGAAGGGAAAACATTTGACGGCTTTCCTGGCGGTCTTTGAATTAAGCTTGCAAAAAATCCCCTCTAAAAACAGAGGCTTATCTATATTATATGGCGGAGAGAGAGGGATTCGAACCCTCGTTAGGTTTAACCCTAAACACACTTTCCAGGCGTGCGCCTTCAGACCTTATGAAAGCTACGACAACCACCGAATACAATCAAGAATCTAAGACTCTGTGTCACTTAAAACATAACACAATCTACTCATAAATCTACTCATAGAGATGATATTTGTTACAAAGTAGAAGGGCTAGTCTTGCCCAAGTTATTCCTTCTTGCTGACAACTTGTAAGCACTCCCCTACATATGTAGAGGCAAATGTGTAAACTGTTATTATACACAGTACTTCTCTACTAGTTCTTATAACAGCAAACTATACTAAGATGTCGAGTGAGCATAATTTGTAATTTCGTGAAGTCGGTATCAAGCAAACGAAGTGCGGTAGAACTGTTCGCAACTGTATTTAAAACTGAGAATTTTTACACAATCAATCTACACTAATCTCTAGTTTTAATGAAAACCTTACTGTTATTTAATCAGAGGGTTTTATCACTTACTTGTTTGAACAAGTAAGTGATATCCTAAAACAAGGTACAACTAGTTTTGTGTATACCTAAGACCTTTCCTGTCATATTTAATTAGATATCATTTTTGTATAAGGAATGCACTTTTTAAATAGCACGTTACCATATGCTTCTGCCCACGATGAACAAAAAAGTTCTATGGTGTCGCCAATATTAATTTCCGCCGCATCACCAAAAGTCACATTGATATCTGCCGCGATTCCCACAACTTTATATTAATTTTTAAAAGGATATTTAAGGATGGCTCGAACTTCATTTTCATTTAAAGCTTTTATCATGTTTTCACATACAACTGGTTGCATGGCCATAATTTCTTGACGACGTTCCTCTGCAGCACACTGCTCTTTGGCTATTCTAGCTTGACGTTGTTGCTCACGTTTTTTCTCTCTAGCCTCTTCTAAGCGTTTTTGTTCAGCAATCTGAATCTGTCTCCTACGTTCACGCTCTGCTTCTTTTGCAGATTCTATTGCTTTGTATTTCTGCTAATGCCACCTGAATGGCTGTTTTTTCGTATTCTGAATAGGTAGTCATGGGTTTGTATACCTCTTGGTTGATATGCCCACACCATGAAAGTTAGGCTTTATAAATTCCATGAAACACAACCTGTAAACGACAACTTACTCCGGGGGTGGGTCCAGCGATAGCGAGGACTACTGCAAGTAATACCCTGATAATAAATGCAGCTATTTTGTACTATGGCGAGTTTCAGCATTTAATTATACATTCAAGAAAACTGATTTTAGGAGTAAACATGCTCGCAACACAATCAATTCCAGATTCACTAGAGAGTGCAACGTCACTTGGTTTAGTCTTCGCAGGTATATTATTCTTAGTTGGCTTACTGACCGGTATATGGAAGTTTCAACAGATGATGGCATCCAAAGATGGACTAGCTCATCGTTATGTCGATATTGCACATCGCGCCGCGCTGACCTATAGCTTTGCCTGTATTTTACTTGCTGTTTTCTCTTTTGTGTCTGAATTAGACGAAACTGTCGAGTTTTATGCGATGTTGGCACTGGTAGTTTACTTTACGATTGCCGTTGTAAGCTATATCGGTGAAGGTATCAAGCAAAAGACAGATAATGTAATAGCTGCAAAGTCACCGTTAATTTCAGTTTTTATGGTCTCTTTGATTATTGCAGAAGTCGGTGGTTTTATTGTCTTATTTTATGGCATGCTGGATGCTCTATTTTAAGTAATAATGTTTAATTTCACGCAAAAAAAAACCACTACATCAAATGTAACGGTTTACTAAAATAATGGTGCCTCGACCCGGGATCGAACCAGGGACACGCGGATTTTCAATCCGCTGCTCTACCAACTGAGCTATCGAGGCAACTTAACTAAACACATCGATATTTGCGATGCACTTCGTAA
>JAQWNF010000017.1 GCA_029246415.1 Glaciecola sp.
AAACGCGACATGTGCATCATGCTAGTGGATGCACAAAATAGTAACTCTAAAACAAAATCACGATCAGATACGGCATCTAAGCTGTTTACACAAGGACTATCAAAACCGAGCTGCGTCGCAATTTCATGGCGGTCAACGGGATAAGTCGTGCCTGCAAGCGCACCAGAGCCTAATGGACATTGATTCATCCGGGTATGTAAATCATCTAAACGCGACAAATCGCGTTTTAGCATTTCGACATAGGCCAGCGCCCAATGTGCAAAACGCACTGGTTGGGCTCGTTGTAGGTGGGTATAACCGGGTAAAATCACATCGGTGTTAGCTTGAGCGACAGTGACTAATTGGCTAATAAATGCCACTAAGTCAGCGCGCAGCATGACGAGGTGGTCTTTAACCCAAAGTCTAAAATCTGTCGCAACTTGATCATTACGAGAGCGGCCAGTGTGGAGTTTGCGAGCGACATCGCCCAATTGTTCAGTCAATGCTGCTTCGACGAAACTGTGAATATCTTCTTCACCTGCCGCAAGATAATCTAACTCACCGAGTTCAGCTTTGGCTATCAGTTGGTTTAATGCATCTTCAAGTTGTGTTTGCTCGGCTTGCGTTAATACGCCAGCCTTACATAACGCGCGTGACCATACGATTGAACCTGTCATGTCTTGTGTTGCCATGACTTGGTCAAAACCGATTGAATCATTTACTTGGCGGAACATATTACTGCTTCCGCCGGCAAACCTACCGCCCCATAAAGCCATGTATTACCCCTTTTTATCCATATCGTGCATCGCTTTGATACGACTAGATAAGCTAAATAAACGGATAAAGCCTTCTGCATGAGATTGGTCATAAACGTCATCTGCACCAAATGTTGCAAAGTCTTCAGAATATAAGCTGTTTGGTGATTTGCGTTGGATAACTGTTGCTGTGCCTTTGTATAACTTAATCACGATTTCACCTGTGACTAATTTTGCAAATGAGTCTGCGCCGGCTAACAAGGCATCATTTAATGCAGTAAACCAACGGCCATCATACATGACGTGAGCAAATTCAAGACCGAGTTGTTCACGGAATTTTAATGCTGATTTATCCAGTACTAATGCCTCTAGGCCTTTATATGCCTTAACTAATACCGTACCACCTGGTGTTTCATAACAACCACGAGATTTCATTCCGACTAAGCGGTTTTCGACGATATCGATGCGGCCAACACCATGTGGGGCAGCGATGCGATTAAGTTCGACTAACGCATCATAAGCACCAAATGCTTGACCGTTGACGTGTGTTAATTCACCTTCAGCAAACGTTAAGCTGATTGTTTCTGGCGTATCTGGCGCATCCATAGGATCAGCGGTTAATGTCCAAATACCTTTAGTTGGCTCATTCCACGGATCTTCTAGCTCGCCACCTTCATGTGAAATATGCCATGCATTGGCATCTCGGCTGTAAATTTTAGTCGCAGAGGCAGTGGTTTGAATATTACGCTCAGCTAAATAATCTAATAAATCTTCACGTGAGACCATGTCCCACTCACGCCAAGGCGCAATAACTGTTAAATCTGGTGCAAGAGCAGCAAATGCGCCTTCAAAACGTACTTGGTCATTACCTTTACCGGTACAACCGTGACATAACGCATCAGCACCCACTTTACGGGCAATCTCAACTTGCGCTTTGGCAATTACTGGACGCGCCATTGACGTACCTAATAAATATTCGCCTTCATATACCGCACCGGTTTTGACCGTTGGATAGATAAAGTCTTTCACGAATTCTTGTTTCAGATCCATGATGTAACATTCACTAGCACCACTAGCGATGGCTTTATCGTGTAAGCCTTCTAGCTCTTCATCACCTTGACCTACATCTGCGGCAAAGGCGATGACTTCACAGTCATAGTTTTCTTTTAACCAAGGAATGATAGCTGAAGTATCCAGACCACCAGAGTAAGCTAAAACGACTTTTTTAATATTGGGTTTAGTTGCAGATGATTTCACGTGTGTACTCTTTTTCAATAGTGTTAGTTAACGTAATTACCCAATAAGGTAATTAAAATTGCATTTTGTGCGTGCATGCGGTTTTCGGCTTGCATCATTAGTAATGACGCTGGCGAGTCAATCAACGAGCTGGTGATCTCAAGATCACGGTGCGCAGGTTGGCAGTGCATAACATGTGTTGCGCCGCATTGTTGCATCAGTGCTTCATTGACCTGATATGGCATGAAGGTTTCTTTAATTTGTGACAACGGCGTATTATCACCCATGGATAGCCAAGTGTCAGTATAAATTACATCGGCATGACCTAACTTGGTAATATCCGTCAGCTCAGTGATGCTGGCACCCGTTTGCTGTGCGAGCTTTTTGGCTAATGCGACGATCTCGGGGTTGGCTTCATGTCCTACTGGTGTCACGACTACTTGATTAACACCGAGTAGTGCTCCTACGATTAATAGTGAATGCGTTACATTATTACCATCGCCAATATACGCCATCGTGCGACCTTTGACATCATGGAAAATCTCAGCCATCGCCAAATAATCAGCTAGGGCTTGGCATGGATGATATAAGTCACATAAAGCATTAATGACGGGGACACTGGCGTGTTCAGCTAATTCTTCTAATGTTTCGTGTTTAAACACGCGGGCAATAATGCCATCACACCAACACGATAGGTTTAATGCCATATCTTTGGTATCTTCGCGACCCGCTAAGTTATTTGATTGGCTGTCGAGATAGACTAGGTGTCCACCTAATTTTTGAATACCAATATCAAAGCTAACACGCGTGCGCAAAGACGGCTTTTCAAATAAGGCAACCAACGACTTACCTTTTAGGGCATCGCGGTAATCGGATGGCGATTTTTTAACATTCAATGCTAATGCTAATAGGGCCTGCATTTGTTCGACACTAGTGTCTTTGAACGTTAATAGATTATCTTGCATAGGTCATCCTGTCTGTGCGTTATTGTGGAATAATATGTGTGCCGACACCGTTAAGGTTAGGGCGTAAAAATGCTTCTGAATCTGACCAAGCGCCAATGACGACAGGGCGATTAAGGGTATTTGCAGCAGTAAAAGCGGCATCGACTTTGACGCGCATGCCATCAATCAATACTCCATCATCTGTTAACTGATTGGCTTGTGCTTGAGTCAAGCTCTCTACTTTATCTTTGTTACCATTGAGTACACCTGGTACATCAGATAGTAATAATAAATCAGCATGTAATAAACATGCAATAGCCGTTGCAGCTTGGTCGGCATTAACATTTACGAGCTGACCATTGGGTAATGCCCCAATTGAATTAATAATGGGTAATTGGCCAATTTGTAGTAAGGTTTTTGGTAGGTGTGCAGCATGCGGCTGTGCATCGCCAACGGCACCTAACTGACGGTCGATGATACTGCATTGTGTCATGCCGCCATCGGCTAAAGTCAAACCAACGGCTGCAATATTTTGGGCAATGGCAAAACTCAACATCTTGGTATTGTAAGTGCCTGCTAGGGCACCTGCTACATAAGGCATATGCTGTGCAGGGGTGACACGAAGACCGTTGATTTTATGACTTTCTAAGCCCAGCGTTTCTAATAAATTTTGCACACCTGCACCGCCACCATGAACGATGACAACCGGTCTAATGGATTGTAATTTTGCGATATTTTGGAAAAAAACATCTTGTCCCTGTGGTGCATCAATAAATGCCCCTCCCACTTTGATTACGAGTGGTGTTGGTGCTTTGGTCATAACGTATTGTTCTCGACTGGCTGGGCGACTAAGCCACTGGTAATTGGGTAATTATGAGTTAAATTGGCACATTGCACCGCTTGTGATGCAGCACCTTTTAGCACGTTATCAATGGCGGTAGTGACGACAATATATTCTGCATCGGCATCATATTTAAAATACACATCACAATATGGCGTGTTCACGACATCATCGATTTTCGGTGCACTAGCGCGTAAGCGCACACAAGGCGTATCAGCATAAGCTTGGGTAAATGTCTGCTGCACTTGTTCTAATGTGGTACCGGGTTTTAATTGCGCCGTACTTGTCGCTAAAATTCCGCGTTTGAAGTTACCTAAATGCGGTGTAAAAATAATAGGTTGACCCAAGTAGGCTTCAATTTCGGGTTGATGACGGTGACCTAAAATCCCGTAAGCTTGCAGTGATACTTCACAAAAGCTATTAGTCATTGATGCTTTGCGACCTGCGCCACTCACACCAGACACAGCATTAATCACAGGTCGCGTTGATGTGAGTAAATCCGCAGCCGCCAAAGGCTTTAAACCCGTTAGACTGGCAGTAGGATAGCACCCAGGTACGGCAATAACCGATGCGTTGCTAATTTGCTCTGGATACCATTCGGCTAAGCCATAAACCGCTTGTTCTAGCCATTCTGCTGAGGTATGAGCAAAACCATAATATTGCGCAAATACGTCTTTGTCTTGGATCCTAAATGCACCAGACAAATCATAAATAACGGCACGCTTGCCAGCTAAGGCCGGCATCCAATCATGACTTGCTTCATGCGGCGTTGCTAGAAAAATGGCATCACAATCCCATGCCATTTGCGCTAAGATCTCATCATTAATAGGAACTAAAGGTAAATCGCATACGCCAATTAAGCTAGCATGGCATGCGCTTATAGGTAAGCCAGCATCATTAGAATGCTCTGACACGTATAGCGTATCTAGGGCAAACCCTTCGTGATGGGCTAAAATATTGACTAATTCTGCGCCTGTGTAACCACTTGCGCCGATAATGCAGGTTTTTATCATGTTAGTTTAGATCCTGTGTCCATGCTGTTATTATGTACTTGCATAGAATAATTAAGAAAAACCACTTTTACCCTTACTTATCAATGACACGACTCATTGCTAAGTAAAGGTAAAAAGTGCAGCTACCTCTAAATTTGCACACTCAACGCAAATTTACTCGAAAGTAGCCCAAGCAGGGAGAGTGTAAATACTAATCTAAAGTGATTTTACAATAATCGTATATTTATGCAAATAAAATGTATAAATATTCATAAAAAGATCATCAAACTTTAGTCGATGGCACCTCAGCAGATGACAATTTGTAACAATATTTAGTCAGTACAGGACATAGCATGCAGTTTGTACCATATCAATATCGACCAGCCGCTCTGCATCCTTTGCATTGTGATTATGTGCACCTCGCTGATTGGGTGATACAGCAACTACCTCAACAGTACCGTTATGAACACTTCGGTTCAACAGCGATAGGTGTGCAGGGAAAAGGAGTCATTGATATTGCTTGTTTATATAATAATGTGGCTGGCGATATTAGTGCCAAGCAAACTGCGGTTGATCAAGCTCTACCACAATTGTTAGCGATGGGCTGTGAATGGCAGTGGGGCAAGACGCTCTTTGCGACATATCGACCACGTCTAGATATCGCAATTAACACAGCACAAGGCGCTCACATCAATGTGCATATTCATGTCATTGAATATCGGTCTAAAGAGCATTTACAACAACGCTATTTTCGGCAACGATTATTAGTCTCCCCAGCATTACGCGCGCAGTATGCACAATGCAAGCAGCACATCATTGATCAAGGTATTACTGAGCACCACGCTTACGGTAAGGCTAAAAGTGTCTTTGTAAAACGCATTTTAGCGGAGATGGAATAATGGTAGCAGAAAGTCAATTAGACAAAGTTGAAGGTCAAAAAATTGATGCATGGTTTGAGCAATACGCGCAAACCGGTATGTTGACAATGGCGGATGGTGTGGCGTGTGCTTATGCTATTGTGCGCTCCCATTCCACAGACCATGATTCAGCCACAGCTCCCCAAGCAAGACAGACGCTAGTTATAAGCACAGGTCGTGTAGAGAGCTATGTAAAATATAAAGAAATCATTTTCGACTTATATCATGTGGGTTTTGACATATTTATAATGGATCATCGGGGTCAAGGCTTATCACAACGCACTTCACCCAATCCTATGCATGGCCATATCGATGACTTTGCGCAATATGTTGATGACTTGCTGTATTTTGTTGACGAGCATGTGGTGCAATATTGCGCTCAGCCTCTTTTATTATGTCATTCGATGGGGAGTACGATTGGTGCCTTAGCGATTTTGCAACGGCCGCAACAATTTAAAAAAGTCGTGTTTTGTGCACCTATGTTTGGGTTAGTTGTACCGCTCCCGATATGGTTAGGACATTTTATTTTACAACTTGGATTATGGACTTGTCGAATATTGGGCCGCCCCATGTATTTTATTGGTCAGGGGGGCTATGTACCCGTTGCGTTTAGCCAAAACCGATTAATGCAGTCCGAGAGTCGCTATAATCGTTTTAGAAAATGTCAGCAGCAATATCCAGATACGCAATTAGGTGGAGTAACATATCAATGGGTTGCTGCCGCTAATTCGGCGCTAGCCCGATTACATGAGCAAGCTGCGCATATTGCATTGCCCGTACTATGTCTAAATGCACAAGATGATGTCGTGGTAGATAATGTGTTGCAACACGCGTTAGTCAAGCAAATGCCTAATGCACAGTGGCAGGTAATTCCAGATGCCAGACATGAAATTTTATTTGAAAAAGACGACATTAGAGAGCCTGCATTAAACTTGTTGGTCGATTTTTTGCAAATTACAAAATAAGTAAGTTTGACAAAAAAATGAATCAGTTTTCAAGAACATTAGCCTGTCATAGCGGCTTTGGGTTATTATGCTTAGTTATATTGTTCTTTTACTTAATTTTCTTTATTTACCTCAATTGCAAAGGCGACTTCTTTTATGCTGGATATTGTTTTATACGAACCTGAGATCCCACCCAACACGGGTAATATTATTCGTTTATGCGCCAATTCGGGTTTTGCGTTGCATTTAATCGAGCCATTAGGCTTTGCTTGGGATGATAAAAAAGTACGTCGGGCGGGTTTGGATTACCATGAATTTGCCCATGTTCAACGCCATCCTAATTTAGATGCGTATTTGCAGAGCGCTAAGCCTAAGCGGGTGTTTGCGTGTACGACCAAAGGTTCGATGTTTCACTCTAAAGCGAGCTACCAAGCTGGTGATTGTCTGATTTTCGGCCCTGAAACGCGCGGTTTACCGCATGATTTTATTATGAGTTTACCACCTGAACAACGCGTGCGAATCCCAATGCTCCCTGATAGCCGAAGCATGAACTTATCAAATTCGGTTGCGGTATTTATCTATGAAGCATGGCGTCAGATGGATTTTGCTGGCGGCGTTTAGTCAGAGTCAGTTCGATTTGCTGAGATTTAGTTTGATTCGTTTTTGGGAGAGCGACTCAATAAGGCTTGTGCGGCCAACTTGACGTTTTTGCCTTCGTACAACACTTGGTAAATTTGTTCACAAATGGGCATTTCTACGCCCATTCGTGCAGAGAGAGCATGAACTTCTTCGGTATTGCGGAAGCCTTCTACGACTTGGCCAATCTCGGCAATGGCATCAGTAACATTATTACCAGCACCTAAGGCTAAGCCAAAGCGTCGATTGCGCGATTGATTATCGGTACATGTTAATACCAAATCACCTAAACCAGCCATCCCTGTGAAGGTGTCGGGTTTAGCATGCATGGCACAACCTAACCGAGACATTTCAGCCAATCCACGAGTAATCAAAGCGGTTCGTGCATTTGCACCAAAACCTAAGCCATCGGCTAAGCCTGCGCCAATTGCGATGACGTTTTTGACTGCACCACCGAGCTGAACGCCAATCACATCATCGTTGTGATAGACGCGAAAGGATTTTTCACAGTGTAGTTTCGCGGCTATTGCTGTAGCGAGTTCGTCATTGGTTGTTGCAAGCGCGATCGCGGTAGGTAATCCTGCAGCCATTTCTTTGGCAAACGTAGGGCCAGATAAAACTGCAAAGGGGCGGTTGGGTCCCACAATATCTGCGGCAACATCCATTAACAAACGACCTGTTTTAGGCTCAAGCCCTTTGGTCGCCCATACAATTCGATGTTGTGCGGTTAAATGTGGTGCAAGTAATTGTAGCGTCTCTGCAAATGCGTGCGAGGGTACAACCATTAGGATATCTTCACTATGAGAGATTGCCTTGGCAATATCAGGCTCAAGTTGCAAACTATCAGGAAAGTGATAACTAGGAAGGTATTGTTGATTTTCTCTGGTTTGGGACATGTGAGCAAGCTGCTGCTTATTCCGTCCCCAGAGATACGTCGCTACGCCATTACGTGCTAAGCACATTGCTAATGCAGTGCCATATGAACCTGCACCGATAACACTAATGGCGTTTGACATGGTAGATAACCTTTATGTGACTTATGCGTCAGCTTTTGGAGCGTTACCTTGTTCTTCAGCTACACGCTTTTGAACGTACGCTTGGAATACGGCATCAAAGTTAACTGGAGCTAAATTAAGCGCAGGGAATGTGCCGCGGTTGACTAAGTTTGAAATCGCTTCACGTGCATATGGGAACAACGTATTAGGGCAGAAAGCACCTAATAATTGTGCACGATTGTTTTCAGGCATCGCACCAATTTGGAATAAACCTGCTTGTTGCACTTCGCATAAGAAGGCCACTTCATTTTCGATGGTCGCTGTTACAGTAACTGAAAGTACAACTTCAAATAAGTTTTCTTCAACTAAGGTGGTTTTAGTATCTAAATCAAGCTTAACTTCAGGCTTCCACTCTTTCACAAAAATGGCAGGTGAATTAGGCGTTTCAAACGAAATATCTTTAGTATAGATACGTTGAATATTGAATTGTACTGATTGTTCTTGTGGCGCAGCGCCATTTACTTGTTGTTCGTCAGCCATGCTGTAAGTCCTATAAATTGATTAAAATGGTTTATGCCAAAAGTGCGTCTAGCTTGCCTTGATATTCAAGGGCAAATAAATCATCACAACCACCTATATGGGCATCATTGATGAAAATTTGCGGCACGGTTGAATGGCCGTTTGCGCGAGTAATCATTACGTCGCGTTGTGCTGGATGGTCAAGGATATCGGTATTCGAAAATTCGACCCCTTTTTGCGTTAATAACGCCACTGCTCGTCGGCAAAACGGGCAGTATTCTTTGGTATAGAGTTCAACATTAGCCATCAATGTTTCCTATTTCGTTGTTGGCAGATTAGCTGAAGACCATGCACTCATTCCGCCTTGAAGTACAGCAGCTTCGCTGAAGCCGGCTTTTAAAAGCTGTGATGCGGTCTTTTTGGCACTCATACCCATTGCACATACTACTATAATGGGTTGTGATTTATGTTTTTCAAGCTTACTGAAGTCTGCACTTGCGATTTCGCTAGGTTTTAGCTGGCGTGCACCAACAATATGACCTTTTTTAAATTCATCCGGTTTACGAATATCGAGTAATATTGCATCTTCTTTATTTATTTTAAGTGTGGCTTGATGCGTGTTTAGCTCTTTTACTGCGGACAATGCGCCAGCAACAAAGGTGTAGATAATCAATATGATTAACGCCAACCATACGCCAGATAAGAAAAAGTTATTTTGTGCAAACTCGACAATTTGTTCCATGAAAAAACACCATCACTAAAAATTTAAGAGTGCAAAGTATATCGAAAATCATAGATTTGACTAGTACTCATATGAATTAGCTAAAAAATATATACGAAATAGTCACATTTACTTTATACCCGCAGCGTAAAATGATAATTTATATAGCGCAAAATTAACTATCTCTGAGGTACACATGACACAAAGCAAAACCCCATTAGCCTTGCTTATTTTAGATGGCTGGGGCTATCGAGAAGCAACTGAAAATAATGCGATACTGGCCGCGAATACGCCAAATTTGGATGCCTTACGTGCGCAATACCCAAATACATTAATTTCAGGATCTGGCTTAGATGTGGGCTTACCTGATGGTCAAATGGGGAATTCCGAAGTTGGACACGTCAATCTAGGTGCTGGCCGAGTGGTTTACCAAGATTTTACCAAAATCACCAAAGCGATTGCAGACGGTGATTTCCAAACTAATCCTGTGTTAGTGGCTGCGATTGATAAAGCGATTGCTGCGGGCAAAGCTGTTCATTTATTAGGCTTGCTTTCTCCAGGTGGTGTGCATTCTCACGAAGAACATATCTTTGCAGCTATCGAATTAGCAGCAGCTCGAGGTGCTACAGCGATTTATTTACATGCATTTTTAGATGGGCGTGATACGCCACCTCGTTCAGCTCAAGCATCATTAGCCAAAGCCGATGCGGTATTTGCTCAAGCGGGTGTGGGCAAAACTGCCACTATGATCGGGCGCTATTACGCAATGGATCGCGATAACCGCTGGGATCGTGTTGAGCAGGCTTATCAATTAATGACGCAAGGATCTGGACTACATAGTGCTCAGAGCGCTGAAGCTGGATTAAGTGCTGCGTATGCACGTGATGAAAACGATGAATTTGTCGGCGCGACAGTTATCGGTGAGCCAGTTACTATGGAAGCCGGCGATACTGTAATTTTCATGAACTTCCGTGCTGATCGTGCGCGTCAACTCGCACATACCTTCGTCGACGAGAGCTTCACTGGATTTGAGCGCGGCGCAGCGATTGCGTTCTCTGAATTTGTTATGTTGACTGAGTATGAAAGTAATTTAGCATTACCCTGTGCTTATCCACCTGCACCATTACACAATGTATTGGGTGAGTGGTTACAAGATTACCATAAGACACAGTTACGCATTTCTGAAACAGAAAAATTCGCTCATGTGACGTTCTTTTTCTCAGGCGGAAAAGAAGACGAGTTTGTTGGTGAAAAGCGTATATTAATCCCATCTCCAGATGTGGCTACGTATGATTTACAACCTGAAATGAACTCTGAAAAATTAACCGATGAATTAGTTAATGCTATTCGCTCGCGCGAATATGACGCCATTATTTGTAACTATCCAAATGGCGATATGGTTGGGCATACGGGTAACTTTGCTGCTGCGGTAAAAGCATGTGAAGCGGTTGATACGTGTATTGGGCGTGTAGTTGCTGCGTTGCAAGAAGTGGGAGGCGAATGCTTAATTACTGCCGACCATGGTAATGCCGAGCAAATGCAAGATCCATCAACAGGTCAGGCACATACGGCGCATACAAGCGAACCTGTGCCGTTTATTTATGTTGGGCGTGACGCAACATTTCGCACCGATGGCACGCTAAGTGATGTGGCTCCGACAATGTTACATTTAATGGGCATGGTACAACCAGAAGAAATGACAGGTACGCCGATTATGCGTTTAAAGGCATAAGTACTTGAACATGAGCGGTGTTAAAAAATGGACAGGTGCTTGGGTGTTATTTTGCTCAAGCATGTGTGTATGGTTGACACCGCTGCATGCTCAAGAAGCCGATCTAGAAAAAATCCAATCCGCGCTTAAAACTACCAAAGCGCAATTATTACAAAAAGAACAGCGTCGCAGTGCAATTTACTCTGAGTTAAAAGCTCAAGAAGAAGCCATTGCAGAAACCACCAAAGCGCTGAATAGTACACAAATTAAGTTGACGCAAAATCAAGTCGAACGCGATGATTTAAACAGTCAAAAAATCATTCTCGAACAAAACGTGACTAAGCAACAAGCTGTGATGGCCAAGCACATTAAGGCGTCATACATAGCCGGCAATTATGATTATGCCAAAATGCTATTCAATCAAGAAGATGCAGCCAAGTTTGAGCGAGTACTTACTTACTACCAATTCCTTTATAAACAAAGAAAGCAAACCATCGACCAGTTTCGAACTTACATAAGTGAGCTAACGCAAATCGAACAAGAGCTGTTTGCAAAAGAGTTAGAGCTTAACGAGTTGTTAAGCACCCAACAAGAACAGCAGTTAGTACTAAATACACAGCGTTCTCAACGTGAATTATCTATTAAGCAATTAGAACAACAGATCCAAAGTGATACAGCCAAAATTGAACAACTAGAGGCCGATGAATTACGTATCGCAGAGGCGATAGAACAAGCTCGTCGAGAAAGTGCCGAACAACAATCATTGCTTGGATTACTGCCATACAAAGGCGCGTTATTACATCCTGCTGAAGGACGGTTACGCCGTTTGTTTGGACGTGTTAGGCAAGGACAGGTCCGTTGGAAGGGCGTGTTGTTTCAAGGTGAAGAAGGTTCAGAGATCCGCGCAATTCAAGCTGGTCGAGTACTATTTTCTGAATGGTTACGCGGTTTTGGCTTAGTCATGATTATTGATCACGGTAAAGGCTATATGTCTGTATATGGTTACAATCAAGCATTACTCAAACAGCCCGGTGATACAGTGACTCGCGGCGAGACAGTCGCATTAATGGGGCAATCGGGCGGACAATCACGTCCTTATTTGTATTTTGAAATTCGCCGAAAAGGTATTCCAGTCAATCCTACTGCTTGGTTATCGCAACGCTAAGTTATACACAAATCTCAGATGTGTGTAAGAAATTGTCTACTTTTAGTGCAAATACCAGTGTAAGTTGTTATTATTTAATCAATTAGTCAAAGATTATCCGCTTACATGCACTTAATACGTTCACATTTTAATGCCAATATACAGCGCAACATGTCCCAACTGCTGAGTGCCAGTATTGCGTGCTTGTGTTTATTGGTATACGCCCTGGTAAGCATGGCCCAAGCTGCAACTACCGCGGTTAATCGAGCGACAGCACATTCTATTACACCTAGCTATATCAGCATTATTATCGACGATATCGGTTACAAACATACTGATAAGCAGTTTACTCAACTGCCAAAAGAAATCTCATTTGCTATCTTGCCACACGCACATTATTCCTATGATCTCGGTGTACAAGCCGGAGAACAAGGCAGAGATGTGATGTTACATCTGCCATTAGAATCGATTGTACCATCAGGCCAGCTCGGCGACGGGGCATTGATGACCTATATGGACGGTGATCAGCTGCAACAGACATTTGCTCAAGCGTTAGCCTCTGTGCCGAATGCGGTGGGTATCAATAACCATATGGGCAGTAAATTTACCCAGTTATCTGGCCCTTTATATGCGTTGATGGATCTAGTTGCACATCAACAGTTGTTTTTTATTGATAGCCGCACGACACCTTTTTCTAGGGGAGAGTCGATAGCACGACAAAAAGGCGTAGAGACAGCTAGTCGAAATGTATTTTTGGACCATGTGACCTCAGCTGATTTTATCGAAGGACAATTTCAGCATCTTATCCGAAAAGCCAAGCGTAATGGTCATGCTCTAGCGATTGGACACCCGCATGATAAGACACTAACGTTTTTATTGAAAAATCTCCCCTTATTAACTCAATACAATATCAAATTAGTTGGTATTCAAGATTATTTGTATCTCACTGATCCGAAAGCTAAAATTCAATCTCCTTCGCAACCTATAGAGCAACTAGCCCCACAGACAGCTCCGCAGCCTTAGAAATTATTAGCGTGCTGTACGCTTTATGTTATACTATAACATAAAGCGTAATCAGAATGTGAAAGCGAAGCGTGAACAAACCAAGTACAAAAACTGCAACAATAACAGATACAGCACAAGTATCTCAAGAAACTGACAATACAGTATTTGATAAGATGGGCATTTGGATCTCAAGTATCTGCGCATTTCATTGCCTAGCATTGCCGGTATTGTTGCCTATGGTTCCGTTGATTGCGAGTTCTTTTGTGGCTGAAGTGTGGTTTGAAAGAATGATCTTAAGTATTTCGATCTTGATTGGATTTATAGGCTTGTTTATCGGTTTTTATAAATATCACCGCCAGCTATATCCATTGTATTCGTTAACGGTCGGTGCAATTATCTATTGGCATAAAGATATGTTCGGACATGAGTATGAGCCATTTACTATTGCAGTTGGCGCATTGCTGATTATTGTTGCGCACTATATCAACCTGAAACTGTGCCGTTCGTGTAACAGCTGCCAAACAGATAGCTGCGCTAGCGCATTATAAGCGTATCATTACTAAAGATAGCATCCACTTTCCACTGTGCTAAGCGTTGCGCGACTTCAATGTCATTGACGGTATAAACCCATACCTGTTTATCCAAACGATGCGCGTCAGCGACTAGCTCTGGCGTGACCATATCCTTATCAATTGCCACAATATCAAACTCACCTGAGACAGCGTATTGGGCTAAATCTTTGGGTAAATGCGCAATCAATCCACCATATTGTGTGTTTAATCCTGCTTTTTGATAAGCATCTAATAAACGATGATTAAATGATGATAAGACGGTATCAGAATTAATTAACCCCCGTTGCTGTATGTCTAATAAATGTTGAGTAAACAACTCGTTGTCATCGACTGATTTGACTTCTATGTTGCTGATACACTCATTATTTATTAGATTTAATACTTGCTCTAGTGTGGGGATCAAATGTTCATTAATCAGCTCAGGGGTTAAATCAGCTAGGGTTAAACCAATATTATGAGTGCGTACCATGCTCTCATCGTGCATCACTACGGCTTGTTCATTAATAAAATGAACGTCAAATTCAATGCCTGCAATTGGGTGAGTTAGTGCAATATGAAATGCTTCAAAGGAGTTTTCTTGTGCATATTGACTGGCGCCGCGGTGAGCAATGATTTTCATAAAAGTCTTCTAAATTGGTGCGTTAACTTACATACTAAGCAAAACGCCCAAACAGAAATCGTAACACGACTTAAGTTTTAATTTAGCGTTAAGCTTTGGCTTTTTGCTGAACCCGCTGGGTATTAATAGTCTCGTACACTGCGGCAGAAATGACCATTAATCCACCTAAAATAGTTTGCCAACGGGGATCTTCGCCAAGTAGGATAATGGCAAATATGACACCATAGAAAGGTTGCATACAAGCGACAAGGGAAAAGGTTTTGGCGCGTAAATGACGTAATGCTGCAGCCACTGCAGCATGAGGAACAGCAGTAAAAAATATCCCTAAGGCTGCAAGTAAGCCCCATGTATTAGCATCCGCAGTCGCGATTTCGTCGACACCTAACAAAGCGATACAACCCGTCACAATTAAGGTTTGATAGGCCATTGCTCGAGTTCCCGAATAATGGGAAAAAAACTTACGGTGCATAAGGTTGCGCATTGAATACAAAAAAGCCGAAAAGACACCGACTCCGATGCCCAGAGTCACATCATTGTCAAATGACACATCTGGCACCATGATAGCAATACCGATGAAGACGACCAAGGCACTGCACATATCTTGCCATGCAAGTTTGATCCCTTCAAAAAACGGTTCAAGTAAGACAGTAATTACTGGAAAAGTAAATAATGCAATGATCCCCACAGATACCGATGATAACTGCATCGCTAGAAAGTATGTGACCCAATGGGCAGCCATCACTACCCCGAGTAAGGCACCGATGAAATAATCACGTTTAGAGTCTAGACGCATTGATTCGCCTAACACTCTGACTAACAAATATAAAAACACACATGCAAAAAATGAACGGCCTAATGTAATCGCCATCGCAGAGAGAGGGATAATTTGTGAAAACAAAGCGGTGCCACCTAACAAAATAACAGTTAGGTGCAGCGAATAGAGACTACGTTTGACAGGATCCATAACGATTTCCAATAAAATTAAGGATTAATCGTTAGATTTAATTGTAGCAAATGGCTGACCGAGACGTGTGACATCTTCAGCGGCTAATTCACCAAAATCGACTTTGTTAGGTTCAAAACAAGCTACTATGGTAGAGCCTAATTTAAATAGCCCCATTTCTTCGCCTTTTTGCAACGTCACGCTGTCACCTGATGCATCAGTATATTGCCAATGAGTAACATGTTTACCTGCTGGAGGAGTAACGTTACCAGCCCAAATAGTTTCGATGCTCGCAACAATCGTTGCTCCAACCAATACAATCGCCATCTTGCCAATTTCGGTGTCAAAAATTGCTACCACACGCTCATTACGAGCAAACAAACCCGGTACGTTTTGCGCGGTTATTGGATTAACAGAAAAAAGCTCACCTGGTACATAAATCATGTCGGTCAGTTTACCGGTCATTGGCATGTGGATGCGGTGATAATCGCGCGGTGATAAATAAATAGTGGCAAAGTCTCCGCCTTTAAACGGTGCCGCGACCGTAGCATCTCCACCTAATAATGCGGTTAAACTATAGTGATGACCTTTCGCTTGAAAAATTGTGTCGCCTTTAATTAGACCGAGTTGACTGACGGTACCGTCTACGGCATGGCCTAACTCTTGGCTATCATCACTAAAAGGACGTAAGCCGTCTTTTAATTGGCGGGTAAAAAATGCATTGAAAGAAGTGTAATGCTCAGGGTTTTCATGTTGTGCTTCACTCATATCAACATTAAATTGTTTGATAAAAGCACGAATGATGGTGGTGGTGACGCGGCCGTATTCGGCAGCTGCAAGTGCGCCAACTAGGCGTGATAATGCGTGTTTAGGTAAAATATATTGTAATTTAACTTTTAGCCAGTTGATCAACGCTAATACTCCAAGGACAAAATAGGTCGCTATTGTACTGGAAAAATCTGCAGATGTACGCAATCAATACGCACTTAATCATCAGCTTTTAGAATAACTAGGACGCTTTTCTTCCATTGCGTCGATAATTTTGTGGTACGACTCATATCTTGCTTCGTCAATGATACCGTTATCAACGGCGTCGCGGATCAAGCAGCCAGGATCATCACCGTGTTTACAATCACGGAATTTACACCCGCCTAAATAGTCTCTAAATTCGATAAATCCGCGCGTAATTTGTTCATCAGGCAAATGCCATAATGAAAATTCACGCACACCCGGTGAGTCGATGACATCGCCGCCTTCGGTGAAATGTAAGAGTTTAGCTGTAGTGGTGGTGTGTGTACCCAAACCTGAATTTTGCGAGACATCACCGACAACTTCATCGGCATCAGGGAGTAGTTGATTCACTAGTGAAGATTTGCCTACCCCTGATTGTCCAACGAATACACTGATATTATCTGTTAGCAATTGTGCTAAATCGGCAATACCTTCACCGGTTACACAGCTTGTAAGCAGCACTTTGTAACCTATATCGTGGTAAACCGTTAACAAATCGACGACCATTTCTCGGTCTTCTTCATCAAGTAATTCCATCTTATTAATCACAATAACAGGTTGTATTTGAACGTCTTCACAGGCGACAAGATAGCGGTCAATAATATGCGGGGATAATGTCGGTACAATTGAGCTGACAATAATGATTTGATCTATATTAGCTGCAATGGGTTTGACGCCATCATAAAAATCAGGTCGCGTGAGGACGGTTTTACGGTCGTGCACAATCTCAATAACACCTAGATCACGAGGTTCTTCAGAAATACTAGGACAAAAAATAACACTATCACCACACACGACTGAGTCAATGGTGCGACGGATATGGCATTTGTGTGTAGTACCGCTGGTATCTTCAACATTCGCATGTTTACCAAAACGGCCAACCACAATGCCAGCTTGAGCGGTACCAAGATTATCGTGCTCAATCGGTGTTTTGCTTAAACGCAAAGAACGGTTTGTCGATACTTGACGTTTCTGTCGATGGGTGAGTTTTGGTTTTTTTGCCACTGTAGCCTAGTCGATGTAAAATAAAACTTAATGTAAGGTCCATGTTACCGTTAAGATATACGGATTACCATGTATTAATTACGCTACACCTATTTCTCACGACGGACAGGATATTTTATGAGTGACACGAGTCAAACAATGACAAGCCCACAATGCAATGAAAGCAATCTGATTTGGATTGATATGGAAATGACAGGGTTAGATCCAGAAACCTGCGTTGTTCTTGAAATAGCAACCATAGTCACTGATGCACAATTAAATGTATTAGCAGAAGGACCAGTGCTCGCCATACATCAATCTGATGAAGTATTAGCAAACATGAATGAGTGGTGTATAGATGTGCATGGTAAAACAGGATTGACGCAACGTTGTCGTGATAGTCAAGTCAGTGTAACTGATGCGCAAGCACAAACTATTGCATTTTTATCGCAGTGGGTACCGGCGGGAAAATCACCACTATGCGGTAACACCATAGGTCAAGACCGACGTTTTATGGTGAAATATATGCCAGAGTTAGAAAATTATTGTCACTACCGAAGTATTGATGTTAGCACCATTAAAGAGTTAGCTTCACGCTGGCAACCTACTGTTTTAAAAGGATTTAACAAGAAGGGGGTGCATTTGGCATTGGCGGATATTCAAGAGTCAATCGCAGAATTACAGTACTATCGCACGCATGTTTTTAAAATTTAATTAATAAAAGACTTGCAAGGCTCAAATATCTTTGTAAAATGCGCTCCTCAATTGCGGGAATAGCTCAGCTGGTAGAGCACAACCTTGCCAAGGTTGGGGTCGCGAGTTCGAATCTCGTTTCCCGCTCCAAACACTAAAAAACGTCGCCTTTCATCGAAAGTCGGCGTTTTTTGCTTTTAAGTCTCAAATTACTTATACCAATCCCTTGTACCTCACTAAAGAAACGCTTAAAATCCGCGCGGTTAAAAGTACATCAGTTAATAATAATAACGTCACACTATTACATTTATAATTAATAAACGGGATTCCTCTATGAAAGCACCAACTCAAGCGCGTTTTAATGCGTCTTTAGTCGCTATCGCTGTTGCTACGGGTCTAGTACCGATGCAGCACGCCATTGCACAAACCAATGAAGCACAAATTGAAAAAATCGAAATTACTGCAACGCGTCGTTCTGGAACGGTTCAAGAAGCACCGTTAAATATTACCGCCCTAACTGCTGATACGTTAGCGGAACAAAACATCGGACAACTAGAAGATGTTGCACGCTGGGTGCCAGGTCTAACCGTCGTAGATCAAGGTGGTCGTAATGATTCACCTATCATTGTGCGTGGGTTAAATACCAACTCAACCGGTCCAGGTGCAAATGGTGGCACTGTAGCAACGTATTTAGGCGAATTGCCGTTGTTCTTAAATATGCGCTTAACCGATATTCAGCGAGTTGAAGTTTTAATCGGTCCACAAGGTACATTATACGGTGCCGGAACATTAGGCGGTGCGATCCGTTATATTCCAAAAGAAGTTGAACTGGATATGACTTCTGGTGAAGTCTATGGTGATATTTTCTCCATGAGTGAATCAGATTCAATGGGCGGCGAGTATGGTTTTGTATTTAATACTCCATTAATCAACGATGAACTTGGTTTCCGTGCTTCTTTGAATTATTACAATGACCCAGGCTTTATCGATTATAACTATGTCGTGCGTCAAGGTGGTGTGTCATTAGCTGATCCTGATTGGAATGATGCAGCAGCGGTTGAAGATAATTTACGTCAAGTCAAAGACGCCAATGGTGAAACGACGTTAACGGGTCGAGTAGCCGTGCGTTGGACGCCAACAGATACTATCGATGCAACATTAGCGTATTTTTACCAAAATCAAAATGTAGAAGGGCGTTCAATCTCTCATTACAATGCATTACCAGAGTCTAATGCATTAAGTGGTCAACCTGGTCAGTATGATTCTGCCTATCGTTATGAAGAGCCGCGTGAAAAAATTGATGAGTTGTTAAGCCTTGAATTGACTGCTGATCTTGGTTTTGCAGAATTAACAGCTGCAGCTGGTCTGTCTTCTTTTGAAGCTGATGGCCAACGCGACCAAACGGATTTATTAATTCGTTTAAACTACAGCTACGAAGATTTCCCTGCTTTTTCTGCGTTTACACGTGAACAAGATAACTCAGATGTGACTACTGGCGAAGTACGTTTAGTGTCGACTTATGAGTCTGATTTTAGCTGGATTGCGGGTGTGTTTTATAACAAACTCGAAACCGATAATCGTTCTGAAGAATTCACCCCAGCGTATGATGCGTTCTTAGGCGGTTCTCGTCCTGATGCACTTGAATATTTATCAGTTGGCGAATCAACCATCACCGAATCTGCTGTATTTGGTGAATTAACATACCAAGCAACTGAGCAATGGGATGTGACGCTTGGCTTACGTGCTTATCAGTATGATGTTGAAGCCCGTTCTGCGATTGATTTACCTTTATACTACTCAGTATTTGAAGACCGTGGTCCTGATTCAATTGTTTTAGATTACGATACTGAAGCGACCGATGATTCTGGTACGTTAATGAAGTTTAATACTTCATACAAATTCACTCCAGATTTAATGGCGTACTTTACGGTATCTGAAGGTTTCCGTATTGGTGGAGCCAATGGTGTGGCAGCATGTCCAGATAACATCGATACCATTGAATCACAGATTGTTTGTGCGTTGTCTAACGAACAAGTTTATGTTGCTGATACAACAACTAACTATGAGTTTGGTGTTAAGTCATCGTTTTTCCGTAATCGTTTATATGTCAATGCAGCATTCTTTGATATCGATTGGCAAGATGCACAAGTTGCTGGTGCAACCGTAAATGGTGCGCAGCCGATCACTGCGAATGCTCGTGGTGCGGGTTCTGATGGTGTTGAGTTATCTGTACGTGGTGTCATCTCTGATGCATTAACCGCTTATGCGACTTACTCTAACGTCAATGCTAGTTTGACCGAAGATGCGCCATATTTGTTTGGTGTTAATGCTGAACAAGGTACGGATATTCAAGATTACTACGATGGTAAATCTGGTGACCGTTTATCTGGAGCCCCTGAAACACAAGTTTCTGTAGGCTTTAAATACTCTACAGAAGTCCTTGATGGCAAAGCATTAGATGTGGTTTATGGTTTAACAGCACAAAGCGATGTACTAACCAAAGTAGGTGGCCGCGCCGATGGCGAGTTAGTGCCTGGTTTTGCGTTAAGTAATATCAGTGCAACGATCGCTGATGATAGCTGGTCTGTTGCGTTATATGTTGATAACTTATTCAACAAATATGCATACACGTCTGTTCGTCGTGACCGCGCTGACTTAGGTTTAGGTCGTGTTGAAAGCCTAGAGCCAAATCGTGTTGATATTTTACGTAACTACGGTCGTTATGTCGTAGCACCACGTAAAATCGGTGTGAAGTTTACTTATACGTTTGATATGTAACGCTAAGTTAATTATATTGAACCGGTGTAGTGGCATGAAGATGTCCATTTCACCGGTTTTTTTATAGGGAAAAAGTAATGACTCTTGAGCAGCAGCATCAGCGCATATTGGACTTAGTTAAGCAAAACCAGTGGATCAAAGCGCACCCTGAAATTGTGCATTTGATCCGCCAAGCCGGTATTGATATCACTGTTACAGACCATCATTATTATCACGCCGAAGGTTACTTTTTGTTGGGTATGGTCAATGCTGAAATTGGTCAATTTAATAAAGCGACTCAATGTATTGAAAAAGCCAATACGATCCTCAGACGCGATGAGTATGATGCGTATTTGGCTAAGTGTTATGCGTTGTTAGGCGACACCAATTTAGCGATGCAAGCCATCGACCGTATTAATATAGTTCAGTTACAAGAACCCAATGCACTGGATACTGCAGGGGTGTCGTTAAGTCGTATTGGATTCCACGACCAAGCCCTACCTTATTTTGAAAAAGCGATTGCGCTAAATAACACGCGATATCAGTATTTTTATAACTATGGGATGTCGCTAAAGTTTGCCGGTCAGTTTAGCGCAGCTCAGACCGCCTATGACAAAGCATTGGCATTGTATCCGCAGCATGCACCGTCGCATTTTGCGTTGGCAGACTTAGGTCAAGCGACGCAATCAAGCAACAATATTACAAGGCTAGAAAGATTATTAGCTGATGCGTCAGCAGAAACACCAGCACAAACACCAGGCCGCGCGGTTGACGATATTATGCATTATGCTCACGCGCTGGCATTAGAGCTGCAACAACTCAAACGCCATGAAGAGGCATTTACTGTACTAGTGAATGCGAAGGCTACAAAAGCAGCGACATTAAATTATCGTATTAACCAGGATAAAGCCTTATTCGCAGCGGTAAGTGAACCGCTTCAAAGCATTAGCACTTCTGCAAGTGATGAGGCAAGTGCGAAAGCAAGTTCCACACGCCCAAGTAGACCTATATTTATTGTCGGTATGCCGCGTTCAGGTACAACATTAGTGGAGCGTATTTTATCGCATCATAGCCAAGTCGGCAGTGGTGGGGAATTACAAGATTTTGGTATTGCGGTTAAACAGTTAACTCAATCCTCCGGTCAGACCGTGTTAGATATTGAGACGATTACAAAAGCTCGGCATTTGAACTTTGCCCAACTGGGGCAATTATACTTAGATAAGACCCAGCGTATTGCGCCTGATGATGCGCGATTCATTGATAAACTTCCGTTTAACTTTTTTTATATCCAGCTGATCCAGCAAGCTTTACCCGATGCTAAAATCATTATTATGCTGCGCGATCCTATGGATACCTGTATTGGTAATTTCAGACAGTTATTTTCGCTGAACTCTCCTTATTATAACTACGCATTTAATTTGGACACCGTCGGTGAGTTTTATGCTGAATTTAGGCAATTGATGACGCAATTTATCACGCATAATCCAACTAATATCCGAGTGCAACAATACGAGATACTGGCACAATCCCCTGATGAACAAGTTCGTGAGTTACTCGATTTTTGTGAATTACCGTTTGAGCCGCAATGTGTACAAGTACAAAATAATAAACTACCTGTTTCGACAGCCAGTAAAGTCCAAGTGCGTCAACCCATCAACACGTCTTCGATTGGCCGTTGGAAAAAATTTGGTAGTGCGACCTTGCCCTTGCAAAAAAGACTAAGCGCACATAATCTCATCTGACAACGATGTGAGTATCTGATAATATTTGGCCAAATTCATACAGCAATAGCCTAAATGACATGAGCAAGAACTATGTGTTATCTACCTACGAACGGTTGTTAAAATATCCTTTTGGTCGACAGTTATTTAGTTGGTTTACCGCGCGGAAAGCCCCTTATTTTAAAACAATCTCTCCATTGGTAACGCAGCTGCGGCCAAACCATTGCGAAGTGTTGTTCACAAAACGCAACATTGTTCAAAATCACATAGGCACAGTGCATGTGATCGCGATCTGCAATGGACTTGAGATGGCAATGGGGTTTATGTGCGAAGCTTCTGTGCCTAAACATTTACGTTGGATCCCTAAGGGTATGGAGGTTCAATACCCAGCCAAGGCTGATACAGATATACGTTGTGTCGCTGAGGTCGCAGATGACGCATGGAAACCAGGAAATCTGCCTATTGACGTAAAAGCTTACGATACTAACGGCAATGTAGTTGTCTGCGGCACTATCACAGTATGGGTCAGCGAGAATAGACCATCGTCTAAAGACAAGTCGTAGAGACTCAAGTAAACTACGCCATTAATTTGTTTTTATACCTATGCAGTTGTTATACGTATGTAAATAAAATCCTAATTTTCGCTATATAATTCTATTTTTTGTGATGTCTATCCTAATTATTTGTAATTTTAGGATATAAATTTCACTTTTTGCGTTTTTCGGGTTTTCACTTCCTAATTCATATCGTACAATCATTGCAATTATTTTTAACTTTTTCTTGGAGAATAACCGTGGAAATGATGTCTGGCGCTGCAATGGTAGTGCAAACCCTTAAGGACTTGGGGGTTAAACATGTATTTGGCTATCCTGGTGGTGCGGTACTTGATATTTATGATGCCCTATTTGCACAGGATGACGTAGAACATGTCCTCGTAAGACACGAGCAGGCAGCGGCGCACATGGCTGACGGTTATGCCCGCTCTACGGGGATCACAGGAACAGTATTAGTAACTTCAGGTCCTGGTGCGACGAATACCATTACAGGTATCGCTACAGCTTATATGGATTCAATCCCTATGGTCGTGTTATCAGGTCAAGTACCGACTACACTAATTGGTGAAGATGCGTTCCAAGAAACGGATATGGTGGGATGTTCACGTCCTATCGTTAAACATAGCTTTTTGGTCAAGCGTGCAGTAGATATTCCTAAAGCCATTGCTCAAGCTTATTATATTGCCAACACTGGTCGTCCTGGACCGGTTGTGGTTGATTTACCTAAAGATATTGTGAATGTGGCAGAGAGTCATCCGTATGAGTTTCCTACCGATGTGACCATGCGTTCATATAACCCTGTATTAAAAGGGCACAACAAACAAATTCGTAAAGCGGTTGCTTCGATGGCAAAAGCCAAACGTCCTGTCTTATATGTTGGTGGTGGCGCAATTACGGCCGAAGCGAATGGTAAGGTGACCCAGTTAGCTGAGTTATTAAAATGTCCAGTAACTTGTACGCTAATGGGCTTAGGCGCATTCTCTGGGGTACATGAACAATTCGTTGGTATGCTCGGTATGCACGGTACACTTGAAGCTAATAAAACGATGCATAATGCCGATTGTATTGTTGCACTTGGGGCTCGTTTTGATGATCGCGTGACCAACAATGTTGATAAATTCTGTCCGCATGCGGATATTATTCATGTCGATATTGATCCTGCATCTATTTCCAAAACTATTAATGCACATATACCTGTAGTAGGCAGTGTTGACGTGGTGGTTGACCAGTTACTTGAAGAGTTAGCGCATGAGTCGTTGGATGGTCAGGAAGAGAAGTTAGCCGATTGGTGGACATCAATCAAACAATGGCGCACGCAAAACTGTCTTGACTTTGATCAGTCTTCACAAGTTATCAAACCACAAAAAGTCATTGAAGCCTTATATAAGCACACTAATGGCGACGCCTTTGTTAGCTCTGATGTGGGTCAACACCAGATGTTTGCTGCGCTATACTATCCGTTTGATAAGCCTCGCCGTTGGATCAATTCTGGTGGTCTAGGTACTATGGGCTTTGGTTTACCTGCAGCGATGGGCGTACAGTTTGCACATCCTGAATCTACTTCGGTTGTAGTAACTGGAGATGGTAGTATTCAGATGAATATCCAAGAGTTATCGACGTGTTTACAATACAACTTACCCATTAAAGTTATTTTACTAAATAACAGTGCTTTGGGTATGGTACGTCAATGGCAGGATATGATTTACAAAGGCCGTCACTCTAATTCTTATGTTGAAGCGATGCCTGATTTCGTCAAATTAGTTGAAGCTTATGGTCATGTTGGCATCAAAGTTAACCACCTTGATGAACTAGATGATGCTATGGCACGCTGTTTTGCCGAGAAAGATCGTTTAGTGTTTATGGATATAGCAGTAGACCAAAACGAACACGTATACCCAATGCAAATTAAATATGGGGCGATGGATGACATGCGCCTTAGTAAGCAGGAGCGCACCTAATGAGAAGAATTATTTCTGTATTAATGGAAAACGCACCTGGTGCATTATCAAGGATCGTTGGCGTTTTTTCACAACGTGGATATAACGTTGATTCATTGTGTGTGGCAGAGACCGATGATCCGAGCTTGTCGCGTTTAACTATCGCTACTCAAGGTGATAACAAGGTGATCGAGCAAATCATTAAGCAAATGAACAAGCTTATCGATGTCTTGAAAGTCACAGAGCTGACTGAAGCTGCACACGTAGAACGTGAACTCGTTTTAGTCAAGGTTGTAGCCAATAATGAGGCGGCTCGCAGTGAGATAATGCGTAATGTTGATATATTCAGAGCTAAAATATTAGATGTAAGCGCGGTGAATTATACTATTGAGTTAACGGGTGCATCAGAAAAGTTAAATGCGTTTATTACTACTTTAGGTAATAGTTCAACCATCGTAGAGTCAGCTAGAACAGGTGTTTGCGGACTTGCACGTGGTGAAAGGTCATTGACACCCTAGATAAAATATAGCATTAAAGAACACTGATCTATATCAATACTATGACTTATCGATCAAAATTAAACCTTTGATTAATAAATTGTCGATGTTATTATATCCGTGTTCTCACTTAGGCATGATTATTTGTTCGAGCCTTATTGGTCTTAACAGAGTGTAAATTCTGAAGTAATATATAAGACAAACGCCTATAAGCACCCTAAATGAGAACAAGGATACGCAAAGGCGTTTTATTTATATTTAAAGATTTAAGGTTACACATATGTCTATAGTTACAGGTTCTGTAAAGTGGTTCAATGCCGATAAAGGTTATGGTTTTATTACTCAAGATAATGGCGGCAAGGATGTATTCGTACATTTCCGTGCTATCCAGTCTGAAGGTTACAAAACTCTTCCAGAAGGCCAAAAAGTTTCTTTCGAAATTGAAGACGGACAAAAAGGTCTTCAAGCTGCGAACGTAAACGCTATCTAATTCAGTTTAGAATAGTAAAAAAAACCGTGTTAATACACGGTTTTTTTATGCCTGAATTTTAGTTTAGGCTAGTTTAAGTTCGGCTAGTTTAAGTTAGCTTAGATAATTTGTATTAATCTAAAAACGCATAAGCATCACCAAACAATGCTTCTTTTGATAGCCCTGCTGCTGCAAAATCATCAC
This sequence comes from Glaciecola sp., assembly GCA_029246415.1. Taxonomy (GTDB): domain Bacteria; phylum Pseudomonadota; class Gammaproteobacteria; order Enterobacterales; family Alteromonadaceae; genus Opacimonas. Next base: position 26,301 of record JAQWNF010000017.1, read on the forward strand.
GTGCAACTTTAGCCATCGCAAATGGACCTGCAATATAGATTTGGTAATCTGCTATGTTGTTTGCAATATCGCTTAATACAGCTTGATGCACTAATCCTGTTTTACCTTGCCAATCTTGCGCACCATGTTCTAACACTGGGTGAAAATGGATGTTTGCATGCTGACTGGCCAACGCGCTTAATTCATCGGCCTCGTAGATCTGCTCCAATGATTTAGCACCCCAATACAAATGAATGTCTTGTGTTAGCTGTTGCGCCAGACATTCATGGATAATGGATTTTGCATAAGAGTAACCAGTACCACCTGCAATGAGCACGATAGGCTGATTCGTTGGTTGTAAGAATGCATTACCATGGGCAATTTGTGCGGTAATCTGACCGGTTTCACGCATCACACTTAACACATCCCAAGCGTAAGCATTGGCTGGAACCGCACCAATATGCAATTCTATTTTGTCGGTTACACTAGGAGCGGACGCAATAGAAAACGGTCGGCAATCACCTTCTCCCATGACAATCATGCAATATTGACCTGCGAGATATTGCAATGGCTCAGAACAGGTGAGGATAATTTTGTAGACGTCGTTAGCAACCGTGCTAATCGATTCAACGTGTAATTGCTGTGTTTGCATATATTAGTTCTTTTTAGTTGTATGTGTGTAGGGACGAGTAGCTGGAATCAACGCATCGATTCCAAGTTCATCCCATAGTGTATCTATTTTGGCTGTCACGTTAGGGTCCATTACTATTGGTTCACCCCATTCGCGGTCAGTTTCACCAGGCATCTTATTGGTGGCATCCATACCCATTTTAGAGCCTAAGCCTGACACAGGTGAAGCAAAATCTAAATAGTCTATTGGTGTATGATCAATTAACGTAGTATCCCTAGTTGGGTCCATGCGCGTGGTAATCGCCCAAATGACATCATCCCAATTCCGTGCGTCGATATCATCATCGCATACAATAACAAATTTAGTATACATGAACTGACGTAAGAACGACCACACACCCAGCATTACGCGCTTAGCGTGTCCTGGATATTGTTTTTTGATGGTGACAATGGCCATGCGATATGAGCAACCTTCAGGTGGAAGATAAAAATCAGTGATCTCAGGAAATTGTTTTTGCAAAATAGGCACAAACACTTCATTGAGTGCTACACCTAAAATTGCAGGCTCATCGGGTGGACGGCCAGTATAAGTTGAATGATAAATAGGGTCAGTACGATGCGTAATATGAGTGACGGTAAATACTGGAAACTCATCCACTTCATTATAATAGCCGGTATGATCGCCATAAGGCCCTTCAGGAGCCGTTTCGCCAGGCATGATATAACCTTCTAGCACGATTTCAGCATTTGCGGGGACTTGTAAATCATTACTAATCGACGGCGTGACTTCGGTTTTGCTACCGCGTAACAAACCGGCAAAGGCATATTCTGATAAGGTGTCAGGTACAGGTGTTACTGCACCTAAAATAGTAGCTGGATCAGCGCCTAACGCGACCGAGACAGGATAAGGCTTATCAGGATAAAGTTGACACCACTCACGAAAATCTAACGCACCACCACGATGTGATAACCAACGCATGATCACTTTGTTTTTAGCGATAACTTGTTGACGATAAATACCTAAGTTTTGGCGTTTTTTATGCGGACCACGGGTGACGGTTAATCCCCAAGTAATTAAAGGAGCTGCATCACCAGGCCAACAACGTTGAATAGGAAGCTTAGACAAGTCTACATCATCACCACTGATCACATGTTCTTGGCAGAGTGCTTTTTTGATGACCTTAGCAGGCATATTAAGCACTTGCTTAAATACGGGGAGCTTACTCCATAAATCCTTCAACCCTTTGGGTGGATCGGGTTCTTTTAGATAGGCGAGGAGTTTACCGACATCGCGTAATGCGGCCACCGAAGATTGCCCCATACCCATAGCGACGCGCTCAGGGGTACCAAACAAGTTAGCCAAAACAGGCATCGTGTGACCCACCGGGTTTTCAAATAATAAGGCTGGCCCACCTGCACGCAGGGTGCGATCGGCAATTTCCGTCATTTCTAAATCAGTAGAAATAGGCTGGGTAATGCGCAGTAATTTACCTTGTGCTTCAAGTTGCTGAATAAAATCACGTAGGTCTTTGTATTGCATATTGAATTAACCAAATAAAATAGTTGTGCAAATTATACCAAAGCCTGCGCAAGATTGATCACAAATGCATAAATTAAATATAAATTTCACTTGGCCGATAACAACACAATGCATAGTAATAAAAAATAACTGGAAAAGTACATGGTATATGGGTTGGTAAATCTATCGCGGTTAGGGGCAAGCCTAGGTGCAGGCGCATTCATAATTGTGCTAACGATTGCGCTAACCATAAGTTTACCTATGGCAAAGGCCTTTGCTCAAAACAATGAGTCAGCTCAGCCACTCAAAGCACAGTTAGAGGGCTTTATTGATGGCGTAATTGATGATAAATATTTACCCTCAACCACAGTAAATAAAGATACGCCACGCGACATCACACCTATATTTGATGGAAAAGTAGATAACGGTAATGTCGGTGCCATACAATTGTATTCACAAGATGAATTACTTCGCTTAATTAATCAAAATATTCACTTACAACGAGTGCAACTAGACCGCTGCCAATTAGTACGTGATATTCAAGCACGGGCAGAAGTATTAGCGATCCCAAGCTATCAATTTTTATGGGGTGATATGTTGGCCTGGGGTGTGTGTGTTAGTCGGGATGCTGAATTGGGTATCGATTATATGCGCTTAGCAGCTGCACAAGGTTTGCCTGCTGCACTTGAACATTTGGGGCGATATCACGCTAATGCGATATTAGTGACTCAAGACAAACCCTTAGCCGTGCGATATTTAAAAGAAGCTGCTGTCTTTGGTAGCAAACCGGCGCTGATGCAATTAGCTGACTTATTAATTGCAGGGCATGGCTCGCCTTATGACTATCAAGATGTATATGTATGGTTGTATCAAACGGTATCGGCGGATAAGGGATATCGTGCAAAGGTAAGTACGAGGATGCATGCACTAGAACAAAAGATGAGTCCATCAGTGGTAAAAGCTGCGCGAACCGCGATGCGAAAGTATTGATGCATTAGTACTGATACGTGAGTACTAAAAAACTGCTTAAATAAACGCAATAGTATTTCGAATTAGCGCAATTCGATGAGTACCTGTATACTAGCGCTATGACAAATAAAAAAAATCCAAACTCTATGAGTAATGACCCGCATTTTAAACGGGAACAAGAGAAGTATGAAAATCCCGTCGCTAGTCGTGAGCACTTACTAACTTTATTCAAAACCCAGCAACAACCGCTATCGTTCATGCAAGTGTGTGAACTGACTGATGCCCATTCTGATGAACAGAAAATTGGGATCCAGCGTCGTCTACGCGCGATGGAAAGAGAAGGACAGCTAACCTTTACTAACCAAAAGAAATACGATTTACAAGCACTCGATGAAGTCATCGAAGGACGTGTTATTGGGCATCGTGATGGTTTTGGCTTTCTATTTATCAGCCGCGAAGAAAAAGACCTCTATTTATCCGCTTCACAAATGAAACAAGTCGTACATGGCGATATTGTTCAAGCCGTCAGTAAAGGCGTGGATCACAAAGGTCGTGAAGAAGTACGTGTAACTAAAGTCATTACGCCTCGCGCTGAAGCAATCGTCGGACGTTACTTTATCGAACATGGTGTGGGAGTAGTCATTCCTGATGATAGCCGCATTAACCATGAAATCTATATTGGTCCACAAGATGCTAAGGGCGCAAGACAAGGACATATTGTTGTTGTTGAATTCATCAAGCGTCCGTCACGCCATGCTAGTGCAACAGGTAAAATCGTGGAAGTACTTGGTGAGCACATGGCGCCGGGTATGGAAATCGAAATGGCATTGCGTACGTTTGATATTCCAAACGAATGGCCTAAAGCCGTCACAAAGCAAGTGGCAGGGTTAGATGCACAAGTACCAGAACAAGCCAAAGAAGGCCGCGTCGATTTACGTGAGCTGCCGTTAGTCACCATTGATGGCGAAGACGCACGAGATTTTGATGATGCTGTGTATTGTCGTCCTATTATCAAAGATGGCCACAAAGAAGGCTATACCTTGTATGTGGCCATTGCAGATGTATCGCATTATGTGCGTCCAGGTACGGCATTAGATGTAGAGGCGATAGAGCGAGGCAACTCAGTATACTTCCCTGAACAAGTTATTCCAATGCTACCAGAAGTGTTGTCTAATGGATTGTGCTCGCTGAATCCAGAAGTTGACCGCTTATGCATGGTGTGCGAGATGACCATAGATAATATGGGCGTTTGTAGTGATTATAAATTTTATGAAGCGGTGATGCGTTCACAAGCGCGTTTAACGTATAACAAAGTCGCTAAAATCTTGGGTAACGATCCAGAATTAACTGAACGTTATCAAGCTCATGTGCCTGATTTATTTAATTTACATCAACTGTTCCACGCATTAAAACACGCGCGTGATGGTCGTGGTGCGATTGAGTTTGAAACCAAAGAAACGCGGTTTGTGTTTAATGCTCAGCGCAAGATTGAAAACGTCGTGCCAATTGAACGTAATGATGCCCATAAGCTTATCGAAGAATGCATGATCATGGCCAACGTCTGTGCGGCAAAATGTATTTTGAGCAATAACGCAGAGGCGCTGTTCCGAGTTCACGATAAACCAGATGAAGATCGTTTGTTGACGTTTACCACCTATTTAGGTGAGATTGGCATTTCACATCAGCTAAAAGGGGATACCTCAGCGCATGCCTTTACCCAAGTGGTAAACAAAATCCGCAATCGCCCAGATAGTGAATTACTGCAAACGATGTTATTGCGCAGCATGAAGCAGGCTGTGTATGACTGTGAGAATATTGGACACTTTGGGTTGGCACTAGAAGAGTATGCACATTTTACCTCTCCGATCCGTCGCTACCCAGATTTAGTGGTACATCGCGCGCTCAAAGCGATTGTCGATAAACAAGCTCAGCGTAAATCAAAAACAGGCGGAAAAGCTTACTCGGTTGAAGAAGTCGAAAGTCTTGGTGAACAATGCTCTATGACTGAAAGGCGTGCTGACGATGCGACACGTGATGTAGCAGACTGGCTTAAATGTGAGTTTATGCAAGACCATGTCGGCGACAGCTTCCCAGCAATTGTAGCGTCGGTGACGAATTTTGGTTTGTTTGTGCGCATTGGAGAATTTGGTATTGATGGCCTTATTCATGTCACATCACTGGGCAAAGACTATTACGTGTTTGATGATGTCAAACAAGCATTGATCGGGGAAAATACCGGACGAGTTTTTCGGTTAGGCGATAGTTTAGAAGTAAAAGTCGCAGCGGTTAATTTAGATGATCGCAAGATTGATCTGGTCCTCGATGGAGTGGATCATGAAGCTCGCGCTAAAAAACGTAGTCGACGCACTACGACTAGTACCAATAAAGCATCTGGATCGGGTGTCAAAGCCAAGTCGGATGGTAGCGATAAACGCAAAGGACCTAAGTCTGGTCAAAGTAAAAAGAAACAAGCCGGTGGTCGCGACAAAAAGAAAGTAAAAAAGTCACGTCATTCCAAAAAGAAATAACATAAGAGAACACAGTACACATGGCACAACAACACGAATGGTTATATGGCATCCACGCTTTGACAGCAGTTTTAGAACGCGAACCACAACGCGTATTAGAAATATACATTGCTAAAGGGCGTGATGATGAACGATTACACACACTCATCAATCTTGCCCGTAAGAACGGTTTAGGGATCCAGTTTTGTAATAAAAAAATCTTGGACGACAAAGCCCAAGGTGAGTCACATCAAGGTATAGTGGCACGCGCACAACCTGCTAAAACTCTTACTGAAAATGATTTAGATGCGATTATTGCACATGCTCAAAATATGGGGAAAGCGCCGTTTTTGTTAGTCCTAGATGGCGTTACTGATCCGCATAACTTAGGTGCAGTGCTACGGAGTGCCGATGCCGCAGGTGTGGACGCTGTTATCGTTCCTAAAGACAAGTCAGCATCAATGAATGCGACAGTGCGAAAAGTAGCATGTGGCGCAGCGGATGTGATCCCGTTAATTCAAGTAACAAACCTGTCACGCACACTAGCAGAACTGCAAGAAAAAGCCATTTGGGTTGTTGGTACCGCAGGTGAAGCTAAGCAAAGTGTGTTTGACTGTAAAATGAATGGCCCAATCGCTCTAGTAATGGGCGCAGAAGGAAAGGGTATGCGCCGCTTAACGCGCGAACGTTGTGATGAACTGATTAAATTACCAATGCACGGTAGTGTATCAAGTCTAAATGTATCAGTAGCGACAGGGATATGTTTGTACGAAGTGGTACGTCAGCGCGGCTGAAAAATAATATAGATATAGGGAGCCTACAATGTCTCCCTTTTATCTAGCCGATGATTGTTACCACATAATTAGCATCACGCACACTAAAACAAATAAATCCCGCCGACAGAAATATTCAAATAAACAAATACTCAAAACGCATGTAATGTGCCAACTTTGAATTATTTGCAATTAATACTATCTTCTCCCCCTCGTTTTTGATATATTAACGCACCCTTTTTATGGGGTAATAGGCTATTTATTCAGCAATTGCTAAGTAAATAGCGGTTATAATATGACTCAAATGAGTCTTAATTCAACAGCGGAGCACTAACATGATCCAAATGCAAACTAACCTGGATGTGGCAGATAATTCTGGCGCTCGCAGGGTTCAGTGTATTAAGGTTCTTGGTGGCTCGCATCGCCGTTATGCACATATCGGTGATATCATCAAAGTTACTGTCAAGGAAGCAATTCCTCGCGGTAAAGTAAAAAAAGGTGATGTCCTGAATGCAGTGGTGGTGCGTACTAGGAAAGGCGTTCGTCGCGCTGATGGTTCAACCATTCGTTTCGATAACAACGCAGCTGTTTTGCTTAATGCAAACAAGCAACCTATTGGTACGCGTATTTTTGGCCCGGTAACGAGAGAACTTCGTGGAGATTCATTCATGAAAATCATCTCATTGGCCCCAGAAGTACTATAAGGAGTCACGATAATGGCTAGAAAAATTCGTCGTGATGATGAAATTGTCGTATTAGCAGGCAAGGATAAAGGAAAGCAAGGCAAAGTCCTTAGCGTTCTTACATCTGAAGACCGTATAGTTGTAGAAGGTATTAACCTTATCAAGAAGCACACTAAGCCAAACCCTCAAGCGGGTGAGCAAGGTGGGATTGTTGAAAAGGAAGCTTCTCTACATGTGTCAAATGTAGCGATTGTTAACCCAGCAACGGGTAAAGCAGATCGCGTTGGTTTCCGTTTCGAAGATGAGAAGAAAGTACGTTTCTTCAAATCTAACGGCGAACTAGTTTAATAAATTGGAGAGTACGATGGCGAAACTGCATGATTTCTATAAAGAAACAGTAGTAGCTGAACTTGCTAAGCAGTTCGGGTACAAAAGCGTCATGCAAGTCCCTCGGATTGAAAAAATCACTCTGAACATGGGTTTAGGTGAGGCGATTGCTGACAAGAAAGTTCTAGAATCTGCGCAGGCCGATATGGCTGCAATTGCAGGTCAAAAACCGATTGTTACAGTGGCGAGAAAATCCGTCGCGGGTTTTAAAATCCGTGAAGGTTATCCGATTGGCTGTAAAGTAACCCTACGTGGTGAGCGTATGTGGGAATTCTTAGAACGTTTAATTTCTATCACAATTCCTCGTATCCGTGACTTCCGTGGTCTTAACGCTAAGTCTTTTGACGGACGCGGTAACTATAGCATGGGCGTTAAAGAACAAATTATCTTCCCTGAAATTGATTTCGATAAGGTTGATAAAGTTCGTGGTATGGATATCACTATCACTACTAGCGCAGAAACTAATGAAGAAGGGAAAGCGTTGTTAACAGCGTTCAACTTCCCATTTAGAAAATAAGGTGTAGGGTTATGGCAAAAGAATCAATGAAGGCACGCGAAGTTAAACGTGCCAAATTAGTAAGCAAGTACGCTGAAAAACGTGCTGCGCTTAAAGCGATTATCAGCGATATCAACGCTTCTGAAGAAGAACGTTGGGATGCTGTTCTTAAGCTACAACAACTTCCGCGTGATAGCTCGCGTTCACGTCAACAAAATCGTTGTCGTATAACGGGTCGTCCACACGGTTTCCTACGCAAATTTGGTCTTTCCCGTATTAAGCTTCGTGAAGCTGCAATGCGCGGTGAAGTCCCTGGCCTTAAAAAAGCCAGCTGGTAAGGAGTAGCAGAATATGAGCATGCAAGATCCTATCGCGGATATGTTTACCCGCATCAGAAATGGTCAGATGGCAGCGAAAGTCGCAGTATCTATGCCTTCTTCTAAGCAACGTGTTGCAATTGCAGCTGTGCTTAAAAGTGAAGGTTATGTTACTGACTACGCAGTTTCTGGCGAAGTTAAGCCTGTTTTAGAAGTTACGTTAAAGTATTTCGAAGGCAAGCAAGTAATCGATACAATTGAACGTGTAAGTCGCCCAGGTCTACGCATCTATAAGAAAAAAGATGAGTTACCAAAAGTAATGGGTGGTTTAGGCGTAGCAATCGTTTCTACCTCAAAAGGTGTGATGACTGACCGTGCAGCGCGTAAAGCGGGTATGGGTGGTGAGATCATCGGTTATGTAGCGTAATCTAGGAGATAACAATGTCACGAGTAGCAAAAGCACCTGTCGACTTGGTATCTGGCGTAGAAGTATCTATCGCAGGACAAGACGTTACAGTTAAAGGTAAGAACGGCACGTTAGCTCGTTCATTCAATGAAGCTGTGTTAATCACGCAAGAAGAAAACCAATTAGTCGTTGCGCCAAAAGCGGAAAACACTAATGGTTGGGCTCAAGCTGGTACAGCACGTTCACTATTGAATGCAATGGTTATCGGTGTATCAAAAGGTTTTGAAAAGAAACTTGAGTTAAATGGTGTTGGTTACCGTGCACAAGCACAAGGTAGCAAACTAAACCTAACTCTAGGTTTTTCACATCCTGTAGCCTATGAGATGCCAGCTGGCATTACCGTAGAGACTCCTAGCCAAACTGAAATCATCGTCAAAGGCGCTGATAAGCAGGTGGTTGGTCAAGTTGCAGCTAACATCCGTGGATACCGTCCACCAGAGCCTTATAAAGGCAAAGGTGTACGTTACTCAGATGAAGTTGTACGTCGTAAAGAAGCTAAGAAAAAGTAGGTGGGTGATACGATGGATAAGAAATCAGCTCGGATACGTCGCGCAACGCGTGCACGTAAGAAGATCAGTGAATTGGCCGCGCATCGCTTGGTTGTTAACCGCACACCACGCCACATTTACGCGCAGTTAATCGCACCAAGTGGTTCTGAAGTATTAGCATCTGCGTCAACTGTAGAAGCTGCTGTTAAAGGCAGTGTTTCTTCTACAGGTAACGTAGAAGCGGCTGCAGCTGTGGGTAAAGCGATCGCAGAACGCGCTATTGAAAAAGGCATCTCTAAGATTGCTTTTGACCGTAGTGGCTTCAAGTATCACGGTCGTGTAAAGGCCTTAGCAGATGCAGCTCGCGAAGCTGGTCTACAGTTCTAGGAGTAGAAAATGGCTAAAGTAGAAAATCAACAACAGGGTGATTTGTTAGAAAAGCTCGTTGCTGTTAATCGTGTGTCTAAAGTTGTTAAAGGTGGTCGTATCTTTAGCTTCACAGCACTAACGGTTGTCGGTGATGGCAATGGCCGCGTTGGTTTTGGTTACGGTAAAGCACGTGAAGTGCCTGCTGCTATCCAAAAAGCAATGGAAAAAGCTCGTCGTAACTTAGTTACTGTCGATCTTAATGGCAATACTCTGCAACATCCGATTAAAGGTCGTCATTCTGGCTCTAAAGTTTACATGCAGCCTGCATCTGAAGGTACTGGTATTATTGCTGGTGGTGCGATGCGTGCAGTGCTTGAAGTAGCTGGGGTACAAAACGTACTTTCAAAATGTTACGGCTCTACTAACCCAATGAACGTTATACGTGCAACAATCAACGCTTTAGTTGATATGAACTCTCCTGAGTCTGTTGCGGCGAAACGTGGGTTACCTGTAGATGAAATTTTGGGGTAATTGAACATGACTAAAACACTTAAAGTGAAACAAACAAAAAGTGCGATCGGTCGTCTTCCTAAGCATAAAGCAACGCTTAAAGGCTTAGGTTTACGTAAGATTGGACATGTTCGTGAATTAGAAGATACCCCTGCCGTTCGTGGCATGATCAACCGTGTATTTTACATGGTTGAGATAGTGGAGGAGTAGAAGATGCATCTTAACACTCTTGCTCCTGCACCAGGAGCTAAAAGTTCAGCTAAGCGCGTTGGCCGTGGTTTCGGTTCAGGTTTAGGTAAGACTGGTGGCCGTGGTCACAAAGGTCAGAAGTCTCGCTCAGGCGGGTCGGTTAAACCTGGTTTCGAAGGCGGTCAAATGCCAATTCAGCGTCGTTTACCAAAATTTGGTTTTACTTCACGTAAGTCTATGGTTTCTGACCAAGTGACTTTGTGTGAACTAGCTAAGGTAGACGGAGATACAGTTACTGTTCAAGCACTTAAAGATGCGGGTCTTGTGAAAAAAGAGATCTTATTCGTTAAAGTGATGAAGAGTGGTGAAATCTCACGCGCTGTAACAGTTAGTGGTTTGAAGGTATCTAAAGGCGCTCGCGAAGCTATTGAAGCTGCTGGCGGCAAAATAGAGGAATAAGCTAAATGGCTAAACCAGGTGTAGATTCAGGCGCAAAAAACGGCTTGAGTGAATTACGAAGCAGATTGTTCTTTGTATTAGGCGCAATCATAGTGTTTCGTCTTGGCTCTTATGTGCCGATCCCTGGTATCGATGCTGCGGTGTTGTCTCAATTATTTGAACAACAGAAAGGTACTATCGTTGAAATGTTTAACATGTTCTCCGGTGGTGCACTTGAACGCGCTTCAGTACTAGCGCTTGGGATTATGCCTTACATCACTGCATCAATCATTATTCAGCTTCTCACAGCGGTACATCCGCCGATGATGGAGTTGAAAAAAGAAGGTGAAGCTGGCCGTCGCAAAATTAGTCAATACACACGTTATTTAACGTTGGTATTGGCGACTTTCCAATCTATTGGAGTAGCGACTGGTTTGCCTAACTTGATCAGTGGTTTGGTTATTAATCCTGGCTTTGGATTTTATTTTACTGCAGTAGTCAGCTTGGTCACAGGGACTATGTTCCTAATGTGGCTAGGTGAGCAAATTACTGAACGAGGTATTGGTAACGGTATCTCTATTCTGATTTTTGCAGGTATTGTGGCCGGTTTACCAACAGCGATTGGTCAAACTGCTGAGCAAGCAAGACAAGGTGAGATTAACTTACTGTTCTTATTGCTTATCGGTGCAATTGTAATTGGTCTTACTTATCTTGTGGTTTTCGTAGAACGTGCGCAACGTCGTATTGTTATTAACTACGCAAAACGTCAGCAAGGTCGTAAGGTGTTCCAAGCACAAACATCACACTTACCATTGAAAGTAAATATGGCTGGGGTTATCCCACCTATTTTTGCTTCAAGCATCATTCTCTTCCCAAGTACTATTGCGGGATGGTTTGGTCAGAATGAAGCAACCTCATGGTTGTCTGATGTGGCGTTATTATTATCGCCAGGTCAACCGTTATATGTAGGGTTATACGCTGCAGCGATAATCTTCTTCTGTTTCTTCTACACCGCGTTGACGTTTAATCCTCGCGAGACAGCAGATAACTTGAAGAAGTCTGGTGCTTTTGTACCGGGTATTCGCCCAGGTGAGCAAACCTCACGCTATCTTGACAAAGTAATGACTCGCCTCACGCTTGCTGGCGCGCTGTATATTACCTTTGTTTGTTTAGTGCCTGAATTCTTGTTGCTAACGTGGAATGTTCCATTCTATTTTGGCGGTACTTCACTACTCATCATAGTGGTAGTAATTATGGATTTCATGGCGCAGGTCCAGACGCATTTGATGTCAAGTCAATATGAGTCTGTTCTTAAAAAAGCGAATCTTAAAGGCTCAGGCCGATAAGTTCGCAAGCTACGGAGTGATGACATGAAAGTTCGTGCATCCGTTAAAAAGATTTGCCGTAATTGCAAAATCATTAAACGTAACGGCGTTGTTAGAGTGATTTGTGATGAGCCTAAGCATAAGCAAAGGCAGGGCTAATCTAGCTGGGTTTTTAAACACCTAATAACCGTTACACTGGATATTAGGTGTTTTTTCACCTTAAATTTGCAATTTAGTCGATGGATAAGTATCCTAACGGGCTTTTTAGGCTATCGACCAAAATTTATTTTAACTATAGAGGAGTACAGTTAATGGCCCGTATCGCTGGCATTAACATTCCTGAACACAAGCACACTGTTATAGCTATCCAAGCTATCTTCGGTATTGGTGCCACACGTGCGAAAAGCATTTGTGCATCAGCTGGTGTTGCAGAGTCTACCAAGATTAAAGATCTTGATGAAACCACTATTGATGCGCTTCGTGATGAAGTTGCAAAATTCACAGTTGAGGGTGACCTTCGCCGTGAAGTATCAATGAGTATTAAACGTTTGATGGACCTAGGTTGCTTCCGTGGTATTCGCCACCGTCGTAGCTTACCTCTACGTGGTCAGCGCACTAAAACTAATGCGCGTACCCGTAAAGGTCCTCGTAAGCCTATTAAAAAGTAAGCGAGGATTAAGTAATGGCTAAAGCACCTACTCGCGCTAAGAAGCGCGCAAAACGTCAAGTTGCTGATGGTATGGCTCATATCCATGCGTCTTTCAACAACACTATTGTGACTATCACAGATCGTCAGGGCAATGCCTTGTCATGGGCCACTTCTGGTGGTTCTGGTTTCCGTGGTTCGCGTAAATCAACTCCTTTCGCTGCACAGGTTGCTGCTGAAAGAGCTGGTGAAGCTGCTCAGGAATACGGTCTTAAGAACTTAGAAGTATTTGTAAAAGGTCCAGGTCCAGGTCGTGAATCTGCAATCCGTGCCTTAAATGCTACTGGGTACAAGATCACTAATATTACCGATGTGACGCCTATACCTCACAACGGTTGTCGTCCACCGAAAAAACGTCGCGTTTAATCGACGGACAGTTGGAGAAAGATCATGGCTAGATATTTGGGTCCAAAACTCAAACTAAGTCGTCGCGAAGGAACAGATTTATTCCTAAAAAGTGGCGTTCGTGCAATTGATACAAAATGTAAATTAGATAACCCACCGGGCCAGCATGGTGCTCGTCGTGGTCGTTTATCTGATTACGGTATCCAGTTGCGTGAGAAACAAAAAGTTCGTCGTATGTATGGCGTTCTTGAAAAACAGTTCCGTAATTACTACAAAGAAGCAGCACGTCTTAAAGGCAACACAGGTGAAAACTTGTTACAGCTTTTAGAGCAGCGCCTAGATAACGTTGTTTATCGTATGGGTTATGCTAGTACGCGTGCTGAAGCTCGTCAGTTAGTAAGTCACAAAGCAATTTGTGTTAACGGACAAGTGGTTAATATTCCTTCATTCAAGGTTTCTGCAGAGACTGATGTTTCTGTTCGTGAAAAAGCTAAAAAGCAAGCGCGTATCGTTGCTGCTATTGAATTAGCCGACCAACGCGAGAAGCCAACCTGGATTGAAGTAGATGGTTCTAAACTAACTGGTGCGTTTAAACGTCTTCCAGAGCGTTCTGACCTATCTGCAGAAATTAACGAACAGTTGATCGTCGAACTTTACTCTAAGTAAAGCTAACTAAAGAGGAAGCTATGGGATCTGTAACTGAATTCCTAAAACCAAGATTGGTAGAGATTGAAAATATCTCTCCAACTCGCGCTAAAGTTGTACTTGAGCCATTAGAGCGTGGTTTTGGCCACACTCTAGGTAATGCACTTCGTCGTATTCTTTTATCTTCTATGCCTGGCGTAGCAGTAACTGAAGTCGAAATTGATGGTGTATTGCATGAGTACAGTACTAAGGAAGGCGTGCAAGAAGACGTAATTGAAATTTTACTAAACCTTAAAGGCTTAGCAGTTCGTCTAGAAGGTAAAACTGAAGCAACGCTAACTTTGGTCAAATCTGGAGCGGGTACTGTTGTTGCTGGTGATATCCAGCATGATGGTGACGTTGAGATTATCAACCCTGAACATGTGATCTGTACTCTTACTGGAGACGCAGAAGTAAGCATGCGCATTAAAGTTGAAACTGGCCGTGGTTATGTACCTGCATCAGTTCGTCGCTCCTCTGAAGAAGATGATCGCCCAATTGGTCGTTTACTGGTTGATGCTTCATTCAGCCCTGTTGAACGTATCGCATACTCAGTTGAATCTGCTCGTGTTGAACAACGCACTGATTTAGATAAATTGATTATCGATATGGAAACTAACGGTACGTTAGATCCTGAAGAAGCGATTCGTCGCTCTGCTACTATCTTAGCTGAACAGCTAGATGCATTCGTAGATTTACGTGATGTTTCTGAGCCTGAAGCGAAAGAAGAGAAGCCAGAATTTGACCCAATCTTACTTCGTCCAGTGGATGATTTAGAGTTGACCGTACGTTCAGCTAACTGTCTTAAAGCAGAAGCGGTTCAGTATATTGGTGACCTTGTACAGCGTACTGAGGTAGAGTTATTGAAAACTCCTAACCTTGGTAAGAAGTCATTAACAGAAATCAAAGACGTGCTTGCATCTCGTGGATTATCTTTAGGTATGCGCCTAGAGAACTGGCCACCAGAAAGTATTGCCGACTAAGATGTATTAGCGTGTGTTTAACACACGCTACTTGAAAGAAGGATTAAGCTATGCGCCATCGTAAAAGTGGTCGAAAGTTAAATCGCAACAGCAGCCACAGAAAAGCAATGTTTAAAAACATGGCATCTTCAATGGTTAAGCATGAAGTGATTAAAACTACTTTGCCTAAAGCAAAAGAACTTCGCCGTGTTATCGAGCCGTTAATTACATTATCAAAAGTTGATAGTGTTGCTAACCGCCGTTTAGCTATGGCTCGCACAGGCGACAAAGAAGTGGTAGGTAAATTATTCAACGAATTAGGGCCTCGCTATGAAGCTCGTCCAGGTGGTTACATTCGCATTTTAAAATGTGGATTCCGTACTGGTGATAAAGCGCCTATGGCGTATGTTGAGTTTGTTGACCGTCCAGTTGTTGCTTCTGAAGAAGTAGTTGAAATAACTGAAGAGTAAACCATACTCTCATAGTTAACAGCTCACCCAGGTGAGTTGTTAACCACATAAAAAACCGAGCTTAGGCTCGGTTTTTTGATTTTAAAAGATTAAAATTTACAGGTTAACTTTCTGGTTTTATCTGTTGCGACGGTGCTGCTTTAACCCCTGCGGTTATCTCATCAGCGGTTGCTCCGCCCATAGCGGCAAACTTAGTTACATCATCAACATTGACACCCGCATCTAATGCAGTGGATATGATACGTTGGATCTGTTCACGTTGTAAGGATGATTCACGAACTGCCACAGACACGACTTCTTCTGCTTTACTAGGGAACACGGCAAGTAGTGCATCGACAATATACTCGCCAACTAATGGCACATGCTTGATTGTATTTGAGAGTATCTCAGCAATTTTTTCAGGATAAGACTTTGCCATATGCTGAACGATTTTGTCAGCTGAATCTGGCTCAGTCATCACCGCGACTCGCAATATGTCTTCAAAATCCTCTGGTGATGCATTAGCAGCCGCGGTGGCAACAAAGCTTACATAACTCGGTTCTGCTCTAATTGCAGCTTCTACAATACTCTCGCATTGGGTAATACCTTTTTGTACTGCGATGGTTACAATATCTTCAGCTGAGTAAGGTTGTGCAGAGACAGCACTGTGAATAATTTCTTTGTATTGTTCCGGGTATAAGTCTAATGCAACATCAACAATACCTGTTACACTTTGTGGATAATGTCCGATAAGCGTTCTAACGGCACGTCCTGTTGACATGCTTTGTTGTACTTGCTGTTTGAAAAAATCGTTATCGATTTTCCATTCAGCATTTACTTCGTCATTAAGGGCATAACTAAATTGTGAAAATAACACACATCCAGATACCACGACTGCTTTACATACATTCTTATACACATTTACACCTATTGCTTATCTGAACAAAATAATGTCCATTAGTTAGTCAACATACATGATAAAAAGTTCAATTGCATCACATTTTATTAACATATTGTATGCCTGTATTCTTAAGTTAACCTTAACCCATCTATATCTAGTGAAAGGTATCTATAATGATAATCAAGCATATAAACGTTGAATAGATTTTTACGTGACTGGTATACTCATTTAATGTATTTCATAAATGGGTAATTCTTTGCATTCTCTTAGTCAGTTACATACATTTGGCTTGGCCGTCGCTGCACCTCATATTGTCGAGTTCAATGATATTAGTCAAATCTTACAGCACCAATGTACACAATCAGCTTGTATCATCCTAGGTGAAGGCTCTAACACGGTTTTCACTGAGGATTTCTTTGGTGAAGTATGGGTGAATAAACTTTCCGGTATCACCTTTAGCGAAGATAATGCGCATCATTATATTGCAGTTGCTTCTGGAGAAAATTGGCACAATCTGGTGGCTAACTGTGTTGAACGGGGGATTGCCGGTTTAGAAAACTTAGCATTGATCCCAGGTACTGTTGGCGCTGCACCGATTCAAAATATCGGTGCCTATGGGGTTGAGGTCGGTCAATTCATTACATGCGTTGAGTTTATTGATTTGGAGACTAAGACGACACAGCAAATATCTGGTGTTGAATGTACGTTTGGCTATCGTGATTCGATATTTAAGCACGCCTTAAAAGATAAAGTGTTTATCACCAAAGTGACTTTTACCATTCCTAAGAATGTGGCAAAAGTGACATCTTATGGCGAGTTAGCCTCACTATCTCAACCAAGCATTCGCGATATATACGAAAAAGTCATACAGATACGTCAACAAAAATTACCCGATCCTAAACAAATTGGAAATGCAGGAAGCTTCTTTAAGAACCCCGTCATTTCAATCTCAGAATTTAAAGCAATACAAGACCGATATCCCAAGATGCCTTTTTATCAGGTTTCCGAAGAGCGTGTAAAAGTACCAGCCGGCTGGTTAATTGACACATTAGGGTTTAAAGGCCAAATTGTTGATGGGATCCAATGTCACCCTCAGCAAGCGTTAGTGTTAACCAATAAAGCACAAGGTACAGGCACAGCATTGATAGCATTTGCGCGACAAATAATCGCAGATGTGGCAATGGAGTTTGGTATTACGCTAGAACATGAAGTGCAGCTGTTAGGCCGTTTAGAAAGGATTACTTTGTAATGCACGATACTCGCAACAAATTATTGCACTTACTTGCTTCAGGTCAATTTATGTCAGGTACTGAATTAGGTGTGCAACTAGGTATATCTAGAACAGCGATTGGTAAACATATAGAAGCATTAAAAGTATTAGGATTGGATGTTTATTCCGTGCGCGGTAAAGGTTACAAACTGAGCGAGCCGCTTTCATTATTGTCACATCAAGCCATATCTGACTATTTTAATACTCATAGCGCTCAAGGTGAGTATCAACGTATATCGCAGTCACTGCAAATCGATGTATTAAATGTTGTTGATTCGACTAATACCTATATCAAACAAAACATTGCTCAATTAAAGCAAGGCGCTAGTTGTATTGCCGAGGCCCAAAGTGCAGGTCGAGGTCGTCATGGCCGACAATGGGTGTCTCCATTTGCCAGTAGTATTTATCTGTCTATGTATTGGTGCTTTTCTGGTGGCTATCAAACACTATCGGGTTTATCTTTAGTGATTGGCTTAGCTGTCAATCGTACATTAAATCACTTTGGTATCAACAATGGTCAATTAAAATGGCCGAATGATATATATATTAATATGCAAAAAATTGCAGGGATATTAATCGAGGTGGAAGGCTCCGTTGGGGATGAAGTGCATTGCATCATTGGTTTGGGGTTAAATGTAAATCTACCCACTGATGTGACCGGAATAGACCAACCTTTTACCGATCTGCAAACGCACAGCCAACAAACAGTCATTAACCGCAACGACCTAACCGCGCATCTAATAATGGATATGCAATATGCGTTAACCATTTTTGAAGAATCCGGCTTGTCTTCTTTTATATCTGAGTGGGAATCACTGAACGTATTTGCAGATAAAGACATTACTTTATTAATCGGCCAACAATCTATTAGTGGTATTTGTAAGGGCATCGATCAGCAAGGCGCATTACGGGTGTTGGTCGATGGCGAAACAAAAACATTTCATGGTGGAGAAATCAGTGTCAGAGCAAGATAAGTCACTTTTATTTATTGATGTGGGTAATTCTTTGGCAAAATACTGTTGTCTCAGTGCGACGGATATACAAAGTACGCAACTAGACCAGATCAAACCCACTGTAGAATATTTCTCAGAAAGTTTGTCACCATTAGATTTACTGCACAAAGTCAGTCATGTTTACCTTAGTTATGTAAAAGCACCTATGTGGTTAGATGCATTAGATAAAGCAGCGCAAGCCGCAAACATACGAGTTATTACTGCTAAATCAGCCAAACACACACGGATTAACCATAGTATTTTAATCAACGGTTATAAGCATGTCTCAAATATGGGGGTTGATCGTTGGTTAGCTATGATCGCTGCGGTGGGTTTGTTTCCCCAAAAGTCAGATTTTGTGGTGGTAGATGCTGGTACGGCTATCACTTGTGATGTGGTTTTTCGTCATCAACATCAAGGCGGTTGGATAGCACCAGGATATAAAACACTAAAAACGAGTTTGTTAAAGAATACCGAACAGGTATTTACGCATGAAACCGCAGAAAAAAAACAGCCACAACCTATTTTTTTAGGAACTGATACACCAGATTGTGTCGAACAAGGCTGTTTGGCACAAATAAACGGAATGGTAAATCTGGCATGTGAGGCATTAAATGACCAAACTGATGAGTTTATTGTGTTAATTACGGGTGGTGATCAATTAAAATTATCGTTTCCGCGAAAAAATAACATCCATTATTTTACTAATTTAGTGCTACTTGGGCTGATCCAAGTAGCTAAAACAGGCGTGATTGTAGAAAAAAACAACGAAACATCTATTAATTCAATTTAATTGGTATTTTTTTGAAAAAACAGTTGCCAAGGGTAAATGTTATCTATACTATACGCACCACTTGATGACGTGCCGACTTAGCTCAGTTGGTAGAGCAACTGACTTGTAATCAGTAGGTCGCCAGTTCGATTCCGGCAGTCGGCACCATCATCAATATCTCTGGAGGGGTACCCAAGCGGTCAACGGGAGCAGACTGTAAATCTGCCGGCTCAGCCTTCGCAGGTTCGAATCCTGCCCCCTCCACCACTTTCTTTGAGGTGGCTGAGAAATAATACAGGTTAGCGGGCATCGTATAATGGCTATTACCTCAGCCTTCCAAGCTGATGATGCGGGTTCGATTCCCGCTGCCCGCTCCACATTGCTGATATGGCTCAGTTGGTAGAGCGCACCCTTGGTAAGGGTGAGGTCGGCAGTTCGAATCTGCCTATCAGCACCATTATTCTCCATCCACTTCATAAAAATATTTTTTAAATCAATTTGCTGGGAAATTTCAAAAATGGCAAAAGAAAAGTTTGAACGTAATAAACCCCATGTAAACGTTGGTACAATTGGCCACGTTGACCATGGTAAAACCACTCTTACGGCGGCAATCACATCAGTTTTATCTAAAACTTATGGCGGTAACGCACAAGCATTTGACCAGATCGATAATGCCCCAGAAGAGCGTGAGCGCGGTATCACTATCTCTACGTCACACGTAGAATATGACACTCCATCACGTCACTATGCACACGTTGATTGTCCAGGACACGCCGATTATGTTAAAAACATGATCACTGGTGCT
>JAQWNF010000023.1 GCA_029246415.1 Glaciecola sp.
ACTTCACCAACAGCGAAACCTTCGGTACCAAATGCAGTACCATTAAAGACAGAACCATCTTCTAACACCAATAGGGCAGAATGAGCCAAGTCAACCTCCAGGTAGGAAAACTAGGTGTAATTATAAATTACACGTACAAAAAACGGGATGCTTATACACTGTGTGTACATCCCGTCTACAGTTCTTTGCGCTGAAAGCTTTTTCCTGTCCATGAATAAGCATTACTTACATCAGGCAAATTAAAAAGAGTATATAGTTTTACTTTAAATCCGTCCAGATAAAACTACAAAAATATTAAAAATACCCTTTAACCTCTAAAAATTAGCTAAGACCGACAAAATAGATACTTTACATTAACAAATTACACTATTTTAGATCAGTTAACTGTCTATTTTAGAGGCTATGAAACTCTTACAAATCGTTCAATGACAAGACATCCATCATCGAATACAGTCCAGCAGGTTTGCCTTTTAACCATTTCGCGGCTCTAACTGCACCTTTAGCAAAGGTCATCCGACTAGATGCTTTGTGTGTTAATTCAATTCGCTCACCTAATTCAGCAAATAATACCGTATGATCGCCGACGACATCGCCGCCACGCACAGTCGCAAAGCCAATCTGCTGCTGCGGTCGCTCACCCGTATGCCCCTCTCTGCCATAAACCGCATCGGTTGCTAAATCACGGTTCAAAGTCTGTGCTATACCTTCACCTAATGCTAACGCTGTACCTGAAGGCGCATCGATTTTGTGCCTATGATGGGTCTCAATAATTTCAATATCAGCAGTGTCACCCATAATTTTAGCCGCTTGTTGCGATAATTTTATCAATAAGTTGACGCCTACACTGTAATTAGCCGCAAACACAATCGGTATTTGCTGTGCAGCAGCTTCTAATGCCATTAATTGCTCAGCATTGAGTCCTGTTGTCCCAATAACGATAGGCGTGTTGTGCGCGATAGCCCATTCGAGATTCGTTTGTAGCGCATCGGGTAACGTAAAATCAATAATGACATCACATTGCTCTAATTCGACTTGTGCTTGTGTTTGTAAAGCAATACCTTGTTTTTCTATACCGGCGAGTTCACCAGCATCGACGTTTAACATACTTGATGTAGCTCTGACTGTCGCACTGTGTAGTTGTGTTTGTGCATCATTGACTACCGCTTCGATAAGGTTTCGCCCCATCCGCCCACTCGCACCTAAAATACTGATTGGTAACATTATTGATCCTACTATACATATTTTTACAATTTAATTGAGACAAGTATTCTCAATCAATTTTAATTTGTGCCATAGTAGCATTTTCAATACTTCAGATCAGTTCAAATTACACATTTATCGCTATATAGTGCTTGTGTAGTTATGGTCAGTTAACGGCGAATAAATAATGGAAAACACATTTAGCAATCACATCTTACAATTTGATGATTCTCAAATTCAATCACCAGAAGCAACCCCGTTGGCAGAACATTATGCGGTCGTCAATGCTGCGGTCTCGATTGTGACCTTACTAATAATTATTACCGTGGCCTTGGTTGCGATATTTCAACCTGTATGGCCTATGCCTGATGAGGCACGCACTGTTGCTGTGTATATTACGATTGGCCTAACGGCGTTTTTTGCACTTATCATTTTATATGGATACTTTGCCGAAAAAGCCAAAGGTTATTGTGTTCGCGAGCAAGATATTACCTTATTCAAAGGATTAATCTTCAGAAAGGTCATTACCCAACCTATATGTCGTATTCAACATATCGAAGTCAAACGAGGCCCCGTTGACCGCAAAGTCAATTTAGCTAAATTGCACGTGTATAGCGCAGGAGATATAGCACAAACATTCGAAATACCTGGTTTGGATGTGACATTAGCTAACTCTATTAGAAATGGGATCTTGGCCCACAAGGATATGCAGCATCATGGATAATATCACCGAGTCGTCAGCGAAACAGCAGGCCAACAGTGATATCGACGTTGATGATAATTCTTGGCATCGAGTATCACCACTAGCGATTTTATATTTCATCGAAAAACTTTTTTTGGGGTTACTCAACAACGTCTTTTATATGCTTCCGATGTTTGTTGTGCTTTGGGATGAAATAAAGGCTAACCCATGGATAGCAGCTGCGATTATTGGTGCGATCATCGCTTTGATTACTACATTTGCAATCTGGTCATTTATTGTATTTCGATATCGTTTATCTGCAGGTACGGTCGAGGTTAAGAGCGGAATTTTCTCTAAAAAACACGTTAACCTTCCTTTTAATCGCATTCAAAATGTTAAAATTGAACAGCCTTTTTATTATCGTATGTTTAATTACTCCAGTATGGCGTTTGATTCAGGTGGTTCACTTAATCAAGAAGCGCGTTTAATTGCCCTGCCCTTAGCGTTTGCCAAAGAACTACAAAATGAAATTAATGCGTTTAAATCTGCCACTCCTATTACAACTACTGAGACTGCCTCGTTTGATGCTGATGGAAACCCAAGCACCACAGCTAGTTCGACAGCAGCAGTCGAAACAATTGAAAACACTCGAAGCATAGGCGATTTGGTGTTACATGGTATTACTTCTAATCGGATCTACATAATCCTGGCTGCAGCGGCACCTTTTGTAAATGATATCTTTGAGTTTTTTGGGGATAAATTAGAAGGGTTTGGTATTGATATTCAATCTCATATTGATAATGATCCTATGTGGCAAATTAGTATTTATGTGATTTCTTTGTTTTTAATTGTTATTGGGTTGATGACAATATTATCGATTCTGGGTGCCATTATCATGTTTTTCGGCTATACCCTTTCGCGTACCGATGACAAGTATATTCGACGCAGTGGCTTGATCACCAAACATGAAGTGAGCGTGCCTTTTTCGCGCATTCAAATCGCTATTATGAAACAAGATTTATTAGATATCCTCTTTGGCCGCATCAACCTTCGACTAGATCAGCTCAATGCCCAAATAGCCAATGCTAACGCCTCCCAATCAGGCACCAACAAACTTATTGTACCATCGATTTTTGCTTATGAATGCCGTGATATCATTGCTCATGTATTTCCAAATCATGGATTAATTGCAGTAGATTTCAAGGCGATATCCACTCGATTTATCATACGCTATATTAGTTTTATTGTTGTGCCTATCACAGCAATACTCAGTTATAGCGCCTATCATAATGAAGGATTATCTGCATGGGTGGTGTTAGTTATTGCGGGGTTGTTATCTACAATGGTTTATGGACGTTGGTTGCGCTGGGGATACCAATATAACGAACATTATTTGTATATTCGTAAAGGTTTACTTGGACGCGATCGCTATTGTTTACCTATTGCAAAAATACAGCGAATTACTTATTCGCAAAGCTGGTTTATGCGTAAAAATAAACTGGTATCACTGAAAATTTATTTAGCATCGGGCAGCTACACAATCCCAATGATTGATGAAGATCATGCTAAAGCTATATATAAGTATGTACTATACAAGGTAGAGTCAGAAGCTAAGGCGTGGATGTAAATGAAAGTTTGGGATATCTATACAAGATTATGGCATTGGTTACTAGCTGGCGGTATTTTTTTTCAATGGCTAAGTGGTGAAGTATTGGATGACCAAATGCAAAATCATGCATTGATGGGTTACAGCTTATTAGGGATGATGATTTTTAGATTATGTTGGGGCTTTGTTGGCCCTGAGTCTATTCGCTTTAGTCGTTTTGTTCCCTCTTGGTCTAGCTTAACTGGTTATCTATCTAAGACTGACAAAGCTATCTATGTATCGCACAACCCATTAGGCGCACTTGCTGTTGTCGCATTTATAGGGTTAATCACCTTACAAGCATTATCTGGGTTCTTTATGGAGGATGAGATTTTCTTTACCGGCCCGCTTTATAACTGGTTATCCGAAAGTACCACCTCACTCATTGCCGAAATACATGAAATAGCCTTTGCAGGGATCATGCTGTTAATAGCAATACATATCATTGCTGTGCTTTACCATCGCTTTAAACATGAACCGTTTATTGTTAAAGCAATGGTGACGGGAAACAAACCACTCACCAACGCATTTCAACCATTATCTAATATGCAGTTGCACTTACGGGCATGGTTGTGCATTGGGGTAAGCATTACCATTATTTGGTTAATGGTAAACTACTTACCGGGTTGGCTAGGTATTGAAGCTGATTATTATTAATCAGCTTTATAATCATCGTGACACGCTTTACAGGTGGCACCTACAGCGCCAATACCTTTACGATAATTAGCCGTGTCTTTATTCTCGATGATGGTTTGTAGCGCCTGAGTGGCTAGAGTAAAGTCTTTGGTCTTTTGTGCAAAATCTTCTGTGTTTTCCCATACCTTATCCAATGCATGAGTCTTAACGCCACTGCCACGAGTATCTGCAACAAAATAATCACTGATCATTAATGATAACTGCTCCATTCGCATTGCGTTTTTAGCAATTACAGCTTCATCGATTGGCGCTTTTCCTTTGGCCATTGCACCCAATGGACCGATATTACTTTTGACTAGTTGAAAAATAGACTGACGAAACTCAATCGCGTTACTTGCTTGTTTTTCTGACATTTGTGCTGCTACTGGCGTGCTAACTAAAAGAGCACAACTAGAAGCAATAATTATCTTTCGTAATGTTGACATGGTATTTCCTTATTAACTTAAGTGTAGTTGGACTTTAAATATTGTTTTCGAGCTATGGATATTGTTTTTGTTATTTATAATATATATATGCATCACATACAATAAAGGGGTCAATAAATACCCTAAATAGGATAAGTATCATCTTTAAAACCGTTATTCATGATATCGACCTCAAAATCATCAAAAAACCAGTACTTTATAACGATAAAGATAGTATTTAATAACTAGATAGTATAGTGTGCACAACCATCAATTCACTCTTGTTTTGATAACTCAACTCATAATTATAATGAGAATATTAATAAACTACTATAAGGGATTAAGCTGTCAGGATGTTTAATCACACCCTACAGTTTATAACACACTCAAATGAAAAATAATTTAAATTCTGTTTCTAAAGCAGTCAAGTTTGCATTAGTTGCTTCTACAGCAGCAACTGCATCTTTAGCAATGCCTGTGCTTGCTCAAGACGCTGATGCAAGTCTTGAAAACGTTGAAAAAATTGCCGTTGTCGGTAGCCGTGCAGCACCACGTTCAGTAGCTGAATCTCCGGTTCCTATTGATATCATCGGTGGTGAAGAACTAGCTAAAGCAGGTAACACTGACATGCTAGAAATCCTTAAAGGTGCAGTGCCATCTTTAAACGTTCATTCAAACCCTATCTCAGATGCAGCGTCATTAGTACGTCCTGCTAACCTTCGTGGTTTGCCATCTGATTCGACTCTTATTCTTTTAAATGGTAAGCGTCGTCACCGTTCATCTGTTATCGCCTTTTTAGGCGGTGGTATTAATGATGGTGCACAAGGCCCTGATATTTCAGTTATTCCAAGTGTTGCAATGAAGCAAGTAGAAGTCCTGCGTGACGGTGCTGCTGCGCAATATGGTTCTGATGCAATTGCTGGTGTAATGAACTTTGTATTAAAAGATGATGCCGATGGCGGTACTATCTATGTTAAGCAAGGTCAGTACACTGACGAAGGCGAAAACATGACTGAAGTAGGTGGTAACATTGGTATGCCACTAACTGATAATGGTTTTGCTAACTTATCATTCCAGTATAAAAATGCTGATGCGACAAGTCGCTCTGTACAACGTCCAGATGCTGCTGCGTTTAACCAAAACGGTCTAAATGTTGCTAACCCAGCTCAAATTTGGGGTTCTCCTGAAGTTAAAGATGACATTTCTATTTTTGGTAACGTCGGTCTTGATCTAGGCAACGACAGCGAAGCATACATGTTTGGTAACTACTCTGAGCGTGATGTTCGTGGTGGTTTCTATTATCGTAACCCACATACACGTGGCACTGTTTATTCACTAGATGGCGGTTCTACGTTATTAGTGGGTGATTTAACACCGGGTCCAGTTGGCCAAGTAAATGATGGTTTAGGTCTTGGTGACGGCATTAGCTGCCCTACTATTCCAATTACTTCTGGTAACGTTACCTCACAAGCAGACTATATTGCCGGTGTTGCTAATGATCCTAACTGTTTTGCATTCAACGAAATGATCCCTGATGGTTTCACTCCTAACTTTGGTGGTAACATCACTGATACGTCTTTGACTATCGGTACAAAAGGCGAGTTTACTGACGGTGCTTTAGCAGGTATTTTATATGATTTCTCTGGCTCAGTTGGCCGAAGTGAATCATCATTCTTGATCTTCAACACGATCAATGCGTCTTTAGGTCCAGATACACCTCGTGATTTTGCTCCAGGTAAATACATTCAACTTGAGAAAAACTTCAATGCTGATTTCGTTAAATCTGTAGATGCAGGCTTATACGATGATGTTAACTTAGCTGCTGGTCTTGAATGGCACGAAGAGTCATTTGAAGTAGTTGCCGGTGATGAAGCTTCTTTCGCAGTAGGTCCATTAACTGATCAAGGTTTTGGTATCGGCTCTAACGGTTTCCCAGGTTTCCAACCTGCAGCTGCTGGTGTCTTTACTCGTCGCAACGCTGCTGCGTACATCGATGCAGAATTACCAGTTACTGAAGATTTATTAGTTGGCGCGGCATTACGTTTCGAAAACTATGATTCATTCGGTTCTACTACTAACTATAAAATCTCTGCGCAATATAATGCGACTGACGATTTATCGTTCCGTAGTTCAATCTCTTCAGGTTTCCGTGCACCGACTGTTGGTCAAGCTAACGTATCTAACGTACAAACCAACCTTGATGGTGGTGTATTAGTTGATTCGGCATTGTTACCACCAACTAACCCTATCTCTGTGCAATTAGGTGGTAGTGAACTTCAGCCTGAAGAATCACAAAGTTATACACTTGGTGCAGTTTACTCTGACGGTGATATCTTCTTAACTGTTGATTATTACAACATCGAAGTAACTGACCGTATTTCTCAGTCTGATAAAATTAACCTAACGGCTAGTGACAAAGATGCGCTTCGCGCAGCTGGTGTTCCTAACGTAGATAGCCTACAACAAGTTAGTTTCTTCACCAATGACTTTGATACAACGACTCAAGGTCTCGATGTAGTTGCTAACTACAGTGCTGATATCTTTGAAGGTGATGCAACATTTAGCTTAGCCTATAACTGGAACGAAACTAAAGTAGATCGTTTCTCGGATATCACAGGTGCCTTTAAAGTTAAACGTCTTGAAGAAGATCTTCCTAACCACCGTGCAACATTAACATGGGCACAGTCTTGGGAAAATGTAAATGCATTTACGCGTCTTAACTACTACGGCGAATACCAAGGTGTTCACGTTGATTATGATGCAACAGCAATTACAGCGTCTTCAGCATTCACAGTAGATGCAGAAGTAAGCTACAACTTCACTGATAATGTTGTATTAACAGTGGGTGCGCAAAACTTACTTAATAAAGAAGCTGAGCGTATTAATATTCCTACTGCACAAGGCATTCCAAACAACAACTGGGGTGGTGTTTATTATGAAACATCTCCATACGGTTTTAATGGTCGCCTAGCATATGCAAAACTAGCTTATAACTTCTAAGTTATTGGATAGTTAGCGTTTATTTCAATTGTGAATTGCAATTGTCGCTAAACAGCGTAAGGTCACTTAGCAATAAGTGGCCTTTTTTTTGGGAACTTTTTTATGACTCTTATCGAGCAAGCTGCGCAGTATATTCAACAACGCAATTATATGAGTGCACAGCAGTGCTACCTGCAATTATTACAAACGCAACCGAATAACGGTCAAGCTATGTATGGTTTAGGCTATATTGCCCAGCAACAACAAGACTGGCCAACGGTGATTGAGTATTTACAACAAGCTTGTCAATTTTTACCACAACAACCAGCCCCATTACTTGGATTAGCCAATGCATTTAATCAAGTATTTAGTGAAACCGACGCGCTAACTGTGCTGGAGTATGCGAACCAGCAATGCCCTAATGATGAATCTATTGGGTATGCCTTAACACAACAGTATGTGATTATGGGTGATATACCTGCGGCAACCCCATTATTAACAGGCTTGTTAGACTCGACAAATGACGAACTATTTGCCTTTGCGTGTTTGGATGCAGCCAAAATCGATATAGCGTTACTATTGCAAGGGCATCTAGAGCGAGCACAGCAGTTTATTAAACAACAGCCATCGCACAGCGCCTGTATTCGATTACATTATGCACTAGGCTTGATGGCTAAATACCGCGGGCAATATACTGATGCAATGACTCATTGGGATTCAGCTAATGCGTTGCAGTTTGCTGAATGTGCATTCACTGTGGATGATATGGCTGGCTTATTTGATGTGCTACAAACAGTTGATGAAAGTGTATCTTCAATCAATGCCCCAACGGTTCCTGATGACACCTCAACGCCTTTTCCACCTCTGCCTTTTACGCCAGTGTTTATTGTTGGATTACCGCGAACAGGTTCCTCATTACTCGATAAGCAGCTGTGCGATTTATCCACCTCATCGCAGCGAATAGCAAGTGTTGGCGAAGTCGATTATATTGCGACTCAATGTGCACGTATGATTGAACAGCATACTGGCTATGCATACCCAACGTGTCTTGACCACATAAGTGATGAGCAACTTCAAGCCGCACGAAAACGCTATGTTAATGCTATCGGACAACACCGAATAGACGCTGATTATATTATTGATAAACTACCCGCAAATTTTCAATCTCTGCCGTTAATTTACCGTTTATTTCCAGAAGCAAAAGTACTGCATATGACGCGCGATCAAGCTGCGACAGCGCTGAGTATTTACAGTAATGATTTTGGGGTGGCTGAGCCATACTTTTGTAATTTGGCGCAGATGCAGCAATATTTTAAGCATTACACGAAGGTGATGTGCCACTTTTCAGATCTGTATGGCACAAATTTATATACGCTGCGTTATGAAAATTTAGTTACTGATCCACAAGTACAAATGAAATTGGTCAGTGATTATTTAGGGATTAAGCCTAAAACTACCGATAATCTTGTTAATGGGGCTATTGTTAATAGTGATGATAATGGCGAGAGTGCCGAAAAGCATAATGCGCAATCCCAACATGTAATTAAAACCCTCAGTGCGATCCAAGCCCGGCAACCTATTTATCAAGCATCCGCTCAGATACCTGATGATTTAAGACCTTATTTTTCAAAATTTAAATAAAAAAATGCGAGCATAGAATCAATCTAAGCTCGCATTTTTCATTTCAAGTATGCTTATGATTATTTGATAAAATTAATCAACAAAGTTAATGAACAAAGTTAATCAATAAGATCATCAAAAAACTTTTTCACACCATCAAAGAAACCTTGCTCTTTAGGGCGGTGTTTCTTAATTGAATCACTCATTGAGCTATCAAATTCTTCCAACAATGCTTTTTGTTTTGTTGATAAGTTCACAGGAGTCTCAATCACCACTTTACACATCAAGTCACCTGTCGATGAGCTGCGTACTGATTTAACGCCTTTGCCACGTAAACGGAACATACGTCCTGTTTGTGTCTCTGCGCTCACTTTAAGTTTTACTTTACCATCTAGTGTAGGAACTTGAATTTCTCCACCTAATGCCGCAGTGGTAAAGCTCAGTGGCACTTCACAATACAAGTTATTGCCATCACGCTTAAAGATTTTATGCTCACGTACATTGACCTGAACATATAAATCACCAGAAGGTGCACCCTGCTCGCCGGCTTCACCTTCACCGGTTAAGCGAATGCGATCTCCGGTGTCCACGCCTGGTGGAATTTTAACCGATAGCTTTTTAGTTTCTTCAACACGACCTTGGCCACGGCAAGAAGTACAAGGATCAGTAATAACTTTCCCTTTACCACCACACGTAGGACAGGTTTGCTGCACGGCAAAGAAGCCTTGACGCATTTGTACTTGGCCATTTCCATGACACGTCGAACACGTCTTAGCACTTGAACCTTTCTTAGCACCAGAACCATCACACGGCTCACATTCCACTAAGGTAGGTACGCGAATTTCAACTTCTTTACCTTTAACCGCTTCTTCAAGGCTGAGTTCTAGGTTGTAGCGTAAATCACTGCCAGAACGTGCGCGCGAGCGACCGCCGCCACCTTGACGACCTCCACCGAAGATATCACCAAACACATCGCCAAAAATATCACCAAAATCTGCGCCACCGCCACCATGATGGCCACCACGGGATTGATCAAATGCAGCATGACCATATTGATCATACGCACCGCGTTTTTGGTCATCAGTTAAGATTTCATGCGCTTCTTGAATTTCTTTAAACTTCTCTTCCATGCCTTTATCGCCCTGAGTTCTATCAGGGTGATATTTCATCGCTAATTTCTTGTACGCTTTTTTAATTTCGCGTTCGGTAGCGGATTTACTCACTCCAAGCACTTCGTAGTAGTCACGTTTTGACATAGTGTATTTTACTCTAATTGGTTACATACAAAAGCGCAACGGGAGACCCTATTGCGCTTTTTTGGTTCAGTTGCACTAAACATTTAGCGCAGTAAACAACGACTTATTTTTTGTCGTCTTTTACTTCTTCAAACTCAGCATCAACAACGTCGTCATCAGCTTTGTTAGATTGTTCTGGCTCACCTTCAGCTTGACCCGCTTCAGCTTGCGCTTGTGCTTGAGCTAGTTCCATTAACTTTGAAGACGCTTCGATTAAGGCTTGAGTTTTTGCTTCAATCTCAGCTTTATCTTCACCGCGAGTTGCTGTTTCTAGCTCAGCAATCGCCGCTTCAATTTTTTCTTTTTCTTCCGCTGGTAATGCTTCGCCGGCTTCTTCCATTTGCTTCTTGATTGAACCAACCATGCCATCAGCAGAGTTACGTGCCTGCACTAGTTCTTCAAATTTTGCATCGGCATCTTTGTTCGCTTCTGCATCTTGAACCATTTGGTTGATTTCATCTTCAGATAAACCAGAAGACGCTTGGATTGTAATCTTTTGTTCTTTACCCGTATCTTTATCTTTCGCAGATACGTGTAGGATACCATCGGCATCGATATCAAATGTCACTTCAATTTGTGGTTGACCACGACCTGCAGGACGAATCCCTTCAAGGTTAAATTGACCTAGTGATTTGTTACCAGAAGCTTGCTTACGCTCACCTTGTAATACATGTACAGTAACCGCAGCTTGGTTATCTTCAGCCGTTGAGAAGGTTTGACTTTTCTTAGTCGGAATAGTCGTGTTTTTCTCAATCAGAGCAGTCATTACACCACCCATTGTTTCGATACCTAATGATAAAGGTGTTACGTCTAGTAATAATACATCTTTAACATCACCAGCAAGCACACCCGCTTGGATAGCAGCACCGGTTGCAACCGCTTCGTCAGGGTTAACATCTTTACGTGGCTCTTTACCAAAGAAATCAGCAACATATTTTTGTACTAATGGCATACGTGTTTGACCACCAACCAAAATAATGTCGTTGATATCAGAAACAGATAAATCTGCATCAGATAACGCTTGTTTAAGCGGCTCTAAGGTTGCTTTAACCATGTCTTCAACTAATGATTCTAATTTAGCGCGTGTTACTTTAATCGCTAAATGCTTAGGACCAGAAGCATCAGCCGTAATGTACGGTAAGTTGACTTCAGTTTGTTGTGCTGATGATAATTCGATTTTCGCTTTTTCACCGGCTTCTTTTAAACGTTGCATCGCAAGTGGATCTTTACGTAAATCAACACCTTGAGATTTTTTGAACTCGTCTACTAAATAGTTTATAACACGGTTATCGAAATCTTCACCACCTAGGTGAGTGTCACCGTTAGTCGCTAATACTTCAAACGTGTGCTCGCCATCTACTTCATCAATTTCGATGATTGAGATATCGAAAGTACCACCACCTAAGTCATATACTGCAACAACGCTGTCGCCTGATTTTTTATCCATACCGTATGCTAATGCAGCAGCAGTTGGCTCATTGATGATACGCTTAACTTCTAAGCCCGCAATACGTCCAGCATCTTTAGTTGCTTGTCGTTGTGCATCGTTGAAGTATGCAGGAACAGTAATAACTGCACCAGTAACCGTTTCACCAAGAAAATCTTCAGCAGTTTTCTTCATTTTCTTTAATACTTCAGCAGAAATTTGCGGTGGTGCCATTTTCTCACCATTCGCTTCTACCCATGCATCGCCATTATCTGCTTTGATAATATCAAATGGCATAATGTCGATGTCTTTTTGTACTTCTTTGTCTTCAAAACGACGCCCGATAAGACGCTTAATTGCGAACAATGTGTTTTTAGGATTAGTAACTGCCTGGCGTTTGGCCGGCGCACCTACTAAAATTTCACCTTCGCTTGAATAAGCAATGATCGACGGAGTCGTGCGATCGCCTTCCGCGTTTTCGATAACTTTTGCTTTGCCGCCGTCTAATACAGCAACACATGAATTGGTCGTACCTAAATCAATACCAATGATTTTACCCATGGTCTTTCTCCGAATATAATGTTCAATAATGTCTATACTTTTAATGGGGTTATTGTTGTGAGTTTCAATACCTGCATTAAAAATTTCTTAAAATATTTATGCTTCTGTGTCTACCGCAGGCGCATCGTTCTCAGGTGCTTTCGATACCATCACCATTGCAGGACGTAATAAACGACCGTTAATGATATAACCGTTTTGCATTACTGCTAATACAGTATTTGGTGCAACATCGGCAGATTCTTGCATCGACATAGCTTGATGGTGTTCTGGATTAAACGTCTCACCTTGTGGGTTAATCACTTCTAATCCATTTTTTTCAACTGTACTGATAAACGACTTTTGCGTCATATCAATACCGTCTAAAATGGGTTTTAGTGCTTCGTTTTCACGGTCGGCAAAACGAATCGCATTTTCTAAATTATCAATCACCGGTAACAAGTCACCAGCAAAACGCTCTAGTGCAAATTTACGCGCTTTTTCTATTTCAGCTGCAGCACGACGTTTTGCATTTTCACCATCGGCAACTGCACGTAACGCACCATCTTTTTGATCGGATAATGCTTGCTTCGCCGCTGCTAATTCATTTTCTAACTCAAAAATACGCGCTTGTTCTGGAGTAAGTGTCTCTACACTTGCAGAATCTATATCAATCGTTACCGACTCTTGAGTTTGTGTTTGATTGTCATCAATCGGTGTTGCCTCAGGATTATTCTGGGCATCAGTATTGTCGTGTTGTTCGCTCATGCGTCCTCCGCGTGTGTCACAGTAAATATTCAATACGACTATTAATGGGGATAGATAATGGCGGTTCAAGGGGAAATGATCGTTTTTTATTAGATTTTTTAATGACTAATCTAGAACTATCGTAGAACTATGCTAGAACAGCCTTTAAACTATGATAATGTAACCAAACCATCTCTACGGATGCGTTACTCTTGATACTAAGGAAGTGTGAGCTATGTTTACTGGCAGTCTCCTCGCGATTATCGTTGTTGCCTTTTTAGTTGTCTTGTTATGCGTTGCGTTAGCCGGGGAAAAGTTTACTCTCAGCGAAAAAAAACAACATATTGCTTATAGCTTAGCGCTTGGGATCCATTGTACGACCTGGGCGATGTTTGGCACTATATCGCAAGCATCCCACTATGGCTGGAGCTTGATCCCGACGTACATAGGTATGATGATAGCAATGGTATTTGGCTTTGCTGGTGTGAAACAAGTTGCCCAGTTATGTATCAGCCATAATATTGCTTCGCTTGCCGATTTTATGAGTTTTAGGTTTAAACACTCATTTGGTCTTCCTGCCTTAATTACTTTGGTTTGTGTCATTGGCGTCATTCCTTATATCGCGTTGCAACTGGATGCAATTACGACGACGGCAGAGCTGTTACTCCCGGCTTCTAGCGTCGTATCAGATAATATTAATTGGTTAGTCGCTATGAGCATGGCGGCATTTGCACTATTTTTTGGTACTAGAAGTAAATCCCTTTCCCCTAAACATCCAGGGTTGTTATTGTTAGTTGCCTTTACTTCTCTATTAAAAGTTGGTGCACTAACTGTTATCGCATGGTGGGTTTGTTATGGCGTATTTGATGGTGTTTATGATTTATTTATACAAGCAGTTAATCATCCAGTAGCGAGTAAAACGCTCACCGCACCTTTTGCATGGTATACATATTGTGTGCATGTGTTACTCGGCGTGGTCTCACTATTTTGCTTACCACGACAATTTCATATGAATTTTGTTGAGCTACCACAACTGCAAGCGCTTAACACGGCTCGTTGGGTATTACCCTTTTATCTACTGTTGATGAGCATGGGCGTTTTACCCATTGCCCTAGCCGGCAATATATTACTCAATAGCCAAGCCGTATCTTCGGATATTTTTACGATTGCTTTGCCACTGTATGCTAACCAAACTGGACTTGCCATTGTCGCTTTTGTTGGTGGTTTAGCGGCAGCGACAGCAATGATTATTGTCTCAACATTAGCTTTGGGGATCATGCTGGGTAATAATGTGGCGACGCCGTTATATTTTTTACTGCGCCAACGTGGCCATCGCTTTAGCCTCAAACCGAGTAAAACTGTGGCACTAAAAGGCGTGACTATTTTATGGTTTCGACGCTTTACTGTGGTGATAGTGCTGATTTTTGCCTACTTTTATCATATTAATATTTCCCAAACGATGCCCTTAGTTAACTCTGGCTTTATTGCCCTGGCGTTAATTGCTCAACTGTTCCCAAGTTTTGTATTGACTAATGTACTACCTAAACCCCCCGTTAGCGCGCCAATAATCTCCATTATATCCGGCAGTATGGCGTGGTACATTTGGGTACTCCAACCTAGCCTCGTCGATACCTTGATCACTGAGGAACTTGTCCAAGGCTTGATTTTAGCCTTAGCCATCAATGTTAGTCTATATATGCTCAGTGTTATTTTTCACAGCATCATTAACACTTCAAACATCTTACAAAAGACCACTAGCACTGATGATTTAACTAATCTATTTATACGCAGCAGTGAACTGCGCTCATTATGTCAACGCTTATTACCCGGTAGAGATATTGATAGTTTATTTAACTCACTCAACCAAGATGCCTATGTGCCACATCCTCAGCTTGCTCAGGTGTTATCGTTAGTGGCGAACCAAGTGGGTTTTGCGACCGCTAAATTACTATTTAATACGATTGCCGATTCGCCTGATAAAGACTTTGAAAAAGGAGAATGGATTGCCCAAACACAGGCATTAACCCAAGCAAAAGATTCAGCTATTCGCGAAAATGTTCTCAAAACTAAATTTTTGGCGGCAGCGGGTCATGATTTAATGCAACCTTTTAACGCCGCGCAATTATTTGCCACTATGCTGGCTGACAAAAATACCGATCCTGCACTACATCCCGCCACATCAGGACTAGTACAATCATTGGATAATGCAGAGACATTGCTTACCATGTTATTGGATATCACCAAGCTTGAATCTGGTGTGATTACGCCCACTATCCAGCCTTTTTATCTGGATGACATGTTAGCGCCATTGTTAGTAGAGTTTTCAATTATTGCACAGCAAGCTAATGTCAATTTGCGTTATGTGCCCTCTAAGCATAGGGTGTTATCCGATAAACTGTTACTCAAACGCATTGTACAAAACCTGTTAGCTAATGCGATCCGCTATACAGGTTTGCATCACCAAGCGCATCCTGAATCAAACAATAAAGTACTCATCGGCGTTCGTAAGCAATCTAATGCAATCGTATTATGGATTTGTGATACCGGCCCTGGGATCCCCAAAGATAAACAAACTGAGATTTTTGGCGAGTTCACCCAACTAAATACATCTACCAACCAACTAGGGTTAGGTTTGGGGTTAACGATTGTTGAAAAAATGGCTCTCTTGCTACAACACCCATTATCTTTAAAGTCTGAAATTGGCAAAGGCACGGGATTTGGGGTGATTTTACCTATTATTCAATCCGCTTCCCTGCCACCGGCAACATTGCCACAACATATCAAACAAATAAATGCCGAGACTCAGAGTGCTAACGCTGCACCATTATTACTAATTGAAAATGATCTTCAAGTTAGTCAGGCAATGGTCAGCTTGTTGAGTGACTGGGGATATGTGGTGACATGCATCAGTTCACAAGCTCAAGCGCTGGAGTTAAACAGTGATATCCTCGCTGACATTGAAATAGTAATATGTGATTATCATTTGGATTTGGGTGAAAATGGACTGGATGTCTATGCGAGTATCGCCGCAAAACTGACAAATACACACAAAGCGATTTTAACGACAGCAGATCGCAGTGCCGAAATACGTGAGTCTGCAAGCGAATATGAGATGTTGTATTTACCCAAACCGATTAAACCCCTTGCGTTGAAGCATTTGTTACGGCGCTAAATTAGCCGATTTTTCCTGGCTTAGCCTTGCATATCCTTGCTTTTACTTACAGCACTTTTCACATCAATTTGAACTGATTACTCCAGCACATCACTGCATTGTTTATATAACACACCGGCTTTGGTGCGGTTTATAACTTGGAGTTTTTTCAAGACTGCTGAAGCGTGTTGTTTGACGGTGGACTCTGAAATATCCATTTCATGGGCAATCTGTTTGTTGAGTAGTCCATCAGCCATATAGCGCAAAACTTTCAGTTGGTGCGGCGTAAGTAATGCCAAACGTGCTATAAATTGTTGTGTCTCTGTGTCTTGATTGGTTTGTTCTATTGATAGCCCTGCGGGTAACCAAATATCGCCTTCTAAAATTTGGCGCACGGCATCGGTGATCGTATCCAATCCTGCTGACTTGGGAATAAAGCCAACTGCACCCAATTGTATCGCTTGTTGCATCACGGTGGGATTTTCTAATGCTGATACAATTACAAATAGCGTATTAGGAAATTGATGCACACCAGTAATTAAACCGCTCAAACCATCATTACCAGGCATATTTAGGTCTAAAAACACGATATCAGTATCAGGATATGCGGTTAAATATTCCAGCGTCGTGTTTAAATCGCTAGTTTGCGCTATGTGCTGAGCAAAAATTGGCGTCAATGCTTGAATCAACGCACTACGAAACAAGGGATGATCATCCGCTATCAGCGCGGTTGACACAGATGTACCGGTTAACTCAGCTTGCATATGATGTGATGCCTCTGACAAGATGACAATGTATATAACCTAAGATACACAAAATGCGCCCGATTAAGAAGCGCATTTTATGCCTAATTACTCACGCTATTAGTCGTAGTTAAAAGCGGTAACCTATTTTTATGTGTGCCGTCGCCGGATCACCATAATAGCCAACTAACGTGTTATCCCCACCTAAACCAGGCGTGTAGAGACTGACATTGGTTGGATCTGACGGATCTGGCGTAACAAACTGATAACCACCCACTAGATATTCTTCATTAAAAACATTCTTCAAATGTAACCCAGCGTACCAGTTACCATCAGGATGCTCCCAATTAATACTGACATTCATCAAACCATAACCATCTTGGTTGAGTAAATTATCTTGTTCAAACAACGAATAGCCACTGCGATGATAGTAATTAGCATTGAGTACCATTGGACCAAATTGTGTCTCTGCAACATAATTAAACGCTAGGTTAATGGTTCGCTCTGGCGTATTTGAGATTTCAAAGCGGTCCGATATATCAATCACAGCATTATCAGCAGTCGTTTCAATGACCTCGTCAAAATCACTGGAAATAAGCCCCAGTGCAACATCAACTGTCAAGTTATCGGTGGCCTGATAGGTTATTTCCGCTTCGACACCGTTAGCGGATGACGTACCGACATTGCCTAAAATCTGTTGTAAATCCGTTGAATTTTCACCCGGTAGTACTGAGATATACTGACGGTCTTTATGATCAAGATTAAATACTGTTACGTTAGCCCGAAGATTATCGTTCCACTCACTCTTCATACCTAGTTCGATCGAATCAACTACTTCAGGGTTAACCGAAGGTTCATTAATCGTTGCGCGAGGATTATACGTACCTGATTTAAACCCTTGTGCATAGGAAGCATAAAACATCAGATCGCGATTGGCTTGATATTCGACACTCACTTTGGGCGTAAATCGAGACCAGCTATCAGATTTAGGTGCATCTAATACGCCATCACCATCTTTGTCAGTGCCAAGTACTTGTGGCACTAATGCTCCTTCAGGACGAACATAACCATCAATCCAGCCGCTGTAAGGATAGACATTCGCAAACACTAAACCGTTATTGACGACCGCCGTTTTCTTTTCATCCGTGTAGCGCGCGCCAATCGACATAGACCATTGTTCATCTAAATCAAAATTAGCTTGGGTATACAACGCCCAGCTTTCAGAGTTATTACAGCCTGTGACTTCTCGAGTTAATCCAGGCGTAAAAAATGCAGTTCGCCCTAGCACACCTAAAATCGCATCAAAATTACCACAGCTTTCACCATCGTATAGATATAAACCTGATACCAGAGAGTAAGCTCCGTTATCATAATTTGCTTGGATCTCATGTGTGGTGTTTTCATCTTTATATTCGGCAGGAACATCAAAGATATCTAGCGGGGTATTATCGAAGTCTATATTAGTCGGTGAGTAGCCTTCACGACTTGAACCGATATATTTGATTTCTAAATTTTCATTGACGTCATAACGAACTAGTAAACTCACACCGTCTAATTCTACTTTGTTATATGTTGGCATACTGGTGTACGAATCATACACACTATCAGGTACAGGTGCGTTAGTTAGCAGCGAAGGTAATAATCGATAGCCACCTTTAGCGTTCGAGTTATCGGTGGTTTTATCCCAACTTAGGCGGAAGAACAGATCTTCAGAAGCTTGATACTCTAAATCCAAGCGAGCTGCGGTGAGATCTTTGTTGTAGTTTTCTAAATCTTGATTAGGTAATGCTGATTCTAAGTATTCGCCAAACCCATCACGCGTTAATTTGGCCAAACCAAAGCCTAGATATAACTTATCCTCAATTAACGGCGTTTGTCCCGTTAATTTTAAATCTTGCTGTTTGTATGAGCCAAGCGAGCCCTCTATGTTAACCGTAGTGTCACCGCTCATTTCTTTAGTAACGTATTTAAGTGCACCCCCTATCGTGTTTTTGCCATATAACGTACCTTGAGGACCGCGTAATACTTCTATACGCGATACATCAAGCAAGTCTAGTACTGCCCCTTGCGGCCTTGCAATATACACGTCATTTACGTAAATCCCCACACCAGGCTCGTATCCCCATAACGGATCTTGTTGCCCCACTCCTCGAATAAATGCAGTCAATGTTGAATTAGTACCGCGTGAAGTTTGCAGTGTCGTATTAGGAGAAAATTGTTGGATCTCAGTGATTACTTCTATGCCTTTCTCACTAAGCTCTTGGGCACCGATAGAAGTAATCGCAATCGGGACTTCTTGTAATGACTCAACGGTCTTACGAGCGGTGACTTCAATTCGTTCTAAACCTTTATCGTTAGTCAGCTCTTGTGCGTCGACCTCTTGTGCGGCAACATTATGCGCCATCAAACCGGTCATTAATGCACTTGAAACCGCTAACGCACAGAGGCTATTTTTATAATTTTTGTGTGATACAGTGTTATTCATTTTTGTGTCTCCGTTAAAAAAATGTATATACCTTGTAAACATCTTGCAGTCGGAGCAAACTTTAATAGATTCAATAAATTATATCTGTAGTACCATCGTACTATTTGAAAATCAATGATTTACAGCCATGCTTTAGCCAAACCAAAAACATCTGCAGTCACAGAATGTTAATAAAAATAGGACTATATCTATGTTAAGTCTTCTGGGACTCATTGCAGGGTTAGCTCTGCTGATCTACCTAACGCTCAAGGGCATGAATTTATTTATAGCTGCCCCTTTGTGCGCATTGTTTGTTGCGGTTACCAATGGATTACCCATATTTTTGGGCGAAGGTAATTTTGTCACGACGTATATGTCAGGGTTTACCGGGTTTATTGCTGCTTGGTTTTTTATGTTCTTACTCGGCGCACTGTTTGGTAAGTTTATGGAAGACACGGGAGCAGCGGACTCCTTATCGAGTTGGATTATAACTAAGTTAGGTTACAAACAAGCCGTGTTCGCGGTTGTAGCAGCATGTGCAATCTTAACTTATGGCGGAGTCAGCGTATTTGTCGTTGCGTTTTCCGTATACCCCATGGCATTAAGCTTATTCAAGGATGCTAATTTACCGCGTCGCTTTATCCCTGCGACTATGGCCTTTGGCTCGGTAACGTTCACTATGACATCAGCAGGCTCGCCGGAGATCCAAAACTGGATCCCAATTAAATATTTAGGCACCTCTCCTTTTGCAGCTTGGGAAGTGAGCTTGGTTGTCGCTGTATTTATGGCGTTATTTGGTTATTGGTGGCTAAAACGCATGATTGGCAATGCCGTTACTCAAGGAGAAACCTTTGTCACACGCGATGATGATCCCTTAATTACCGAGCGTGAACTACCTCACCCTTTTACCGGCTTTATTCCGTTAACCGTGGTCTTGGTGTTATCTTTTCTATTACATGAAAAATTAGCACAACTGGCATTGATTATTGCTTTAGGTGGCGGCGTATTAACCTTGATGGTCATGAATTTTCAATACTTTACTAACTTAGGTAGAGCCGTTAATCTCGGTACAACAGGCGCGTTGCTAGCTATAGGCAATACTGCTGCCGTAGTCGGCTTTGGTTCAATTGCTAAAACGACGGATGCCTTTGCCCAAACCGTTGAAGTCATGACTCAGCTACCTGGCCATGAACTCATTGGTGCTGCGATTGCGGTTAGTGTGATTGCAGGTTTAACCGGTTCTGCCTCAGGTGGTCAAGCGATTGCCCTGCCCCTAGTTGGACCGCATTATCTCGACCAAGGCGTTGATCCAGAGGAGCTGCATCGTATTGTATCGATTTCATCAGGCGCGCTAGACTCGTTACCGCACAACGGCTACGTGGTCACAACCATCCGCGCAATTTGTGGAGAAACCCACCAAGCCGCATATGGGCCGATGGCAGCATTAACTGTAGTCGTCCCTTTAATTGGATTATGCATCGCCATCTCGCTATTCGTACTATTTTAAGGATCAGCATGCGCACACATACCAGGCTCAACCCTACCTCAATTGCTCGCGGCAGTGTTGCTATCGTAATGGCTGCATTCATTGTGTTGATGCTGTCTTTATTATCAAGTGTCATCGCTTATGCCAACAGTGCCAATAACACCAAGGACACCAATGATAAAACGAATATCACTGACACACCCACATTACTCACGACCAAGCAACGTCATGTCATTGATAGTTTTACTACCTTTAACGGTCAAACACTTAAGCAAGTTAATATTGGCTGGGAAAGTTACGGTGAGCTTAATCATGACAAATCGAATGTGATCTTAATTACGCATTACTTTACTGGCAATTCGCATGCTGCGGGTAAATATCACCCCGATGATGAGGCGTTCGGCTACTGGGACAGTATTATCGGATCGGGCAAGGCCATCGATACGGATCGCTATTTTGTGATCAGTGTCGATACATTGGCTAATATCAGTGCGTATGATCCCAATGTCATCACTACCGGTCCCGCCTCTATTAACCCTGAGACAGGCAAGCCTTATGGACTGAGCTTTCCAGTCGTGACAATGCGTGATTTTGTCAATATTCAAAAATCCGTACTCGAAAGCTTGGGGATCACAAAATTACATGCTGTGGTGGGTGCATCAATGGGGTCAATGCAAGCGATTGAATGGGCAAGTGCCTACCCTGAATGGGTTAGCAATGTGATTTCCGTTATTGGCTCTGCTCAGTCTGATGCGTGGACGACGACAGCACTTGAACAATGGGCTATCCCGATTAAGCTCGATCCATTATGGCAACAAGGACAATATAGC
Organism: Glaciecola sp.; assembly: GCA_029246415.1. Taxonomy (GTDB): domain Bacteria; phylum Pseudomonadota; class Gammaproteobacteria; order Enterobacterales; family Alteromonadaceae; genus Opacimonas. The sequence continues at coordinate 21,906 of JAQWNF010000023.1, forward strand.
AAAAATGCACCGCCGCTTGAGGGCTTAACCGCAGCGTTGATGTTTATTACCCAAATCGCGCTGCATCCAGAGTATTTCAATCAAGTAGGTCTGAGCATTAATCACCACGCATTAGAGACTGCCCCACTGCATGATATTTTAGCCGACCATAAGATCACACAATGGCTGTATCAGCGCGCCAAAAGCCGAGCCAGTAAGATGGATGCAAACCATCTATTGTATTTGGTTCGGGCATGTCAGTTATTTTTGACCGGACAAGGCACATCACTTGAAGAGGGCTTAGCCAAAATCAACGCTAACGTCCTGTTCATCCCTGCTGATGATGACTTGTTATTAATGCCGTATCATGCGCGCGACGCGAATACACAATTGCGAAGCAATGCAGCAACCAAAACCGACCCACCTCACATTGCTTATGCTTCACTTCAAGGGCCATATGGTCATCTAAACGGCGTGTTAGGCATTGCACAACACAGCGACACCATCTCACATTTTTTACGCCTAAAGGACTCGGTTGAGGATTAAGTTTATGATGATTAAGTTTATGAAAAATAGGCTCAGTAAGGGATTATTCGCGTTGGGCTCCGTTCCATTTACCATGCTATATCTCAATAGCAGTATGGTTAATGCCCAGAGCACGGCAACAGGGCTGAATTATGATCCGAATAATGTGACCGTATCAGGACTATCCTCCGGAGGATATATGGCGACGCAAATGCATATTGCTCACTCCGACAGTATCAACGGAGCGGCAATTTTAGCAGCGGGACCTTATTATTGCGCCCAAGGTAACATTGGCACCGCACTTGCTCGTTGTGTGACCAAAACCGACAGTCCCATTGATTTAGCCTTATTAAACGAGAAACTGGATTATTATGAAAAACAAGGCTGGATTGATGCCTTAACTAATCTAAAAGACGACAACGTATGGCTATTACATGGCCAACAAGATGAAACTGTCAACCGATTGGCTGCGGATGCATTGTATACTCAGTATAGCGGTATGGTTCCAGCGCAAAATATTCAATACATACAAGACCAACCATTCGGTCATCAATTTCCTACGGATATCAAAGGAACAGAGTGTGGACTCTCACAAACGCCTTTTATCGGCCAATGTAATTATGATGCTGCGGGTAAACTTCTCACTCATTTAATCGGCCCACTGCGTCCTAAAATCAAACAAACCAGTGGTAAAATCGTTAAATTTGACCAACGAGAATACGGAGGCGATGATGCTAAGAGCTTAGCTGATGACGGTTATATTTATATACCGCAACAGTGTGCAAGCGGTGATGCATGTCAGTTGCACATCAGTTTTCACGGCTGTAAACAAAATGAAGATGCTATAGGCATGGCTTATATTCAAGATACAGGCCTCAATGAATGGGCCGATACTAACCGACTTATCATCCTTTATCCGCAAACGAAGAGCTCTATCTTTGCTCCCCTTAACCCGCAAGGTTGTTGGGATTGGTGGGGCTACACCGACCGCTATTATGCCACCCAAAAAGGGCCTCAAATCAAGGCTATTCATACAATGATTAATACATTTGTGCATAAGTTTCCAAAAAAATAAATATCATTCTAGGGAGTGATTTGGCATCATCTCATTACTGATAAAACGTACTAAGCGATAAAGAGAAACAATCAATATGCATATTTATGTGGATGCCGATGCCTGTCCTAATCTGATTAAAGAAATACTATTTAGGGCAGCACAACGCACCAAAACACATTTAACCTTGGTGGCAAACCAATCTATAAAAAAGCCTGCATCAGCGTTTATTCACATGTTACAGGTACCACAAGGATTTGATGTGGCCGATGATGAGATTGTGCAGCGCGTGACAGCGGATGATTTAGTGATTACAGCGGATATCCCGTTAGCTGCAGAAGTCATTGAAAAGTCCGCCATAGCGTTAAATCCTCGCGGAGAGTTATACACCACGCATAATATTAGAAGCATACTCAATATGCGTGATTTTATGGATACCATGCGCTCTAGCGGCGTGCAAACCGGAGGGCCTCCTCCCATTTCACAAACTCAACGACAACAATTTGCAAATGCACTGGACAGAATATTAGCAAAAGCAAATCAATAAATGTTAAGGAAATACACATGGCAAATACAGTTTTTATTACCGGTGGCGCAAGCGGTATCGGTTTTGGGATAGCAGAATTTTTAGGTCAACAAGGTCATAGGATCCTCATTGCAGATATTAATGAACAAGCCGCGATTGCAGCATGTACAACATTATCAGCCCAAAACATTAGCTGCCGCCCAGTGGTACTGGATGTTACCGATGCAACGGCTATTGCCCAATTAACTGACACTTTGCACGATGAACATGTTGATATTTTAATTAATAATGCCGGTATCCAACATGTGGCGAAAATCGAAGACTTCCCGCCTGAAAAATGGCAACTGTTGATCAATATTATGCTCGTTGCCCCAGCTATGCTTACTCAGGCTTTTTTGCCGGGGATGCGCGAACGTAATTTTGGCCGTATTATCAACGTAGGATCAATCCATTCAGTTATCGCATCGCCGTATAAATCGGCCTATGTTGCCGCCAAACACGGTTTGCTCGGTTTTGCCAAAACAATCGCATTAGAAACGGGTGAGCATGACATCACCATTAATACACTCTGCCCTGCTTATGTAAAAACCCCATTAGTCGAAGCGCAAATAGCCAAACAAGCGATTGAAAACGGGATTTCAGAAGAAGACGTAGTAAACAAAATCATGCTTGAACCTATGCCGAAAAAATCCTTCATTGAGATCAGTGAACTGGCGCAAACAGCCAACTTTTTGATTTCAGCAGGTGCTAAAAACATTACGGGTCAAACGCTGATTCTGGATGGCGGCTGGACTGCACGATAAAGACGCTAACTAATTGGTTAGTTGGCAAAAAATGCGGTTAATGGTACATTCCACTGCATACTGCTCAAAGGAAGTAACAGATGAAATACGCCACCGTTGGATTAATTGGAAAGCCGCAAGATGAAGGCACGCATGTTAGTTTAACGGCTCTCACTCATTATTTGCATGAAAAAGGCTGTAAGGTACTCATTGAGTCACGCCTACACGCAGAAATGGATGATGAAAGGCTCACTAGCGCAGAACTTGTCACGATAGGACAAGAAGCCGATTTGGCCATCGTCGTGGGTGGTGATGGTAATATGTTAGGCGCGGCACGCGTATTAGCGCGCTTTCCTATCCATGTTGTTGGGGTTAACCGCGGTAATTTGGGTTTTTTGACTGATATTGATCCTGAAGCATTCACCGAAGATCTTGATGCTATTTTTAATGGAAAAGGCATCATCGAGCAGCGCTTTTTATTAGAAGTGGATGTCTTTCGCCACGAATCACTAAAATCAACCAATGTCGCCGTCAATGAAGTCGTGTTGCACCATGGCAAAGTGGCGCACATGATGGAGTTTGAAGTCGATGTAAATGGTCGATTCATGTTTTCACAACGCTCCGATGGGTTAATTGTAGCAACACCAACAGGTTCGACAGCTTATTCATTATCAGGCGGCGGCCCTATCTTAATGCCATCGTTAAACGCGTTGACGTTAGTGCCGATGTTTCCACATACATTAACTTCACGCCCAATCGTGGTTGATGCGGATAGCAAAATCAACTTAAGGGTGTCCAAGGTAAACTCGGATAACCTCCAAGTCTCTTGTGATAGCCATATCATGTTGAGCATTTTACCAGGGGATGAAGTGGTCATCCGCAAATCTCCGAACCAGCTTAATCTCGTACACCCACCTAGTTACGACTACTTCAACGTCCTGAGTACTAAACTCAACTGGGGCAGTAAACTTTATTAAAACTGATCTTGCATGAATTCACAATACTGTATATATTTACACGTAATGTATATTTAACCAGTGATTTGTGATTATGATATTGGCTCTCTCTATTGAAAATTTTGCAGTAGTAAAATCGGTTCATGTTGATTTTCGGCAGGGACTCTCTGTTGTCACAGGTGAAACCGGCGCAGGTAAATCAATTGCCATAGACGGTTTAAGTTTATGTTTGGGTGCACGGGCAGATGCCAATGCTGTGCGTAAAAACTGTGATAAAGCCTCGGTCATTGCAGAGTTTGATATCGCAGCATTACCTCATGTACAGCAATGGTTAAACGAACTAGAATTACATCAAGAAGAATCCCCTAACGAATGTGTTATTCGACGAGTGATCTCAGCTGAGGGCCGCTCAAAGGCATTTATCAACGGTAAAACCGTTACTCTTGCCCAACTTAAGACATTAGGGCATTGGTTAGTCAGCATTCATGGGCAACACGCCCATCATCAATTATTAAAACCAGAAGCGCAATTGTCATTACTGGATCAATTTGCTCACCACCCTGAATTATTACAAGCGGTTAAAACGAGTTTTCAAACCTACAAAAAGACCAAACAACATTACGATGGCTTACTTGCATCACAGCAACAACGTCAAGATCGTTGTCAGTTACTGAGTTATCAAGTAGAAGAGCTAGATGTATTTGGCCTGCAAGAAAATGAGTTTGAACAATTAGAAATTGAATTTAAACGCTTATCGAACTCACAGACATTATTAGAAGAAGCGCAATTAAGTTTTTATCGATTATACGACAATGACGAAAGTAATGCCCTTTCATTAGTGCAAAAATGTGTTAGCGAACTAGAACACCTGCAAACCCATGATGCGACATTGCAACCTATCGTTGATATTTTAAAAGACAGTGCAATTAATATCGAAGAAGCAGCAAATGAATTACGCAATTATTGTGATGAGTTAGATATTGATCCGTTACGCATGCAACAAGCGGAACAGCGATATCAGCAAGTCATGGAATTTGCGCGTAAACATAATGTCATGCCTGAGGAGCTGTTTGCTACCCATCAAGAGTTAACGCTAGAGTATGCGGAGTTACAAGAAGACTCAGGATCACTTGAGGCGTTAGCCACTGAGGTTGATGCATGCTACCAAACGTATATGCAGTCAACAGAAGCACTAAGTACATCAAGACGTAAGGCCGGTAAAGAGCTAGCTGCTAAAATCGTTGCATCGGTTGCACAAATGAACATGCAATACACTCAGTTAGAGTTTGCCGTTAATTACGATGCCCAAGCTCCTATTAATGAGCTTGGCTTAGATGCTATCCAAATTCTAGTGACAACCAACCCAGGTCAACCGATGGATGTCATTGAGCAGGTTGTATCAGGGGGTGAGCTATCACGTATTGGTTTAGCTATCCAAGTTATCACTTCTCACCTGAATCATGTCCCTACCCTTATTTTTGATGAAGTCGATACGGGTATCAGTGGTCCAACAGCCTCTATCGTTGGCAGCCTGTTACGCAAATTAGGTGAAACGACTCAAGTCATGTGTGTAACGCATTTACCGCAAGTTGCCGCACAAGGACATCAACAGCTGTTTGTTAATAAACTAACCGATGGCTCGACGACAGAGACGACCATGCGCGCACTGGATGGTGAACAACGCGTCAGAGAGCTTGCTAGGTTGTTAGCTGGTGATAGTTTGACCGATACTGCCATCGCAAACGCACAAGAGTTATTAAAAAAAGTCAGTTAAGCCTATTTTGTGTAAATAAACACTAATTGAACCAATAAACGGTTGAATGGTCATAAGCACTAATATAGCATTCAACTGTCAAAAAAATACTAACTAGGCTTTTAATGAAACTGACTCCTTTAATATTGTGTCTTGTCGCAACGATTACGTTATCTGGTTGTTCAAATTGGATTTTTAGAATTGATATCCCTCAAGGTAATTACCTTGATGATCGTGATGTCAAAAAATTACGCATTGAAATGACCAAAGAACAAGTACAGTTTGTTTTGGGTCAGCCTGTGATTAAAGATAGCTTTGATCCTGATACTTGGTATTACGTGTACGAAATTAAACGTGGTATGGAAGGTCGTGGTAAAGACTTACGCAAAGAATTGATTATTACATTCAGTGATAACAAGCTCACCAAAGTAGACGGTGACTTTGAACTTGATCCAGAGTTTAATACTCCGTTGAGCTAGTAAGGCTGGTTCAGCAATTTGACCAATAATTGGCTAGGACAAATGCAGAGATTAATGTCTTTTTAAGCAGTAAAAATTGCTCTGTATTTTTGTCCGATTTATTACTTTACTTAGCTTTTTCTTAAGCTATGACTTCAAGTCCTTTTTTCTCTGCGATAGATTGTATTTTAATCTCAGGTTTCTAACCTGTGTTGGTGTAAACTCATGACTCTCACCTGCTATTTCGGCTTAATCTATCGTTGTATTATTAAGTGAATAGTTCCATACTTTGACAAGATTAACGAATTGACCGTTTATTACAAGACACTTGAGAAGTGTCTAAGTTATTAAAAGATGCATACATTCAATTGACATTATTGACAGTTTTAAAGACACATTTGACAACGATTATTTAGCACCGTCGACTTGCTGTACGTTCAAACCTAAATCCACCCAATATAATCAATATATTAAACAACCTTCACAGCTACCTTTCCTCATGGCACAACCTTTGCTAATCATCTATAAGTCCATCAGGATTTAACTAGTTTAAGATTTATTTTTGATGTTTTGTCCATTTTAGAAATTAAATAGAGGTATACATAATGCAACGAATTATATATTGCTGGGTTTTCGTAATGAGTTTACTAGTCTTAACTGCTTGTGGTGGTTCTGACGAGTTAATGCCTATTGTTGAAGTTGATTCAGCTGGCTCAACATCAATCAATAGCAACTCACTAAATTTTAATTTATATGGTATTGCTGCTGGAGTGCTTTCTGCTGAGGAAGAAAATAGCTTATTGTTTATGCGTGAAGAAGAAAAACTTGCCCGAGATGTATATTTATCCTTATACGAAAGTCATGCTATGAATATTTTTTCTAATATTGCAGCAAGTGAGCAAACTCATACTGATGCAGTTGGCTTATTAATTACTCGTTATGATCTACTCGATCCTATGCAAACAGATATAGCAGGTACATTTGTGAACAACGATTTACAAATTATTTACGATGCATTAGTTGCAGCTGGTAGCAATTCGTTACTCGATGCTTTATATGTTGGCGCACAAATCGAAGAATTAGATATTCACGATTTACACAATCAAATCGCAATTATTATTGATAATCCTGATATGATTTTAGTTTATGAAAATTTATTAAAGGGTTCGCGTAATCATTTACGTTCATTTGATAGACAAATCAAAGCAGCTAATGGCTTATACATACCTATTTATATCTCTCAAGAAGAATACGATAGTATAGTCAATAGCGACATAGAGCGAAATTAGGTGGATTAACCATAGATATCAGGTGGTTGCCGCAGATAATAAGTGTAGTGGTCAAGTCATTTTGGCCACGGGGTTATAGTATTCCAAATAATAGATTTTGACTTGATCGTCACTATTACGATCTTGCGTAAATGTAACCAATTGAAGCCATGGTATATAGCCCTATAATTGATTTTTTCTGATAGGATATTTGTATTCGCAATAACATTGCAACAAGCAAGCTATAGGGAAAACGACACCAAGTACTGTTTATGATATGCGATTCAAACTCATGTACTTCAGGGACTGATTTTAGTATTTGTGACATTATTCTAGGCACTGAGAATAAACTCAATGGAGTGTCAAAATGGCACAAAAATGCAACACCATTAACCTTATCGATTCTTACCCAAGCAGTACACTATGATAAATTTATCGTAGTTAATTTAACATTGTTATTTGATACTCGGTAAATTGTATATGCTTTTTGCGGTAATTCGATACATTTCATTGCTATACCTTAATCCACTAGTTGTCTAACAACTTATTAATAAACATTCATCAAACAACACTTCATAATCAATTCTATTGTAAAGCTTAGACTATGTTTTATTATTTTTTCCAGAATATTGTGTGTTATTTGAACATATGCATATTAACCCCGTACTCTAACTTAATATTTATCTATATAAAACAATTATCTACTTATGAAAAATCATCAAATACCTGTTAACTAAATATTTTAAAATTACTAAAAATTTAATTAAAAAGAGGCACCAATCAGTGAAAACATAAGCAACTTATCAATTACGGATAAAACGATTGATTTTATTTGATTTAAAGCGCTCACCTAAAAACCTAGATGAGCAAGAGTAGGTATTACATTTTTGAAAGGAAATTAACGCTCCTACCTGATGCTGTTAGGGCAACAGCACTCTCGCACAAAGAAGCGTTATTAAATGATCACTGACCTTGTTGCTGACGCGTAGGTTTTTTTCTGTTTGGATTTGTGCGCTTAGGCTTAGAACCTGGCTTTCCACCAGCATTGTCACTAGATTGAACATCACTAGTACCTGCACGAGTTCTACCTGCATTAGGTTTACCTCGACTTCCTTTACCTTTACCACCATTTACTCCTGGTCGCCCAGCACTCGGCTTACGAGTACGCTGCCCATCAGCACCATCGGCTTCTGTACGATCTGCATTGGGTTTATTAGGTGTGCCTGCACGGGCTTTGTGCTTTTTAACAGAACGGCGCATGCGCTGTAGTTTGACATGGTCTAGTTTATTATCACCAATACCCACGACCGTTTCGGTTTCAACTGGTAACTGAACTTGCTTACGTAATGCGTTCACATCCGTCAGCTCTAATTCAATCCACGCACCTTGAGGTAAACGTTTTTGTAATGACAAAGGCCCATATCGAAGACGGATCAAACGTGATACTTGTACACCTTGAGATTCCCACAAACGACGGACTTCACGGTTACGACCTTCAGATAAAGACACATTAAACCAAGAGTTGATACTTTCTTCTTCATTAGGGCGCGCGACAATTTCAGTAAATTTTGCCATGCCATCATCAAGTTCAACGCCTTTTTGCAATGTGACTAATGTTTTGGCATCCACTTCACCAAATACACGCACAGCATATTCACGTTCTACTTCATGGCGTGGGTGCATTAAACGATTGGCAAGTTCACCGTCATTAGTAAATAATAATAATCCTGAGGTGTTTAAATCCAAACGACCCACCGCTATCCAGCGACCAGAGTTAATAATAGGTAAACGGTCAAAAACAGTCAGTCGACCCATAGGATCGGTGCGAGAACATAACTCACCTTCAGGTTTGTTATACATTAATACCCGGCACACGGGTGCGCTTTGATCGCGCTTGAGTAGATGGTTATCAACACGAATTTGATCCGTGGGCTCTACTCGATCACCTAATTTAGCGAGTGCACCGTTGACAGAAACTCTGCCTTGTTCAATCCATGATTCCATCTCACGACGTGACCCAACACCGTTGTTGGCTAGGACTTTTTGTAATTTATCTGACATTAATGTATTTGCTCAGTTGAAGGTAAATCAGTTTCATCTTCATGTGGTGTATCCACTGTAGACGCAGAGTCGGATAATGCTTCATCCAACGTTATTGGCTCTTGTGCCTTATCCAGTGCCGATAAAAAATTATCCGCATCCGGTAACTGGGCAAGGGAAGCCAACCCAAAATAATCTAAAAATCCCTTTGTGGTTGCATATAATGCAGGTTTCCCAGGCACTTCTTTGTGCCCGACAACGTCAATCCAATCCCTCTCGGTTAACGTTTTGATAATATTTGAACCCACCGCCACACCGCGAACTTGTTCTATTTCGCCTCGAGTAATCGGTTGTCGGTAAGCAATTAACGCTAAGGTTTCTAAATACGCTCGAGAGTATTTAGGTGCACTTTCTTCCCATAGTTTGCTCAGCCATTGGCTCAAACTATCTTGAGTTTGAAAACGATAACCGCTGCCTAACTCTATCAAGTTTATGCCGCGTGGTTGGTAGTCTAACACTAATTCGTCAATCACATGCTTTATTGCAAGTTTAGACAAGTTAAAATCTACCAACACAGTTTGCTTCAATCGGTTAATTGAAATGGGTTTATCCGAAGCAAAAATAGCTGCCTCGATGAGCTGTTTAAGCTGCTCATGTTTAATCTTCACTTACCGACTCCTGCAATGCCAAGCGCACATGCACATCACTGTATGCCTGAACCTGCACACATTCTAACATACCTTCTTTGACTAACTCTAATACCGCTAAAAAACTCACGACACAACCATTGCGCCCTTCTTCGGGTGTAAACAGCGCAGTTAACGGCGTAAAATCACTATCGCGCAGCATCGCTAATATTCGAGACATCCGCTCTCTGGTCGATAATTGTTCACGTTCAATGTGATGGTGCGTTAAAACTGCACTACGCGAGACGGCTTTTTGAAATGCCAGTACCAAAGCTTGTAATGATACTTCAGGTAACACTGGCTCTGCGGTTATACTTGGTGCAGCTAACGCTTTAGCATGAAACACATCTCTTTCCAAACGTGGGATCGCATCTAGTTGCAATGCCGCATCTTTAATAATCTCGTATTCTTTTAAACGCTTGATCAGCTCTGCTCGCGGATCCTCTTCTTCGTCAGCGATTTCTAATTTAGGCAACAACAGTCGTGATTTTATTTCCGCTAACATCGCAGCCATTAACATGTAATCCGCAGCAAGTTCCAATTTCATATCGACCATGATCTCGACATATTCCATATATTGCTTGGTAATATCGAACACCGGCAAATCGACAATTTCTACTTTTTGTTTACGGATCAAGTACAGCAGTAAATCCAATGGCCCTGAAAAGGTATCTAAAATCACCTCTAACGCATCGGGTGGGATATACAAATCAACCGGCTTTTCAACTAATGCTTTGCCATTAACAAACGCTAACGGCAAAGGCTGTTGTACCATTTCAGGCTGCGCGGATTCAGGCTGCTCGGATGAATTAGATTGAGAAGAGTCACTCATACTCAATTCAAACGCTTACACAAAAGGACTGGTATCGCCGGAGCCTTCACGTAAAATTTGCATTTCACCTTCAGATAAATCAATCACCGTCGTCGGTTGTTCACTTAAGTAACCACCGTGAATAATTAAGCCAACGCGACGCTCTAATTTATCCCGAATAATCTCAGGATCAAATTCCGCGCCCGCTTCCCCAGGCATGATTAGTGTTGTCGACATCAGCGGCTCACCTAGCTCTTCCAATATAGCCAACGCTATCGCATTATTGGGAACACGTATGCCAATCGTTTTACGTTTTGGGTTTTGTAAGCGTTTAGGCACTTCTTTGGTTGCTTTGAATACAAACGTATATGGCCCTGGTGTATTATTTTTTAATAAACGAAACGCAACATTATCGACACGGGCATAATCAGATAACTCTGATACATCACGGCACATCAACGTAAAATTATGGGTTTTGTCTAGTTCACGGATCTTACATAACTGCTCAAGTGCATTTTTGTTATCCATCTGGCAGCCAATTGAATAGCCAGAGTCTGTGGGATACACAATCACCTCGCCTTGTTTAATCAGTTCAACCGCTTGTTTGACTAGTCTTGCTTGAGGATTATCCGGGTGGATATAGAAAAACTGACTCATATCAATTCCTTATTTAATGGCGTAATCTGGCTCCAATCACTCCATATCGGAGTTAATTCTGCACTGATATCTAAGCGTTTACCTAACTCAGTCCAGCGACTTGGAAAATGAAAATCAGAACCTACGACTGCTTTAAGCTTGTATTCTACCGCAAGTTTAGCCAGAAGTGCTTTTTTTGTTGGTTGCATATTAGGGTGTGTCACTTCCATGCCATCCCCACCCCATGCACTAAAATCAGTTAACAGCTTACGCAACCATTTGGTTTTCATGTCATAACTGGCAGGATGTGCAATGGCTGCCACACCACCAGCTTCGTGTACCCATTCAATTGCGGTCTTGATATCAATCCATTTGGCGTTGACATAAGCACGCTTATCCTTGCCTAAATAACGAGTAAACGCCCCTTGAAATGAACTGACCTCACCGCGTTCTAATAATACTTGAGCAAGGTGAGCTCGGGTAATTTGCCCTTGCCCCACGCGCAGCATTGCTTCATCAAACACACCTTCAATGCCACATTTGGCCAGTTTGTCACACATTTGTTTAGCACGATCTACCCGAGTGTGTTCTTGCTCAGCTAAGCGCGCCGCTAAGCTTGGATGCTGCTCATCAAAATTAAGCCCTAAGATATGAATATCAAAACCATGCCAGCGCGTCGTTAACTCAATCCCTGAAATGATTTGTAGTGGTCGTTTTTGAGTGCGCTGATAAGCACGGGCTTCATCCAACGCTTGAGTCGTATCATGGTCGGTGATCGCTAATACATCGACTTGCATTTGATGTGCCCGCATCACTAATTCTTCGGGAGTTAAATGCCCATCGGAATAGTGCGTGTGAGTGTGTAAATCAATTTTCATCGGTTCCGGCTTGGCAATTTTCAGCTTGAGAACTACGCCGCCCACACCCGATATTTAAAATAAAGGTTGACATAAGCGCGCAATTGTTAAATTCTATACGCCATTATACACCAATACGTTAAAGATAAACGATTGGTATTTAAACAATATTTAAGACGAGAGCATTAATGAATTCATTCGCACAAACAACTACAATGAACATTTGGTGGTGGCAGTCCCTATAGGGCTGTTTGTGCGCGTCTGTGTGTCACAAAAGAAGCCCGGTAATACGGGCTTTTTTTATGCTTAAATTTTATTCATTTTTACACTGGTTTTTAATCAACAACATCATTTATACAAGGTATAGCTAGCGATGACCGATAATTTACACCTCACCGGACAAGTACTCAGTCACACTGATGTGATTGACTATGTTGCCGATCCTCTCGCCAGTTACTTTGATGTTACGCATGATACACCGCATACCTTGCTACTCGAATCAGCCGAAATTGACAGCAAAGATAATTTAAAAAGCATCATGTTGTTGGATGCGTGTGTGCGCTTTGAATGTAACGGCTTAGTCGTGCAGGCAGATGCCTTAAACGCCAACGGTGAAAACGCGTTGACCGTGTTACTTTCTGCTTTAGCGCCTTTTGTTACTAAGCAGTCTAGTGCTTCATGTGAGTTCACGTTTAGTCTACCTAATGACCAATGCGATGAAGATACCCGCTTAAAATCCACTGGCGTGTTTGATGTATTGCGTCATTGTGTAAAAGACATAGAGCATGACCGCTCGTTACCATTTGCAGTGTTTTTAGGTGGGTGCTTTGCTTATGATTTACTCGGTACCGTTGAGGCATTACCTGTAGTAGAAAATGGCGCGAATACCTGCCCAGACTTTGTTTTTTACCTTGCCCAAACATTGTGTGTGATTGACCATAAAGCTCAATCTACCGTCCTGATCAGTAACCTCTTTACCGGACCTGAGTATCATGCAACACAATTACAACAGACACAACGTATCAAAGCACTCACCGATGCTTTACATGTAACACCGACACATCTTGCACAGCAAGCTACACGCATCAATGTAGCGGTACATGATACAGATGTTCAAGTAGATAAATCGGACGAACAATTTTGTAGTGATGTAACATTTTTAAAAGAGCATATTTTAGCCGGTGATATTTTCCAAGTCGTGCCATCTCGTACGTTTAGCTTGCCTTGCCAGTCCCCTATTCTGGCTTATCAGCAATTAAAGCAATTGAATCCATCACCTTACATGTTTTTTATGCAAGATGCCGATTTTGCGTTATTTGGCGCCTCTCCTGAGTCAGCCTTAAAATACACAGCCGCCTCTAACCAAGTCGAAATTTATCCTATTGCTGGGACTCGCCCGCGTGGTAAACGTCAAGATGGCAGTATTGATTATGATTTGGATAGTAGAATTGAATTAAATTTACGCGAAGATCTAAAAGAAAAATCCGAGCACATTATGCTTGTAGATCTTGCACGTAACGATGTCGCGCGCGTATCCCAACCAGGTACTCGGCATGTCAAAGAACTGCTAAAAGTAGACCGTTACTCACACGTCATGCATTTAGTATCACGTGTTGTGGGTCAACTACGTGACGATTTGGATGCACTGCATGCCTATCAAGCATGTTTGAACATGGGCACCTTAGTCGGTGCACCTAAAGTAAGCGCAGCCACCTTGATCCGCCAAGTAGAACAGCAACGCCGCGGCAGTTATGGCGGCGCAGTCGGTTATCTTGATGGTCAGGGTAATATGGACTCGTGCATTGTGATTCGCTCTGCCTTTGTGCAACATAACGTAGCGCATATTCAAGCTGGCGCTGGTGTGGTGTATGATTCTGTGGCACAAAGTGAAGCCGATGAAACCCGAGCCAAAGCCCAAGCGGTCATCAAAGCGGTGATGCTGAGCCAACAACTATCTAAGGAGTCGAGCTTATGAAAAACTTAGCCGTAGTGATGCTCGATAATGTCGATTCATTCACATATAACTTGGTTGATGAACTGCGCACGCTAGACATCGATATGCATATCTATCGCAATACCGTGCATGCCGATACAATAATCCAAGTATTACACGATCTAAATAAGAGCAGCGACGTATTACTACTGTTGTCTCCAGGACCTGGTGCACCACATGAAGCAGGATGCATGCTTGAACTGTTACAAAAAGTATCCGGTCACTTCCCTGTTTTAGGCATTTGTTTAGGTCACCAAGCGATTGTCGAACATTTTGGTGGTATAATCTCGCGCGCGGAAGCCGTCATGCATGGTAAATCATCAGATATTACCCATTGCGGTGACAAAATGTTTAGTGGCTTTGCCCAACCGTTGCCAGTAGCAAGGTATCACTCATTAATGGCTTCATCGGTACCTGAGTGTTTATCAGTGCTCGCTCAGATAAATGATATCCCGATGGCGGTATACCATGAAGCACATAATATGCTGGGTTTTCAATTCCACCCAGAGTCAATTTTGACCCATCAAGGTAGTCAATTATTGGCACAAAGTATTGAATTTTTAGTGGCACAACGTTAGTTAACACAAAAGGATTGCTACCGATGAGTGCAATAAATGACACATTAATACGCTTATATGCACAACAAGATTTAAGCCAAGCACAAGTTGCGGCTATTTTCGGTGAAGTCATGCAAGGAAACCTTGATGATATTCATTTGACCGCCTTGTTAGTTGCATTAAAAATCAAAGGTGAAACCCCTAATGAAATAGCAGGTGCGGCCCAAGCAATGGTCGATCATGCGACTCCATTTTCTCGCCCTGATTATGCATTTGCAGATATTGTGGGTACGGGTGGCGATGGCCATAACACTATTAATATTTCTAGCGCAGCAAGTGTTGTCGCTGCAAGTTGTGGGTTAGCCGTCGCAAAGCACGGTAATCGTAGTGTATCGAGTCAATCAGGCTCAGCCGATTTGTTCAACGCATTTGGCGTAAAATTAGATATGTCACCAGCCACAGCTAAAACCTGTTTAGATGAGAGCAAGTTGTGCTTTTTGTTTGCACCTGTTTATCACGCTGGCGTTAAACATGCGATGAATGTGCGCACTACACTTAAAACTCGTACACTCTTTAATGTATTAGGCCCCTTGGCTAATCCAGCCAAACCGACACATTCAGTGATGGGCGTATATACACCAGAGCTGTTATTGCCGTATGCGCATACGTTGCAATTACTCGAGCATAAACAAGCATTAGTTGTGCACGGTTCAGGTCTTGATGAGTTTGCGTTACATGGCCCAAGTCATGTTGTACAAATTAATAATGATGAGCTAACCGAATATGAAGTCACGCCAAGTGATTTTGGTTTATCTGATTATCCGTTAGACGCGATTGTTGGTGGCTCACCTCAAGAAAACAAAGAGGCCATTGCTAAGGTCTTTGCGGGTAAAGGAGCAGCGGCTCATACTGCTGCCATTGCAATGAATGCAGGGGCATTATTGCACTTAGCTGGACTCGCCACCTCATTTAAAGACGGCGCAGATATGGCGCAACAAGCCATGAGTCTAGGTAAACCTTTAGCGACTATTGAACACGCTGCACAGCTTAGTCAGCAGTAATAAACAGCGCCGTTTTAAACAGAACAGTAATCAAGAAATAGGAAACAAGATGCAGAACGTCCTTGCTAAAATTGTTGATGACAAACGAATCGAAATCGCCAAGCGCGAAGCTGCCTTTCCCTTAACTGAGTTTAAAGATCAGTTAACCCCGTCGTTGAAAAGTTTTTATGACGCCCTCAATCAACCCAATGCGGGCTACATTTTAGAATGTAAAAAAGCGTCACCCTCAAAAGGCTTGATCCGCCCTATATTTGATTTAGATGAAATATTAGGCGCGTATACTGAAATCGCAGCATGCTTGTCGGTACTGACTGATGAAAAGTATTTTCAAGGCACCTATGAGTATCTATCTTATGTGACCAGTAAAGTCGATATCCCAGTACTCAACAAAGATTTCTTTGTTAATGAATACCAAATCTACCTAGCACGCTATTATCAAGCCGATGCCGTGCTATTGATGCTTTCAGTACTAGATGATGCCACTTATACTCAGCTAAGCCTGTGCGCTGATAGCTTGGGCTTAGATGTACTCACAGAAGTGAGTAACGAAGAAGAAGCCCATCGTGCTGTTGCCTTAGGCGCTAAAATCATTGGTATCAACAATCGTGATTTACGCGATTTGTCGACAGATTTAGCCACAACCGAGCGTTTAGTGCCATTACTTACCGAGCTGGGCCACAACGGATTAATGATTTCTGAATCTGGTATTTATACCCGCGCTGATATCGCCCGACTCGCCCCGCACGTCGATGGCTTTTTGGTCGGCAGTGCGTTAATGGGACAAAATGATTTAACCCGAGCAGTCAGACAACTAGCCTATGGTAATGTTAAAGTATGTGGCATTACTCAAGCTGACCAAGCATTAGCTATTAGCCAACAGCCTGTATCTTATATGGGGCTGATTTTTGCAGAAAAATCCAAACGCAGTGTGACGTTAACACAAGCGCAATCTATCGTTGATACCGCACCATTTAATTACGTGGGTGTGTTTGTTAATGAAACTATTGAAACGATTGTGGCGTATGTAAAACAGCTACAATTATGTGCTGTGCAACTGCACGGTGATGAAGACCAAGATTTTATTACACGTTTACGTGGACAGCTGCCAGAATATTGTCAAATCTGGTTAGCATTAGGTGTGAGTGACATGCTCCCCTCTTTGTCTTACACTGATGTCGATATGCTATTACTGGATTGCCAAGTAACAAAGGCAGGTCAAACCGAAAAAGGCGGCACTGGACAGCAATTTAACTGGTCTATATTGGCCGATATTGATGATAAATCGCGGATTGGTTTAGCCGGTGGCTTATCTCCAGACAATATTACACAAGCGTTAGCAACAGGCGTGAGTCTGCTTGACGTAAATTCAGGTGTCGAAAGTGCACCTGGTGATAAATCACTTTCACACATCACTCAATTGTTTTCACAATTGCGCACCTATTAATCGAGTGAGAAAATATGAATCATTTAGAAAGTAAGTTTGGCGATTTTGGTGGTATGTATGTACCAGAATTATTGATCCCAGCATTAGACCAGTTAGAGCAAGCGTTTATCGATGCTCAAAAAGATCCTGAATTTCAACAAGAATTCATGGGATTACTCAAAGACTATGCGGGTCGTCCAACAGCGATGACGTTATCGCGTAATTTGGTGTCCAACCCGTTAGTTAAATTGTACTTAAAGCGTGAAGATTTATTACACGGCGGCGCGCACAAAACCAACCAAGTATTAGGTCAAGCGTTACTCACCAAGCGCATGGGTAAAACCGAAGTCATTGCCGAAACTGGCGCTGGGCAACACGGCGTTGCAACGGCTCTAGCATGTGCACTGTTAGGCTTAAAAGCCCGCATTTACATGGGTGCCAAAGACGTTGAACGTCAATCTCCCAACGTATTTCGTATGCGTTTAATGGGTGCAGAAGTCATCCCTGTGAACGCTGGTTCTGGTACATTAAAAGATGCCGTCAATGAAGCGATGCGTGATTGGTCTGCCAACTATGACAAAGCGCATTACCTTTTGGGTACCGCTGCAGGTCCACATCCCTTCCCGACTATCGTGCGTGAATTTCACCGCATGATAGGTGAAGAAACTCGCGCACAAATTATGGAAAAAGAAGGTCGTTTACCTGATGCTTTAGTCGCTTGTGTGGGTGGTGGTTCAAACGCTATTGGTATGTTTGCTGATTTTATCGATGAGCCTTCGGTTCGTTTAGTCGGTGTTGAGCCAGCGGGTAAAGGTCTGCATACGCATGAACATGGGGCGACAATTTGTACGGGCTCTAAAGGTATTTTGCATGGTGCATACAGCTACATAATGCAAGATAGTGAAGGTCAAATCGAGGAGTCCTACTCAGTATCAGCAGGATTAGATTACCCTGCGGTAGGACCACAACATGCGTATTTATCCGATATTGGTCGTGCTGAATATGTCGCAGCAACAGATGAAGAAGCATTAAACGCGTTTAAATTACTGGCGCGCAAAGAAGGCATTATCCCAGCACTGGAAACATCTCACGCGCTTGCGCATGCGTTGAACATGGCTGATGAAGCTACCGAAGAAACCATTATCGTGGTCAATTTATCAGGTCGCGGCGACAAAGATTTAGCGCACGTGACTAGCATTTTAGGAGATGATCTCTAATGGCTCGTTATGAAACTATGTTTAGTCAACTAGACGCCAAAAACGAAGGCGCGTTTGTCCCATTTGTTATGCTAGGTGATCCCGACCGTGCAACATCAGTAAAAATCGTACAAACGTTAGTGGATAATGGCGCTGATGCATTAGAGCTTGGTTTTCCGTATTCCGACCCGATTGCCGATGGTCCAACGATTCAAGCAGCCAGTATCCGTGCATTAGGCAATGGTAATACACCGGGTGAATGTTTAAAAATTATCGCTGAAATTCGTCACGCCAACCCTGACATCCCAATTGGTTTGTTACTTTACTCTAACTTGGTATTAGCACGCGGCATTGAGGATTTTTATGCGCAGGCAAAAGCCAGTGGTGTGGATTCAATTTTAATCGCCGATGTGCCATTACGTGAAGCTCAACGTTTTATTGATGTCGCCAAAGCGCATAAGATTGACCAGATCTTAATTGCGCCGCCTAATGCTACTGAAGAAACCTTAACTGCGATAGGTGAATTATCTAGTGGTTATACGTATTTGTTAGGCCGTGCAGGTGTTACTGGCGCTGAGACTGCCGCCGAAACTCCAGCTAGTGAACTGATCGCTAAATTAGCACAATACAAAGTGGCTCCGCCGTTGTTAGGATTTGGTATTTCAACTCCAGAGCAAGTGGCGCATGCGATTGCATCAGGTGCCGCGGGTGCGATATCAGGATCGGCAACCGTGAATATCATTGCAAAATACTTAGATGATACGCCAACCATGTTGCAGTCATTAGGTGAATTTGTTCATAACATGAAAGCCGGTACTGCTAAACAATAGCAACCGGCCGTTATCTAAAAAAGGAAAATATGCCATGTGGTATAGCATAGTTGCAGAAGATAAGCCTGGTACGTTAGATGCGCGTTTAGCCGCACGTCCTGCGCATATTGCACGCTTAGAAGCACTAAAAGCAGATGGGAAGTTGTTTGCAGCAGGTCCAAACCCTGCGATTGATTCAGCAGACCCAGGTCCGGCTGGTTTTACTGGTTCTTTGGTCATTGCTGAGTTTGATTCATTAGTTTCAGCACAAGCTTGGGCAGATGTTGATCCGTACATTGAAGCGGGTGTGTATGCAAAAGTAACCGTAAAACCTTATAAAAAAGTGTTGCCTTAACACTACTTAAGACAACACCTTTACCTCTCTCACCAAGCGCTAGCTCACTACTGCATAGCGCTTGTTTCTCCTGTAGTTCTTCGTGATTACACTATTAATACCATGTAATTACACTCGGAACTGGTTCATCAACGTTTTCAAATGCGCTGAACGCTCGGTCAACATTTGTGCTGAGCCAAGAATTTCATGTGATGATTGCGCCGTTTTTAACGATAGCTCTTGTATATTATTCACTTTACGGTTTATTTCTGATGCAACGGTGCTTTGTTGACTTGATGCCGTTGCAATTTGAATCGACATATTATCAATTTGTGAAACGCTACTGGTGATGTTGGATAATGAATTACCCGCCTCTTCTGCTGATTTAACGGCATTGAAAGCCTCATTTTTGCTTGTTTCCATTTTTTCAACCGCATTTTTAGTTGATTCTTGCAAGCGGTTAATCATCGTTTGGATTTCTACGGTCGACTCTTGCGTACGTCCGGCAAGTGCCCGTACTTCATCCGCGACCACTGCAAAACCTCGCCCTTGCTCACCAGCTCTAGCCGCTTCGATGGCTGCGTTAAGTGCAAGTAGATTGGTTTGCTCTGCAATACCTTCGATAGTGTCCGTCACTTTACGCATCGCCGTGCTATCTTCTTCTAATTGAGTTATTACACCCGCTGCATTTTCAACATCCCCAGCTAACGTTTCAATAGATTTAATCGTGCCTAAAACAATACCTTGACCATCGTTCGCAGTTTGACTTGTCGCATTGGCCGCTGACGCCGCTTCTTTAGAATTACTGGCCACCTCTTGGACTGACATTTCCATTTCATTCATTGAAGTTGCGATCATCGTCGTTGCTTCTTTTTGGGTTGAGATGTCATTGGTTGCACGGTTTGCTTCTTCAGTCATCGCGACTATTTGTTTATCCATGTCCGCCACATTGGTCTTTACATCGGCGACTGTGCGTTGCAGTTTGGAAACAAATTGATTAAACAAGGTTGAGATATCACCAAACTCATTGTTAGCTTTGTAGCGTAATCGCTTGGTTAGATCACCATTACCATTAGCAATATCAGTTAACATTTCTTTGAGTTGCTCAATCGGCTCATAAATAGCACTGCTCATTCCAATAATAAATAACACTAACGCGACAATACTGCTGACTGCTGCGATACTGACAAAGGTAATTGTTTTATTCACACCCGCTACATTACTTTTTGCCACTTCAATATTATGATTCGCTAAATCTTTGACATTCTGCGAGTTGACTAGCGTGTCACTTAATCGCTCCGATATTTGCGTGACAGAGGCTTGAACATTTTTACCAACTGCTGCAGTTTGCTCTAATTCCTGTGTTAAGGTACGTAGTCTGGGTAACATCTCACGACGCAACACTTCATACACATCTTCAATATCTATCAATAATAACTCAGCATCGATCTCTTCATCACCGCTATCAATGACTTCTGCAAACGTAATGACCGCATCTGACAAACCCTTTTGGATTTGCTTTAAATCAGCAGCACTAATAGTTAGATTATCAGTGACTTTGTTACGCATATCCTCAGATACACTTTCTGCTAATTTAGCGGATTGTGATGTTCGTGACGTGACAGTTAACATAGATTGGTTGATCTTATCAGAACTATCGACACTTTCAGTGATGTCTGCACTGAGTAATGATAGTTGCCACACAGAAAACGCACTAATCCCGCTCAATGCTAAAAATGTAATAAATAACAATAATCTAAGCAAAAATTTTATAGAGTAATTACTCAACATCTGATTAATAAATGAAGATTGAATACCTTGCATATTGATACCTCTTAAAAATGACTAGATGTTTATGCGCTAGCTTTTTCGAATAGCGATACAGCTTTGTTCATCTCTTTAAGTAGAGGCAAATTCGCTTTGAATAACATTTGTAAATCGGAGTCTGTGACGTTGCCAGTAGCAATCACTGCAATGGTAGGTTTAAGCTTGGTCCAGAGGTTTTGCACTATAGTCAGTTGCGCAACTATCTTAGGTTCAGTCGTGCTCGGCAACTCTAAATCGGTATTACCCGACAGTAAGCCTTTGAGCGTTCGGTCAAACAAACTAATAGTAGAACGAAGCTTTGCTTGGTTATCTGCCGCTTCATGATTTAAGGCTATCAATAAGGCTTCTTTGGACATTTTTTGAGTAAGCATACGCTGTTTACCGGCGAGGTTAATTACTATCCCACTGGTTTTACCGGTCGCTTTGCGGGCTTCTTTTTCGTAGAGACGTACCACAGTGTTACTGTTTTTTAGTAGGGGTAAATTTAGCGTCGCAATCTCTGCCACATCAATATCCCCAGCAGCAGCGGCTTGTGTTAAGGGTTGAAACTCTCCCCATAAACTTGATACTTTCCCTAACACTTTTTTAATACTTTTACTGTCAGCGGCGGGTAAATTTAACCCTGTATCACCACTAATTAAACCTGACAGTGTTGTATCAAATAACGCAGAGGTTTGAGCTAATGCAGCTTTATTTTCAGAGATATTAATCCCTTTGGCTATAAATAGCATTTCTTTGGACATTTTTTGGGTCAACATGCGCTGCTTACCCGAGAGATTGAGAATGTTTGCGTAGTCTTCAGCTGTTTTGGCTAAAGCCGGAGTTGCACTCAGCATTAAACAGATTGATAAACAAAAGGTACTGAGAATAGGAATCGAAGTTTTTGGTAACGCGATGTGAAAGGGAGTCATAAAAATACCTGTCTATTTTTAAGTTAAGAGCGATCATGAAAGATAAATCCCTTTTTCCTTTCCTATGCAAAAAATCTTGCTATGATATTTATCGTCAAACAGATGATTTACTAAATGATTATTTATCTTTATTTGGCATTTATTGATTTTTATCTGTTTAGATGGGTTAACAGCAGCACAAGAACAGAGGACGAGGAGGAGTAATGGACATCTATATCGAAGAAGGCGTATATTTGAGTGATAGCAGTATTGAATTACAAGCTATGCGTGCGCAAGGTGCAGGTGGACAAAACGTGAACAAAGTGTCTTCTGCGATTCATTTGAAGTTTAATATTCATACATCAAATTTGCCGTTTAGATATAAACAGGGTTTGTTACAAAGACAAGATTCGCGGATCACCGATGAGGGGATTTTAGTACTTAAAGCGCAGAATCAGCGCACTCAAGAGGCCAATAAACGCGATGCGATTGAGCGCTTAGTGCATTTGATACGCAGTGCAGGCGTAGTGCAGTTACCACGAAAAGCGACCCGACCGAGCCGCTCATCAGTACGTAAACGCTTAAACACCAAGACTAAACATGGTCTGCAAAAGCAATTACGCGGGAAAATCGATATGGATTAGGCGTGCAGCCTAATCCGATTCACTTTCCTTTGCCTGCGGTAACACAAGCACTTCAATTTTATTTTTATCGGTTAAATATTCGCGTGCCAAGCGCGTCAATGTTTCAGGCGTAATTTGCGCATAAACCTCAGGTTGAGCTTCAAAACGTGCAAGACTATCAGAGTGTGTATGCATTGCCTTAAGACGAGATAACCAGAACGAATTTTGTTCTTTTGCGGTTTTCCAATTAGCAAGCATAGGCTCAATTGCACGCGTTACTTCATCTTCAGTGATGTTCCCCGGCGTTTTTACTCCTGAAATTAACGTATTATACGTGGACTGAACCAGAGCAATTTGGTCAGGTGTCGTTAACGTATCCAGTAACAACATTCCATCACCTCTAATGGAGTTTGAGCCAAAAGCACGTGCAGAAGGTGAATAGGCAGCCCCTAATTGCTCACGGATGACATCTTGAACTTTTAGCTGCACCACAGCGCCTAAAATTTTCAACTGCAGCGCTCTCGCTAAATCCTGATTATCGGTCGTTTTAAAATAGCGCGTTACAGAAGCATTTTCAGGGTTACCGGCATGATAGAGAGTAAATTCTCTGCCGGTTTGTAACGCAATATCACTTAACCAGCGATGCTTCGGCGCTGTCACTTGGATAGGTAAACTTCCTAACGTCGCGGCTACCTCTGTCACTATCTCAGCAACATCGACATCACCGACCACAGTGACCATTAAAGGACCTTGCTCTAATGCTTGGCTTAAGATCGGTTTAAGCTCAGTAAAATCACGCTGCAAAATTGCCTCAGTCGGCGCTGGCCCTATGCGATAATCGTTACCATAAATTGCATTGACTACCTCGTAGCTTTTTACTGCTCCAATGGTATTTTTGCGTTGCTTCGCGCCCTGCTCTACATTTTTTCGGAATAATGGCAATACTGACTCACTATAACCTGGGTCGGTCATATACGCGGTAATCAATTGCAGTTGTATACTCAGTGTGTCGTTCGATGTACTAAATGTACCGCCGTAACTATTAAAATCGGCATTAAAATTTAACGAGACATTTTTATCCGAAAGCAATTCACGCAGTTCATTTACTGAATGCTTACCTAAACCGCCGACAATATAAAAGTTATACAAGTCTTCCATCCCAGCCTGTTCTGGGGTGAGGGTTTTAATGCCATCGCCGTAAGACACATCTATAAGGACTTTTTCTTGAGCGAGATCCGTACTTTTTACCTTTAAACGCACACCATTAGAAAAGGTGTAAGAATAATAATCGTATACTTCATCATAACTTTCAGCAACAACCTTACCAGGCTCACCAAATTCGGTGTAAGCAAACTGCGCCACTTCTTGGGTGATATTCGCTTGGATAGGCAATGTCATCGCTTGCTGATAAACTGCCGTAATTTGCTCTGTACTAGGCAATGGTTGCGCCTGTTGTGAAAATTGCATAAAAATAGTCGGTTCAACGCGCATAAATTGTGCTTGTAACACACGATCCATTTCCTCAGTGCTAAACGTCGCCATCAACTCCTGAAATATTGCTAAACTTTGCGATGCTTCATTTAATACGCCATCCAGCGGAATATTTAACAGCACCGCATTAGCTAACGCGCCACTCGGTATCGTCGCTTCCGATTGTGCTG
This sequence comes from Glaciecola sp., assembly GCA_029246415.1. Lineage (GTDB taxonomy): Bacteria > Pseudomonadota > Gammaproteobacteria > Enterobacterales > Alteromonadaceae > Opacimonas. Next base: position 46,611 of record JAQWNF010000023.1, read on the forward strand.
CTGTGACTAACGCATTGCGTGTTGCTTTAACTTGTCGAATAAGTTCTTGCTCGGAAATGCCAAATTCCATTATTTTACGAATTTCAACGACTAGCGTCGTTAACGACTCCGCCCATTTCTCAGGTTGAGTTTGCGCGATGACTTGAGTGAGATCCAATTGATTAAAGGTAAAGTTATGCGAACTGCCGACACCTTCAAAGGGTGCATCTCCGGCTAAAACTAGACTATTCAAACGATAACTGAGTATGCCATTGGCCAACTGCTCAACAAAATCCGCACGGCGATTGAGGATTGTATCAGGCACGCGTTGAGCCGGAGTGACATAAAAAAGATTCACTTGTGTGGGTAAATTTGCTCCACTAAAGCTCGCTACCTCTAGGCTATCATTAACATTAAGCATACCAGGATCGAACGATGTCGGAGCTTGTGTGGTATGCGAAGTAATAAGCCAATCACCAAAAACTTGTTCAACTTTATCTTGGATCTCACTAGCCTCAATATCACCCGCAATAATTAATTGGGTATTTGCAGGAAAATAATGTTTCGCATAAAAATCGCGTACAGCCGACGCAGAAAAATTAGCGATGGTATCTAACGAACCAATCGGAAAACGATTGATGTATTCAAGGCCATCGGTCCATTCTTGTAACGACGCTTTGTAGGCGTCCATGTAGATATTGTTGCGCGCTTCATATTCTGATTTTACTACAGGGATCTCTGCATTGACTGCATCGTCTGCGATGGTTAAGTTACTCGCAGTCTCACGCATCAAAAATAACGCCGTATCTATTGTGTCGACATTATTATTAGGTAGATCCAATTTATAAATGGTCTCTTCAAAGCCGGTACTAGCGTTAGTATCCGCGCCAAACTTAAGGCCATAGCGCTCTAAGATTGCTATCATTTCACCCTCTGGTACATTGGTCGAACCATTAAATGCCATGTGCTCTAAAAAGTGTGCAATACCAGCATCCTGAGGTGCCTCATACATGCTACCAACACCCACACGCATGCGCACCACGACTTCATTTTTAGGCGTTTGGTTAGGAATAATGAAATAGCGTAAGCCATTGGCTAACTCGCCCTCTTGGATACGAGGCGACGTCGTTAATTCTGTTTTGGGGCTAAATGTACCTGCTTGCCATTGTGCTAATGGGGAAAGTGGCTTGGGGATCGTTGAGGTTTGGGCGCACGCTGCCAGTACTGAGATACTAATAAAAACAGTGCCAATCAATTTGAATTTCATTTACTATCCTTTTAATGAATTTTGAATCACTGTAGCATAGAATATTGCAAAAATTCAGTCTGCATTCAGATAGTCAATTTATAATTGAACATAACATATATTGGTCAAATCACCTTTTATTAGGAAAAATTATTATGCACTTTAAGTGTTTGAGGGCTCCATTAATGAGCACTCTATCGATACACTCTTCTTCAATGATATCTGAAGCGTTAGTCAAACTGATTAGTGCATTGTTACTGACCTGCGCATTACTCATTGGCAGCATCACCCTAGCTTTTGCTCAATCGACAGGCTCTAGCACATCAAAATCTAACGATGCAGAGCCTAATGTTAACCAACAACAAGCCATTGCCAAAGCCAAACAATCTGTTCAAGGCAAAGTACTAAAAGTTGATCGCAACAAAGAACACTACCGCGTCAAAATGCTAAACCCAAAAGGCCGAGTGTTCTCAGTGAATGTGAACAAACAATCGGGTAAAGTCACGCCTAAATCGACCGAAAAAGCCAAGCCAACACAAGACAAGGATTAGTGTTATGCGTATTTTGTTAGTGGAAGATGATAGTCAATTATTGATCCAACTGGATCAGTTATTACAGTCACATGGCTTTAGTGTTGATCTGGCTGATGACGGAGAAAAAGCCCAGTTTTTACTAACCGAATATACCTATGACGCAATTGTATTGGATCTCGGCTTACCAAAAATCGATGGTGTCAGCGTCTTAAGATTTGCTCGAGCTAAAGACATAACGACTCCTGTGCTTATTTTAACGGCGCGAGATACTTGGGAGCAAAAAGTCCTGGGTTTGGATGCAGGTGCAGATGATTATCTGACAAAGCCATTTCATCAACAAGAGTTACTCGCGAGAGTCAACGCGCTAATTCGTCGCAGCACAGGGCATGCTTCAGCAGAGCTTAGTTGTGGTCCGATTCATTTGCACATGAGCCAACAACGAGTAAAAGTAGCAGATGAAGTATTAGATCTCACTGCCTACGAATACAAAGTATTGGAATACTTGATGCTCAATCCACAAAAAGTGGTGTCCAAAACCGAATTAACTGAACATATTTACGACCAAGATTTTGATTTGGATAGTAACGTCATTGAAGTATTTGTTGGTCGCTTGCGCAAAAAACTCGACCCTGACAATACGCTCAAACCCATTGAAACCTTGCGCGGCAGAGGATATAGATTATTTTCTCCCGCTTAAGTCGCCTTTCTCTTACGGTTCGTACCGTCTTATCGATACTGCTTATTAGTGTCGTGTTATTGCCGAGTCTGGCCTTTACCGTGTCGACTGCGTTTAAGGACAGTTTATTAAAAGCTAAGCAGACAGAACTCGAATCAATGGCTTATGCATTAATTGCGACATTTGAAATAAGTGGTAGCCGAGTTAATATGCCATTTAATGTGTTTGATGATCGCTTAAATATGCCCCAATCCGGTTATCAAGCCTTTATTGTCCTGAACCAAACTGTCGTCTGGCAATCGACCTCTAGCACATTACAACCAACACCACTTGACTATCCGAGTGCTAAAACGGGTGAGCAGATATTTGCCGATGAATTGAAATCATTACCCGATACTTTTTTGTTCACCTTCACTGCTGAATTTGAAAGTGAAAACCAATTTATCCCGATTAAATTTTATTTATTAGAGGATCAAGATGCGTTTCATCGTGAACTCGCTACTTTTAATCAAAGTTTATTTCGCAATGGCGTGTGGATAGCATTATTGATTAGCGGCTTGTTATTACTGAGTTTATTGTCAGTGGTCAGTCCGGTAAAACATCTCGTGTCACAGCTGAGTAAAGCTGCCAAAGGTACATCAAGGCAAGATGGAAACGTGTCGTTATACGGGGTTTATCCAAAAGAACTCAACGCTGTTAAAGATAGTGTTAATGCCCTACTACTCTCTGAATCACAACAGCGCACTCGCTTTAAACATGCCTTACAAGATCTCGCTCATTCGCTTAAAACCCCACTGAGTATACTCCAAGGTGATACTGCCATACCTGAGTCGAGTAAAGCTCCCATATTACAAATAGATCAAATCATTCAACGTCAGTTATCGCGTTCAGTGTTAGGTAAAGCCGGATGGCAACAGCGCATTGATTTATATGATTTACTTAATAAAATCATCGAATCTATGCACAAAATTTACCGCGATAAGCATTTGCAAATTACTTGTGATAATGCTCCCTTAAACTTTACTTATCCGATTGATACAACCGACGCTTATGAGTTGTTTGGTAATATATTGGATAATGCATGTAAGGCGGCACGAACAACAGTAACGGTTACTTTTACAACTGAGGCTAACGCTCAGATCATTAGTATTATTGATGATGGACCAGGGATCCCTGAGGCATTACAAGCAGATGTGTTAACTCGCGGCAAACGCCTCGACACTTATCATCAAGGTCATGGTATCGGCTTAGCAACAGTGAGTGATTTGGTAGAAATGTATGGCGCAACACTACAAGTTATATCGCCTATCACCGATACGGAAGGTCATATTGAGAGTCGTAATGAAGAAAGTTTTAGTGAGCAAAGCATTGTTGTCAATCAAGCTGGCACACGTATCAGTGTGTGCCTGCCTAATAATTAATTTTGTATTTACGAAGTGAAAGATTTTAATTATCTTCTTTAAAATCAACGTCCAATAAATTGGCTTTATCAGTTTCATCGTCGCTTGGGATATATATTTCATCCAAATCATCGCCGGACAATAAAATTGCTAACCACATGGTTTCTTCTCGTGATTCCATTGCAATTTTAACGATCATCGTTAACGGGACAGACAACAGCATCCCCACTGAACCTAATAACCAACCCCAAAAAATTAATGATAAAAACACCACTAAAGTAGAAAGTCCTAGCCCACGCCCCATAAAACGCGGCTCAATCATGTTACCCATTATAGTATTAACCAAAACAAAGCCTAAACCCGCTAGACCTGCGGTAGCTAACCCTTGATCGACAAAGGCAATTAACACAGCAGGAACGGCAGCAATAATCGACCCAATATTCGGAATGAAATTGAGTAAGAACGCCAACACCGCCCACAACATAAAATGGTCTACATCTAGTGCATACAACCACACGCCGATAAACGCACCAGTGCCTAAGCTGACTAAGGATTTAATGGCTAAGTAGTCGTTGACGGATTTCAAAAAACGGTCAATGTGATGCATTTTCATGCCGGGATCACTAAGCGCAACGTGAATGCGACGCGGCATACTTTCGGCTTCAAACAACATAAAAATCACCGTTAGAATAATCAAAAATACGTTGGACAGCACCCCGCCCATACCGCTTAAAAAATTGGTCGCAACCGACATCGCAATGGCAGGGTCAAAGTAAGATAAAAACAAATTTTTATCGACAATGATATTTAAATTGGCTAATTGTTGGATCACCCAAGCAAGCTCAACAGACAATTGGGCTTGATAATTAGGTAGATTTTGTCGAAACTCACCTAAGGATTGACCAACTAATCCAGCCAACATAAAACCAAAAATGATTATTAGCAGTATAACTAAGGTAACCGATAACCAACGCGGCACTTTGTAGAGAGAAGCGAGATTAATCAAAGGGCTACAAGCGATAGCGATAAATATCGAGAGTAAAAACGGGACCATGATAGTGCTTGCCGCTTTAATACCGGCTAAGACCACCACGACAGCAGCTGTAATAACAAACGCTTTAGCGGTAGAAGATTTTAGTTCCATAACATTCTCAGCAAAATAATTTTCAAGCATGACTGCTTAGCCATGCAAATGTATGTTCATATCATAACAGGAATTTGTTAGATGATTTTAAATGAAGCAACAATTCGTATAAAAAACTTACGTTTACGCACGTACATTGGGTTTAACGATGATGAAATCCAGAATAAACAAGATGTCGTTGTTAACGCTGTCATCAAATATGATGCGCAACGTGCCGCAGAATCCGATGAAGTAGAAAATGCACTTAACTACAAGACTGTCACAAAAGCAATCATTCGCTTAGTCGAAAATAATCGTTTTTATTTACTCGAAAAACTAACGTCAGATATTTTGGCGTTAGCTGCGGATCACCCTTGGGTATCGTGGGCCGAAGTAGAAGTAGACAAGCCACATGCATTACGCTTTTCGGATTCTGTTAGTTTAAGTATTTCTTGTTCTAAAGAACCGCAATTTTAATTGTCCATCCTACAGGTAAACATGTGATGAAAATACTACTCACCGGCGCAACAGGCTTAATTGGCCAAGCATTTATCAAACACTACGCTCATTTGCATACGTTTCATGTAGTCAGTCGTTCGGCTAAAAAGCTTAATCAGATTTTTCATCATGAAATGCAACAAGGCGTATTAGAAAAAGTGGATCTGACCCTATTAATTGATCTTAATGCGTATGACGCGGTGATCAACTTAGCGGGAGAGCCGATCGTTGATAAGCGCTGGAGCGATAAACAAAAAAAACGTATCTGTAATAGTCGTTGGGACATCACTGAGCGCTTGGTCGCCTTAATCAAAGCCAGCTCAGCGCCGCCAAGTGTATTTATTAGCGGTTCAGCCATCGGTATTTATGGCCGCCAAACAGATGCCAATCAAACCGTTACGCCTATTGATGAAGGGTTTACCGATTTTCACGATGAATTTGCGCGTGATATTTGTCAGCGCTGGGAAGCCATTGCGCTACAAGCACAATCTGATGCTACACGCGTATGCTTGTTACGAACCGGTATTGTATTAGCTAAATCAGGTGGTGCCTTAGGTAAAATGAAAGTCCCATTTAGTTTAGGTTTAGGTGGTCCGGTTAGTTCAGGTCAGCAAATTATGTCTTGGATCCACTTAGATGACATGGTTCAAGCCATTGCACACGTTCTGGCAACGCCTGCTTTGCAAGGACCCATTAATTTCACTGCTCCGAATCCTGTCAGTAATGCGGTTTTTTCGAAAGCTTATGCTAACAGTCTGCACCGTCCTTGCCTATTTACCGTGCCCAAACTTGCACTACGGGTGTTAATGGGAGAGTCTGCAGACTTATTATTATACGGCCAGCACGTTGTCCCTAAGGCACTGTTAGATAATGGCTATGAATTTACCCATAGTAATATCAATGAGGCATTAGCGTCGCTTAGAAGCGCATAGTGTGATGGTAATACAGCCGTTTATTAAAAGATTAATGGTGATATCTTTCGGTTTTTACTTATTCTAGACTTGCTTTGATTAATTTCCAACTATAATATATGTAAGAATAGTTATTACATATAGGAATATATAGTGGCTCGCACAATATCTTTTCAACCAAGTGATGAGCTAGGCTCTTTTATTCAAGATTTGGTTAATTCTGGCGAATATAACAATCAAAGTGAGGTAGTTCGAGAAGCCCTACGTATGCTTCGAGAGGAAAAAGCAAATTCCAGTTTAAATACACTGCGAACTTTATTATCAGAAGGTTTTGAAAGTGGTTTAAGTTTATCTTCGGCTGAAGACATAAAACAAAGAGTGCTCAACAAAAATAGCACTCCTTGATAGTACTAGTACCATCAAAGCTCAAATTTACTCCTCCAAGTCGCCTTTAGAAGTCATCTGCAAAAATCAAAATAGGTGATGCACCAATTGTTTCACCATTCACTGCAAATGCGGTGTATATTTTATTTACTTCCAAATTCAACAACTCTGTCTCAATCGCAATTGTTTTGCTATTCGCAGGTGTAACCGTGAACACATAATCGCCAGCAGGTAACAGCATATAACCAGTTTGTGACAAGTCCCCTGTCATATATGAAATATCAGTCGCTAGAGGGTTTACATCTGCAATTTCACCGTCCGAAGTGACATAAATATCTATACTTGGTGTCTGTGAAGATGCATGAAAAATTCTGACCTGCGCGGCAGTCGCTATTCGACGTGGCGTATCCAAAATTAAATCTAAATCAATATTGGCCAAATTATTATTAGCAATAGCTGTATAAAACTTGCCTACCTCAAGCGTAATCGGTGCATCGTCTATTGCAATCGTAGCGTTGTTACTAGCAACCGCGACATCAATTGCAATATTGATGGTTGGCGCATCAGGCGAAGCATGTATTATCCTTACTTTCGATGACTCAGAAAGTTGCTGCTCCAGAGTTTGTTGAGAATCATCACTCGAACACCCGATTAAAAATAGCGGTGTTAATAAGAATATAGATTTTTTAATTAAGCGTTTTATCACAGCATCTTCCTCAACAACACCTGAGTATTCATCGACAGTAGGCGCCAACAACTCGCTGCACCTAACAAGCCCACCACTACCGCTCCGGTTACTGGAGCAATGACCCAATACTCTAAATGTAAGCTGCTTTGCATTTGAAACACATTAGTTTGCAGTAAATACAAGCTGACTTCATTGGCTAGGGCTGCCATAAAACCGGCCACCGAGCCTATGATTAGAAACTCATAAATAACTGACATTCGGATCATCATGCCTTTTGCACCTAAGGTACGCAATATAGCGAGTTCACGCTGTCGTTCATCCATGCTCGCCTGCACTTGCGCGACTAACACTAAGCTACCGGCGACTAAGACCAACACAAGAATGAACTCAATAGCTGCGGAAACTTGATCAATGATACTGCGCACTTGATTAATACGCGCGTCGACATCAAACATAGTGACACTTGCAAACGGTGCCATAAGCCGAGTGAGTTCAGGTTTACGTTCAGGCGGCAAATAAAAGCTAGTAATGTAACTTGCCCTAAATTGCGACATGGCAGCAGGATGCAATACAAAGAAGAAATTCGGTTGCATGGTTTGCCAATTAACTGTTCGCACACTCGTTATTTGTACCGTGACGATTTCAGAGCCAATGTTAAATGTCAGCTCATCGCCCATCCCAATCCGCATCCGTTCACCTACGCGTTCTTCTATCGAAACAGGGTAAACGCCTTCAGGTAAAGTAGAGTTTTGTGGGGTCCATTGGTCATGCCATTGTCCGGCAATAATTTCATTACCCGACTGTAATTTAAGATCCCAAGTTAGGTTGGCTTCTCGACCTAAACCGCGACGAGTTTCATTCGTGGTATCTTCGTCTTCTTTGGTAATATCAGTACGAATAAGCTCGTCATTTACTTTAACAAATCGCCCCCTAGAAACTGGATATAAACCATCTGTACCGATACCATTTTTAGCAAAATGAGCAACCAAGTTTGGGCGCTGCTCTTCTGTGACATTCGCTAAGAAATAATTAGCGGTGCCTTGTGGTAATTGGTCACGCCACTGCTGCACAATATCGTTACGCATAACCAGTACAACCAGCAGCAGCATTATCGTTAAGGCAAAACTAATGAGTTGCACTGAATTGTCTAAACTGCGTCTTTTTATGCGCGCCCATGCAAGCTGCCAAGCGCCCATTCGCCCTTTTCCAAGTACTCGACCTAAGGCAATTAAGCCAAACGTAGCAGCCAATAACAGACCCACTAATATCAAACCTGAAACAAACAAAATCAAACTGATTTTGAGGTTCTGCGAGTACACCCACATCAATAATAATATCGAGCCACCGGCAGTAATATATTGCCCACCACGAGAAGAAAATGTAGTTGCAATATCACGACGTAATACACGCAAAGGCGGTATCGAAAATAACCCTAATAGCGGATATAAACAAAATAATAAGGCACACACACTACCCGTAAAAATAGCAATTAACAGTGGGCGCCAATACCAAACTTGTAACGACACTTCGACTGTATCGGCTAATGCACTAACAACAAGTTGTTGCAAAGCAAAGCCGACGACTGTTCCAAGTATGATGCCTAGTAATGCAATAAACGTGATTTGATAAAGGTACACTTTACGGATGGTATTGGTACTAGCACCCAATGTTTTCATGATCGCAACAGGATCAAAATGACGCTGGGCATAACGCTGTGCAGCCACACCTATAGCAACAGCAGCCAACACTATCGCCAACAATGACGCTAATAAGAAAAACTGTTCAGCACGCGCAACCGACTCACCAATAGGCGATGTATCATCTTGAACGGATAACCAACGGTGTATTTGACGGTCTAATTGTGGTGAAAGTTCATCAAAATACGCATTCAAATCGCTATTATCGCCAGTAAAATACGCTTTATAATTGACTCGACTACCAGGTCCAGTGACGTTAGTAGCAGCAATATCATCTTGATTGATCAACACCATAGGATCGGCATTAAACACACTAAACCCACCATCGGGGATCTCTGATAATATTTGAGTGACGTTAAACGTTGCGTCCCCTAGCTCGATACTGTCGCCAATATTTACACCTAACAACTGAAATAATCGAGAATCAATCCAGGCTTCACCTACTGCCGGAATTTGCGTTGTAGCAACACCTGTAGCAAATAACTCGGGTGCGAGTTTAATACTGCCTTTTAGAGGATAACTATCTGATACCGCTCTTAAATCAACTAAGGCAAGCTCGTCATTGGCAAATGCCATCGAGCGCGTCGATACCTGCTCTGCGGTGGCTAATGAAAATGTTTTAGCTTGCTCAATCCACGCAGGATCGAGTGGATTGCGGGCTGATAGTTGTCGATCTGCGGCAATAAACTCAGCTGAACGGTCAGTTAATGCACCTTGTAAGCGTTCAGAAAACAACGATAGTGATAACACTGCTGCAACAGACAAGATGATTGCAAACAGGATAATGCTCAGCTCACCGCGTTTAGCCTCATGTTTAAACAAGCGCCAAGCAAGTTGCCGAGGCATATTGTTACTGGTCATTCTCTTTTCGGTACTCGCGCTGTTGACACTACTCATGCAGACGCTTCCTGATCCTGAGTAGTGGCATTATTGTGCTCTTGATTCGGTTTAGGCTCTGTCACCTCAACTAATTCCCCTGCGGTCATAGCTAATTGACGATCGCATTTTTTGGCAAGTTCAGGATCATGGGTAACTAAAATTAACGTCGTGTTAGATTGTTTGTTCAATGCAAATAGTAAGGACTCCACGTTGTCGGAGTTTTGTGCATCCAAGTTACCCGTAGGCTCATCAGCAAACAAAATTTTAGGCGAGGTAATAAATGCACGCGCAATCGCAACTCGTTGTTGTTCTCCGCCTGAAAGTTGATTGGGATAATGCCCAGCTCGATGCTCTACCCCTACTTGTTTGAGCACTGCTAGCGCTCGGGCTTTAGGATTATCTAAACCAACAATTTCCGCCGGTAACATAATGTTTTCCAGAGCGGTTAACGATGGCACAAGCATAAAGCTTTGAAATATAAACCCGACTTTTTCACCGCGTAATTGCGCACGCGCTTCTTCATCTAACTCATGCAAAGGCGCATCATCTAACCAAATCTCGCCTGAGGATGCCGTATCTAAACCCGCTAATAAACCTAATAATGTCGATTTGCCTGAACCCGAGGCCCCAACAATTGCAATGGACTCTCCTGCTTTTACAGAAAAATTAACAGGTTGAAGGATCTGCAACTCGCCTTCACTCGTAGAAACTGTTTTAATGAGGTCTTTGGTTTTTATCATGGAGCAATGTTCACCGTGTGGTTAAATATGAAAAATGTATTAAAAAATATATCAGGCGCTATTTATAGCTCGTTATTCGTATTCGGGTTCGTCTCACTTATATTAACAATTAGTACGCCGTTGCATGCTGCATTAGATCAATCTCATGGACTTAAACCATCAGTCGTTACATCAGCGCCTACATCGCCTACATCGTCTGCCCAAGCGGCCACTGAGGCCAACCCAGCGAATAAAGTAGTACTTGTCGTAGGTGATAGCTTAAGTGCAGCTTATGGGTTGACTCAAGAACAAGGCTGGGTAAGTTTGTTACAAGATGTGTTAGCACAGCATGCCAATCCAGACTTATCGGAGATAACACTCATCAATGCATCTATCAGTGGAGAAACCACAGACGGCGGCTTAGCGCGGTTAGATAGATTATTGCAACAGCATCAACCTACAGACGTGTTAATTGAACTGGGTGGGAATGACGGCTTACAAGGCCATAGTATTAAAAAACTTAAAGCTAACCTTAAAGCGATGATTGAGCAAAGCCTAGCAGCAGACACACATGTTGCGTTACAACAAATGCAGATCCCAACTAACTATGGGGCGCGTTACAACAAGATGTTTATCAACGCTTTTGCACACGTTGCAACTGAGACACAAATCCCTATTGTGCCGTTTTTCTTGACGGACATTGCGTTACAACCGGAGCTAATGCAAAACGATGGGATCCACCCTACTGCCGAAGCGCAACCTATCATTGCGCAGTTTATGTTAGATAATTGGATAATCCCATTAGTGCTACGTTAAAATTGGTACACTTTGGCCGCGGTGACTAACCCATTTACATCAATTTTTTCTTGTACACAGGCCTTAATGTCCTGCATCGTAAACACATAAATTTGGTTGGATGCGTGTCCATCTGTCCCTAGTCCCATATCTTTGATTACAAAATTGACATAGGCAGTATTTGGTACGGCGCGCAATCCAGAGCCAAAACGACACAGGGCATCGCCCACTTGCATTTCAAATTGAGCCAAAAACTGCTTTTTAGCCTGTTCTTTTTGCGCATGTTGCTGGGCTAACTTACTTTGGCGTTCGTTTAATAATGCTTGGCTTTTGGCTTCAGCGGCGACTTGTTTAGCACTATATTTAGCTACTTTTTTCTCTAACTCTTTAATTTCCTTAGTCAATTCGTCTTTACTTTGCGAGTCAGCATTACGCAAAGTGAAGTTCAAATCACGCAACTCACGTTGAGCATCACGTAACTCCCAAGCAATATCGCGTTCTTGTTCACGTAATTGATGTAGTTCATCTCGATGTTCAAAAAATGCCATTTCTACATTTTCCATCGCATTTTCTACAATCACTTCGATTTGTTCAATGCCCTCTTCCATCCCTCTAAAATTAATAATATCAGGAATTGATGGTGTCACGGGTGCTGCCGGTGCATGAGGCCCGACAGGCATATTTTGTCCGTTATGGTTAAACAAACTGATGCTACGCGACTGGGAGCTGCTGATTTCAAAGACCACACCCTGATCCGCTAAATAATTCACCGACATACCTCGATAACGTATACCGCCCTTAGTCGCGGGCTGCTTTAATGCAGTATCAAGCACACTTTGCATTAACGTTAACTCTTTGGCTATTTCGCTATAATTATCTACACTTTTTGTATTGGTGGCAGTGGCATTAGTTGCAGCAAAAGCAGGCAAGCTTATCCCCATGCAACTCACTAATGCTAAAGGGAGAATAGCTGTTTTATTGGATTGTCTTAACGTTTTGGTAATCGTATTCATCATCTATTACTCTTGTGAAATATTAATTGGACTTGGATTAATCGCGTAGATTTCATCCTGTAAATCATTAAATTGTTGAGCATAAAAACGTTGGTCATTGACGCGTTGCTCATTAATAAACTGCACTAGCTGCGCAAAATCTTCTTTGCGCTCTTGACGCGAAGAGCTCAGTAAATACTCCGTCAATTGTTTACTCGTCGCTAATTGTTGCGTCTGTAACGCATCCGCATATTGGGCGAACATGGCTTGCGAGAGTTGTTGTTGCTCCGTTATTTTTTGCTCCACCTTCTGTTGTACAAGTTGATCAATATCTTGCTCGGTGAGCATTTGTGTCATTGTGGCTGGATTACTCAGTTCATACGCTCGCTGAGTGCCTAGCTGATTGGTAAACGTCAATACCGCAATAACCAACGCGCAGCAGGACAAGCCTACACTTATTACACCATACTGGCTGTGCCCACTACTCATCCATTTAGAAAGTCTAGCCATCCAACTGAGATCAGTGTTTATGGGAGTATTTCGTTCCCATTGCGGTACTTTCCATTCCGTTTCTTTCCATTGCGGTAGGGGCCACTGCGCAAATGCATCTGTATTTTCGGTAAACATATTAGCTTGTTCGACTACCGCTGCAAACTCAGGATCATCAGCGCACCGCTGCATAAATAGCGCATGCTGAGAGTCATCCAATGCGCCCTCTAACCATAACGCTAGTAGTGTCTCATTATCTAGAATAGGCATATTGTACCTCCGAATTATCTTTTAACTTTGCTAACGCACTATACAAGCGTGCCTTCACGGTATTAGGTGACACATGCAATTGTTCAGCGATCTCGACAAACGTAAATTGGCCAAAAAACTTCAACTCTACCACCTCTCTCTGGGCTATCGGTAAGCTTTGCATGGCCAACAGTATGGTTTGTTGTTGAGCATCACCGGCATAGCACATCTCTGGCGTCGCATTCGCATCAGCAACCTCTGGTGTGTCATCAATACTTTGTAGTGGTTTTTTACGACGATAAAACTCAATGCAGCGATAGTGAGCAATGCTAAATAACCAACTTTTAAATTTCCCAGTACCTTTATACTGCGCTAAGTTGCGATACACACTGATAAAGATATCTTGCATCAAGTCTTTGGCATCTTCACTATTACTGGTCATTCTCAACCCATACAAATATACCGGCTTTTCATAGCGCGATAGCAACTGTCCCCAGGCACGTTTGTTCCCAGATAAGGCTTTGCTGATGAGTGTTTCGTCTGTCGTGTCAAACACGCGAGCATCCTTTTTTCATGCTTATAGTCAATCCTATTGGGTCTATACATACTAGACGAGGCAAGGTGATAAAAAGTTGTAATTTTTTGCAAAAAAAAACCAGCGACACAATTAAGCATAGCTGGTTTGATAAATTGCAGTCATGACTACAATTGCAATAAATACGCTATGGTCTGGTATACACCATCGGCTTGTCTTGCTTAAGATGGAGGTAACGGTCACGTAATAAGGTTTGACGCGATTGCATGTTAATCGGCTCACCACCAATAAATACATGCTCTGCCGCTTCAGTTACTTCTAACGGATCGCCAGACCATACCACGACATCTGCACGCATGCCTGGAGCCAGTGAACCGATTTGTTGTTGCATACCGAATATCTCAGCAACATGCTTGGTTAATGAAGCTAACGCAGCATCATAACTCATGCCATTGGCCACAGCATTACCTGCATGTTGTGTGGCTAAACGAATATTATGCGTTTCAATCCCAATTGCGACTTTGACACCCGCTTGCTCAAGACGACCCGCATTAGCCAGTGTCGCACCAAGCGTATCAAACGCTCCGGGTAAATTGTATTCAGGATTCACAATAACTGGGATCTGAGCTGCAGCTAATTCATCAGCGACCCGCCATGCATCAGAGCCAGAAATAATCACTATCTTTAAGTTAGTAAAGGTTTGTTTTAGGGCAATAATATGCAATAAATCCGCTTTACGGTCTGCTTTAATCAACAGGGGTTTATGGCCTTGTACTACATGCGCTAAGGCTTTAGCGTCCGCACGTGAAATCATCCCATGCCAAGGTTGTGTTGGCGATAGATCCGCATCAATGGCATATTCAGCTTCGTTTAACGCTTGCTTAAGGGCGACCCATAATGTTCCGCGCGTACCACCGGTATCACTTGCACTAGAGTTGTTCACACTCAACGCCATAAATGCACGCGCTTTAAGTAAAGGATCGTTATCCGTTAATTGGATAACGGCGCCTTGACCTTTAAACAAGTAATCAGAATATTCAATCCCTGTTACCGCGCTCGTAAAGCCTTCCATTCGTGTAATCGGGATTAAGCTAGAGTCGGCATTAATACCGTAAGACACATCAACTGCCGCGCCAATTGTTGTGACAGGATGATTAGTCGTCGAGGCATCGACTTGCCCAGCAGAAAAACCCACTTCAACTAAACCCAATGCCGTGTATGCACCAATAAAACCTGGTGTGACAACTTTGCCAGCCGCATCAATACGTTCGTAACCGAGAGGTGATTGAGTACCGGCAATAATTTGTTCAACCTTACCGTCTTTGATCAGAACTGTCGCTTCGTCTAATGTACCTTGAGCAGACAATGTATGCACTTTACCGCCCACAATCGCAAATTGACTCGCGGAGGCTGAAGGACTGATCCCTAAACTCAGTGCTGCACTAATGCTTATAATGCTTATGCTGAGCCCGAATGCGCTTACTTTACCTACTTTGGTGAACTTCGTTAATAAACGTTTCATTTGTGATCTCCTTCACCGATCTGCCCTAATTCAAAATCACTCACCGGCCACGTATCTGGCTGACTGCGATCAAATGCTAAACCGCCATCGATAAAGACTTTTTCTGCTTGAGCATAAGTGGAGAAAGGATCGGTACTCCATAAAACAACATCTGCGTTTTTGCCGACTTCAAGTGAGCCCGTTTGATCAAATATGCCCAGTGACTTGGCGGCATTAGCCGTTAACCACTGCCACGCATCGGCTTTAGAAATATCAATGCCTGCACGACGACCATCAGACCATGCTTTTGCTGCTTCTTGGTTCAAGCGTTGAATGCCAATATCACTATCCGAATGTACAACCGCACACGCACCAGCTTGATGGACCATCGCTACATTTTCACGGATACCATCATAGGCTTCTAGCTTAAAACCCCACCAATCTGCCCACATCGAGGCGCAGACATTATTTTGGGCAAGCTTATCAGCAATTTTATAGCCTTCTACTGCATGGTGAAACGAACCGATTTGATAATCAAATTCTTGCATGACATCCATCATCACAACCATTTCATCAGCGCGATAACAGTGCATATGCACTATGATGTCACCATCGAGCACTCCTTTTAACGTTTCATTATTTAAGTCTCGTTTAGGTGCTTTGGTGTCTTTTCCAGCGGCAAAATCGGCTTCATACTGTTCCCATTTGGCTTTGTATTCAGCTGCGCCAATCCACGCTTTACGATAACCGGCAACATTGGCCATACGGGTAGATGGACCACCCTTTTTGCCATAAACGCGTTTTGGATTTTCACCACACGCCATTTTTATCCCATATGGGGCATCGGGAAACTTCATATCCTGAACGGAGCGATCAGGTAGGTTTTTTAATACGACGCTACGACCACCAAATAAATTAGCGGAGCCTGGAAGAATTTGTAATGAGGTTACGCCACCAGCCAATGCACGTTGAAAGCCAGGATCTTGTGGCCACACTGAATGCTCAGCCCACACTTGAGCGGTCACCGGTGAGGTCATTTCATTACCATCAGCATGCGAGCGCGTATCTGGAGATGGATATACACCTAAGTGACTATGAGTATCAATAATCCCAGGTGTCACATACTTGCCTGTACCATCGATTTCAATGTAGTCATCAGGCAGTGTAATGTCTGCACCCATTCCAATAATTTTACCATCTTGTAATAAAATTTGAGAATCGGTATCTAATCCGCCAATCCCATCAATAATTGTTGCATTGGTGATTAATGTCGCCACAGCAGGAATGGGTTCATAGGTAGATGGAAATGGATCTGAGTTGATAACTACCTGTTCGGTAGTGATTGATTTAGCCTTGGCATCAGCGCTATTGTCCGAACATGCACTCAACGTTAATGTTGAGAGTACAGCGGTAGAAATAGCAGCTAACATCCAGGTCGATTTATTCTTGTTATACACCTTGGATTTCCTTGTAATATTGCGTCTTAGTCATGCAATGTTGCGTTGCAAACTTTTATAAAAGATTAAAACCACAACAAATTAACTAAATTTACAAACAAGTGCAAGACTAGCAGACTAAATCATTTGGGACTGGTTGCGTCCATTTTCCTTTGCAATATACAGCGCCTTGTCAGCTCGACGAACAGCATCCTCAGGTGCATTATCATCAACATTTACAATAGATAATCCAATACTGACGGTTAACTTTTGCCCTAGTGGGAATGTTAATGAACTAACCACATGCCGTAGCTTCTCCGCTAATATAAAAGACTGTTCTTTGGTATCAGGTAAAATAATTAAAAATTCTTCACCGCCATAGCGTGCTACGAAATCGGTTTCTCGCATACAAGAGTTCAAAGTACTTGCAATCGTTTTTAATACTTCATCTCCAACAGTGTGACCATATTTATCATTAACTGATTTAAAAAAATCCACATCTAGCAACATTACGGTATAACTGATGGATGAACGTTTAAATTGTAAAAAGTCATGCTTTAACACCTCATCAATTGCCAACCTATTATGCACACCGGTTAACGCATCATGACGAGACAATGAGATTAGTTCTGCATTGACTTGGTTTAATGCCGCTGTGCGCAAATTTACTTTTTCTTCTAAGGAAACATTCAGCTCTAATAAACTCTTCTTTTGCTCATGAATAGTCCGCACCATCTGACTTAATGATTGAGCGAGTTGCTTAAATTCATATACGTTGGTGTTAACGACAAAAGGGTTGTTCAGGTCGATATTGTTAATATCTTCAGCGATTCTCGTCAATTGCTCTATGGGTTTGCAAATAACATGAGCGATAAAATACACCAAGACTAAGGCCGCAGAAAACAAGATACCGACCACTAAGATTTCTTGACTAGAAAAATAATACAAATAGGTCATAAACCCTATTATCAGTCCAAGTGTCAGTACACCAAAGAGTAGCGTTAAGCGAACTTTTAAAGAATGTATAATCATGGGCAGCACAACATAAACAACTAAATATCCTTATCAAGTAGCATACATCTTAACAAACTGTGTTAATTATAAGCGTAGACTACAAAATAGAATAAAAGCATTATTGTGAGAGGCTTTTTACAATCTCATCAGCGTTGTTTAACCGACGTATCTGGGTAAACATGTCTTGGGCTTGTGGATATTGGCGTTTAAGGTAGGTAAACCACTGTTTAATTCGGTTCGGGTAATAGCAGCCTTTCACGCCTTTTATTTCATAGGCCGAATAACGAATCAATAACGCTAACATCTGCTCCCATTGCATCGGCTCGGCGTTATGCTTAATGCAATTAGCTAAGTTAGGTAGGGCTATCGCACCCCGCCCAAGCATTAAATTATCACAGTTAGACTGGCTTTGGCATAATTGAGCATCTGCGGCAGACCATATTTCACCATTTGCAATAATGGGTATGGGAACATGCTGTTTGATTTTAGCGATCCAAGGCCAATATGCTGGAGGTCTATAACCATCGCTTTTAGTTCGAGCATGAATCGCTAACTCGGTCGCCCCAGCTTGATATATAGCATCTGCATTTTCTATGGCCAGTTCTGTGTCAGCAAAGCCCAAACGCATTTTAGCCGTTACGGCAATCTCTTGTGGTACAGCATCTCTTACGGCCTTGATAATGGCATATAACTCTTCAGGGTATTGTAACAACACCGCCCCACCACGGGATTTATTGACCGTTTTAGCAGGACAACCAAAATTGATATCAATGCCATGCGAGCCAAGTTCAACCGCTAGCTGTGCATTTTCTGCTAAAAATTGGGGGTGATTGCCGAGTAATTGGATCTTAACGGGCGTGCCGTTAGAGGTATAACCGTTATTATGTAGTTCTGGACAAAAACGATAAAATACGCGTTCGGGTAATTTAGCATCAACAATTCGAATAAACTCAGTCACACACAAATCATACCCACCTATTTGAGTAAGCATATCGCGCATTAAGTGGTCCAAGACCCCTTCCATTGGTGCAAGTGTGATGTGCATGATAACGTTTAGTGAGTGACCTTAAGTAAATTAGAGATACAAAAAAGCCACCCGAAGGTGGCTTGTTTGCAATGCTTAGCATTAATATGGCGTCCCCTAGGGGATTCGAACCCCTGTTACCGCCGTGAAAGGGCGGTGTCCTAGGCCTCTAGACGAAGGGGACAGAAACTTTTACATTCCTGTTAGACGATAAATATATCAATCTAACCTAGGTGCAATCCGAAGACTGCGTTCAATTGAAAGAATGTGTCTCTCAATTGAGGTGCGCATTTTAGAGACTGAACTCGTTGATGTCAATGATTATTTTATAATTTTTTATTTTAATGTTGTCTAAGACATTAAGATAAAACACATACCATAAATACCATATTAACTGACATCTAGTCAGACCCAAAATACTGAAATCACCGTAAGGCAATTTCGATAAAATGGCGTCCCCTAGGGGATTCGAACCCCTGTTACCGCCGTGAAAGGGCGGTGTCCTAGGCCTCTAGACGAAGGGGACAGAAACTTTTACATTCCTGTTAGATTTGCACTTTATTACCGAAGTAACAACATCACAATCTAACCTAGGGCAAACAATAATTTGTTTGCGGTGCTGAAACAAATATTGGTGGAGCCAGGCGGGATCGAACCGCCGACCTCTTGCGTGCCACGCAAGCGCTCTCCCAGCTGAGCTATGGCCCCATCATGAAAAACTGGAGTACCATGTTTGTGCTTCAGTTCCGTGACAGCGATGCGCATTCTAGGGAAGGCACCGCTGAGTGTCAACGGTTTTTTTAGCAATTCTCTCTGATTGCTATAAATTCCAACGCTTTGTCGATTCTTTCGCCGATTTTAGCTTGATTTAGCAATACTAAGGTCACATCCAGTGACGGAGAGTTACCTGAACCGGTTGCAGCAACACGCAATGGCATCCCTACTTTCCCCATGCCTACTTCTAATGTTTCGGCTGTGGCATTAATTGCAGCTTGAATATTTTCTGACGTCCACTCAGTTAAGGCTAATAAGTTTTCTTTAACCAATAACAAAGCATCTTTAGCGACAGGGCGTAAATGTTTTTTGGCTGCATTTGCATCAAACTCGGCGAAGTCTTGATAAAAATATGTGCTGATTTGTGCCATCTCAGCAAGAGTCTTAACACGGTCCGCTTGGATTGCCACTATTTCACTGTGTGCAGGTCCAGTTGTAGTATCAATCTGCATTTGTGCAAAATGCCAAGCTAAGGCTTCCCCTACTTCATTACCCGGTAAGGTTTTCATATAGTGCTGATTTAACCAAACGAGCTTTTCTGTATTAAATGCCGATGCAGACTTACTGATATTGTCTAACGAGAAATGCTCAATCATTTCTGCGACACTGAATATTTCTTGATCGCCATGAGACCAACCTAGACGTACCAGGTAATTTAAAACCGCTTGTGGCAAAAAACCGTCATCACGGTATTGCATCACACTGACCGCACCATGACGCTTGGAGAGTTTTTTACCATCATCACCTAAAATCATTGAAACGTGAGCATACTCTGGAATGGGTGCACCTAACGCTTGCAAAATATTGATTTGGCGTGGGGTGTTGTTGATATGATCTTCACCGCGAACCACATGCGTGATCCCCATATCCCAATCATCGACCACCACACAGAAGTTATAAGTAGGTGCACCGTCTGTGCGCATAATAATTAAGTCGTCTAATTCGGTATTGCTGATCGTAATATCACCGCGGATATGATCATTAATAACAACATTGCCGTCTAATGGGTTTTTAAAACGCACTACGTAAGGTGCATCGGCAGGATGATCAGTGCGATCACGCCATGTGCCAGGGTAACGAGGCTTTTCACCGGCCGCTTCTTGAGCTTCGCGAATACTATCTAATTCAGCAACACTCATAAAACATTTATATGCCTTGCCTTCATCTAATAATTGCTGCACTAATTCTTTATAGCGATCAAAGCGATCAGTTTGATAAATAGGACCCACATCATGCGTTAATCCTAACCATGTCATACCATCCAAAATCGCTTGTTTAGCTTCATCTGTGGAACGTTCTAAATCCGTATCTTCGATACGTAGAACAAACTGCCCACCTTGGCTCTTTGCAAATAACCAAGAGTATAGCGCGGTACGAGCACCACCTACATGAAGATAACCAGTTGGGCTGGGCGCGAATCGAGTCACTACAGACATGTGCCTTCCTTTATATTGTATAGGCACGCACTTGGTATAATACATGCCGGATAAATGAGAATTAATTTTTGTGGGCGTATTTTAGCAGAAGCATCTAAATTCAACAGCATTAAATGTGAAGTGACTGAATGAAATGAATATTGACTGAGATCAACGCGAACCTTCAGTAAAAGAGTAAGGTGACTATACTTACGGTATTGCAACGAATTATCACGCTGCAAGAATTACTGCACTATTATTATTTTATATACATTCACTGTTTAGAGGTAATCATTATGTCAGACGATAAACAAAAAACAGATTTGCAAGCTAGCTATAATGCAATGGTTGAAGCTGTCGAAGAGTTTGTAGTAAAAGAAGGGAAATCCCTGCAACGAGGTTTAGATGCAATTGAAGGTGTTAGTCATGCCTATAAAGAGCACCTATTATTTGAATGGGATTATATCAACAATGCACTATGGGAAAAGTTTCAAAGTATAGCTAATTCTAATACCACTGAACTTATCGCATTTACAAAAACTCTTAAAGAACAAGCCGAGGCAGCCACAACAGATTCTCATATCTCAGCGCATCAGCAACACTCTGAATGGGACTCTGAACATGCCTTTTGGTTAGATGAAATAAAGCTGTGGAAGAAAAATCATAAAGAAGCGTTGTCTAAACTGCACGAAATTGAACAAGCTATCAAGTCACATTCGACGATCTTAAATGAGCATAGCCAAGCAATAAATAAGCACATGAAACTTGAGCATCAACATGAAGAACAGATGAAATACGTCGAACAAGATCCAAGCAACGAACAGTATAAAAGCGCAGACGAAAATAAAATGGCTCAACATAAACATGAACAAATCAACCATGCGCACCAAGCCAAATTACATGAAAAACTAAAAGCGAAGCACTTACAAACAATGGTTATGGTTAACATGCTGCATACTGAAGTACATAAAAAATAGACAAAACATGCAAAAAACGTCTATTTGATAAGCAAACAGAACGAAATACATATTTATTTAAGTTTTGTGGTTGACAGTGTGCGTTCACGCCTTATAATACGCACCACTTGCTCATCAGTAGCAAGGTCTTAAAAGACACGGTCGCTTAGCTCAGTTGGGAGAGCATCGCCCTTACAAGGCGAGGGTCACTGGTTCAAGCCCAGTAGCGACCACCATCTTTACCTCATATAAATCAAACACTTACTAAAAAACCATTAAGCTAAATGCGTTTAATTTGCGACAATCGCCTGTGCGTGTTACCCCAAGTGTGCCGAATCGGTGCCAAATTTGCACACCCTACTCTGCTAATCCCATTATAAATATACGATGTAGCGGATTGCTATTGTTTCCCAATTTGCACACCTAATTCCAATTAATATATTTCCCTATGATTTTCATGACCACTTAATAGGTCATGAAGATCATAGGGATATTTTGCGGTCGCTAATAACAGATGGGTAAATAACGTCTTTACATGGAGTTGGTCACTGGTTCAAGTCTTTCCGACCGAGCCACAGTAGCGACCACCATCTTTTTACTCTATCTTCATGTTTGTATTAATTTTACTCTTTTCATTGCCTCTAAATTCAACGTTTAAATATTACTGGAAACCAATCTTCCCTTAATTTTTGCCCAGTAGTCATACCGTGGTTTGGAAATGGTGGTGAGGTAGGCCCCTCGCGCTCAATGTAGCGAGCATCATCCCCCACTAAACGTAATGAAAAAGCACGACGTCTCTGGTGACTGATATTACAATGATAAATTCACCCTATGAAAATCAAGTCACTCGGGTGTGTAAAAAAGCTGACAGCGTAAACTAAAAAACACTCCTAGTGTCACCGAAAAAATTTTAGTCTGATTGGACGATGTTCACTATTTCATTCGATGGGAATATTTAAACACAGCAAGGTATTGTCCTTGTGATGAACAGCTTGTTTTGGGCAAGCCTATCGAATCGGAGAAATTTCCTATGCTAACCGTAAAAGATGATTATTTAACACCAGAAGCTGTCGCCATCATACAACGCGCCAAAGACCTTGCACCGCGTTTGGCTGAGCGAGCTAGAGCCGCTGAAGATGCAGGTATTATTCCACCAGAAACGATTGCAGATATGCAAGAAGCTGGTTTTTTTAAAGTACTGCAACCGAAGCGCTGGGGTGGATATGAAATGGACCCACGTGTCTTTTACTGTGTCCAAATGGAACTCGCAAAAGGATGCATGGCCACAGCGTGGGTATATGGCGTGGTTGGCGTTCATAACTGGCAAATCCCTCTTTTCCCTGAACAGGCACAACAAGATGTATGGGGCGAAGATCCTACTACGCTTACCGCATCTACATATATGCCTACAGGAAAAGCCGAACCGGTTGAAGGCGGCTATAAATTTAGTGGTCACTGGAGCTGGAGTAGCGGTTCAAAATATTGTAAGTGGATTTTGTTAGGTGGATTACTACCTAAAAAAGATGGCTCAGGCGCACTTGAACACTGTACTTTTTTATTACCTAGATCTGACTTTGAGATTGTAGAAAACTTTGATGTATTGGGTCTTCGTGCTACTGCAAGTCATGATATTCATGTGACTAACGCTTTTGTGCCAGAACACCGCACTCACCGCACTAACGACCACAGCGATGAAGGTTGTTTAGGACGCGCGACCAATCCCGGTTGGTTATATAAGATTCCATTTACGCAAGTGTTTCAACGTGCAGTATCGACTGGTTGTATTGGTGCTACTGATGGCGCAATAGCAAGCTTCAGAACCCGCGCAGCAACGTTTGTTGGCAAACACGGTTCTAAGACTGCTGAGGATGTTAACTCGCAGTTGGTTGTAAGTGAAGCAATGATGCTTACAGATCAACTTAAGCTAGTGTTATTACGTAATTTTCAACGTATTGTCGATATAGCTAAAAGTGGCGAAAAAATGCCTATAGAAGAGCGGTTAATGCAACGTGCTCAAGCTGCTCAAGTACCTAAATTGTGTGCTGAAGCCGTAAACGAAATTATGCGTGCATGTGCTGCTAATGGTGCATATAAATCAAATCCGATTGAACGCACTTTTCGTGACTTACATGTTGCGCGAGGACATATCGCAAATAATTCCGACACCTATGCTCGCAGTCATGGTGCGGTGATGCTAGGGCTACCCAATGCAGATCCTTTTGTATAGGTAACCATATTATTATAACTATTTAGATGAAATTAGGTGCTGAAAAGCGCCTTTTTTTACATACAACCGTCTTATATTACTTGTTTAAATTAAGGATTTATTATGCGCGAAGCAGTCATTGTATCTACCGCAAGAACCCCGATGGGAAAAGCATTCCGCGGAGCGTTTAACGATACTGAAGCCCCTGCATTATCAGGGCATGCTGTCGAACAAGCAGTCAAAAAGGCAGGAATTGACGGTGCAGAAGTTGATGATGTCATTATCGGTTGTGCCGCTCAACAAGGTACCCAAAGTTATAATTTAGGGCGCTTAACGGCCACCGCTGCAGGCTTACCAAATAGCGTACCAGGGATGACCTTAGATCGTCAGTGTGCTTCAGGTTTGATGAGCATTGGCTTTGCCGCGCAAAGTATTATGACGGGCTCAATGAATATCGTTGCTGCCGGCGGTGTTGAATCCATTTCGATGGTGCAAAACAAACATAAAAATACCTATCGTAACGTGTCAAAATTGGTTTTATCTAAATCACAGCATGCTTACATGCAGATGATAGAAACAGCCGAAGTGGTATCTAAGCGTTATAATATTTCTCGCTTAGTACAAGATGAGTATAGTTTTCAATCACAACAACGTATTGCAACTGCCCAAGAAAACGGTTTATTCAACGACGAAATAGTCCCTCTGTCATCAACCAAATCGGTATTTAATCGCGACACCAAAGAAGTGACATTTGAAGACGTTCTTTTAACCAAAGATGAGGGTAATCGCCCATCAACCACGCTAGAAAGTTTGCAAGGTCTTGAGCCCGTATTTAAAGACGGGTCGGTCATTAAACAAGGCGAATTTATTACCGCTGGTAATGCCAGTCAATTATCAGATGGCGCATCAGCCTGTATCGTTATGGATTCGGCCTTAGCCAGTCAAAAAGGTTTAATGCCGATGGGGATCTTTAGAGGAATAGCTGTCGCCGGTTGTGACCCCGATGAAATGGGCATTGGTCCAATTTATGCCATTCCAAAATTATTAAAGCAACATGGTCTAGCCATTGATGATATTGGTTTGTGGGAAATTAACGAAGCATTTGCGTGTCAATTGATCTACTCTCGTGATTATTTACATATCGACAATGACAAACTCAATGTCAATGGCGGTGCAATTTCTATCGGTCATCCTTTTGGTATGAGTGGCTCAAGAATGGTCGGTCATGCACTGATTGAAGGCAAACGTCGTGGTGTGAAATACGTAGTTGTAAGTATGTGTATAGGTGGAGGCATGGGCGCGGCAGGTCTGTTTGAAGTATGTTTATAAGGAAAAAACTAGATGAGTAATATACTTGATCGTTTTCGGTTAGATAACAAAGTTGCCATTGTAACGGGTTCAGGCAGAGGCATTGGCGCAGCCATTGCTATCGCCTTTGCTGATGCTGGTGCCAATGTGGTTGTTACAGCCCGAACCAAAGAACAATTAGAAAACACCGTGGCTGAAATCCACAAACGCGGTCAAAAAGCATTATTAGTTGTGTGCGACGTCATGGATGCTGCGCAGCGTGAAGCACTTGTTGAACAAACCCTAGCTGAATTTGGGCGTATTGATATTTTGGTCAATAACGTCGGGGGTTCGGGAGAGATTAAGCCGACATTGATGACGAGCGAAGAAGAATTAGAAGCATGTTTTAAATTTAATACCACGACTGCTTTTGCTATGTCGCGTTTGTGTGCGCCGCATATGGCAAAATCTCCAGATACCGGCGCGATTATTAATATATCGTCAGTTGCCGGGCACCTCGCTCAGCCTGGTTTTATTAGTTACGGAATTGGTAAAGCGGCAATGAATTTCATGACTTTTAATTTAGCACAAGATTTCGCGCCTAAAGTACGTGTCAATGCAATCAGTGTGGGATCAACACTCACTGATGCGCTTGCGGGGATCATGAATGATGATCTAGAAAAAGCCATGCTTAAAAACACACCAATGAACCGACTAGGACAACCGGAAGATGTCGCTGCGTGTGCCTTGTTTTTAGCGTCACCGGCTTCCAGTTATATTACTGGCGAAATCTACGGCGTCAATGGTGGCTTAACCAAAACACCGATGGAAATGCCGCGAAGTACTTTTTAATCGGGTTGTATATATACTACTGCTGTTGAGTATGTTGCTCAGCAGCATGCTTAGCCGCCCTTCTTCCTGAAAATACGCAATCTGCTAATGATAAACCGCTCATATATAGATTTGAGGGAATGCCCACTGCGGTTCTACCTGCAGCATATAGACCAGGTATAGGATTTTTATTTGCATCAACCACTTCTCCAGAGCGTTCATCAACATCTAAACCGCCCATCGTTAACACCGTGCATGGCAACAAATGTTGAGCTAACGAAATATCAATAACATGAAAAGGTCCTTGTAAGCTAACCGCGTCGTCTTTGGTTTTATGAAACGCATCGCTAACCTCACCATTAGCAACGCGTGCATAATTTGCTATTTCTGCTTCTATCGTCGCTAAGTCAAAGTTATAATGATCGCACATTGCTTGCGTCGTTTTAAATTTCTTTTTGACGAAAATATGATTCAATGCCGCCAAGAGTTGTTGAAATGGCAGTACTTTACCCGGTGAAATTTCCCGCCATGCTTGTTTGACTAAAGCAGAATCTAAAATCAACCATGCCTTACCATTATTGCGTTCTACCATCGCTTCACCAATAGTTGCACCATAGCTAGACTCATTCACAAATCTAGCGCCTTGTTGGTTCACAATAATGCCTTTTGACCATGCTAGAGGCGGATTGATAAAGCGCCAAGCTGTCGCGTTTTCCATTAATTTGGTAGCGCCTCCAGCGGACTCCCCTAAACGTATACCACTGCCATCATCAGCATGGGTACCAAGTGGTAATCCATGTAAGTATTTAGGACAGTAATGCTTAACCATTTTTCGATTAAAAATAAATCCTCCCGCACTCAGCACAACACCCGATCGTGCGCGGTAGAAAACCACTTCTCGTTCGTTTTCTTCAATACGCTTTACTTTGTTACGAAAATACTGTGCCAGCTTACGCATTGATTTACCGCCTGGCAGCATATTAGGAAAATACGTCGCCACTCCTGTCGCCAATGCACTGTTGCGTTTATGTCTTTTTTCAGCGTCACTGCCGGCAATCAGTTGCAAGGCTTTGAGCCCTAGTACACGCCCATGTTTATCGACAATAAGTTGACGTGCTTCAGTTTGAGTGTCTACTTGAACGCCCAAATTCTTAGCCGATTCACGCATAGGCCAAAACAATGCGCCGCCTAGATTAACCGCTGAATTACCATTTTTAATGACGCCTCTATGCCCTCTTGCTGCAGGGGGATGCTCACCACGATACGATGGTAATAAGGAATTATCCGAGTGATATAGAAAATATTTTACATTAGGATATGAGGTTTTCTTCTTGTATACCGGACCAGAAAACTTAACGCCATGGCTCATTAACCAATCCAGATTCTGCGCGCTTTGTTCACAAAAGCGCATTAAGGTTTCATCTTTAACTACACCTTGGGTCTCTAGATTTAAGTAATCAAACATTGCTTGTGGTGAATCTTGCTCTCCTAATGATTCTTGCACCTTAGTGCCGCCACCAGCATAAACCACCCCGCCACTTTTGACTGAAGCTCCGCCGCCCGCAAATCGGTCTAATACAATCACATCCAATCCACTTTCTCGCCCTTCCAATGCTGCAGATGCACCGGCTGCACCATACCCCACGATCACCAAATCAGTTTCATGATGCCAAGTAATATCAGTTTTGCTGTTGACGACTAACGCTTGTTCAACGTTTGAAAACCAGTGTGGCGACGTATTTGATGTGGTCATATATTTTCCTTTATGTGCCTGTAAAGCCTTTAAACAGAGCTTATACTGACGGACGAAGCTCTTTA
The DNA here is from genome assembly GCA_029246415.1 of Glaciecola sp. Taxonomy (GTDB): domain Bacteria; phylum Pseudomonadota; class Gammaproteobacteria; order Enterobacterales; family Alteromonadaceae; genus Opacimonas. The sequence continues at coordinate 74,666 of JAQWNF010000023.1, forward strand.
GGCATTCCTAAACCGCGTTCAGCGATGATGTTACGCTGTATTTCATTGGTACCACCATAAATCGTGTCAGAGCGCACAAATAAATACAACGCTTGCATGCGCGTTAATTCATAAGGAGCAGCAGATACGATTTCAGCTTCAGGCCCGAGTACGTCCATCGCTAATTCACCCAAATCACGATGCCAAGTTGCCCAAAACAATTTATATATCAACGCTTCTTTTTGTAATGATCCATCATCACCATTACCCGATAACATCCTTAGGCTGTTATAGCGCATTATTTTTAAACCTATGTGGGCATCAGCAATCCGTTGACGGATCATTGGATCTTGGTTTGTACCATTGTCTTTAGCAGCAACAATCACTTCGTTCAGTTCATTTTGAAACTGCATTTGCTGGCCAAGTGTCGATACACCGCGCTCAAAACCAAGTAAACCCATTGCGACCGCCCAGCCTTCACCTGGCTGACCGACAATATCTTGAGCATCACATTCCGCGTTATCAAAAAACACCTCGTTAAACTCACTAGTGCCAGTCAATTGCTTGATCCCTCGGACTTCTATACCCGGTTGTTCCATTTTTAATAAAAAGAAACCTAACCCTTTGTGACCTTTTGAGCCAGGATCAGTGCGGGCAATCACAAAAATATAATCGGATTCATGAGCTAAAGATGTCCATACTTTTTGCCCAGTGATAAGCCATTTACCACTGGCTTCATCAAATACCGCTTTGGTGCGGACATTCGCCAAATCAGAACCGGCACCAGGCTCTGAATATCCTTGGCACCATAAATCATTACCTGAGACAATACCGGGTAAGTAACGTTTTTTTTGTGCCTCACTACCAAATGCAATCAAGGTTGGCCCCGTTAAGCCTTCACCAATGTGTCCAACCCGACCCGGTGCTCCGGCACGAGCATATTCTTCATTAAATATGACTTGCTGTTCAATAGAGCAGCCGCGTCCACCGTATTTCTTGGGCCATGCGATGCCTATCCAACCGCCTTGTGCAAGTTTACTTTCCCATTTTTTTCGTTCCTCCGGAAACATATGCTCATCACCGGGTCCACCACGAAACTTCAACTTTTCAAATTCACCAACCAGATTGTCATGTAACCAATTTGCAACTTCTTCACGAAATTTTTCATCTTCTTTACTAAAGCTCAATTTCATTAGTCTGTACTCATAATTAATATGCGGCGTTTAATCCAACAGAATTTTAGCCACACACTCACGATGATATGCGCCATTACCCAAAAATACCTGTGATGATTTGGCTCGTTTAAAATACAAATGCACATCGTACTCCCAAGTAAAACCGACTCCACCATGTAGCTGAATCGCATCACCTGCATTCTTAAAGTAGCCATCGGAGCAATATGACTTAGCTACACTAGCAGCCTCTTCTAGCTCTCCAGCTAACAAGCCACTATCAAAAACCTCTTGTGCCACACACGCAGCATAATAAACCGCTGAACGGGCAACTTCAGTGCGCAGCATCATATCTGCAGCTTGATGTTTTACGGCCTGAAAGCCCGCTATCGAGCGCCCAAACTGCACGCGCTCTTTGGTATATGCTACACTCATGTCTAATACTTGTTGCGACCCACCTACTTGTTCAGCGGCGGTAGCAATCGTCGCAAGGTTGATAATTTTATCAAGCAATGGCCAGGCATTTGCATACTCACCCATTAACGCTTGCTCATTCACCACGACGTTATCCAACACAATATGAGCTTGTTTTTTAGTTTGGTCCATCGTGGGTAAATACTCGCGAGTAACCCCTTTTGCCTTAGCATCAATCACGAATAAACTAATGCCACTTTTTCCACTCGTGTCTGCATTGCGTGCAGCCACAATTAGCACATCCGCAGTATGTCCATCGGGCACATAACGGTAGGCGCCATTAAGGACATATTCATTGTCCTTGGCTGATACAATGGCATCAACAGCATTGGCATCCCATGAACCCAAGCGCCCTGTATAGGCAAGCGTTGCGGTTAAGCTACCATCACAAATTTGCGGTAAGTAGTTGTGTTTTTGTGCTTCGCTACCGGCGACAAGTAGTGCATTGGCGCCTAAACACACCGTAGAAAAAAACGGTGAACAAAACAAATATTGTCCCATTTGCTCTAGCATGATCACTAATTCAACATAACCCAGTCCAAAACCTCCGTACTCTTCTGGAATATGTGTCGCTTGCCAGCCCATCTGTGTGCACAGTCGTTGCCACAAATTAATGTCAAAGCCCCACTCAGACTCCATCGCATTGCGAATGGCTGATGACGTAGACACTTCACTCAAGAATGACTGAGCAGTGTCACGGATCATCAATTGTTCTTCTGTAAATGAAAATTCCAAGTAGTATTCCTTGATTCTTCCGACCAGTAGGCAGGTCCAGTTTTTAGCCGTCAGATAAGTGTGAGTAACTCTGCTTTTACTATCTTATTAGATGCATTAAGGGGCATCGCAGCAATAATTTCGACTCGTCTTGGCACTCGATAATTAGCCATGCGTTCTTTACACCATGCAATTAATTCTGCTTGGCTGATTGTGTGTTCAGGTTTTAAAGTGATAAAGGCGCACCCTACTTCTCCCATCCGCTCATCACTAATACCAATCACAGCAGATTGGGCAATCGCCGGATGCTGGGCAAGTACCGCTTCAATTTCGGCAGGGTAGCAATTAAACCCACCTGAAATGTACATATCTTTAAGTCTGTCAGTAATACTCAAATAGCCGTTTTCATCGAGATGCCCTACATCACCGGTATGTAACCAACCTTCGACATCAATTGCTTGGGCTGTGGCTTCTGGTTGCTCAAAATAACCTTTCATGACATGAAAACCGTGTATACAAATTTCACCTGTCTCACCGGCTTGTAAATGTTCACCTTGGGCTGAGACTATCGCAATTTGAGTTCCTTCAATCGCTTGCCCACTGGTATTAGCAATCGTTTCATTATCAGTATTGGTATCGCAGATGGTCGCAAGACCACCGCATTCTGTTAATCCATAAGCGGTAGTTACCACTTTAAACCCTAAAACAGTGCGCATGCGCTCAATCAAAATAGGCGGAATAGTAGCAGCACCGGTCACGGCAACACGTAAACTTCTTAAATCGGCTGTTTGTAAACCTGGGTGTGCAAGTAATGATAAATATAAGGTTGGAGGGCCCGGTAACACCGTAATTTTGTCATTGCTGATTCGCGTAAACACTTCATCAGCGTCAAATACCGATTGCGGCAATATCGTCGCTCCAGCAAGTAAACAGCTCACCCAACCTGCTTTATAACCAAAGGAATGAAAGAAGGGATTAATGACCAAGTAACGATCGCCAGGAATGATCCCCAATGTTTTAATAAACACGTTAAACGCACGTATCATACTACCGTGACGGCTCATTACCCCTTTGGGTTTACCGGTTGTGCCTGAGGTAAACATCAAGTCAGACAAATCCTCGCCATCAATACTCATCGCCAATTTTAGCGCGCTGTCTTTACTTACCGACTCTCCTTTCGCTAAAAAATTTGCCCAAGAGGTGCAGGTTGCTATAGATAAACCTGCACGTGGTGTTAAGGTCACAATCGAAAGCTGGGACGGTTCAAATAACGCTGATAGTTGTGCTGGAAAATCGTTCTGTAGAAAATCGCCTTCGCTAAATACCAGTTTCGAACCGCTGCGCTTGATGATATCTGCAGCTTCTACTGCTTTCATTCGCGTATTAATAGGTACTAACACTCCACCAGCCATTTGTAAACCAATCGCAGCTAATATCCAACGCGCTGAATTACAGCCCCATATTGCGACTCTATCACCGGGCTTAATGCCCGATGCAATGAGCGCTCGACAAACGTCTAGGCACTGGTTTGGCAGTTCTTGATAACTAATACTGATGTCACCGTCTTCAATCGCGCATAGTTCACCATGTTTTTTTGCTGCCGCAAACACTAATCGAGGCACACTATCGATGACTGTCATTTCACACTCTCTGCTTTTTGGAACTCATCTGTGCTCATTTTTGCAATATGATTAGCGGCAATATAACCAAACGTCATCGCCGGACCAATCGTAGAGCCTGCACCTGGGTAGCTGGTACCCATCACTGACGAAGAAGCATTACCAATCGCATATAATCCTTCGATTGGCTCACCTGAAGGGCGCACCACTTGAGCGGAATCATTGGTTAGCAAACCACCTTTGGTTCCAATATCCCCAGGATTAATCATCATTGCATAATAAGGACCTTTGGAAATTGGTGCTAAACAAGGATTAGGCTTTACTTTGGGGTCGCCATAGTAGCGGTCAAATACGTTATTCCCGCGAGCAAACTCTGCATCGATACCTGTCTTAGCGTAGCCATTCATTTTTTCAACTGTGTCGGCTAATCCCGCTGCATCGACATTAATTTTTTGGGCTAGCGCTTCTAATGAATCAGCTTTAAAATATACCGTATCTAACCATGATTTAGATGCTCGGCTATCTGGCATGATTTTACCAGGCATCAAAGGCCCCATCGCATATTCATATCTAAAGTGCGCATCAAACACAACCCATGCCGGTATCGAATTTCCTGTTTTTTCATGATTTTTATACATTGCATCACCAAACTCTAAATACGGTGCAGCTTCGTTAAAAAATCGCTTACCTAAACCATCTACAACAATTGCACCAGGGAAAGAACGTTCCGCAAATAAGCCTCTTGAGCTTGGCTCTTTGGGCACTTTTATAGTCGGTGTCCACCAACACCAATCCAATAAATCGGTCGCAGCACCTAGTTTTTGTCCAGCTTCTAACGCCGCACCAGTATTTCCACCTTTCGGAGTCGCACTCCATGCTTGTTGTGATGGTATTGGTAAGTATTTTTCACGTAGCGTTTGATTTTGTTCAAACCCCCCGCTTCCCATAATAACGCCATAGCGTGCGCTGAGCGTTAGCTCTTTACCATTTTGTAATACTTTAATGCCGGTCACTTTGTTGTCAGCAGTGACAAAATCGGTAAATTCGGTACTACGCCATAATGGGACATTACGGTCGATTAGAGATTGGCGTAACGATGCAACTAAACTCGCGCCTAAACCGGCTCGACGGTCTCGGCGTCCTTTTTTACGTTGTTTAAAATCAAACTTATATCGCAGCATCAAACCTAAAATCATAAATATCCAACCACGCTCTTTAGACACCGCTTTATGCGCTTGCCGCGCTGTCCAAGCCATTTTACCCATTAATAAGGTGTTCCCTGATGCCGGTTGTTGATTTTCTATTTCGTCTCCTAAACATGTGGTATCAAATAATTCAGGATCCATGGTTCGGCCTCCAGGCAACGAACCTTCTAAATGCGGATAATAGTCAGGATATTTATCTGCTACAGCTAGCTTTACGCGGGTATTAGCATGCAGTTCGCGCAACATTTTGGGCGCATTGTCTAAATAGGCACAAATTCTTGATTTAGCTACGCTGCCATTACTTGCCGCTTCAATATAAGCTAGTGCAGATTCATAGCTATCATTACCACCTAGTGCTTTAAATTCATCATTATTAGGTATCCAAATCCCACCGCCAGAGATAGCTGATGTACCACCGTATTTATCACTTTTCTCAACAATCAGTACTGAATAGCCATTATCGGAGGCAAATATAGCAGCAGTCATTGCCCCAGCTCCCGAGCCAACGATAATTACATCGTATTGATTTTCATTGTTGGTACTCATCTAATTTCTCCTTTTTAGCAAAATAATTCTGTTTGAATGAATCGTTTTTGTTGATTGCTAATTCTGACATGGACAAAATATCCACATGATACAAATTTATACATAGAGTGCTTTTTTAAGCTCGTTCTTAAGCAATTTACCCGCAGGGTTCCGTGGTAATTTTGAAGCCAGTATGTGTAAATGCGCTGGCACCTTATATTTAGCTAAGTGCTGAGTGACATGATTGAGTAATTCAGCCTCAGTCAGTGATTCGTTATCGAGTAAACATACAGCGGCTACAATAGACTCGCCGGTTTCTTCATCGGGTATGCCAAACACTGCGGCTTCGTCTACTTTTGGATGTTCTAATAAGCAAGACTCTACCTCTGCGGTTGAAATGTTTTCACCTGCACGAATAATGACATCTTTAATACGATCTACGATGTACAAAAAACCGTCATCATCAATGTAACCAATATCACCACTGTGTAACCAACCTGATTTAAGTGTTTCACTGGTTGCAGCGTCATTACTTAAATAGCCATCCATCAAGCACACACCTCTCATGCAGATTTCACCTAATTCGTTGTTAGGCAAGACGTGTCCTTCAGGTGAACAAATTCGTGTTTCCATTATGGGAGATAACAGCCCCGAACTTTTGGGCTTATGACGAAATAATTCACCGGCCATTGCAGCGCAGACCCCGTTAGTTTCGGTCATCCCAAAACCAACACCAATCATATGCTCATCTAACGAAGATAATGCACTATCGATAAGGCTTGTCGGCAAACCTGAACCACCGAAGCCCAGCCCGCCAAATGTTTTCATCACCTCTGGAGTATGAAAATCAGGATCTCGTAATAACTGCATGACCATTGAGGGAGCGCCATTAAACTGTGTAACTTGCTCTTGCTTAATTAATTCAATCGCCGACGCAACCTCCCATTTATGGGTGAATATCAAACGTCTACCTGCTCTCAGCGCACTAAATAATTGTGCGTGCAAGCCACTAACATGAAACAGAGGCACTGCAGTAAGTAGCGTCGGCACCAACGCTTTTTCCATTATTTTGGCAACGGCTTGAGGAGATGTCATTGCTGACACAGCACTGATATAATCAATATTGAATAACGACTGACATACTGCTATGTGACTTGATACTACAGCCTTGGCTTTACTACTAGCACCGGATGTAAAAAGCACTAAAGCAGGATCAGTTTCGTTAATTTGAGGCATCGGTAATTTAACCGCTACACACGAAATAGCGTCACCAAAAGCAGTTGTGTCAGCTGACTCATTAACATCAACCTGAAGATCATTAAGTAGGATAGTTTTGTCCGAACAAGGAAACTTTTCGTTCAATCGAAGCCACCTTGTACTATCACAAACAATCAGCTTAGGTTCGATGATGGCAATCGCTTCTCTTAATTCTTGTCCCGTACCAAAACTATTCAGCGGAGCAGGAACCGCACCGATTAACGCCACGGCACAAAATGCGATGATCCACTCAGGGCGATTACGCATCGCAATAACAACTCGGTCTCCTTGCGTAATTTTTTGTGCATGCATCCAAGTAGCCATGCTATCCACTTGCTCAAAAAACTCCTTAAACGTCAAACGCTGTTCTTGATAGACTAAAAAGGTTTGGTCGTCCGTTCGACGTGAATCATTCACGACTTGCGATAAGTTTATCGGAGCATTAGCATATACTTTAAAAATCTGACCATTAACCCGTTTATCTACAATTTCAAAAGGGCCGCCTGGCGCCATAATCCGAGATTTAACATCTGCTGTTGCATCAACTAAATTCATTTTATTATCCTGTCTAGTTTCAATGATTGTGTCGAATAATATCTGTCAACGCCATCATTGGTTTGGCGTTGACAGTGTAAATACTCATTAGCTTCAAGCCAATTAAGATGAGCAAGGGTTTCACCTAATGCCATTAACGTATCAATGGGCGAAAGCTTTCTGTTAAATAAATGCTGCATCGCTTCATAGGCATTAAATTGCGAATGATGTTTAGCAAACTCTTTAATTATTGCCAACGTGTTAATATGATGATCTATTAGTTGCTGAGCCCGCACATGCATTTTCTTAAATATAGGACCATGAGCAGGCATAACGAGTGTGTCAACATCCAGTGATTGCATATATTTTAGCGATCGCAACCAATTTTTTAACGGTTGCCCCATTGGCTCTATCTCACTAACAAGAATATTTGAGCTGATATGCGGTAGTAATTGATCGCCCGCCAACAATAATTTATCATCTTCACAGTATAAACACGCATGTTCCGGCGAATGGCCTTCCCCAATAACTATCCGCCATTTGCGCTTACCTATCGCCAATACATCATCATGGCGAAGTCGGTTAAACGTGCTAGGCCTATGCTCCATAAAAGGGTCTTTTCTACATGCTTCAAATATTTTTTCGACCGTATCTAATGGTACACCTGCATGTTGATAAAACTGACGTTGATGACTATTGCCTAACGTATCTAATGCTCGGCTATGTGTACCTAGCGTATAAAACTCACCATACGTCATGTACAAGGGTATGTTGAATGTATCCATTAACCACTTTGCCAAACTACTGTGGTCATAATGAAAATGTGTACAAATCAAACCTTTAATAGGCTTGGTTTGGCAATACCGCTCAGCAACGACAAGCCATAATTCTTTGGTTTTGTCAGTATGCAATCCGGTATCCACAATAAACCATCCATCATCGTCCTCTAAGAGATACAAGTTGATATGATCAAGTGCCATCGGCATTGGCATTCTGATCCACAAAATTCCTTCCGTAATTTGCACAGCTGTTCCGTTGGCTTTTGGTACCAATAAGGGATAGTCTAAAGCACTATTTCGTTCTTTATCGGTTCGAACTTTACTTACCAGTTTAGATTTCATCCGGTCTCCACAAATGCCATAAGGGATACAACAATTAACTTTAGTTATAAGAAAACATTTAAGGATTTGGTAATACGTCCAAAAGGACGATGCCGAAATTCTTACTAAGGTTAATCTTGTGTTAATTACTTGTAACCAGAGATGTAGTCAATGCAAATGAACCATAGCGTATTAAGCCCAGCGAGAACAAGAATAACTCTGTTCTTATTAGCTTTAATTTATGTTTTTTCCTACATAGATCGAAATCTGATTGCGATTGTCATTGAACCCATAAAACTAGAGTTTGGTGTATCTGATACCGTTATGGGGGCAGTAAGTGGACTGGCGTTTGCAGTTCTTTATTCTGTATTTAGTTTTCCATTAAGTCGCCTAGCGGATAGAGGCGTTAATCGCAGAAGTATTGTAGCTGTCTGTTGTGGTCTATGGAGTTTAGCGACTATGGCAAGTGGCATGGTCGGCCAGTTTTGGCAATTTGTCATCTTTCGTATGACCGTTGCTATCGGGGAAGCTGGCGGTACATCGCCGTCTATATCGATGGTGTCTGATTTATATCCCCCGCATAAACGTTCTTTTGCAATCAGTTTATACATGCTCGGCCCACATATTGGTTTACTTGCAGCGATGGCTTTGGGTGGCTGGATTGCGCAAGAATTTGGCTGGCGTGCAGTATTTATCTTGTTTGGTGCTCCGGGCATTATTATCGCTTTATTGCTGTATGTTTTTGGCAGAGACCCTGGTATGGGTGTATACGATACCGAAGCAGAAAAGCAAGTACGTTTGCAGCCTCAAGGTAAATTCTTTACCGACCTGCGTGACATTATAAAAATTAAAGGGTTCTTATATATTTGTATGGGAACGGCTATCGCCGGTATGGTTGGATACGGTTACGGTATCTGGGCACCCACATTTATGGTTAGAACTTTTGATATGACATTAGCACACGCTGGCTTGTCATTCGGTTTAGCAAGCGGTGTGTTCGCTGCAGCCGGCTCAATATTTAGCGGTTTTTATTGCGATAAACTAAGTCAAAATGATACTCGCTGGCAACTTCGAATGCCTGTCATTGGTGTATTGTTGAGTATTCCATTTGGCTGCGGATTTCTTTTCTGGCCCGCTGATGCAATTTGGCAATTAGGTAGTGTCAAAATACCTCATGCAATTATCTTTGCAGCCGGTTTTAGTTTCTTCAACAGTTGGTGGCCAACACTGGCATTTGCTGCAGTAAGTAAATTAGTCAACAGTAAACAACGTGCTACGAGTATTGCAATGTTGGCACTATTTTTAACCTTATTTGGCGCCGGTATCGGCCCATTGTTAACCGGCACATTTAGTGATCTATTCTCACAAACAGATGCTGGTGAAGGCTTGCAATATGCCATTCTATTGATGCTTATCATGTTGCTGTTGTCAGCACTGTTTTATCACAAAGCCATCACGCCTTACTATAAACATATGACTAATATTGCAACAAGTGATAACTAGCGGCTAAGTCATAGTTGCATTAAGGAATTATTGGCTCGTCTAACATTTTATTTATAAGACCATTAACGACAAACAAAGGAGTATTTATGGCCACTTCACAAGATTATCGTCTCGGCGATTATACGTTCCCTCGCGGTTGGTTCATGATAGCTACCGCTGAAGAAATTAATACACATAAGCCTGTAGCAGTTCGATTTTTTGGCAGAGATTTTGCCTTATATCGTGGACGTGCAACAGGTAGAGTTGTTCTTCTAGATGCATATTGTCCACACATGAAAACCCACTTAGCTGCTGACAATGACACCTCATATGTCATCATTGATGGCGGTGGCACTAATATTGAAGGGGATAGTATCCGCTGTCCATACCATGCATGGCGCTTTGGTCCAGACGGTCAATGTGACGATATTCCTTACCATGAAGGCCCTATTCCTAAAACAGCCTGCATTAAAGCATGGCCGGTTGCGGAAAGTATGGGCGCTATTTGGATATGGCATGATCCAGAAAACGGCGAACCAGAATGGGAACACCCTAGTTTACCGCAATGGGATGACAAAGCTTGGGTGCATTGGCGTTTTGATGATCTTGGTATACTCGAGCAACATCCACAAGAAGTGATCGACAACATTTGTGATTACGGTCATCTAAGTCCGATTCATGGTTCGACCGTGGAACGTTACGAAAATGAATTTAACGGCCATTTAGCCACGCAGCGTCAGTGCGGTCCTCACCGCACCTTAGTCGGTGAAGATGGCGAAAGTCCAGTATTACACACTGTGACGACTTATCATGGTCCCGGTGTCTTGTTATCACACTTGACGGGATTTTATGAATCTCATCTTATGATAGTGCATACCCCTGTCGAGGATGGTTCCATCAAAGTATGGCATGCATTACTCGTTAAATCTCCTGGAGGCCATGCCGAAGCAACGGTAGAAGATGGCATAGCGGCGCGTCAGTTCCAAGATGCAAGTAAAGCTGCATTTATGCAGGACTTCCAGGTATGGGTCAATAAAGCACCATGTTTAAATGGATTATTTTTACCAAGTGATGGACCGTTTATGAAAGCGCGAATTTGGTATAAGCAATTTTATAACCCAAGAGCACGCAAAGAAGAGTTCCAATCTAAAGTTGATGGCGTGTATGTGCCAAAAGGCGCGATAGCCTATACTGAAGAATAAGTTTTGGGTATCTGAGGTTTTAGTTATCTAGCGTTTTGATAGTATCAAAATGTTTTTAAAAAAATGCAGCTATTAAGCTGCATTTTTTATGTGAAATATTTAGAAACTTAATCTGCGCTAACTTGCGCTACCATCATCGCTTTAAATTGCTCATTATGCGGAGGTAACAAGCCCCACTCAGCTCTTGGATCATGCTTTGGTGCAACAAATACCGTTCTGGCGTGACTCAGCGCTTTAAACCCCTCATGCCCATGATAATGTCCCATTCCAGAAGCCCCTACCCCACCAAACGGGGCGTCATGCATCGCTGCATGCATCAAGCAATCATTAATAGACACACCACCGGATGATGTATTAGCTAGCACATTATCAAGTTCGGCTTGGTCCTCACCAAAATAATACAGGGCAAGTGGTTTATCACGTCGATTAATGTCGTCAATAACCTCATTAATATTGTCAAAAGGTAGTAATACTGCCGCAGGACCAAATATTTCCTCTTGCATAATGCGCGTGTTTTTTGGCGGCGCAATGACTAAGTGAAGCGGCAATCTTTTGTCATTCGTCACACATTCAGTTAGATCATCAATGTTATGGCTCACACGTACATCACAACCACTATCTTGTGCTTGTTTAATCACATCAACAACTCGTTGGCAATGAGCTTGATTGACAATTGGTACGACATCAGCATTGTTAGTAATTTCAGGGAAAAGAGACTGATAAGTTTCGAGGATCAAGGACGCAGCTTGCTCGATGTTATATTTGGGTACATAAATAATATCAGGGCTGATGCATAGCTGGCCACCATTGTTACTTTTTGCAACGGCTATGCGCCTGCATGTTTCTTGCAAATCACTACTGTCACTTACCACTACCGGTGACTTCCCCCCTAATTCAAGAGTAACAGGGACTAAATTCTGTGCAGCAGCCTGCATGATTTTTTTACCAACAGCAGTACTGCCCGTAAAGATAAGATGATCAAAAGGTAGATGGCTAAATTCAACACCGACTTCTACTCCCCCAGTTACCACCGCGACGAGCAGAGGATCGAGTTCTTTTGCAAAAATGGTTGCAAGCACTTCAGCTGTCTTAGGGGTGACCTCAGAGGGTTTAAGTATTGCTCTGTTTCCGGCTCCTAATGCACAGGCTAAAGGTGAGAGCAACGTATATAAAGGTGCATTCCATGTGCCAATAATCCCCACACTTCCCTTGGCTTGATATTCAACACGAGCTGTACTGCCGAGTTGGTCATAAGGAGAAAATACTTGACGGTGGTCACTCTCAAGCCAAGTTTCTAGATTATCTCGCGCATACTTAAGGCTAGACAGTGAACCTAGTATGTCATTCATCACAGAGAAGCCTTGGCTGCGCCCTGCAAAATCAAGTTCCATGGCTTCAGCAAACTTCTGATGGTGTGCGACAACCACATCGATCACTTGCTGTAAACGCTTGCGCCTTTGGTCTGCGCTAACAAGCCGATGTTGAATATGATCTTGCTGCTGAGCGTTTAATAGTTCTGCCATTGAATCGAATTGCTGAGTCATGGGCTAGTTCCTTTGATTGTAAGTAGATTAAATGCTAAACGAAGGTGTGATTAATTCACCGACATGAATGATCTTAACGACACGTTTCTCTCAATTATTGCAAACCTAATATATTTGTACACATCTTTCCTCGTCCACTTGGACGAGCGTTAAACTTCGCACTTTACAGTTACACATAATATGTATAGATAATCTTGCTTTTAATGGGTAAATAATCTCGCAAAGACAACGTTTAGTCCATAAAGACGATGATGCGAAACGAGCTTGTTAAGATACTGTTTAAACTGAATGCTTAAAAAGGTAAATTACCATGGCACAACAAGAATTCGACACCATTGCTTTTAGAAATGCACTTGGCAGTTTTACAACTGGTGTAACCATTATCACGGCAACTGCCCCTGACGGAACACCTGTCGGTTTAACTGCGAACAGCTTTAACTCTGTATCCTTAGACCCGCCCATGGTGTTATGGAGTTTAGCCAAAACCTCACTCAGTGTAGACGCGTTCAATGAAGCTAAACACTGGAATGTACATGTGTTGTCGCAAGATCAACAAGATTTATCGAATACATTTGCCTCTCGCGGTGAGAACAAATTCCAAGGTATAGTACTCGATAAAGGCATCAGTAATGCTCCATTAATTCCTAACTGTAGCGCACGTTTTCAATGTAAAAATATTGTCACGCACGATGGTGGCGACCACCTTATTTATATTGGAGAAGTCCTTAGCTTTGATCAACAAACACTGCCTCCCTTAGTATTTCAACAAGGGCAATATGCCATGACGGCTCGTAAGCCATGGGAAGGAGTCGCACTTTCCTCAGAGCCTAGTTCACCTCAATGCAGTTATAATGAAGATTTGTTAGGCTATTTACTTGGCCGTTCGCACTTTCAAATGCTATTTCGTATGCGTAAAGTATTTGATGAACAGGCTCATGAAGACTCACATTTTTTTGCATTATCAGTTCTCAATATTCAATCACGTTTAACCTTAGAGCAACTCAATGATCATATTGAGTACACTGGGCACAGCTTGGCAGACAGCGACATAGAATTCCTCATCAACCAAGATCTTATAGAGAAACTAGACGATGAACATTACCAGTTAACTGAGCATGGCCGTGAAACATCACTGGTCCATATTGCTCAAGCAAAGGCGATTGAAGAAGATCTTATCGAAAAACTTGGCGTAGGCGATGTGATGGCATTAAAACTACTGCTTAAGCGCTTAATTACTAGCACCGATCCCGGTTTACCTGATTTATGGAAAACGCAGGAGTCTAAATAGTGAAAAAACTATATCAAAAACTAGCCGTTGAATTAGTGGATGCGCAAAAAAATAGACTGACTGTGGCACCACTGATACGTCGTTTCCCGGATTTAACCATAGACGACGCTTATCAAATTTCACTCGAAACCTTACGCCTAAAAACTCAAGCCGGTGAAAAAGTTGTTGGAAAAAAAATTGGTGTCACCAGCGACGCTGTACAAAAAATGTTAAATGTACACCAGCCTGACTTTGGTTTCCTTACTGACGTGATGCACTATGAAGATGGCAGTAGCATTAGTCTAAAGGCAGCACAATTAATTCAACCACGTGCTGAAGGTGAAATTGCGTTTTGTTTAAAACACGACATCAAAGGCCCTGGTGTGACGGCACAAGATATTATTGAAGCAACCGAATGGGTGGCGCCTTGCTTTGAAATTGTGGATTCACGCATCGAAAATTGGAATATTAGTATTATTGACACCGTTGCCGACAACGCCTCATGTGGCGTATTTGTGATTGGCAAACAGCGTATCAACCCTGCTTCTATTGATCTAGCCGCGGTACAAATGAACATTGAACTCAATGGCAACCCTGCCGGTTCAGGTGTGGGTGCAGCGGTACAAGGACATCCTGCACAAGCTGTTGCCTGGCTAGCTAATACCCTAGGTGAATATGGTATTGAATTTAAGCAAGGTGAAATTATTTTATCGGGTGCACTTGCTCCACTCATTGATGCAAAAGCCGGCGATGTGTTTAGCATGACCATAGAAGGTCTTGGTTCTTGCTCAGTCAGCTTTTGTGAATAACATTTAACCCATTAGGGAAAAGTATATGAAAAAGATTAAATGCGCCTTGATTGGTTCAGGCAATATTGGTACAGACTTGTTATATAAGCTGCAGCGCAGCGAAATATTAGAACCCGTTTGGATGGTAGGCATAGATGCTGATTCTGAAGGGTTAGCGCGAGCTAAAGCGCTAGGGCTAAAAACAACAGCTGAAGGGATTGATGGCTTGATCCCACATATCGAGTCAGATGAAATAAAAATTGCATTTGATGCCACCTCTGCTTACGTTCATGCTGCCAACTCAGACAAAGTTAACGCAAAAGGCGTATTAATGATTGATTTGACGCCAGCTGCGATTGGCCCATTTTGTGTCCCACCCGTTAATTTAAGTCAACTAGACAGCTCAGTATTAAATGTCAACATGGTGACCTGTGGTGGTCAAGCAACTATTCCTATGGTTGCAGCTGTCTCTCGTGTTCAAGCCGTAGAATATGGAGAGATTGTTGCCACAGTATCGTCTAAATCCGTTGGTCCAGGTACACGTCAAAACATCGATGAGTTTACTCGCACCACATCTGGGGCAGTTGAACAAATCGGGGGCGCTAAAAAAGGCAAGGCGATTATCATTATCAATCCCGCAGAGCCACCACTGTTAATGCGCGATACCATTCACTGTTTAACTGAAGAAGAACCTGACCAAGCCGCTATTACTGAATCAGTGCATCAAATGATCGCTGAAGTACAAAAATATGTGCCCGGCTATACCCTTAAAAATGGCCCAGTCTTTGACGGCAGAAAAGTCTCTATTTTTCTAGAAGTTGAAGGCCTTGGTGATTATTTACCTAAATATGCAGGTAATCTGGACATTATGACTGCAGCTGCAGCGCGCACTGCTGAAATGTTTGCACAGCAGATCCTCGATGGCACGGCTTCAAGCAGTCAGCAAGTAGGAGTAAACTCATGAATTTAAAAGACAAAAAAGTCATCCTGCACGATATGTCATTACGTGATGGTATGCATGCTAAACAACACCAAATTAGTATTGAGCAAATGGTGGCTGTGGCCACAGGCTTAGACCAGGCAGGTATTCCGTTAATTGAAGTAACTCATGGTGACGGTCTAGGTGGTTCATCACTTAATTATGGGTTTCCAGCACATACCGATGAAGAGTATTTAAGTGCCGTTGTCCCCAAAATGACAAATGCTAAAGTATCTGCATTGTTAATTCCAGGTATCGGCACCGTTGATCATCTTAAAATGGCGCATGACCACGGCGTTAGTACCATTCGTGTTGCGACTCACTGCACTGAAGCCGACGTGTCTGAGCAGCATATCAATGCCGCACGCAAAATGGGCCTAGATACGGTTGGATTTTTGATGATG
Source organism: Glaciecola sp. (assembly GCA_029246415.1). GTDB lineage: Bacteria > Pseudomonadota > Gammaproteobacteria > Enterobacterales > Alteromonadaceae > Opacimonas. The sequence goes on from JAQWNF010000023.1 coordinate 90,911, forward strand.
GGACACATGATCAGTCCAGAAGAATTACTTGTCCAAGCAAAACTCATGGAGTCATTCGGTGCTAACTGTATCTATTGTACCGATTCAGCTGGTTACATGTTGCCAGATGATGTAACACAACGTATTGGTTTATTTGCCAGTGAGTTACATAAAGATACCGAAATTGGCTTTCATGGCCATCACAATCTTGGCATGAGTATTGCCAATTCTCTTGCAGCAATCGAAGCGGGTGCAAAACGTATTGATGGTTCAGTTGCTGGTTTAGGCGCTGGCGCTGGAAATACCCCATTAGAGGTATTTACCGCAGTGCTGGATCGAATGGGCGCAGATCATGGTATTGATTTATACAAAATAATGGACGTTGCCGAAGATCTGGTTGTTCCGATGATGGACCAACCGATCCGAGTTGATCGCAATTCATTAACCTTAGGTTATGCCGGCGTATATTCTTCGTTCTTATTATTTGCTGAGCGTGCTGAAAAGAAATACGGTGTCCCTGCCAGAGATATTTTACTCGAACTTGGACGCATGAAAACCGTTGGCGGGCAAGAAGACATGATAGACGATACTGCAATGACTATGGCTAAAGCCCTTCAGGCTAAACCGGCTTGAACGTAGCACAACCAACCTGGCGTCAGCATCTGTTGTTATTGATACTGACCTTATTCTATATTGAAGCGTTTGTTGGCCGGCAAATAATGGCGGTCATGATTGAACCTATCAAAACAGAATTTGGTGCCAGTGATGGACAAATGGGTCTGTTAACGGGGCTTGCATTTGCGCTCGTCTTTGCACTAACCGGACTATCTGCAGGCCGTTTAGCGGATCGAGTTAGTCGCACCAAGTTACTCGCGGCAAGTGCATTATGCTGGGGAATATTTACCGCCATTAGCGGTGTAGCAACAGGATTTATGATGCTGTTGATTATGCGCATGCTAATTGCCGTTGCAGAATCCCCCATTACTGCAGCATCGTTATCATTACTTGCTGATAGTTACCCTATTGAGCAACGCGCGTTTGCGATCAGTTGTTTTACCTCTGGTGCAACCATCTCTGCGATTATCGCATTGACCTTAGGCGCCCATTGGGTTGAGCTTTATGGTTGGCGAGATACGCTTTTTATTATTTCGATACCTGCATCCTTGCTTGCATGTGTATTCTATTTTTTCATGTCCGATCCGAGGCACGTTACGGTTGCGCCGACTGAAGATTCAATTTACGCGCAATCACCAATTGATAATACCGGTAATTTTAAAGAATCGACCAAGTCTTTGTTTAAATTAAAAGACTACCGCTTACTAATTTATGCCAGCTCAATTGCAACCATCAGTGCCAATGCATTTGGGATGTGGAATGCGACTTTTTTAGTACGAAGTCACGATTTAACGTTGACCCAAGCAGGCATGATGGCTGGTTTTTTTGGTGGCGGCGCTGCCGCAATTGGGATTTTATTAAGTGGTTATTTAGCTAACCGAATAGCACGACGCAAAGGGCCGTTGTGGATGCCTTTGACTGGGCACCTGTTAGGCTGGACTTGCATGATGACTTACTTAGTATGGCCAATAGGCTTAGGGGATACTTGGTTTTTTGATAAGATTCCTTTTGCTATGGTATTTTGTGCCTTATCGAGTTTTTTTTCAGTCTGGTGGTTTAGTCCAAGCATTACATTGTTAACCGAAATTGTGCCAACTAATAAACGGGCTTTGGCTATTTCGATTCAAACGGTATTGGTTACCCTATTAGGTCTTGGTCTTGGCCCTATGTTAGTAGGATTATTAAGTGATATGCTAATCCAGTTTGCAGACGTGGAATCATTGCGCTATGCCTTAATGATCACCAGCAGTTCGACATTGATTTCAGTGGTGATTTTATTTCGGCTAAAAACATATTTAATGAAACAAACGCTGGTTAAGCAGCATTCTGCCAGCTCGGTTTCCCCCCTACATACTAAATGACGGAGTTAATATGACAATTACAGCAGTGACAGGTTCGGCTTCAGGTATCGGAGCCGCAGTATGTAAACAATTACAAGCAGCAGGTCATACGATAATAGGCATCGACCGACAACAGGCCGATATTATTGCCGATTTATCTACCGTAGATGGCCGTATTCATGCCGCAGAACAAGTCAAAGCATTATCCAATAATAAACTAGATGGATTGGTTTGTTGTGCCGGTTTAGGCGTCACAGCACCGAGTGCTAGCCTAGTCGTTTCGGTTAATTATTTTGGTAGTACTGAGCTTATCGCACTATTACAAGATACCTTAGCGCAAGGTGAACACCCGGCAATTACGATCATTGGTTCAGTGGCAGCTGTGCAACAAATAGCAGAGCCCCATGCCATGACCGAACTAATGCTCGCAAACAAAGAAGCCGATGCACGGGCGATGGCTGATGAAATAGACCAACCACAAATAGCTTATTCGGCCTCTAAATATGCGTTAACGGTACATGCCCGACGGTTAGCTGTACAAATCGGTAACAGCGGGATCCGTTTAAATACTGTCGCCCCTGGCGCAGTTGAAACCCCACTACACGAAGCATCTAAAAACGATCCGCGTTTTGGTGAAGCCGTACGTAATTTTGTTGCCCCTATTGGTCGGAATGGTGAGCCTAGTGAAATTGCTGATGCGGTAAGTTTTTTACAATCGCAACAAGCTTCTTTTGTCCATGGCAGTGTGCTTTATGTAGATGGCGGTATGGATGCAATGATGCGTAACGGCAAGTTATAGCTCCTATCCTGCTGGCAGGCAGTAAATGCAAATACATAACAATAAGGAAGTACCACATGGCAAATGAACTATTTAGATTACATGGCCAAGTTGCATTAGTCACTGGTGCTGGTCGAGGCATGGGCGTTGGCATTGCCCGGATGTTAGGTCAATTAGGCGCACAAGTTGCGGTCAATGATTTCTATCCAGAACGTGCAGATGAAACGGTACAAGCGCTTATAGAAGAAGGGATTGATGCGTTTTCTGCGTGTGCTGATGTGACCGACCATAGTGCCGTTAAACACATGGTTGATACAGTCATCGAGCGCACTGGCAAAATTGATATCTTTGTTGCTAATGCAGGTGTACCGACGGATGGCATGGGCTATTGCAAGTTTTTGGACTCCTCCCCAGAAGATTGGCAAAAGTTTGTTAACTTAAATATGTTTGGACTTATGAACTGTTGTCACGCCATCGTACCTAGCATGAAAGAATGCGGTTATGGCCGAGTGATTGCGATCACCTCCGAGTCTTGGCGCGCAGGCCTTCCCATGGGTATCGCAGCATACGCCGCATCAAAAGCAGGTGCAGTTGGCTTTATTCGCCATCTGGCCGCGGAAACAGGACGCTCAGGTATTACCGTTAACGCCTTGTCTTTGGGGACTATGAATAATTGGGACTCAGAAGCTATGGCCAAAAAAACCTGCTTTGTACCACGTGCTGGCAGTCCTGCTGATGTGGGTGCGGGTGTTGCGTATTTTGCATCCAAAGAGGCTGCATGGGTTACCGGGCAAGTGTTGCCATTAAACGGTGGTTCATTAACGGCTTAAACGTTAATGAACCAGCCAAGATAAGGTGGGTCAAACGAAAGGTGAGTCAAACGATATGAATCCATTGCAACTATATATTGCATCATTGCTTGTCGTGTTTAGATTTATTGATTGCCCCGACTTTAGACCCTGCTAACAATTCCCCCGTAGTAAAGTCATACAGGCGATTGGGAGTTAGCTTAACACTCGGTGGTGGGCTAACATCTTGTGGTACCATATAATCTTCCACTAACGCATTACCAGGGATCATAGAATAATGCTCTAGGTCGGTATACCCTCGGTCATATAACAGACTATCATCGATGCAGTGATTGCCACTAAACCTACGACTATGACTCGTGACAATTTCATAAGCTGCATCAGCCATTATCTCAGGTTTACGAAATTCTGATATTAACTCTTTACCACCATGCAATTCAGCTGATGGCGTATAAATACCGCAACGAGGCCATAAGGTGTTAGCTGCAATGCCTTCTGCTTGCCATTCTTTTGCCCAACCTAGCGTGTATAGACTCATGGCAAATTTTGATACCGTATAGGCCGAGGTATTTACAAACCACACAGGATTAAGATCAATCGGTGGCGCTAAGCCTAATATATGTGGGTTATCCGATTGACAAAGATGGGGATATGCCGCTTTTGCTAATAAAAAATACGCTCGCTCGTTAATATCAAATACCAGATCATGACGCTTAGTCGAAAATTCTGCGGTCGGTTGTAACCAGTACGCACCTGCGTTATGCACCAGTATATCAATACCACCAAAGTGCTCAACGGCTGTTGCTATAGCAGCATTGATATCATCTTCACTACGCACGTCTAATTTAATCGCTAAACCTTTACCGCCAGCCGCTTCAACCGCTTTTACAGTATCATGAATAGTGCCGGGTAAAAACTTATGTGCTTCATCAGATTTTGCAGCCACCACAATATTCGCACCATCAGATGCAAAACGAAGTGCCATAGCTAAACCGATACCGCGAGAAGCGCCAGTAATAAACACCGTTTTATTACGTAATTTCATCTCTCAGTTTATTTATTTGCGAAGGTATAACGGCTAATCGTATCAGCCACACAAGCTGGACGGTCTTGTCCTTCGACTTCAATACTTATTCTAGCGGTTACCTGTATACTATCTTTAATCTGTTCGACTTTGATGATGTCGCCCGTGCCGCGAATTTGACTGCCTACTTTCACAATATTTGGAAAGCGAATTTTGTCACAACCATAATTCACGCCCATGCTAATATTCTGGACTTCCATGAGTTGTGGTAAAAAATAATTGACCAACGACAACGTCAAATAACCATGCGCAATACAGGCACCAAAAGGACCTTGAGCAGCTTTAACTGGATCAACATGGATCCATTGATGATCGCCCGTCGATTTGGCAAACATATCAATCCGTGCTTGATCAATCACTATCCAATCACTCACGCCTAAATGAACATCCGTTGCTGCAAGTAACTGTGCTTGAGAAGTAAAAACCTGATTGGCTGTTGTCGTCATAAGTCCTCCTAAGCGCGCTGTGAACTAACAGAAATCGTCTCACCCGTCATGTAAGACGAATAATCACTGGCCAGGAACATCATCACATTCGCAATCTCCCACACCTCGGCAGCACGTCCAAATGCTTCTTTTGAAGCGAGCTCTTCAAGCATGTCAGCACTTGCCGCTTTTTTCAAAAAATCATGCAACGCAATCGATGGGGATACCGCATTAATTCGTATCCCGTCATCAGCTGCTTCCAACGCGCTACAACGCGTAAATGCCATCACACCGGCTTTTGCGGCGGCATAATGAGCTTGTTCTTTTTGCGCGCGCCAACCAAGCACGGATGCATTATTAATGATGACACCGGCTTTACGCTGCTGCATAAAAGGCAGCATGGCGCGAGTCATACGAAACGTCCCCGTTAAGGTAATATCGATAACCATATTCCACTTTTCATCAGTCATATCAACCACAGAAGCTTGCCCACCTAAACCAGCATTATTAATCAGTACATCGACCCCTTGAAGCTGTTCTTCGGCTTGCTTAATCAACGTCTGCACTTGCTCTTCTTTGCTGACATCACATAGTTGTGCAAACACGTTTTGTAGACCTGTTTTTTCTTTTATTGCATCAACGGCTTTTGCTAAACGGCCAGGATGAATATCAGAGATCATCAGTGCTCGACAGTCTTCTTCAGCAGCTCTAAGCGCAGCAGAGAATCCAATACCTGCGCCTGCTGCAGCCGTCACTAAAACCGATTTTCCTTGTAACAGGTTATGACCTTTTACGTACTCAGGTGCAACGTTCATATTATTCTCCAAAATTAGGGGGTTGTTTATCAGCCCAGGGTGCGGCTAATTCAAGTTGACTTGCAAGGCTAAGCAATTTCGCTTCCCCACCAAACGGGCCAGCAAACTGAACGCCAATTGGCAGCCCTGCTGCATTGATATGTAATGGTACTGACATTGCAGGTAAACCTGTCATATTAAACAACGCTGCAATCGGAGATGCCTTAAGTATGTTTTGTACAAATACATCGTAAGATTGATTTAACGTTAGCTCGCCAATAAGTGGCGGTGGTGCTGTCGTAACCGGTGTCAGGATAAAATCGTACTCCTTGAACAAGCCATCAAACACTTGACCACCTTGGTCAAACGCAGCTCGTGCTGCTAACATCTGCTGTGCAGTAAAGCCTTTGGCTTTTTGTAAATGCCCCCACACAATCGACTCAAATTCGTCTTCTCGAGCGGCTCTACCAAGTACAAGCTCTCTTGCCTGAACAGCTTTTAGTAAACTGCTCGACGTCGCGATACCCATTCCTTTAAACATGCTTTCTAAAGGAAGGACAGGGTTAACAGCTTCGACATTGTGCCCTAAAGCCTCAAGTAACTTGATAGTTTTAGTTAACGCATCTTTACAATCTTGATGTATTGGGTAACCAAACGGATGATAATCCATTAGGCCTATTTTTAGTTTTTTCGGTTGTTTCTGAATAGCCCCTAACATGTCATCATTAGGCAAACTGATTCTTGAACCTAGCTCTGCCCCTTGAGTGAGTTGTAGTAATAAAGCAGAATCGCGCACGCTGCGAGTTAAGGCATGATGCACGGACAAGCCCATCGACCCTTCTAGTGAAGTCGGTCCAAAAGGCACGCGCCCTCGGCTAGGTTTTAAACCAAACAGACCACAATGGGAGGCCGGAATACGGATCGAACCACCACCATCAGTGCCGTGCGCTGCAGGTATTATTCTCGCGGCAACAGCGACGGCTGAACCACTTGAAGAACCGCCACTACTATATCGCGTGTCCCAAGGATTGAGTGTATTACCATGAAGCGTTGACTCTCCCGACGCCGTTTGACCAAACTCCGGACTCGTCAGCTTAGCCAATACATTAACCCCAAGGGATTCATAACGGTTAACCAATGTCGAGTTCTCGGTTGCGACATTATCTTTAAAAAAACGACAACCATTGGTGGTTATTGTGCCAGCCATACTTACGCCTAAATCTTTAAACGCAAAAGGAATACCTAATAATGGTGCATTGTTCATTTGCTCCGTGCGCGCACTTGTACTCAGTTTACTTAGCTGCGTAGCTTGCTCGCGAGCACGTTCAAAATGGTTAACAGCAACCATGTTGAGTTTCGCGTTGGCTTCAAAACGGCTAATGGCAGCATCGGTCAGCTCCAATGGAGACACATCACCTTGACGCAATAAATCGGCCATGGCGGTCATATCCCACTGTTCATAATCAGAAAATGACGTATAAGCGGTTGATGTTGCAGCTTGCGTCTTAAGTGACATTCCTAGTACTGCTGCACTGCCTAATACGCCACTAGCTTGAATCAACCGTCGTTTTGTAACATCAACCTTATCCATTATTTAGTGCCCCATACTTTTTGTGGTGCGATGGCTTTGGTATTTAAGCGTGCAATAATGTCGGCTATTTCATTAACCTCTAATTTGGCCCCTTTATCAAAGGTAGGGCCGGTTCGCCAACCATCACACAAAGATACACGACCACCTTGTGATTCAAATATTTGTCCCGTGATATCACTCGATTCCTCACTGGCAAGCCACACAACTAACGGTGCCACATTTTCTGGAGCCCATGCATCAAAACTATTGTCATCGGGTTTTTTAACCACATCGGGCATCGCTGATTCAGTCATTGCAGTGCGCGCAGCGGGTGCTAATGCGTTAACCGTAATACCATAGCGCCCTAGCTCCGCAGCTTGTACTAAGGTTAAACTAGCGACTGCGCCTTTTGCAGCTGAGTAATTTGACTGACCGACAGAGCCTTGTAAACCCGCACCAGAGCTTGTATTGATAATACGCGCAGCGACCGGCTTACCGGCTTTAGACAGGTCACGCCAGCGCTTACTCAGAATATTGGCTAAGCAAAAATGGCCTTTTAAATGCACTCGCATCACCATATCCCAAGCATCTTCGTCACTATTAACAAACATGCCATCACGTAACACGCCGGCATTATTAATCAGTACATGCACTTCACCAAATGCAGCAATAGCTTCATCTACAATAATTTGAGCGGTAGCAGTAGTAGTAATATCACTGTTATTTGCAATCGCTTTACCGCCCATGCTGTTAATTTCGTCAACGACCGCTTGAGCAGCCTCTGCACGAATATCGTTAACCACTACGTTGGCGCCTTGCTGCGCAAAAGCTAGTGCGTAAGCACGGCCTAAACCGCCGCCACTGCCAGTAATAATAACGGTACGTCCTTGGCAAATTGTCATAAGCTGTCTCCTAAATTATAATCGTTCAATTATGCTAACATTGGCTAAACCGCCACCTTCACACATAGTTTGTAAGCCGAAGCGCCCACCCGTTCGTTCCAGTTCATGCAACAATGCAGTCATCAAACGCACGCCAGTGGCACCTAGTGGATGACCCAACGCAATTGCACCACCATTTACATTCGTTTTTGCATGGCTGTAGCCGGTTTCTTTAAGCCACGCCATCACCACCGATGCAAATGCTTCATTAATTTCGACCAAATCAATATCATCCAGAGTCAACTCTGCTTTTTTCAATGCTACTTGTGTTGCTGGTATTGGCGCCCGTAGGTGCCAGATAGGATCATCACCCAACACACTGATATGGTGAATGCGCGCTCTGGGGGTTAATTTATACTTTTTTAGTGCCGCTTCTGACACAATCAACATCGCTGCTGAGGCATCACAGACTGAACTGGAAACTGCAGCAGTAATACTCGGGTAAGCTGAGTCTACAGGCTCCAATTCTGCCATTTTATCAAGGGTACTGACACGTGGAGTTTCATCTTGAGTCAAACCTTCACAAGGAACTATTTCACGGTCAAAGCGCCCTTCTGCTGCAGCGTGCAGCGCACGGCGATGGCTTTCTAACGCAAAAGCTTCCATATCTGCACGGCTAATCCCCCAATGGTCTGCAATCCGTTGCGCAGCATAAAATTGATTCACTGGAGCGTCACCAAAGCGCGCATTCCATAATTTGCTTTCTGCAAACGGCGTGGTAAAACCTAACGCTTGACCCGCTAGCATCGCAGATGAAATCGGCACTTGAGTCATCGTTTGTACACCGCCTACGACAATCACATCTTGTGTGCCACTCATCACTGCTTGCGCCGCAAAATGCACCGCTTGCTGGGAAGATCCACACTGACGGTCTACCGTTGTAGCAGGTACATTCATGGGCAGGCCAGCTGCCAACCAACTCGTACGCGCAATATTACCCGCTTGAGAGCCAATAGTGTCGACACAACCAAAAATCACATCGTCATAATCTTCTGCAGGAATATTATTACGCTCAACCAATGGTTTTAATGCTGCCGCCCCTAAGTCGATTGCATGAATGTGAGATAAACTGCCTTTACGACGCCCAGTTGGCGTTCGCAGGGCATCAATAATATATGCTTGAGTCATTTATACCGCCTCAAAAGTTTTAGATGGAGCAAGATCGATATCAGAATTAAGGACATAATCTTGGACACGTGCACGATGCATAATGCTATCTCCCCATGTGTTATTTAACGCCCAAGCTCGCTTAACATACATTTGTAGGTCTACTTCCCATGTGTATCCCATAGCACCATGTACTTGAATACCCACACGGGCTGCTAATGCGGCAGCCTCACTACAAAAATTTCGAGCTTGGGAAATATGAATATCGCTCAGTGGGTGATGATTTTCTAACGAGCAAGCAGCTCGATACAGCACGGGTTTAGCAATTTCGATTTTACCTGCCACATCAGCTAGTTGATGCTTTACAGCCTGAAAACTACCAATTTCTCTGCCGAACTGTTTTCTTTGTAGGCTATATTCTACTGATAAATCTAACATTCGCTGTGCTAAGCCAAGCAGTTGTCCAGCCACAGATATGGCACCTCGGTTAAAGGTCTCGCTCCATATTTTTTTGCCGGCTTCGCCTGAGGCGATGCACGTTTTAGGTACAGCGCTCCAAGTAATCTGTGATAGCCTGCGTGAAAAATCAATGCTCGGATTAGGCACCGTTTGAACGTCTGTTGCACCCAGCATGTGGATCTCATCATCCTGTTGCATAAACAATGTGTGGGCTGTGTTGGCATCTGCAACCAGTGGACTGCATTCATGGCCAATGGCAAAGCCTAAATCTCCCTCACAAATGTGCTCTAATAAGTCGGCTTTTTGACTTACACTATCATCCAGTGCATTCAATAAACCAGTTGCAACATAAGCTGAATTAACAAGTGGATCGGGGATCGCATGATAACCAAGCTCTTGCGTCATTAGCGACCAAGCAACATCGCCCATCGCCAACCCACCCTGTTCTTCAGGTACCGACAATGCGCTCAAGCCTTGTTCAGCTATCAAGCTCAATAATGCGCCGGCGTCTTTGTCACCACTCCAAATATCGCGAAGTGTTTCAGGCGATGCTTCGGTAGCCAAAAATCGGTTAATGGTTTCACGGAACAAAAGTTCGTCTTCGGTGAAGGTAAAGTTCATTGGAGCGCTCACTTTTTAGGTAGGCCAAGCACACGCTCAGCAACTATATTGCGTTGAATTTCATTGGTACCTGCGTAAATCGGTCCCGCCTGTGCAAATAGAAATGCGTCGAGCCAGTATGCATGTTCTTTAGCCAGTGGTGCTGAACCGAGCAACTCTCCTGTCGCACCTAAAATATCCATTGCAGTTTGGCAAATGAGCAAGTCCAGTTCAGACCAGAAAATCTTATTTAAGCTCGACTCTGCGCCAATTTTTTCACCATTATTTACACGCCCAACGGTATTGTATGCCGAAAGTGCATAGGCTTCAGCGTCAGACCAGCATTTGCTTACCGCTACAGCAATAGCGGGATCACGATCCGCGGCGGCTTTATTATCACGGTATAATTGTATTAAGCGCCTTGCTGGTTGCTGAAAACGAGCAGGTGAACGCAGCAATAAACCTCGTTCAAACCCTGCAGTAGCCATCGCAACATGCCACCCTTTACCATCATCACCAATACGATTAGTAATAGGCACTTTGACATCGTCAAAGAAGATTTCAGCAAACGCCTCTTCACCGTCTAAGGCTTTAATTGGACGGATTGTAACGCCTTCAGTATTCAGCGGTACCAGCAAGAACGACAAACCATGATGCCGTTCAGAGCCAGGTTGGGAACGAAATAAACCAAACGCCCAATCCGCATAAATAGCGCGGGTAGACCATGTTTTTTGCCCATTAATAATATAATGTTCGCCGTCTAGCGTTGCTTTGCTGCTAATATTGGCCATATCAGAACCTGCATTGGGTTCTGACCAAGCTTGCGCCCACATATCCTCACTAGAGGCCATGCGCGGTAAAAAATGTGCTTTTTGTTCAGGCGTACCAAAGTCAAGTAATGTGGAGCCTAATAGTAACTGACCGTTTTGATTGACTCTGCCCGGCGCACCTGCACCATAGTATTCTTCTTCAAAAATTAACCAGTCAATTAAATCACAACCACGACCACCATATTCCTTTGGCCACATCACCATCGAAAAACCAGCTTCAAACAGCTTATGTTCCCATTGACGGTGCAACTCAAAACCTTCTTTGGTGTCATATGTCGGTAATTTTTGCTTAGGTACATTGGCAGCAAGCCATTGGCGCACTTCTAAGCGGAATGCGTTTTGTTCAGGAGAAAATTGTAGTTTCATAGTCGCCTCAAAATTTTGCGTCGCGTTTATCCACAAAGGCACGACGAGTTTCAGCAGAGTCTGGGCTCGTATAAGCTTGTAAGGTAAAACCTTGTTCCCAGCGATACTTGGCTTCTAAGTCGCCATCTTCAATGCCATTAAGGCTTTCTTTGGCTATACGGATCATATCTGAGCTTTTCGCTGCAATTTTTGCTGCTATCTCTAAGGCCGTGTCACGTAATTGGTCTTTTTCGACAATGCGTTCAATGAAGCCATATTTATCTGCATCTTGCACAGATATAGTTTCACCGGTAAAAAACAAATAACGGACTTTTTGGACTGGGAATAATCGTTGTAAATGAGCGCCCCCCCCCATTGCTCCGCGATCAACTTCAGGTAACGCAAATGTCGTACATGTTGACGCGACAACAATATCAGCCGCACCGGTGATACCAATGCCGCCACCTAACACATAACCATGCAATGCAACAATGACTGGAATGGGACATAAATGTACCGCTTTGAAAGTCTCATAATTGCCAGCGTTAACGGTCACAATACGCTCTGGGTGCTGATCTAACTCTTTAATATCAACACCTGCACAGAATCCACGACCTTGCGAACGAATAATCAGTACCCGCGCATCAGGGTTTTGCCCAATCTTGTTGATAAGTGCTGCCAACGCATGCCACTCGCTGCTATCTAATGCATTGACGGGTGCCTTGTCGATGATAATTTCGGCAATGCCGTTTTCTAATTGTGTTGTAAATGCTTGAGTCATAACCACAGGGCTCCTTGTTTAATTTATTTAACCGATTTGCCGGTTCTATGCGCAATCATCTGTTCAATACAGTTATCTGCTTGCGTAATTATTTGTGCAAGTAATTGTGCCACACTCGGTAAATTCTCAATCGAAGTCGCAACTTGACCACTCGGCATAATGCCTGACTCAGGTTTACCTTCAACCATCGATTTTTGCAGTAATACAGGCTGGTTTGCCGACATAATCAAGGTAGCAGTCGCTGTAGGATCTTCGCGTAACCCTTTAAAAAACACCTTGATCATATGCGTCATACTCATACCGGTTTCTTTTTGCCATTGTCGCGCGCTGCTTATGGCTATCCATAAACGTTTGATCCCGTTAGCACGCTCTAGTTTGTCCACAAACGGAGTATTTAACATGCGATGGCGCATCCCATCGACTGCTGTGGAGATGCGTACATCGCCACCTTCTTTAGCATCTAAATAACATTGTTGAATATTTCTCGGAGTAGGTGCATCTGAGGTCAACATAAAACGAGTTCCCATTGCTACGCCCGCTGCACCTGATGCTAACGCTGAAGCTAAACCTCTGCCGCACGAATATCCCCCAGCACTAATTACTGGAACTGATACGGCATCTAATACTTGTGGTAATAAAATTGTGGTTGGCACACTACCTGTATGACCACCTCCTTCACTACCCTGTATAGTGATCATATCCGCACCCAAGGCCACTGCTTTAATCGCGTGTTTGACTGCACCTACTGTCGGAATACATAGGACACCGGCTGTTTTTAAGCGGGCAATCGTTGCTTGATCTGGCCCACGGCCATAACTCACCGCTTTCAGTTTATACTGTATCGCCAGCTCAACACATTGCATGGCATTTTCTTGAAACATGTGAAAGTTAAGACCAAAATCACTTGAACCGGTTGCTTCTATTACTTTTTTAATTTCGGCTTCAATGTCTTCGCGAGGAATAGTCGCACCCGCTAGAAAGCCGAAACCACCAGCGCAAGTTGTAGCAATGACTAAATTTGCATCAGACACCCAGCCCATTGCAGTTTGCACTATGGGATAACGACAACCGAGTGCTTGTGTTAGTGGTGTTTGCCACCTTGCATCGTTGTTTATGTCGGGGCTGTTCATGGCTATTTATCCTTTGCAGCTGATTTATTCGCGTTAGCCATTGCTTTAGCATCATATCCACCGAGGCGGTCACCTGAAATCGTTTCATTGTGCGCATGAGCAAAGTGATGCAGTCCAAACGCCATATCCATTGTAGAGCGTTTACCCATTAGGTCTTCAGCGTTATTAATCACTTGCTTAGTCAACTGCAAACCTAATCTAGGCATTTGCGCAATTCGACCAGCCATGGCCAATGTTTCCTCACGCAGCTTGTCCGTAGGAACGACACGATTGACCATACCCATTTCATAAGCGCGCTGAGCCGACATACGCTCGCCCGTAAACAAAAATTCTTTGGCGATACGGGCATTCAGTTCATGTACATGGGCAAAATATTCAACACCTGGAATACCCATACGCACGACAGGATCGGAGAAAAAGGCTCGCTCATCAGCAATGACCAAATCACATACCCACGCCAGCATTAACCCGCCAGCCACACAAGCACCTTGAACCATCGCAATAGTCGGCTTTGGCAATTCACGCCAACGTCTGCACATACCTAAGTACACTTCATGCTCACGAGCATACAAAAATTCGCCACCGGGTTTATTGACATGATCATACCAAAGATGTGTCCGTTCAAAACTTTGGTCGATATCACGACCCGGCGTACCAATATCATGTCCCGCAGAAAAGTGCTTACCCTCACCCGCGAGCACAATAACTTTGACGTCGTCATCGTTGCAACCTAACTGCAGTGCTTTATCAAGCGCATAGGTCATTTTCGAATTTTGCGCATTGTTGTACTCAGGACGGTTCATCGTCACAATTGCTATTTGGTTTTGTACTTCGTAAAGCACAACTTCATCAATTATTTGTACATCACTCATTATTATCTCCTCGCCTTATGAAGCCACTGGACGAATGCCCGGAGGATTATCTTTAAGTTGCTTAGCGCGTAAGTTATGTGGATCAAACTTTGCAATTATCGCCAATTGCTCAGCTGTTGGTGCCGCAGTAGTAGGCGTAGTTGCTTCAATATGAATTGCAAATCCTGTTTTTTCTATCACTTCAGCGACACTGACGCCAGGATGAACGCTCACCAATCTCAGTTTATTATTAGGACCTTGCCAATCCATCACACAAATATCGGTAATGACCAATCGGATATCGATATCATTATTATCATACCCCTTTGGCATGCGTGCAGGGTTGAAACCAATTGAACAGACAACGTCACACTCACCATCAACAAACACTCGTGTACTGTGATTAGGGACAAAAAATGAGTTAGCGTGACTAATTGAATTTCCAGGTAAACCTCTTACCCCGAGCATTTGTATTTTAGGGTGAAAATAATCACTGCCTAACGCAGAAATATTGCTTTGTCCGAAACGATCAATCTGAGTGGGCCCTATCATTGCGTGACGCTTGCGACTCCAAACGTTATCAAAAATACGTGAAAACCCCATCCATGTTTCGTTACGCTGTACAAACTCTTCGCTGCGAGAACCTATTGGATTAGGTTCGCTTAGTAAATATGCTTCAGAATCGGTCATCATCAAATCTGGGTTAGTTGTGCTCATGGCCAAAGTTGCACCCAAGCGAGGGATAACACCAATACCTGTGGCTAATACTTCACCATCATTTTCAAAGGCGGTCGCAGCTACACAGATCATGAGTTCTGCCAAGCTATACGATGTTGCTGTCATAATTATGTCCTTTTCTAATAGGTAGTGTGTGGAATTTTGCGTATGCCATCGATTCCGCCAAACATTGCTTGATATTCTTGTTCGGTTTTACCATCAACGAACTTCTCACAATAAGCATTAAAACCACCTTCTTTAGCGTATTTGTTATATTCCAAGAAATGGCTATTATCGATGCCATAAAAAGGCGCACATGAACTTGGATGCGCTCCACCTGGAATATGACACACAGCAGTTGTCAGGCTGCGCTCCCAGAATACTTGACGCGCCACTTCCGCCGGAACAAAGTGCTCACTCGTTACTAGTTCATCACAAGTAACATAAGCATGACTTGCAGCGCGTACAAACCAATCATCCATGTGATGATCCGGCGCGGCAATACGACATACACCGCGCTCATCTGCGCGATCAACATGCACCAATGCTGCATCTAATTTAAGTGCAGGCATCGCTACCCATTCTTTATCATCATAAGGACTATCGATAACTTTTAAGTCCGGATTATTGTTTATAACATCAGTGCCTAAACCCACTTGAGTAGGAATATAAGGACAACCCCATGCCGCAGCTCTTAGACCCAGCAACAACATGCCTTCGTCTATTTCCATGACTTCAAGCTGACCTTGTTCACGTGCTTTACGAAAAAACGGTTCCAACGGAATAAAATCTAACGACACAAACGCAAAAATAACTTTTTTGACTTTACCCGCAGCGCAGAGCATGCCGACATCAGCACCGCCATAACTCACAATGGTTAAATCTTTAAGATCTGATCGTAAAATTTCACGAATCAATGCCATAGGTTTGCGTCGAGGACCCCAACCTCCAATACCGATGGTCATTCCATCTTGCAGTTGGGCGACAATTTGACTCGCTGTTTTTAATTTGTTCATTTATTTTTGTCCCACTGAAAAATCATGACCCCATAGGCTCACGCGGCTAAACTCGAAAGCACAATGCTCTTCCCAATTATCAACCTGCAATCCGTCATAACCATACTCAAGGTCAAAGCCTGATGGTGTTTTCATGTAAAATGAAATCATTTTGTCATTTAAATGCTGACCCAATGTGGCCGATAAATCGACCCCATGTGCTTGTTGGCGATCATGTGCACGGCCAACTTCTGTCATACTGTCGACTTCTACCATTGCATGCACGCAGCCACTAGGCACAGGAAACTCGCAAATAGCCAAACTATGATGACGTGCATTAGCACAATGCATAAAGTAAATTCTGACATTTGGCGCTTCTGGTGCTGGTTTAAAATTAAATAAATCAGAAAGCTCGAAACCTAATACTTCTGTTAAAAATTCATAAGTTTCATCAAAGTTTGGTGCAGGTAAAACAGTGTGCCCAAGACCCATGTCACCTGTGACAAATTGAGGTACGCCTTGAGGTGAAGTAAAAGGCTGACAGTCTGAGATATGCCCCCAATACAATTCATGGCGGTTACCTGCAGGATCATTCACAATGAGGATTTGTTGTGCACCTCGCAATTTACACAATGCAGTATCGGCTTCTTCAAAACTTACCGATTTATCTTGCAAAGACTGCTTAGCATCGTTAAACGCGGCTTGATTAGCTAATTCCCAGCCCGATGCCACATAACACTTTTCTTTTCCAGGGATAATGAGCATGCGATACGGTCGTTCATCCATTTTGATATAAAGACCACCTTCGTCTGTAGGCGAGGTCATCATGCCAAGGACTTGTTCTGCGTACTCTTTCCATTCATTAATATCATCAGTTTGTGCGACGAAATAACCTAATGCGCGAATATTCATAAATTTCCCTTAAAAACGTTATCATTAAGATTATTATCAGAGCAAAGTCGGTTCCCTTCATCGTCCATAAAGACTAAAGCTCATTTAGTTTAAAGCTTAATAAAATCAATGATTTAGATGTTGCAGAAAAAGCGCTTGATATCATTAATATAAAGCGCTGAGTGATTTAACGCTCGATTAGCGGTAAAGGATAACTAAGTCGTTGATGACACTCGGTTTATCGTTTCCTACGACGTGAATGTTCATTTCTAAGGTTAGCTGTACACCTTTGTGCGAGACACTTATATCTTTTACCTTACTACGACCATGAATAGTCGAACCAGATGGCACTGGAGCAGGGAAACGTAAGCGATTGGAACCATAATTCACCATCGTTTGAAAGCCTACAATTTCAAAAGGCAGGGCTATGATTAATCTTGATTGCAACACCTGAACTAAAGAACCATGTGCAATAGTGGTTTTGAACGGACTGTCTGTTTTTGCACGCTCAACATCGGTATGTAACCAATAATCATCGCCAGATAAAGCCGCGAAGTCATTAATTAACGTTTGGTCGACAACAAACTTATTGCTCCACTGCGTAAAGGTATTATCTACCAAAGCATACAATGCGCTTAAGTTATCAACAGGAACCTTGACTTGACCTTTTGTGTTACGCTCAAGGTTAAGCAATGGATCGAGGTATTCGCGCACCCCACCGGCATTGTCAGCAGAGGTAAAACGAAGTAGCGTTTTACCATCAGCGGTAACTTTATCAAATACAGGTTTAACAGCCATGCCAATCTTGATATCCGACTCTGTAACATCTATTAGCGTGGTATTAATTCTAACACCTTGACTCAGTTCAATAACTGCTAATGCTTGTGGCATCTCGTCACTAAATTCTGGCATAGTAGGTATACGTGTTAACGTATACGAGTATAACGTACCCTCTCCATTGACCTGTTTGAATTCAAGATCATGAGCAAGACAATGCGTACAGTGATTGCGCGGAAAAAATACCCAACCTGCACACTGATTGCATTGTTGAATGTGTAACTCATTTTGTTCTAACGCTTGCCAAAATGGAGCTGAAATTTTTGTCGCCAGCGGCATTGGTTTAGACGTTGCCATGCTATCCTCCTTGTAGGATCAATGCGCCCTGCTCACTCATGACACCACCCGTACCGCTTACAAACATATTGTCACAGGATTTTAACTGGCGTTCTTGAGCAGAGTGTGAAATTTGATCAAATGCTTCAATGACTTGCGAATAACCACCCGCCGCAGCTGATTGACCAAAGCTTAATTGTCCGCCATGCGTATTTAATGGGAAATCACCTTTAAAGGTCAAATTATGCTCTTTAATAAAGCGTTGACCTTCACCTTTAGGCACAAAACCCGCATCTTCAAGTGATAACAACACTGTAATCGTATAACAATCATATATTTGAGCTGCATGAATATCTTTAGCCGTCAGACCTGACATCGCAAAAGCACGTTTTGCCGCTTCGGCAACAGGCGTGACAGTCATTTCTTTCGCATAAGACGGAGATTTAAAAGACAAACGCTCACCAAAACCCGTCACAAATGCAGGGCGTTTTTTAGCTCGCGAGGCTAGCTCTTTTGATGCAACAATAACTGCAGCACCTCCGGCAACCGGCATAACAATTTCTAATACATGTAATGGATCTGCCACTAATTTTGAAGCTAGCACATCTTCAATACTTAACGACTTGCCATTAAATATTGCATCTTTGTGATATTGCGCATTAAAACGCTGGTCAACAGCAATTTTAGCCATCGCACTTTTATCGTAGCCATATTGCGCAGCATAACGTTGGGCTATCATGGCATAACCCGTGTTTTGTCCCATGTGCCCATATGGCAAATCAAATTCGGCTTCGGGAGCACCAAACGCAGTGCTATGACCACCAAAACGCATGGCTTGTGCCATCCACGCAGGATCTTCGGTGGGACCTAACGGTGCCATACGAGCTGGAATGACACACAACACCGCCTGACATAATCCCATTTCTATCGCCATTGCTGCGCGCCAAACCTGCGCGACAGCAGTACAACCGCCTAAATCCACTACTTCGGCAAAATTAACTTCAATACCTAAGTATTCAGCCGCCATTGCTGGTACAAATACCGATGCTTCATGAAAGTGCGGACCATTAATAACGAGTCCATCAAGATCACTCTTGTGTAATCCTGCATCAACTAACGCTTTGTGAGCGAGATCCGCCACTTGTTCTAAATGGAACATTTGTGGCGCTGTTTGATATTTTTCTGGCTTATATTGCGCAGCACCGACAATCGCTGCGTTTCCACGTAATCCCATAAATAATCCTTAAGCGTTGACGAAGGGTTTAAAACCTAATGCTGTTAATACACTGTCACTATACAGCTCATAACAGCCTAACTTATCGTTGCGCACATATATAGGCTCACCACATGCTACTGGGTCATAACCTTGTTTTTGTAAGTCAACTTTACGGAGTTTGTAAGTTGACGTTATATCCGCGGCTTTGCTGACACGTACAAATTGCGGTGCCGCATAATTGGGTACTTTTTGCGTTGTATGTGCATAAAAACTAACTGGGTCAAATTCATGACCAGATTGCATCACTATCGCCGCCATGCCCGCACGACCTTCATTTTCAGGAACTTG
Organism: Glaciecola sp.; assembly: GCA_029246415.1. Taxonomy (GTDB): domain Bacteria; phylum Pseudomonadota; class Gammaproteobacteria; order Enterobacterales; family Alteromonadaceae; genus Opacimonas. The sequence continues at coordinate 110,629 of JAQWNF010000023.1, forward strand.
TATTCCGTAAATATTAATTAACTCTGCGCCCTCATAATCACCTAAGGCAATAGCGACTTCTTGTGATGATACATTTTCGCTTTTCCAGCGGTAAGTATCACCGATACGATCAACAAAGTAAAAATATCCATTGTCATCATATCGTAATAAATCACCCGAACGCCAATAAGCATCGCCTTGTGCAAACACATTACGCATGATTTTTTGTTCAGTTCCTTCGGCTGAGGTATAACCTTCAAAACGACCACCACCAAAATCAGGGTGATTGATAATCATCCCTAAGCCTTCACCGATATCCCCAGGCTGACACAATATACAATGACCGTTCTCATCTTTTATATGTGTTTCAGTTTGGGTATCAAATTTCACCAATCTAAAATTAGTTCGATCCCAGCGCGGCACACGTCCGACCGAGCCAATGTAATTATCGATGTTTATTAAATTGGTATTCGCTTCTGTAGACCCCCACCCTTCATAGATATCCATAGGTCCAAAATACTCTAACCAACGATGCCAACTCGTTTCGGTTAAGCCGGCTCCGAGCATACAACGAAGCGAATGATCTTTGGGTTTATGATTATTTGCATCGGCATAATTAAGCAGGTAACGGCAAATCTCACCAATATATTGACATACTGTAATGCGATGAGATTCAATATCATGCCAAAACTGACTGACGCTAAATTTGCGTCGAATGACAATACTCGCGCCCGCAGCAAGGGCTGTTGAGGTAACCGATGTTGCGGCAGCACCATGATACAACGGTAAACAACAATAAAAAACATCATCCGGTGTGGCATCAATAGTCTCTACCATCACATCACCTGACGTTAGCCAGCGCATATGACTGTATATAGCGGCTTTAGGTAAACCTGTCGTGCCGGAGGTGAAGATTAACAGTGTAGGTGTTTCTCCATCTGTTGCTCCGCGCGCAAGTGTGCATGATTCGCCACTACGGCTAGCGACATCGGCGTCAAAAGTCGTATCTATCCAAGCGGGTAAAGCAGGTTTGTCGATAATTTCATCGTCACTGACTAGCCACAATTTTTTATTTGCTAATGACGGCGTCTGAAGAAAACGTTCAACGCACTCTTCGCCTACAATTACTACGTCACTATTAGTCGATACAATGGCATGCTCTAGCACATTACCTTGTACCTGCGTATTAATAAACGCAACAACAACACCTAACTTGGTTAAGCCAAACCACGTAAAAAAGAACTCAGGACGGTTTTCAAGCGCCATTGCACAACCGTCACCTTCTTTTAAGCCTCTGGCTTGAAACGCTTTTGCATATTTATTTGCTTGGGTATTGACGTCTGTGTAGCTATACTTTTTGCCTTTGTAAATTAAAAAATTGGCATTAGGGCGTGTTTTAGCCTGTTCTTCTAATCGGTCTGCTATGCTGTATTTTTGAGAAGGACTGACTGAGCGGGATGCCGCTGCGCGCGCATCCATTTTAGCTTGTGTTACAGCTCTAGGCACTGGTGCTTTATCAAGTGAACCGGCGTAAGGAATACTGGTGTTATCCACTATAGAATCTCCCATATTTGTTGTAATCAACGTACTCGAATTTTAGGTGCTGGAGTGTCACCGCGCATAGTGCGAAGAAACTGTTCTAACGGCGCTGGAGCAGCCACTTCGGGTAAAGCATCAGCAATCGGTCGGTTTTGCCAAAACGCCTGCCATGATGGAAATAAATCATGAAAAGTTCCATTGTAAGGTTCTCTGCCTGGCCAGCGCATTTTCATATCACCGGTCGGCACTGCATTTAAGTCGCTCGCATACCAATAACAAGGCAACCGACGTCTGAAATACCAAACGCCATCAATACGTTCGTAATCATCCCAATACAACATTTGCATGAGGACCCACTCACGACCGGTTTCATGTTCATTTTTTGAATACACGACGCCCACTGCATGATCAGGATCCACAAACTCAATGATATGCTGTCCCAAATGATGAGAGGTGCCAGTAAATTGGTCTCGTAATGTAGAATCAACCCATGCCTTTAAATGGGCTCGTCCACTTTTTCCGCCACCAACGCGAACATCAGGAGCAAATAATCCAACATGAGCATCAATATCACGCATGTCGAGGGACAAGGAATATTTACCAGCCAACTGACGTATGGCCTCAATCGATTCAAGTCTATCGATACGTTGTTCTAAATTGTTTTGTGTTTCGCTCACAATAACTATCCTAAATAAAGGCCATTCCGCCATTGACGGCAATGTTCTGACCGGTGATAAAACCAGAATCATCACACGCTAAAAAACTTGCAACTTTTGCTATATCGATACTTTCACCCATACGACCTAGTGGAATATCTGCGATCATTTTTTGCGTCCATTCATCCGGAACATCTGCCATCATAGGTGTATTTGTGGGACCAGGAATAATCGTATTAACACGAATACCATGACTTGCAAGCTCACGAGAGATACTGCGAGTCAGCCCCATTACACCGGCTTTTGATGAGCAATAATGACTAGGACCTTCACCGGTTAATGCAGCAGTGCTTGAAATATTGATAATGCTGCCGCTACCTTGTTTAGCCATTACTTTGGCGGCTTCACGACAGCAATAAAAAGTGCCATTAAGATTGACACTCATTACCTTGTCCCAATGTTCGTCTGGTGTTTCCAAAAATGTATCAAAAGAACCGACGCCGGCGCAGTTAACTATTACGTCAAGACGTCCAAATTTAGCAACGACTTTTGCGATCGCTTCTTTTACTGAAGTACTGTCAGCAATATTGGCAATCAGGCCAATCGCTTTATCATCAGGGAGTAAACTGATTGTTTCGTTTACTGCATCTGCATTAATATCCAGTGCAGCGACCCATGCCCCTGCTTTTGCAAAGTGTTGGACTATTTCTTGGCCCATACCTTGTCCAGCTCCTGTTACTAATACGACTTGATCGTGATGTTTCATATCTACTCCCTATAAAAATTTATTCCCAAACTGATAGTTATGAATGGGCACTTAAATTTAGCTTTTAGTAATAGTGATCTAGCAAACGAATCCAAACATCGTCCAACAAGACTAAATAATTTATTCGTCTAAATGGACGATGTATTAAGAGTGCTTGCGTCGCAATCTATGAAAAATTAAATATGTTTATAAAATGTAAATATCGACATATAAGCTTAGTAGTTTGTTTTGTACTTACACTACATCACCATTACAGTGACCACTATTACGGGAGTATTGATTTGAATATGCGAGCAACCTCACAAGATTTACCATTACCTACTGGAAAATTCATCAAAATAGAAAATGGCTTAACGTTACATTATCTTGAAGAAGGGACTGGTCCTACTGTAATTTGGCTTCACGGTAGCGGCCCAGGTGCTAGTGGATTTAGTAACTTCAAAGGCAACTACCCAGAATTTTCACGTGCTGGCTACCGTAATATAGTGCTCGATTTACCGGGTTTTGGTCGGTCTGACAAACCGGATGATGTTAATTATGATTTGGATTTTTTTGTAGCTGCATTAAATGGATTTATTGAAGCATTGGACTTACCCAAATTAACGTTACTGGGTAATTCATTGGGCGGTGCCATTGCTTTAGGTCAAGCATTGGCGTACCCCACAACGGTTGAGCGGTTAATATTAATGGCTCCTGGTGGCGTTGAAGAACGCGAAACCTACTTCCAAATGGAAGGTATCCAGCGCATGGTTGAGGTGTATAGCCGTGGCCCTATGGGCGTTGAGGAAATGCGTGAAGTGATGTCCTTACAATTGTTTGATGCCAGTGCCTTATCTGATGATATATTAGCAGAGCGTTCAGCCGTAGCGGTGACTCAGCCTGCTAATTTATTTAGTACGATGATGGTACCGAATATGACAGAGCGATTACATGAATTAACTTGCCCTGTACTTGGTTTTTGGGGTACTAATGATCGCTTTAATCCACATCAAGGCATGCATAAATTTTTAGATAATTTACCGCATGCTCGATTTATTATGCTTAATCGCTGTGGTCACTGGGTGCAAGTTGAGCATCAACGATTGTTTAACACGACGTGTATTGATTTTTTGCAGCACGGTTAATACCCAAACAACCAACACGGATAAATAGTCCCCTTAGAAATTAACTAACATCACCATATAGGTATCGCAATGTCAGACTATCAGCATTTACTTAAACCCGGCAAAATTGGTGGCCTTTCTTTGCGTAATCGCATCATCATGGCCCCTATGGGCTCTAACTACGCCGAAGAAGATGGTCATTGTGGAGAGCGCATCCAAGCTTATTATGAAGAACGTGCAAAAGGTGGTGTTGGCTTAATAACAATGGGTGTGGTGTCTATCGCTTACCCAGCTGGCACCGCTGAACCTTATCAAGTGGGGATTTCTAAGGATGAATTTATTCCTGGGTTAAAAGCACTCACTGACCGAGTGCATGCACATGGCACAAAAATATCATTACAATTACAGCACGCTGGTAAAACGTCAGTTCGAGATATGGCTGAAGGAAGAGAAGTGTGGGTGCCCTCTATGCCACCTCCTCCCCCTGCGACTGATATGATGCAATCGGTGACGCTCAAAGAAGTCAGTACGTTTGTGCGGCCTAGTAAAGATGTGCCTGTTACCATGCGTGTCATGGACAAAGCCGATATACAGCAAATGGTGCAATGGTTCGCTGATGCAGCAAGACGTGCTCAACAAGCTGGTTTTGATGGCATTGAAATACATGCTGCGCATACTTATATTATCGCCGGTTTTTTATCCGCATATTATAACAAACGTGATGATGAATATGGCGGTAGCTTAACAAATCGCTGTCGCATGTTAATTGAAATCATTCATGCAATCAAAGCACAAGTCGGTGAAGACTTTCCTTTATGGCTAAGACTCGATGCTGTTGAGATTGGTAAAGAAGGTGGCATTACAATTGAAGACTGTATTGCCGTTAGCAAAATTGTTGAAGCCGAAGGACTCAATGCGATTAGTATTTCTGCTTACGCCAATTTAACCAGTGGCGCGACGTTTACCGAGGCCCCTATCGTACATAAACCTGCAGGCTTTTTAGATTGGGCAGCTCAAGTCAGTCGCGCTGTCTCTATACCTGTTATTGCTGTAGGTCGATTAGAGCCTGATGTTGCCAATGCTGCCATTGCAGCAGGAAAATGTGACTTTGTTGCCATGGGCCGCAAGTTACTAGCAGATCCTGAGCTACCAAATAAATTGATAGCCAATCAACCTGAAAATATTCGTCCTTGTATCTATTGCTATGTGTGTGTCAGCCAGATATTTATCAATCAACGGGTAAAATGTGCAGCCAATCCACGTACAGGACAAGAGTCGTCTTTACCTGTCATTATGACCGACAAGCCTAAAAAAATTGTCATTATTGGTGGCGGTCCTGCTGGTATCGAAGCGGCGGTAACAGCGAGTAATAGAGGTCACAATGTGACATTAATAGAGCGCAGTAAGCGTCTAGGCGGTACGCTGTTTTTCGCAACCCTCGCCTATCAAGAAAATGGTAAATTACTTGATTATTTAATCAAACAATTACAGCAAACCAATGTAGTGGTTAAACTCGGCACCCTTGCTACCCCAGAGTTAATAGCTTCATTATCGCCTGATGAAGTATTTGTCGCTACCGGTGCTAGTCGCGAGATGCCTAATATTGCAGGCGCTACATTGCCGCATGTCTGGTCTGGCGAACAACTACGTCAAGTGCTTACCGGTGAAGTTAGCCCAAGCACTAAAGCACAACTAAAACCGTTGCAACGCCTTATGGTTGGCAGCGGTAATCTACTTGGACTCACCAAAAATATCAGCGCGTTACAGCGTCTATCTCATTTTTGGATGCCACTTGGTAAACGGGTAACGATTATCGGTGGTGGTCTGGTGGGGCTAGAATTAGCCGAGTTTTTAGGTGAACGCGGGCGAATTGTCACAGTACTTGAACCCTCTCGTGATTTGGGTGTTGAACTGAGTATTGTCAGACGCTGGCGGGTTCTTCATAACCTCGCTCATTTTGGTGTATCACTGATTAAAGAAGCGCAAATTGACAATATAGACAAGCACCATGTGCATTATAGTATTAACGACGAGCAACACAGTATAGCATCCGATACTGTAGTCATGGCCACAGGCATTGCTGCTGACCGAAGTTTAGCTGACACATTACTCCAAGCAGGACATGAAGTAAAAGTTATTGGTGACAGTAAGGCTGTTGGTTATATTGAAGGTGCTTTAGATACCGGATATCGTGCAGGTTTGGCTTGCTAGATTTAATTATATAAGGAGTCACCTCATATATACCGATACGAGATATATTATGTGGTTGCTTGATTTTCTCGCCAGTTTTGGCATCGACAGTCAGGCAATTGCTGCTAAAAACGGCATCATTGACATCCAACAGCATGGGCACGATACCTTAATCAGTGCACAACAGCACAAAGGGTTGTTACTCGATGCTCAGCGAAGTTATAAAGGCACTGACTTAGGATTAACATTAGGCCTGCAGCGATCAATTGCTACTCATGACCAACTTGCTTATTTAATGCTCAGTAGTGCTACTCTGCGCGAGGCCAGTAATGCTGGACTAAAATATCAAAATTATTCAGGACGATTCTCAGGCAATCTTATTGTCACAACCTTTAGCGAGATCCAAGCGCAAGGTTGCTATCAAATTAATGCTAAAGACGCACTTGGCGAACTGCGTTTACTTGCGATTGAGGATATTCTAGCAAATATCGTTACCACCGCTCGGTGGGTACTTGGCGTATCTTTACCAATCACTAAGCTCAGATGCGATTACCCAGCACCGGCACACATTGCTCGCTATGAATCTATTTTCCAATGCCCAATTGAATTTGATGCCCCTGCGACGCAGTTATTTTTTAATGCAGAGATCCTCGATAAGCCTTTGCCACAAGCTAGTCCGCAAAGTGTCATGCTGTACAAAAGACTGTGCGAAGAAAAAAGTATCACCCACAGCCATGGCGATATTGCATGGCAGCTTTCGCAAATTATTGTTGAAAACCCTGCCTCCCCACCGTCTTTGCATGATGCAGCGATGCGCTTGCATTGCAGTTCACGAACATTGAGTCGAAAGTTATTGGCACAAGGTTGGCGCTATCAACAGTTAATTGATCAAGTCAAAGAAATCCATGCCAGACGGCATTTAAGCGATCCTACCTTATCGATTACGCGCATTGGTCAACAGCTTGGATATGCCGACAGTGCTGGTTTTCATCGAGCTTTCAAAAAATGGACAGGGGTTTCACCTCGTGCCTTTAGACAAGCTTTATTTAATGGCCATATTAGATAATAATTTGGCTAAATAAGACAAGCTTAGTCAATAGCTTTTGCGTAATATTTCAACCAAATGTTAATATTTAGTTAACAGTATAGCTTTTACTATTTATTTTCTTCAATAGGGAGTCATTTATTATGAAAAAATACGACGGCGTTAACCAAGCGATGCTTGACCGTTTTGCAACCCGACCAGGGCGTAAAGCGTTACTGCCAGAGCTTAGTGATAAAGCCCAAGTTGCATTGATGTGTCGCATGCTTGTACGCGAAGGCTGGGATGATCATATTGCTGGTCACATCACATATCGTTTAGCCAATGGTAATATTTTAACTAACCCTTGGGAGCTTGCCTGGAGTGAATTAACTGCCAGCGATATCGTTACTTTGGATCCATCAGGTAAAGTGATTGACGGAGAATGGAATGTGACCCCAGCGATTGGTTTGCATTTGCAACTCCACGCTGCACGACCTGATGCGCATGTGGTAATCCATAACCACCCACATTACAGTGGTATCTGGGCATGCATGCACAAAGTGCCGCCGGTCTATGACCAAGCTAGTGCATACTGCGGTGTAGAATTGCCGCTATATAACGAATACGACGGAACTTTTGAAGATAAAGCGGTCAGTATTTCGGCTGTTGAGGCCTTAGGCGATGCTAAATGGGCATTATTAGCCAATCATGGATCATTAGTCGTGGGTAAGGATTTGCGCCAAGCACATCTTCGCGCCATTACCTTAGAGTGGCGCAGCAAACGTGCTTACCAAGTTGAGTTAGGCGGCGGTGGCATCCCACTGAGTGAAGAAGAAGTGAATAAAGTGTCTATTGCAGATGACAATGGTTTTCCGTTTATATGGGAAGCGATGGCCCGCAAAGAATTGCGTCTTGATCCTAGCCTAGTTGAATAATAGAGGAATAATAGTCGAATAATCGACGATTAATTTTTGATATTCATTCTGTAGATTATTGTTAAAGAAATAAGGAATACACTATGTCACTTAGCGTTACCCCTCTTGATAATGTTGGCGTTGAAGTGTCAGGTTTCGACATTAATGCGCCTATGACTGACGCAATGAAAGCTGAATTAAAAGCGTTGTGGTACGAGCACGCCATCTTGGTATTTCGTGATCAGGACGTGACCCCTGAAAAACAAATAGAATTTAGTCGGATCTTTGGTCCATTGGAATTACATCCACTTAAGGTAACGCAAAACGACGAACATCCAGAATTGTTTGAGCTGAAAAATGGCGGCCCTATGGATAAATTCCAAACGGCGTTTTATAACGGCAAAGAAATAGTCGGCCGCTTGGATTGGCATATGGATTTGCATTACACCGCTCGACCTAATCATGGTGCACTATTGCGTGCAGTCGTGGTGGCTGAAGAAGACGGTCTAACTGGGTTTGGTGACTTAGCCAAAGCCTACGATGCACTTGATGATGAGACCAAGGCAATACTTGAGAAGCTAGAAGTTGTATATAGTTTTAGTATGCAGCGTCGACACATGCGTTATGTTAATTTGGACGGCTATGAGCCTGGCCCGAATAGCCCAATGAAACCAACAGATATCGGTTTTCCAGATTTTTCTGATGCAGCCTATCCAGCGGTTGTCACGCACCCTATCAGCGGACGAAAAGTCCTTGAGGTGGTCGAACAATTTTTGGATCGAGTCGTTACACCCCAACAGTTTGGTTTATCCAACGATGAGTCCATTGAGTTACTCGAGCGCCTAATCAAACACGCGACCAAACCAGAGTTCACTTATTTTCACCAATGGCGCGAAGGCGACATGGTCCTATGGGATAACTGGCGTGCTATGCACTGTACAACTGGTACCAAAGTCGGCGTTAATCGTGTTATCAACCGTACCACTATCAAGGGTGATGTGACGCTTGGCCGAGTCTTAAAAGCAGAATAAACAATCGATTCACTTATAACAACAATAGATATAGAAAAACCGACATCATTGCGTTAATGAAGTCGGTTCGTTCAGATTGATTGGCTGTCTTTTTCGATTAATAGTTTAATCTAGCTAGTTAACGGTTATCCCTTTAATGCCATATAACGCGCTTGATGATAATCGGCATCACCTAACAGCATTTGCGCGACACGAATACGTTTGAGGTAAAGGCCAATATCCATCTCATCGGTCACTGCAATCCCGCCGTGCATTTGGATCGCTTCACTCGTAATCAAATCAGCCGTTTTAGATAGTTTCCACTTCGCCAAACTGACACTTAACGCTAAATTTTCTGGATCCGTATCCGCTGTTGACAAAGCAGACATAACACATGACTGAGCCAATTCCAGCTCGACAAAACAACGCGCAGCTCGATGTTGTAATGCTTGGAACGTTCCAATTTTCACGCCAAATTGTTCACGGGTTTTTAGATACTCAATAGTCATGGCAAACAAGGCTTTAGACGCACCGAGTAATTCACAACTTAAACATAATCGGCCCAAATCTAACGTAAAATCGAGTGCTTTTGCTGATTCAGAAGAATCTACTGATTGCCCTAAACGCGCATCAGCAGGTAACTGTAGGTTGTTAAACGACAAGGCTGCATAGTTACGAGAGTCGATTAACTTCGTTGCTTTAACTGTAACATCTTCACTAAAAGGGACAATAAATAGATTCATTGCATCTTCATATTGCGCTGCGACTAGCCACGCATCCGGACTCTCACCATCGATCACAATGACTTTTTCACCCGAAAGAATATAACCGTTAGGATTGGCAATAGCATTACAGCTTATCACGCTAGGGTTATGCCTAGGTTGTTCATCAATGGCTAAAGCTAAGCGTTTTTCACCACTTATAATGCCATCGAGCCAAGGTAATTGGGCTTCATTTGCTAAATGCTGTAAAACTGTACCACTGAGTACTACCGATGATAGCATGGGTGATGCTGTGAGGTGTTTGCCCATGCTTTCAAATACAGCGCCTAACCCTTTAAAACCAAATGCTAACCCCCCTATTTCTTCAGGAAAGGTAATAGCTGTCCAACCCAACTCAGTCATTTGCTGCCAAATTAGTGGATCATAACCGGTAACTGACTTGTTATCCCTCAGAGCTCGTTGTGCTGCAACCGGACTTTTCGATGACAAAAATTCTTCAGCGGTATCCGCTAACATTCTATCATCTTCACTGTAAACCATGCTCATACGCTAACTCCTTTATTTTCGGGCAGTTGCAGTACACGTTTTGCTATCACGTTTAGCTGTACTTCAGATGAACCGCCTGCAATCGTTTGGGAAAAGCTGTTAAGCCAAGCTCGGTTAATCGCCTGTTCTTGTGTTGTGAAGCTGCCATCTTCCCAACCTAAAGCACGATAGCCCATCGCATCAAGCAATATCTCAAATTTAACAATTTCTTGCTCGGTATGAACCAGCTTCATAATCGACATCAAGCCAAAACCGTTTTGTCCAGCCTGCATTTCTTGGGTTAACCGCTGAACCGTTAACTGGTATGCGTGCTCTTCCATATCAGCATCATGAGCTTTATGCAGTAACGATGTTTCACTTGCGCTGTGTGGTTCAGGTAAATATTCGTGCACCAACGACATCAAATCAAAATGAGTGGGTAGTTGGAATTCGCCAAACTTTGACATAGCACTACGTTCATGTTGCAGTAATTCTTTGGCTAGTTTCCAACCATGATTAACATCACCAATGAGGTTTTCTTTTGGCACGCGCACGTTATCAAAAAACACCTCACAAAATGAAGATTTACCACTGATGAGATCAATTGGCGCGGTTTTTACGCCCTCACTGTGCATATCCAATAACAGAAGACTAATACCTTGATGTTTTGGCGCTTTTGGATCAGTGCGAACTAGGGCATACATCCAATCTGATTTGTCGCCATAAGAGGTCCAAATCTTACTGCCATTAACTAAATAATGATCGCCCATATCAACAGCACTAGTGCGTAAACTCGCCAAGTCTGAACCTGCATTTGGCTCGCTAAACCCTTGACACCAACGCACTTCTCCGCGAGTCATCGGGTTTAAAAACTGTTTTTTTTGTGCATCACTACCGTGTTCTAATAGCACGGGACCTAACATCCATATACCCAGATTAATTTGCGGTGGACGACATTTAAGCTTACGCATTTCACTTTCAAGAATACTATTTTCTTTCGGGCTTAAGCCGGCACCACCATATTCTGTTGCCCAGGTGGGACAAAACCAGTTTTTATCTCGCATGCGTTCAAACCACAGACGCTGATCATCGAAGGTAAAATTAACGCTACTTCCTCCCCAAATAAGTTCACCATCGGGAGTGGGAGTCCGCAGTGACATTGGGCAATTAGCCTCTAGCCACTGGCTTACATCGGTTCGAAATTGTTCCAAATCACTCATGACTATCTCCTACTAGCGAACCGCTCTTGGCATATTAATACCGAACTGAGCAATTAACTCACGTTGTATTTCGTTGGTACCGCCTCCAAAGGTCAATGTAACCGATGCACGGACTTCATATTCTAATTCACCTAACAAAAATGAAGCTGCAGAATCGCCTTTGACCATACCGTTTAAGCCAACAATATCAATGAGTTTACGCAATATATCAATCGCGGACTCAGATCCATACACTTTGGTAATTGACGCTAACGCAATATCCATATGACCCGCTTCTAAATCCGCCGCAATACGAAAGTTAATCAAGCGCATTGCTTCGAGCTTGGCATAACATTCAGCTAACGCTGAACTAACCCATTGGTTATCACTTGCACGTTTGCCATGCTCATCTGGGGTATTTGCCCATAAATAAACACGAGTAAACAAGCTAACGACTTTGTCCGACCATGAACCCAGACCTAATCTTTCATGGTTAAGCTGAGCTGTAATTAGATTCCAGCCCCGGTTAAGCTCACCCACTAACATGTCTTTTGGCACCTTTACGTTATCGTAATAGGTTGCCGCTGTTGGATTTGAGCAAGTTGGGATAACGGTACTACTAAAGCCTTCACTTTGGGTATCGAGGATCATAATTGATACCCCTTTATGACGCGGAAGATCTGGGTCTGTACGCGCAGCTAACCAAATATAATCGGCCGAGTCAGCACCTGAAGTCCATAATTTATTGCCGTTAACAATAAAGTTATCGCCTTCTAGCGTTGCTTTGGTTTTGAGTGTCGCCAAATCTGAACCAGCATTAGGCTCTGAATAACCAATCGCAAAATGAATGTCACCACTGGCAATACCGGGTAAAAACATGTCTTTTTGTAATTGTGTACCTGACTCCATCAATGCAGGTCCAACAGTACTGATTGTCACGAATGGCAACGGTGCACCAGCAATATTGGCTTCTTCAAAAAAGATTAATTGCTCAGTCGCTTGGTAACCTTGGCCACCGTGCTCTTTGGGCCAACCTACCGCAAGCCAGCCGTCTTTACCCATTTGTTTAACTACTTTACGAAACGTATCACCGCCTTCTTCACCTCTGAGCGCTAAGCGCAGCTCAGGGATCATTAATTGTGTAAAATAATCGCGTATCTCTAGGCGCAAGGCCCTTTGTTCTGGTGTTAAATCAATGAACATAGTGTACTCCTTAATCGCTACCTAAAATTAAACCGCTGGTGGGAACGCCTGTTCCGGCTGTGACCAATACGTTTTCAACATTATCAACTTGGTTAACTGCCGTTCCGCGAACTTGACGAACCGCTTCAGCGACACCATTCATGCCATGGATATAAGCTTCGCCTAATTGTCCACCATGCGTGTTGATAGGTAATTTACCTCCACGGGCATGATGACCCGCACGAATAAATTCTTTGGCTTGACCACGCTCAGCAAAACCAAACTCTTCAAGTTGCGGTAACACAAATGGCGTAAAATGATCATAAATAATCGCAGTTTGAAAATCATCCGGACCAAGACCCGATTGTGCATATAGCTCTTTGGCAACCACGCCCATTTCAGGTAAACCCGTAATGTCATCTCTGTAATACGAGGTCATGATTTGTTGACCTTCGGCAATCCCTTGGGATCCTGCTTTGATAACAACAGGCTTTTGTTTAAAATCTTTGGCTCGATCAACACTAGTAATGACCATCGCCACCGCACCATCTGACTCTTGACAACAGTCAAGTAAATGTAATGGCTCACAGATCCATTTTGACGCTTGATGATCGGCTAAAGTAATGGGTTTTTCATAGAAAAAGGCAGCTGGATTTGTTGCAGCAAAATCACGGGCAGCAACAGCAACCTTTCCAAAATCTTCTGATGTCGCACCATATTCATGCATATAACGCTGGGCAAACATGCCAACCCAACTAGCTGGAGTATGAAAGCCATGCGGCATATACCAACCGTAATTGGTATTTTCAAAAATAGGCGTTGAACCAAAGCCATATGTGCCAGTTCCAAATCGATACCATGAACGTTCATTCATCGCTCGATAAACCACAACAGTTTTGGCCACACCACTAGCTACAGCCATCGCAGCATGCATGATTGGTGCACAAGCGGCACCGCCACCATGAGGTATTTGTGAAAAGAATTTAACTTCTTTACAGCCTAACAAGCGGGCAATTTCATATTCAGGTACTTTATCGACAGAGTAACTACTAAAGCCGTCAACTTCACTCGGATCGATCCCAGCATCTTCTAGTGCTGCTAAGGTCGCTTCCATAGCAAGGCGTAATTCAGTGCGTCCTGAGTTTTTTGAAAATTCTGTGGCACCTAGGCCAACAATGGCAGCTTTGCCACTGATTGATTCACTCATTTTTGTCTCTCCTAGGTTATGGTAATGCTAAACGCACAGTACCGTTTACGTGTGTGCCATACTGGTTTTGCCCTGCCAAACCCACTTCAATCGTGTTGGTTTGCGCGTCAACAGCAGTCACTGCGCCTTTAAAGGTCATCGTATCGCCTGGATAATTTGGCATACCTAGCTTAATCTCGATATCCTTAAACACACTATCTGGACCGCTCCATTGCTCGACAAAGCGTTGGACTAAACCATTTGTAGTCAGAATATTCATAAAAATATGCGGCGAACCAAGCTCTATCGCGGCATCCTTATCATGATGTCCAGGAAAGAAATCACGGGTAGCTATCGCACCGCTGGTAATTAAGGCAACCGTAATAGGAATAGCTAACTCTGGTAATTTGTCGCCCACTTTAACGTGGTTAAATTGTATTGTTTTATTTTGCATCAGATTCATCCAAATTATATTTCCAGCCAATGTTATTGTTTGCACTTAGCACATCGCCAAGCTTAGCTAACAGTGCAGGACTGCCTCCTAAGTTCAGGCTGATTGCTCGGCTCCAATATAAATATCTGAAAATAATATAACTCACATCGACCCCAAATCCGCCATGTACATGTTGTGCTGCATGTCCGATCTTGTGCCCAGCTTCACAGGCATGCCATGCGGTTGCATATGCTTCATGTTCACAAGCCAAACCGTTATCTAAACGGTAACAAAGTTGCCATAAATTACTACGCAGCGCTTCTAATGCAATTTTGGTATCTGCCATAGTCATTTGTACTGCTTGGAAGGTACCAATTGCGCGACCAAACTGCTGACGCTCGCTAATATACTCAACCGTCTTAGCTATTTGGACTTCACTGACACCTAATTGTAACGCTGCAAGACAGGCAAAGATGCGAGGAGTTAGCCAAGTATTCACATCACCGCTAAGGATGAAAGTGCTCTCAATGGTCACATTTGTAAGCTGTACATCGGCCACTTCTTCGCCATGGGTCATTTGTCCGCTAACTAACGACACACCACTGGCTTTACTCTCCACGACAACCCATTTAGTTTCATCGTTTATTGTGCACGGTAATAGTATAAAATCAGCTAGACCAGCAACTGCGACGGCCTGTACCACACCATTTAATTTAAGACCATTAGGACTTTTCTCTGCGCTCACTCCTGTACCGCTGGTAGTATCAACGAGATTAAATGCTAGCGTCAGTAAGTTATCGCCTTGAGCAGCAGTTTCAACAATCGATGCGAGTGCGTTGCTACCAAATTGAGCCATTGCCGTAGCAACTAATTGATGACGCCATAAAGGTACTTGTGCCAGTGCACCACCTTGTGCTTGCAATACCAAGCTTAGCTCAGCCATACCCAGAGCAATACCACCATTTTCTTCAGGAATAATGACGCCATGCAACCCTGTCTCGACCGACTTGTTCCACAAATCAGACATAGTGCCTTGACCTGCTTCATCATAATCTCGTAAATATTGATCAGTACAGGTATCAGTAAATAAGCTGTTTGCCATATCAGCAATAGCTAATTGTTCTTCGCTAAAGGTAAAATTCATGATGACTCCTTCATTGGCATAAGTCTAAATTGCGGCAACGTTAAATCACCTTCAAACGTATTAAATTCTACTTGCACTGCTTGACCAATTTGTGGTGCTAAACCATCGGTTACACCGACTAAGCCAGCGGTAATTCGAACACCTTCGTCAAGCTCAATCAGACCAATTGGGTTAGGATTATCGAATGGCGGCACATGCGGATGATGCATCACGACAAAAGAATATAATTCGCCCTTACCACTGGCGACTTTGTAACCCAAATCAAATGAATGACAATGCATACACACTGGCGCAGGTGGATGCTGTAATTTTTTACAACTATTACACTCTTGCACTCTCAGTTCATTGACTTCACAACCTTCCCAAAAGAAGCTGTTATCATCGCTGATCCCAGGTTTGGGTCTGAGCATTTTAGGCATCGCTGCAGGGGCATCGTTACTGTCTGGTTTCTTCGCTGGTTTAAATTTGATGACTCTGAAGAGTAATTCACCGACTTTTTCATCAGCCTTATCACCAGTATGTTCTGAAAAGAACACCATTTTGAGAGTGACAAAAAATCCCGTACCCAAGGCTGTTGTTTTCTCTTCGCTGATACTGTCAAACGTAGTGGTGTAATAGAGTGTTTCGCCAATGCCAATATAACGATCAAAATGCAAATTAGAGTTAACCGCAACAACAGCTGGATAACCTTGTGCCTCAAGCAATTTAAGCACGCCGTACGGATTTTCAGTCGTTGAGCCTGGCGCCAAAATATCGTTAAAACCAGCTAAACACCATGCTTGCAACATCGCCGGCGGAGCGACAAGCTGTTTATGTTGACTCTTGGCTGCATATTCTGCGTCAGTATAAATAGGATTATCTACACCCATTACTTCACACCACTGTCGAACCATTGCTTCGTTTACTTTATCCCATGCGTAGATACGACCATATTGCTTGCCTACCATCGCTTCAATCTGAGCTAACCATTCATATTTAGCCAACGTTCGTCTCCTACATTTATTAAGATGTATGCTTATTATTGAAAATTAATCGTTACTTGCTTTCGCTAGCATTTAAAAAGGCTGGCAATTCACCACCACCATTAAGTAGTAAATTACAACCACTAGAATAACTGGCTTGAGGGGATGCCAAAAACAAACACGCATTCGCCACGTCTTCTGGTTCTGCCATCCTGCCTGCAGGAATAGTTTTACACACCTTATCAATACCTGCTTCGTCACCATAATGTAAATGCGAATTTTCGGTTTTAACTAAACCAGGACTCAGTGCAGTAACTCGCACTTTTGGTGCCCATTCAACAGCTAAGGTTTTTACTAACGATAAGATACCTGCCTTGGCTGCACCATAAGCCGCAGTACCTGGTGATGCACGCAATGCACTAATACTGCCAATAAAAATAATACTCCCGCCATCTTCCTGCATTAGCTGGTTAGCATGTTGAGCAACAGTCAATGGTGCAATTAAATTGAGTTTAATGATCGATTCATGAAAACGCGGTGACGCTTTATCAGCCAATGCAAATGGACTACCGCCGGCGTTATTGACTAATACATCAAGTTTGCCATATTGTTCTTTGATCGCTAAAAATAAAGTATTAATACTATCGTTATCTTTTACATCAGCTTGGATAAAGTGCGCTTGGTTAACCTTATTATTGACTGTAACTTGCGGTAGTGCCTCGGGTTCTTTTCGACCACAGACTACGACCTTCGCACCAGCAGCGAGAAAACCAGTAGCAATCGCAAATCCAATACCTTTGGTACCTCCAGTTACCAGAACAACTTGATCTTGGTAGTTTTGTGGTGGGTTAACATTATGTGTCGACATTGATATAGTACAGCCTTATATTAATAACATACAAAACAGTTTACATTGCACAATACAAAGGTAACTTCGTCTATATGGACGATGCTGGCATTATTGACTAAACGTCACAATAGCCTAGTGTATACAAAGCTTGCCTACAGCACGTTAAAACCATTTTGGAGATACTAATGCCTGATTCACAAGAGCCCGTTGTCATACTGAGTTTTCCTGAGGACGGTGTGGCTGAGCTTAGGCTGAACCGCCCACATGCAACCAACGCGCTTAGTTTAGAGTTACAAACACTTTTGTCCGAGCATTTCTTAGCGCTCGCTGATAATCCGTCGGTACGCTGTATTTTGTTAACCGGTGGTGACAAAGTGTTTGCCGCTGGCGGTGATATTACCGGCTTGATTGATGCTGACCCTATCGAAATATACCAACGCCATACTGAGCGTTTGTGGGCGCCTATCGAACAATGCCCTAAACCCGTCGTTGCTGCCGTAAACGGCTATGCGTTTGGTGGCGGCTGCGAATTAGCCATGCTGGCTGATATCATTATTGCAGGAAAGAGCGCGAGTTTCTGCCAACCCGAAATAGCTATTGGCATTATGCCTGGTATTGGTGGTACTCAACGGTTAGTCAGAGCTGTGGGCAAAGCCAAAGCTATGCAAATGGCACTGACAGGTAAACCTATCAGCGCACATGATGCTTGGATAGCGGGTTTGGTCAGTGAACTATGTGAGGACGAAGACGTGCATGCACAAGCGTTAGCTAACTGTCGCCGCATTGCTCGCATGCCACCTCTTGCAGCCGAACAAATTAAAGAAGTGATACTGGCCGGTATGGACGCGCCATTAGCTAGTGCAATGGCGCTAGAACGAAAAGCCAATGCGATTTTGTTTGCGTCACAAGACCAGCGTGAAGGGATGCAAGCATTTTTAGAAAAGCGCCACCCTAAATTTATGGGGAAATAATCATTTACCTTATTTTACACAAACAATATTGAGTGTACCTTGTGCCAGCTTTTGCTGGCTTTTATTATGACCGCTTAATCATGAAGTGATATGTATTGGGCTAATCTCGCCAGTTTTAGTACGACTTTGCAGACGAGCCAGTGGCCAAATAAAACATCCAATCGCAACCACACTAGCAACAAATGCCAACACCAATATTTGGTAATACCCTGATGCAGCTAACCAACCACCCATTGCAGGGCCTATCATAGCACTCAAACCAAACGCGGCAGGGATTAACATAATAGCCCGACCTTTCGCATCCAGTCTCGCCACTGCTGCGGTCTGAAACACGCATCCCCATGTGAATGCGACTTCCCAAATCCATGCACCCATAGCAAATAACATGAACTGATTAGTTGTACTGTTAAAAGATAGCCAGATCAAATATAAACCAATAGCAAGCACACACAATACGATTACATATGGTAAACGTAAGCCTATACGAGCACCAATCAACGCAACAGAAAACGCCGCAGCACCGCCTAATAGTTTAAGTACGGCAAACACCGTTCCCATTTCAGAAGAACTTAACGCTATTGCATTACCCATGCGTTCCAAGAATGCCCATAACGCAATATTACCTGTTGCAAACACTAAAAACACCAACAATGCCAACCACGCACCAGTAGGAATATTTAGTTGTGCTTTTATGCTGTTATCAATTGATTCTAAATGGGTATCTTTAGGAAGCCAAAACACGCTAAGGCTCAGGAGTGCGATAATTAACGATAGACTGACGGCTGCACCGGCATAAGCATACTGACTGATCACATAAGCAGGAAGAACAAATAAAACTAAAGCTGTTACCCCTAATTCAATCCCTTGCCTGACGCCTAATGCACGTTCTTTATTTGCCATTTGTCCAATAATTCGTAAACCCAGACAAGTCATTAGGGCAGCAAAAAAACCGATCCCTCCCCATAAAGGCATTTGTAATATAGCATCAGATAATGACGACGCGAGCAATAGAAGTATGGAGCACAGTGAGGAGACTAGCGTGAGCCGGCGTAAGCAGAATCGATTAATTATCAAGACCGATGATAATGTCCCCAGTAAATAGCCCGCAAAACATATCGACCCGAGTAGGCCCACTGTTTGTAACTCAAAACCAAACGTATCCGCTAGCGAGCCAAGTAAAATAGGTAAGGAATTAAATGGTAATCCGCCAATGGTTGACGCAAAACTGGCAGCCAATATTAAAGCTGCCGTTTGTTTAGTCGTTGTTTGCATCACGTATCCTCAAGTAAATTGTAATTCAGCTTGCTGTATAATTCAGCCTACTGAGTTGTATTTTTACTAGAATCAACCAATATTCAACAAGATACATGGTGCAGATGGACTATTCGCACTCAGGAGATTCATCATATCCAAGGGCTGCAACACTATTTAAAAATAAACGAACTAATTCAGTTTGACGACGTACACCCGTCTTTGAAAAAATAGAACGTAAATGAGCTCTTGCAGTATTACGTCGAATATTCAACACTTCTGCCGCTTCTTCCAAAGACAAGCCATTAGTGAGTTGCAATGTTAAGCCTGTTTCAGCTGGTGTTAGGCCAAACAATTTTTTGGAGATATCGATACTCGTTGTCGATTTTCCAACTGCGTCACGAATATAAACGACGGCACGTTTCTGACCTTTACCCTCACCCCATTCCAAACCTGGTATTACTTCAATGACTACGCCTAAAGCAATTTCACCTGATGGTCTCGATATAGACATTGCTTCTGGCATCGAATTGATATCATTATTATGTTCAAAGGCAGTTTTAATGAGTCGCTTAAGTTCACTATTGTCACTGTGATGTTGAGCTGTCAATTTACCTGCAGTAATTTTAAGCCCATCAGGCTCGGCTAATAAATGGCTAGCAAAGACGTTTTTATCTAGCACTTTACCTGTTTCATCAATTGTAACAGTCGCAATTGAAAGCCTACCAATGGCTCTGGAATACAAAGAACCCAAAGAAGCACTGCTGTGTAACTGCAAAAACGTCGATAACGAACGGCGTAAATGTGGAATTAGAAACTTACAGAGTGTTTTATCCGAGTCAGAGAAGTTACCTAGTGCTTCTTCACGTGTCACCCTAAAACGAAAATTGCCCAAGTTTGGTGTGCTAATATCGACGCTCATCACATGGTAGACATCGTTCACTGCGCACCAATGCTTACGATACGAGCTCGTTTCCCATTCTTTTTCATCCATAAAATCGCTCACCGTAAATACCGTATCAAGGGGTTGGTCAGTAAATGGAGTAAGTTTGTATTGATAAGGCAGATTTTGAACGCTATGTCCGCCTTCAATATTCTTACCTACCGCCACCATTAATCCTAAATCATCTTCTTCCGGTACTTTAAGAATAAGCGTAACGTAATTAGCGTGGAAAATATCTTGTAATATTTTAAGCGGTTTACTCCAACTTTCCGAGGTCGCGTCCCCTGCCGCATCATACAATAAGTTAATAAATTCGTTATACTGCTCAAGCTCTATATCTATTAGTGCCATAATCCGGTTAGCCTGTTGTTATTTGTCATTAAAACGTTAACATAAAGATTAATTCATAACGATATCATAACTTTGTCGCTATATTTAGCTTTCTTTGCTCAGTCTGATAATATAGACAAAAGTTTTAAGCCTTGGGGTAATCAGAATAACCTGATATACCTGGCGTATATAGCGTTTTTCGGTCAAAATCAGCAAGTGGTAAATCTGCAGCAATTCGTTCTACAAAATCAGGATTGCTCACATAATGCCTTGCAAATGAAACTGCATCGGCTTGTTTATTATTAATGGCTTGCGCGGCGAGATTTGCATCAAAACCATCATTAATAATTAATGAACCGATAAACTTTTCCCTACCAATTTTAAATGCATCGATTGATTCAATTGGCGCACGCATCATATGTAAATAACCGAGGTTAAGATCTGTCACTTCATCGAGCAAAGCGATGTGAGTTTGTTCTGGATCTGCGTCTTTTGTATCATTAAAACGATTGCCAGGGTTCATACGCAGACCGACACAACCAGCACCAAACACAGTGGCCATAGCGCGTAAGCACTCAACTGCAAACTTGATTCTGCCTTGGACACTTCCTCCAAACTCATCGGTGCGTTGATTCGAATCTGAGCATAAAAACTGCATTGGTAGATAACCACTAGTACAGTGTAACTCAACACCATCAAATCCTGCTTTTAATGCATTTTCAGCAGCTTGTCGATGCTCTTCAATTACTTGCCAAACTTCCTGGGTACTTAATTCTACAGGCATATCAAAGGGCTGCATCCCTGCACTATCGGTATGAACCTCACCTCTTGCTTGAATTGCTGAAGGTGCAACAGTCGCGACATTTTCACCTTTGATGTGATGCGAACCAATCCGGCCCGCATGCATTATTTGCAATACAATTTTACCGCCAGCTTGATGCACTGCATCGGTAACAGCACGCCAGCCTGCAATGTGTTGTTCAGTTTCAATACCAGGTTGACGGTTATATGCTTGCCCTGCAGCTACTGGCCAAGTACCTTCCGCTACAATTAACCCTGCACTTGCACGCTGTGCATAGTAATCGCGCATAATATCATTTGGTGTTCCATCGGGATCAGCACGATTTCGGGTCATCGGTGCCATAACCACTCTGTTTGCAATGTCTATAGCACCGAGTTTTGCGGCACTAAACAATGAATTTGTCTGTGTCATACTCATTCCTTAATTTTTAATCTAGCGCAGTTACCAATACACATCCCCGTCCACCATCAACGGGTAAACTTGCACCAGTAATATAAGACGCATCATCGCTAGCTAAAAAGGCAATCGCACTAGCGAGCTCATCACTGCGTCCGACTCGGCCCATTGGGATCAGTCTATTGGTGTTGTTTAGCATACCTTCGTCACTTAGCATACCGGCAGTAGCGGGAGTTTCAACTACTGCAGGGACAACAACATTAACACGGATATTTTTGCTGGCACCCTCTGCAGCGGCTGCACGAGAAAAATTAACTACCGCCGCTTTTGAAGCGCTATAACCAGCCATCATTGGGGTACCTAACTCTCCACAAATAGAGGATATATTGACAATCGCCCCACCCGTTTCCTGCATTAACCGCATCGCAGTGCGAGTGCCCCAAAAGGTCCCATCTACAGAAGTCGTAAAGTTACTATGCCAATCTTCGGTACTCGTATCAATAATGCTGCCATAGGAAAAAGCCATCGCATTATTGACCATGATATCTAACCCACCATGCTCTTTCGCTGTGTTTTCTATAGCTTGTACAAATGCAAGCTCATTACTAACATCAGCTTGCACAGCATAAGCTTTGCCGCCATCGCTGCGGATTGCAGCGACAACCTCATCAAGCGGTGCTTGACGACGACCACAGATGATCACCGTTGCGCCTTCTTTGGCTAAGCGTTGTGCCGTTGCTGCTCCTATCCCACTTCCGCCACCGGTGACAAAAGCGATTTTATTCGTAAAACGTGCCTGCATGGATAACTCCTATTATTTTTGTAGGTAAGATGTATGAACATTTAACGATTTTTATTATTGAAATCGACCTCAAACACATCTTATGCATATTTGAGACTCAGCTCGCTGGTTAGAGGCACTGCCTGACAACTCAAGGTTAAATTGTTGTTTAAATCTTTTTCATCAAGTACATCGTTATTCTTAAGCTTAACTTTCCCATTAAGAATTTCGCACATACAAGATGCGCACATACCTTCACGGCACGAATAAGGCAGTTCAATACCTATTTTTTCAGCAGCATCAAGTACTGTTTCGCCTGGCTCACAAGGAATGACATAGTGTTCACCGTCTAACTCCAATTTTACAGTAGCCGCAGGGAAATCCTGAGTGTCAGTTACAGCTTCAGCATTGATAGTATTTAATGGCGAGTCATTTGTCGTTGAGGACGGTTTAGCGATAACAAAACGTTCAATATGAATCCGTTCTTTTGACATACCAGCAAGATGTAAAGCCATCTCCATGGTATCCATAAAAGGACCAGGCCCACAAATAAAGGCTCTTGCATCGTCCATCCCCTTTGCTAAAGAAGACAATAAGGTTGTGGACGGGATACCTTGCAGTGAATCGAGTAAATGAATCACTTGTAAGCGTTCCGGATACTCAGCAGCAAGCGTTTTTAGTGTCTGTTTAAAAATGACTGATGATTCATCTCGGTTGGCATAAATCATTCGTACCTTACCGGTACCATTAACCAACACATTGCGTAAAATTGATAATATCGGTGTAACGCCACTGCCTCCTGCACACAAAAGGTGATCTTCAGATAAATCTTTACTGATGAATAGTCCTGCTGGCTGCATCACTTCAATCTGGCTGCCTGCTTTCAAGTTATCGCAAAGCCAGTTTGAGCCTCTGCCATTCACCACACGTTTCACTGTGACCCGTAACTGGTCATCAAGATGCGGCGTACTAGACATTGAATAACAGCGTTGCAACGATTCTTCGTTAAACTTAAATTTAAGGGTAATAAATTGACCCGATTGATAATTGAATTTTTCGCGCACGTCTTCTGAAATATCAAATAATATGGAATGTGCATCGGCGGTTTCTTGCACCACTTGGGCAACTTTAAGCATGTGATAACGCGCCATGATTACTCCTATAAATACTTTCTTTTAATTTGGTCTTAGGTTTTCATAAACACCACTGTGACTTCATCGTCAATATGGACTAAGCATTTTCAGGCTGTATAGTAAATATTAGAGGTACCAATGGTTTTGAAGGATTATATATGCAAAGGTTTAACAATAAGGTGGTATTTATCACTGGCGCTGCTTCGGGTATAGGACGTGAGACTGCAGTTAGATTAGCGTCAGAGGGAGCCAGTCTATCGTTGTGTGATATTGATGAGAAAGGTTTAGGTGACACACAAAAAGCATGCGAAGAACAGGGTGCGAAAACCACAATTTATCGTTGTGATGTTGCTAATTATGATGAATGCGTCAATGCGATGGATGCATGTATTTCACACTATGGTCAGCTCGACGTTTTATGCAACATTGCAGGTATAGCACAGATGCAGCATTTTACCGATATAACCCCTGCACAGTGGCACAACATGCTTGGCGTTAATTTATCGAGCGTGTTTTATTTATGTCAATTAGCGATGCCCCATTTAATCAAAACAAAAGGCAACATTGTCAATATGGCCTCTTCAGCAGGATTGGTCGGTCAGGCTTATACATCATCTTATTGTGCCACGAAAGCGGCAGTTGTGAACTTGTCTAAATCATTGGCAATTGAATATTCCGCACAATCGGTAAGAGTCAATGCACTATGCCCGGGTAATGTTAAGACCCCACTCGCAGCGAAACTGAATATCCCAGATGACATCGACAAACGTTTACTTGGGCGAATGTTTCCGTTGCTTGAAGCTGCACAAGCAAGTGAAATAGCTGCTGCGGTAGCATACTTAGGCTCTGATGAAGCACGGTTTATTACCGGAGCGACGTTACCTATTGATGGTGCACAAACGGCAGGATAAAAGATTTAACTCGCATCTAATATCTAGTAGCTATCGACACATCTCTATGTCGATAGCTAGTTGTTGCGCATTTATGGTACGACATTGCAATTTATCAGCCTCTTTATGAGTAGCAATCCACAGTAATATGTCTGCAATTATCTCAGGCTCAACGACAGCTTGACCAAGAGCTTTAATCCCTCGATTACCCAGTGTCACACGTAGAGTTTCGGTATTAACCACTCCTGGATTAACGGTAAATGCACGTATACCTTGCTTACCATGCTCGATATTTATGATTCCTGATAAACGTGATACAGCTGCTTTGCCAGCACCATATGCATATCCCCACCCACCATCAATTGCAGCGATGGGCGGATCTTTTTCTCCAGCACCGGAAGTAATATTGATAATACACCCCGACTGCTGTTCAAGCATTTTAGGAATAAGCATTTGCGAAATTTGCACAGGAGCAAAAATATAAGCTTTTGATACCTTATCTAAAGTATCAGGTGTAAGGTCTAATAACGGCACATTAAGGTCTGGCCCTTGATATATAGCATTATTGACTAATACATCTACAACGCCAAAGTGAGACAGCGTTTGTTCAACTGCAGTATGAACAGAGCTTGGGCTAAGTAAGTCCATCTTTATCGCTAGCACTTCTACACCAATTGTCTTAATCACCCTAACAGTATCTAACAGGCTACCGACTGCATAATTGCTATGAGTTATCTTATTGCGTTGTAGTTTGTCATTATCAAACTCTCTAGCGGTGATAGCAACGTGAAATCCAGCTTTAGCAAATGCAATTGCTGTAGATCGCCCTATTCCCCTACTAGCACCAGTAATAAAAGCAACTTTATGCATTGTAAACACTCCTATTTATACCGAAAAACATACCGCAAAAAAAATCACTTACCATCGTTTAAATGGACGGTAACAATAAATTTACAATGTGGTCTATCCAGTATAGGATGTTGTCAAGTCTCTTAACCAATATTTAAATAATTACTGTTTTTTCATAAGGTTAGATTGTTTTAGACCGAAATACTTAAAGCTTGATAAACAAGATCAAATTAACTAGTCCGAATAGACGTATCTGTGGAAAATATTTTGTACAAAAATCACAATAACAAAAATAACATTTTGTTAACAGAACAATAAGGCGTTGATCTACTCGTCAATTGCACAAGATATCAATCCAGGAGAATATTATGAAGAATATTGGTCACCAAACTAAATATAAGTCTATTAAGCCATTAGCATTTGCGATTACTTGTGCTTTGTCGGGAAATGCTTACTCGCAGCAAGAACAACCTACCGAATCAGAAGCTGATAAAGCCTATGGTGTTGAACGTATATCAGTTACAGCACAAAAACGCGTTACGCCATTGCAAGAAACACCCATTGCGATTTCTGCATTTAACAGTGAAACTATTGAAAAACTGGGGATTGAGGATGTCTCTGATTTAAATAATCTGGCCCCAAACACCCTAATCGTTGCTCCAATAGGCAGTGCATATAATGTCGGAGTAAATATTCGAGGTATAGGAACAGCCTCACCATCACTAGCGATAGATCCTAAAGTGGGTATTTATGTTGATGGCGTTTATTATGCGCGAAATGTAGGTGCTATTCTAAGTATTGTTGATCTAGAAAGAGTGGAAGTACTGCGTGGTCCACAAGGTACACTTTGGGGTAAAAACACGACCGGTGGTGCCATCAGTATGGTTACAAAAGGGCCTGCTGATGAATTTGGATTTAGTCAGCGTTTCACTGTAGGAAATTTTGGATTAAAAAGTTCTCTTACTTCTATTGATACTGGAGAAAAAAATGGTTTTTCTGGTAAATTCACATACCTGAAAAGTGAAGAAGATGGTTGGGCAACTAACGAATTTGTTGGTGCTAAAGAAAAAGATTTAGGTGCTAAAGAAACTGACGCGATTCGTATTGCTTTACAATACGAAACTGATAAATTAAAAGTTAATTATACCTATGACAACACTGACGGAAGTGCTGTTTCAATACCTGTGCAAGTCAGTAATGTTCGTCCTTATTTTACTGACCCTACAGTACCCACTCTACATATGGGTACGGGTGTGATGTATGGTGGTAACGTCTTTGCACAAATGTCACAAAATGAATTTACAGGTGGTCGACAAGAAATATTTGAACTTGATCAACATGGTCGAGAGTATGTAGAAATCTCAGGGCATTCATTAAATGTAGAGTGGGATTTTGCTGCAAATCATCGCTTGAAATCGATTACCTCATCCCGTAAATACTCCTCTGATATTCCAGATGGAGTTGATTCTGACGGTGGCGCTTATTTTGGGGCTGAGCTTGATGCAACATACCAGCCTACAGGTAACTTTGGCCCTATTCCTGCTTTTCATTTCTATAACAAAAAATCTCAAGAACAAAAATCTCAAGAGTTCCAATTTTTAGGAAATTTCATGGATGGTAAACTTGAATATGTTGCTGGCTATTTCTACTTTAGTGAAGAAGGTGAAGAGAATAACCCTTGGGAAATTGGCATTTTTACAGGACAAGGTGCGAATTTATTATTTGATGATCCATTAGCTTGGGGTGGTTTTTATCAATCAAAATCTGATGCAACAGCGTTATTTGCACAAGTTAATTATGATATAAATGAAAAATTAAATGTATCAGTAGGTATTCGTAATACCAAAGACGAAAAATCGATTACCCAACTAGCTGCTCCCGATCCTATGTTACGTAATGATAAAAGCGCTAAAGAAGATTGGAGTAAGACAGTTGGTTCAATCGTAGCTAATTATGTACAAGACGACAATACAACTTACTATGCCTCAATCTCTCAAGGTTATGCTGCTGGCGTATATAACCCTGGTACCGTAGACCGTTTTGCTTACTTAAACCCTGCTAACATGGGGGAAGCAATTTATGATGGTAGTTTAATTCCGGGTAACCCTGAAGATACTACTGCTTATGAAGTTGGCTCAAAAATGTTTTTATTAAACGACCGTTTAATGTTAAACACAGCCATATTCATGAACGACAATACTAACTTATTAGTCACAGTATTTGACGGTACTATTCAACGCGCTCTGAATTCGGGTGAGTCAGAAACCATTGGTTTTGAATTAGACGCGCAATTTGCAGTTACTCCTGAACTTTCACTTAGCGCGAGTTATGGCTACCGAGATACCGATTACTCGCTTGAGGAATTTACTGACGTAGACACCTTTTCAGCGACGTTTGGACTTGATTGGAATATTGCCGAATTTGAATATGGTAATATGAACTTGAATGTTAACTATGTGATGAACGATGACAATCAGTTTAATAACAACGATCCAACTCTAGTCGGTGAAGCGTACAATTTACTCAATGCCCGTTTGACCTTATCTGATATTCAAGTTGGTCAAAGATCAAGTCTCAAAGTATCACTGTGGGGTAAAAATATAACTGATGAAGAATACACATTACATGGTGCAAACTTCAGTTTTTATGACACTCATGTGTATGGTACTCCAGCAAGTTTTGGTTTAGATGTTAGTTTTACTTACTAAGTAAAGATGCAAAATAAGTACATAAAGGCCTTAATATTAGTATTAAGGCCTTTATTTTAAGTTTTTATTATAGATAAATTTAGTATTACGTAAAATGTATACCGATGGAGAAAACATGAAAATATTAGTACCAGTAAAACGTGCTATCGACTATAACGTTAAAGTGCGTGTAAAAGCTGATAATTCAGGACTGGATTTAGCGAATGCAAAAATGGCGATTAATCCGTTTTGTGAAATCGCCGTTGAAGAAGCTATTCGACTGAAAGAAAAAGGTATCGCCACTGAAATTATCGCCATATCGATAGGCGATAAAGCCTGTCAGGAACAGATTCGCACCGCATTAGCACTAGGTGCTGATCGTGGTATTCAAATTGATACGTCTGATGTATTAGATTCATTACAAGTCGCTAAATTATTACAGAAGGTAGTCGAAGAAGAGTCACCTGATTTAGTGATTTTGGGTAAGCAATCAATAGATTCTGATAATAATCAAACAGGTCAAATGTTAGCGGCATTATGTGGATTGCCTCAAGGAACGTTTGCATCCGTGGTCGATATCAATGACAACAAGGTCAATGTGACGAGAGAAGTCGATGGCGGATTACAAACCGTCGCGCTAACATTACCAGCTATAGTAACTACTGATTTACGGTTAAATGAACCGCGTTATGCCTCATTGCCGAATATCATGAAAGCCAAGCGTAAACCACTTGAGGTCAAATCTGCTGCAGATTACGGCATTGATTTAAGCTCAAAATTGACCATTTTGAAATATGATGCGCCGGCACAACGTAAAGGTGGCGTGAAAGTAGCTAGCGTAGCAGAGCTAGTTGATAAATTAAAAAATGAGGCAAAGGTGATTTAATGACTATTTTAATTTATGCAGAGCATGATAATACTCATCTCAAGTCCGAAACCCACAAATTAGTAACTGCAGCAAAAGCAATTGGTGGTGATATACATGTGCTAGTTGCTGGTGAAAACTGTAGTGAAGTAGCCCAAAAAGCAGCTAAAATGATGGATGTAAGTAAAGTATTGCTTGCTGACAATGCGGCTTACCACTATCAATTAGCTGAAAATATTGCTGATCTGGTTGTTGAGTTAGGGAAAGACTACAGCCACATATTGAGTGCTGCTACTACGACGGGTAAAAACTTTATGCCTCGCGTTGCTGCACTGCTTAATGTTGCGCAAATATCTGACATCATTAATGTCATCAGTGCAGATACGTTTGCACGTCCTATTTATGCAGGTAACGCCATCGCAACTGTTCAGTCGGCGGATACGATTAAAGTGATCACTGTCAGAACATCGGCATTTGATAGCGCAAGCGAGGGTAATAATGCTCCCGTTGCAGCTATTGATATCATTAAGGTGTCGAATAATTCTGAATTTGTATCTGCAGAGTTGACAGTATCTGAGCGTCCTGAGCTGACTGCTGCTGAGGTAATTATCTCTGGTGGACGAGGAATGCAAAATGGTGAAAACTTCAAACTACTCGATGGCATCGCTGATAAATTGGGTGCCGCTATGGGTGCATCTCGTGCCGCTGTAGATGCTGGTTTTGTACCTAACGATATGCAAGTCGGACAAACGGGCAAAATTGTTGCTCCGCAATTATACATTGCAGTCGGGATATCAGGCGCTATTCAGCATTTAGCGGGCATGAAAGATTCAAAAGTGATTGTTGCCATCAACAAAGATGAAGACGCGCCTATTTTTCAGGTTGCCGATTATGGTTTGGTTGGTGATTTGTTTGATGTGCTACCTGAACTGGAAGCCGCTTTAGAATAACATTTTTCTATATAGCTACACTGAATTGAGATAATTTCCAGTGTAGCTTTACTAAGCGCAACAAATGATTTTTTGAAATGAATTTAAATATGCTATCAATATCACACTAAAATAAACTGGACGTGTCAGTTTTTAGATAAACATATTGAGTTGTTCCAGCATATGACCAAATATGCGACCACCTCGCACAGGCTCTCCCATGATAATTTGATTACCTGCCCAACCATGATCAGTTCCATCACCATTGGATGTTAAGGTTCGACCAAATTCTGATTGGGTAAATGTCACAACGTTCTGACTCAAACCCCGAGCTTGCAGATCCGCATCAAATCCAGCCATCGCTAGGCTTAATGTTTGCTGTAATCGTGGTAACAAATACGCTTGGTTATCATGGGCATCAAACCCTCCCAACGAAGCAAAAAATACCTGACGTGATTGCCCCAAAGTAGATTGTGCCGCAATCAATTTTGCTATTGTTTGTAATTGCAGAGCTAAATCATCGCTAGAGCCATAATCTACAGTCGTTTGCGCTATAGGTGTTAAAGCTGCGCTGAGATTAGCGTTATTTTCACGGACTGGACTGCCCCAGATTTATAAACACTCTTAGGCTATTATTTTTGCATAGGAGAAACATTATGAGTAATCAAAGATACAGTCCCGAATTTAAAGATGAAGCAGTACGTCAAGTTATCGATCGCGGCCATCATGTCGGTGATGTTGCCAAGAATTTAGGTATTTCCCAACATAGTTTATACAAGTGGGTTAAAGCTTGTAGGCCAGATACTTCAGTACAAAAGGAAAATGAATTACTGGATGCGAAGAAAGAAATTCTTTGATTAAGGTCTCAACTCAAAAGGACTGAAGAAGAGAGGGATATCCTAAAAAAGGCCGCAAGGTATTTTGCAAGTCAACCCTAGTAAAGTACCAGTTTATTAATGATTACCGACTTCAATTTAAGACTAGGGTGATGTGTCGTATCCTTAGGGTCCATCCGTCTGGGTATTATGCCTGGGTGCACAAGCCTTTATCGGATAGTGCAGTAGATGATTTGCGACTATTCAAGGTGATAAAAGACTCATATGAAGCGAGTCATCGTGTTTATGGATATCAGTGAGTTCATTTAGACCTTCGTGAGACTGGCGAACTAGTTGGACCCAATCGTGTGTTCAAAATCATGAAACAGCATGATATCAAGGCTGTTCGTGGTTATAAGATCCATAAATATGGCTACGGTAGGCCTTCTATTATTACCCCCAATCACTTAAAAAGAGAATTTGATGTCGCTCAACCTAACGAGGCTTGGATTACCGACATCACTTACGTGAGAACATGGCTGGGTTGGCTTTATTTAGCCCTCGTTATTGACCTCTATTCTCGAAATATAGTGGGCTGGTCAATGAAACCAACACTTGCCAAAGAAATAGTTATTGACGCATTGTTAATGGCTGTTTGGCGCAGGAAACCTAAAGCCAAAGTATTGGTACATTCCGACCAAGGCTCACAGTATGGAAGCGATGAGTGGTACCTATTTTGTCGTGAGCATAACTTAATGCCAAGTATGAGTCGAAAAGGAAATTGCTGGGATAATGCAGTCGCAGAATCTTTTTTTAGCAGTTTAAAAAAAGAGAGTATCAAAAAACGCATCTACAAAACTCGTGACTTAGCTCGAGCAGACATTTTCGATTACATCGAAATGTTCTACAATAAAACAAGACTAAATACCTACCTTGGTGCTATCAGTCCAGAGCAGTTTGAACAAGCCTCAAATTGAGGCTGCCAAATGTCATAAAAAGCGGGGGCAGTCCAATCTTTAGCCTTTATCGGCCAAAAACGAATTTATTAATCTATATCAACACATACAACAGCAAACACTATTAATCTATATCTCAATAACCTCATTCGTGATCATCGGAGTATCACCATGCAAGCACTGCCACATCAATATAACGTTCATGCTGAAGCGCATTCGGATAATCGATTAACTGTGAAGGTTGACAATTTGGATGAACTCGCGATTGCTCCACCGCAAAATTTTGGTGGACCCGGCGATCAATGGTCTCCAGAAGATCTGTTCATGGCATCCGTCGCAAGTTGCTTTATATTGTCGTTTCGTGCGATTGCGCGTGGCTCAAAATTAAGCTGGTCATCCTTGAACTGTTCATCCCAAGGCACATTGGAAAAAGTAAATGGGGTATTAAAATTCACTAATATCGTCACTTCAGTCTCATTAACCATCCCAACATCAGAATCACCAGATACTGCACGACGTATTCTGGCTAAAGCCGACAAAAGCTGTTTAGTGGCAAATTCATTAAACTGTGAGATCAAGTTGGAGATTGTCGCAATCACACAAACAGATTCAACTGACCTTGGTCGAAGCGGTACAGATTAGGAAATATTTCGTTGATTTCGCTTTGCCCTAACCCAAACCAAGCAGCAAGCTCGCCACCAAATTGATCAATCGATGTTGTAGGGATAATCCGTCCATCCCCCAAATCATCTTGGCTGTTAATTATTTGCGAAGGCATGTGGCCATAAATCCGCCCTCCCCGCACCGGCTCACCCATGATAATTTGATTTCCCGCCCAACCGTGATCAGTACCATCGCCATTGGAGGTTAATGTGCGACCAAATTCAGACTGGGTAAACGTCACGACGTTTTGACTTAATCCTCGTGCTTGTAAATCGGCATCAAAACTTGCCATGGCATCACTTAGCGTGCGTTGTAACCGAGGTAGTAAATACGCTTGATTATCATGCGTGTCAAAGCCACCAATCGACGCAAAAAATATTTGGCGCGATTGTCCCAAGTTCGACTGAGCAGCAATCAGTTTAGCAATCATTTGTAGTTGCCCCGCTAAGTCGCTAGTCCCATAATCAACTGCCGTGTTAGCAATCGGTTCAAGAGCTGCACGTAAACTTGCATTATTCGCACGTACATCGAGGATCTTTTGGGCATAAGCTTGACTAAAAATATCTTGAGTCGCATTCACCATCCGCAAATGGTGCTCCATTCTCCCCCGATCCCAATCATAAGCAGGATTGAGCCCACCAAACTGTTCGACACCTTCGGTGTTCATCGAGTAATGTTGTGCAATACGGCCACTTTGAAATTGGTTTGTTCCACCTAAACTAAAGCTTAACGGTAGGCGTTGCTCGGTATCCATTAGCAGATCGGCCATCCTCCCGCCCCAGCCTGACGTATTATTAGTATCGAGCAAGCCACTCTGCCACAATGCTTGTTGGTCATTATGCGAAAACAATTGTGGGGGTTGTACACTAGTATTATTATTGAGCTCTTGTTTGGTTGCAGGGGCAACCATCGGCCCCATGTTACTGACAATGGACGCCCGCCCATTATTAAACAAGGTTTGTAACGCACCAGCATCCTTATGCACACTTAGATCCATCACATCAGTTTGGTTGAGACTGACTAAATCGGATTGAGCGTAGGCTAACGATTGGCGAGTACGAGCGTAATCTTGATAATCGCTACCGCTACTAGGCACGACTAAATTAAAACTATCGTGGCCACCATATAAAAAGATACACACCATCGCTTTATAATCACTAAACCGACGCGCATAATTAGCCCCTGCTAATTGGTTAGCTAATTGCAACTGCCCTGCTAAACCTGTAGACGTAGTTAATGCACCAATGGAAGCAAGTGAAGCTTTTAAAAATTGACGTTTGTTCATATTTTCCCTCATCAACCTTATTAAATTATGATTAGCGTTGTACGGCGAATTGTGGCGAACCTGTCACCATAAATGTGAGTTCTTTCACCCTAGTGGTATCATCCGCCCACAGTTGTAATTGCGTATCATAATCGATCAATATCTCGCGCATGGTGTCAGTCATCGTGCCGGCTAGTAATACAATATCTAGCCAATCAATAAACGCAGCAGTATCGTTTTCAACCAATGGCGCATATTGTTCATAATTGAGCGTTAAACGTCGCTCATGCCCAGCATCAACCTCACTCATTGTGGGAGCCCAAATAGACAACCAAGCCGCATGATTAGAATTTCTGACCATGTAAGTATCATTGATAATTTGCATTTCTGGGGCGACTAAATTGGCCTCATTTAACCTGCCCACAGGTGAAAAATCAGGAGAATAAAAGTTAAAAACAGACGGCGAGGATAATGGCGCTTGATTATGCTGATAGTCGGTCCATTGTGGCTGCATTGTTTCGGGCATGTATATACCAAAAGCACGCATATATTGGACTGCACGCAACAACGGCTCTTTGAACTTACCAAAATGAGGATCTTGTTGCGCATATTCAGTGCGCGCCGATTCATCGAGTAATAATGCTGTAATGACCGCAGCAAGATCACCTCGTACGCCTTGTCCATTATCTTCAAATACCATTGCTATGCGTTCGATATAATCAGGTGTGGGATTTGAGGTGACTAAGCGTTGGATCAGATGTTTAACAACAAACGGGGCAACATTTGGATGGGCAAACAGACTATCTATAGCCATTTGCATCGCTGTTTCTCCGTCGGTACCAGCCTCAACGATTACATCACTGAGTAAGACTTTACGAACATCAGTAGCATGATATTCTGGGACTAATGCCATTGGATTGCGAAAATTACGATTACCCCACCAATCTCCCCAAGTATCAACTCGTGTGCCATAAAAATTCCAACCAGTAAACACATTCGCATAGGCTTTTACGGTATCAATATCATATGTTGGAATAGGCTGGCCGTTTGCTAATTTACGTGTGCCATCGAGGTTTAGCTCATCTAGCCCAATGGTAAATAATTGCATCACTTCACGAGCAAAGTTTTCATCCGGTCGGATATTATTGCTACTGTCGGGTTTTTCATTACCCAACATATTTAAATACACGCCCATAACTGGAGATAAGGTGACAAATTCAAGTAAATCGCGATAGTTACCAAATGCGTGTTCAGCAAGCCCTTCATAATAAGTCGCGATGCCTAAATGTTCACTGTCTAATTGGCTTTTATCCGATACGACAAATAACTGACTCAGCGCAAAAGCAACACGCTGCCGCAACTGATCCTCACCATGTAACGCAATATCCATCCACGCGCCATATCGATGTCCATTCCACGGCCATTCAGCGCCTTGCTCTCGAGCATTTTCATCAGCATTGAAAATAGCTAATGTTTTAGCACGATGGGCACTTTGCGGGCTCTGCATTTGTGCTTCAATCCAAGCAGATAAGCCCATTTGAGCAGTAGCATCGATTTCTTCTAGGGTAGGCCCAAATGTGGTTTGCGTTAAAAAACGTGCAGCATCAATACGCGTTGTCGGTTGTGACTCAGCTTGTGTCTCGGATTGTGTCTCATTAGCTGGATTAGCACTGCCATATGTTGGAGTGCCAGTCGTTGGGGTGTTGGTAGTTGGAGAGCTAGTAGTTGGGGTGTTCGTGCTAGGTGTACTAGTCGGGGAATCACCTCCACCACCACAACCAGTTAACAAGATCCCAATTAAACTCACATATAGAAATCTTACAAATATAAATTTTGTCATGACACGCTACAACACCAAAAGTTAATAACTTGTTAAGTTTATCGTTTTTGAGTATGAAAGCAATCTATATGTTGATACGTAAGTATGTATTGAGAAGCGACTTAAACTGTTGTGCCATGCGTTAAAATGTTATTATGTTGGGCTATTATAAACTCCACATATTTATTAGGATGCACAATGACATCATGGGTTAAACTCGGCACGGCTCAAATACCAAACAATGGCGGTGAGCTCACTTTTTCCCAACGTGAAGAAGAGTTTTCAATTCGCTTATCTGGGATTCGCGGTGAACTCATGAACAGTCGAGTGTACAACTCTGAACAAGAACTTGCTCAGCTTGGTTGTGCGTATATTAAATCTACACCTAACGCGCATGTGCTCGTTGGCGGTTTAGGGATGGGTTATACTTTGGCTGCCGCTCTCAAAGCTGTGACATCTAGTTCAACAGTCACCGTTGCGGAGCTGATCCCAGAAGTACATCAATGGAACCAAGGCCCATTAGGTAAATGCGCTAACAACCCACTGCAAGATCCGCGTACTCGAGTCAAAATAGGGGATGTAAAACACCTCTTAAACACCCAAACGCCTACCTATGATGCTATTTTGCTTGATGTGGATAATGGACCTGAGGGCTTAACCCATTCGGATAATAATTGGATCTATTCAGAGGCAGGATTAAAAGAAATTCACCAAGTGCTCCGCCCAGGTGGCATGTTAGCGATCTGGTCTGCTGGCCCTGATTATTTGTTTACCGTTCGACTTAAAAAAGCTGGATATGATGTGCGCACACAAATTGCGCGTTCTCGTAAAGGAAAAGGCAGTAAGCACACTATTTTTCTTGCGCGTAAAGCTAAATGTTTTTAATACTTCTTTTTTGATGAACGATGCTGATTATCAAGATTTTATCTGTTTTGCGGAGCGATTAGATAAAAGATATTTATTTGTCATTGAGCTCAGCTTTTGCCTCGGCGATAATATCAGACATTTTCTTATCACTTATTCCACTATCTTCACCAGCAGTTAATTCTTTTCGTAACCACTCCAATTTAGCGTTGTATTCAGACTCTTCACGCTCTAACAATCTCAAACCAGCCCTTAATGCTTCACTCGTATTGCGATATCTACCGCTTGATTTTAATTCTTGAACAAAATTAGTAAAATATTCACCCAAATCTACACTCGTTGTTGCCATATTTTGTTCCCAAACAAAGTTAATGTAATAGACTACTTAACATTAGTAATTTTATTATTTTAATCAACTTTTTAGTTGTTGATATGAAAGTTTCTACATAGCTACTAGGTCTATATTTACTCACTCATTAAAATATGGACTTATTATGCAACGCTTACTCGCACTGTCACTGTTCTCACTTTCACTATTCATGTTCTCTTTTAGTACACTTGCCAATGATCCTATCGAAACAGGTACCTTTAATAACAAAGCTATCTACGGTTATGACACTGTCGCTTATTGGACACAAAATAAGCCCGTTAAAGGGAGTGAAGATTACATTACTCAATGGCGCGGTGCTGATTGGTATTTTGTCTCTGCTGAGCATTTGGCTATGTTTGTTGCAGATCCAGTAAAATACGCGCCACAATACGGAGGCTATTGCGCTTATGCAATGTCCAACGACAGTTTTGCCTCCATCGATGAAGAAGCCTTTACAATTTATCAAGACAAGCTATATCTCAATTATAACAAGCGTATTATGAAAAAATGGCAAGCAGACAAAGATGCGTACATTCAATTAGCCAATGAGTATTATCCTAACAAAGTAACATTGCCTTGAAGCACTTATGTGTATCACGCAATTATTAGTAATAGTGCTTAAGTAAAATCAAGCCACATCAAGCAAACTTTTATACGCGTTGTGACGTATCTACATATTATTAATTGCAAATGAGCAAACAATGTTGATATTACGAACCGCCTTGATACTAATTGGATGGATTAGCTTGATGAGTTTTGCTGCAGATGAGACGCAGACACCTGCAATGTACAAAGGAACGGAAACCTTACAATACTCAGTCATAGCGTCATTAGCGGAGGATATTGAAATCCGTGTTTATAAACCAGCAGTAAAAGTAGTCGCACAGGCGAATGGTGAAAATAACGCTTTTGGGCAACTTTTTCGCTATATCTCCGGAGCGAACTCCGTTAATAAGTCGATAGCAATGACGGCTCCGGTTGAGACGGCATCAGTTGAAAAAGCATCGGTCAAAGTTGCGATGACCACTCCTGTAGAAATGACAATGGCCAATTCGGATGATTCCAATGCGGCCAAAAAATCAATGAAAATGAGCTTTTTCTTACCTTCTATGTACGATTATCAAACAGCGCCTAAGCCTACATCACCCGGTTTGTCATTAGTCGCAGTGCCAGAAAAAACGGTTGCTGTAATACGTTTTTCGGGACTACGTAGCGATAATAAACTAATTAAGAAAACACAACGGCTGCGAGATGCAATCGCACAGTCCCCTTACACAATTACTTCTGTTCCTGTCATGATGGGTTATGATGCGCCTTGGACGTTGTGGTTTAATCGTCGTAATGAAGTGATGTTTGAAATACAATAATAAGTAGCTAAATCAGAGTAATAAGACTAAAAGCTAGGATGCCTTTAGGATCTTGATTAGTTAAATTACAGCCTTTCTCGCTCTCACCTATAAGACCAGTTGCCACATGCCACAACGCTATCAGTATTTAATACCTTGGCTGTTTTTAGTCGTGTGGAGCTCTGGTTACTCAATGGCGAAACTTGCCCTTGAATACACCCTACCATTTAATTTATTAGCCTATCGTTTTTTAGGTGCAGCACTAGTTGTCACTCCTTTGG
This sequence comes from Glaciecola sp., assembly GCA_029246415.1. Taxonomy (GTDB): domain Bacteria; phylum Pseudomonadota; class Gammaproteobacteria; order Enterobacterales; family Alteromonadaceae; genus Opacimonas. The sequence goes on from JAQWNF010000023.1 coordinate 149,218, forward strand.
TGTTTATTTTACGATTAAATCTGCCCACTTGGTCACATGCCAAGAGTCTCATCGGCACCGGTATGTTTTTACATTTAGGACATTTTGGGACTATGTATGTCGGCATGAAACTCGGTGCAAGTGCCAACATAATGGCTTTATTTGCAGCATCACAACCCGTATTGATAATTTTAACTGGCGCATTAGTAGCAAAACAAATGCCTTCGTGGAAAATTTGGTTAGGGCTGATGATGGGTTTGGCCGGTGCAGCATGGGTAATTGGCGTTGATATGCAAGGTGATACAGGATATTTACTTGGTGCTTTATTAGGCTTTACCGCAGTGGTGGGTATGTCTATCGGTCAATTCATTGAAAAACGTCGTACATTACCTTTACATCCGCTAGTCGCCACTTGGGTACAATATATATTTGCAGCCATTGTCAGCGTGCCACTCGCGTTAATGACAGAAGGGCTTTATTTTGAAGCCACACCAGCCTTTTTCCTTTCAGTTGGACATTTGGTTGTGGTCAATACCGTTATCGGTATCATGTTAATGTTTTCCATGGTGCGCAGTGGCTCGATGTCTCAAGCAACGGCTATTATGTTTTTAGTGCCTGCGATGGCGGCGATAATAGCATGGCCTGTCGCCGGTGAAACCGTCTCACTGATTGCTATCCCAGGTATGCTGTTAGCAATGGCAGGTGCGATATGGACACGTAAGGTCACCGCCAAAACATAACTACCTTTGCATTTACTTTATCCAGTAGTTGCCGCAGATATTAAGGGATATCCACAATATTTAAACTCATCAATTCGAGTTATAGTATTGTTATATTTTTAACCATATCGAGTTTTCAGATGAAAAAAAATGAAGGTACACTAGATAGAACTATACGCGTTGTAGCTGGTTTGGTATTGGTTGGGCTTGCTGCATCAAACACATTAGGCAGCTGGGCTTATATCGGAGTTGTTCCAATTCTTACTGGTGCATTTGGGATATGCCCGCTTTATTCGGTATTAGGCATAAACACTTGTCCATTATCAAAAACTGATTGAATCTTTTCTATGCTACTAGCGATAGCCAATGTGGCTGCAAACAATTAAAATCATCATTAAATAATATTTTTTATTTAATGTGTTGACTCCTAAGCTAACTTCCCTATAATACGCCCCACTTGCTCATCAGCAGCAAGGTTTTAAAAGATACGGTCGCTTAGCTCAGTTGGGAGAGCATCGCCCTTACAAGGCGAGGGTCACTGGTTCAAGCCCAGTAGCGACCACCATCTTACTCACACATCATCCACTAACTAGAAAGCTATAATGCTAAACGCGTTCAATTTGCGACTTTCCCCTGTGCGTATTATCCTAAGCGTGTCGAATCGGTGCCAAATTTACACAGCCTACTCTGCTAATCCGTTTATAAATAAACAACGTAGCGGTTTGCTATTGTTTCCCAATTTCATTTTTTATTCTCTATGATTTTCATGACCACTTAATAGGTCATAAAAATCATAGGGATATTTTGCGGTCGCAAATAACTGATCGGTAAACAACGTCCTTACAAGGCGAAGCGCACTGGTTCAAGTCTTTCCGACCGAGGCGCAGAGTGACCACTAGTAAATAACCACCAAAATTTCACATATTTTCAATCTCCATTTACTGTTATAATGCTGCTTCAAGCAACTAGGTACCTATATCCCATGCAAGCAACTATTAAAGCCGACCGAAGTCTATTTTCTTATCCCAAATATTGGGCACATTGTTACGGCACTGCGCCTTTTTTACCCATGTCTCGCACAGAAATGGACGAGCTAGGCTGGGACAGTTGCGATATTATTCTTGTCACAGGTGATGCTTATGTTGACCATCCTAGTTTTGGTATGGCCGTAATTGGCAGATTATTAGAATCTCACGGCTTTCGCGTTGGGATCATTTCCCAACCTGATTGGCACTCTAAAGAAGACTTCATGCAATTAGGCGAGCCTAATCTATATTTTGGTGTGACCGCAGGTAACATGGATTCGATGATCAATCGCTATACCGCAGACAAAAAACTGCGCCATGATGATGCCTACACAGCTGGCAACATTGGTGGCAAACGCCCCGATCGTGCCGTTACTGTCTATACCCAACGTTGTAAAGAAGCGTATAAACATATCCCAGTCGTGATAGGCGGTATCGAAGCCAGTCTGAGACGGATTGGTCATTACGATTATTGGTCAGAAAAAATTCGCCGCTCGGTGTTATTTGATTCTAAAGCTGACTTACTGATGTTTGGTAACGCCGAACGTCCGTTGATTGAAGTGACGCATCGCTTAGCTGCGGGTGAAAATATTAAAGACATCATTGATGTACGTGGTACTGCGATTATTGTCAAAGAAGCCCTTCCCGAGTGGCAAGGTGTGGATTCTACGTCTTTAGAAAAACTCGGTAAGATTGACCCCATCCCCTCTCCTTATATCATGGAGCCTGATTGTCCTAGTGATGTTGAAAAAGTCGATCCCAAAAACGATGTCACCCAAACCGAACAAGTTATTACCATTCAGCCGCCAACAACTGAAAAGCGTAAGCCTTGGGAAAAGGTCTACATCAAGTTACCCGCATTTGAGACTGTGCGTGATAACAAGGTATTGTATGCGCATACCAGTCGTATCTTTCATCAAGAAACCAATCCAGGCTGTGCAAGAGCATTGATGCAGCGTCATGGTGATCGTCATATATGGTTAAATCCACCCGCTATGCCATTAGAAACCGAAGAGATGGATGCGGTATTTGGCTTGCCGTATCAACGTATCCCACATCCAGTATATGGTGAAAACAAAATCCCTGCTTATGACATGATTAAATTCAGTGTCAATATCATGCGCGGTTGTTTTGGTGGTTGTACTTTTTGTAGTATTACCGAACATGAAGGACGCATCATTCAAAGTCGTTCGGAAAAATCTATTTTACGTGAAATCGAAGAAATTCGAGATACTGTCCCCGGCTTTACTGGCGTTATCTCCGATCTTGGTGGCCCTACCGCTAACATGTATCGCTTACGTTGTAAGAGTCCTAAAGCTGAAGCCACGTGTCGCCGCCCTTCTTGTGTGTATCCAAGTATCTGTGCGCATATGGATACCGACCATAAACCTACGATAGATTTATATCGCAAAGCGCGTGATTTACCTGGTATTAAAAAGATCCTAATTGCCTCTGGCGTACGTTATGATTTGGCTGTTGAAGATCCAGAATACGTTAAAGAATTAGCCAAATACCATGTCGGTGGCTATTTAAAAATCGCCCCAGAGCACACCGAAGATGGCCCGTTAACCAAGATGATGAAACCGGGTATGGGCAGTTATTATCAATTCAAAGAGTTGTTTGATAAGTTTTCTAAAGAAGCGGGTAAAGAACAATACTTGATCCCTTATTTTATTGCCTCACACCCTGGCACCAGTGATGAAGACATGCTGGAATTAGCAATTTGGCTAAAAGAAAATAAATTTAAACTCGATCAAGTGCAAAACTTCTACCCATCTCCTATGGCGACGGCGACGACTATGTATCACACCGAAGTGAACTCATTGCGCAAAGTGACCAAAGAGTCAGAATCAGTGATCAGCGCCAAAGGTGAGATCCATCGCCGCTTGCATAAAGCGATGCTGCGCTATCATGATCCTAAAAACTTTGCTCAGATCAGAAAAGCGCTACAAAAAATGGGTCGTGAAGATTTAATTGGACGAGGCCCTGATCATCTAGTGCCACCAGAAACCGCACAAGAACGTAATCAAAAAGCGGCAAAAGCACACAAAGGACAGCGCGCAGCCACAAAACATACTAAAGCTCAATTTGTGAAGACTTCACCAAAATCCAATAATAAACATACAGCCAAGGGGAAAGTTAAACACACCTCCCCAAGGCCCACCTCTTAATTATAGATGTAAAGAGAACTCGTTATGACCCCACATACCTTAATTGCCAACGCAGCATCTGCTCCTGAATCAATCATGTTTCAGGACGTGATGACAGTAATATCTAATCATTATGATTATACGCCAAGTACATTTACCAATGGTGATGTCACTAATGCCGCAGGAACCAATGAAGGTTCGTGTAAAATATTTGCATTCGCTCAGCTTAACAAATTAGACAAGGCCAGCACTTTGGCATTGTTCGGTGAGTTTTATCGCAACGATGTGTTAGGGCATCCACAAGGCTCTGATCACGCTAACATCCGTAATTTTATGATCCACGGTTGGGAAGGAATACAATTTGAATCAGTTGCTGTTACCGAAAAACAACCTACAGGCAGATTGACCACTTGCACAATCGCTATGCATGCAGACACCAATGCCGCGGGTGATATATTTGGTGGCTGGGTGTTATCACAAATGGATATGGCTGCAGGTATTTGCGCAGGCCAGCGCGCACAATGTAGAGTCGTGACAGTTGCACTCGATGGCATGAGTTTTATCAAGCCCGTGCATGTTGGTGACATCCTAGGTGTCTATACCAATATTGTTAGAGTTGGACGTAGCTCGATTGATGTAAACGTAGAGTGCTGGGTAAGACGAAGCCGTATTGGACAACGAGAAAAAGTCACCGAAGCCATATTTAAATTCGTTGCGTTAGATGCGGACGGACAGTCAATGCCAGTGCCACAACTAAGTGATTTGCCACATTATGTTGAAAGTGAATTGTAAACTTAAAGTAATAATTTTAAGTTAGCCTCCAATAAAATATTTGAAAAAAGTTTATTTTCGCTATTTATTGCCGATAAAACTTATATTGTAATTGATAGATTTTATTATGCGCATTAAACGTGGATTTACCGTCATCGAACTTATCATCGTCATTGTTATTTTGGGCATTATGTCAGTTATGGCTATGCCTAAAATGATAAATTTTAGCCAAGAAGCTCGTGTTGCATCTGTTTCCACGATGCAAAGTGCATTAGAAGCCGCAAGCAAGTTAACTTACTATAAATGCCAAGTCAGTCAGAACTGTAGTACCTCTGCTTGGGGCCCCATTCAGACAATCGATGGTAAAGCATATTGTTTGTTAAACGGATGGTTTGATGCAGGCCGAGGCGGCCCATTAGGCTCAAACCCAATAGGAACATGCGGTATCGATAGATACATAAAATACAATGGGTTTAGTGTAATGGTTGGAACTGGCTCTGCTAGTGGGCATGAGCATTGGTTTACATTAGACAATGCTCCTGATCCTGAAAACTGCCGCGCGGTGTATCGACAGCCAGATAATCTCGGTGACTTACCAGATTACTCTAGCGTCACCACTGGTTGTTAAATCGATAATATGCTTAAGCTTGCATGATTTGTACTTGTTTTTGTTCTATCTCTAGCGTGTTAGGGATAAAAAACTGGTCACACAATAGTTGATGAATGTCCGACAAGTCGATCTGTAATGCATCAATAAACGCATGTAGTTCTTCGCCATGTAACTCAGCCACGACATTGCCTTGTAAACGTTCTTGGCAGTAACCAATTCGCGCTTTTAAGGCTGGATCCATTGACAACAAATCACCCAAGCGTGACAACGAGCTTAAACAAAATTGCACACTACGTGGAAAATGAATATTGGTTAAGATAAACGTGAGTACTTCCTTTGCACGGATGCGCATCCCCATCTTTTGACGATACATTTGATACGCACTCATTGAACGTAATACACTGATCCACTGTAAATTTTCATAAGGTTTTTCGTCACCTTCATGGATCAAGCTCGCAGTTCTGACATCTAAGATCCGACTACTCATATCGGCACGTTCTAAATACATGCCGTAACACATGAAAATATAACCTTCATCATGATTTAATGTGGCATGTAATGCGCCAGAAATAGTTAAAATCGCATTAGTCACATATTCAAAGAAACCGAACATATCGCGCTTGTCAATACACTTACTGCGGTTGTCTTGGATGTAATGATATAAGCTATTGACCAACTGCCAGACATGGTTAGGGATCACTTCACGCACAGTGCGTAAGTTATTCCGTGCGGATTTAACACACATATATAACGACGAAGGATTTTCTTCATCAATGGTTAAAAATGACAATACGTTTCTATCATTAAAATCTTGATAAGTATCGCTATATACAGCCACCGAGCCGACAATATCGATTAACGGTCGCCAACCTGATGATACGCCTTTAGGTAAGTCCATCATCAACATGTTATTTATGCTGATTAAGCGTGATAAATTTTCAGCGCGCTCTAAGTAACGAGCTGACCAGTATAGAGTTTCTGCTACGCGTGCTAACATGCCGCCTCCTGATTATCTGCGATGATCCATGTGTCTTTGCTACCACCACCTTGAGATGAATTAACGACTAGTGAGCCTTTTGTCATCGCCACGCGCGTTAATCCTCCTGTTGTGACATACGTATCATCGCCGGAAGACAAGATAAATGGACGTAAATCAACATGTCGACCCTGAACTTCGTTCTCTGGCGTCAAGGTCGGGACAGTCGATAAATTTAAGGTAGGCTGAGCAATAAAGTTACGTGGATCAGCTTTGATTTGTCTGATTGTTTCAGCTTGTTCGGCCTTAGTTGAATGCGGACCGATTAATAATCCATAACCACCAGATTCGTTAGCCGGTTTTACTACTAACTCAGCAATGTTCTTAATCACATAATCAAAATGCTCAGGATCGTTACAACGGAAGGTTTCAACATTAGGAAGCAAGGTTTCTTCGGCTAAATAGTATTTGATCATATCAGGAACGTAGCTATATACCACTTTATCATCCGCCACTCCAGCACCTGGTGCATTCACTAATGACACATTACCGGCACGCCAAGCGCGCATTAACCCTGCCACACCGAGAGTAGATTTAGCGTTAAACACTTCTGGATCAATAAACAAATCATCGACCCGACGATAGATCACATCGACACGACGTAAACCGCGGATCGTCTTCATATAAACACAGTCATCATCACCGACTTGTAAATCTCCACCTTCAACTAACTCACAACCCATTTGTTGCGCTAGGTAACAGTGTTCAAAATATGCCGAATTATACATTCCAGGGGTTAACACCACGACCTCTGGTGCATCTCCAGAACGCGGAGACATCGCCGCTAACATATCAAATAATTGCGATGGGTAATCATTAACAGGTAATACATTAATATTATCAAATAACTCCGGAAATACGCGCTTCATGACGCTGCGATTTTCAAGCATGTACGAAACACCTGAAGGCACTCGTAAATTGTCTTCTAATACCCGAATAACCCCTTCCCCATCACGTACCAAATCTGAGCCACAGATGTGCGCCCAAATATTATTTTTTGGCGAGATACCGACACATTCTTTACGAAAATTTACCGATTGTTCTAATAATGATTTGGGAAATACGCCATCTTTTACAATACGTTGGTCATGATAAATATCATTAATAAACATATTTAAGGCTTTGACTCGTTGTTTTAATCCTATCTCAACTTGTTGCCATTCTTTTTGTTGGATCACCCGAGGAATAATATCAATAGGCCAAGACCGGTCAATACTGCTACCTTCACCATATACAGTAAAAGTAATGCCCATTTCTTTGACGGCTAAATCCGCGACATGCCGCGCATTATCCATTTCGGTGGGATTGAGGGTTTTCAAAAAATCAACCAACGCTTGACCCGTTAACCGTGCGGTTAGATCTTCGTTAATCAACTCGTCATAAAAACCTTTGGCTTGATAACTCTGCCATGAATGTGCCATCTTACTGCGTCCTTTGCCTGTAATGCGACTATGTCGCTGTTATTTAATTCTGTTCATATCAACGGAAACACTCAATTGATGTGCCCCGCCTCCGAAAATGACACCTTTTAATGGGGCCACATCGTTATAATCTCGACCACATGCCAAAGTAACATGTTGATCGTGTGGAACTATGTTGTTAGTTGGATCAAATTCCAACCAACCTAAATCTGGAACAAACACCGAAAACCATGCATGCGTAGCATCTGCACCGATTAATTTCACTTCGCCTTTTGGCGGTATTGTTTCTATATAACCACTAACATAGCGAGCAGCTAAGCCAATCGCGCGTAAGCCACTTAATGCTAAATGTACAAAGTCTTGGCATACGCCTTTTCTCATCTCTATGACTTCAACTGCCGTGGTATCAACGTTAGATGCAGCAGAATCAAACGCAAAATCCGTAAATATACGCGTCATGAATTCAGACACCGCATCGGATATATCTCGACCAGGGGTAAATGTTTTTAAAGTATAGTCTAGGATTTTTGCATTCGACACTGTGTATGCTGTAGGCACACAATGAATCGCTGCTTTGAGTAGTTCAGGGTTATTTGGTAAACGCAACGCATCTCGTACCGTTTCCCACGAAACCTGATTAGCAAATAAATCCCATTGTGGTCTAGGGGTTATTTCTACTTCAGAATACGCCGTTATCACAATGTGCGTATGTAAGTTAGACACTTCAAACACATTGACTATATTACTAAAACTATCTTCATATTGAGATTGATAGTTTATCGTTGGTGTCACCGATAACTTAGACACTAGACAGTGTTGTTTGTCATTACTCAAAGGTGTCAAGCGCGCGTGGTTTTGGGCTAAACTTACATTTTGTTGATAGGTATATTCGGTCTTATGCGTAATGCTATATTTCATGGTTATACCTCACTGACGTATAACTTTGGCGCTCAACACTATGAGCAAGTTGAGTATGCGTAAAATATTGTGTTTGTATAGTTTCACGCAACGCCGTGCATTGTGCTTTGATGGTCAAACAAAAATCATGCAAATGTTTACGTTGCCCATCTTCAATACCCGCTAATTGATACTTATCTTGTGCGTGACAAGTTGAGCGCATCGCCAACAATTGCTGATCAAATTCACTTAAGAAACCCGAGTTAGATTGCTGCGGTAAAACTTGCACTAACTTGATCATTTTATCAATTTGGAAAGCCAAAGAACGTGGGTATTGAGTATCTAACAAGAGTAACTCAAGTGCAGTTTGTACACTTTGGTACATCCGATAGCGACGCTTATGTGTTACCGAACTGACTTGTGATATTAATAAAATATCTAACAAATGTGATTGTTCCGAATCATCTAAAGCAACGTGAAGTAGACTATCCAATAAACTGACTAACTGCTCACTTCGTGCTAAGCGTCGGCCAAAATCGAGCATGAATGCGCCATTAGTGTGCGACATTGTGTCGTGCAAGCCACCGCTTAACATTAAAATATGTGACATCACATCGTCTAAATGCACATGTATCATATGGTTAGGCATGTTTGGCTCTACATCTTTAAGGTGTTGTAAGTCATGACGCAACATTTCTATAGTCCGAATACTATCTGACACTAATAATTCTTGTACTTGAAATGCTGCAAAATCAATGCCATTTAATGCTGCATATAAACTACCTGCAATTTCTTTGGTCTTAATATGCTTAATAACCGTTTGTTTATGTGCGAGTAAAGGTTGATAGCTTAATTCTATATGCTGCATGGGCGTGAATGGATATATGCAGGCTTGCTGTTCAATAGCTTGTTGTAGTGCCAAAATTGCTGTTTGGTTTTGTAGATCAGGATACATAGGTAATTGTGAATATTTATCGATATAAGTGCGCAAAAGACGAATTGAGGTCTCACAACGCTCGATATAAGTCCCTAACCAAAATAAATTTTCTGCTGTTCGACTGGAAATCACTCCTTCAATTAACGCTGCATCTTGGACTTGTGACGGCTGGCGCAATGGCATCGAACTAAATATATCGACATCACTAGCCTTGATCCATGCGTCTTTGACAAGCATGGCATCATTTTGAGTATCTTTTGCCCAGATCATAGCGCTCGGCATGACACTGACATCTAACCCGTTCATTAATGCAAAACAGCGGATCCATACAGGTTGTGTCTGCCACTGTCCATTGTGCCAAAATGCCGCACTGAGTTGCTCACTGGTTGGTGTTAGTGAATCGTCCATAAACAGCGAAGGCGCTTGGATTATCGCCTCGGTTAACTGAACTAACTGCTTAGTGACTGCTGGAATATTGACGATAGAAATGTGTACTGGATTAATAATGTAGACATTATCGTGACGAATTACATCAAGTAAACCTGCGACGCCACTCATTTGCGATTGAGTTTGCTCAAGCGGATCAAGCTGCCCATCTTCAAGCCATCTAATAATAACATCAACGGCTTGTAGCCCTTCAAGTGTTTTGATCCAGACTTTTCCTTGGCGCACCGTAAGATCATCACAACGCACTAATGTATAACCCAAATACATTGCCAAATAGGCTTGTTCAGAATAATACTTATCATCCTTTGGCTGAGCTAACATAACAATGCGAGGATCATCTAAGGTCGGATGAACAGAGCTAATGACTGACTGCAATTTTTCAATAAAATGCAGAACACGGGTGACATTAATTTCAGAAAACAAATCTCCCATCACGCGTCTTGTCACTATCCGATTTTGCAATAACACCCCTAGCCCTTTAGGGGCTTGTAAGTGCTGTTTGGTGACCTGCATCGAGCCATCCACATACATCGCAATATCAAAGGCAATCATTGATGGAGTATCTTGCTGCATCGTTGCTTGCTGACATTCTTGTAAATATAAAGGATCACCCAACACATCAGAGCTGGCAATCAGCCCTTGCTGCAAAAAAAAGCGACCTGATAAATTATCAATTAACACGTGCTGCATCATTTGCGCGCGTTGTATGACAGCGCGCTCAATGTCTTGCCAGTGTTCAGTTGCAATAATGTACGGCAAAGGATCGAGTTGCCAATTACTTTCACTATCATGGCTCACGCTATTGTCTCGCTTAGCAAGGCGCTGCATTTGTGCAACGCGATAGGCAATATCAACCTGTGCTAAACGAGAAAATTCGTTAGCATTGAGCGCTAAGGTAGTGTCTATGGGTTTCATTTAGTATAAAAACTCGCTGGTCGTCGTAAATCAAGAGTATAAGGGTATTCTCGATTTAATGGTTCCATTAATGGTTCTAATTGTACTTTTGTATTGGTTCGTGAGGGCGCAGTTGAAGATTCTTCAACACGTTGTGCCCCTTCGATATAATTACTCAATGCCGCCTGACTTTGGCGTTGTTGCGATACATGTTGTGCCGCAGTGTGACCATCAATAGTATAACGCGCAGTTCGACGCCCTTCGGCTTCATGACCATTAACAGGGAAATCTTCTTCACTGCGCCCACCTGGATGTGAAACATGGTAAGTAAACCCACCAATCGAACGGTTATTCCATGTATCAAACACATCAAACGTTAACGGAGCATGCACGCCAATTGTGGGATGCAGTGCAGTAGGTGGTTGCCAAGCGCGGAAACGGATACCCGCTGCTTGTTGGCCTTTTATCGAAGTATCATGTAATGGAATACGACGCTCATTACAGGTCACAATATAACGGTCGTGAGGCACATTGGTCAGTCGGACTTCGACTCGCTCTACAGAAGAGTCCACATAACGGGCTGTACCCGTCGAAGATGCTTCTTCACCCAATACATGCCAAGGCTCAATCGCATTGCGTAATTCTAAGGTCATATCACCAATTTGACGCCTACCACATATAGGAAAACGGAATTCAAAAAATGGCGTAAACCAATCAGGTTGAATGCCAAAACCACTGTATTTTAAGTAATCACACACTTGGTTTATGTCTTCTTGTACATAAAATGGGAGCATAAATTTATCATGCAACTGCGTGCCCCAACGGATCAATGGTTTGTGATAAGGCTGACGCCAAAAACTCACTAACAACGCACGTATCAACAAGTTTTGCATTAAACTCATTTGCGAGTGTGGTGGCATTTCAAAGCCCCTAAACTCAACAATGCCTAAGCGACCCGCCGCAGAATCTGGCGAATATAACTTATCGATACAAAACTCTGCACGATGGGTATTACCTGTTAAATCAACCAACAAATTGCGTAACAATCGGTCGACTAACCAAGGATTAGGAGCATCGGCTTCAGGCATTTGTGAAAAGGCGATTTCTAGTTCGTAGAGTAATTCGTCTCTCGCTTCATCTACTCGCGGCGCTTGGCTTGTAGGACCAATAAATTGACCCGAAAACAAATAAGATAATCCAGGATGATGCTGCCAAAACGTGATAAAGCTGCGCAAAACATCTGGACGCAATAAAAACGGAGACTCAGCTACCGTTGCCCCACCTAATGTCACATGATTCCCACCACCGGTGCCGGTATGACGACCATCAATACAGTATTTTTCTGTACCTAAACGCGTTGCTTTAGCTAGGCCATAAAGTGTTGTTGTATTGTGTTTTAACTCTTCCCACGATTTTACTGGATGAACGTTAACTTCAATGACGCCTGGATCTGGGGTAACAGCAAATTTTTGTAAACGTGGATCATTAGGCGGCGTATAGCCTTCAATAACAACTGGAATATTGAGTGTTTCAGCGGTTTGTTCAATTTGTTTGAGTAATTGCAGATAATGCTCTAAATGCGTCATCGGAGGCATAAAGATATATAACGTGCCTTTGCGCGTCTCAATCGACAATGCCGTTTTGATAATTTCTTTTGTGCTGTATCCAGACTGCAAAGGGGTATCAATTAAAGTGGTCGGGATAGCAATAGGATCGCGCTCAAGCATCGGCGCATCGACAGTTAAACTGGCTAACGGTAAACGATAACCCAGCGGAGAATCACCTGGGATCAAGAAACAACGTTGACGCTTAAATTTCCATTCATTACTCACAAAACATGAACGGTTATCATCAAAACTGAGTGGTAAAACAAAACCAGTAGGATTAGTGACACCGTTTGCTAAGCGCGCTAAAAATCCTTCTCGAGACATCGCATCAAGCATATCAGCGTCTTCAGGATGTTTATCAATCGGCAACGCACCCTCTTGCCACATATAGTAAACGTAATCTTCATAGGCACTTTGCATGCACTCACTAGGCACTTGTAAGCGATCAAGCAGATGCGTCATAAATTGTTTAGCGTCATTATAATCAAACTCATAGGTTTGATTGATATCAGCTAGTAATGCTTGGTTGTGCCATAGCGGTTGACCATCTGGACGCCAATAACAACCATATTGCCAACGCGGAAGTGGCTCACCGGGATACCATTTACCTTGTGCATAATGAGTTAATGGTGCCGCGGCAAATTCCTTTTTCATTTTCAAAAATAATTCATGCGCTAAGCGGCGCTTATCCTCGCCGTCAGCAGCGGTATTCCACTGTTCAGATTCCATATCATCAAGAGAAATAAATGTCGGTTCACCGCCCATTGTCAGCTTAATTTTTTCTTCTGCTAATGCTTCATCAACTTTTAAGCCTAAGTCATCAATCGCAGCCCACTGCCCTGGTGTATAAGGTTTTGTGACGCGAGGCGTTTCATTGATTCGGGTAATTTTGTTATAAAAATCAAACGTGACTTCACATTCATCAATTGCACCTGTCACCGGTGCAGCGGCTTCTGGCGAAGGCGTGCAAGCTAATGGAATATGCCCTTCACCGGCAAACAATCCCGAAGTAGGATCAAGACCAATCCAACCTGCACCAGGCACATACACTTCGCACCAGGCGTGTAAATCAGTAAAATCTTCCGTTGGACCACTAGGTCCATCAAGTGATTCTTCGTCAGCCGTAAGCTGAATCAAGTACCCTGACACAAACCGCGCCGCTAACCCAATATGACGAAACGCTTCAACCAACAACCACGCAGAATCTCGACACGAACCCGTTTTCAGTTTTAACGTTTCCGTTGCGGTTTGCACCCCAGGCTCCATGCGGATCGTATACCCCACATAATTTGCAATGTATTGATTAAACGCCACCAAAAAATCAACAGTGCGCAGTGGCTCTTTGGGTAAAACCGGTGCAATAAAATCCAATAGCAAAGGATTAGGCTCACCTTTTAACAAATAAGTTTGCACTTCATGATTAGTCGCATCATCGTAGGTGAATGGATAATTATCAGCGTATTCTTCGAGGAAAAAATCAAACGGGTTAATAACATTCATCTTAGCAACGAGATCAACTGTAAAACTAAATGATTTGGTTTGTTCAGGAAACACAACACGTGCTAAGTAATTACCATAGGCATCTTGTTGCCAATTGATAAAATGATTTTCAGGGGTGATTTTTAGGCTGTAGCTCTCGATGCCAGTTCTGCTGTGTGCAGCTGGTTTGAGGCGAAAAACATGAGGACTCATTGAGATCGGTTTATCGTAGTGATAAGCGGTGTGATGAGTTAAACCAACTGTAACTGTCATAAAGTGCATCCATTCGTAGAGAATTATTAAATAATAATTTAAAAAAATTGTTTTTGTAAAAATCACTCAACAAATGTTAAATAATTATTACAAAAACAACGATTTACGGCATTCCTTACCTCTTAAATTTAATACTATCACAAGAAATAGAGCAAAGACTATACATCTTTTATCAAAAATATAGACTACTATTGTTATATGAATGTTAAATATATGTTATTTATTTTATTATTTAATTTATCTTGTGCTGTTGCCCTCAGTGGTTGCAACGCTACTTCTACTGCCCATAGTTCAGGTGGTGTCGCACATATTAACAGTCACGCTGTTACTCCGTTCCCGCAGTGGCAAGATGCGCACTTTCAACTAACCAATATATCGGTTCCTGAGCAAGAGTCGATTTTTTGGCTTGATGACGAAGCAATTCAATTTGCTAAAAGAACATCAAACAACACTCAATCAATTAACGAACAGATCCGAGCTTTAAGTTATGGGATCTTAAATCGCACCGGCCTCAACCTGTTATACGCTGCAGATGCCAATACCAACGCTAATACCACTTTTTTAAATCGAGCTGCTAATTGTTTGTCGTTGACTATCATGACCTATGCCCTTGCTGAAAAAGCCGGATTTAGTGCCCAATTTCAACAAGTACACATTCCAGAGTATTGGACCGAACGAGATGGCCAATCTTTTATTAACAGTCACGTTAATGTGCGCATACAACCAAATGCATTAATGCGTAATCAAATGTTGTTTCCGCATATGACGGTCGTTGATTTTGATCCAATAGCCAATCGCTCAGCTATGAAAAGTGACGTGATTACTAAACAACGTATTATTGCCATGTTTTATAACAACCAAGGCGCGGATGCGTTATTGCGATATGAACACAATCAAGCTTATGCGTTATTTAAAGCGGCTATTGAAACCGATACACAATTTCCTGATGTATGGGTTAATCTTGGCTTATTATACAAACGAGAAGGATTGTTAAGTGCAGCAGAAGAGTCTTATCGGTTTGCGATTGCGTTAAATGATAAAAAAACTGCATGGGAAAACCTGGCGTATTTGTATCGGTTTACTGGAAAAACTGAACAAGCTGAGGAGATCTTTGAACGCTTAGAGCGCCAGCGATTAAATAATCCTTACTACCATTATATGCTTGCTCAACGGGCTCTTAATGAGGGCGATGTAGAGGAAAGTATAATCAAATTTAAACGCGCCATCTCACTAGATGACCATCCACATCAGTTTTATGCAGGACTTGCTGAAGCCTATGCCCAACAAAACCTGTTTGAAAAAAGTCGTCATTATCTGAGACTAGCAAAGCGCAAAGCTGAATTTGCAGATGAAGTACAACGCTATGAATCTAAATTATCGGTGTTAGCCAATGTGCAAGCTGGACACTGACAACACCTGATTACTACTCTAGTTAAAACTAGGTATTAGGCACAACACGCTGCGCATAATCAGCAAAATCCGCTTGATGCACTTGGGCTTGTTCAAACAGTGGGCTATGGATCACGAAATCTGCTGTCGCAATGTTACACGCCACCACACAGTTATACATAGTAGATAACCGTAACAACGCTTTGATATCGACATCATGGGGTTGTGGCGTCATTGGATCGGTAAAGAAAAACAATATATCTAACTTTCCTTCAGCAATCATCGCACCTAACTGTTGATCCCCGCCCAAAGGCCCTGATTTTAATGCATTGATTGTCAGATCAGGGTTCGCAGCTTGAATTAGCTTGCCTGTTGTCCCTGTTGCAAAAATAGCATGAGGTTGTAATTTGGCTGCATGCTCACTGGTCCAGCTGATTGCTTGAGGTTTCATTTTGTCATGCGCCACAATGGCGATATTTTTTTTCATAGTATTTAGCTTATTTGTCCCTTGCCAACGTATAATACTCAAACTACCACATAACATTTTCTAATATAAGATTTTTTTTATGCGTTCTTCTCGATTTGAAATGAAAGATGACCAATCTGTCTCTTGGTCAGTATTTGCCAAATTACTGCCCTATTTAGGTGAGTTTAAACAACGTGTTGCATTGGCGATGTTGTGTTTAATTTTAGCCAAAGTCGCCAGTGTCGGCCTGCCGTTTATTCTCAAATATGCGGTTGATAGTCTCAACGATCCCAGCACAATCACACCATTATTACTTGCTCCCATTGCGCTTGTCGTTGCTTATGGCGTGTTTCGATTCTTAAATGTCATATTGGGTGAAGTGCGCGATACATTATTTGGCCGGGTAACTGAGCGCGCCATGCGCCGTCTAGGATTAGAAGTATTTGAGCATTTACATCGCTTAGATTTGGGCTTTCATTTATCGCGGCAAACGGGCGGTTTATCTCGGGATATTGACAGAGGCACCAACGGGATTAGTTTTTTAATGCGCTTTATGGTGTTTAACATCGGCCCAACGCTTTTAGAAATAGCCTTTGTCGTTGGCATTTTATTTACCCAGTACGGCGCTAAGTTTGCATTAATTATCTTATGCTCAGTGGTCTTGTATGTGTTCTTTTCTATGAAAGCTACCGATTGGCGAACGCGTTATGTTCGTGAAGTTAACCAGGCAGATAACCAAACCAATACCCGTGCTGTCGATAGTTTATTGAATTACGAAACCGTTAAATACTTCAACAATGAAGCGTATGAAGCCAATTTATACGATACCAATCTTGCACGTTGGGAAACGGCGCGCCGTCAAAACCGTTTATCTTTGTTTGCCCTAAACGGTGGACAAGCCTTGATCATTGCCAGCGCCATGACATCCATGTTGATACTTGCGGCGTTAGAAGTTCAAGCCGGAACAATGACAATCGGTGATTTTGTATTGATTAATGCATTTACGATGCAGATTTTTATGCCGCTTAATTTTTTAGGATTTGTCTATCGTGAGATCAGAGGCGCATTAGCCAATATTGAAAACTTATTCGCGTTACTCAAAACCAAAGTAGGTGTCGAAGATAAACCCAATGCACCTGAAATCCAAGTGAGTAAAGGACAAATCGAATTTGCAAATTTGAGTTTTCATTATGATGCCAAACGCCCTATTCTCAGTGAAATCAACTTTACTGTACCTGCTGGTGCCAAAGTAGCGATTGTGGGTCCGAGTGGCAGTGGTAAATCAACTTTGGCCAAGCTGTTGTTTCGTTTTTATGATCCTGCACAAGGGAGCATTAAAATTGACGGCCAAGATATTGCTCAGTACCAACAGTTATCGTTGCGTAGCCAAATTGGTATGGTGCCACAAGACACAGTGCTGTTTAACGATACGTTGCGTGCCAATATTCAATATGGTGATACGGATGCCGATGAAGCGGCATTGCAACAAGCAATTGAGATGGCGCAGTTAAGCGATTTTGTATCACGTCTGCCTGATGGGTTGGACAGCCAAGTCGGTGAACGCGGATTAAAACTATCTGGTGGCGAGAAACAACGCGTGGCAATAGCCAGAACCATTTTGAAAAACCCACCAATTGTCATCTTTGACGAAGCGACGTCATCGTTGGATAGTCACTCTGAACAAGGTATTTTGAGTGCGTTAAACGCATTGGCCAATCAACATACTGCAATTGTAATTGCGCATCGCTTATCGACTATCCAAGACGCTGATATGATTGTGGTTCTGCAAGATGGAAAGATCCAAGAACAAGGTACACACACTGCGCTACTTGAGTTAGATGGCGTGTATGCAGGATTGTGGCAAGCGCAACAAAAAGCTCAGTAGCCATAAACAAAAACGCACAACACCAATATTTATTACTCGTGTTGTGCGCTAGATTATTTGCTAATTGACTTCTAAATTTTGCGGTCAGCAGCACCGCTGATCTTGACTATTTCGCTTTTAAATAATCCGACACCAAGAATGCCATTTCCAATACTTGATCGGCATTTAAACGAGGATCACATTGCGTTTGGTAAGCTTGAGCCAAATCATCATCACTGATCTTATACGCCCCACCAGTACATTCAGTTACGTGCTGTCCCGTCATTTCTAGGTGGATACCACCGGCATGAGTACCTTCTTGTTTATGTGCAGTGAAAAACTGTTGGATCTCACGTAATATCGCATCAAAGTCACGCGTTTTGTAACCGCTTGACGCTGAGAACGTATTACCGTGCATTGGGTCAGAACTCCATACGACATGGCGACCTTCGGCTTTTACACGTGCTAATAAGCGCGGTAAATTATCCGCTAATTTATCAGCGCCCATACGAGTGATTAACGTCAAACGCCCTGGGATATTATTTGGGTTTAAAGCATCAATTAACGCAATCAACTCATCCGGTTGCATCGTTGGACCAATTTTTACGCCAATCGGGTTGTTGATCCCACTAAAGAACTCAACGTGCGCATGATCAAGTTGACGCGTACGCTCACCAATCCATAACATATGTGCTGAACAGTTGTACGGAAGACCTGTTAAGGTATCAATGCGAGTTAAGGCTTGCTCATAATTAAGCAACAAGGCCTCATGTGAAGTAAATAGAGATGTCTCATGTAACGTATTGTTGGTTTTGCTATTAATACCAATCACATCCATAAACGCAAGGGTATCTTCAATGCGCGTTGCCATATCTTGGTAACGGCTTTTCAGCGGATTGTTTTCAACAAATGCCATATTCCAGCGATTAACCTGATGTAGATCAGCCAACCCACCTTGTGAAAACGCACGCAGTAAATTCAAGGTTGCAGCTGAGTTATGATAAGCTTGCAATAGACGTTGCGGATCAGGACGACGTGCACTTTGTGTAAACTCAAACGAATTAATAATATCACCGCGGTAGCTCGGTAAGCTCACACCATTAATGGTTTCCATATCAGAAGAGCGCGGCTTGGCATATTGACCCGCCATACGTGCCACTTTCGTCACAGGGCAACGACCACCAAACGTCAATACAATCGCCATCTGTAACATCACTTTGAATGTGTCACGGATCTTAGGTGCATTAAACTCAGCAAACGACTCAGCACAATCACCACCTTGTAGCAAAAAGCCTTCACCTTTTGATACATCTGCAAGTTGTGATAACAAATCACGGGTTTCAGCAGCAAACACTAACGGCGGATAGCTCGCCAATTTACTCTCGACTTCTGCTACTTCTGCAGCGTCATCATAGGTAGGTTGCTGTAAAATCGGCTTGTTGCGCCAGCTGTCAATACTCCAGTTACTCATGGGGGTCATTTCCTAAAAATATTTATAATATATGCGTAAAATAATCTGTAGCAAATACTAGCATATGCTGCACACAAATAGTGAATTTGAATACAATGATTTGAATGATTTAGTGCTAATTTACCGCTGATTTTTAGTATTACGTATGTTATTTAGGAGGAAGACTGTAAATATAGAGGTATGCGTTGCTCAGGGATGTGAAAATATTGCGTTAAACATTCAGATTGCCAGATGGTTGCAATTTTACCATGTGCTTGCACTTGTCCATCTTGCATGATTAATACATCATCATCTCGGCACTCATTAAGCCAAGCCAATTGATGATGCGCTATAACAATAATATTACCGAGTTGTTGTAAGTCGTGTAGGCAGTCTAGCCATTTAATTTGATAGGCTAAATCTAACGCATCAAACGGCTCATCAAACAACAATACACCACGGCCTTGTTCAATTGCTTCCCATATTTGCATCATACAGCGTGCAATATGAACGCGTTGTTGTTGACCACCTGACAGCTCACGGAGTAAACGCGTTTGATATTGATTAACCTGTAACACCTGATCTATAGACTCTGGCGCGATAGAAAAAGGCGTATAAAAACGAAATAACTCGGCTACCGTCAAACCAAACACACTATCGTTATGCTGCGTTAAGCAACAGCGGTGTGCAGCAATATGCGCAGGTGGTATATCCGAAATTGTCATCTCAGCATGAAGCGATTCTGAAGATATAAGCCCTGCGATAACATGTAACAAGGTCGACTTCCCTGCTCCATTTTTACCTATAACATGGGTTAATGTACCTGCAGCAATATCCAGTTTAGACACGTGTAAGCGCTCAGCAATGTAGATGTCTTGTAAGTGAATATTCATCGTGCCTGACCTTTAAATAACACCCACACAAATATCGGCCCACCAATACTGGCTGTCAATAATGATATAGGTAAATCGACACCATTGAGTAATTGATTTACCGTTACGATCACCAGCATTAGGGCTGCGCCAACTAAACCACTTAACGGAATAATTAAACGATTATCACTGCCGAAAATACGGCGCAAGATATGTGGCACTAACAAACCAACAAATGCAATTGAGCCTGCAATAGATACACTGACACCGACCAGTAATGCACAGATAACCAGTACAACTCGGGTTAAACGTTGTGGTTCAATGCCTAGTAATTGAGCATTGATATCACCAAGATACAAACTATTGAGTGCATTACGCTGCAAACACAGTGCGCCAATACCCAATATGAGGATGCCACCGGCTATAGCTAAGATTGGATAACTAGCGTGCTGAAAACTACCCATTAACCAAAATGTTAAATTACGCGTCGCTTGGGCATCACCAAAAATATATAACCAAGCTAACGCAGCAGCACAGACCGTAGATATCGCAATACCGGCTAAAATCACCGCAGAATGGGTCAAGGCCAAACGTTTAGCTAATAGATAGATCAGGCCACTACTGAGCAGTGCGCCAGCAAAGCAAGCTAAGGGTAATCCCCATATCAACTCGCTCGCGGGTAAAACGCCACCAATAATCACAATACCGGCACATAAGCTTGCCCCACTACTAATGCCAATAATACCCGGATCAGCTAACGGGTTATTTAATACCACCTGTAATGCTGCTGAGCTCATGGCTAATGCACTACCGACTAATACAGCGGTAATTAACATGGGTAAGGATAAATTGATAAAGATATGTTGTTCAACTACGTCTGTTAACAATTGAGAATGCAAGCCAACATTGAGCCCTAGCAATCCGACAATAACGGCAATAGCAATAAATACAGGAGCTGATTGAATAGATGAAACAGGCAACAATTTTCCAATAACGCTAAACAGCCCTTAGCTAACTTCACTATTACTAAGGACCAGACAATGTTCAACAAGCCCATCACTGGCTTGTTCGATTAAATCTAACACAAGTGCAAACCCTTTAATTCCACCATAATAAGGATCGGGTACTTCGGTAAAATCAGAATCCGCAAAATCCATAAACAGTTTTACTTTATCTTGGTGTTCTTGCGGACAGCGCTTTAATAAACTACTGTGGTTCGCGTTATCCATCGCAATAATTAAATCCGCTAGAATAAAATCATCATCTTCAATTTTGCGACAACTGATCCCGTCAAAATGATAGCCGCGCTCTTGCGCTACTGCCATTGAACGTTTGTCCGGTCGGGCTCCTATGTGATAGCCTGCTGTGCCAGCAGAATCAATCACTAATTCGAGCATTGCTGCTTGTGCTTTATGTCTAAAAACAGCTTCAGCAGTCGGTGAGCGACAAATATTTCCGAGGCATACAAATACAACTCGCAACATAAAATCTTCCTTGAACTTTGTTGGTACTTGATTAGTTTGTGTATACTAGCGAGAATTTAGACCAACGTGTACTTTTTTTTATGCAAATATTAATGCTCAGCTCATCTAGAGTGAACAACTGCGATTACTTACAAGATGCAAAACCATCGATTATTGCGCATCTTGGTGCGATTTCCTCGGCTGTATTTGTACCTTATGCAGGCATATCAGTCAGTTACGACGACTACACCCAGCAAGTACAAGACGCCTTACCCGAACTCGCTATTACCGGTTTGCATACTTGTGCCGATCCGATTAAGGCTATCTTAGAAGCCCCTGCGATATTAGTCGGAGGGGGTAATACTTTCCATCTACTCCATCAATTGCAACAACTTAAGCTTATCGATGCGGTTCGCCAAGCCGTTATTAAGTATAACGCCCCTTATATTGGTTGGAGTGCTGGTTCAAATATTTGCGGGGCAACTATCCGCACGACTAACGACATGCCCATTATTGAACCTGCATCATTTGACGCATTAAACTTTGTTCCTTGCCAATTAAACCCGCATTACACTGACGAACATCCAGCAGGTTTTCATGGGGAAACACGTGATCAACGCTTAACTGAGTTTGTCACTCTTAATCAGTCGACGCCTGTCATTGGGATCAGAGAAGGTAGCGCGCTACTATTAAAACAAACGGACACCTCTGCATCATTGTCATTAGTGCCCGGTCCTGACGGTATTTTGTATACCTACCAAGCAGGTAAAACCATTATTCCAGCAGGCACAGATTTAAGTTATTTGCTAGCGTAACAAACTAATATCAAGGTAGCTTGCGGCCTCACTTGCTGTGGCTACCTTAGGTATCACGCCTAATAATGGTGCGGTAATATGTGCTTGTAGTGTCGCTAAGTTTTCGTTAAAAAACGGCTGAGTGTCTGGTGCATTGGCAATCCATCCTGCGATGTGACAACCGTTAGCAAGTATCGCCTGTTGGGTGAGTAACGCATGATTTAAACAGCCCAAGCGCATGCCTACGACCAAAATTATCGGCATTGCTAATTGTTGTACTATTTCAGGTAACACTTGTTCAGCGTTAATTGGCAATAACCAGCCCCCTGCTCCCTCACTGATTAATACATCGACATCCAACGCCATCAACTCCCGATAATTAGCCAATAAGCCTTGCTCGGTAATCGTCTGGGCACTGCGTTGTGCAGCAATATGCGGCGCAATAGGCTCGCGAAAGGCAAAGGGGTTAATTAACTCATAAGGTAATTCAACGTTACTTTGCGCGATTAACAACTGTGCGTCTTCATTGCGCAAACCTAAATCGGTTTGTTCACAGCCTGCGGAAATAGGCTTATGTCCCACAGTTCGTGATCCTTGTGCCACAAACGCGTTAACCAAAGCGGTAGAAGCGACGGTTTTGCCGACATCAGTATCGGTACCAGTGATAAAATATTGGCGCATAATACAAACCTTTTTTGGGATAAAAACTAGAAATCAATAAAAAGTTAACGAGTGAGTTGCAGTTGTACAACATGATAATCCAAGCTGAATTGCCCTTGGTTAAGGGCGCTAAATGCTGTTTGTGCATCACGCAATTGGCGCTTAGTTAACAAGGTTGCAGTATTAGGTGTATCGGGATCATCAACCGCCGTGGATGCGCCGACATCTTTTATCGAATGCAACATACTCAAAAAATCAGGATAAGTATCGATAAACACGTCGCTTCTACTATGACAAGTTAAGCCCGCATTTGCTGCAGCGGCTTGCCATTGTGCTAATGAGGCAAAACTATGTACTGCATACCCTCGCCCAATACTAGCCCAGGCTTGACGTAAACGAGAGAAAGAAGGTGCAATCAAAATGGTCAAATCAGCACGTCCATCTAGGGTTAAAATATGACTAATGTCCATTAATAACTGTTCAGGAGAGCTCGACCATTGCAACGCCATAGAGGAAAAAATACGACCCACACTGTTAGGTTCGAATACCTTGATTAGATCATCAAAATCAGCACATTGGTATTGAATATTTTTAATCACATGGTTGCGGCTTTGGGCATAATCCAACATAGGCTGGGCTATATCGACAGCAACCACGGTATCGGCAAAAGGGGCTAAAATGGGTAATGCACTGCCCGTGCCTGAGCCCAGATCGATTAACTTAGCGACCGATTTTGTTACTAAATCCTGACGAGTATACGCATCATTGATATTGCGCAATGACCAATCTAGTATTCGTTGTTGCACGTGCGCGTGTTTATCGTATTGGGCTGCAGCAGCGCCAAAACACTCAGCTATATGTAATTTATCCAAGCTTAGCTCTCATCATTACAAGGCCATCTACAAGTGACTCTATATCTTTATGTTGATGCAAAGCACTGATCGTTACTCGTAATCTGTCCTGCCCTTTGGGCACTGTCGGGGTGCGGATCGCATTAACCCATAAGCCTAAACTTTTGAGCATGTCACTCGCTTTAAGCGCTTTGGCCGGATCACTAATCAAATACGGTTGGATGGCGCTATCAGAAGGTATAATCGGTAAATCTTGAGCGTTGGCAAGTGTTTTAAAGTAATCAATATTTTCATGCAATTGACGTCTAGCTGAACCTTGCTGCATCAACTGAATACTCTTCAATGTTGCTTGAGCTTGAGCGGCACTAAATGCCGTAGAATAAATATAATGTTTAGCTTTATTAATCAAATAATCAATCAGTACGTGTGAACCTGCTACAAATGCCCCACCCGTACCAACTGCTTTACCAAAAGTGCCCATGACTATCGGACATTGCGCTTGTGTTAAATTGAATGCCTCAACACTGCCCAACCCATTCTCTCCGATGACACCAAACGCATGCGCATCATCGAGCATTAACCATGCATCATGTTGTTTACATAATCCTTGCAGAGCAACGACATCGGCACTATCACCGTCCATACTAAATACCCCTTCAGACACACAAAGGGTGTTGGCAGCCGCTTTACTAAACTGCGTTTGAGCATGTTGCATATCATTATGCTTAAAACGTAAAAATTGTGCGGGGCTATGCATAGCAGCATCGATAAAAGAGGCGTGCATTAATTTATCTGTAATGACGGTATCACCTGAGGATAGCAAGGCTTGGCAAATTGCCTGATTGGCCGCAAAGCCCGAGGAAAATAACAGCACCGCCTCGCGATTTAATGCGCCAGCCAAATGCTCTTCAAGTGCCTGATGCGCTTTCGTGTGCCCGGTTACTAGTGGTGAAGCACCTGAGCCAGCACCATAGCGTGATAAGCCTTCAACATAAGATTGTAAAATATCCTGATTCTGGCGATGCCCTAAGTAATCATTACTAGAAAAGTTTAAATAATGCTTCCCATCAACCTTAATGACACTATCATAATCGTCTTCCACTACGACGAGTTTGCGGAGTAAACAATCATGGGCCAGTGCCGTTAGGTCTTTTTGTAAATGGGAAAATGCCATCATCTACTCTCTACAAACTAAGTTGCTGATGCATCATAAAACAAATCACTCGGATCAGCTTGTTGCTCTTGTTGCATTTGGATTTCATCATGCAATGCTGCTTCGTGTGCTTCATCTGAATACGCTTTAGTTTGATGTGAATTAATGCCAAGTTTCTTGAACAACATTACATCTTCGTGAGTTTCAGGGTTTGAGGTCGTTAACAACTTACAGCCATAAAAGATAGAGTTGGCGCCAGCCATAAAACACATAGCTTGCATCTGTTCGTTCATCGCTTCACGCCCTGCTGATAAGCGCACAAAAGATTGTGGCATCATGATCCGTGCAATGGCGATAGTACGGATAAATTCAAAATAATCTAAATCGTCTACTTTATCTAGTGGCGTGCCTTTTACTTTAACCAACATGTTAATAGGTACACTTTCTGGATGACGTTCTAGATTAGCTAACGCGATAAGTAATCCTGAACGGTCATCACCGGTTTCGCCCATTCCAACAATCCCGCCTGAACAGACATGCATACCAGAGTCACGTACGTTTTGTAACGTGTCTAAGCGGTCTTGGTAAGTACGAGTAGTAATGATGTCCCCATAATATTCAGGAGAGGTATCTAAGTTGTGGTTGTAATAATCTAGTCCAGCTTGCTTCAAGGCAATCGCTTGATCGCGGCTTAACATACCCAAAGTCATGCAAGTTTCTAAGCCTAATGCCTTAACTTGTTTGACCATATCAACGACATACGGCATGTCACGTTCACGCGGATTACGCCACGCAGCACCCATACAAAAACGGGTTGAGCCCGTTGCGCGAGCTTCTTTGGCGCGTTCGATGACTTTGGAAATTTCAAGTAAGCGTTCTTTTTCCAGCCCCGTATCATAACGTGCTGACTGTGGACAGTAAGCACAGTCTTCAGGGCAAGCACCGGTTTTAATGGATAATAAGGTGCTTACTTGCACATAATTCGGATCAAAATGCGTACGGTGCACCGTTTGGGCTTTAAACATTAAGTCGTTAAACGGCATGTTATATAATTCATTCACTTCATCTAATGTCCAATTATGACGCACATCTTGTTGCATCGCCGCGGTCAGCGGTTTAGGTAAACTAATTGGGTTGGATGAGATTTGATCAGCTTGAGATGAAATTGGAGATTGCGCTGATGTTGGGGTAATAGTGTCGGTTTGCATGCGTGCCTTGCTCTTTACTTAACGGGTATAGAGCGGTAGTCTATGCGGTATTCAGGCTTTGTCAACCAAAAGCCATCTAGCAAGTTTACAAGTGATTATAAATTGAACAATATTGAATATGATAAGCGCCACCTATGGCATCCTTACACCTCAGCAACACAACCATTACCTTGTTATGAAGTGATAGGGGCAAACGGTGTCGAACTTACCCTAGCCGACTCTAAAATCTTAATTGATGGCATGTCGTCGTGGTGGGCTGCTATTCATGGTTATAATCACCCACATCTAAATCAAGCGGCAAAAACACAGATTGATGCCTTTTCACATTTTATGTTTGGTGGGATCACCCACGAACCTGCGATTAGATTAACCAAACAATTATTATCCATGGTACCGGATGGTTTAAATCGCGTTTTCCTAGCTGATTCAGGCTCAGTATCGGTAGAAGTGGCGATCAAAATGGCATTACAGTATTTTGCTTGCCAAGGTCAGCCAAATAAACACAAGATCATTACCCCGCGCAACGGCTATCACGGTGATACCTTTGCAGCGATGTCAGTCTGTGATCCGATTAACGGCATGCACTCGTTATTCAAAAATGTGTTAGCTGAACAGATTTTTGCCCCTGCCCCGCAAACCCGTTTTGAACAAACGTGGAATGAAGATGATATCGCACCACTCGCTGAGCTAATTGCCGCGCATCATAACGAACTGGCGGCATTGATCTTAGAGCCTATAGTGCAAGGTGCCGGCGGAATGCGTATGTATCATCCTATGTACCTAAAACGCGCTCGACAATTGTGTGATGAATATAATATTTTGTTGATCGTCGATGAGATTGCCACGGGCTTTGGCCGTACCGGAAAATTATTTGCCTGCGAGCATGCGGGTATTTCTCCTGATATTATTTGTCTAGGAAAAGCCTTAACTGGTGGTTATATGACCATGGCTGCAACAATTTGCACCGAAGATGTCGCTATGGGCATATGTCAAAGTGCACCGGGTGTGTTTATGCATGGACCAACTTATATGGCAAACCCTCTCGCCTGTGCGGTCGCTTCTGCGAGTCTAGATATTATCGCCACTGGTGAATGGCAACAGCAAGTCGAGTCGATTGAAAAATGGATCAAACAATACCTCACTCCTTGTAAAGATCTCACTGCCGTAGCGGATATACGCATCTTAGGTGCGATTGGTGTGGTTGAAACCAAAGTCCCGGTAGACGTTGCAGCAATCCAAGCTAAGTTTGTCGAAAGCGGCGTATGGATCCGTCCTTTTGGAAAATTAGTTTACATCATGCCGCCGTTTATTAGCAGCGAGGTGCATATCAAACAACTTTGCGCAGCTATTTATTCTGCGCTTGATGAGTGATTAGCCTGTATTTAGTGTGGAGAAAGTCACAAATTTGGGTATAATTCGCTTTTTTATCCGCTTATCAATAATTTAATGGAGTTCACTATGGCGTATGCCTCAGTTGTCGACGTGCTAAAAGGATCTTACGAGATCGCGCAAACCGTTACTATCAAAGGATGGGTTCGTACTCGTCGTGATTCAAAAGCCGGTTTATCTTTTATTGCGCTACACGATTGTAGCTGTTTTGATCCCGTTCAAGTCATTGCACTCAATACATTAGAAAATTACGAACAAATTACCACATTGACTACAGGTTGTTCATTGTCTGTTACGGGTGTGGTTAAAGCCTCACAAGGTCAAGGTCAATCAGTTGAAATTGAAGCGGCCAGAGTAGAAATCATTGGCATGGTTGAAAACCCTGATACTTATCCAATGGCTGCGAAACGTCACAGCATTGAGTATTTACGTGAACATGCTCACTTACGTCCGCGTACTAATATCATGGGCGCGGTGACTCGAGTGCGTAATACTTTGTCACAAGCGGTACATCGCTTTTTCCATGAACAAGGCTATTTTTGGATTTCTACCCCTATCATTACCGGCTCCGATACTGAAGGTGCAGGCGAAATGTTCCGCGTATCGACCTTAGATATGATGAACTTACCGATGAATGATGAAGGTCAAGTAGACTACTCTGAAGACTTTTTCGGTAAAGAAACCTTTTTAACCGTATCTGGTCAGTTAAATGTTGAAACTTACGCTACAGCGATGTCCAAGGTATATACCTTTGGTCCTACGTTCCGTGCTGAAAACTCAAACACCACGCGTCATTTAGCTGAGTTTTGGATGATTGAGCCAGAAGTGGCTTTTGCCGATCTAGCAACAGTTGCTCAACTAGCTGAAGATTTATTAAAATACGTGTTCAAAGCAGTATTAGAAGAAAATCCTGATGATATGGCGTTTTTTGCCCAGCGCGTCAACAAAGAAGCGATTTCGCGTCTTGAGCAAGTCGTAAATTCTGAGTTTGTCCGTATGGATTACACCGATGCGATTGAGATTTTACAAAACTGCGGTAAGAAATTCGAGTTCCCGGTATCATGGGGTGTTGATTTATCTTCAGAGCACGAACGTTATTTGGCAGAAGAGCACGTCGGTGCGCCGATTATCATGCAAAACTACCCTAAAGACATCAAAGCCTTTTACATGCGCATCAACGATGATGGCAAAACAGTAGCGGCGATGGATATCCTAGCGCCTGGTATCGGTGAAATCATTGGTGGCTCACAACGTGAAGAACGTTTAGATGTGTTTGATGCACGTTTAGCTGAAATGGGCTTAGACCAAGCAGATTACAGCTGGTATCGCGACTTACGTCGTTACGGTACTGTGCCACATGCTGGTTTTGGATTAGGGTTTGAGCGATTGGTTGCTTATGTGACAGGCGTACAAAATGTGCGTGACGTGATCCCATTACCACGTACACCAGGAAGCGCGCCTTACTAAGCAGCGCACCTAACTAACAAAGCATCATAGATAAATATTAAAGAAAGTAATCAACTGTAGTGGTTGGTTACTTTTTTTTTGCGATAGTGAACTTACCTCTCCTCTTTTGTATGCCAAATTCTCAATACATAAAAACAATCGTTTCTAAGCTCGTAGCGCAACTCATAATCACCAATTAATAATTTTCGCACCTCTCGGTGTTCAAACTGCTCCAGTCTTTCACCAATTCTAGGTTGATGAATTATTTTATCTGGTGCTTGAGTCAACGATTGAACAACTCTAGCCGCTGCAACACGATTAACTGAAGCCAAAAACTCATACAACCGATTTAAATCCAATATTGCACTGCGGGTCCATTTAATTTCCATTACTAAGGTTTCGATAGTGGTTTATCAGTACTTAAACTTTGCGCCCAAGCTTGCACAGTTTGGTGGTCTGTTACATTACCATCATCAATATCTTGCAACGCCTCTAACGTCAAACGATGACGCTCTTCTTCTTGTGCCACCCAGGCGCCAAGTGCTTGTTTGACTATCCAAGCTTTAGATCTTTCTAAACGGTGTGATAAATCATCAACTTTATCAGCCAAAAGTAATGGAACATGTGCCGTAATAACTTTTGTTTCCAAGGAAATACCCTCAATATAATTTATATTTAAATCAGAGTTAATCAAATATAATCAGATTGATTAACGCTGAATATATATTAGTCATTGCAGTAATTAATTACAAACAATCAAGTCACATTACTCCAAATTATTTGCTGTATTGCATAAGCAATACTCAAGTCAATTACACCACAATTTAGGCTATCTCACACTAATTGCGTCAAACAAACAATACTCCTGCATAATCGCCTGCTAACCCACTGATATTTATTGATTTTAATTCTGGAACAAGTCTTGCTATGTTTTGTTATGTAGTATACGAAGTTCTATTAAGAACCATTGTAATAGGCGCTGCAAACCACTATTTAAGTTACTAAAGTAACGAACACTCACCCATAATTACAACTAGTTACATTTGACAACAGATCTGTACATTTAGGTCAGTTATTATTTACACATAAAAATGGATATTAAGGCAACACACATGAACAGCACACTAAAAAAAACCGGCTTAGCTCTCATCATTCTTGCGGTAGGTATTGGCGGAATGATAGGAATAAAAGCAACGGCAGATGAAAAAGAAGAAAAAGAAAAAGTCGACACCCGTCCATCGGTTAGTGTGCTCAATGCCGAAGCCATTGATTATGATGTAGTCATCAAATCTAACGGTGAAGTACGCCCTTTCGAAACCACTGCAATGTCTGCACAAGTTTCTGGTGAAGTGATTTCATGGCATGCAAACTTTGTCGAAGGCGGTTTAGTGAAGCGTGGCGATGTATTGTTTACTATTGAAGCGGATCAATATGAAGCGGCGGTATTACAAGCTGAATCAGAAGTATCACGTGCTCAAGCGACCTTGATCGAAGAACAAGCCCGTGCCGATGTAGCCAAGCGTGAAGCCAAAAAACTCCCCTCATCTAAAGTAACCGACCTATATCTACGTAAACCACAATTATTAAGCGCCCAAGCGTCCTTAAAATCGGCGCAATCACGTCTTAAAATAGCCAACAAAGATCTTAACAACACAATTATTACTGCCCCTTATGATGCGTTAATTGTATCGCGTGATGTCGGTGTCGGCCAATTTGTAAATAAAGGCGTGCAAGTTGCGCGTTTAAACAACATTGAGCGTGCTGAAGTAGTATTCCCGATAGCGGGATTTGATGCGCCATTTTTGCCTAATACAATTGCCAACACCTCTGCAACCATTGTTTCAAGAGGCGCTGACAAAACGGTACGCCAAGGGATCATTGCACGTGATTTAGGCCGTGTCGATCAAGCTACACGTATGACGCACCTAGTGGTACAAATCGAAGATCC
Organism: Glaciecola sp.; assembly: GCA_029246415.1. Taxonomy (GTDB): domain Bacteria; phylum Pseudomonadota; class Gammaproteobacteria; order Enterobacterales; family Alteromonadaceae; genus Opacimonas. The sequence continues at coordinate 180,416 of JAQWNF010000023.1, forward strand.
ATACAGCTTGCAAACCAACGCTCCACGCATCAAGTTTGGCACGTATGTCGAAGTTAATTTCAACGGTAAAACCATTACTAATGTCTTTAAAGTTGCACAATCTTTGGTCAACAAACGCTCTATTTGGGTATTAGATGACAACAATAAAATGTTCGCTAAACCTGTCAATGTCATTCGTGAAGAAGGCGCGTTCTTTTATATCGATGAAGGTATCAACGAACTAGACCGCTTAGTGATGACATTACCTGAATATCCACAAAATGGGATGGAAGTTAAAATTATAGGTGAAGAAACACCTCTTGTCGCGGATAGCAACTCATTGGCACCATCAGACACTGACGCAGCTCAGTCTGATTCTCAATAAAAAGGACGTTATCTCATGAGTGAACATATAACCGAAGAAGTCGTCGATTTAAACAAAAAAGAAACCGGGTTAATCGCATATTTTGCCAATAACTCGGTTGCCGCTAATTTGATGATGGGCTTTATCATCATCATGGGCCTGATCAGCTATAACTCAATCCAGCGTCAGATGTTTCCCAATGTAGAAATTAACTTTATTAATGTAAAAGCATCCTACCCTGGCGCAGCGCCACGCGAAATTGAAGAAAGTATCTTAATCAAAATCGAAGAATCCCTTAAAGATATTACCGAAATAAAAGAAAGTGTGTCGCGTTCCTTTCGTAATGGTGGACGCATTAGCTTACGTATTCATCAAGGTGAAGACTTAGCTTCTGTGCTGGATAAAGTGAAACAACGTGTGGATAGTATTGGTACCTTCCCTGCTGATATGGAGCCCATTCAAGTTACCCAAGCAGAGTTTCAACAAGATGTAATTGAGATGTCCTTGGTCGGTGATGTTCCACTAGAACAGCTTAAACCTATCGCCAATCAAATTGAAAATGAGTTACTACAATTAAACAATGTGTCGTTAGCCAATGCTTCGGCGCCAAATGATGAAATTGCTATTGAAGTACAACCTGAAACACTCAAACAATATGATTTAACCATCAACGATATTACTGCAGCAATACGTCGTTACTCAGCTAACTTTTCTGCTGGACAACTTCGTACGGATGCCGGGATCATTGCTGTACGTGTTGAAAATCAATACTACAACGGAGAAGAGTTTCGTAATATCCCGGTGAAAATTGGTGCCAATGGTGGTCGTGTATTACTACAAGATGTTGCGCTCATCAAAGACGGTTTCACTGAAGGCGAACGTTACTTTAAATACTCTGGGCAAAATGCAATATTTATCGATGTAAAAGCGACAAAATCACAAGACACAATCCCTGTTGCAGAATCGGTCAAAGCCTATATTGAACAAAAAAATAAAACCCTTCCCCAAGGACTAGAAATAAAGATCCTAGTGGATATGACCTACTATTTAAATGCACGTTTAGACATGATGTTAGGTAACTTAGTACAAGGTGCGATCTTGGTTGCATTGATGTTGACCTTGTTCTTGCGCTTTAAACTGGCGTTTTGGGTCATGGTTGGCCTGCCGGTGTGTTTTTTAGGCGCGATGATGATGATGCCAGTGTTTGGCGTGACCATCAATATCTTGTCGTTATTTGCGTTTATCATGGTGTTGGGGATAGTCGTTGATGATGCCATCGTCATTGGTGAATCCGCTTACAGCGAAGTGGAACAATACGGAGGCGGCGTAAACAATGTTGTCCGTGGTGCAAAACGGGTCGCCACCCCAGCCACATTTGGTGTATTAACCACCATCGCTGTGTTCGCTCCCTTTACCCAGTCAAGTGGATTTGAAGGCGCGTTTTTCTATAATATTTCTATGGTTGTGATTTTATGTTTGGTCTTTTCATTAATCGAATCAAAACTCATTTTACCTGCTCATATTGCACAGATTAACTTCACGCCAATCAAAGAAAATGGCTTTAGAGATCGCTTTAACAAAGCCTTCTTTGGTTTTGTTAATGGTAAATACCGTCGCTTTGTCGAGCGTTGTGTTGAGTATCGTTGGGCTGTATTTGCGTTCTTTATTGCAATGCTGTTAATTAGTTTTGGATTAATTCAAGCTAACTATGTACGTATGGTGCCAAATCCTAAAGTCCCACATGATTTTCCATCTGTCAGCATAGAAATGAGTGAAACAGTATCGGACCAAACTACGATTGATGCACTCAAAACTATCGAAAAAATCATTTTAGATGTCGATAAAGAAACGATAGATGAATACGGCACGGGTATGATACGTGACATTTTAGCTTTTAACCGTGGTCGCACAGAAGCTCGTATCGTGGTGCCATTAGTCGATGAAGAACTGCGTCACTACGATACATTTGAATTGGCTCGCCGCTGGCGTGAACGTATTCCTGAAATCGCAGGGATGAAATCATTTTCGATTCAAGATGATGTCAATGGTGGTAATGATGGTGGCGAGTTTGGTTATCTGATTTATGGCAGTGATATCAGCACGCTCAATGACGCTGGCCGTTATCTGATCTCATTACTGCAACAAGAAAATGGTTTATTTGATATTAGTTCAACCATCGATCCTGCAAGCAAAGAAATTCGCATGTCGCTGTTACCGGTAGCTGATGACTTAGGTTTGGATTTATCTAATATTGCCCGTCAAGTTGGGTTGAGTTTTTATGGCGGTGAAGCGCAACGTGTTATTCGAAATGGTGAAGAAGTCAAGGTTATGGTGCGATACCCGCAACTGACACGAGAACGCTTCGCCGAACTAAAATACACCATGATCAAAACCCCATCAGGCCAAGAAGTCATGTTAGGTGATGTGGTTGATTTGACCGAAGAACCAGGTATTTCCTATATTCGTCGTGAAGAAGGTTATCGCACGGTCTACGTATGGGGCGCAATAGACGAAGAAGTCGTTGAGCCCAATGAGGTGGTTGAACAAATTAAAGAAAACCTATTACCTAAGATGAAAGAGGCCTTCCCTGCGGTTAAAACTCAATTAGGCGGTAGCATTGAAGAACAACAAGCCCAACAAGATGAACAAATCATGTTTTTCTGGGCTGGTATGATCATGGTCTTTATCTTGTTAGCTGTCCCTTTAAAAAGCTACGGCCAACCACTGATTATTATGTCTGTGATCCCATTTAGTTTAACCGGTGCGATTTGGGGACACTTCTTACTCGGCATCGACTTATCAATGATGTCGACGTTCGGCTTAATCGCTGCTGCGGGTGTGGTAATCAATGACTCATTAGTGATGACAGACTATATCAACCAAAGACGCAAACAAGGTTATGAAGTCAAAACTGCGGTATTAGAAGCTGGCTGTGCGCGTTTTAGGGCCATTACCTTAACCTCAATTACGACATTTGCAGGGGTGCTACCGATTATGTTTGAAACCAGTCTTCAAGCATCATTTGTTATCCCTATGGCTGTTGCTCTGGGCTTTGCTGTTTTATATGCAACGTTAGTTACACTCGTATTAGTGCCTTGCTTATATATTATATTATTAGACTTAGCGCGTCCTTTCACTTGGATAAAAAGCAAATTATTTAAAGCCAAAAATGTTGATTCAAATACTGTTCTCATTAGAGAGTAGAGCAAATAAAACAAAAGAACTAATATACAAGTAATACATGCAATAACATTTACTTTAACAAACCCCTATTGATCACATGATTATTAGGGTTTTTTAGTATAGTACTTATATATACGATTGCTTATATGGCAAGGGAATAAAAAAAATAAATGTGCTATCTACTTAATCCAAAGTGTTTTTCACCGATATATAGTTATATGTAAAAAACTGCTCAAAGATAAAATCAATATTTATCTGGCCACATGAACAAGGATGTATCATGGCTAATAAATCAACAAATCAAAGAACAGCGAAATGGCTTAAGGATCGGCGGTTAATTAAACGTGACTTCACCCAATTAAAAATTCAATTAACGAGTTTAATCGCATCGGAAAGGCGTTGGGCAGCTAGAGATTTATCTTTTCATAGTAAGGCGTCTCCTGCATTAATTCATGCGTTAACGAATGAAAGTAACGACGACGTCATTGATGCTATTTTGGCTAGTTTGCAGCAGTTACGTAATAAGCATCCCTCAGTAACTACCTTAGAACTAACAAGTGCGCCTAAATGGGTGTCACAATTACATCACATTGCCAGAATCACTTTATATAAAGGCCTAGCAGCAAGTGATAAGCATCTTCATATTATTACTTATACCCCTGATGAGAAGGAGCTAGGCAATGGTATCGATCCTATGACTATTGTCCAGCAATGCCCTGGGCTTATCTCATTTCATATTGATACGAGTGAACCTATTAGCGAAGAAGATACCTTTAGCAACTCGTTGAATTGTAAACTTGATATACAGATACTGGTAAGCAGCGAACCCCCTCAAATTAACGAGTATTTTAATCGATTAAATATCCCAGTACATACTTACATATTAGATCGACAATTTTTAGCTTTTCCTGAAGGAAAATTTATTCCTACTCAGGCCTACCGCTTGTTTACTGATGAGATTAACTTTTCAATTATTAATGGTGATTGGAAAAAATATGCTCAACAAAGTGCAGCTATGTTTGCAGTCCAAGCTAATGCTCCTTTTCAGGAAACGACTATTGAATGGTTAACAGCATTAAGCCACGAAAATAAACCTAACACCCGGATCATTAAAGCGCTATTAGCGACATTCAAAGCAGGTAATTTTGATTTAGTGGACTCTTCACAAAGTGCTATTGCACTAGCAAGTAGTAGCTTTCAACCATTATCAGCAGCGTTAAACAGTCTGTTTTATGATTATTCAAGTGAAACTCCTAACGAAATGGTCAATTTAAGTGGTCATATTGTTCCAATTGCTCAATTACGCCGGTTACTTGGCTTAAACAATTCAGATTAAATAACGCAGTAGATATATATATATATCAATTTTTATATTCAAATAGATTTAATCAGAAAAGTATTATCTACTTAATATTTCAACAAGTGCAGTATATTTTTCTATAAATTTCAAAATGATGTGTATAATTATTCTGAGACTACAAAAACGCACACAAAATGAGAATTTTTTATTATGAAATTAACCCCTCCTTATGCGCTCTTCTTAGGTGATGCATCTGACAGCTTAGGATTAAAAATGGCCAACAGCATCGCAACATGGCGAGCAACCCAATGTGTTGGTGAAATAGCTCTGCCTGAATGTTCTGTTACGACAGGTTTACCTCTTTTATCAATCAAAGATGCAGCTGAGCAAGGTGCTAAATCATTTGTTTTAGGTTTTAATAATGCCGGTGGCCATATTGATACCAAATATTTGCCGCACATTAGCCAGGCCATTGAAAATGGTATGCACGTGATTAATGGCTTGCATGATAAATTAACCGACATACCCGAATTAGTTGCATTAGCACGGCAGTATCAGGTCAATTTGATTGATATCCGTCACCCCACTACTCGTTTTAAAACGGCTAACGGACAAAAACGCACAGGTAAACGGTTGTTAACTGTTGGAACAGATTGCTCTGTGGGTAAGATGTACACCACGCTTGCATTACATGAAGCCATGCAAGCAAGAGGAATGGATGCAACGTTTCGCGCGACCGGTCAATGTGGCATTTTAGTCGCAGGTGAAGGCGTTGCAGTGGATTGTGTTGTATCTGATTTTATTTCTGGCGCTATTGAAACCTTAACACCGGATAACACAGCCGAGCATTGGGATGTAATTGAAGGTCAAGGTTCATTATTTCATCCTGCGTTTGCAGGGGTAACATTAGGTTTGATCCATGGTGCACAAGCTGATGCATTGGTCGTATGTCATACGCTGCGTCGTGAATTTATGCGTGGCATGCCTGGTTATAGACTGCCAACAGTGCAACAAGCTGTTGAACTAAACTTGCTTCATGCACGTCTCACCAATCCAAATTGTAAAGTCATCGGTATCAGTCTCAATACCAGTGCTGTAGACGAGCAAACTGCGCGTGAAACGTGCTTACAAATTTCTCAAGAAACGGGTTTACCTTGCCAAGATCCTATTCGACATGGAGTGGATGGTTTAATAAACCAAATTGCATAATATGATATTTGCCGTCTCTTTACACTCATTGCCTCTAGCGCGTGAATTTCGCATTTCACGTGGCGCTAAAACACACGCTGATGTCGTGCGTTTACGCATTGATGCTTGTGGTTTTAGTGGACGTAGTGAGTGCGTGCCGTATGCGCGTTATAACGAGAGTGTAGATTCTGTCAGTGCCAGTATAGATGCGTTTTTGACACAGTGGCAAATTGAACTATCGCTTATATTTACCGATATCGCTTACATCAATGATGCGTTTAAACTAACTGATTTTATTGAATCAAAACAGCTAAGCGGCGCAGCGGCTAATGCTATTGATTGTGCTATGTGGGATTGGCTATGTAAGCGATTTAACCAATCCATTTACACTCTATTGGAGTTACCTGAAAACAAACCAGCCCTAACTGCGCAGACTCTCAGTTTAGGTTCAATAGATGACATGCTTGCACAAGCTAAGCAAATGCGACATGTACCGCTAATAAAAATAAAGTTTGATGCTACTGACGTCGTGCTTAAAATGAAAAAGATCGCTGAACTTTGCCCCAATAGCGAATTTATTTTAGACGCCAATGAAGCTTGGTCAATCGAATTACTAAATCAAATAGTGATTGGATTAACGGGAATAAGAGTTTGCTTAATTGAGCAACCTCTTCCAGCCGATAGCGACGAGGACATGCTTTTGTACCAAGGTAAAATACCTATCTGTGCCGACGAATCTTGTCATACTAGTCGTACATTTGCACAATTAGTTGGCAAATACCAGGCGATTAATATTAAGCTAGATAAAACGGGCGGTTTTACTGAAGCGTTGCGTTTAATTCAGCTAGCTCAAGCCGCTCGGATGCAGATAATGCTTGGCTGTATGGTCGGTTCCTCTTTAGCTATGGCACCAAATCGTGTACTAGCAGGTTATGCCGATGTACTTGATTTAGACGGGCCTATATTAGTTGCTCAAGATATTGAAAATGGTTACACAATTGATAGCGGGTATATATCAAGCCATTCTTCACGTCTATGGGGGTAGTGTAATCGTGAGTATTAAGCCATCATCAGCGTTAATTCCCATCTTGCCACCTAAACTGATCACACGATTTATCACACTTTGATACTCTGAGTTAATATCGTCATTGATTGTTGTTTCTCGGTGACCAAGGCTAAGCCGGTCGTCAGTAATGCATTAAGGTATACACACTATCATACATACGACGGGTATTTTTTTTCATTTCAGCTAAGGTTGAGGCAAACATTTGTGGTTGAATTTCAATTTTATATATTGCTGTATTGAGCTCGACTAAGTTTTGTCGCACTTCTGTTTGTAATTCTTTGGATAACCAATTACGTTCTTGTTCTTGGACATTTAGCATGTCAAGTGAGAGCTGTTTAACATGTTAAGTCGATTGCAGTAATTCATCACGCTTAATTAGTAACTGCTCGCCAACGAAAGAAATACTACGCATCGTTTTGGCATGTTCGAGCATCACACCGCCGACCAAAAAGCCCACTAATGAATAACTAATAATATACGGTTGATATAGGACTAATTCGTTACCACTGCCTTGATATACATGGACCAATATCAAGGCATTACAGACAATAACACGCGTAAACCGACGGGAAAATACCAACTGATTAGTCCAGCATGCACTTCATATTGGATAGATAGCCCAAACAAAGCAAACTCTGCCGTGGCACCACAAAATAATAATGCAACCGCGTAGAGAAGATTGAACGAGCTATGTTTATTGCTAGCAACGACCATATTTTAAGAAATTCTACTTACAATTGTGCAGGATCAACCAGGCCATATTTAATAGCAAAACGCGTTAGCTGAAAACCTGTCGTGCAATTAAATTTATTTAATATGTTACGACGGTGTACATGCGCAGTTTTGACTGCAATATCTAATTGATGCGCGACATGCTTTACTTCATGTCCCATCGCTAATAATACAAAGATTTCTTTTTCGCGCTCGGTTAACGCTTGATACAACTCAAACTCTTCAGATTGCTGATTAGCACTTTCTTGCACTGCAGGACTATGTACCGTGAGACCTGCTGCTACTTTATGTAATGAATTAAGTAATACATCACCTGCATCTCGTTTAGAAATATACGCATTAACACGTAAAGACTGTGCAGTGACAATATAATGCGCATTTTCATACATGCTTAAGACAACAGTTTTTAATAAAGGTAAACGTGTTTTAATTTCTTTGACCAATTCCAAACCATTTTTATTGGGTAATGAAATATCTGTCACTAAAATACAATCTTCAGTAATGACATCACTTGCTAAGGCTTCTTCTGCACTACCAAATGAAGCAAGAACCACAAACGCATCATCTGATTGTATTAATTGTATAAATCCATTTAAAACTAACTCATGGTCATCGACTAAAACAATATTAATAGGCATAAAACTCTTATTTGAATAGAACTTAAGATTAATTGTATTCTAATCAGATAAAGAGTAATTACAATTAATATCTCAAAAGTGAGTGAATATGACACAATTACTAGAGAATTTTCATTTGCATTAACCCAAGTTCATCTTTAGGATTACATATGTCAATACAATTAATAATTAAGGAATGGTAATGGTTTTTTTACCTCAACTAGCAACGCTGGCTCGTGGAATATTATTGAGTTCGTGTGTATTAATCGTGTCGGGATGTGCGTGGAATGACGCTGGAGAAATACTCTATCAATCCGCTATATCCAAACAAAAATTTGATTGTGAAAATGACAAGATTGGCAACAGTATTGAGCGTTGTAAAAGAGATATTGATGCGAGTATTGACGCTGCTAAAGTTGGCGACTCTCAGACCAATTCAGCTCCCGAAACAACAGGCTATGAACCAAAAGATTTTGTAAAAAAACAGATTAACCGAGCAGAACGCTCAACACAATAGCGGTTCCGACACCATTAACGCATAAGGCTAAGGACGCAAAGGCACCCGCTTGCTCACTTAATAATACCGCTTTAGACGTACCGATACCGTGTGCGATAGTCCCTAATACCAAGCCGTTTGCTTTGTCATCATTGATTTGTAGCCAACGATTCACGCTCGGTAGTGCCATTACACCAATCATACCCGTAATGATGTTAAATACCGCTGCTAACCCTGCGATCCCACCAAGCATAGTTGCTGTATCCATCGCAAAAGGCGTCGTGATTGATTTGGTTAATATGGTCAGTTGCCAAGCTGGCTCAGCATCTAATAAATACAGTACACTAAAGGCGCTTAAAGGGGCAAATAACCCGCCTACAGCAATCGGCAATAACACTTTTACACCTAATTGACGCAATATGGGTAACTGGTTGTAAACCGGCAATGCTAAACCGACCGTTAATGGACCTAACAAATATTTAATCGGATGAAGGTGAGTCATAACCCTTTGTACATCAGGCTCTATCAATTGGGTGAATGTTAATACGAGAGTAGTGGTGATCAAAATCGGATGAGCCAACACATGCTGATTAGTCCATTTGGCTAGCCGAATAGCAAAGCCATAACACAACACCAAAATCACAATCCACATCGCCGCGTGAGAAATATCACTCAATGTTAAACCGAATGCTGAACTCACTGAAGATAGACTCATCGTGAAGTGTTATCCGTTGCTTTAAGTAATTTGTTACTGACCCACATGACCAGAACCATACTGGCAATGGTGGTTAATACCAAGGCTAATACCAAGGCAAGCCAATGATCGTATACCGCTTGTTGAAACAACCAGACAGCCATAATCGCCGGTACAAAAAACATGGACATATGGCCTAGATATACAGGGATGACCGTATTTAAAAACTGAGGGACCTTGCCATAAACAACAAACACCAACAGTAATATAAACAAACCGTTAATCGTTGCTGGCAAAGGGATAATCGCACTGGCGACATCCCCAAGTTCATAGGCACCAATCAGGACAATTAGTGTGCCTATATGCTGCACCAGATGTTGGAATAGCGTATAAACACGAGGTTTACTCAACATGTCAGGCTCTATCGTCGATTGACAAATTATACATGAGTAAAGATTTGCTCAGCAGAAAAACGTGACTTAGGTAGAGTTGCATTAAAATCATCCGCAGCGCGATAGCCTAACGCGACAACCGCAATGGGCGCCAAGTTTTGGCTACGTAAATCAAATTCGGCGTCCAGTGCAGGAAAATCAAATCCTTCCATCGGCAAGGCATCAATGCCCATTGTCGCCGCACTCGTCAGTAACGTACCTAAATTTAGATATACTTGTTTTTCCATCCAATGTTGCGTGTCTTTTAATTCGTAACGGTGCAAATCAACAAACGTACTACGCACTTTATGATACGTCGCTTTAAAACTCGGATCTTTAACAAAACGACCGTCTGCCGCTTCTTGTTCGAGTAATTGGCTTAAATACGCATCATCCATGTGGATTTTGCTACACACCACAATGACATGCGAAGCTGAAGTGACTTTCGGCGCATTATAAGCATAAGCTCCGGTTGCACCGGCATTCACGCGCGCTTTACCTGCTGCGGTACTGGCGATAATAAAATGCCAAGGCTGGGTGTTAACACTTGAGGGTGCATTGCGCAGCACCGATAACAGTTGTGCTATATCATCTTGGTTGATCGTTTTTTGCGCATCAAACACTTTGGTTGCGTAACGAGATTGCATGGCTTGGGCGACATTCATATAACACCTAGAGAAAATTAAAAATTGATTACGCTTTTTATACTAAAAAAACTTTAAATACAACACAGTTCCCCAAATCACCGTGACTTGAGTTAATGCGATAAATACCCCTGCAGACCCGATATCTTTGGCGCGACCGATTAATTCGTCATGTTCGAGTGTAATACGATCCGCTAATGCCTCTAAGGCAGAATTAATCAGTTCTGCAAAAATGACAAACAGCAAACTCATGATCAGTAACAGCCATTGTGTTGTTGTTTGGGCGATCAAAAATGAAAATGGAAACATGAGTATAACCAACATTAACTCTTGTCTGAAAGCAGCTTCATGTTTCCAAGTAGCACGAAATCCTTGATATGAACATCGCGTCGCTTTGAAGATACGCGACACCCCTACTCCATTGGGTTTGTTTACTGTGGCATGTGATGAATTAGACATGAAAATCCTGTTACTGTTTTATACTAGACTGTGCGCTAGACGGAACATTAGAGTCAGCACTTGGCTGAGACGGTAAACGATAAAGCTGGTTATTGTAAGCATAACTACCGAACAAAACATGCGCCAACGCAATGTCAGCCATTTTTTCAGTGCCAGGTTTAGCTCGTAACCGTTTAGCTTCAAAATCATAAACAAAGGCACTGGATGGCTTTTGTGGTTGTAGCACCACAACTTCGTCACGCGTCATATAAGCAAAATTATTAGCAAATTGCATCATAGCACGCTCTTGAATATCATCACGCAACAAATCCCGCCCCAATGCAGGAGTATCGTCACTGATCCCGATTAACGACAATAATGTGGGTAGCATGTCTATTTGGCTTACCAAGCGTGTATCTTGTCTCGGAGTGATGTCTTTTCCCATAATTAAACTCGGAATATGAAATGATTTGATGGGGACTAATTCAGAGCCATAAGTACGGGTATCATGATCGGCAATAATTAAAAACACCGTATCTTCCCAATAAGGGCTCTGTTGTGCTTGATGCATAAACTCACCTAACGCATGATCAGCATAGCGGATCGCACGATCAAGCGGCGCTTCATCCTGAATATGACTAATCGTGTTAGGTGGTATTTCAAATGGGTCATGATTACTTGATGTGAACACCAAACTAAAAAAAGGTTTATCTTGTTGCTGCAAATCCATTAATTCAAGGTGAGCCTGATCAAACAAATCACCATCACTTGCGCCCCAGGTAGCGATAAAATCAGTTTTCGCAAAATCATCAATATCCACAATATCACTAAAGCCATTGCCTAAGAAAAACCCTTTCATATTATCGAAATGACTTTCTCCGCCATAGACAAACTGTGTATGGTAATCATGTTGTTGTAATATTTGCGCGATACTAAAAAAACCATGTTGCGACTTATCCAACTTAACGACTGAGCGAGCTGGTGTAGGTGTAAACCCAGTAATCACCGCTTCAATACCGCGTACAGAACGCGTCCCCGTTGCATATAATTGATGAAAGCCCCAGCCTTGTTGATATAACTTATCAATATTAGGCGTTAACTCGCGACCACCCAGTGTTTTAACAAACTGCGCCCCTAAACTTTCTTGTAAAATAATCACTAGATTTTTAGGGCGTCCTTGATAAGTAGCTTGGCGTAATGCTAGTGTCGGAATGGCTGGATCAGTAAACGCACTGTCTGGCATTTGCGTCTGTGATTTAACTATATCGAGCATTTTTTGAGGTGTCATATTCCCATACATTTTTGCCGCTTGAGCTTCTTTACCTAGCTGTTTAATGGCAAACATTACACTGTACATGGAGTTGAGATTAAGAGTATTGACTAACGGATCTTGAGAAAAATACACCAATGACGGATTTAATGGACGATGCCCCAAAGTACCGCGAGCACCCGCAACAATGATCACTAATAATACTAAGCTACAGCTCGCCCAAGTGAACCAATTTCCCTCAGAAAAACCCATTTTGGGAACTGCTGTATGCAGTTGTGATTTAAGAAAACGCAGCACCACATAACTCAATATTGCCAATGTTAATGACGCCAACACAATACTCAACAGATGACCATTGAATAGCATAGTCGCGACTTCTTTAGGGTACATCAGGTATTCAATGAAGAGACGATTGGGACGTAAATCGTATTCTAATATGAAGGTAGGAGTCGCCACTTCAAAGAAAATTACGCATAGCAAACACAACCACAGCCAAACCAATAAGATCCGCTGTAAATGATGCCTAAACGAAAATGGCAATACGATTATCCACATTAAAGCAGGAATAATGGCTAAGTAACTCAGCAAACTCAAATCAATACGCAGACCATTGAATAAAATTTGTAAAATATCTCCAGCACCATCAATTCGATGCGATTGCCAAGTAATAAATATTACTCTAGCAGTACTGAGGATAGTGAATCCTACGACGTAAAAAAGGAGGAAGGGGTGAAAAAATTGCTGGATTTGGCGAGTTAACTTCACGTAATAACTTCTTATTATTGTTAATATATTGTTATATTACTACTATAATCTTAAGGTAAACTTAAGACAACTTGTTGTGTCTTATTGCTAAATTTATAACCAATCTTTGTTTTATTGTTGATACCGATTTTTAATTAGGATTAATGAGTGCTTGCGCTTTAGCCCACTCTTGCGGGGTATTGGCGTTAAGCCAGTTGCTCGGCTCAGCTGATAATAATGTCAAAGCATGTAGTAAAGATGCTAAACACCATACCGACCGATCATTTTTAACACGTTGTTGTTCAAGTGCTTTTTGCCCACTGGTCACGTCATAAATAAACAACGGTAAGGGCTGTTTTTCAAAATGTGTAGCGCGTTGATTGACGCAGCCTCCTTGGATAAGCTGCGCTAAATCCAAGGCTTGTAATAAAGGTAAATCAACGGGGACAAAGATATAGACAGAATCAGTTTTAACAGTGGCATGTGTTAATACTGAAGCAATGCCGCCTACTGGCCCTTGGGCAGCCTCATCATCACTGATACGTGCCACCGGCACTGCAAGATTAACTGCGATATGTGCGATGATATGATCGCTATATGCATCAGACGAACCATTGATAATCAGTTGCGTCACGCCCGCTTTTACTATCTGCTGACAAGTAAAGTACAACATAGATTGTTCGATGGTTTGTGCTATGACTTGTTGCGGAGCGGGTGCGTTTCTAGCTAGTAGCGCTTTATTTTGTCCCATCCGTCTAGATTGACCACCGGCTAACACCACGCCTATCACATTATGATGCATAACATTTTTAGTCACACTACCCACCCAACATTGCTAAATGAGTCGTTGCCCCAGTGTTCTGTTCATGCAGGCCGTGTGTTGCTTTTTTATTATAAGCTTGAGTCACTAACCACTTTTGTAGTACTGGTTGTTGCTCTGAAGATTGCATTAAATAACGAGCATCTAAGCCTTCTTCTGAAAATAAACAGGTATGTAATTGCCCAGTTGCAGAAATACGCATGCGGTTGCACGAAGCACAAAACTCATCACCGTATGGAGTAATAAAACCAATTTGCCCAGCATATTCAGGATGTTGATATTCGACTGCAGGTCCAGCATCACTGGAGCGAATTTTACGTACCCAACCAGAATCTTCGACTTGTGCTTGAAGTAATGACGCACGCACATGTTGCTCATTAAAAAAGGCTGCGTTATCACCCGTTTGCATTAATTCAATAAACCTAAGAACGATTGGCTTATGTTTAATCCAAGCTAAAAAATGAGAAAACTCCGCCAAATTAAATTGCTTCATTAGCACTACATTCACTTTTATTTCTGCAAAACCTAACCTAATCGCTTTATCAATCCCATCTAAAATAGATTGCAACTTGGTGCTACCGGTGATCAGATTAAACTGACCGGGATGCAGGCTATCAATACTAATATTGAGTTGGTCCAACCCAGCGGCATGCCAATCTGCAACTTGCTCATTGAGTCGATATCCGTTAGTTGTCATCGCCACCGTTGGAATTTTCCCTACACGTTTAACCGCTTCAATAATTTGTGGTAAATCTTTGCGCAAACTTGGCTCACCGCCGGTAATCCGTATTTTCGTCACACCAACATCACGCAAGGCATGGGTTAAGTTGGTAATTTCAGGTAAGGTCAAAAATTGCTTACGTGCTTGATGTTGATAGCCATCCGGTAAACAATAATTACACTTGAAATTACACACATCTGTGACCGATAAACGCACATAATTAAATTGTCGATCGTGGGTATCAAATAACATAAAACAATATCGCTTGTAGAGCTGCTAACTATAATTAGTTTTATATCCATCAAGTTCTGTACCACTTTAGGCAAGTGCGGCAAATTGGTACTAATCTATTGAAATTACTCGTTAATCATCAACTCTGCATGAGCTAATACGCTTAGTTCGGACAAGCTTCCCTCCTCCATACGCACTAAAACAGTGCCTCCCCCCTGTTAATCACCATAAAAGTGCGCATTATCAATAAGATAGTAAACCTAGCAAAAATGGAACTTTCATCAAAACAGCTAACCTACTGATTTTGTTCAATTTAATTAATATGAAGTCATCAGCTAAATTGGAATGATATTTGATATATGTAGTATATATATTTGTAATTTATGGTTCAGGATGTCTCAAGTCTCCCAATCTGTACCTGTGTTAAACGTATTAATCATTGATGATAACTCGGCACGCGTCGCTGCCGTACAAAACGCATTAACCGGTACCGCTTATAATATTCAACATTTAGCCAGCACCAAATCATCGTTACTCAAAGAAGTTGAAGCGAGTAATGCCGATATTATTATTTTAGATATGGAGTCACCTAGCCGTGACACTATTGAAAGTCTGAGTGTTATTTCAAACTACAACCCTAAACCCGTTGTGATGTTTTCAACACAGGATAACCCCGCCTTACTGCAAGAATCGATTAGTGCAGGAGTCAGCTCTTATATCTCCGGCCAAATCGACCCACAACGCGTTAAATTCATTTTGGATGTCGCCGTGGCTCGTTTTAATGAGTTTCAAGAACTGAAACAAGAACTAAAAGATACCAAAGAAAAACTGTCCTCGCGTAAATGGATTGATCAAGCCAAAGCGTTATTAATTGAAAAACAAGGTATTACCGAACAAGAGGCATACACAGCTATTCGTAAGATGGCGATGGAAAACGGAGAGAAAATGGAAGTGGTTGCTAAAAATCTAGTATCAATGGCTAAATTATTAGCAGGAGGACGATAACATGAGCAGTATATCTAGTCTCACCCCCATTTCTTTATTAAATCAAATAGAAAAACCTCACCTTGATTTAGGTATTGTGGCTTTAACCGATAGTGCACCTATTATAATGGCGCAACAGCTCGGCTTGTTTAGCAAGTGGGGATTAAATGTTGAACTGCATATGCAAAATTCATGGGCTACCCTACGCGATAAACTCCATACCGAAAAATTAGATGCAGTGCAAATGCTGGCACCGATGCCGATGGCATCATCAATGGGTTTACTCGGACCAGCGTGCCCATTACTTACAGCCTTTAATTTGAGTATGAACGGGAATGCGATAACCCTGTCACAATCTCTTTTTGATGATATCAAATGTTTAAATGGCGGTGTCATCCCGGATTTACCTCTTGCTGGACAGTGGTTAGCCGAAATTATTGAAAAGCGAAAGTTGTCACCATCTTATAAACCGCTGACCTTTGCCGTAGTTTATCCTTTTTCATGCCATCATTACCAACTTCGTGATTGGTTGGAGTCTGGTGGGATTGATGTGGATAAGGAGGTCGATATTATCATTATCCCGCCCACCCAAATGACTCAAGCATTAGCCGATAATACAATTGATGGTTTTTGTGTTGGTGCGCCGTGGAATACTAAAGCAGTTCGAGATGGTATTGGTTGTACCGTCATTACATCATGTGATATTTGGAGTGAATCCCCAGAAAAAGTATTAGCGGTAACACAAGCATGGCAACGTGCAAATCCGAATACTTTTTTGGCCTTGATTGCCGCACTGCAAGAAGCATGTGAGTGGTTAGCTTTCCTCCCTAACCGATTTGAAACCGCCATTAAACTGTCCCAGCCAGAATATTTAAATGAAAAATTAGACATTATTGCTCCAGCATTACTTGATAGTTGTTTGACGTCGTTAGAAAGTTCTCCTCGAGAAATACCGGCTTATATTCGTTTTTATACACGCCAAGCTAATTTCCCTACCCTAGCACAAGGTCATGCTTTATTGGTAGATATGCAGCGTGCTGGTCAAGTACCAAATAGTTTAACAGACTTACAACTCAAACAATGGATTGAACAAATCTATCGACCCGATTTATACCAGCAAATGCGTCAAATTCAACAACAAGTCGCGTCCATGTAAAATCCAAATCGCACTATTTTGGTGCGCAAAAAGAAATGTTCAAGTGCACTTTTACAAAAAAGTGCACGTTACTGATATTTTGATTACCCACTAAGTGGATATTAATATCAATTAAATCAATCAGATAATTAAAGTCACAAACAAACAATCAAGTTGGCGTGGATATTGTATCAGTAGTTATACTCGATGCCCCTCAATGTTGAGGGATTAAAATTTAAACTTTATTCATTGCAAAGGCGCTTCTGTTTAATCAGTTGCGCCTTTTTTTTGTGGAAACCAATATGACACAGACTTACGAGTACAAAGTTAGCCAAACTACCTGCCCATATTGTGGCGTAGGTTGTGGCGTTAATGCCACCGTGATTAATGGTGAGCTGACGGCTGTATCTGGTAATACTTCACACCCAGCAAACTTAGGTAAGTTATGTGTAAAAGGGTCAAATTTGCATGAAACTGTGGGGTTAGAGGGACGTGTATTGCATCCTATGATCCATGGCAAAAAAGCCAGTTGGGATACAGCAACCCAGACTGTTGCTGACCAGTTTCGACACTTTATCGACACTTATGGTCCAGACTCAGTGGCATTTTATGTGTCAGGTCAGATCTTAACCGAAGATTATTATGTCGCTAACAAACTCATGAAAGGGTATATCGGTTCTGCCAATATCGATACTAACTCCCGCCTGTGTATGGCGTCAGCCGTTGCCGGTTATAAACGCGCATTTGGCTCTGACACGGTGCCATGCAGCTATGCAGATATCGACCATTGTGAGTTGTTGATATTAGTTGGTTCAAATGCAGCATGGACACATCCCATCTTATATCAGCGTATGGAACAAGCCAAGATAGCAAACCCAAACCTGAAGGTCGTTGTGGTTGATCCGCGTAAAACGGCAACCGAACAATTAGGTGATTTGCATTTAGCGATTCAACCAGGTAGCGATGTCGCCTTATTTAACGGCCTGCTGCACTACTTAAATGAGAATGACCACCTCAATCATAGTTATATCGAGCAATACACTGAGCATTGGCATGAGCTAGTCACGTCTATCGACACTAATACCTTAGCGCATACCGCATTAGTGACAGGTGTGAGCGAAGCCGATCTTATGTTGTTTTATCAAGCTTTTGCTGCCACGGATAAGCCATTGACGTTTTATTCTCAAGGGGTAAACCAGTCTTCTCAAGGTACCGATAAGTGTAACGCAATTATTAACTGTCATCTGGCAACGGGGACACTAGGATATTTGGGTGCAGGCCCGTTTTCCATTACCGGTCAACCCAACGCAATGGGTGGTAGAGAAGTAGGCGGATTAGCCAACACATTAGCTGGCCACATGAATATCGAAGATCCTGCACATAGAGATTTAGTTCAAACATTTTGGCAATCACCGAATATACCGCAACAGCAAGGCGCGAAAGCCGTAGATCTGTTTGCCAAAATCAAACAATCGAAAATCAAAGCTGTATGGATCATGGCGACCAATCCCATGGTGAGTTTACCTAATCGTGCTGAAATCGCCGCGGCATTGACTCAATGTGAGTTTGTAGTGGTATCCGATTGTGTGACCAAAAACGATACCCTAGCCTATGCAAATGTGGTTTTACCGGCTACAACATGGGCTGAAAAAGACGGAACTGTCACCAACTCGGAACGTCGTATTTCTCGCCAAAAAGGAATCTTACCCGCTCCAGGTGAAGCTAAACATGACTGGCAAGCACTGTGTGATGTCGCCAAAGCAATGGGTTATCAAAGCGGCTTTGATTTTGCTCATTCTGTGGATGTATTTAATGAGCATGCAGCGCTATCTGGTTACCGCAATACCAGTGATACCCAGCATAGCGACACGATCATTCGCGATTTTGATATTAGTGGCCTCGCATCGTTAACCAGACAGCAGTACGATAACTTGCAACCTATCCAATGGCCAGTAAATAACCAATACCCGCAAGGCTGTAGCCAAATGTTTGCTGATAACGTGTTTTTTACGCCAAGTAAAAAAGCGCAGTTTGTACCAGTACAAGTTAACTTACCGACATTGCGACCTAATGAGCAATACCCGTTAATATTAAATTCCGGACGTATGCGTGACCAATGGCACACTATGACCCGAACAGGAAAATCTAAGGCACTTGCACAACATACCCAAGCTTCCTTTATTGCGCTTAACCCTCAAGATGCCAAACACTATTCCGTAGCAGATAATCAGCTGATAAAACTCACTAGCGCATATGGAAAAGTGATTGCCAATGCCCAAGTTGTTAACGACCAATCCCCTGGTCAGGTATTTATGCCTATTCATTGGAACCAGACCAACGCATCTCATGCCAATGTAAGTGAATGCTATGGCAGTGCTGTTGATCCTATTTCTGGGCAACCTGAAAGTAAATATGCCGTTGTAGAGCTTACCCCTGTGACAGTCGTTCAACATGCAGTGATATTTTCTGCATTCCCATTAACGCTTCCCGAGACACAAGCATGTGATTGGTGGAACAGCTGTATTACGCCAGCAGGGATGCAATACCAACTAGCTTGGTTTGAGCAAAAGGTTGAACCATTAGCGTTTACCCAATCTCAAGCGCTCTCTCAGACACAACAAGCTACAAGCCAATCACAATTAGATGACATGCAATGGCATTCATTTACCAGTAGTCAAGAAAATCATGATGAGTTAACCACTGTCATTGGTGTCTGCGCAGGTCAAATCACTATGGTTGGCTTATTTGGCACAAAACAACCGACAGTGAACACGGCATGGGTAGTAGAGTTAATGCAACCATCTGAACACAATATTGAGTTTAGTGACATCAGCGCGCTGTTAATTGGTGCCGTACCAGAACAATTTCGCAAAGGTAAAACGATTTGTAGTTGCTTTAACGTTGGCGAAACCGACATTGTTAACGCGATTACTCAAGATGGCTGTGACTCTGTTAGCGCCTTGGGAGAGTCTTTACAGTGTGGCACTAATTGTGGCTCTTGTAAAAGTGAACTCGCAAGCTTAGTTAATCAACATGCCAGCAGCAATAACAGCGCTACCCAACATTCAAAAAAGATCAGTCGTTTTAATCAACACCTGATCCCCATACATGCATTAGATAAATAGGAAACTTGACCATGCAAATTACTTCATTTCCAGCCCAACCTTCTATCGGTGCAGTATATCTTGTCGGCGCTGGCCCGGGTGATGCCGAATTATTAACACTCAAAGCGTATCGTTTGATCCAACAAGCCGATGTTATTTTATATGATTATTTAGTCAGTGAAGATATTCGTGCGCTGTTCCCAGTCTCGAGTGAAGCCATATATGTCGGCAAAAAATGTGGCGCACATAGTATGAATCAAGCCCAAATATGCGAGTGTATTTCTGATCATGCATTACAAGGCAAACAAGTGGTTCGCTTAAAAGGCGGCGATCCTTCTGTGTTTGCCCGCGCAGCCGAAGAAATCACACATTTAACTACATTAAATATCCCTTTTGCCATCGTCCCAGGGATCACAGCAGCATCCGGTTGTGCGGCATATTCAGGTATACCATTGACCCATCGTGATTGTGCTCATGGTGTGCGCTTTGTAACAGCGCAATTTAAACATGCAGATATGCAGGCACAATGGGCCGAACTTGCCCAAGGGCAAGATACCATCGTCTTTTACATGGGTTCGACGCGTTTACACGACATTGCCGCGCAGTTAATCAAACACGGTAAAGCATCCAATACCCCACTTGCGATTATTGAGCAAGGTACCAGTGCCCACCAAAAAACCTACACACATACGCTTGCAACTGTGGCGGCGATGAATGATGCAAACAATCGCTATACTTTATCGGGGCCTGCGCTTATCATCATCGGCGAAGTAGTTAACTACAGAACCGTGATTGATACGGCGTTGTTACAACCACCGGCAACAATACATCACAGCGCTGCGTATCTGCACACGTTAAGCGCATAACCATATTACAAAACAGAACAGCTCGATAAACCATGAACTCATTTAGTCAATACATAAAAGCCATCGGCAAAGGTCAGCGTGCTGGTCGATATTTAACCCAAATCGAAGCTCACGATGCGTTTGACCAGTTGTTGACTGGTCGAGCTAGTCCAGAACAAGCTGGGGCTTTTTTAATGTTGTTGCGAGTGAGAGAAGAGTCAGTTGAAGAACTTGCAGGATTTGTGTCAGCTTGTCGCAAACATTTAAGCGACGACTACAGTCAAATCGATGCCACTTTCGATATGGGGTGCTACTCGGGGAAACGTCGTCACCTGCCGTGGTTTTTACTTGCCGTAAAATGCTTAGCCGCTCAAGGAGAGCGAATATTTTTACATGGTACGACTGAGCCTGAATCCAAGCGCTTATACTTACATGATGTGTTTACCGCTCTATCCTTGCCCATTAGCGACAATGCCCAACATGCGAAAAACATGCTCGACCAGCAGGGATTTTGTTATGTTAACTTAGCCGATTGTCATCCTCAATTGCACCAGTTAATCGCATTACGCACATTATTTGGTTTACGTTCGTGTGCCAACACATTGGCACGAATGCTCAACCCTAGCCAAGCACCGATTAGTTATCATGGCGTGTTTCATCGAGAGTTTGATGAACGCCACGTTCAAGTCGCACAGTTACTTAACGATCCCAATGTTAGCTGCATTAGAGGTGAAGGTGGCGAAGTAGAAGTTAACCCTGAGCGCGAGTTTATTCAACATATTGCCCGTAATGGTGAATCACAAGCGGTGATGTTTCCAACGCTACTTAAGCAATGGCAAATTAAACCTCGAGAACTAACCCCCCACGCACTTGTCGATGTATGGACCGAAGCGACCCATGATGCTTATGCTCAACAAGCCATTGTTGGCACACTTGCGACATATTTAGTGCAAGCCAAAGACACTGAGGTTGCAAAGGCACTTACTCAAGCACAAGATATATGGCGTAATCGTGATCGTGATTTTTACGCACATTTTTAGTACTTCAAGCACCGTGGTAGTGCAACACTGAATCGAGTTTTAGCATCATTTATCACTATTACGCTGCATCAAATCACTAACCCATTAATAAATAAGTTATTTTTAATCATGGCATCATAAATGCTTTATTATAGATAACAAACTAACAGTATTGGTTTTGCATTGCAGCGAGATCAATTAGGCAAAGTAGCCCACTGAGTTAACGACACTGTTTCCGTCGTCACTCGTGGGCTTTTTTTTTGACAATTTTTACGTATTTTTATTTTAAATGAGGAACGAACATGCAAACACATAGCAGCTCAAAAACAACATCCGCGAAACGCCCCTTTCGCAAATTTATCTTAGCCACTGCGACGGTGTTATCTTGTGCTTTTATCGCTGTACAGCCAAGTGTTCACGCCAAAGAGTTAGGCTACCCTGAAAAAGAAGAACTGAAGTTTGGTTTCATCAAATTAACCGATATGGCCCCGTTGGCGATTGCCTATGAAAAAGGGTATTTCGAAGATGAGGGCTTGTACGTAACATTAGAAGCACAAGCTAACTGGAAAGTACTGCTTGACCGCGTCATTGATGGACAACTAGACGGCGCGCACATGCTAGCAGGTCAGCCATTAGGTGCGACAATCGGTTACGGTACTAAAGCTAATATTATGACTGCATTCAGTATGGATTTAAACGGTAACGGAATTACCGTATCTAATGATATTTGGGCAAAAATGAAGCCGAATATTCCACATAAAGACGGTAAACCTGTTCACCCTATTAAAGCTGATTCGTTAGCTCCTGTGATTGAAGAGCTAAGCAAACAAGGCAAGCCATTTAATATGGGAATGGTATTTCCAGTATCGACGCACAACTATGAACTGCGTTATTGGTTAGCTGCTGGCGGTATTCACCCTGGCTATTATGCCCCACATAAAGGCGACAACAGTGGTCAAATCGACGCCCAAGCAATGTTATCAGTGACACCACCACCACAAATGCCATCGACAATGGAAGCGGGTACGATTTACGGTTACTGTGTCGGTGAGCCGTGGAACCAACAAGCGGTATTTAAAGGCATTGGTGTACCGGTCATTACCGATTATCAAATTTGGAAAAATAACCCAGAAAAAGTATTCGGTGTATCGAATGAATGGCAGGACAAATACCCAATTACCCACATACGAGTCGTAAAAGCACTTATCCGTGCGGCAATTTGGTTAGATGAAAACAACAACGCTAACCGTCCAGAAGCGGTTAAAATATTAGCTAAGAGTAACTATGTGGGTGCAGATGCTGATGTGATTGCAAACAGTATGACAGGTACGTTTGAGTTTGAAAAAGGTGATAAACGTGAAATCCCTGATTTCAATGTGTTTTTCCGTCACAACGCAACCTACCCCTACTACAGTGATGCGATTTGGTATTTAACGCAAATGCGTCGTTGGGGTCAGATCTCAGAGACTCAACCTGACGAATGGTACATGGATATTGCTAAACAAGTATACCGCCCTGACATCTATGCTCAAGCTGCGAAATCATTGATTGCTGATGGCTATGCTAAAGCATCTGACTTCCCTGACTTTGCGACAGAAACAGGTTTTAAACCAGCACAGAACGAATTTATTGACGGGGTAACGTATGACGGTAGTAAGCCGAACGAATACTTATCACAATTTAAAATTGGTCTGAAACAAGATCAAAAACTGTAATGATTTAAAGGGTTTACCATGGCTACTCAAACAATAGTAAAAATTATGACTGATAAAACAGCACAACCAAAGGGTTTACAAACCTTACTTAAGATAAGCAATGCGCTACTGCTCCCATTTATTGGTATGGTTGTATTTTTAGCACTATGGTCTGGCGTCGCTAACAACTTGGAGACTTCCCTCGGGAAGTTTCCAGGACCCGTGGCCGTCTTAGAGCAAGCAGTAGGTTTAGTCGAAGAGCACCAAGCACAAGCCGAAAAAGAAGCTGCGTTTTATGAACGCCAAGAGTTGCGCAATGCCGACCGTGTCGCCAAAGATCCAACGTACGAACCTAAAATTCGTCCTTTTACAGGTGTACCGACATTCTTTGACCAAATCTGGACTAGCTTATATACCGTGAGTATCGGATTTTTATTAGCGTCTGTCATCGCAGTACCATTGGGTATTATGTGTGGGTTAAGCAAGTCAGCTTACGCAGCTATTAATCCATTGATTCAATTGTTTAAACCGATATCGCCGCTCGCTTGGTTACCGTTAGTGACAATGGTGGTCAGCGCGGTATATGTGTCTGATGATCCAATGTTTGCAAAATCATTCGTGACATCAGCGGTGACGGTGGCCTTGTGTTGTTTATGGCCGACTCTAATTAACACTGCTGTCGGTGTATCAAGTGTCGATATTGATTTGCTAAACGTCAGTAAAGTATTGCGCTTAAACACATGGGTGCACATCAAAACGATTATTTTACCTTCGTCTATTCCGATGATTTTCACTGGACTGCGGTTGAGCTTAGGAATAGGTTGGATGGTGTTAATCGCGGCAGAAATGCTCGCGCAAAACCCAGGACTAGGTAAATTTGTCTGGGATGAATTTCAAAACGGCTCGTCACAATCATTAGCTCGGATCATGGTAGCGGTATTAACTATCGGGATCATTGGATTTGCGTTAGACCGATTGATGTTAATGCTTCAGCAACGTGTTAGCTGGGACAAATCAGTCACGTTACGTTAATTCTTTATAATAATTTTAGGAGATGGTAATGCAAACATCGCATTTAGAACTATCACAAGTTGGGATTGATTTTCCAACAGCAAACGGCCCATTCACCGCCCTACAAGATGTGAATTTAAAAATTGAAAAAGGTGAGTTCATCTCGTTAATCGGCCACTCTGGTTGCGGTAAATCGACGGTATTAAACATCGTTGCGGGCTTACATCAAGCTACCCACGGCGGCGTGTTACTAGACAACCAAGAAGTCAATGAACCCGGTCCTGAGCGTGCAGTTGTGTTTCAAAACCATTCGTTGCTACCTTGGTTATCGGTATATAAAAATGTTGAACTCGCTGTAAAACAAAGTAAACAAAAACGCACTAAAGCAGAAATTAAAGATTGGGTTGAGCATAATCTTGAACTTGTTCATATGACACATGCTATTGATAAACTGCCCTCTGAAATTTCAGGTGGGATGAAACAGCGTGTTGGGATTGCTCGTGCCTTGTCTATGGAGCCAAAAGTGTTGTTGATGGATGAGCCGTTTGGTGCCCTAGATGCACTCACACGAGCACATTTACAAGACTCTGTCATGGAAATTCACGCCGAGCTTGGCAATACCGTTATTATGATTACACACGATGTTGATGAAGCAGTATTGTTAAGTGACCGCATCGTGATGATGACTAATGGTCCAGAGGCTACGATTGGTGAGATCTTGCATGTTGACCTGCCCCGCCCACGCGATCGCATAGCAATGGCTGACAATACTATGTATAACAAGTATCGCCATCAAGTCTTACAGTTCTTGTATGAAAAACAACGTAAAGTCGAGCCGGTTAATCCTCGTAAAACCAGTAAAACGGAAGTGAAAGCAGAGGTAAAAAAACAGGCATAAATTGGTTTTACAGTACATTATATAGATAAACAAAAGCGTTCAATCTGTCTCCCTAGGCCGTTAACAATTGCATATTCCGTTTGGTGGTATAAAGTTGTTAGCGGCTTTTTTTGTTGGTCAATTTGTTTGCAAGCTAATTGACGAAAACTCCCCTCGTCTTAGATTTAGCAAACCTACCTACTCTTTTTTAAGCCTAAAACTTTTCTTAATTAGGTAATAACAACCACCAAGAGCAAAAATAATCATACCTAAGCCAATCGTAGCCACAGGGTCGTATTTTTCTAAATCCAGCAAAATCACCTTGCGGGATACCGCGATCACCGCCACCAATAAGACTACTTCAGCGTGAATGACATTTTCTTTGAAGTACATCTCTACTGTTTCGACTAGCTCAAAGCCAATCAAAATGATGAAGAAGAAGCCGAATATTTTAAATAGCTCGTCTATTTCAAGAAAAATCACATCATCGGTTGGATCAAAGATGTCCAAATAAAGAATGATACCTAACTCAACAATGGCAATCATCACAATGATCATCATCAAAATAAGCACAATAAAAGACATCCATCTTTTTATTGAATGAATAACCGAAACGGCTTTATCGATTTTGTCGTCCACTCCTGACATATCCCTACAGTGATATAATGCCTATGGTATTAGTCTAGTGTAAGATTTGATTATTGGCGATGAGTACAACTCAATCAGTCAAATAAAAAAGGGAAAATAAAGAAGTGTATTAACAGTTGGCTGCACCGTCTAACTGAGTTAACGACACAACCAACCATTGAAGGGTCTAACGTGGAGTGATGAACTTAACTAGCAAGACCGAGTTGGATCTCGCCGCGATATGCACGAATAGGAAAGGTTTTTAATTTAACACTCTCGTCTTCGATACACGCGCCGTTTTTAAGCACAAATTGTTGTTTATATAATGGTGATGCCACCACAATATCGCCCTCACAATCACCAATCAACCCGCGTGATAGTACATTGGCTTTGCCGAATGGGTCGAAATTATCGACCGCATAGACTTGTTCAGTTCTACCCACGCGAAAAATAGCGACTTGCTGCTCATCAAATAACGCGCATACACCGGTATTAGGTGCGATATCGTCTAATTGACAAACGGTTGTCCAGTTATATTGTTGCATTATTCTCTCCTCAATCAACACTAACAGTAGCTATCATGTCTTCTTCAGCAACGGTCGCGATACGCGCTTTGCTTTGGCCACGATCAGCTTCATACGCTAAACGGTCATCCGTTGCAGGTGAATTTATAAAGTGTGCAAAACGTTTTAATCGCTCTGGGCTGTTTAACGTTTTCTTCCATTCACATTCGTACGTATCCACAACGCGTGCCATGTCTTTTTCTAACTCAGCACCGATCTCAAGCTTGTCGTCAATGATGACCGATTTAAGATAAGCAAGCCCGCCTTCCATGTTATCCATCCACACAGAAGTACGTTGTAAACGATCAGCTGTGCGGCAATAAAACATTAAGATCCGGTCTATGTATTGAATCAAAGTCGCATCATCTAAATCTGACGCAAACAAGTCTGCATGGCGCGGCTTCATACCACCATTTCCACAGACATATAAGTTCCAACCTTTATCGGTTGCAATAATCCCAATATCCTTGCCTTGAGCTTCAGCACATTCGCGAGTACAGCCCGACACACCCATTTTAAGTTTATGTGGTGAGCGTAACCCTTTGTAACGCATCTCTAAGTTAACTGCCATTGTAACCGAATCGAGCATCCCAAAACGACACCAAGTACTCCCCACACAAGATTTAACCGTACGTAATGACTTACCATAAGCGTGACCTGTTTCAAATCCCGCGGCGATTAATTCATCCCAAATTGGCGGCAGTTCATGTAACTGAGCACCAAAGAAATCAATGCGCTGACCACCTGTTATTTTAGTGTAAAGGTCATATTTTTCACCTATCTCACCTAATGCAATTAGTTGTTTAGGTGTAATTTCACCAGCTGCAATTCTTGGTACCACAGAATACGTGCCATCACGCTGCATATTGGCTAAGAAAATATCATTGGTATCTTGAAGTTGAATATGGTCGTCCGACAATACATATTCGTTCCAGTAAGTCGCCAATATGGAACCCACTGCAGGTTTACACACCATACAACCTTTGCCTTCACCGTATTCAGCGAGTAATGCATCAAAAGTTTTAATTTGCTTGCTGCGGATAATATCGAACAGCTCTTGGCGCGAATAAGCAAAATGCGAACATAAATTGTCGTTTACTTCGACACCCATTTTTTCTAATTCAGCATTGAGAACTTGACCAACCATTGCGGTACAACCGCCACAGCCAGTTCCCGCTTTAGAACAAGATTTTAACGACCCTAAATCTGTTGCACCGTCTTGAATAGCACAAATCAAATCACCTTTACTGACATCGTGACATGAACATATTTGCGCGCTATCAGGTAGCGCATTAACACCCAATGCAGCACTTTCAGCACCATCTAAAGCAGGTAAAATTAACACTTCAGGTTGTTCTGGTAACGCCATTTTCTCCAGCGTCATCGTCAATAAATTACCGTAAGCTTCGGTATCACCAATTAATACCGCACCCAGTAATTGAGTTTTTTCAGGATTAACGACAATGCGCTTATAAATCCCTTCGACATCATTCATATAAGTGTATGTCAACGCGCCTGGAGATTGCGCGTGCGCATCACCAATACTCGCCACATCTACGCCTAATAATTTGAGCTTGGTGCTCATATCGGCGCCTTGGAATAATACGTCACCGCCAGTTAAATGTGACACAGCAGCTTTAGCCATGGTATAACCAGGAGCGACTAAACCAAAGATGCGGTTTTGCCATAACGCACACTCGCCCACGGCATAAATATCAGGATCAGAGGTTAAGCAGTTATCATCGATTACAATTCCACCGCGCTCACCAATCGTTAAATCAAATTGACGTGCTAATTCATCTTGAGGACGAATACCGGCAGAGAAAACAATCATATCGGTTTCTAAATGCGAGCCATCGGCAAAGTTCATGCGGTAACGTAACGTCTCACCGGCAACGATTTCTTTGGTGTTTTTTTCACAATGAACACTCACGCCCAAGTCTTGGATCTTGCGTGATAACACATTACCGCCGCCCTCATCCAACTGAACAGCCATCAAACGTGGAGCGAACTCAACCACGTGAGCTTCAAGTTTTAATTCATGTAGTGCGTTGGCGCATTCTAGACCTAGCAAACCACCACCGACAACGACACCGACTTTACTCTCTTGAGCTGATGCAGTAATGGCTTCTAAATCTTCAATCGTGCGGTACACCAAACAATGTGGATTATCTTTGCCAGGAATAGGCGGTACAAATGGAAATGAGCCCGTCGCCAAGACCAATTTATCATAGCTTTCTACACGGCCACTTGCTGTAGTAATTTGTTTAGCAGCTTTGTCGATATTAATGACTTTATCGTTAACGATAAACTGCACACCATGCTCATCATAATAATCTTCAGAAGTCAGCATTAAATCATCGACAGTACTACCAGAAAAATACGAAGATAATTTAACACGGTCATAAGCTAAACGTGGCTCTTCGGAGAATGTTAGAATGTGGTATTGCGCGTAATCAGGATGCTGAATTAAGTTATCAATAAACTTATGTCCTACCATCCCATTGCCCACGACAATAATTTTTTGTTGTCTCATCATAAAACCTTAATCAATTTACGAAAGTTGAAATTGTAAAAGCTAGATAGATAAGCACATTTCGTCGTTGAAATGATGCGTCTTAGAGACCACCGTCGTTGGTGAGTAACTAGCGTAGTAGCGTACCGTGATGGTACTATGCATGTAGTTATTGCAATTTTGATACCAACAGAAAATAACACAATAAAATAAAAAACCCATACAAATCAAGTGGATAATAGTATGCTTTTATTACAAGACGGATAAACTAGAAACTATAGTTAGATAGTCTGCTTTATTTTGGTGCAAGAGCTATTGATTTGCCCCATTTTATTCACTCGACAAAATATACTTGTCATCGGTTAATTAACTCAGGTAGGCTGAACATCTATCTATATTATAAGTTGTTGAGAAATGATGTAATGCGCAATACTCAAATATTCGTTATTGTCTTGCTTATGTTGTGTGCATGTACTCCTGCCGAGCAAAGCCAAGCTATTAGTGAGTCGCCAGCGAAATTACGAGTGGCTGTTGCGAGTAATTTTTATCCGACTTTACGTGTCTTATTAGCACAAAGTCCTTCTTTAAATAATCAAGTCACACTTATCCATGGATCAACTGGCACATTGTATGCACAAATAACACACGGAGCGCCTTTTGATGTGTTTTTAGCGGCGGATGAGCGCAGTATTACAGCATTAATGCATGCCAAATTACTCGAACACCCCATTACTTATGCTTATGGGGAGTTAGTCTTATGGCCCTTAGATACGTTACAGCAAACACAGCCACTCAGCACAACACTTACCGAACTGAGTCGTACTGCAAGTAATAAAGTGGCCATAGCAGATCCATCTCTTGCTCCATATGGTTTAGCAGCACAACAAACGCTTATCGCATTAGGAATATACGAACAGATGTCAGCTCAGTTAGTTTTAGGAAATAACGTCAATCAGGCCTTTCAGTTTGTTGATACCGCCAATGCCAGCATCGGTATACTCGCAAAATCCCAACTAATATTAGCTGCTCAACAGTATACTAATAGTGAAAATCGCGCTCAACGCTACCAGCAGTTTCAATCGATCCCTCTTCATTTATATGAACCTATCATGCAACAGGCAGGCATTCTCAAACGCACTGAGCAACTTATAAGCGCACAAAAATTTATGCAATGGCTCATGTCAGATAATATTCAACAACAACTTTCAGCACTAGGGTACACCCCAGGTTCGGCTCAGAGATTACCGTGATTGACTTATTATTCTATACTCTGTGGCAACCGTTGTGGTTGACCCTACAACTTGCGACATTAAGTGTCGTGGTACTTCTGTTGATTGCCTTACCGCTTTGTTACTGGTTAAGTCAATATAATGGTCGCGTCAAACCTGTCATCGAAGCCGCGATAGCTCTCCCCTTGGTATTGCCGCCGACGGTCATTGGCTTTTATCTATTAATCGCATTCGCGCCCGACACAGTGTTAGGTCAAAGTTGGATAGCATTGAGTGGTCAACCCTTAGCGTTTAGTTTTGCTGGGGTTGTATTGGGCTCGGTCATCTACTCATTTCCGTTTGTCGTACAACCGATTTTACTTAGCTTTCAACAACATATTCAGCCTATAAACCAAACTGCAGCTACGCTAGGGATCGTATGGTGGCGTCGAATTGTGTTTATTTTGCTTCCGGCCATCAAGCCAGCGTTAATTAGTGCGGTTACCTTAGGTTTTGCTCATACTTTAGGTGAATTTGGCTTGATCTTAATGATTGGTGGCAACATTCCAGGCCATACTCAGGTGTTATCTATCGCGTTATATCAAAGCGTTGAAACCATGCAATACGCTCAAGCACATTGGTTAGCTGCAATCTTATTAGGATTTTCGTTTGTGATTTTAGTGATTATGTATACCTATAATCGCGCGTTTTATCGGATGCAGCAATGTTAGACTCACTGTGTTTGAACATAGATACACAGTTGCCACAGGGCCATTACAAGGTGCAACATACCTTAGAATTAAATAAAGGTGTGATCGGTGTTTATGGCTGCTCAGGACAAGGTAAAACGACTTTATTAAAAATTATCGCTGGGCTGATTGATGTTAATCCCGATGCGCTGATGTGGGATCTACACACACATAGCGCCCAATCACCTGAAGTAAATCAAGCTGTATATCAAGCACAAACCCCTTATTTATTTGCACATCTAACTGTCATCCAGAATCTACAACTGGTCCTCAGGCATGCAATGAAACCCTCTTTGTTTGCGTTTAATGATGTGATTAAGTGGTGCGCCATAGAAGATTTACTTGAGCAACCCATCGTGACCTTATCTGGTGGTGAGCGCCAACGCGTTGCGTTTGCTCGTTCGTTATTATGTGGCAAACACCTTATATTACTAGATGAGCCGTTTAGCGCAATTGATGTCAACATGCGTCAACGGCTGTTAGCGTTAGTTTTACATTTGCAACAAACAACGTCAGTTCGGTTTATTATGGTCAGCCATGCGTTATCTGAATTGGCGTTTATTTGTCATGAAATTATTGCACTAAGTGCAGGCAAAATAATGCAGTTCGGCGCTCCAAATCTGCATCTACAACAGGACAATAAGCACTGTCCAGTCAGCTATCTAAGTCTGCAACAACCACAATATGATCCTCAATATAACCTGATAAAGTGGCAACTGAGCGCTGACATTGATTTTGATATTAATATTTATTCTGACGCGCTAAATCAAACTGACGAATCCGCAACGTCTTATCGGTGGTTAATTAACAGTGATACAATCACGCTGTCTTACGAGCAGCAAACGCAATCGAGTATTCTTAATCAGATCCCAGTTACAGTGACACATATCGAAACGTGTGAGCAGCATGTGATTGTCGAGCTTAGCGTGGCAGAGCAGCAATTATTGGTGAAAATTGCACATCTCGCTTATGCTAATTTATCGTCCGAGGACAGATTTAAACCAGGTGTATCAATGTGGGCACAGCTACCCCTGTGTTCGTTAAGTTCGAATTTACTTTAAGTGACGACAAACACGACAGGCTAAATCGGGTTGAATATTTAATGTGTTAAATGTCATCGATAAGCCATCAATCATGAGTAATTTTCCCGATAAGACTTCCCCAATAGATGCGATAGTTTTGATTGCTTCTGCGGCTTGAATACAACCAACCATACCCACAATAGGAGACAGCACCCCAGCTTCGGAACAGGTGAGTTTGGGTTGTGCAAATAACCTTGCGACACAAGCATAACAAGCTGTGTCAGGCTGCATTGTATAGGTCGATACTTGTCCTTCAAAGCGAATTGCCGCTCCTGATACCAAAGGTGTTTTTGTCGCGAAACAGGCTGCATTGACCCCTTGGCGACTATTTAGGTTATCAGTGCAATCTAGGACAATATCATGTTGCGCGATTGTGTTGAGCAATGCTGCATCATCTAAACGTTGGGTAATAGAAGTAATGCTGACGTCAGAGTTGATCTGAGATAACGCTAATTTAGCTGACTCAGTTTTTGCTACACCTACACGCCCCTCTGTATGAAGTACTTGGCGTTGCAAATTATTAAGCTCGACAACATCATCATCGACTAAGGTTACCTGACCAAGCCCAGCAGCAACTAAGTATTGAGCAGCACTACAACCTAAGCCCCCTACCCCAATCACTAATACTCGGGCATTCCACAGCGCGGTTTGCCCATCAATATCCATGCTAGGTAACATGATATGACGACTGTAACGCAGTAGTTGAGCATCGCTTAGCTCTTTATGGTTTTGGATGTGGCTTTTGCTTTTAATGTCGGTTGATGTGGTCACTTGGCTTATCTCTCACTTGAAGTTGAGTTTGGTATATTAAATGCATATTCAATAGAAATTAAAAGATTAAATCGTTATATCACTGTTGACGCACCATTTTGGTTCATCGGCAAATGAGAACAACAAATGACTAAAAGGTAACACGAGTAATGAGCCATGCGCCAACCCCTACGCTAACCCCACTGCATGTGGCGGTATTAACTTTATCCGATACCCGCATCCCTGATAATGATACATCAGGTGGCTACTTAGTTGAGCAATTGACTCAAGCTGGTCATGTCATTGCGGATAAACAAATCGTCAAGGATGACAAGTATATAATGCGTGCAGTCGTATCACAATGGATTGCCAGTCCTCATATTCAAGCAATCATCACGACTGGTGGTACAGGCTTTACAGAACGGGATTGCACACCTGATGCGTTAAGTCCTTTGTTTGATAAAACCGTAGAAGGGTTTGGTGAAGTATTTCGTGCAGTATCATTTACTGAAATAGGCTCTTCGACCATTCAATCACGCGCGATTGCAGGCATGGCAAATAAGACCGTAATATTCTGTTTACCTGGCTCTACTGGCGCATGCAAAACAGGCTGGACATTGATCCAACCACAACTCGATTCGACGCATCGCCCGTGTAACTTTGTCGCCCATTTAAAAGCGTCAACCACACCAATGTGTGTGTCTCGTGACTCCTCTAGCGGATCACAAGACGCTAAGAACACTGTACAACGAGGTTCGCAATGATGCAACCTGCAGGCGCATTAACCCATGTTGACGCCCAAGGTAATGCCAACATGGTGGATGTAACAGATAAAAAAATCACAGTTAGAACGGCCATCGCACAAGGCAAAATCGCCATGAGCGCAGCAACCATTCAAGCCATTATCAACAACACCAATGCCAAAGGTGACGTGTTGTTAACCGCTAAAATAGCAGGGATCCAAGGAGCTAAACGCACCGCGGACTTAATCCCATTATGTCATCCGTTGGCGTTATCGAAAGTCGATATTGATATTGAGGTTGATGAAGTTAACGGTTGGTTATGCGTCACCGCAATGTGTAAATTATCAGGAAAAACTGGCGTTGAAATGGAAGCATTAACCGCAGTTAATGTAACATTATTAACCTTGTTTGATATGTGCAAAGCATCCGATCCGGCGATGCAATTATTTGATATTCATGTACAACAAAAAACCGGCGGAAAGTCCGGTAATTGGCATTATCCAAAGGAGGGATCATGATTCGAGTATTATTTTTTGGGCAGCTCAAAGAGCAACTAGAGTGTGCAGCACTGGATTTGGACGCTCAGTCTATCGCCACCCCGTCAACACTCGGCACGCTGTTAAACTATTTACAACATGCTTACCCACAATGGCGTGATCAACTCCAAGATAAATCTATCTTAGGGGCGATTAATCAAACATTAGTCAGCAGTGAACATCGCTTAATAGACGGTGACGAAGTCGCTTTTTTCCCACCTGTTACAGGAGGATGAGATGATTTCGGTACAATTCCAAGATTTTGATTTTGGTCATGAATATCAGCAATTAGCAGCCAATAATAGCAAAGATGGGGCCGTTGTATGTTTTGTTGGGCTAGTAAGAGATTACAACCAAGCTCACAGTGTCACAGGGCTGCATTTAGAACATTATCCAGGAATGACGCACAAAGCCTTAGAGGATATTGTGGCAGAGGCTAAAACCCGCTGGTCTTTAGGGCGTGTCAGGATCATTCATCGTGTTGGCGACTTAGGCATCTCAGATCAAATCGTGTTTGTCGGTGTCACTAGTCGACATCGAGAAGCGGCATTTGCCGCTAATCAATTTATTATGGATTACTTAAAAAACTTCGCACCGTTTTGGAAAAAAGAACTCACCGTGGATGGGCCACGCTGGGTAGAAGCCCAAACTAAAGATCATGCGGCGCTTAGCCGTTGGCAATCAGCAGAAGTTGCGATCAATCAAGCCAAAAAATCATCGAATAACGAAATAGTGACCTGATCACCGGCAGCATGCCCATTATTATCTTGTGCTAACACTACAAAGCAATTTGCACGACTTAGCGACGATAACATTCCAGAGCCTTGCGCAGCCAATGGCGTTACTATGACTTGCCCAGAGGCATCAACCGACCACACACCGCGCTGAAAATCAGTACGGCCAGGGCGTTTACGGATTGCAGTTTGCGTAATCGCGGTGAGCGTTTTTGGTGCAGGCATGGTCGCTCCAGCCAAGCGAAATAATGCAGGTAGTACAAGTTGATGAAACGTGACACTCGCAGATACAGGGTTACCCGGTAATCCCATAAAGCAACTATTTGGCAGCTCTCCGAATGCAAATGGTTTGCCCGGTTTCATCGCAACTTTCCAAAATGCAGTACGTCCCATTTCGTCTAAAACAGTTTTGGTATAATCTGCCTCACCAACTGATACGCCACCAGAACTGATGACGACATCTGCGTAGGCATCCGCTTGCGTAAAAGCTTCTTTAATCGCAGCTTTATCATCAGCAATGATCCCCAGAGATAGCACTTCAGCGCCAAAACGCATTAACAGTTGCTGCAATACCACCGAATTGGTTTCGTATATATGCCCTGGGGCTAAAGGTTCACCTGGATAAGTCAACTCATTCCCCGTGGCT
Source organism: Glaciecola sp. (assembly GCA_029246415.1). GTDB lineage: Bacteria > Pseudomonadota > Gammaproteobacteria > Enterobacterales > Alteromonadaceae > Opacimonas. Next base: position 216,156 of record JAQWNF010000023.1, read on the forward strand.
AAAATTGCTATTTTAAGCTTGCGCCACACATTAACTTCAGAACAACCTAACGACGCTAACAGTCCAATATCAATGGCATTTAAACGATGCCCAGTTGTAAATACAACTTGCTGTTGAGCTATATCTTCTCCAGCACGGCGAATGTTTGCATCGAGCTTCACGGGTTTAGCTATCGTGACCGTCTGATTTTCGACTGTCGTTGACTCTTGCATGATAACCGCATCGGTACCAACAGGGATCATTGCTCCGGTCATGATCCGAATACATTCCCCGTGTGCTAGCTCACCAACAAATGGCCGACCAGCAAAGGACTCGCCGACTAATTTAAACTGCGTCAATAACTGACTTTGCGCACAATTGGATAACCCTCTATCGCACAGCGCATAGCCATCCATTGCAGAATTATCGTACTGAGGTACATTAATCGGAGAAACCACATCTTGGGCCACAATGCGTTTGTCTGCATCGGCAATACTGATGGATTCAATCTCCTTTACCGGAGACATCGCATCCACTAATAATTGCAGAGCTTGGGTAACGGTTAATAAATTAGGGGTAGAAAAACAATCCATTCGTCATGTACCTTCATAGGGTGTATACGCAGATAATACCTTATTGTGAATCAGTAAAAAGCACTTTCTTTAAAATTGGCTTGTGACCTGCAACATGCTCATAGCGCTGTACGATATGTGCAGCTTGATGATCAGCCTGTAATACAGGAACGCGCGTCGCATCTACTTGTTGATTAAATGCTTTGATATTAGCCATAAAAGAGGCTTCTTGGCGCCATTCTCGAGCTCGTATGGCAATGGATGTAGCACCAATTTCTGCCACATTAACCGAACGGCTAAAACGCGTGAAACCGCGATAGGTAAAACGCTCAGCAACATGCTCATTACTCAATGTAATAAATTGCTGCATGAGTTGGTGATACAGAGTATTGGCATTATCATCAGTGAGCACTAAGCTGAATTTTGCACCTGTAAATTCAGGGAAGAAATTACCAACGACGGTACCATAATCAGCTGTTTGAGCTTCAACCTGACGCAATTCAATATCGGCAACAACACGCGTTGTATCTAATGCAATACATTGAGTTAAATGCAATTTTTGACCATCAAATTTAACCGCACCTAAGATTCGTTGTAACGCTTCTGGTTGCCATGCTTTATTTGTCGCAGGTTGAGCCGATGTATTAGTAGAGGTTGCAATTGTAGAAGCTAGCAGTGGTGTATCATGATGCCCACTGAAAGGTGTGCTATGTTTACCGCTATGATTATCAAGCAACGTAAACACTTCACGGATCTCATGCTCTTTGGCTTTTTGAAGAGCTAAAAACACCGTTTGAATAATCTCTGCGCTAGGTAAGTTTTTCTCAACACGCCACTTGCGTCCATACACAATATGTAACGGGTTTGCTGCATTGTTTGTTTTGTAATTATCGCGCCCTAAAATGCCCACTTGTAACACTAATGAGCTTTCATCAATACTCACAAACACCGGATAGCGCTCGTCAAATTGAATATCATTGACAATATCAGACACACTTTTATGGGTGTGTTGATATTGCAAGTAATGTTGCGGGATGCATTGCTGTGATGGATTTATTGGGATCGATGGAGCACCTGAAATAGGCACCTCAGCATCAGCATAGGCTAAAGGTAAAACTTGCTGTGCTGTTACAGTAAAATCATTCATGATACGACACTCTATTATTATCATTAAATTCGTAACAAGGTACCGATTTAACGAAAGAGCGCCGTCGAAAGATCATTTTTTATTTACTAAAACTGACCTTAAACAACATACTGTATAAAACCGGCACCGCAATTAAGGTCAGCACGGTCGCAAATGCTAAGCCGCCCATTATCGTCACCGCCATATCAGCGAAGAAACGGTCAAACAATAACGGAGCCATGCCCAGTATCGTGGTGATAGCAGCTAACATAACTGGCCGAATACGGCTTAACGTTGCTTCAATAATGGATTGTCTAATATCTCCACTTTCTTCAACTTGCAAATCGATCTCTTCAATCAGCACGATAGCATTTTTAATCAGCATGCCAAATAAACTTAAAAAGCCCAATAACGACATAAAGCCAAACGGCATATCGGTTGCCAATAGACCAGCAACGACACCTACTACAGCCATCGGCACAATCAACCATATGATCAGCGGCTGACGGACTTTACCAAACAACAACACCGAGATAATAAACATCAACAAGAAGCCTGCTGGTAAACCTTTACCTAACGCAGCTTGAGCTTCCCCTGCACTTTCGTATTCTCCGCCCCACTCCAGTTGATACCCCTCAGGTAAGTCAATCGATTCTATCTGAGGCTTGATGCGCGCGAGTGCTTTACCTGCTGTATCATTGGAGCTAGGATCTGCATTAACAGTGATGGTACGTAAACGGTTACGTCGGTGTACTTGTACTTCTTCACTGACCAACTCAACACCTTTAGAAACTTGTTGAAATGGCACATAAACACGTTGTTGACTGCTCCATACTTGGCTGTTGAGCAATGCATTTATGGCGCTATCTTCCAACCCTGACATTTTTGCTTTAATTGGGTATGTGTAATCGCCTTGTTGTACTTGACCGAGTTTTAGGCCATTACTCGCATATTGGATCGTGTCATTAAAATCAGATCGCGTGATCCCCGATACCCCAGCATTAAATGAATCAAAGTGCCCGTTAATCGCAAACCCTTTTTCACGCCAGTTATGTCTGACGTCAACAATATTGCCATCAGCGCGCATAATACGTTGCGCTTGTTGCGCCAGATCTCTCAGCACAGATGCATCAGGCCCTGAAAAACGCGCAGCTAATTTAGCACCACCACCGGGTCCAAACTGCATGCGTTCTAAATAAAAATCTGCATTGAGATCTAACAGACCAATATCCGCCATGAGCGCTTGGGATAAACCATCAATATCATCTTTATCTGCGACGCGGATCAACAACAAACCATAACTCTCGTTACGAGCTTGGGGTGCATACGTTAACGTAAAACGGTCCGCTCCACGTCCAACATAGCTCGTTACCGACTCAACTAAAGGGTTCGTCATAATGTATTGCTCTACTTTGTGGAGCTGTTGGTCAGTTTGACGGTTATCTTGATCTTGCGGCCCCCAATAATGGATAAAGAAAATAGGAGCATTAGAAGGTGGGAAAAATCCTTGTTTGACATAGCCAAAACTGGCATACGCTATTAAAGTGATGGCACACAATACAGTGATGGTGATCCAGCGAAAACGTAAACACACATGTAATATCGATAAAAACACTCGATAAAATAATGAACGTTCATCACTTTGATTACTGACATCATTCGCTTGATACAGGTACGCACCCAACAACGGGACTAAAGAAATTGCCAACACCCAACTGAGTAAAAGCGAAATCATAACAACGGCAAACAACGAATATAAAAACTCCCCTGTCGCATCATCCGATAACCCAATACCAGAAAAAGCAGCAATACCAATAATTGTTGCACCTAATAACGGCCACTGTGTGCGTTTTATAATATATTGTGCCGCAGTAATGGGAGTGTTACCAATCGCCACACGCAGCATCATTCCTTCGGCAATAACAATTGCATTATCAACTAGCATACCCATAGCTATGACCATCGCACCTAATGAAATACGCTGTAATTGGATCCCCATTAGCCACATGATCAACAACGTACCCATCACCGTCACCAGTAATACAGCACCGACGACCACCCCAGATCGCCAGCCCATAAACATACATAGCGTCAGTGTGACAACCGCTACGGACATCACCAAATTCAGTAAAAATCCATCAACGGACTCGTCTACAATTTGGGCTTGGTCATAAATAGCCGTAAGGCTTATCCCGGCTGGTAATTGTGCTAATAAATGTCTTACTTTTGCATTTACCTCATGCCCTACATCAACAATATTGACACCCGCTAACGCCGATACTGCTAGAGTAATCGCAGGCTCACCTTGAAAGCGCACAATACTTGGCTGAATATCCACAGGCTCTAAGCGCAGTTGGGCAATATCTTTGATCTTAATTGAGCGGGTTGTCCCAGGTACAACTAATTCTAGATTATTTATTTCTTCTAATTGACGGGTAGGCTCTTCGACTACTAAGCGTATTTTTTTACCGTTAACTTGAATACGGCTGCCACTAAACGGTTGCAGGTTATTGTTAAGCAACACCATCAAATCTGGAAACGACATGCCCAAACTAGATATCTGATAAGGGTCGACATAAATGACAATTTGTTCTTGAAGCACGCCGTTGACTTCAACTTTTGCTACCCCTTCTGTGGCTAATAACTCACGTCGTATTACGCGTGCAAATTCGCGCATCTCATGGGGACTAAAATCACTGGCACTCAACGCATAATACAAGCCAAATACATCACCAAAATCATCATACACCACTGGCGTTTGCGCTCCAGAAGGTAATTCACCAGAAATATCTGATAAACGTTTACGTAATTCATCCCAAATCTGTGGTAACACATCACTATCATAAGTCGGCTTTACTTCGACAGTAATATCAGATGAGCCAGGTGAAGATAATGAAAAAATTCGATGCAATTGCGGCATTTGTTGGATAGCAATTTCAAGCTGCTCTGTCACTTCAGCTTCAACTTGTTGTGCACTCGCTCCAGGGTATTGGGTAATTACTTTGACTTGTTTAATAGTAAAAGCAGGATCTTCCAAGCGCCCAATATTGTTTAGGGCAATCACCCCACCAATTAAAAAAATAACGACAAATAACCATACATTGGTTGGAAAACGAAAAGAGTAACGGGTTAAGTCCATCTTAACGCACTCCAGTAAATGGTTTGACAATGATCCCTTCATACATTTTTGCAGCGCCTGCCGACACCAGTAAATCACCTACGGATACACCGTGAGAAACAATCGCATGATCATTTTTAATGCTATCAACCGTGACAGCTAACTGCGTTAACGAGCCATCATCAGCATTAAAACGCCACACATTAAAGCCTGCTTGCTTATCCCCCACCAACGCATTGATTGGAACACTCATACCTTGTTTATCGGTTTGTGATTTTAAGGTGACTTTTGCCACTGCTCGTGCACCAGGTGTAGCAACTAGTTCGTCTTGTTGGGCTAAAGCAAACACCACATCATAGGTTTGTGATATGACATTTGGCTCCGCGGCATGCTCCACATACGTTACGTCATACCATTTTTCGGAAGCACCAATAATGGCAATTTGTGCACTGGCAATATCACGTCGCGCATTAGCCGTAAAAATCCGCTCTGGCACACTAAAATGAAAATACATTTGTGAGACGTCTTGCAACTTGGCAATACTCTCTCCGGCAGACACAAAGCTATTATTCTCAACATAACGCTGTGAGATTTGTGCGTTAAAAGGCGCGTAGAGTTTGGTATAACTCAAATCTTGTTGGGCATTACTCAGTTCAATATCCGCTAGTTCAAGCGCTGTTTTAGCTTCGTCCATGCTACTTTGAGACACCAAGTTTTTAGCAAACATTGACTCAATACGGGTTAGCTCTCTGCGTGCTTGCATTAACTTTGTCTGCTTTTCTAATACTTTGCGTTCAAACGGCAGCGGGTCGATCATAGCTAATAACTGTCCGGCTTCAACGACACTGCCTGTTGGCATGTCTAATTGCACCAAACGCCCTGTAACTTCAAAGCGCACTTCTATGGTTTTCACCGCAGACACAGTGGCAGGAAAACGAAAGGTATTATCATTATCAATCGCCTCAACCGGTGTCAACTTGACAACAGTTGGCATGACAACTGGCGCGTCTTCACTCGTATTTGGCGAGCATGCAGATACACTTAATATGATGAATACCGCACAATAAAAAGTGCGTAATGAAGAGATGTAAGTCGATATCATAATAGTCAGAAGCTCAAATAGTAAGAATAAAAGTAAACTAGTAAGTGTAGTTTACGTCACTTCTGGTAAAAGTAAACTACCTAGTGTACTATTTTGGTCTGATCCTTTTTTATGGTGTAATTGTGAGCTTGATCCCGAAACTGACCCGCAGTGAAATTAAACGACAAGCTATCATTGATGCGGCTTGCCAAGCATTTCAAAAGTTTGGTGTACAAGCAACGAGCATGGATAAAATAGCCGAGCTGGCAAAGGTATCTAAACGCACTGTGTATAATCACTTTGCAACTAAGCAAGCATTGGTCGTGTATTTGCTCAATGATATTAGGACTCGAACGCTAGTCGATGTAGACGTTGAAACCTCATATGATCCGCAGCGCTCAGTTGAATCACAACTGCTCTTGCTCATAACAGCTGAAATCAATCTGTTTAGCTGCGTTCATTATATTGATTTAACTCGAATGGCATTTGGGCATTTTTTATATCACCCCGAAGAATTAAAGCGAGAAGTCGATAAGGTAATGTCCCAAGAAACTGCTTTTCAACGGTATTTACGCAGTGCATGTGAGCACAAACAACTGCAAATTCCCAACATCAAATTTGCCTCTGAACAACTACAAAACCTCATTAAAGGTAGTTGTTTTTGGCCGCAATTTTTAAAAATTGAAGCCCCATTGACCGATGAGCAAAAACAGCATATTGCAGTAGAAAGCACTGCCATGTTTTTAGCTCGGTACAGTAAAGGTTAAGACTGAGTATTTATATGTTACTTGGGCGGATCAACTTTATTCGCATTGGAACTATTGACTCGATACCATCCAGCAATAGAAAAGCGATCACGCTTGGTAGGTAATACTTCGTGCAAATGATCTTCACTCAAAAAAACTGCAATGGTCGCAAAACTAGGAATGACGCTAATTCCATCAGTGAGGTCATCGTCAGTGTAAATTACCAGCTCTCCACCATCATCAACTCCCCAGTCAGGATTTAAGTAAACGACAACCGATAACACTCGATTCGCTTGACCTTTAAATGCATCAAAATGTTTTTTGTAAAAACTGCCCGGAGGATAGTGAGCAAAGTGGCTTTCAAATGAAAACAGGCCCATAAACAAATGGCGATTAAGGTATTGTTGTAAACGAGCAGACCATGCTAGCCAGTCTCGACCTGCATCACTCTCGCCATTGATCCATGCAATTGCATCACGGCGAACAAAGCTGTTTTGTTGTAATTGTTGTAAGCGGCCAATACCCGCCTCATCAAATTGATACTCAGGCATCTGCATCACATGTGTATGCAGAGATTCAGCTAAATCCAATGGCAAAGCATTCGGTTGAATACTAAAGCCTTTGTCATGTATATCATTAGCAATCTGCGCAAACAAAGTATCACTGTACTCTGGAGGGGTTGGCAGCAAGGTTAAATCAAGAGTTTCCACAGAGGCTATCTTTGTAAGTAATTAAAGTCAGTGACTTTTACGCTACTTCGATGGATAGAGCAAGGATTATTGCGCACATAAAAATCATACTTCAGTCAATATGACTAAGAATATGTCTTAGATTAATACTCCAAAACTTGTGTCATAATCAAAAAAAGTGGTACACATACGATACGTTAGGTATGTAAAACACAGCACAAGTGCAGAGACACGACATTATCAAAACACATATATTTCAAGATTTTCATCTCAATACATTAAGCCAAGAGTTGCTGGCTCATTGTTACTTATTTGTCATAACCTGTATATGCCAATTTACCTTCTTTACCCTGTCGTTTGGATACTCGGTTTTACCCGGATTTACTATCTGGTACTTTCCACTTGGCTTTCATTTTATTTTGTTTCTTGTGTTGCCATTGCGTTTTTGGGTAACCGCAATGCTTGCCATCTCTCTTGGAGGTGGATTTACTATGCAATACCAAGGTTCGGTGCATTATGAGTTCATCAAACATTTTGTTCTTTCGATGACTATCGCCATTCATACTTTACCCATTATTTATTTGGCTCGAATTAAGCGCAAACAAGAAAATTTATTTGCATTCAAGGCGATTGTTATTCTAGTGCTATTTGGATTCTTAACGCGGTTAGGCAACATTGGATTTCATTTTTTATCGGATACATCCGTGTATGACAAAGTCCCTGTGGACGAGCGTTTATATGTATTCATACAACATAATACAGCGGCATATCCAGGCATACTTTTTGCGATTTCAATTTACCTTGTGTACAAAGGTCTTCGCCAAAAGCGCCATCATGTTCGCGCATTATCTCGGGAACTAATTAGTAAAATAGCGATATCATTAACTATTGCTATAATTACACTTTTTTATCTCTCTGATTTTTCTCAAAATATTCTAAAAATATTGTTATTTTTACCGATTATTTGGTCCGGCTATCGATTTACATGGCTCGGCAGTTTGTGTTGCGCATTATGGATCAACAGCGTGTTATTGATTTTGTTATACGGTGCGAGTAATGAGTTACTGGTCTCGTTTCAACCTTTTATCGTGTCGTATTTTTTAATTGGTCTGGTAACTGCTGGTTTGCAATTAGAACATCGACGCTCACGCCAAGCATTATCCAAAAACCAACTGGCATTAAAAGCTAAATACGCGAACTTGACTCAATCACAACATGAGTTACAGGCACTTGCGTTACAGATTGTTAACTTACAAGAGCTTGAAAAAAAGAACTTATCGCAGGAACTACACGATGATGTAGGACAAAATATTACCGCATTAAATATCTCGATTTCGATGCTCAATAACCAGAAACTATTCGCTGAGTATAAACCGACTGTGGTTAATAAAATACGGGTGATGACAGATCAAATTTACTCCAATGCGTATGAATTAATGTATTGGTTACGCCCGCGTTCTATTGATGATTTAGGTTTAAAACAGACCTTAATAGGATTATTTTTCAAAACTCGATTACAAGAGCACAATATTGAATATCACGCTGATATTGAAGGGGACGTCAATGCACTCGATGATGGGTTGCAAATAGCGTTGTTTAGGATCGTTCAAGAATGTGTCAAAAATGTCGTGCAACATAGTGCCAGTCAAACTTGTCAGCTATCCATTTCATTTTCTGATCAAATCATTCATATCAAATTTACTGATAGAGGCAAAGGGTTTCCTGAAAGCGTATTAAATCACCCTTTCAGCGGAGGCTTATTTAATATTCAAAATTACATGATGGCGTTAGGTGGCAGAATGCAGTTGAGGAATGATAAGGGAGCGCATATCCATGTACAGCTACCAAGATAATAATCAAACCGCGCCAGTATTCGCTGGTGACATGCCATCTAGGCAAGACTCCAATTCTATCTATAAATTACTGTTGTGTTATTTCATATTATTAAGTGTAGCGAGTATTATTGACCGTATATTGCTAAGTCAAAGCGCATTACCACTGTTCTCCATGCAAACCGTGATAGCTTATGTAATGTTAGTTTTTAGCCCCAGCAAACGGTGGCGAGCTTTAACCCCTCTAATTGCGTTGGTTGCGCTATTTACACTGATTCCGCCGATGCACTTATTAAACTACAACTCATTTGTGATAATCACTTGGGCATTTCTAGGACAAATCTGCGTAAGCCTTGTAACAGTTATCATTAGCGCTCTTGTCACGCAACGTTTGCTGCGCACCACTGAAGTGTTTACACTACGATTTATTCATATGCTGTTCACTTGCGCGATTGCATTTACCATAGTGCATCAATACATGACTGCGGTGGCAAGCAATAGAATTGATGCTTTTGATTTAGGCCATTGGCAATATTTAACCGATAGTATAACAGGTCAAATTACGGGCATTGCTATCGCGATAAATGTGTTGTTAATGATTTTAATGCTTAGATACCAAGGCATGAGTAACATACCAAAATTAACAGCTAGAAGTCTCTGGCTGCTACTTGTTTCTTTCATCGGCATATTAGCCACTTTATATTATGGTGGTGATTTAATTAGCTACCTCTGTGTGTTTATTGTCATCCCAGCCCTGTGGTTTTGTTATCGTTACCGTTGGTGGGGACTATCTAATTTTGCCTTTGTCATCAATATCATCACCATGATTTATGTCATGATTGTTATTGTGAATATGCAAACAAATAGTGACATTGCACTGTTAACCCAACTTGGGTTTTCATTAAGTGATATGGCTTGGTTTTTGTTAGGATTGAACCTAATTATTTTATACATCAACGCGATGATCCATGAGTTAGATACGACACAATCATCCATTGAACACAGCCAAGCGTTCATGGTTAAACGTAATGATGAACAGCAAATACTCAACCAACAGATCAATCAACTTAATAAACATTTGATCAACGCGCAAGAATTACAGCGCAGAAAACTCTCTATTGAATTAAGAAATCAAATGGAGAAAAACATTCATGAGCTACAGCAAGCAATTAACTTACTCGAATTACAAGCAAGCCTGAGCGGTGAAACGAACAACCCATTTACTAAAATAAAAAGTTTCACGCATTATATTTTCATGTCTGTTTTTGAACTCATCAACTGGCTCAAACCAGAAATATTAGAGCGGTTTGGTTTAATTGGTACTTTAAAGAGTCGCTATTTTGCCGATAAGTTAGCACTTAGTAATATCGAGTTTACGTTTTTAAGTCAGGGAGAGCAGATTAATATTCCGGATAACATCTCACTTGTGCTGTTTAGGATCACCCAAGAGGCTGTCAACAATACGATAAAGCATTCACAGGCGAGTGAATTGACTATTTCATTGATGTTAACAACTGAATATATAGAATTTATTATTTTTGATAACGGTGTAGGTTTTGATAAGGCCACCACTGAACAAGGGTTTGGCTTAGCGGGCATGGAAAATCGCGTAAAAGTGCTTAATGGTAGCTTTAACCTAAAGTCAGGTAAGGCCGATAGCACTGGTACGCAAATTAAAATTACACTTCCATTACAACATTAATATTGGTTTTGAACTGTCAGCGCTAGGATGTTTTCTTGCGCATCCACTAATTGTTGATTGACGGTTTTGGTGTGTTTAACGGCGTCAGCTAAACTCACATGGCAAATACCGCTGTTTTGTTCTGCTATCATAATGTTGTGTTTACCTGCGTTCAGCGCTTGCACTGCAGCAACACCCATTTTAGTCCCCAGCAATCGGTCTTTAGGTACTGGTGAGCCACCGCGTTGAATATGCCCTAAGACACAAGCGGTGCAATCCACATCAGCTTGGTGCTTTAGCTCATCAGCCAGCGCTACAGCCCCACCCTGCCATAAATTTTCCGCCATTACGATAATATAACTGCCATGATTGGATTGTTGGGCTGTATTGATCTCTGCGGCGAGTTTTTGTAGTGTCGCCTGCTTGTTATTAATCGAAAAATTTTCAAACGATAGGACTTGTTCAGCACCACTTGCTATACCAACGTTAAAGGTGATATGCCCGCTGTGACGTCCCATCACTTCGACAATAAATATACGTTCAAACGCGTCAGCGGTGTCACGAATTTTATCAATTGCTTCAATGGCAGTGTTGACCGCAGTGGCAAAGCCAATGGTAAAATCAGTACTATCAAGATCATTATCAATGGTGCCTGGAATACCAATAATCTGACCTAACCAGAATGCTTGTAAGGCAAGTAAGCCATTAAAGGACCCATCGCCACCGATAACAATTAACGCATCGATATATTGGTCGGTTAATGTAGTTGCAGCTTGTTGTAAGCCTTTTTCTGTTAGCATGTCAGGACAACGGGCGCTTTTTAAAATCGTGCCGCCACGTTGAATAATATTGTGCACATCATCGGCGGTTAACACTTTGGCTTGGGCAATGTGTTCTTCGCGTAGAAGTCCATTGAAGCCGTGATAAAAACCCACCACATCATAATGATAATGGTGAGCAGCAAGCACCACCGAGCGAATGGCTGCATTCATACCTGGCGCATCTCCGCCACTGGTTAAAATGCCAATCCGCTTAATCATATGTTTGGCTTTATCAGACATTAATTAATCATCCCTATTTATGTTTGAAGTGCTCTACTCTAGTTTACCTTACGCTATCCGTGCTATCGAATGATTGCCGATTTCACTAATAGATTTAGCACCGGTTAACGTCATCGCTACGCGCATTTCTTTTTCGTATAAATCTAACAAGTGTTCAACGCCTTGTTGCCCTCCAGCGGCAAGTGCGTAAATGTAAGAGCGTCCAAGCATAGTGCAATCCGCACCAAGTGCTAACATGCGCACGACATCTAAACCGTTGCGAATACCCGAGTCCACAAATATTTTAAGATCGCCTTTAACCGCATCGGCAATAGTCGGCAGGGCTTGAGCAGAAGACATTACACCATCTAGTTGTCGACCGCCATGATTGGATACAACAATACCGTCAGCACCAAAGCGCACCGCGTCTTTGGCATCGTCGACATCCAAGATCCCTTTAATAATCAAAGGACCCGTCCAATACTCGCGGATCCACTCTAAGTCTTTCCACGAAATAGAGGTATCAAAGTTATCGCCTAACCAACCAATATAATCGCCTAGCTTTGTGGTTTTGTTACGATACGCAGAGATGTTACCTAAATCATGGGGTTTACCCAACAAGCCAACATCTAGCGCCCAAGATGGATGTTGCATAGCTTGCAATACTCGTCGCACTTCGGCTCGTGGTCCACTCATGCCCGAATGCATATCGCGATATCGTGCTCCAGGGGTTGGCATATCAACGGTAAACACTAAGGTCGTGACGCCAGCTAACTTGGCTCGCTCAAGTACATTTTTCATGAACTCGCGATCTTTTAGTACGTATAACTGAAACCACATTGGACGTTGAATTTGTGGGGTGACTTCTTCAATCGGACAGACCGACACCGTGGACATGGTAAACGGGATCCCTTTGTTCTCAGCAGCTTTAGCAGCTTGGACTTCTCCGCGACGGGCATACATGCCTGTCAAACCGACAGGTGATAAGGCAATCGGCATTGAAAACTTTTCACCAAACACGTCGTGTTCTAGGCTCAGATGCGACATATCTTTTAAGACTTTTTGTTTTAATGCGATGTTTTGAAGATCCGTCTCGTTGCGCCTTAACGTACTCTCGCTATACGAACCGCCATCGATGTAATGGAATAAAAACGGAGGTAATTTGGCTTTGGCTGCAGCCCGAAAATCAGTAGTTGCTGAGATGATCATAATGTTGGATCCCTGTAAGATTTTGCATGAATGTATGATATTTGTTAAGTATATCCCTTTACTTTTAAGCGATAAATAGAAATAATAAAACTAATAGTTTCCAAAAATGAAGTAATAGTATGTTTGCAAATGACCTTGTTTTATTTTCTCAAATAGTTGAGCTGGGCAGTTTTAAAAAAGCGGCTGAGCTGAACAATATCACTAATTCAGTGGTGAGTAAGCGTATTACGCAATTAGAAAAAGCCCTCAACGCACAATTACTCTATCGCACTACTCGCAGTTTAGCGTTAACTGAAGCCGGCAAGAAGCTGGCTTCCAGCGCTGATATCATTAAGCATGTCACCCAAGAGGCAATTGACGACATTAAGGATGATAATGACATGGTAAGTGGCCATATCAACATGTCGGTACCGACTATTTCGGGCGATTTGTTATTGGGCGAAGCCGTTGCTGAATTTTGCCACTTACACCCCAATGTCAGTGTCAATATGTCGTTAGATAACCGCTTTGTCAATCCTCTAGAAGAAGGATATGACTTAGTGATCCGCACCGGTTTATTAGAGGACTCAAGCTTAATTGCTCGGCATATTATTAATTCACAATGGGTGATCTGTTGTTCACCTTATTATATCAGCCGTTATGGCAAGCCCGCCGAGCCCACAGAGTTAACACAACATAATTGTATGATATATCTCTATCAAGCAGCTGGTGCAAGTAACTGGGCATTTAGTAATGAGCAAGAGCAATATACAGTCAAAATCCACGGGACATTTGCGAGCGACAACGCCAGTGCATTGCGCAAAGCTGCGCTCGCTGGACATGGGATTGTGCACGTCCCTAAGTGTTTGGTACATGAAGATATACTCGCAGGCGATCTGGTGACTCTGCTTAACGATAAGGTGGATAAAACCATCGGAGTCTATGCGCTACATCCGTTTATCAAAAAGACGCCGCGTAAGGTCACCACATTGGTGGAGCATATCAAGAATGCATATTTGGCGAAGGGAGAGTATTTTGAGTGATGGGAAATGAACTAATGTTAAGCAATCTAATGTCGCTTAGCACTCTTCCACGTCCCACCATATTGATACCCTTCATTATCTTTCACAGCCAATTGACAAGTCTTACACAGTAATTGCCAGTCGGTGAATGCCGATATTTTTATGCGAAATAAGGTTGTTGAGGCCTTAGCACAACTAGCGCAAGGTTTGGGCGGACGTTGTCGTGCAGCCATGTTACACAATGTCCGTTATACGATAATGTTTGCTATGAGTCCCCTGCCCGATATGGCACTCATCATATACTTCTTTACCTAATAACTGCTGACCTAAAGGCGAGCGAGCGCTAATGACCATGATGTTACGATGCTCAAATTCAAACGTCATACCGCCGGAGACAGGGGCTAAGAAAACCCACATCGACGCATCATGTTGGTCGCAAAGTCCCACTAACGCACCGATAGCAATGATATCGTCAGCAATAAAATCTTTGACTGGAATATGTTTCATCGCATCCAATTCGACTAGATATTCTGCTGCACGGTTTGCTTGACCTTGCGCTAAATAACCAGATTCTAGGCCTAGCGTATCATATTTATTTTCAGGGATATTTTGTTTATCCGTTGCCATGTCATGGGCATGTTTAGCCGCATTCACTGCGGTAGTGTGAACTTGTTCTAAATTCGCTATAACGTGTTTGATTAATTGGGCTTTGTAGGACATAGTGCGATTGCATTTTGTGCTTTTTATTGGATATAAGTTAATGATATCCTATTAAAAATTAAGCATAAAGTTTTAAATAAGGGATTTTTTTGAACAACTTTTTCGATAAGTTAATCTCTTTGTTTAGGTCAAAAGAACAAATTGCTCGTCTTCAGAGCAATGCTTACATACTTAATAAACAAGCCCAGTATAAAACTGATTTTGAAAATATAGAATCCTACCCTTTAACCGAAGAGCAGCAAAAAGCCATTATTTGGGAAAAAGACCATGTGTTACTTATTGCTTCTGCTGGTTCGGGAAAATCATCTACCATAATTGCAAAGCTATATTTTCTTCTAAAAGAAGGCATTTCACCTGAACATATCTTTTGTTTTGCATACAATACTGATGCAGCATTGGAGTTAAACTCACGCATTAACAGTTTGTATCAAAGATTTCATTTATCTGGAGAGCATATCCCAGCGAACACCTTTCATGCGTACAGCATGCAAGTGATTGCTACAGTAACCGAGATAAAACCATGTATTTCGAAGTTAGCTAGTTCAAAAAAAGCATTGTATGATTTTTTCCATCAGACCACTCAAAATCTTAGACAAACCGACACCCAATTTGCCCAAGACTTTAATCAATTCATATTACTCCATGAAGCAAATACCGCACCACTTGATGGTTTTACCTCACAGAGAGAATACGATGGTTATATGCGCCATCTAAACGCCACAAAAGTTTACTCGAAGCAAACGCACAAACAAGAATGGCGCCTACAAACCCTAAATGGTTTACAAGTAGCATCAATAGAAGAACGAATGCTTGTGAATTGGCTAGTTATTAATGGTGTCGTCTTTGAGTATGAAAAAAAATATTCTGCAGAGACAGCAACAAAAGAAAAAAGACAATATTATCCCGATTTTTATTACCCTGAACAAGATGTGTGGCATGAACATTTTGCTATTAATCAAAATGGACAAGCACCTGATATTTTTGCAACAGGTGCACAAGACTATGAAAAAGGGGTAAAGTGGAAACGCGAGTTACATCAAAACAACCAAACTCAGTTTTTTGAAACTACCTCGTATCATTTCAAATCAGGCAAGGTGTTTGAAATATTAACTGAGCAATTATCATCTTTTAACATACCTTTAAACCCGCTTCCTCAAGAAAAAATTGATGCATTAGTTACAAAATCTTTTAATCCAAATAAAGATTTAGATGTATTTATGCAATGTTTACAACACTGCAAGACAAATAATATATCGCTTTATACATTGGAACAATCTATCCAACAGTCCAAAAATGAAAGAGCTAATGTTTTTTTTAGACTTTTCAAACCTTTGTACCGCGCCTATGAAGCTAGGTTAAACCAGGAGCAATGCATTGATTTTGATGATTTGTTACATAGAGCTGCAGAGTATATTGAAAACGAGCAATACCCTGTCTCTCTAAAATATATACTGGTAGATGAAGCTCAAGATATGTCGTCAGCACGCGCTAGATTAGTCAAAGCCATAGTTGATAAAGCATCATGCCAAGTATTTGCTGTTGGGGATGATTGGCAATCTATTTATCGTTTTAGTGGTGCTGATATAGCAATCATGACCAATTTTAAAGAGTATTTTGGGCCTTTTGAGCAGTTGGTGTTGACCAACACATTTAGATCTAACCAAAATATTGCTGATGTTGCATCTGACTTTATACAAAAAAATCCTAAGCAGCTGAGTAAGGCTGTAAAAGCTCAAATTCAAAGTATCAAACAATCGGTGTTATTAGCGGATTACAACGTACATAACGAAACCGAAAAATTACATCAATTTTTAACCGGATGTAATAATCAGGCAAAACAATCAGGTAACAAACGCGTTGTATTTTTATTGTCTAGGTATAACCATCAAAGACCACAGTACCTGAAGGAAATGTCAACAAGGTACACACACATAACAATCAACTGGGCAACGATTCATAGCTCAAAAGGCTTAGAGGCAGATTATGTTGTTTTACTGCATGTAAACTCTGGCCCCTATGGCTTTCCACAATCAAATACAGATGATCCTATCTTAAAATACGTTATGCCCATTTCTGAAACGTATCCCAATGCCGAGGAGCGAAGGTTAATGTATGTGGCGTTAACTAGAGCAAAACGCGCAGTACTGCTGATTTATAAAGACGACTCTCCAAGTGAATTCATTATAGAACTCGCTCAACACCCTAAAGTGTTTGGCTTTAAAACATCACTAGTTGGATTGGAAAGAACATATTGCCCTCGATGTGTCACCGGACAGTTAACAGAGAAGAAAGGCCCGTATGGTGTATTTACTAGTTGCTCTCACTACCCTGCCTGTGACTATACCAAGGCACTAAGCTGTCCTGATTGTGGTGAAGGAAAAATAGTAAAAAAGAAAACTAAAAAAGGCACATATTTTTATTCGTGTAACCAATATCCACGCTGCAGCTATACCTACAAAGGCTGAGTTTCATGATTACGGAAATCGTTTTGAGTATCAAACTCCAACTTAATATCGGTAAACAACAAGACAGACCACAGGACTCCACTTATAAAAATATCAATGTCATTAACAAATGAGTCAATCGAGGTATATGTCCATGGGCCATCCATAAAAGTCAAAACCATAGTAATGGGAATTAACATTAAATAGCCAGTTCTAGCACAGCTTTTATAAAATAATAAACCTACATTACAGGCAAGGCATAACAAGACCACAATTAAATGTACTGAATCAACAGCGGTTAATGGTTGTTGCAGTTGCAAACTAAGCTGCTGAAGCAAGATCGAGTTCAGTTCGGTTGGTGCCACGAAAGCTGAAGCTAAGGCAATGAGTATCCAGAGCAAGCTAATCCATACTAACACATTGAAATTATTTCTATTCATGGGTAATCCTGTGAACGCTAACCAATAGCCATTTTGGCGAGAAAATTCTTATTGTCGGGTTTACGTGAAAGCTTTTTCAGATCCCAGCAATTGCAAAGTCTATTGCATCAATAATATAGTGCCTTTGTAGCTCTATTGTTCCTAATGGCTGTTTTAAAAGGTGTTTAGGCATCGATGTTAGTTGTGGTGTGATTAGTAAATATTGTTCGCCGTTATACTCAATAAAAGGAGTCAAACGTTTCATTGCTTGATTAGACGTGATTGTCCTATTACCTAATGGTATAACTAGTCTCGATTCCAAGTCATTGATTATAGAATGTTGAATATCGACGATATAAGGGAAGGCTTCTCTTGTCTTAAGAGATGGATTTTTGTAAATTTCGAATTGAGCCATTAAAAATCTCTATATTCATCACTGAAGCAACCATTTTCTTCAATAAACTGGTTATATGCCGCCATGGCGTTTTTGTTTTCAGCTTTCCATTTTTCACTTTCAATAGCTTTTAATTTTTCATTTAGCGCCTGTTCGAGCGTCGCAGAAAGGTTAACTTTTAAGATTTTTGAGCGCTTGAGCAGGTCACTATTGACCGATAAATTAGTGGATTTTTTGGGGGCATTAATATCGTAATGATGGCTCATAAATGACTCCTTTACATAAAACATCATAATGCGCATTTCCATGCGCATAGTCAAGTATTAAACTATGACTTACAGCCAATTTGAATGTAATTACTCGCCCAATAAAGCTGGTTCTAATAAAAAAGGCTCTAGGTCGCGTAAAATAAAATATGGTCGGATTTGCCATTAATAGGAATTAAAGGTTTGGGAACTGCTTGTCTGAAGTAGTAAATACCAGAAGATTTACTTTTTATTGGTGATGTCATTATACTCATTTGTACCAACCGTTTGTACCAGTTGGCAATTACGCTAATTCTCTACAGCCCAGAAAAAACAAAGCCTCGCGTAATGCGAGGCCTTGATAACATTTGGCGGAGAGAGAGATTCGAACCCTCGTTAGGTTTAACCCTAAACACACTTTCCAGGCGTGCGCCTTCAGCCCTTATGGAAGCTACGACGACCACCTCATACAATCAAGAATCTAAGACTCCGTGTGATCTAAAATATAACACAATCTACTCATAAATCTACTCATAGAGGTGATATTTGTTACAAAGTAGAAGAGCTATTCTTGCCTAAGTTATTCCTTCTTGCTGACAACTTGTAACCACTCCCCTACATATGTAGAGGCAAATGAGTAAACTGATATTATATACAGTACCTCTCTACTAGCTCTTATTTCAGCAACCAATACTAAGATGGCGAGTTAGCATAATTTGTAATTGTGTGAAATTGATATCAAGCAAATGAAATACTTTGAACGTAAAGACTTGTTCAGCATTGTGGAATGAGATTTTTCTATAGTTACTTGTGTGGGGATTAAAAGCTTAATAAATCATAGTAATAATCATGGTAAATGCCAAAGTAACATAAATTATTCTTGTTCTAATTGGGCTTGCAGATAAGTATTGGCGCATCCAGGAACCAGCAAATATCCAAACCCCACAAACTGCATTAGTAGCTGTGAAAATGACAGCTGCCGTTACAGTATCTAGTCCATATGATGTTGTACCTGCAAATGCCATCATAAGAGCTTTTGGGTTGACCCACTGAAATATAGCAGCTCTAAAGAACCCCCATGGCTGACCACCTGCATTTCCATCCAAGATTTGCGTAGATGCAGTTGCAATATTAATAGCAATGTAACATAGAAGAACCATTGCAAAATATTCAAGTAAAACTAAAAATTCCGCTGAAACAAAAGGAATAATCGAACCAACACCCAAATACATAACACCAAACCCAATATTTATACCTAGAAGATGCGGTAATGACCGTTTAACACCAAATCGAATTCCAGAAGCCATAAGCATTGAGTTATTAGGTCCAGGCGTAATGGATGTTATAAAGGCAAATAAAAAGAAACTTATCATAATAAACTACCTATTAAATCTATATAAATAAATTGCCCTAAATCAATCCACTTTATTTTCTTTAGCGATATTTCGATTAAGGGCACGCATTGATTAATCACAGCTGATATTATATTCTGTATTATCAGGTGTTTTATTGTTTTTATTGATAAAAAAAAGAGAATTTAACAATTTATGATTACTTTAGACAAGTTTGACAACATAATATTGCATACACTATCTAACGAAGGGCGCATTAGTAACTCTAAGTTAGCAGAAAAAGTTGGTCTTTCACCATCAGCATGCCTGAGAAGAGTTAAAGAGTTAGAAAATTCTAAAATTATCAAAGGCTACCGAGCGATTCTTAATCGAGAAGCACTGGACCGAAACTTCTTAGCCTATGTTACTGTAGGTTTATCAAATCATGGAATTAAGTCCCACAAAGAATTTGAGAAAGAAATTTTAAACGCTTCAGAAGTTACTGAATGCCATAACTTAGCTGGCGCATTTGAGTATTTATTACGTGTTGAAGTAAAAAATACATCTGATTATAAAAAATTTCATGCGGAAGTACTTGGTTCATTACCACAAGTTAACTCGATTACCACATATCTTGTTATGGATTCACCAAAGGATGAAAGAGGATACTAGCGCAGTGTCACTAACAATGTAAAAATGACCCACCAACGATAATCTAAACACTGAGCCCCGAAGTGATTAGCAGAACATGACCCCGAACCACTCGTCAGGCTCTCCTGCTAGCTGAATGGTCAGGTAATCTTTAACCTGCTCTGAGGATGTCATTACATCATTGGTATTAAGGGTCTGCTGTATTGCTGCTAATGCCACCTCAATGGCTGTTTGCTCGCATTCTGAATAGGTAGTCATGGGTTTGTATTCCTCTTGGTTAATATGCCCACACCATAACAGCTACGCTTTTATAAACTCCATTTGATACAACCTATAAACAACAAGCTACCCCGGGGGTGAGTCCAGCGATAGCGAGGACTACTGTAAGTAATGCCCTGATAATAAATGCAGCTGTTTTGTAATATGACGAGTTGCAGTGTAATACAATTAGTTGCTGGGAAAGTGTTTAGGTAGTGTACTTGACGTACACATGATATCGGAAGAAGGAAAAATATTTGACGGCTTTTCTGACGATCTTTAAACTAATTGATAAAAATCCTCTAAAAAACAGTGACTTATCCATAAAATTTAGCAGAGAGAAAGGGATTCGAACCCTCGTTATCAGTATCAGGTGCTACCACTATCATTGTTCACTAGGTCTCCAATAGAAACTAATGGATATGTAGCATCAATTACCCCGTCATTAAGTATAAACATATTCCCTACCAAAGCACGATGTATAATTAAATGAGTTACCTTTAGACTAAAATTTTGGCTATTAGTACATAATAATTATGACTTCGACTCACATTGAATACGGTTTTGAATGGCATGAGCATCGGCATAACATTTATGCCGAATTACATTCTAGACCTTTTAAAATAATTTCTTCAGATGCCAATATATCTCATGTTGCACTATTAAATAATGAGAAAGAAAAACAACAACAACGACAACATCTATTATCCTTACTTAAACAGTTAGATATCGATGTAGAAAGAATCGAAGGCTCTTGTCAAGTTTATCAAGGTAAAGACTTTATTATTCGGTATGAAAACCATTTAGAGTTTTCCACGCTCACAATTACCGATACCGCGATTAACACCTCAGCATCTGAACCTTTCGATCAGACCGCATTGCACCGATTACCAGACTGTTGGTTTGCTGATTTTCCTGGCAAAACGATTGCTGCATTTCACATGAAGGTTAACTTTAACAAAGTGACCTCATTCCCTAAACCACAGGAGCTAAAGCCTTCATTTGACCATAAATTAATGGTTGGAAGCTTACCCCAAAATAGCGCAGCACAAGTATGGACAAGCTTTCATACTCACGATGATAACTTTGGAAGATTTTTAATTTTTAACCACCATATGTCGAAAGGTCAAATGGGTAGAATGGTCCAACGCATTATCGAAATTGAAACATATCGACTAATGGCCATGTTAGGATTTATGGAAGCTCGCGCTTTGACGCCTAAACTTGCCTTAATGGATAATACTTTAGCTGACATTACTGACCAATTAGCAAATGGCTCAGCATCACATGATGACGATTTACTTAAAGCACTTACTGATTTAGCTGCCAATATTGAGGCTATAAGAGCCAAAACAACATTTAGATTTAATGCTTCACTTGCCTATCATGGTGTCATGATAGACAGAATCAATGAATTAAAAGAAGATGAAGTCTCTGGTCACTTAACTATCAAAGAGTTTTTAACACGTCGGTTAACACCGGCAGTTAATTCTTGCAGCAACGCCCAAGAGCGACTTGAAAACTTATCTAAAAGAGTTAATCGTGCCTCAGATATGCTTAGAACTCGGGTGGAACTAAGTATTCAAAGTCAAAATCAGCAACTACTCAGCTCGCTTGAGCGTCGTTCACGTTTACAACTAGCCTTACAACATACGGTAGAAGGTTTATCCGTTGCGGCTATTAGTTATTATACAATTGGGCTCATTAAATATTTAACGGATGCGATATACAATGCTGGTTTTACAATTAATAAATCGATGATCATGGGTATCACTGTTCCAGTGATAATTGGGGGTGTTTGGTTTATGACAAAACGAGTTCATAAAAAAATCAGAACGTCGGCACATACCCGTAGTCTATAACATACAATAAAAAAGCCTGGCTAAAATAGCACAGCTTTCATGAATTTGGCGGAGAGAGGGATTCGAACCCTCGTTAGGTTTAACCCTAAACACACTTTCCAGGCGTGTGTCCTGCGGGTGCTAGGACTACTGTAAGTAACACCCTGAGAACAAATGCAGCTGTTTTTTGATATGGCGAGTTGTTTTTGTAATAGAATTAGATGCTGGGAAAGTGTTTAGGTAGTGTACTTAACGAACAACTGATATTGGGAGAAGGGAAAACATTTGACGGCTTTTCTGACGGTCTTTAAATTAAATATGTAAAAAAGCCCCTGTAAAAACAGAGGCTTACCTATAATGTATGGCGGAGAGAGAGGGATTCGAACCCTCGTTAGGTTTAACCCTAAACACACTTTCCAGGCGTGCGCCTTCAGCCACTCAGCCACCTCTCCAAATTTTTTACTTACTGATTCGAACCCTCGTTAGGTTTAACCCTAAACACACTTTCTAGGTGTGTGTCCTGCGGGTGCTAAGCTCAGTCCACTCAGCATCTCTGCAAATTCTTTGTAAATCAATCTTGTTGATTGCGGCGCGTATAGTAGAAAAACACGCCGTAAATAACAAGGGATTTATAAAATAATTGTGTTATTCAGCCACTTTTTAACCAAAACGAGGTCAAAAAGCTGTAAAACACAGTTTTCTACCTCAGTATTATGCGTTCGTCGACGCATTTGCACGCAATTGCGCAGAAAAATCTAACATACGGTTAAGCGAAACTAACGCCCCTGTGCGCGTCTGTTCGTCAACTTCAATATCGTGTCCATTACCATCAGATAACGCCGCATAAATCGATTCAAGGCCATTCATTGCCATCCAAGGACAATGCGCGCAACTTTTACAGGTTGCACCATTACCACCGGTCGGTGCTTCAAGTAATTCTTTGTCTGGGACTTGTTGCTGCATTTTATAAAAAATACCGCGATCTGTGGCAACAATAAGCTGTTTGTTAGGTAATGTGCGTGCTGCTGCGATTAACTGTGACGTACTCCCCACAGCGTCAGCTAGATCTACGACACTCGCTGGTGATTCAGGATGAACCAAAATAGCCGCATCAGGATAAACGTTTTTAAGATCAAGTAACGCCTTACTTGAAAACTCATCATGAACAATACATTCACCTTGCCACATCAACATGTCTGCACCCGTTTCTTTGGCAATATAATTACCAAGGTGACGATCCGGTCCCCAAATAATCTTATGCCCTTCACTATCAAGGTGTTCCACAATCTCCAAAGCAATAGATGATGTCACGATCCAATCTGCACGGGCTTTAACAGCTGCAGATGTATTAGCGTAGACTACTACTGTGTGATCGGGGTGAGCATCACAAAACGCACTAAACTCTTTCTCAGGGCACCCTAGATCTAATGAACAGGTCGCTTCTAACGTTGGCATTAAGACGGTCTTTTCTGGAGAAAGAATTTTTGCGGTTTCGCCCATGAAACGCACACCAGCAACAATTAACGTTTCCGCTTCGGCATCTCGCCCAAATCGGGCCATTTCTAACGAATCAGATACACAACCACCGGTTTCTTCAGCTAGTGCCTGAATAATTGGATCAGTATAATAATGAGCAATCAACGTCGCATTATTTGCGACTAACAAACGCTTAATTTCTTGTGTTAAAAATTCACTGCGCTCAGCAGATAAAATAGCTGGCTTTTCAGGAAACGGATAATCAATCGGAGCTACGCGTAATGCTTGTGTCATAGTGGTAATGAAGGCTTAATAAGTGATAATGAGATTATACTACTAGCGTGAACTAAATAACAATTATAGAGGGGATAAAATAGATGTTGAGTCTTGCTTGATGAAATAGATGGTGGGTCGTGCTGGATTCGAACCAGCGACCAATTGATTAAAAGTCAACTGCTCTACCAACTGAGCTAACGACCCATCTATTGTACTTTAGAAGCGATACTGCATAATTGAAGAAAATGGTGGGTCGTGCTGGATTCGAACCAGCGACCAATTGATTAAAAGTCAACTGCTCTACCAGCTGAGCTAACGACCCTAATCTTCAATCTGTTACCATGCTTGGTGACAGGGCGCATATAATACTTAATTATCAGGGTTAATCAACCCTATTTTTGAAATTTATTTAAAAAAACAAATTTCGATGAATAAACGTGCTGAAATGAGTGTTTTTAGCACTATATTGAAATTTAAAAAGAAAGAACCTGCTGAAAATTACAGCAGGTTAATTTGCTCTTGAGCAAGCTTAGCTGAAGTAGTATTGGCATGGTTTGCAACCACACTTTCAAAATACTCGCGTGCTTTAGCTCTATCACTTAAATTTTTAGCAATAATGCCAAGTTTAAGTGTTGCATCAGGTACCTTGCTAGAACTTGGATATTGAGTGTACAAAGTGCCAAATTGATTGCGCGCTTGTTCCCAATTTTGTTCATTGTAAAAAATTTGCCCTAACCAATAATGCGCATTTGATTTAAATTTCGATTGTGGATAGGTTTTTACAAACTCTTGTAAGGCTGGAATTGCTGCTTTAGTATCACGCTGTTTGAGGATCAAATCCACCGCCGCTTTATAATCCACTTCGTCGTTACCCGAGGACACTTCAGGGGTGCTTGGTGAAGGACGGACAATGGTAGAGGCAGCCGTATTTGTCGTCTCAGCAGGTGATGACGACGCTACCGCATTTGGCTCAGTAGTGCGTCCTGTCACCAAAGAGCGTTTCGTCAACTCTGCATTAGATAGTTCTGATGCTTCTTGTAACTGTTGTGATTGAATATCAAACGCAAGCAAGAGCTCACGCTGACGTTGCAAGATCTTCTCAATTTGATAATTTTGCTCTTCAATACGACCACGTATTTCACTAATCTCAGATTGCATTCCATCAATCTGGTCTTGAACTCGTTGTTGATTGCGGGTACGTGAATTGACGACTCGCTCGAGGTTAGCTAATTTTTCTGCAACACTTTCGTTACTCAAATTATACACAGGCGCTTGCGCGGCCTGTGCAGTCGATATCAACAACAAAGAAGCACCTACCATGGCGCAACTCAATGATTTCGTAAAAGTTTTCATAATTATTTATAAACCACCACTGCACGTCTGCTTTGTGCAAATGCGTATTCAGAAGTACCGGCTACTGCTGGCTTTTCTTCGCCAAAAGAAACAACTGAAATTTGCGATGCAGACACACCAGCATTTAATAAGTAAGTTTCAACAGCCTGGGCACGACGCTCACCTAGGGCAATATTGTACTCAGGTGTACCACGACTATCGGTATGCCCTTCTATAACGACCGTTTGTGCAGAATTCTTAACTAAAAATGACGCATGTTGATCTAATACGCTATAAAAATCAGACTTAATCGTTGAACGGTCAAAATCAAAATAGATAGTTTGCATAGACACTAAAGAATCACGTTCTTGTTGTGCCATCTCTTGAGCTTGTTGTAAGCGCTGTGCAGCTTCCATACGAACTTGTTCTTGATTAGCTTGTTGAGCCGCTTGTTGTGCTGCGGCTTGTTCTGCTGCTACACGGTTACGTTCTGCTGCAAGTTCTGCTTCAGATGGACCTGAAGAACATGCCATTAATGTCATTACAGGCACAGCAATTAGTAAAGAACGAAGTGAAGTAGTAGTTTTCATGAATTTTCCTTGTTATAAAAAGTATGTCTTAACGTAAAAATGGTGACCAGCTAGGCGCTTTAATCTGCCCTGCAACACCTGGTAATCTAGCCTTAAATCGACCATCAAGAGATACTAATGATAACACTTGCGTCCCTTCATGGAGTGTACTGTATATAATCATACTGCCATTCGGTGCGATGCTAGGCGACTCATCCAAAAAGGTCGTCGTTAATACTTGCAGCGCGCCGTCAGCTAAATTTTGTCGTGCGATGTGGTAGTTGCCGTTGGTGCGGTTTACTATCACTAATTCAGAACCATCAGGAGTAATAGTACCACCGAGATTCATATCGCCTTCAAAAGTTAAGCGTTTTATCCGCTTATTACCTAAATTTACTCTATAAATCTGAGGTTTACCACCCCTCTCTGAACTAAATATCAATTCTTTTCCGTTTGGAGCCCATGCAGGCTCGGTATCAATGGCTCGGTGACGAGTAATTCGAGTGAGTTTGCGTGTAGCAATTTCCATCACATAAATATCTGGGTTACCGTCTTTGGATAACACCATCGCGATTTGTTTACCGTCGGGAGAAAAACGTGGCGCACCGTTGATACCAGGGAAATCAGTCAGCTTAATCCGACTCATTGTGTAAATATCTTGAATAAATATCTGTGGCTTACCACTTTCAAACGACACATAAGCTAACTTGTTACCATCAGGTGACCAAGATGGCGACATCAATGGCTCTTTAGATGATAATAATGCTAGTTCGTTTTCACCATCATAATCTGCAATAACTAATTGATAAGGACGCTCAACCGTTTTGGTATCACGCACTACCACGTATGCAATACGGGTTAAAAAAGCCCCTTTTTGTCCCGTTAATTTTTCATACACGATATCAGAAATACGGTGTGCAAATTGACGGAAATTTTGTCCTGTCACCGTTAAGGTTCGACCGGCGATTAATTGTGACTGACCGGCAACTAATTGACCATTTTGCAACACAGGTGTGGCATCGGCTAATTGACTACCGGCCAAGGTATCTATCAATTGAAAATCGATTTGATAGCGTTCATTACCCAGATCTTTAACTTTACCCACAACAATGGTGTTGATCCCTTTATCCACCCATTGCTGATAGTTAACTGCACTGATATCACGCGGAAATTGTGGCATTTTGGCCATCGTCATTGGATTAAAACGTCCACTGCGGCGCAAATCGTGGTTAATCACATCAGAAATTGTACCAGGCAACACGCCCTCGCCTTCCCAACCGAATGGCACGACTGCAATAGGCGTCGCATTATCAACCCCTTCAGTAATAACAATATTTAACTGTGCATTCGCACTGTTAGTGACGCTCATCACTAGGTAAGCAAAAAAGACGATACTCGATACTAATATTTTTTTCATTGTTCAACCGTTAAATTAATGTCTCGTAATTGGGCAAATACTTTAGGATCACGCGAAACCGGCAATTGCGAAGGTTTATATACGGCGCTGATCGCTGCCCGACATAATGCCTCATCACCTGCTATCTTGTCCACTTTCAGTACCACCCCACCAATCCCTAAGCGAATGTTTAATTGACATTTTTTCCCTTTAAATGCCTCATTCGTAATTAAATTGCGCTGAATAGTAGATTTGATTAATACACTATATCGCTGTTTTTCTGACATTACCCGCTGTGTTTCTTGTGCTTCAATTTGATCTTGCTCTGCTGCGAGTTGCTCTTCTAACTCGCGCTGCTGTTTATCTCGTTTAGCTTGGGCTTCAGCATCACGCTTTAATTTTTCAATACGTTCAGCTTCATCTTTTTTAGCTTGTGCTGCTTTTTTGGCTATTTCTTCTTGGGCTTTGCGTTCCAGTTCACGTTGCTCTCGCTTAGCCTGCTCCTGCTGTTGTTTTTTCTCAGCAGCTCGTTTATCCGCTGCACGCTTTTGTGCAACCCGTTTAGCTTCAGCTTCACGCTTTTTGCGTTCGGCCGCAGCTTTTCTTTTAGCAGCATCACGCTGTTCACGTAGTTTTTGTTGTTCACGTGCACGCGCTTCATCGAATTTGGCTTGAGTAACGGTCGGATCAATAAAGGTCGCATTAATTACCGGTACTTGTTCCGTTAACGGTGTCATATCCATTGTTAATTGTTGCGGTGGCGTAATACTAACGCTTAGCACTAAGCCTACCAACAATAAGGCATGAAATGTTATTGAAAGGGCAAACTCTGATTCAACAAAGCGTCGCCATAACGTGAGCAGCAATATATTCATTGTTATGATTTAGGCTCGGCAGAAGGCTCGGCAGAAGGCTCGGTCATTAATCCGACCGACGGCACACCTGCGTTTTGCAATATCACCATCAGCTGAATAATTTGATCATAAGACACCGCACCATCAGCTTTTATAACAACTGGGCGCGTTGGGTTATTTTGTATTTCTGCTGTCACTAACGCTTGAATATCAGGACGCGTTAACGCCTGTTTAGGTGTGTCACCAATATTCAGGTAATACAAACCGCTCTTGTCCATTGACGCAATGAGTGGAGGGATCTCTTCTTGTTCAATCGGCTGCGCGTCGGCTTGTGGCAGGTCTACTTTTACCCCTTGCGTCACCAAAGGCGCAGTCACCATAAAAATAATCAACAGCACTAGCATTACATCAATATAAGGAACAACATTGATTTCGGAAACAGGCTTACGTCTTTTACGTTGATACATACTTAAGACTCTTTTGTAATCGCTTGACGTTGCAATATCGCTGCAAACTCTTCCATAAAGTTGATATAGCCATTTTCAATTTTTTCGACTTGATTACTAAATCGATTGTATGCAATCACGGCTGGGATAGCAGCGAATAAGCCTATTGCAGTGGCGATTAGCGCTTCTGCAATACCTGGAGCAACCATTGCCAACGTAGCCTGTTGTACTTGCCCTAACGCAATAAACGCATTCATGATGCCCCATACAGTGCCAAACAATCCAATATACGGAGAAATCGACCCCACCGTTGCTAGAAACGGTAATTTAGATTCCAACGTATCGACTTCACGCGACAAGGCCACGCGCATTGCACGGCTACTTCCTTCTACGACAATATCACCTTGCGCTTCTGATTTGCGCAAACGAACAAACTCGCGAAAACCGGCAACAAATATACTGTGAATACCACTCACTCTCGCTTGAGCACTGAGCTCTTGAAACAGTTTGTTTAAATCCGTTCCTGACCAAAACTGCTCTTCAAACTGCACTAACGTCGCTTTAGCGGAATTAAGTGCTCGTGTACGTTGAACAATAAATGCCCAAGATACAATCGAAGCGGCGAGTAATAGTATCATGACCAATTTAACAACTAAACTTGCTTGTAAAAACAAGCCAATAAATGACATATCATGCGACACGTAGGCATTCCTTATATATATCTTTGGGGATAGCGCAGGGCTTCATCTGTGCAAGTTTGACGCACGCTACCTGAATCGTAGCTGAAACTAAGACACTATCTTGTTTTTTAATAGTTTGTGTAAAGACCATTGAGGCTTTTTTTAGTTCACTCAAGTTACTATAAACGGTGATTTCATCATCAAACTGCGCAGGGATATGATAATGCATATCAACATGACGCACGACAAACGCAATATCATGTTCAAGCAAAGCGTGTTGAGAAAACCCTAATGAACGCAGCCACTCGGTTCGGGCACGTTCAAAAAATTTTAAGTAGTTTGCATAATATACAATACCACCGGCATCCGTATCTTCGTAATATATACGAATTGGCAGGGTATTCAATGACAAATCATCCATTAGAAAAACTAATCCTATATGTACAAATTAATTCAATTGAACAAATTGGCAATCACAGTAAAATACGCTACATAGATTGAGTGTTTGTTCAATTTGTATTCCTTTTAGTAGTTATTATATAACTTTTTAGCCCACTTCATTGTGGGCTTTTTTTGGCTGAAAGCCCAAGTGTTCATAAGCTCTTGCGGATGCAATACGTCCACGTGGCGTGCGTTGCAAGAAACCTTGTTGGATCAAAAACGGTTCAATCACATCTTCAATCGTTTCTTTTTCTTCGCCAATCGCTGCCGCCAAATTATCTAATCCAACCGGTCCGCCATCAAACTTATCAATAATCGCATCGAGTAATTTTCGATCCATAAAGTCAAATCCGACTTTATCCACATCTAACATATCTAATGCTAAACCGGCGATATTTTCATCAACACGACCATCCGACTTGATTTCTGCATAATCTCTAACTCGGCGTAATAGTCGATTAGCGATACGCGGTGTGCCACGTGCACGTTTAGCTATCTCTAATGCACCTTCTTCAACCATTTCGACATTTAGATATTTCGCTGAACGCATAATAATATCGGTTAAATCCGTAATATTATAAAACTCTAAACGTTGTACTATGCCAAAGCGATCGCGTAATGGCGATGTCAGCGAGCCCGCACGGGTTGTGGCTCCAACCAAAGTAAATGGGGCTAAATCAAGTTTAATTGAACGCGCAGCGGGTCCTTCACCAATCATAATATCGATTTGGTAATCTTCCATCGCAGGATACAGGACTTCCTCTACAACAGGGCTTAAACGATGAATTTCATCAATAAACAAGACATCGTTTTCTTCTAAATTGGTTAACAGTGCAGCGAGATCTCCGGCTTTTTCTAATACCGGGCCAGATGTCGTTTTGATGTTTACATCCATCTCGTTAGCAATGATATTGGCTAATGTTGTTTTACCGAGTCCAGGTGGACCAAAAATCAATACATGATCAAGGGCATCTTTACGCTTACGCGCCGCCTCGATAAAAATCGACATCTGCTCACAGACCGTATCCTGTCCTGTATAATCAGCTAATGTTTTGGGACGAATGGCACGGTCAACCGCTTCATCATCACGACTACCTGTGGCTTGGATCAAACGATCTTCTTCAATCATACACACTCTTATTATTTATCAATGGCCATTTTACGACACTATACCATAGCTCTCAGGGCTTCACGGATCAGTTGTTCACTGGTCATATCATCTTGATAAACCGACTGAATAATCTTACTGGCAACGGGCGGCTTATACCCTAGCGCGACTAAGGCACTTAACGCTTCTTCACGGGTATCATTCGTTTGCACAAACATACTACCTTGTTCTGCCGAGGCGGAAACAGGCAAACTCATTGCCGCACCTGGATTACTTAAGGTTAATTTAGCTAATCGGTCTTTAAGTTCTACTACTAAGCGCTCAGCTGTTTTTTTACCGACACCAGGTATTTTTACTAATGAGGTGACATCTTCATAACCGACCGCTCGGATCAAATCTTGGACACTCATGCCTGAAAGGATTGTAATCGCAAGTTTAGGTCCTACACCATTAGCCTTGATCAATTCTCGAAAAACTAAGCGTTCTTGTTTTTCAATAAAACCAAACAATAATTGTGCATCTTCTCTAACTACAAAATGAGTAAATACCGTGACCGTTTCACCTTCAGCCGGTAAACCATAAATACTATGCATCGACATACTGATTTCATAACCCACTCCACCGGCTTGGATCATGATCTCAGGGGGTTGTTTTGCTAATAACGTACCGGTAATTAATCCAATCATAATGCTCTCATTAATGCTTATTGTGTTAGTTATAATGCTGCTTGTATTTTTGTCTAACGTAATCGTCCACGTGCAATACGGGTGACTTTGCCAGCCATTGCCACTAAGTTTTGGCGTGTGTGGCCATGACACAAGGCAACGGCTAAAGCATCAGCGGCATCGGCTTGTGGTGTACCAGGGAGTTTCAATAAATACTTAACCATGTGTTGAACTTGGGTTTTATCTGCGCCCCCATTGCCCACCACTGATTGTTTAATTTGTCTTGCAGCGTACTCGCTCACAGGCAAATCAAATTGTGTGGCGGCGACGATTGCTGCACCTCTGGCTTGGCCCAGTTTTAATGCTGAATCTGGGTTTTTAGCCATAAACACTTGTTCAATGGCAAATTCTTTTGGTTGGTATTGAGAGATGATTTCACCCACCCCTTGAAATACTTGTTGTAAGCGCCCCGCTAGTTCATCCCCTGATAAACGAATGCAACCACTTGCGACGTATGTAAATTTATTACCGGTTTGTTCAATCACCCCGTACCCGGTGATCCTTGAACCAGGATCTATCCCTAACAAAATCATACGTTATCTACCTGATCAGGCACAAATTGCGCGATTGCTTGGGCATTTGTTTCAGACCACACCTTTGCTATTGCTGATGCTTTGGGCAGCCACATATGGTCGGTATGTTCAGTTAAGGTGATTGGGTGTTGTGAGTCAACTTGCACACAAAAAACATGCTCAAAGTTAAACTTAGTTCCTTCAGGATAGCGGTACAACCACTTTTCACGGATTGCGAATTGATTGACTTGATGACAATTTTGAATGACGTGTCGATGGGGCGCTAACACTAAGCCGGTTTCTTCAGCGACTTCGCGATAAGCCGTTTCAATCGGTTGTTCATGGACTTCAATCGTCCCAGTTACCGATTGCCAAAACTCAGCATCATCGTCGCGTTGCATGACCAGCACATGATGATGCTGGTCATATATCACAACTAATACAGACTCGGGTCGTTTTAGCGACATTGGGGCCTTATTCAGCTTCTGGTTCTGGCTTTACTGTCGATGCAATAGCCAACTCGGCTAACTGCTCAGCACTGGCAACACCCGGTGCAGACGTTAACGGACAAGCTGCCGTTGCTGTTTTAGGGAAAGCCATGACATCACGGATTGATGCGGTGTCAGTCATTAACATAACCAAACGGTCTAAACCAAATGCTAGACCTGCATGCGGCGGTGTACCGTATTGTAATGCTTCAAGTAAGAAACCAAATTTGCTTTGCGCTTCTTCTTTAGAAATACCTAAAATATCAAATACCGTCGCTTGCATGTCTTGTTGATGGATACGTACCGAACCACCACCTAATTCACACCCATTAAGTACCATGTCGTAAGCGTTGGATAAGGCGTTCGCCGGATCCGCTTTAAGCGCCTCTGGTGATAAATCACGCGGAGCAGTAAATGGATGATGCAGTGCATGATACTGACCGTCAAATTCTTCAAACATAGGGAAGTCAACAACCCATAATGGCTTCCACTCACCTTGATTAAGGTTAAAGTCATTACCGACTTTCAAACGCAACGCACCTAATGCTTCGGTTACGACGGAGTAAGTGTCAGAACCAAATAATAAAATATCACCGTCTTTGGCATCTGCTGCAGTGAGTAATTGTGCGATGACTTCTGGCGTTAAGAACTTAGCAATCGGTGATTGTACGCCTTCTGCGCCTTTAGACACATCGTTGATTTTCATCCAAGCAAGTCCTTTGGCACCATAAATGCCAACGAAATTGCCATATTCATCTAATTGTTTACGTGACAAGCTTGCTCCGCCTGGGACACAAATCATCGCCACTCGACCTTTAGGATCATTCGCAGGACCAGAGAACACCTTAAACTCGACGTCAGACATAATCTCAGCGACATCAATCAGTTGTAACGGATTACGTAAATCCGGTTTATCCGAACCATATAAACGCATTGCATCTGCATACGTCATACGCGGGAAATCACCTAAGTCAACATCAAGCATCTTGACAAATAACTCACGGATCATGCGCTCTGCAATCGACATTACACCATCTGCATCTAAGAAAGTGGTTTCGATATCGATTTGGGTAAATTCAGGCTGGCGGTCAGCACGTAAATCTTCATCACGGAAACATTTAACGATTTGGTAATACTTGTCCATACCCGACATCATCAACAATTGTTTAAATAACTGAGGTGACTGCGGTAGAGCAAAAAATTGGCCTTTATGAGTACGCGAAGGTACCAAATAATCACGTGCGCCCTCTGGGGTCGCTTTGGTCAAAATCGGCGTTTCAATATCTAAGAAATCTTGGTCTTCTAGAAAACGGCGAACCGCACCGGTGACCTTTGAACGAAAGACTAAACGTTCAGTCATGACTGGACGACGTAAATCTAAATAACGATATTTTAGACGCTGTTCTTCAGAGTTTTCTTGGTTCCAATCCAGCGGTAACGGCGCTGATTTATTAAAAATCTCTAGCTCTTTACCTAAGATCTCAATCGCACCTGTGTTCATGTCAGTATTAACTTGTGACTCTGGGCGCGCTCTTACGCGACCGGTAATCGAAACACAAAATTCGTTACGCACACTGTTTGCAGTGGCAAACACATCCGCCACATCCGGATCGAACACAACTTGTACGATCCCTTCACGATCACGGATATCTAAAAATATAACGCCACCAAGATCACGGCGCTTGTTTACCCAACCGTTAATGGTGACCGTTTGGTCGATGAATGATGCATCAATGTTGCCGCAATAATCTGTGCGCATGGATCGTAAAACCTCAAAAACTAAGCGTAAAATACGCGTAAAAATCAATGCGCGTATTATAAACTATTGAGAACAGATGCCTAGTGATTACGGTAAAAAGATTATGAATGCCTGAAACTCGCCGCATCTAATTCGTGTTTTTTGAGTAATTTATGTAAATCACTGCGGTTTCTGCCAGCCAAGAACGCAGCCCTTGTCACATTGCCATCAGTCATATTTAATAACTTGCGAAGATACGTGTGTTCAAATGCATCCCGTGCATCGCTCAAATTTGGCCATGTCGAACGATTTGCCGATAGCGCTTGCTCCACAAGATGTTTAGGAATAATCGTCGTCTCTGCTAACGCCACGCATTGCTCGATCACATTGACTAATTGACGTACATTACCAGGCCAATTACTGGTTACTAATAACTGAATGGCATCATCTGAAAAGGCAGTCACATCAACTTGATGCTTCGCGGCACTTTGGCGCAATAACTCACGTGCTAATAGGGGAATGTCGTCAGAGCGATCTTTTAACGGCGGTAAGGTAAAATTAACCACATTAAGTCGGTAATATAAATCTTCCCTAAACTGCTGCTCATGCATGGCTTGTTGTAAATCTTTATGCGTCGCTGAAATCACTCGAACATCGATATTAAACGACTGGCTCGCGCCGACCGGCCGGATTTGCTGCTCCTGTAACGCCCGTAACAATTTAACTTGCAACGACATCGGCATATCACCGATTTCATCTAAAAACAGTGTGCCTCCATCCGCTTCTTTAAACAAACCTGGCGAAGCAAGAACCGCCCCTGTAAACGCGCCTTTGGTGTGCCCAAACAATTCAGATTCCAGTAAATTTTCAGGAATAGCGCCGCAGTTAATGGCTATAAAAGGATGATCAGCTCGCGAGCTTGCTGAATGAATGGCCTGAGCCAACACTTCTTTACCGGTTCCGCTCGCTCCTGTAATTAACACACTCACATCACGTTGTGCAATGCGCCCAGCTTTATCCAACAAACTCAGCATTTTGTCATTGCGCGTGATAATGTTTTTGGCCCAGTGATTTTCGTTCGCAACCGGCTTTTGAGTCGCGATGCTACTGAGCACTTTGTGTAATTCTTGGTGATCAATCGGTTTGGTAATAAACCCATACATGCCTAATTTGGTCGCAGCAATCGCGTCTTGAATAGTGCCATGCGCAGTAATTAATATGACCGGT
The DNA here is from genome assembly GCA_029246415.1 of Glaciecola sp. GTDB lineage: Bacteria > Pseudomonadota > Gammaproteobacteria > Enterobacterales > Alteromonadaceae > Opacimonas. The sequence continues at coordinate 251,801 of JAQWNF010000023.1, forward strand.
AACGTCGGAAATGACGCTTTAATCTGATCAAACAACATCATCCCATCAATATTTGGCATGCGTAAATCACTGATGACTACATCAACGGGAAACTGCTGCAATAATTGCATCGCTTTGGCTCCATCATCAGTGCTGATAATTTGATAGCCCTGCTGTTCCAATCTTATTGTTAGTAAACGCAACAAGGCTTGATCATCATCGACCAATAAAATGCTCATATTATTGTCGTTATTCAACACTGACTCCTTGATACGGTAATACTATTCGGAAACATACATCGGCATAATCTACATCTGCTAATGACACATTGCCATTGAGTAATCTCGCGCACTCATCCACAATCGATAATCCGAGTCCCGCTCCAATAATTTTATCATTGCGCTGTGTGTTACCGCGTGAAAACGGTTGAAATAGATTAGCAACGGACTCTTGCGATAATGCGGCACCACTATTGGCGACTTCGATTACTATCTTGCCATTTAACTCTGAGATTTTAATAAAAATAGGATGGTGTTTTTTGCCATGTGCTAAGGCATTAGACACTAAGTTATCCAGCATTCTTCGAATTAGCTCAGCATCACTAAACGCTGTTATCTGAGTCATATCGACGATCGGGTGGATCCCGACTTGATCTAAGGCCAAACGATTATCACGCAAACATTCATCCACGACCAACGCCAAATCAACGTTGTCATAGTGTGGCGAGATTTGTTGCAGTAATGTATTGTAATCGAGTAGTCGCTCCACCAAAATATTCAACCGTTTGGCACTCGCATTGAGCAACATGACGACTTCTTTTTGCTCCGGCGACAAACGCCCAACCACTTCCTCTCCTAATAAAGCACAACCTTCGTTAACACTTGCTAAAGGGGTTTTTAATTCATGTGCAGCATGGCGTAACATGGCGTTACGCAAATCATCAAGTTTATGGTATTTTTTTTGTAGTTTTTTGATATCTGCTTCAACCGTTTGATACATTTTAGGCAATGGTTTACTGGGTTGTTTAAGGCTATGAAATTTGGCGGAGTTATCAACATTTTGAATTAAGCCTGAAATATACTGCAACGGACTAATAAATGAGTGATTGATCAACATCATTATCAACACTGCTGCAATTAAAATAAAAACAAGATACTTGTTTATAGCAACATCCAGTGCCAACTCAGATTTATGGTAACTACTGCGATTTTTATCCAATAACTCCAAGATATTATGCACCAATAAGTCACTTTGATTACTCAGCACCTGAACTTGCTGCTCAATGAAATGTGCCTCAAGCACGATCGGGTAGCTTTGTAGGTTAGTTAAAATCAACCTAATTTGCTTACAACTCTCTGAGAACAACAAATCTAAACACAGAAAATCTAACTGATAAAATAAATTTTCTAAATCGCTATCAACTCTCGGGTTAGATTGATTATTGTTGGTTTTAAAATGTTCAGTCAGGGGTGTTCTCAGTGCTGCAATATCTTTGGTAAAGGCAAAGGCTAAAAGTAACTTTGATTGTACGTTGAGTTGTTTATTAATTAAATTTTGGTAATTTTGCTCACGATGTTGCTTATCCACTTCCAACACTCCCCAAATACAGGAGCTGGATATGAGCATCATAATGATCAACATTTGATTAAGCGAGAGTCGTGACAAGCTAATTAATCCCTTAAATAGTCTTGTAAGCTAAGCATACAAACAACAATCACGCCAATTATTCAGCTGTAATCACAATTAAAATGAATAAACGTTTTCAGCCTTGCGTAGAGACACATCTGACTCTTCTGCAAACTCTCTGGTAAAATTAAAGTCAACTTCAAATAAATCGGCTAGCGGAATTGGCTTACTGTATAGATATCCTTGATAATAATCACATCCAAGCTCGGTCAAATAGCTTTGTTGAATGCGACTTTCTATCCCTTCCGCGCAAATCGTTAAGTTTAAGCTTTTGGCTAAATCAATAATAGTACTCGTCACTAATCGGCTGCGACTTGAATAATCAATTTCTTTGACAAATTGCTGGTCGATTTTTAAGGTATCAATTTTTATTTGAGTTAAATAACTTAAACTTGAATAGCCAGTGCCAAAATCATCCAATGCAATCGAACATCCTAAGTCTCCAAATTGTTTCAAACACTCATTAGACGATTGGAAGCTTTCCAAATACGCAGACTCAGTCACTTCAAACTCTAACAACGAGGGTTTAATACCATGATGATCGATTTGTGCCTTAACAAAATCATACAGATCTGCAGCATGTAAATCATGCGCGGATAAATTCAAGGATATACGCAGATCTCGGTCCGTCAACGTTTGAATGACTGCCATTTCTTTACACACTTGAGCAATAACCCAGCGAGAAATAACTGGCACCTTGCCACTTTGCTCCGCAATCGGAATAAACTCTCCAGGAGAAATCATCCCTAATGAAGGGTGGACCCATCGAATCAAGGCCTCAAAGCCCATTAATATTCCATCACAATTAATTTTAGCTTGGTAATACAGCGTAAACTCTTGCTCTTCAATGGCCTTAGCGATGCTATTGGTAATTAACAGCTTACGTTTATAATCTTCAATCAAGTCGCTACTGAACATAGTGTAAGTACCGCGACCATTCGATTTGGAGCGATACATAGCAACGTCGGCATTGCTTACCAAATCGGTGAGATCGTAATTGGCATCAATGGCTTTGGCAATACCGATGCTCAAACCAACACGCAACTCCACGCCTTTCATTAAGATAGGTTGATCGACGGTTTCTAAAATACGCTGACAAATCCCGGTTAACTCGGCTTCAGATGGCTCTGCATTGGGAACAATTAAAAACTCATCGCCCCCTAGACGCGATACTAAATCCCCGTCACGCATTAAATTGTTCACACGCTTGGCAACCTCAACTAATACATGGTCGCCTGCTTCATGCCCCAACGAATCATTAATACTCTTAAACCCATCTAAATCAAAAAACAACAATGCCACATCATGCTGGTTCCGCTTCGCTTCAGCTAACTTAAAGCGCAGTGTATCCATGATAAATTGACGATTAGGTAAACCTGTTAACGCGTCATAGTTTGCTAATTTCGTCATGGTTTCTTGTTGCGCTTCGAGTGTTTTGGTGTGAGATTTGTTTTTTTCTAGCTCAAGGTTAATCGTATCGAGCATGTCGTTGATGTTTTTTCCCAATAAAGCGACTTCGTTTTTTCCTGGCGCACTAAATCGCAACGAATAATTTTTGGCTGAATCAATTTGTTTGGTAAATGAAGAAAGTCGAGATAATGGCTGTAATAAGCGATTTAACAACAAAATAGCAATCGTCATCACCACTACAGTAGCAATTAAGATGGTCGATAAAGTTCGCGATAACAAACTAAATTTACTGGCTGACAATGGCCCATGGAGATCAAATACCAACTGTAAGTAACCTAAAGCAAATGGTGACTCACCGATTTTTTTGGTCGCAAACATAAAGCCATCGGCAATGCGGATCCCCTCTTCCATTAGCGGTATATCTATCTGACTGATTTGGTTTAGGCGTAATATGTCTTTTTTACCAGCAGGGCCAACATAGTGTTTAATTAACTTGGTATCAATACCAAATACTTGCGCTTGAAACACACTGTCATAGGCATCTAAAGGCATTAGTACATTTTTGATACTGACCTGTCTGGCTTTATCCGATTTGGTCGATGTCAGGATAGGTAACAGCTCTTGAGACACGTTTTGGCTTAACCCCGTTAAATTATCTTCAACGACATCGGCATATAATTGTTCATATTCAATTAACACAAACCCCATTACCACTGAGGTCAGGCTTACCACTAACAATAAAATAATCGCTACAACTGATGATTTAACGCTACAAAACATGCATACCGTCCGTGAATGCAATAACAACTAACTAGTTAACGGCATGAATGGGAATTTATTAACCTTTTCACAGTATATAAACTTTTTACCAAAATAAACGCAATTGAGATTGATTCTCATTTAGATTAATGTTTAAATTACTTCATCTTAACGTTTTTACTCTATTTTGCTTGTTCTTCATAAGGATGAAAATGAAACGTACTACCCTGGCTATTACTATTTCCGCTATTTGTTCCATTAGTGCTGCACATGCTCAACAAAGCAGTGAAACAATTGAGCAAATCTCAATTATCGGCTCTAAAGAAGCTATCAATACCACTCCAGGTTCTGGCAGTTATATTGACCAAGAGACATTAAACAATTACGCCATTACGGATATCAATCGCGTGTTGGCAAAAGCCCCTGGCGTCTATTTTGTAGAAGAAGATGGCTACGGCTTACGTCCTAATATAGGCATGCGTGGTAATTCAGCCGACCGTTCAGAAAAAATCACGGTACTAGAAGATGGCGTATTAGCAGCTCCAGCACCATACGCCTCCCCTGCGGCTTACTATTTCCCGACTATTGGACGCATGAGTGCGATTGAAATTTTAAAAGGCTCATCAAGTGTCAAATACGGCCCACGCACTTCTGGTGGGGTCATTAACTTATTGTCGACTGAGACACCTGATGCTCCTTTAGCTGGCAAGGTGGATGTGGCATTAGGCAGTGATGCATATCGCAAATTACATGCCATGGTAGGCGGTCGTAATGACACTAGTGGTGCAATGGCTGAAGTGTTTCATTATGGCGCGGATAGTTTTAAAACCTTGAATTCAGGTCAAGACACTGGCTTTGAAAAAACCGATGCCATGCTCAAATTAGATACCTATTTAGGTACACAGCAACAACATCATTTAGAATTCAAAGCAAAGTATTCAGAAGAAACCTCTGATGAGACGTATTTAGGTCTATTAGACGACGATTACGCTGCTAACTCTTATCAGCGTTACAGTGCATCGCAGTTAGATAAAATGACAACCGATCATACTCACTTATCGCTGCATTATGATTATATTATTTCTCCGAGCAGTGACGTCAGTATTATTGCCTATAATAATGATTTTGCGCGTAACTGGTACAAAACAAGTAAAGTCGGCGGTTTGAGCTTAGGCAGTGGCGCTGAAACTATCGCCGCACAAATTGACAATGGCACTTACACCAACAGTGAGTTACCAGAAGTGCAAATTAAAGCGAACAACCGTAACTACAACGCCCAAGGGATCCAAGGCGAGTTAGCCTATCGTACAGGTGATCATGATATTCGTTTTGGTTTACGTTTACATGAAGATGATATGGACCGCTATCAATGGGTTGACAAATATACGCTCAACATCGACCAAACGATGTTACTGAACAGTGCCGGTATTCCTGGAACGGACTCCAATCGCATTGACAGTGCAAAAGCCACGAGCTTATTTATCCATGATACATGGGAGCATGCTAACTTGACGCTCAAAGGCGGTTTACGCTATGAAGATGTCGAGCTAACACGAGAAGATTGGGGAACGGCTGATCCACAGCGCAGCGCTACCCCATCGGTACGTAAAAACGCAGTAGATGCGTTATTACCAGCATTAGGCCTAACCTATCAGTTAAATGACGATTGGGTAGTTTTGGCGGGTGTGCAACGTTCATTTGCGCCACCGGCACCGGGTAACCAAAATGCCGAAAAAGAAGATGGCTGGAATGCTGAAACGGGTGTGCGTTTTAACGACCAAGACTTGCGCATTGAAGCCATTGCGTTTTCAACTCGTTTAGATAACTTACATGGTAATTGTACTGCGAGCCAAGGCTGTGATGATTCATTGATTGGTAATCAGTATAATGCTGGTAAAGTCAGTATTGATGGCATTGAGTTTAGCTTACAACAAGCATGGCAAGTGGGTGCGGTACAGATCCCATTAAACATGAACTTTACCTACTCTAATGCGACGTTTGATGAAAGTTTTGAATCTGACTTAGATTCGTGGGGATCAGTATCACGTGGAGATGACTTGCCTTATTTACCAAAAACCGTGGTACAACTCGAGTCAGGCGTTAAAGGCTATAACTGGCAAGTACTTGCATCAGTTCAAATGTTAGATGAAATGAGAACACAAGCAGGTAGTGGCAGCATAGACGCAAGCAATGGTATTGCTAGTCGCACTGTCGTCAATTTGTCTGCTCAATACAGCATTGATAATACTCAACAACTCTACGCGGTAATGGATAATGTATTGGATAAAACCTACATTGCCACCCGTCAACACGGTGCTATTCAAACCGGCAAACCACGCACTATTCAAATCGGCTATCGCGTTAACTTTTAAGTTAGCGCCGCCAATTTAAAAATAAATAACATGCTCTAATTCAAGTCGGATACCTACCATGGTACCGACTTGATAGTCATGGTGACTAGGCAATAAACACAACACATCTTGGCTGCTAGCGGCATGCCTAAAAGTATATAAAGTATGTGCACCACGAAATGCTCGTGCTACCACAGTAACTTGATGCTGACTCGTTGGTTCAACAACAAAATCATCTGGACGCACTAATAACAACGCTTGCTTTTCATATTCTGCCAGAGCTGGCTCTTCGTGCACTGCAAACTCACCCAATGCGGTTTGAATCACACCATGGGTATTTGGCGCAACGACCACTCGTCCCTCAATAAAACGCCCTTCCCCAACAAAATTAGCAACGAAGTAAGTTTGTGGTTCATGGTATAAGTCATACGCACTGGCATACTGCTCAATCTGACCATCATTCATCACGGCAATTTTATCTGCGATAGTAAATGCTTCCGTCTGATCATGTGTGATCAGTAGTGCAGTCACGCCTTCATATTTGAGTAATGTTTTAATATCCAACGCAAGCGATTCACGTAAGGAAGGATCCAGTGCCGAAAATGGTTCATCCAACAATAAGATCTCAGGACGTGGCGCTAATGCTCTAGCGATTGCTACACGTTGTTGTTGACCACCGGATAACTGATGAGGGTATTGCTGAGCATATTCGCTAAGCTGAGTGAGATCCAATAACTCAGTTAAACGCGCTTGTTGCTGAGTATTGGATTGCTGATGCAAACCAAACACAATGTTTTGCGCCACGGTTAAATGCGGAAACAACGCAAAATCTTGAAACACGACGCCGACTTTTCGCTTAGTCACATCGACATGCTGCTGGGTACTACTGACCGTTTCACCTTGAATTTTGATCGAACCAGTCACCAATGGAATAAAACCGGCAATCGCGCGTAATAATGTCGTTTTACCACAACCCGATGGCCCTAATAAGCAGCCAATATCACCGCTGGCCAAAGATAATGACACATCGTGGATAATTTCTTTGTTACCCAGTGCGATTTGAATATTCTCTAACTTCAACATAATACTTGGCTCATTTAAATAAACAGGTTGGTGGACCGATTAATGGACTTAGCAATTAGCTTTGTTTCATCGCTCGAGTTAACATGATTACCGGTATAATACCGATAATAACGATCGTTACAGATGGCAATGCAGCGGCAATTAATCGCTCATCAGAGGCATACTCAAACGCCTTAACGGCTAAGGTGTTAAAATTAAATGGGCGCAATATCAAGGTCGCCGGCAACTCTTTTAACACATCAACAAACACTAAAATACTCGCGGCAAGTAAGCTTTTCCGCAACAAAGGAAAATGAATTCTACGCATTAAGCTCATGCGCCCTCGCCCTAAGGTCAACACCGCATCATCGATATTAGGCTTAATGCGCTCTAATCCTGTTTGCGTGTTATGCATTGCTACACTTAAGAAACGTACGCAGTAAGCAAAAAATAAGGCCACAAACGTCCCTGAAAAGACTAACCCGATGTATTCACCAAACCACTCATACCAAATATAATTGACTTGCTCATCGAGCCAACCAAACGGTTGCAAAATACCTATCGCCAGCACAGTACCAGGGATTGCATAGCCTAATGAAGCAAATTGAGTTAAATATCCAACAGATTTGGTTTGCGAAAAGCGTTGCGCATAAGAAAGACATAAAGCGATAAAGACAATCAAAATACTACTGACGAATGCTAACGAAAAACTATTGACTAACAATGTCCAGTATTCAGCTACATCGATAGTTTGTACCGTCCCCCACGCCCACACACATAACTGCGTTACCGGAACAATAAAGGCGATAAGTAACACAGTAAAACAATACGCACTTAACAGGTAATAACTCAAAGGTGATTGAATGGTTAGCGGATTTGCTGGCTGAACGGTTGAAGAGCTGTGTTTATTAACGGGTAAGTCTTGTGTCTGATAAAAACGCATGTTGCGACGGCTGTGTTTTTCTAAACCCAACACAATTAATACAAACAATGCTAGGCCACCAGCAAGTTGACTGGCTAACTGCATTTCTCCCATCCCAAACCAAGTACGGAAAATACCGGTCGTAAAAGTAGAAATACCAAAGAACGCCACCGTACCATAATCCGCTAATGCTTCCATCATGGCAAGGGCAACCCCGGTCAACACTGCAGGTCTAGCAATAGGTAAGGCGATTTTAATAAAGTATGCAGAACGGGTGATACCGAGTGTTGCAGCGACTTCTTGATATTGCTGTTGTTGCCCAGAGAAAGCAGTTTTTGCGAGCATGAAGACATAGGGGTACAGCACAAGTGACATAAAGGCTATGGCACCGACTAAAGAGCGGCTATCAAACCAGCCTAAATCATCAAATAATCCTGTATAAGTATATGCCATGATATATGCAGGCATTGCTAGCGGTAATAATAGCGCCCACTGGAACCAACTGCGTCCCCAAAACTCATATTGGGTCACACACCAAGCTAAACTGACGCCCAATATGCCACTACCGAGGCCAACACCTAATGCTAAAAGTAAACTGTTCCCAATGTACAAGCTTAAATTAGTGTCAATCAGGTGCGTCCATAATGGCACGGAGATCTCTGTAAAGCTCCATAGTATCGCAATAATAGGTACGCCAAGCAGTGCGCATAAACACAGCGCACTGATAAACCAAGGGTCACGCAGGGAGGTTATTGCCAACCTGATTTATCCATAATTTGTAGCGCTTTAGCGTTGAGTTCACCAACTTGGTTTAACTCGACATTTTCAGAGGTGAATGTGCCCATCGCTTGGAGTGTACTCGACCATTCAATTTTAGGGTCGACTGGATATTCATGGTTCGTTTTTGCGTACCAATCCTGAGCTTGTTGTCCAAGCATAAACGTAATGAGCTGATTCGCTATGTCAGTATTTTGGGCGTATTTAGCGACAGCAATACCAGAAATATTTAGGTGTACGCCGCGGTCGGATTGATTTGGCCATACGACTTTGACTTGATTAGCGATAGCGACAGACTCAGCGTCGGCATTACGCATAGCGGCAAGGTAATACGTGTTTGCCAGTGCAATATCACATACTCCTGCAACCACTGCTTTTATCTGATCGCGATCACCACCTTTAGGGCGACGTGCAAAATTATCGACTAACCCTTTAGCCCAAGCTAACGTTAACGCTTCCCCTTGTTGGATGAGCATTGCAGCGACCATCGACTGATTATAAATATTAGTTGAGGAACGCACACATACCCTTCCCTTGTATTCAGGCTTGAGGAGATCTTCGTAACGAGTGATTTCACCCGGTGCAATCTTTTTAGGATTAATCATAATTGGACGATTGCGAGTCGTCAGGGCTACCCAGTGTTGTTGCGGATCCTGTAAGGTAACAAAATCCGGCAATACGGCGGTAATCGGTTGGGTTAGTCCTTGAGACTTAGCACGGGATAAACGCCCTACATCTGTAGTAATAATAATATCAACGGGAGAAAAACGGCCTTCACTCTTTGCTCTAGCTAATAACGCATCTGCTTTGCCCGTCACAAGGTTAATTGTAACATCGTGTTGCGCCGCAAACTGATCTAATAAAGGCTTGATTAGCGCTTCATTTCGCGCTGAATAGATATTGAGTTGTTGTGGACTCGCTTCTGTTGCATTGGCACTCGCATTTGTCGCAACAAAAGAGATGCTCAACACACTAGCAAATAGGCCGAATACGATTTTTCTCACTAGCATAATCCTTGAATAATTAACTAGTAAGATAATAATGCTATTGAGAATAATTCTCAATAGCATATAAGCTTTATTTGGTGATTAATTAGTGATTAATCACCAGCTAGGTGTAAATTTTATTACGCCGCTAATGGTTGAGGAATATCAAGATGATCTTCTAATACAAAAATATCTGCAAATTTAGCTATATAAAACAATCGATAAATACAAGGTTTGCAGTTAAATAAACGGATCTGCGAATCTGGAAATAAATCGCGGATATGCAACAACATGCCCAATGACGAACTATCAGCATAATTAGTAGCGGCAAAATTCAGATCTATGCGTTCAAGTGTCATGTCTACTTCGCGGAAAATATTATAAAATTCATTTACTGTAGAATAATCATACGATTTAGGTAAATCAATATTGATAAAATTGTGTTCTGGATTAGTGCTGATTTCCATGGCTCATTCCTTTGCTCTTTTGATTAAAAAGGTCATCAAGACATAGCTGTCTAGCGCCCTTAGAATTAGTATCCGTACTCAAGCTATATCGACAGAGCACTAGCCATCTTAAGTATTGATTTAGACAAAAATATGCTAAATTACTTACCAATAACGATTTTTATTCATGAAAAAAAAAATATGAGCGATAAATTAGTATACAGCACAGAAACCGGTCGTATAAAGCAAGACGATACAGCACCTGCAACCTTTAACGGCGATGGCATTGTGCGCTTACGGCGAGAAACCAAAGGTCGAAAGGGAAAAGGTATGTCAATAGTCGATGGCATTAACCCTCTTGAGCACGACTTAGCCAAGCTCTGTAAACAGCTAAAAAAACAATGTGGCTGTGGTGGCTCAGTTAAAAACAATACAATTGAAATCCAAGGTGATGTTCGCGATAAACTCAACACCTTGTTAACCGCTCAAGGTTTTACCGTAAAGCTAGCCGGCGGGTAAACGTTTAATGTTGAGTTATTTTCCAACGCATTGCCAACTACGAGTACAAACAGGAATAGCAAAAAATCATGCATAATCTACGCATTAGCGACCTACACATTTTGTTGATTGAACCCTCCGATACCCAACAAAAAATAATCAAGAACATGCTCGTAGACCAAGCAATCAGTAATGTTACTTGTGTGCATGACTTAGCTTCCGCAAAAGCCGAAATACAAAAAGATGCACCCGATTTGATTATCTCGGCCATGCATTTTAGCGATGGCGTGAGTATCGATTTACTCACGTTTTTAAAAAGCCAACCTGATACTGCCAATATATCATTCATGCTTGTATCTAGTGAAGACCGCCTCGAAAAACTCGAAGCATTTAAACAGGCTGGCGTGGTGGCAATTTTACCCAAACCGTTTGAATTGATTCATCTAAAGCGCGCATTAAACGCTAGCCTACAAATGATTAATACCGAAGAAGTCGAACTGGCTTCCTATGACATTGTTGATGTCCGAGTATTAGTTGTCGATGATTCGCTAATGGCACGCAATCATATTATACGGGTCTTACGAGGCATGGGTTTACAAAAAATCGAACAGGCAGAAAATGGCTCGCAAGCATTAACATTGGTCAAAGATCAAGAGTTTGATTTAATTGTTACCGATTACAATATGCCTGAAATGGACGGCCGTGAGTTATCCGAGTTTATTCGTTATAACCCTTCAACGGCGCATATTCCCATTATAATGGTTACCTCTGAATCGATGAATTCTCCACATATGGCAAATATTCAACAAACCGGTGTCAACGCATTATGTGATAAACCATTTGAACCAGAAGAAGTCAAACGCATGTTAATTGCCTTATTAGCGGATTAACTCACTGATAAGACCATGTTCCGATTGACTTTTAAGGGCGCGAGTTTTAAAGTCGAGTTAAATTACTACTAAACCTCCATTAGGAGGTTTTTTTATGTTTTAGGAACCTCAATGGCCAGCGCTCCCCTTTCATCTGTTCGCGAAGCAATCAGCGAATTAGACGCAAAATTATTAGATTTACTCGCTCAACGTCAGCAACTCACTAACGAAGTCGCAAGAACTAAAATTCAAAATCAAATTGACGTGCGTGATCCTCAGCGCGAGGAACAATTACTGGTGCGTTTGATCCAAGAGGGTCAAAAATTAGGTCTCAATGCACATTATATTACGCAATTATTTCATGTCATTATTGAAGACTCAGTGCTTAATCAACAAGCGATGTTATCAGCTCAAGCTAACCCAGAGAATGTATCACCATTAAATCGCGTTGCATTTTTAGGTGATAAAGGTTCTTACAGCTACTTGGCCACACAAAAATACTTTGCTCGTCGCGACGGTGAGCTACACGAGATCGGCTGCGACAGTTTTGCTCAAATCATTCAAAAAGTAGAATCTAATCAAGCCGATTACGCGGTATTGCCTATCGAAAATACGTCTTCTGGCAGTATTAATGAAGTATACGACCAATTACAACACACCCGTTTGAGTATTATTGGCGAGCTTACGCATCCGATTAAACATGCGCTATTAGTTGCTGATAACTTTGCCCATAGCACTGACATAAGCAAAATCAAAGTCTTGTATGCTCACCCTCAGGTATTTTCTCAATGTTCGCATTTTTTAGCGAACTTGACAGATATTGAAGTTAAACCCGCTGATAGTACCTCTGCTGCTATGTTGTTAGTAAATGAATTACAGCGTGAAGATGTTGCTGCGATTGGCAGTGAAGCAGGTGGTAAACTGTATGGTTTAAATGCAATTGAATCAAACCTAGCGAACCAAAAAGAAAATCACAGTCGTTTTATTGTGGTTGCGCAAAATCCAGTGGAAGTACCACTACAAATCCCGGCAAAAACAACCCTAGTAATGGCTACAACACAAACTCCAGGTGCGCTAGTTAACGCGTTGATGGTACTTAAAGATAACGGTATAAACATGACTAAACTCGAGTCACGTCCAATCAATGGCAATCCGTGGGAAGAAATGTTTTATTTGGATGTCGAAGGCAATTTGCAAGATGGTAAAATGCAAGAGACCGTTAAACAGCTCACTGCTGCAACACGCTTTTGTAAAGTGTTAGGTTGTTACCCATCAGAAGAAATTAAACCCACAGCGGTATCAGCGGTTCAAGCATTGAACGATATTAAATAACTGCCGGATTATTGTTCTTTGTACGCAAAAAAAAGCCCTTGTTGTTACACAAGGGCATCACAGATTTATCGATGGCATATCGATAAAATCGTTTCTGATAGCGTTACACTTTAAATCGTCCCACTAACTCAGATGCTCGGTTTGCTATGCGTGCAAGCTCACTCGCAGCTTCAGATGTCTGACGCGCTCCGACTTCCACATCATGCGCCATTTCATTAATTTGACCGACATTACCGGATACAGATGAAGACGTCACGTCTTGCTCTTCGGTCGCAGCAGCAACAGTTGTTGTCATATTACTCACCGAATCCAACGTATCCGATAATTCGTTCATTGCGACGGTTACCAAATCAACTAAGTGAATACCACCATCAGCAGCAGCTGCTGCTTGTTCCATAGCTTTTACTGATTTTTCTGATGAAATATTCATTTTTTCAACGATTTTAGATATTTCAACCGTGTTTTCTTGTGAGCGGTTGGCTAAGGCACGAACTTCGTCGGCAACTACAGAGAAGCCTCTACCAGCATCCCCGGCTCGCGCCGCCTCAATTGCTGCATTTAACGCTAATAAATTAGTTTGGTCGGCAATACTAGTGATGACATTTAACACTGACGTGATTTGATTTACTTCACCTTGTAGGGAAGCAATGGTCGAACTGGAATCACGAATCAATTGCACTAATAACTTGATGTTATCACCTGCCATGTCCGCACGTTCCATATTTTCTCGTAAACTACCGTGAGCGCCAGAACTAAACTCTTGAGTTTCTTGAGTTGATTTGGCGACTTCTGAAATAGACGCTGAGAGCTCTTCTAATGCTGTGGCGACTTGGTGTGTCATATCGCGTTGTTGGACGGTTGTAGACTCTGATTGATTGGTAATTGCCGACAATTCTTCTGAGGCTGAAGCTAATGACTCTGAATCTTGTTTAACATTAGCCACAACATCTCTGATTTGCCCAATAAAGATATTAAACGGTGTGATGATGCGGTCTATCTCAGGGATGCCTGAAAGTTGTAAACGAATGGTAAGATCACCTTCACCTTGAGCTAACCCCTCACACATTTTTCCAACATCATTTAGCGGTTTGACTAATCGAGAGGCTAAAAACAAGCCTATAGCTGCAGCAGCAATGACAATAATGATAAACAAGATGATAGTTGTGGTAATTAACTTTGATTGCACTGTCGTTAATGCCGCTAGTGCTTCATCGGTATCAATCTCCGCAATCAAGCCATAGTTTGTATTGCCAATTGTCACGGGCGTAAAAACTGAAAACACTTCTACATCTCGATAATCTTTGATTACTTCAAACCCTGATTGACCTGCTAATGCAGATTTTGCCGATAATGAGTTAACCGGTTGAATCCCAATTGACGTTTCACGCATGGTAATTTGATCGGCAACCGAAGGCATTGTTTGGCGAATAGTATCTAAATAACCTCGCTGATTTTCTAAATAAAATCGCGATTCGGTTAACAATGTAGAATCAGGATTGACTAAATATGTTTCACCAGACAAACCAAAACCAACATCAGACCATTTTTGTTGATGGGTCAGTAACGTATTTAAACGATCTAGCGGGATTTGAAAAATTAAGATCGCGACTGTCTGACCATTTTCGACAATAGGCGTTGATAAAAATCCAGCAAGCGCATCATAAGAAGGCAGATAGGATGATAGTTCACTAAAAAATACCTGATTATGTTCCGTTGCACTCATAGCTAGATTAAACGCTTCAGCGATCCCTGTTGTTGAGTAAGGGCCTGATGTAATAGAAGTCGCAAAATCTAATTCTTTAAACACGCTATAAACGATATTTCCAGATGTTGGATCGGCAATAAAAATATCGTAATAGCCAAACTCTTGTAAGAACTGACGAAAATCTTCATGGTATTTGGCATGTGATTGCGCATAATCAGAAGTATTATCCAATCGATATAGATTATCTTTTTCACCAATGGGGTAAGATGAGCCTGCAATAAAGTCATATTGCAGCGCTAGTGCACTGGGTGTCAGACCATTTAGTAACTGGCTTGGATCAGCTAATGGCTTAGGGTTACGTTGATTGTACAAATTCGCAAAATCATTATTATAATATTGCTCTAGTTCACCCTGCTCGTCACTAGATAACATCTTGCGCTGCCCAGAATATTGATTAAAAGCATCAATAAAAGATTTGCTCGCATCCACTACCGTCAATGTATTAGCTTTAGAGCGTAACTGTGATTCGACTGTCGTAAAATACGCGTCAACTAATGCTTTGGTTTGGGTATTTTGTGCAGTTAATTTTTGTTCTGCAGATTGAGTTAAGGCGGACTCTGTATTGTCTATGGAAATTTTCAAAGACAAACCTGCCATTGCTAAAATAGCAATGACAACTAACGGAATAATCGCTAATAACAAACGAAATTTGAGGGACATAATTTTACTCACACTAATAGAATTATGAACCTAGTATTTTAAACCGTGTGTTATTTCTTACGTAACATCCTATCATCATCCGCTTTAAGCAGCAGTTGCTTACTATCGACTAAACATGTCTTTGCATAATCTCCAAACCATTTACTGATCTGGGTAAATTGCTCTACAAATTGTGCTTTGTTACTAGTCTCAAATAAGTTTATTGCCTCATCAAACCGAGTCCGAAAACGTTTTAATAATGCCAAGTTCTCTGAATTATTAAAAATGATATCGGCGTATAAATTAGGATCTTGAGCAAATAATCGCCCTACCATCGCAAGTTCCAGACGATAAATAGGTGAGCTGTGAGCAATCAATGAACTTAAGTCGGGGTCTTCTGCATGCAGATGAGCACCGTAAACAAAACTGGTAAAATGACGCATCACTTGTATATATGCCATATCGGCATCATGTTCAGAGGCTTTAGAAGTGTTTAACTGTGCACCCCACGTGATCATTTGTTGCAACAACCAATTATACTGTTCATTTTGGCGGCCATGACAAACAATAACAACTTGTTTCACCATACCTGGCGCATCAGGACCGAACATCGGATGTAATCCAACAACAGGCCCTTTATGCACCGCTAACATAGCATCTAATGGTGCTTGTTTAATACTCGTTACGTCCGCTAAAATACAATCTGGATCAAGATAATCGAGCGTATTGATAATGTCGATTGTCTGCTTTATTGGTACGGCAACGATGCACAACTTAACACCTAGCAATAATTGCCGAGCATCAGCCCATTCAGCTTTATCAATCACGACCACATCATAATGACTACGCTCAAATAAACTGACAATCAATTTACCCAACGCCCCACGACCACCAATCACCGCAACCTTAGTACCAGGTACAGACGCACAACGATATTGGGCATTTTGCGTTAAGTACGATTCGCGCATAATTCGACGCAGTAGATCTTCAACCAAATCAGGCGGTACACCTTGCTCTTGTGCTTGAGCACGTCGAGAAGCAATTAACTGCGTCTCTCGCTCAGGTACATAGGTTGGCATACCCGTTTGTGATTTAATCTGCCCAACTTGTGTGGTCACAGCTGCACGTTTTGCCAATAGCTCGACGAGTTGTTGGTCCAACTCGTCAATTTGGTCGCGTAAACCTTGTAATTGTATTTGCGGATCAGTCATAGTGGATTAGTGCTGCTCGCGTCTGGTCATGCGCATTGGTAATACGGTGATCAATTTATCACGAGTTTGATTAATCAACTGTGCTGTGGTATCCCAGTTAATGCAGCCATCGGTAATAGATACACCATATTCAAGCTCAGCAGGTGTTTTACCATTACTTGATTGATTACCAGCATTGAGATGACTTTCTAGCATGATGCCCATGATGGATTCATTTCCTTCAAGGATTTGATTCACTACATTTTGTGCTACTAGCGTCTGACGACGATAATCTTTAGAAGAGTTAGCATGTGAACAATCGACGATTAAACTTGCTGGTAAATTGGCTTTTTCTAGTTCAGCTTCACAATCAGCAACGCATACAGAATCATAATTAGGGGTTTTACCACCACGTAAGATGATGTGGCCGTCAGGGTTACCTTGAGTTTGAATGATGCTCACTTGACCTTGTTTGTTAATACCCATAAAGCTATGTCCAGATGCCGCTGATTGTAATGCATTAATCGCAATACCTAATGAACCATCTGTGCCGTTTTTAAAGCCCACAGGCATCGACAAGCCACTCGCCATTTCACGGTGTGTTTGTGATTCAGAAGTACGAGCACCAATTGCAGACCAAGCAAATAACTCACCTAAGTACTGTGGTGAAATCGGGTCAAGCGCTTCAGTCGCCACTGGAATTTCTAATTCGGCTAACCAAATTAATAGCTCACGCGCTTTCGCTAAGCCCGTTTCAATATCAAAGGTATCGTTGATGTTAGGATCATTGATTAAGCCTTTCCAACCAGTTGTTGTGCGTGGCTTTTCAAAATACACGCGCATTACGATGTATAGCGTGTCTTTACATGATTCATGTAATTCTTTTAACTTTAAAGCGTATTCTTTTGCAGCTTCAATATCGTGAATAGAACATGGACCGCACACCACGAGTAAACGGTGATCTTTGCCATGCACAATGTCAGAAATAATATGACGCGATTGACGAATAACTTCTAATGAAGCGTCACTAACGGGTAACTTTTCCGCTAATGCTTGTGGAGTAATAAGAACTTCTTCCGAAGAAACGTGAAGATTGTCGGTAACTTGATTTGACATGAATTGTATTTCTCATAGTAAAACTAATATACACAGTATAAAAACTGCAACGTGTGCGAGGGTACGCCACTAAGGTTGTCATTTATTGTTTTTGGTGATGGCGAGAGATGATGTAAACTTAACTGTACACTAAAATAGCTACACACTGCATGACTATTGACTTTTTAACAATTTTTAAAGCTCGATGCAAGTCTTAATCTTGATTAGTACGGATAAGCAACAATAAGCACAAAAAAACCCGCTACAAGAGCGGGTTTTTAAAAATAAGTTAGTGAGTAACGCAAAAATTAAAATTAATTAAGCTTTTCTCTGATACGTGCAGACTTACCTGAACGTTCACGTAGATAATACAATTTCGCACGACGAACTGCACCACGACGTTTCACTTCAATAGAAGAGATTTGCGGTGAGTGAGTCTGGAAAACACGTTCCACACCTTCGCCAGATGAAATTTTACGTACGGTAAAAGCTGAGTGTAGGCCACGGTTACGCTTGGCGATTACAACACCTTCGTAAGCCTGAAGACGCTCTTTTTCGCCTTCTTTAACACGGACTTTAACCACTACTGTGTCACCAGGACCAAATGCTGGGACGTCAGTTTTAAGCTGTTCTTGCTCAATTTTTTTGATGATGTCTTGATTTACTTTCTTCATCATATCCTCATTATCTAGTTAACTGTCATTATGCTACAGGTCAGTGCTTATCTTGATAAGACTTTAATAACTGACGCTGCTCCTCAGTCAGAGCTAGCAAATTTAATAAATCAGGGCGTCGTTGCCAGGTTCTACCTAACGACTGTTCTAACCGCCACTGCCTAATTTTTTCGTGATTGCCACTTAACAACACTGCAGGCACTTGTTGACCATTTAACACTTCTGGCCGGGTATAATGTGGACAATCTAACAACCCATCAACAAATGAATCTTGTTGTGCAGATTGAGCGTGTCCTAATACACCTGGTACTAATCGTGTAATGGCATCCATCATCAGCATGGCTGGGATTTCTCCCCCGCTTAACACAAAATCTCCGACCGACCATTCGGCGTCAACTAATGAGTGAATCACTCGCTCGTCAATACCTTCATAGCGACCCGCCACTAAAATCAAGTGACCTGATTGCGTTAAACTTGCTACACCTTGATGGTCTAACTTGCGCCCTTGTGGGGATAAGTACACCACGGTATGTGTTTCATCAGCGCCTGCTTTCGCGGCGTTGATTGCATCTGTTAGAGGCTGCACCATCATTAACATCCCTGGACCGCCGCCATAAGGTCGGTCATCCACAGTGCGATGTTTGTCGTGGGTATAATCACGTGGATTAAAGAAGTCAACTTCTACTAATCCAGACTTTACCGCACGTCCCATCACACCTTCAGCCAAGCATCCTGCAAACATGTCAGGAAACAAGGTTACGATGCTAAATCGCTGTGTCATTAGAATGCTGGATCCCAATCTACAGTGATGGTCGCTGAGGCTTTATCGATTTGCTTGACCACTTGATCAAATAAAATCGGTATCATCCTCTCCTTTTGCCCAAAAGCATCATTGGTATTGGCTTTGATTAACATGACATCATTTGCACCAGTGGCAAAAATCTCTTTAATCTTACCTAGCGAGTAGCCCTTATCGGTAACTACTTGCATACCAACGAGATCACGCCAATAAAATTCATCGTCGCCAAGCTCAGGTAATTGAGAAGACTCAATTGAGATATCCAAGTTTTTAATTCTTTCAGCATCATCTCGGCTATCTATCCCTTCTAACTTTGCGACTAAGGCTTTACTGTGTGTCCGCCATTGTGCAACCTGATATTTCGTCTCTGTACCGATAATCCACGGTGCATAATCAAAAATACCAGCTTTTTCATCAGTATAGCTGTTGATCTTGACCCAACCTTTAACACCATAAGGTGCACCAATCGTTCCAATAATCATTGTCTCAGATGCTTGACTCATCTATACCTCATTAATTCAGTTGCGAAATCTAGTGATTAAGCCGCTGTTTTGTTAGCTTCTTTTACCAAGCTAGCTACACGGTCAGACAAAGAAGCGCCTACGCTTGTCCAATATGCAACACGCTCTAGGTCTAAGCGCAAACGCTCTGCTTGACCTTGTGCAGTTGGATTGAAGAAACCTAAGTTTTCAATGAACTTACCGTTGCGTGCACGACGACTGTCTGCAACAACTACTTGATAAAAAGGACGCTTTTTCGCGCCACCACGCTGTAAACGAATAGTAACCATATATGCCTCTAAACTCGTTGTAGCGTTACCTATTAACTTATTTATCCTTGATAATGAATATCGCGTTACCACAACACTCATATTTCAAGGACGCCGAATTATACGCTAAGTAGAGTTAAAAGCAACGCATTATGTATGTATTGTTGGGTTATTTGCGTTTTTTGAACATATTAGCAAGACCACCAGTGCCACCGGCACCCCCACCTAAACCAGGCGGTAATCCTCCAGGCATTCCGCCTGGACCACCCATTCCTGGTGGCATGCCACCGCCAGGAGGCATCATGCCTTTCATTTTATTCATCATTTTACCCATGCCGCCACCGCTCATCTTTTTCATCATCTTTTGCATTTGGGTAAACTGTTTAAGCAAGCGGTTTACATCTTGGATCTTTGTGCCTGAGCCTGTCGCGATGCGTTTTTTACGCGAACCATTAATTAACTCAGGTTTTGCGCGTTCTTTAATCGTCATCGAATTAATAATCGCTTCAAACTGATTAAATTGCTTATCGTTGGCTTTGTCTTTGATCTGTGCGGACATATTACCCATACCAGGCATTTTATCCATTAACGACATCATGCCGCCCATATCGCGCATTTGCTCTAACTGCTCTTTAAAGTCCTGTAAATCAAAGCCTTTGCCTTTTTGTACTTTCTTAGCAAGTTTTTCAGCTTTGGTTTTATCTACTTTACGTTCAACTTCTTCAATTAAACTGAGTACATCACCCATACCAAGAATACGTGACGCCATACGCTCAGGATGAAATGGTTCTAAGGCATCGAGTTTTTCACCCATACCAATAAATTTAATCGGCTTACCAGTAATTTGGCGTACCGACAAAGCGGCACCACCACGGGCGTCACCATCCGCTTTGGTCAATATAACACCGGTTAACGGTAGTGCTTCATCAAATGCTTTCGCTGTATTAGCGGCATCTTGACCGGTCATTGCATCGACTACAAATAGCGTTTCGACTGGCTTAACCGCAGCATGTAATGCTTTGATTTCCCCCATCATCTCGCCATCGATGTGCAAACGTCCTGCGGTATCAACGATCAATACATCAACAAACTGCTTTTTCGCATGGGCAATCGCGGCATTAACAATATCAATGGGCTTTTCCATGATATTCGAAGGGAAAAACTCAACACCGACATCATTGGCCAAGGTCTTAAGCTGCTCGATGGCTGCGGGACGATACACATCGGCGCTCACCACTAATACTTTTTTCTTTTCGCGCTCAGTCAGTAATTTTGCTAATTTACCCACACTGGTAGTTTTACCCGCACCTTGTAAACCGGCCATCATCACGACAGCAGGCGGTTGAGCTGCTAAATTTAACGATTCATTGGCGTTACCCATGACAGATTCAAGCTCTGACTGAACAACTTTGATAAACATCTGGCCAGGCTGAAGGCTTTTGCTAACTTCAGTCCCTAAGGCACGTTCTTTGACCTGATTGACAAAGGCTTTGACCACTGGCAATGCAACATCCGCTTCAAGTAACGCCATGCGTACTTCACGTAATGTATCTTTGATATTATCTTCGGTTAAACGCCCTTTTCCACTTATGTTTTTCAAGGTAGAAGAGAGGCGATCCGTTAAGCTTTCAAACATCGTTGTCAATCCCTATAATTTACTCTATGTCACAATAAACTCGATTATACTGTTTTACGTCACAGCGTGTTAGAGGTATATTAACAAATATCATTATCTAATAACATCATGTCGAGCTAACCTTTTTTCAGTTAGTCAAAATTTTCAGGGAGTGTCATGATCGTCGTTATTGAAATTATCGCTATCGTTGCTTATGCCGTTGCCTCTGGATTATTGTCGCGACGCTTCATCGCTGCGCAGGATCAAGTACAAACTTGGTCAGACCGACTCGCTCACTCTTGGCTGCCGGTTGTCATGGGTATCGGCGCAATTGCAGCGCATGGCTTCTTGTTATTGACACTATTTATGCAATCAGGCAATCCTGATTTGAGCATGGTTAATGTTGCATCATTACTGTCATGGTTAATGGTGGTGACCTTATTACTCACCAGCGTATTTATGCGCTATACCATTTTAGTCCCCGTTAGCTTTGCATTTGCAGCAGTATGCGTCATGCTAATGCTAATTAACCCTACATCATACACACTGACTGACTACCAAGCCGCGCCTATGGTTATCCATATCATGTTATCGCTTTCCGCTTATGGTTGTGTGGTGGTTGCTTTGTTGTATGCACTGCAAATGCGCTATATTCACAAACAACTCAAACACAACCCTTTGCTCCTAACCCAACAATCACTCCCCCCACTGCTTGGTGTTGAAGCTTGGGTCTTAAAGTTAGTGTTAATGGGCAGTATTTTATTGGGTTTGGCGTTAGTTAGTGGCTTTTTAACTATTGATACGATGCTGTCACAGCAACATGCCCACAAAACAGTGCTTAGCATGATTGCGTTAGCTGTATTTATAAGCCTGCTCGTTATCCACGCTAAGTGGGGTTTATCCACGTCTATGATACTTACGTTGACGAGTATTGGCGTGATTACCCTGACGATCGGCTACTTTGGCACACGTATAGTGCGTGAATTGATTTTAATATAACCTTGCATCCTATGTGCAATTCGCTATCATCCGAGCATTATTGATTCGAATTTATTTTTGTACATACAGGAAACTTCTTTTTGGACGCTATCTCTACTACCACCTTGTTTATTATTCTGGGTGTGTTGATACTCTGCTCGGCCTATTTCTCAAGTTCTGAAACCGGCATGATGTCGCTTAACCGATATCGTCTCAAACATCTCAACAATGAAGGCAATCGCACCGCTCGACGCGTGCAAAAGATGCTCGACCGCCCTGACCGTCTAATCGGGCTGATACTAATCGGAAATAACCTAGTGAATATCGGCGCATCAGCTATTGCTACCGTCATTGGCTTGCGTCTATATGGCGATGTGGGAATTGCTATTGCTACTTTTGCTTTGACATTTATTATTCTGGTATTTGCAGAAGTCACGCCAAAAACGATTGCCGCGCTTTATCCAGAAAAAATCGCCTTTCCAAGCTCATATCTACTCAAACCTCTAGGCGTCGTGCTATATCCATTTGTGATTTTTGTTAATGGCATTACCAACATCTTGTTAGCCTTGTTTAAAATCAGCCCAACCAATAATCAAGGTGACGAACTAAGCCCAGAAGAACTGCGCACAGTGGTGTACGAAGCGGGTTCATTGATCCCCAAAGAACACCAAGACATGTTAGTCAGTATCTTGGAATTAGAAAATATGACTGCCGAAGATATCATGATCCCACGGAATGAAATCGTTGCGATAGATATCAACCAAGAATGGAAAGATATTCAACGCCAACTGGTCAACTCTCAACATACTCGCGTGTTGTTGTATCGCGACTCAATTGACGATGCGGTTGGTTTTGTACACGTACGAGATGCACTGCGCTTGTTATCTAAAGATGAGTTTTCTAAAGCGAGTTTGTTACGCGCAGTACGTGAAATCTTTTACTCGCCAGATTCTACGTCTTTGCACGTGTTGATGTATCAATTTCAAAAAGCTCGCGAACGCATTGGTTTAGTGGTTGATGAATACGGTGATATTCAAGGTTTGGTGACATTAGAAGACATTTTAGAAGAAATCATCGGTGACTTTACCACCAACATGGTTCCCGACCATCACAAATCTACCAATGCCCAACAAGATGGGAGTGTGTTGGTTGATGGTAGTACTAACATTCGCGATTTGAACAAAGAAATGAATTGGTCGTTTCCAATTGAAGGTCCTAAAACACTCAATGGCTTAATTTTAGAAGAGTTGCAAGATATCCCAGAAAACAATATCTCGTTGCGCTTAGCTGGTTATCCGGTTGAAATTGTTGAATGGAATGACAACATGATCACTACCGTCAGAGTGATGCCGCAACATTATCGACCACTGTATAGCGAAGATGATTAAGAGGCCTTATCAGTACGAGTAGACACATTGGTTTCGGTAGTCTGGTGATGTTGCGTTGATTTTGGTGGTATTAAACCATCGGAAAACTCTTGCGCTTGTTTCAGCGCCTCTTCACGCGCTTTGCGGTTACGAATGATTTCACGCTTTACTTCAGCCACACGTCTATCCAACTTATTCAAGTCGGACATTAATTTTTTTAATTCAGTATCTTGAGCAATATCATTATGAAATAAATGATAGTTTAATGCTTCTTTCAACTGTGTTGGGAGAGATTTTTTTTTCGCCATCATCCTTGACTGCGTTATGGTTGAACCTAATTTATATCGGTCGAAAAGCATTTTCCTTAATGCTAAATTCCTTGATAATGTGTAATCAATTTTCCTTGTGAACGCTGCAAATCATACTCAATCACAGCCACCGAGGCGGTTGCAAATAAAGGTGAGATACGTTGTTTACAAATCGTATCTACAAAATAACTCACAAAGGGCATATGTGAAACCAACAAAATGCATTCTGGTTGTTCTAAAAATGATAATTTGGTATCTAAATAATCATGCGCAATACTTGTCACACTACTCGGCAGGATATCCTGTGAATACTCAACATTATTGATGGTCAAGATGTCATTTAGCAGTGAAAAAGTCTGACGCGTTCGCAGATAAGGGCTAACAAACGCAAAATCGATACCTTGTTTAGGGATAACATCGTTATCAATTAACCAGCTTGCGGTTTGTTTTACTTGATTAATACCGGATTTAGTCAGTGGTCGCTGCATATCAGATTCTGCAACTAATTGAGCTTCACCGTGCCGCATTATTAATAATTTCATATATTTCTCAGTGTGACTCATTCTCTAACCGAAAGCATTATAATAGTTAAATCTGCAAATTGCGGTGATACTTTAATACTCTAAGACTAAGGTGGATAAAAAGGCTAATCCATATTGGTCAATGTCTTTACCAATAATAAAAAGTGACTACAGTCTTTTATTTAGCTATGTTTAATAGTATGCAGTAAATTAGGATACCCATTATTCAGCCACAAGCCATTAGTAACCACTCAATCAATGATTGGTCGGTTCACATATTAGCACATGAATTACCCGAACATATTGTAAACATTACAATTAATACGGGCTATTTTGATGATCCTAACACTCTCCCCGGTTTAGCACATTTAGTCGAACATGTGTTAATGCGAGGAACAGATAATCAAGCAGGTCTGCAACAAATCATCACCCAGCAACATCTGCGTATTGACGCCCATACAAGCGCCAATAAACTCCTATTTACAGTATCGCACATCATTTCTGACCCGTTGATTATCATTGCTGATATGCTCAATACTGTGTGTCAATTTAACGCTACAACAGAGTCAGTCGCTAGCGAAATAGTAACAATTGCAGATGAGTTCACAGCGATTAAAAGTGATGCCATCCGAGCTGTACAAGAAGTAACCCGAGAAACGTGCAACCCTCTACATCCCTTTGCGAAATTTCCTACTGGGAATGCACATACATTCTCACAACATAGCGTAGAAGAGTTAACTCTAGCAGTGCAATCTTGGCTCGACACGAATCTGCATAGTATGAATATTGATATTCACGTGATCTGTAGTAAATCGTTAGCGCCAATTGACATCTCAACCCTCAATGCCCATTTACCTGTTAGTAATGTGCAAGCGCACATTACTAGCTCACTATCCTCGGCTCCGCCTTTGTATCTTGATGTGCAGCAAGGGATAGAACTATTCATTAATGCCCCCACAGCCCAACCACGATTAATTTTGAGTTTTGCTGTGGATGTCACTGATATTGCAGCACATGATGTCGCATTATTATTGTTTATTCTAAACTACCCTCCTCTCACATCAATGCCTCATCAATTAATGGAACATGGCTTAGTGAAGCAATATCATGTGGATGCAGGACTTCAGGTTAAGCAAACAATAGAATTGAATATTAACATAGCGTTGACCGAGCTAGGATTAACCCAATATTCGAGAATTGTCCGTTTGTGGTTGAGTTTTTTAGCCAATCAACATACCCAACCTATTCCCGATATTATTATGCACCAACTCGATATTGCGATGACATGGCGGGAGTGTTTTAGCGATGATGTAGCGATACCTTGGGCGCAGTGGTTTGAGCAGTTACCACGCACTGTTGAACTGCACGACAGCGCCTATTCAGAAAACGGGATCTGTAATCTGTTAGAACAATGTCAACTCGGACAAATGCGAGTGTTGTTACTTGCTCCTGAGGATGCGTTACCAGAATGCTCGGCGCCGATAAAGCGTACGCAATGGTATGAAACATATTATCAATCACGACCAATAGCGCTATTACCCACCTTGGCAGATCCTTTGCTCAATGATTTTAGCTTTGATTTGTTTGTTCTCAATCGCTTTATCGAACAATTACCTCAGCTTGAATCTCAACATGTTGCACAAAATGACTCTATCGGACAACATTTAGGCTCTGAACATCATGATGTCTACCACGAATATTATAGTGGTACTGACAAACCTATTATTGAGGTATTTTTAGCCTTAGAATACTTACGCCCTGATGCGACGTCGATTATCGCTAAGCGTATTTG
Source organism: Glaciecola sp. (assembly GCA_029246415.1). GTDB lineage: Bacteria > Pseudomonadota > Gammaproteobacteria > Enterobacterales > Alteromonadaceae > Opacimonas. The sequence continues at coordinate 278,390 of JAQWNF010000023.1, forward strand.
GGTATCGGGTATAGAAGAGAAACTACACTATCTTAGATATCCGTTTACGATGATTGGTGGGAATATCAAAATTTATCCCAATCAAACTGGTTTGACGTTAAGTGTTGCTAGTCCTCGGCCTTTACTAATTCCACTATTAACAGAAGTCTTCGATCTGCTCAAAGAGCCATTGCTATTAATTGGTAATTTTACGACTTTACACCAACAGCACATAAACAACATATTACAACGCCGTCCGAAAACCGCATATCAAGCGGCATTTTCGCAATTAAGTGAAACTCTTTGCCAACAACCTACTTTTTATGAATATCAGCAAATGGAAACGATCCAAGGACTCGACCCGCAACAGGTAGCAGAATACCATCAAGGCTTTTTTACTGCATGTTATGGTGAAGCATTAATATATGGGAATTTAAGCGACCAAGAGCGTAGGCAGGTCAATTGTTTAGTCCAAGCACTTACCCGAGTCCCTAAGCCGTCACTAAATAATGCGATACACCAAGCTAAGGAACGCGTGCTTTATTCTCAATCAAACTACCACAATGCCTGTTTTGTGACACTGTTACTGTGTAAAGAAAAGTCCCTAAAAGCGACACTACTGGCGATGGTTTTAGCGGAAGTGCTAGCAGAACCATTCTTTGAGCGTTTCCGCCAAGAATTACAAATTGGCTATGATATTGGTTCAGGCTTTATTACCCATCAACAACATCCTGGAGTGAGCTTTTATATCAACTACACGCAGCATTCAGCCATGAGTATTTATCAACATCAAGTCACGTTTTTTAATGAAATGAGGCACGCTTTACCTCAATTTGCCCCTCACTGGCCAATAGTTAAACAAAGCTTAACACATCAGTTAAACCCTCAATCTCTTGGTTTTTCACAGCAAGCGCAATATTTATGGATGCAGATGGGCAGACTCGGTGGTATCAAACATGATGCACAATTAGTGTCTTTGTTAAATGATACTGAATTTGAGGAGTTTTTGGAGTTTAGCTTGGACCTACTCGACATTAGCGCTGAACATTGCGTTTATAGCATTAGTTCACATGTGAACGATCCAAGTGTGCATGAACTCAGGCGTGAAATTTCACCGAGTTGAAGCCTGTCGCTTTTCTAATAGCGACGTTTTTTGATACCGAAAATAAAGGCAATGCCATAGGCCCTAAGCAGATACCGATGAAGGCCCAACGCTTTGCAGGCATAGCATTTAACTTAGCCTCGACAAAATAAAACATACTACAAATAAATGCTAATAATAATAATCCAATCATGATATCTCCATGTGCGGAATAACGTATGGTGACGTTTAATTTATGAAATTATACCTGACTAGAGGGAATAAACGAGTATTTATCTTGGTGATAATGAATAAAACCGAGAGAGCCTGGACTCCTCTGATAGGAGGTTGAGTAGCTAACTCGGTTTTTATCTTAACTAATGCGATGCTAGTAGAAGGTTCGGTTTTCCTTAGCCATCGAGACTAAAATTGGTGCAGGCGTAAATTTTTCGCCCTGTTGGACTGCAAATTCATTCAACCTATCAACCAACGTTTGAATGCCAATCGTATCCATATATCTAAACGGTCCACCTAAGAATGGCGGGAACCCGATGCCAAAGATAGCACCAATGTCGCCATCACGCGCACTTCGGATCACGCCCTCATCCAAGCAGCGAGCCGCTTCGTTAAGCATCATATACACTGAACGTTGGATTATTTGCTCTCTACTTAACTGTGCATTTGGCGTCACATTTAACAATGTGTAGATAGACTCATCAACCACTTTACCTTTGTGTTTAGATGAGTAATCGTAAAACCCACGACCGTTTTTCTTACCTTTACGTTCATCTTGTAGCACCTTATCAAACGCATCAGGTGCGGCAAAACGATCACCAAATTCGGCTTGCAAAATAGGAATGATCTTAGTACCTACATCAATTCCGACTTCATCGAGTAACTTCACCGGCCCTACTGGGAAACCAAATTTCACTAAGGTTTTATCCAATTTATCAATTGGCTCACCAGCTAATAGCATTTGCGCCGCTTCGTTCATATAAGGTGCCAAAATACGATTAACATAAAATCCAGCGCCATCTTTGACCACGATTGGCGTTTTGCCTTGTTTTTTAGCAAATGCCACGGTTGTTGAAATCGTTTGATCTGACGTACCGCTATGCGCGATGACTTCTGCTAATGGCATTTTATCCACTGGAGAAAAATAATGTAACCCAATCACGTTTTCTGGACGCGAAGCCTTTGCTGCAATCTGTCCAATTGGAATAGACGACGTATTAGAAGCAAAAATAGTTTCAGGTTGACAATTAGCTTCAACATCCGCCACCATATTTTGTTTTAAGGTCAGGTCTTCAAATACAGCTTCGATCACCATATCTGCATGCTTAAAACCACTGTAATCGGTCGTCCCCGTAATTAAACTCAGCTGTTGCTGCATTTGTGAATGGCTCACAATGCGACGTTTTACACGCTTATGTAAGATGCTGTATGCGGTATTTAACGCATTTTTTATACCCTGTGCTTGAATGTCTTTTATTCGCACTGGTATTTTGGCTTTAGTGGCACTGACAAAGGCAATGCCTCCGCCCATTAAACCACCACCCAATACACCGACTTTAGCGATCGGCTTAGCTGGTACATCAGCCACACCCGATTCTTTTTTCATATATGTGGTAGCAAAAAACAAACTACGTAAGCTTTTTGATTCTGGTGTCATGACTAACTCACCAAAACGCTGTGCCTCAAGTGCCAAGCCTTTATCTAGTCCTTTATTTAATCCCGTTTCGATACATTCTAATATAGCGACAGGTGCAGGGTAATTGCCGTGCGTTTTACTCAACATTTGTTTCTTGGCTTGGCTAAACAAAATGGAGCGGCCAATGCTAGTATCTTCTAACACACGATTGAGTAAAGATTTTTTGATTGGACGGCGTTTAGGTTTACCTGCCAGTGCCATTTTTTCAGCTTCTGCTAATAAAATACTGCGCGGAACTACCGTATCGACTATGCCGTGCTTTAAGGCTTGTTTAGCTCTAACAGGTGCGCCAGTTAGCATCATTTTGATTGCTTGTTGTAAACTTATTAATCGCGGTAAACGCTGTGTACCGGTGCTGCCTGGCAATAAGCCAAGTTGTACTTCAGGCAATCCTAATACTGTGCTAGCATCATCCGAACATATACGGGCATGACAAGCTAACGCTAATTCTAAACCACCGCCTAATGCAGGTCCGTGAATTGCCGCGATAACAGGTTTAGCTAAATCAGTAATGCGACAAAACATTTGCTGTCCAGACGCTGCGATAGCGGTTGCACTCTGCGCTGAATCGCATGCTTCTAACATGCTCACATCGGCTCCAGCCATAAAAGAATTATCTTTTGCAGAGGTTAATACAATGCCTGTAATGTCGTCATCTTGTTCAATTTGAGTTAACAATGCATCTATTTCTGCTGAAAATTCAGCTTTTAAGATATTCATCGTTTCATTTGGCACATCCATGGATAAAATGGCAATGCCTGAATCTTGTTTGGTTAAGGTAAATGCTGGATTATTCATTATTCTGTCTCCACGATCATTGCTGCACCAAGACCACCAGCAGCACAAGCAGTCAATAGCCCTGTGCCTCCACCGCGTCGATTAAGTTCATTCAACATTTGCGTAATCATTCTAGTACCAGTTGCAGCAAAAGGATGGCCATAAGCAATCGAAGAGCCCTGTACATTAAATTTGTCCATATCGATTTCACCCGTGGCTTTACTGCGTCCTAATTTTTCTTGTGCAAACTTATCACTGGCAAACATTTTCACATTGGATAAGGTTTGTGCGGCAAATGCCTCATGCATTTCAATTAGGGTCAGATCCGATAAACTCATCCCCGCTCGATCTAATGCTAAAGGCGTTGCATAACTAGGGCCCATTAACATATCTTCCCACACATCAATAGCAGCAAATGCATACGATTTGATATAACCAAGAGGGGTATAACCTAGCGCTTTAGCTTTGGCTTCGTTCATCAATATTACAGCCGATGCGCCATCAGTAAGCGGCGTTGCATTAGCCGCTGTAACAGTACCAAACTTACGATCAAATGCAGGACGCAAACGCGCGTAGCTTTCTAATGTAGTATCAAACCGAATGTTATTATCTTGCTCAACAGCTTTTTTATAAGGTTCGGGATAGGCAGTCATCACTTCATGTGCCATATGTCCGGCTGTCCAATTATGTGCAGCCAAAGTATGCGAGCGGTGTGCTAATGCATCTTGTTCGGCACGCGTAATACCGTGGGTTTTAGCCATTTGCTCTGCGGTATTCCCCATCGATAAACCCGTTGAATACTCAGCAACAGCTGGTGGCACAGGGAGTAAATCTTTAAGACCTAAGTGTTTTAATACTTGCCATTTTTGGCCTAGGGTTTTGGTTTTCTGTAAGTCGACCAACGCTCGGGCAAGGTTTTTAGACACTTGGATCGGTGAAACAGAGGTGGAATCTGCACCACCGGCAATCCCAATATCAGCATTGCCTAATAAAATCGATTCCATGACATTTACAGTCGATTGAAAACTCGTTGCACAGGCACGAGATACACTATAAGCGTCGGTATGCACGTTCATACCAGTGCCGAGTACTATCTCACGAGCGATATTTGGCGCTGCTGGCATTTGCACAACTTGGCCATACACAAGTTGGTCGATCTCTAATGGGGATAAATCATGACGCGCTAACAGTTCGTTAACGACCATTTTGCCTAAGTCGACGGCAGGCACACCGTGAAAATCTGTCGCCATTTTAGTAAATGGGGTACGCAATCCAGCAACGATAGCGACACGTTCGCCATTTGCTGTTTTTACCGTTTGTAAGTTAGCCATTCGTCGTCATCATCCTCTGTAAAATAAACCCACCCAGTGGTCAGACCTCTGAGTCATGACACGCATTGTGACAAAACTTTTACGCATTATCTAGTTAAATTCCGAAAAAACACAAAATTTGTTGTACAAACCTTGTAATATGAAATCTGAACCTTACTTCCTAATTATTGTCTTTTTTTGCAAGTTCGTTTTTAACGTAGCTTGAAATGTTTCAAAAAACTCTAACAAAATCATTAAGGAAGCATGAACTTATGGCATCGACAGATTTTGCCCCTATCCGTGACTATTTAAATTCACAAGTCATCGGGCAACACGCGTTAACCGAAAATATGCTGATCGCTTTGCTCGCTGATGGACACTTGCTCGTTGAAGGTCCACCTGGTTTAGCTAAGACTCGAGCAATTAATGCGCTTGCAAATGGAGTGGAAGGTGATTTTCATCGTGTACAATTTACACCTGACTTACTCCCTGCCGATTTAACTGGTACAGATATTTACCGTCCTGAGACCGGCGAATTTGTGTTTCAGTCAGGCCCCTTATTTCACAACTTAGTATTAGCCGATGAAATCAACCGTGCACCGGCTAAAGTGCAATCGGCCTTGCTAGAAGCCATGGCTGAACGCCAAATTACAGTCGGAAATAAAACCTATACCTTGCCGGAGCTATTTTTGGTCATGGCGACTCAAAACCCGCTGGAGCAAGAAGGCACTTACCCGCTGCCTGAAGCTCAACTTGATCGGTTTTTAATGCATGTTGAAATCGATTATCCCGATGCGAAAACGGAGCTATCAATTTTACAGCTCACGCGAAATGAAGGCTTAGCACAAACGCTAGCTCCGCCTACTCCACTCAAACAAACGGCAATTTTTGCTGCACGCAAAGACATTTTATCTATGCACATGAGTGATGCGCTGCAAGAATATATGGTGCAATTAGTCATGGCGACGCGTCAGCCCCAACAGTATGATGAAAAACTCGCACAATACATCGCCTTAGGTGTGTCTCCACGTGCCACTATTTCTTTAGATAAATGCGCCAGAGCGCATGCTTGGTTAATGGGACGAGATTTTGTAGGACCTGACAACATTCATGCTGTATTTCATAATGTGCTACGCCACCGCCTACCATTGACCTATGAAGCTGAAGCCGATGGGGTAACAGTCAACGCCGTACTTGATAGCATATTAGCTACAGTGCCAGTGCCTTAAACTTGGCTTATATTGAACGCGTTTTATTGAGTGTCTAAATGTCGATATTGCAATCACTGAGTCAACTTACTCCTGAGGATGCAGTCGCATTAACCATTAAAAAGTTAATGCAATACAAACTCGCCCACAAATTAATGACCTTGCACCCTAAGCGAACCCCACAAGCGCGATTGGCCGGTACTTATATCAGTAAAATGAAAGGGCGAGGCATGGAGTTTGACGAAGCGCGTCATTATCAAGCTGGCGATGATATTCGTGCCATTGACTGGCGTGTCACAGCGCGCACTGGCAAGACACACACTAAAATATTTAGAGAAGAACGCGAGCGTCCTGTGTTTATTGCAACGGATGTCAGTGCTACTATGCAATTTGGCACGCAGTTGCAATTAAAATCAGTGCTTGCAGGACACTTGGCGTCGGTCCTTGCATGGTCGGCAAAAGCGCGCGGTGATCGCGTTGGTGGATTAGCCTTCAACTCTCATTCACACCGAGAAATCAAGCCTAAAAGTCAAGACAGTGCAATACTGCATTTATTAACTGCGACCTGTCAGTTACAACAATCTCAGCCATTACACATGGATGGTGCCGAAAATCCATTACTGGATGCCGTAAAACGACTAAGAAGGCTTGCTAAACCTGGTAGTTTAGTCTGTATCATCAGTGATTTTCAGCATTTTAATCCAGAAATCAAGCAGCATTTACAGCAACTCACCAAGCATTGTGAAGTACGAGTATTTGGTATTTCAGACCCATTAGAAACAGCACAGCAACAACACAACAGCGCACCTATTTTAGTCACTGATGGTAATGAAACCGCATTACGCGTTGTTAAAGCACACGCCGCGGGTTCACGTTATGCACAGATCCAAGCGCAAATAGCCGCATTAGGCATCATGCAACATTGGCTCTGTGCTTCACTGCCGTTAGTGACGCAGTTAACGTCAGGATTAATCGATCCGACCCGTGACTTGCCCAAAGTGGAGGCATAATATGGAGCCGCTCATTTTTGTCCCCCCGAACGAGGTCATTACGCCAGATAGTATAGATTGGTGGCCTCCTTCATTAGCGTTAATTGGGTTGATAATTGCTGCTATTGCATTAGTCACTTGGATTGTCATCGTCATAAAACGCTATCGAGCAGCTTTTGCAGCAAGACGCCAGGCGGTAAGTGAATTATATGCGTTACTAACCGAAAATACAGCAAACAACACAGACACAAGCTCTCAGTTAGCGATGGTCAATCAAATCTTAAAACGGGTCGCATTACATTACTACCCTAGCGAAAGCGCCAATATAGCTCTCTTACATGGGCAAGATTGGAGCACTTGGCTATGCGATAAAATGACGAGTAAAAGCATCAAACAAGCGTCACCCGATTATGCTGCTTCGTTATTACTCCTCAATCAAAGTATGTATCAATCAGCTGCGCAATTAACTACGGTATTAACAATACCTGCAGCCATCGACCTTGCGCAAATGTGGTGTAAAAAAGGCTTACCTCGTTTTAACATTTTCACCATGCAACTTTCTGCTCCACGCTCTGGTTTTCCAATAGGAGCAATCAAACATGGATAGTATTATAACGATCTGGGATAACTTATCATTTTCCTGGTGGTGGTTAGCGCTGATATACCCTTTTCCTTGGATCATACAATTATTGTTTGGCAAAGCAAAAACGGAGCAAACCAAACCCATTTATATGCCATTTTATCGCCAATTAACGCAAGCAGCAGCACAGACTAAACGACGCTCCCCTTTACGAAGTGTGTTATTGGTTATTGCATGGAGCGCATTTGTGATTAGTGTCACCAGACCCGTTTATTACGGAGAGCCGATCTCAATCCCAAACGAAGGACGAGACTTAATGGTGGCGGTCGATTTATCTGGTTCGATGCAAACTCAAGATATGCTTGTTAATGGACAAAAAGTGGATCGCTTAGTCATGGTGAAAACGGTATTAGGTGATTTTATTCAACGCCGAATTGGTGATCGTATTGGCTTGATATTATTTGCTGATACTGCGTATTTACAAGCGCCGTTGACGTTTGACCGCACCACTGTAGAGCAACTGTTATCAGAAACAGTGATTGGTTTAGTTGGTGATTCTACTGCTATTGGTGATGCCATTGGTTTAGCGGCAAAACGTTTCACCGATAAACCCAACGTCAATAAAGTACTGATTTTGTTAACCGACGGCCAAAACACAGCAGGTAATATCACACCAGAGCAAGCCCTTACCTTAGCGGTAGACCAACAAATAAAAATATATCCTATTGGTGTGGGAGCTGACTCTATGGTGGTAAACAGCTTATTTGGTCAACGCCAAGTTAACCCTTCAGCAGATTTAGATGAAGGATTATTAACTCGCTTGGCCAAAGATACCGGAGGGCAATATTTTCGGGCACGTGATACCGATGAGCTGCAACAGATTTACCGTATCTTAGATAAAATTGAACCTGTAGAAGACAATCAACAAACATTACGCCCTCAACATGCCTTGTTTTATTGGACGTTGTTAGTCGCATTATGCGCGAGTGGTCTATTATCGCTACTTAATTGGGCAAATCGTCAATTTAACTGGCGCGTGGAGGTGTAAATGGAATGGCTTGAAATGCTTGTCAGTCAAATCACGTTGCACACTGAGCAGTTGCACTTTTTGCGTCCAATATGGCTTGGGGCACTGATTCCAGCCTTTATTATTTATGGGCTGATCCACAGTGTCAAAAATCGTCAAAACCAAGCTAACACTTTGATTAATGATGTGCTCTATAGTTATTTAACGCAAGGCGGCTCCCAAGCACACACAACGCAACGTTTGTGGCCGTTATTACTCGCTGCAGTGTTGGCTATCATTGCGATGGCCGGTCCGACGACGCAAAAAATACCTAAACCGGTTTACGATATCGCTCAAGCCAAAGTCATAGTGTTGGACATGAGTTTGTCTATGCGAGCGACCGATGTGGCTCCGGATCGCTTATCGCGTATGAGTTACAAAGCCATTGATTTAATTAATGCTAATAATGGCGGAGAAATCGGCTTAGTCGCATACGCAGGTGATGCCTTTGTCATCAGCCCGATTACCACAGATGGCAATAACCTCAACGCTCTTATTCCCGGTTTACGTCCTGAAATCATGCCAGAATTTGGTAGTGAACCGGCACTTGCATTGGAAAAAGCCGCCTTGATGTTAGAGCAAGCAGGCTATTTAAATGGGGATATCATTTGGTTTACTGATGGCATTGATTATGACCAGATCCCTAACTTGACTTCCCTATTGCAAAGCATGGCACATCGAGTGTCGATATTATCTGTCGGAACTACAGATGGTGCTCCCATTAAGCTCACTAACGGTCAATTGCTCAAGGATAGTGCTGGCGCCATTGTCATTCCGCGTCTGGACAATGCAAGCTTACAAACCTTAGCAGGTATTACTAACGGCGCATTTACGCCGATGACGGCTGATGAGCAAGATATTGAACTCATTATGCAAGTGGCTGATACGATATTAGCCGATGCAACTAAACTCAATACCTTGCAAGGTGATGATTGGTATGAGCTAGGTCCATATCTATTACTCCCTATTATATTCATTGTCTTACTATATTCGCGCAAGCATTGGGTCTTGATGCTAAGTATCATCTCATTCCCCTTAAGCTTACTTGCATTGAGTGGCTTGGTAATAGATCAGCCGGTATATGCACAAGTCACTGCTCCTTTACCTAATAAGGCTATCGAAAAAACGCCCGACTCGGCTAGCGTTACCAGTGCTGTTCAAGCTATTCGCACGCCCTTAGATTTTTTACCTCCAGCATTACAAAATAGTAATCAAAAAGGTTTACGCGCATTTCAAAACGGAGACTACGCAACCTCTCAGTCCTTGTTTAGCGATCCAGAATGGCAAGCTCAAGCTCAATATGCACAGGGTGATTATGCCGAAGCATTAGCGTATTTTGCACAAAATGACGACGCATTAAGCCAGTATAACGCCGGTAATGCACTAGCCAAATTAGGTGAATACGATAAAGCTTTAGAGGCATATCAGCGTGCCAATGAACTCAATCCTGATTTTAAAGAAGCGCAAGAAAACCAAGCTGCGTTGGAGTTATTTTTACAAAACCAGCCACCACAGCAATCATCTCCCGATCAGAGTCAACAAGATCAAGACCAGAGTGATGAACAAAACGACCAAGAACAACAAGATCAGCAAAGCCAATCTCAAGACAATCAAGATGCGAGCTCTGATGAACAAGAATCACAAGATCAGCAGTCTCAGCAACAGCAGTCTCAAGATGAGAAAAATCAGCAAGAGCAAAAACCAAGCGAGCAACAAGATCAACCATCGCCCCAAGAATCTGATGACGAAAACAGTGCTGAGCCAAATGAAGATCAAAATGAAGATCAAAAAAATGAACAAGAGCCTTCGCAACCCGATGAGCCTGAAGAATCTAAAGATCTGCAAGCGCAACAACAAGAACAGCCTCTGACCCCAGAAGAACAAGAAAAAATGCAACGCATGCAAGCGTTGATGAATAAAGTACCCAATGATCCAGGCTACCTGCTAAAACGCAAAATGGAGCTAGAGTATCAACAACGTAAACGTCAACAGGCGCCTCGTTCAAGGACTAAACAATGGTAAAAATTGTGCATAAATTTACTTTTTATAGCGTGTTATTATTCACGTTAATTGCAGGCCCTGATGCCTGGGCATTTGATAAGCTCACAGCAACGGTCGATAAAAACCCAGCCATGTTGGATGAGTCTATTACGCTGACCTTAGAGGCCAATGCCGCTTTACCCCGCGAAGCATTTGATACTTCGGTGTTAGAAAAAGACTTTAAAGTGGTGCGGACATCCGTCAGTAACCAGATGCGTAAAATTAATTTACGTGAATCAGTCAGTACGACCTGGACTACCATTTTATTTCCGCGCACGACTGGACGTCTGCGTATCCCTGCGATCCAGATCCACAGTATACAATCATCCCCCATAGATATTCTCGTCGTTCCGGTCTCACAAGCAAGTGCCCAAACTCGTGATATTTTTATGACTGCAGAAGTACTACCCGAGCAAGGTTTTGTGCAACAACAACTGACCTATCAAGTTAAATTGTTTTTAGCCGTTGAGTTAGAAAGAGGCTCTTTACAAGTTCCGAGTGTCGATAATGTCATGATGGAACAAATGGGTGAAGATCTCGAAACAACGGCTATTCAAAATGGTAAACGCTATCGAGTGATCGAACGTAACTTTGCCATTATTCCGCAAGAATCTGGCATTCTACAAATCCCTAGCCCTATTTTTGAAGGCAGTATCCGCACTCGAAATCGAGGCAGTTTTGGAGGGCTATTCAATCCAAGTAAAGCCGTCAATCAAATCGGTCCAGAAGTTAATATTGATATCAAGCCCATCCCGCAAGGCTATTCCGAACCTTGGTTGCCGAGTGAATTTGTGCAAATTAACGAAGCTTGGTCAACAGATCTGAGTAACTTTACAGTAGGTGAGCCGATAACACGGACAATTACGTTGAGTGCCATTGGAGTGGACGATGCTCTGTTACCATCCATTGATGACCGTTTACCACCAAGTATTAAAGCATACCCCGATCAGCCTCAGTTAAACACGGTAAATAAAGACAACACGTTAATTGCGCAAAAAGTCGTCAACATGGCGTTAGTCCCATCTCGTGAAGGTAACTTTGTACTCCCAGAAATCAAAGTGCCTTGGTTTAATACGCTGACTCAAAGCACCGAGTATGCGATTATTCCTGCACAAGCGATTTTGGTACAACCGGCGGTATTAAACTCTAGTTCCGTCCTCAAGCCTAACCCAAATAACCTTGGTAACAACGCTAGCTTACCCGTTCCGGTTCAAGCTTCGGATTGGGCGCAACGACCTTGGTATCAACAAGCGTTGCCGTGGCAAATTTCAACATTACTCGTCCTTGTACTATGGGGTTGTAGTATTTGGTTTGCGCCAAAGACAACGGTCTTAACAAAAAATATCCAAGCAGAATCACCTAATGCAATTTCGTTTAAACATCTGATGCAGACCATAGAAAAGCGTGCGTTTAAATATATCGTACTAGATTGTAAACAATGGCTAAGCCAACACTACCCTACTCAAGCAACCTTATATGGTTATACTCAGGGACTTAACAATGCTGATTTTAGTCATGCTGTTACAGCTATGTATGCCTACATGTATGACAATCAAGGTGATGAGCAGCAAGTGCGCGCACAACTAAAATTGGCACTGACGCATTTACATGCAGACGGCAAACATGCTACAAACTCACTGCGCTCTCTCTACCCTGATAACTAACTGTTAAAGTCATCAGCAGCAGAAACTTTTATAAAATAGCAAGAAGATAAAAATACAATAAAATAAAACGACAGGAAATATATCATGCAAACCAAACGTTCTCGGGCACTGGCCCTAGCTATTGCAGCAGCTCTTGGTACTAGTGTGCTTTTAGGTGGTTGCTCCGATGCACCTAGCACTAATGCCACAACTAACACGGCCACTAACTCGACCAGTAGCGCAGACACTACTACCGGCGCGGCGAATGCCGCAGCAACCGAAAGTGAACGACTTGCGGCGTTTTTTCAACAAAGTTTTGATGAAGATGTCGCTAATTCACCAATTTGGCAATCGTATTTAGGCATAAAAGATGATTATGACAAATGGGATGATATGTCAGATGCGTCCACGCAAATTGAAATTGATACGATTACTGCGCGTCTAGCCCAAGCGAAGTTGTTTGATACTACCCAGCTTAGCTCTCAAGAACAGTTGAGTTTAGAGATTTTTCAACAAGATATAGAGCGTCAATTAGCGAATGATACATTTCGTCATCATACGTATGTGATGCATCAATTTAGAGCTGCTCACACTTTTGTACCAAGCTTCTTAATCAATATTCACCGTATTAGTGAATTATCTGATGCCGATGCCTATATTCAGCGCTTACACGGCGTACAAAGCATGTTTGATCAAGTCATCCAGCAATTACGCATTCGCGAAAAACTCGGCGTTTATCCCCCTAAGTGGGCTTATGACCAGATGATCCAAGCATCCAATAACGTCATATCCGGCACGCCGTTTACGGAGAGTGCAACAGACTCAACCATCTACGCTGATTTTGTACAAAAAATCACTGCGCTAGAGTTAACTGAAGCCGAAACGGCGAGTTACTTAAGTAAACTCAATACTGCGCTAATACAAAGCGTCCAGCCTGCCTACAAAAAACTCATTGCTGAGTTAATGAAACAGCGCTTGTTAAGCCCTGAAGGTGATGGTGTATGGCGTTTACCACAAGGCGATGAATGGTATCAAAACCGCTTAGAATGGTTTACAACCACCACTTTAAACGCTGAAGAAGTCCATCAAATTGGCGTTGAAAATGTCGATCGAATCCATGCCGCGATGCGCGCTATCATGCAGCAAGTTAGCTTTACTGGCACGTTACCAGAGTTTTTTAAATTTATGCGTACCGACCCTCAGTTCTATTATCCTGATACTGACCAAGGTCGTTTAGATTACATGGCTGATGCCACTGCATATATTGATAAAATGGAAGCGGCTATCCCCGAATATTTCGGCCTAACTCCAGAAGCGCGTATGGTTGTAAAACGAGTTGAAGCGTTTCGTGAAAAATCAGCAGGCAAAGCATTTTACCAATCACCGGCTATTGATGGCTCGCGTCCCGGTATTTATTATGCCAATTTATATGATATGAGCGCGATGCCGACTTATCAAATGGAAGCCCTTGCCTACCATGAAGGGATCCCAGGACATCATATGCAACGTGCCATTACCCAAGAGCTAAAAGGTATTCCTGATTTTCAAAAATACGCAAGCTTCACTGCTTACACTGAGGGCTGGGGTTTATATACCGAAGAGTTAGGTAAAGATATGGGCTTTTATCAAGATCCCTACTCTGATTTTGGGCGCCTGGCGATGGAATTATGGCGCGCTTGCCGTTTAGTCGTGGACACAGGATTACACGCTAAACGTTGGAGCCGTGAGGAAGCAATTGAGTACCTCGTCGAAAACACGCCAAACGCTCGCTATGATGCAGTTAAAGCGATTGAACGTTATATTGCTATGCCAGGGCAAGCAACAGCTTACATGATCGGAAAACTTAAAATAATGGAACTTCGCGATAAATCTCGTGCCGCTTTGGGCGATAAATTTGATATACGCGGTTTCCATGATGAAGTATTGAAAGACGGTCCAGTACCTCTTTCATTACTCGAAAACAAAATTGACGCATGGATAGCGCAACAACAATAACGCTTATTGCAAAATAAAAAGGAAAAAAGACCTCTGTCGTGAAATTTTTATCGCTCGACAGAGGTCTTTTTATTTATGATGAGTAAACAATACAAATACGAAACCTTAGTACGCGCCTTTCATGCCGATGTATATCGTTATGCAGTATGGTTAATTCGCGATAAAAGCATTGCCGAAGATGTCGTGCAAGAAACGTTTTTACGAGCGTGGAAATCATTAGATAGCTTACAAGATGAGCACGCCGCCAAAGCTTGGTTAATTACTATTTTACGTCGTGAAAACGCAAGACGCTTTGAACGTAAACAGCTCGACTTAGTTGATATCGAAGATGTTATCACGATTGATGAGCGCGCTACGAGTGATGGTAATGCCGACACACACGCGTTGCACCACGCCATAGACCAACTAGCCGATGAATATAAAGAGCCTTTAATCATGCAAGCCTTACTCGGGTTTTCCGGTGAAGAGATAGCCCAACAGCTACAACTCAATAAAAACACGGTAATGACGCGATTATTTCGAGCGCGCAGCCAGCTTAAACAAATTATGACACAAGACCAACAAACAGGAGGACTAGCAAATGGATGAGCTTACGTTTCGTCGTCATGTACTTGCCGATCCTTTTTCTCAAGATCCACAAGTATTACAAGCCGCACACCAAGATCCTGTCAAACAGCAATTTTGGTATGAAATAAAACAACAAGAACTCGCACTACAACAAGCATTGCATATTGCCGTGCCTGACGATTTAGCTGATAAATTATTGTGGGAGCAAGTCAGTCAAACTCAACCCGATAGCTTTAGCAAACCAACAACACCAAGACGGCCATTGTGGTATGCGTTAGCAGCGTCGTTTGTCATGGCAATCGCGGTTAGTTGGATGAGTTTTCATAGTAATGACAGTACTTTTTATGATGATGTCATTGCGCATATTGAACACGTATCAGAACATGAAATGACTGGCGATGTGATTTCGCTAGAGACCTTAAATAATAAATTGGCTAAATTTGGTGGGGTGATTAATGCCACATTCGGCCAGATCTTATCTGCAAATTTTTGTGTTATCGATGGCGTTGAATCGTTACATGTGCAAATAGGTGAGCTTGATAATCCAACCTCAGTGTTTATTCTACCCAAAGACGTGGTGGTAACCGAATCAATCAAGAGCAGTCGTATTCAAGGTCAGATCTTAGAATACCAAACCGCGAATGTATTGATCTTAGGTACAGTATCTCAATCATTTTTCAAGGTAACAGAACAACTCGCCCAACACTTAGCCTTTTCGCGAGAAGCTAGTATCTGATTCATGCCTTTGTTACACTATTGTTAATTAAGGCAATAAAAACAAAGGCTATTTTATGGATACGGGCGTTTTCATTTCACTGGGGCTGTATTTTGCCGTCATGTTGGGTATAGGTTTGTTTGCTTATCGCAACAGTGAAGCCAATGTTGAAGGCTATTTACTTGGTGGTAGACAACTCTCTCCAGCTGTAACGGCTTTGTCTGCAGGTGCATCTGACATGAGTGGTTGGATGTTAATGGGCGTACCTGGTGCGATGTTTGTCGCGGGTATGTCATCAAGTTGGATCGGCATCGGTTTAGTAATAGGTGCGTGGTGCAATTATAAATATGTTGCCCCTCGTTTACGTATTTATACTGAAGTCGCAAATAATGCAATTACTATCCCTGATTACTTTTCTGAACGTTTTATCGACACTAGTCATATTTTACGTATCATTTCTGCGTTAGTTATCATTTTATTTTTCACCCTTTACACCTCCTCAGGTGTGGTTGCTGGTGGAAAGTTATTTGAATCTTCATTTGGTTTAGATTATCAGCTCGGCGTATTTATTACTGCTGGTGTGGTCGTTGCCTACACTTTATTTGGTGGGTTTATGGCTGTGAGTCTGACGGATTTTGTACAAGGTTGTATTATGTTTATCGCCTTGATCTTAGTCCCTACCGTCGTCGTGTTTGAATTGGGTGGGATCAACCATACTATTAGCGCTATCAATGCTATCGACCCCAATTATTTTTCACTACTTAACGCTGTAGGTAGTCTCGACAGTATTGGTATTATTGCAATCATTTCATTAATGGCTTGGGGACTAGGTTACTTTGGCCAACCTCACATCATAGTGCGCTTTATGGCATTGCGCGACGTTAAAGATATGCCTGTAGCCCGCCGTATCGGTATGAGCTGGATGGTGATTGCGTTATTTGGTGCATTTGCGACTGGCTTGTTTGGTATGGTCTACGCCACTGAACAAAATTTACAAATTGATGATCCAGAGACCATCTTTATCATGCTCTCACAGTTATTGTTCCACCCTTTAATTGCAGGTTTTTTGCTCGCTGCGATTTTAGCTGCGATCATGAGTACGATTTCATCACAACTGCTAGTTACATCTAGTTCATTGGTTAATGACATATATGAAGTAGTTCTGCGCAAAGATGCGCAACAAAAAGAGCTAGTATTGGCTAGTCGACTTGCGGTATTAGCTGTTGCCATTGTCGCGATACTACTTGCGCTAGGCGAAAACAAATCAATCTTAAGCTTAGTCAGTAATGCTTGGGCTGGGTTTGGTGCTGCTTTTGGCCCGCTTATTTTATTAAGTCTGTATCGCCAAGATATTTCTAAAATAGCCGCATTAGCAGGCATTATCTCAGGCACAGTAACTATCTTAATTTGGATGAATATTCCCTATGGTGACGGTCAAACTCTCTCAGCATGGATGTTTGAATTACTACCTGGTTTTGTGATTAGTACCTTAATGATATTGCTGTTCACTAAATTATATCCGAACGCAGAGCCTATGGTGACAGAGCATTTTAAAGCAATGAATGCTAAGCTAAAAAATTAATCAACGAATATAAATCAATTTGCGCTGTATCGTGTCGATAAAAAATTACACGGATGTAATTATAACTAGGTTTTGGAATGAGCTTTTTTGCGGCACGGCAAGCGATTTTAGATATACATAAACAGATATTTGGCTATGAATTATTGTTCCGTAAAGGATATGACAATATTTATCCGGATATATGTAATGAGGCAGCGACATCGAGAATGATCAATGGCTTGACCGTTGATTCTGGCATCAATGATTTTGCCAGCGGCAATGTCGCTTTCATTAACTTCACTGAAGCAAGTCTGATTAATCGTTATCCTTTTTTATTGCCCAACGACAAGATTGTTGTCGAAATACTTGAAACAGTTCGCCCCTCACAAAGCACATTAGCGATTTGCCAAGAATTAAAATCTGCAGGCTTTACCTTAGCATTAGACGATTATGAAGATGATGTGTTGTGGAATCCATTTTTAGCAATCGTTGATATTATTAAAATAGATTTTCAAGCGTTATCAAAAACCGCTATGTGTGCTGTCATAGAAAAACTGAAAGATTACCCCAACCTACAATTACTTGCTGAAAAAATCGAAACCTATGACGAGTTTCAAACTGCAAAACAATTAGGTTTTCAACTCTTTCAGGGTTATTTCTTCAGTAAACCGGTGATCATTAAGTCTTTATCCCTTGATCCTAGTCATGTGACCATCATGCAGCTGATGCAGTTAGTCAATGAAAAAGACCCCGATATCGATGCTATAGCAAATAAGATAAAGCATGATGCAAATCTATCTATCAAGACATTGCGTTATGTGCAGTCACCTATTTTTAAACGTTCTGCAACTATTAACTCGATTCAACAGGCCATTGTTACTTTGGGGATTGAGAATTTACGTCGCTTAATTAGCTTATTGTTTTGCTCGCAATTAGCAGGTAACAAACCCACCGAACTGTCAAGAATTGCGATCCAACGAGCACATTTTTGTGAAAACATCTGTATGTTGTTACGTCAACCAGAACTAGCAGATGATGCGTTTCTTATCGGATTGTTATCTTTAGTGGATGCGATGCTTGATGGAGATATTAGGGAAATAGTCGCCACGCTCCCCGTCAATGAGCAAGTTAAAATGGGGCTAACCGAGGCTGATTCATGGGCCAGTATCATGCTAACCCTATGTAACGCTTTTGAACGCGGTAATTGGGACGAATTGAATCGACTATGCAAAGCTCAAAATATTGACTTTTTTGTCGCCGAAGAAATATTTATGCGTGCACAGGAATATTCAACAACACAAATAAAAGCAACCGCTTAACATTCAAGCCCCTATTTTTAGGGGCTTTGTTACCATCAAATTGTATATTTCCTTCATCAATTAATTTGTAATAAATTTACACTCTTTCTAATAGCTAAACGGCATACTTCTTTTTTCATATATTGTGCTATTGTAAGTATAGAACTAATTAGCATAACATTAACGGAACATTGTAATGACTGATACCGTCACCCATTTGAAACAACTCGAAGCGGAAAGTATCCATATTTTTCGTGAAGTCGCCGCAGAATTCGATAACCCTGTAATGCTTTACTCTGTCGGTAAAGACTCATCGGTGTTATTGCATCTCGCACGTAAAGCCTTTGCTCCAGGCAAAATTCCATTTCCATTATTACATGTTGATACCACATGGAAATTTCGTGAAATGATTGAGTTTCGCGACCGCATGGCGCAAAAACATAACCTAGATTTGTTGGTACATATCAACCAAGAAGGGGTTGATGCTGGCGTAGGCCCATTTTCACATGGCAGTGCTAAACACACTGACATCATGAAAACCAACTCATTAAAACAAGCATTGAATAAGTATAAATTTGATGCCGCTTTTGGTGGCGCGCGCCGCGATGAAGAAAAATCACGTGCCAAAGAGCGCGTCTATTCTTTCCGTGATGAACATCACCGTTGGGATCCTAAAAACCAACGTCCTGAGCTATGGAACATCTATAACTCACAAGTTAACCAAGGCGAAAGTATCCGTGTTTTCCCAATGTCTAACTGGACCGAGCTTGATATCTGGCAGTACATTTACCTAGAAAATATTGAGATCCCATCCTTATACCTTGCTAAACCACGCCCTGTCGTAGAACGTGACGGTACTTTGTTTATGGTTGATGATGAGCGTATGCCGCTAGAAGAAGGCGAAACGCCGATGATGAAATCGGTACGTTTTAGAACCCTAGGTTGCTATCCGCTGACCGGCGCCGTTGAATCAACAGCTGACACCTTACCTGAAGTCATTCAAGAGATGTTATTAACGACAACATCTGAACGTCAAGGTCGTGTTATTGACCATGACTCTTCAGGCTCTATGGAAAAGAAAAAAATGGAAGGATACTTTTAAGCATGAGTACTGATATCGTTTGGCATGAGCATTACACTGATAAAGCAGTGCGCGCCGCTCAAAAAAATCAAACCCCACGAGTATTATGGTTAACAGGTTTAAGTGGCTCAGGTAAATCCACCATTGCTAACTTACTTGAACAAAAACTGGTAGCACAACACAAACACACTTATTTACTCGATGGCGATAACATTCGACACGGTTTATGTGGTGATTTGGGTTTTAGTGATAAAGACAGAGTGGAAAATATTCGTCGTATCTCAGAAGTGGCCAAGTTATTTGTTGATAGCGGTACCCTCGTGATTACCGCTTTTATTTCACCGTTTAAGGCTGATAGAAACTATTGCCGAGAAATATTAGGGCCGCAAGAGTTTATTGAAATTCATGTTGATACGCCATTAGAAGTGTGTGAAGCACGCGATCCTAAAGGCTTATACAAAAAAGCTCGCAGCGGAGACATCCCTCATTTCACTGGGATTGATTCAGAATATCAAGCCCCTGAAGCACCCGAGATCACCTTGAGCTATCAAGACGAATCAGCGGTTGATACCGCGCAACGCTTATATGATTTACTTGTGACGAAAGGGTATGTGTAATGTCTGATATTCTTGATATTTCTCGCATCAAAGCTTTACAGCCACAAGTTGAAGCTGTTGCTAAAGACGCAGGTCTGGCGATCATGGATATCTATCAACGCGATTTTGATGTGTATACCAAACAAGACGAGAGCCCACTGACTGATGCGGACTTAGCTGCTCACAATGTCATTGTAGCGGGGTTAGAAGCAATCAGTGACCTGCCTATCCTGTCTGAAGAATCAGCCGATATCGCCTGGTCGGAACGCAGTACTTGGCAGAGCTATTGGTTAGTTGATCCACTAGATGGTACCAAAGAATTCATCAAGAAAAACGGTGAATTCACAGTCAACATCGCACTCATACAAGATGGTATGCCAGTCTTTGGTGTGGTGTATGCTCCTGTATTAGAGACCTTATATTCTGGTATCGTCGGTGATGGAGCGGTGAAAACTGTCGCAGGCATTGCTTCAGTCATGACACCCGCCTCTCGCGATACAGCAACGACATACCAGGTCGTCGGTAGTCGCTCGCATCAAAGCCCGGAAATACAACAGTTTATCGCTGCACTCGATAAGCCTGCGGAACTTGTATCTATGGGTAGTTCGTTGAAGCTATGTTTAGTGGCCGAAGGCACTGCCCATTTTTATCCCCGCTTAGGTCCTACATGTGAATGGGATACCGGTGCAGCCCATGCTGTCGCGTTAGCAGCAGGTGCAACGGTGACTGAGTTATCACTCGAGTCAATCGTCGCATCAGCCCAATCCCCACAGACCCAAACACCGCTGCGTTATAACCAACGCGAATCGGTCTTGAACCCCTTTTTCTTAGTGAGTTGTTAAGCCATGGAACATAAAAATACGTTACTCGAAAATGATATTCTGGGTTATTTAGCCCAGCATGAAAACAAAGATATGCTGCGCTTTTTAACGTGCGGCAGTGTTGATGACGGTAAGAGCACCCTAATCGGTCGCTTATTACATGATTCAAAAATGATTTACGAAGACCAATTAGCTGCCATTACCAAAGACAGTAAAAAAAGCGGCACGACGGGTGAAAAAGTCGATTTAGCTTTATTGGTAGACGGTTTGCAATCTGAACGTGAACAAGGGATCACGATTGATGTGGCCTATCGCTATTTCTCAACGGATAAGCGTAAATTCATTATCGCAGATACGCCCGGACACGAGCAGTATACTCGTAACATGGTAACCGGAGCGTCTACCTGTGACTTAGCTATCATCTTGGTCGATGCGCGTGAAGGCGTTAAAACCCAAACCAAACGACACTCATTTTTAGCGTCGTTGTTAGGCATTAAACACGTCATCGTCGCCGTCAACAAAATGGATTTGATGGAGTACTCAGAAGCGGTTTATGCCAACATCAAAGCCCAATACATCGAGTTTTCGCAACAACTTAACATTGATGATATTCAATTTATTCCACTATCGGCGCTAGAAGGCGACAACGTAGTTAACTTATCAGAGCAGACGCCTTGGTACACTGGCCCGACACTGATGTCTTTATTAGAAAACATTGAAGTCAAGCGCACCGTTAATCGTTCTGACTTTCGCTTCCCAGTGCAATATGTCAACCGCCCTAACCTAAATTTTCGTGGGTTTGCAGGGACTGTTGTCTCCGGAGAAATAAGTAAAGGTGATGCTGTCACTACTTTGCCATCAGGCAAGACATCTAAGGTTAAGTCTATTGTGACGTTCGAAGGTGAATTAGAGCGTGCTGGGCCACAATCAGCCATTACTATCACCTTAGAAGATGAAATTGATATTTCTCGTGGTGACATGATTGTTAAATCGGATAATTTGCCGTTACACGGCTCACAGTTTAGTTCACATTTAGTGTGGATGGATGAAGCTCCGCTGATCCCAAACAAACAGTACAACTTTAAGTTTGCTGCACAAACCGTTGCGGGTGGTGTCAGTAACATCGATTATTTGATTGATGTTAACACGCTTGAACAAAAAGACGCAGTGCATATGCAACTGAATGAAATTGCCAAAGTGGGTATTAAGTTAACTCAATCTGTTGCCTGTGATGCGTATACACGCAATCGTCAAACCGGTGCATTTATTGTGATTGACCGTTTAACTAACGCCACAGTAGGCGCGGGTATGATTATCGATTTACAAGCAGAAAGCAGTGCACAACAGCATGCCTACTCAGAGTTTGAAGTCGAATTTAATACGCTAGTTCGTAAGCATTTCCCACATTGGGGTGCTGCTGATATTACGCAGTTAAAGTAATCGTGTAGCAGTAAACGGTGGCAAACATTTTGAGTCCAGATGCATTACAATTTGTTGTAATCGGTGTGTTTTTGCTGACAATTGGTGCGCTAATTGTCAGCCATAAACGGCCATCGTTTATCTTTAGTTTAACCACGTTAGCGTTATTATTATGTGGTGCGGTAGATATTGATACCGTACTAGATAATGCGACGAACCAAGGGCTGATAACCTTATTACTGTTGTTAATTATCAGTCATGCGATTGATAAAACAGCCTTATTAAAGCGCATTGCCCGTAAACTGATTGTCCAAAACTATACGCAATCGTTTTTGCGTTTGTTTGGTATTTCTTTTTTTGCTTCAGCGTTATTAAACAACACGGCGATTGTTGCCAGCCTCATCGGCTCAGTCAAACAAAACCAACACCATGCAGCATCCAAATTACTGATCCCCCTCTCTTATGCTGCGATATTAGGCGGAACCGTTACCCTCATTGGCACCTCGACCAATTTAATTGTGGATAGCTTTTTGATTGAGCAAGGTCACCCGGGCTTTGCCTTTTTTGATTTTACCTTGTTTGGTTTAACGGCAGGGTTAATCTGTGGTGGCGTCTTATTTTTACTAAAAGACTGGTTACCAACCATTAATCCGGGTCAGCAAACCGATAGCGGGTATTTACTCGAAGCCGAAGTTGCCCCTGATTCAGAGCTAATCGGGAATACGGTTGAACAAAACCACCTGCGTAATTTGCCTGAGTTGTTTTTGGCGGAAATCGTACGCAATGACCAAATTATATCACCGGTAGCACCTGACGAAGTCATTTATGCCGGTGACAAGCTGCTGTTTAGTGGTAACGTTCAAAAAGTAGAAGCGCTCTCTCACATTAAAGGCTTATGTTTATTCGCTGAATACAACGGCTTAATGCGTGAAGAGTTGACTGAAGTTGTGATTTCAAATCGCTCTTCCATCATCGGGAAAACGCTTAAGAAAGTAGGGTTTCGTGCCTTATTTGATGCTGCAGTTGTCGCCATCAAACGCGATGGTGAAACATTATCCGGTAAACTCGGTGAGATCACACTACAATCCGGTGATTTTTTACTGCTAGCAACCGGTAAAGATTTTCAGCAGCGCAATAACATTACCAAACATTTTTTTATCGTCTCCGAACAAAAGATTTCTCGCAAACTCTCTAGCAAACAAGACTGGCTAACCATTGGCGGGTTTTTAACGGTTGTCGTGCTTGCCGCTGCCAATGTCGTTCCATTAATAATCGGATTACTGTTTTTCTTAGCCTTACTGGTGATGCTGGATGTCACCTCGTATGCCGAAGTAAAACGCAATCTACCCTTAAACTTATTATTGGTGATTGTGGGGGCGCTGAGTTTATCTTCTGGTTTAGTCAATACTGGCGTGATTGCATTATTGACCGATGAGTTGAGTAGCACCTTAGTGCATACCTCGCCGTTAATGGCCTTGGTCGCTATTTATGTTTGCACCTTACTGCTGACGGAATTTGTCACCAACAATGCTGCTGCAGCTTTAATGTTTCCATTTGCGTGGGCATTAATAGAAACAATGGGCTTACCTGCCATGCCGTATGCCCTAGCGGTTGCATTTGCCGCCAGCGCAAGCTTCATTAGCCCTTACGGCTACCAAACGAATTTACTGGTGCATAACGCGGGTGATTATCAATATAAGCACTTTGTGAAGATGGGACTGCCTATCTCCATGGTGTATTCCAGCATAGTGATAGGCATGTTGAATTGGTATTATCTGTAGCCTTTTGCTTTGAAGGCTACAGCGTATAACGTTGACTACTACACTTACCTAAAGAGCACTTTCTCACGGTTAAACCAATAAATACAAAATGTTAGCAGCATTCCCGCAATCGCAGTAGTGGATAAGAATATCGGAATTAATGCCATATAATCCATGGTGCCTTTAATCAATTCTTTGATCGCTAATGCAACATTCATCAATGGCACCCAAGCATATACCCCTTCGAGCTTAATTCCGGGTAACATCGCTAAGATAATCGGAATAATCACAATGAACACTAATGGCGTCATATACCCTTGCGCTTCTTTGAAACTTTTAGCATAAATCGACATGCTCAGTAATACCGCCGAGAAAATTGCAACAACGGGGATCAGCATGGCAAACATCAGTACAAAATCCAACGCACTAATCGCGCCCATAAATTCAGTAATCAACTCAATTGCCATACCTTGTGAGAGCAACACTCCCCACACAAATAAGCTACCAACGGTCACCATTGCCGATACGACCCCAGCAAAAGCAATCGTAAAAAACTTACCCAGCACTAACTGATTACGTGGAATAGGCGAAATCAAAAGGGTCTCTAACGTGCCCCGCTCCTTTTCTCCAGCACCAATATCAGTCGCTGGCAACATAGCGCCTTGCAGGCATAAAATGAAAATCATATATGGTATTAAACCGCCAATTTTTTCGCCTAAATCTTCGCGTTTATCTGCGGTAGAAACTTTATCAATAACGATAGGTTCGAGTAGTCCTTGTTGGATCTCTTCAGCAATACCAAGTGCGATAAAGGCTTTATCGCGATTAGACTCAGCTAAATTATCCACAATCTTGTTTAAGCGGCGCTGCACCATGTTCAAACCAGCGTCATTGAGATATAACGTTAGTTTGTTTTGGCCCACTTTCAAAATATCATCGCTAAACGTATTTGGGATGACTAAAACAAAATCGACTTTTTCGGATTTAACTAAATTGGTGATGCCCGAAACATTGTCAGATTGAAGTTTCGTGGAATACATCTCTAACCCATCTGTCTCGGCGATTTTAGCACTTAATGTTGGGGCATATTCACTGCCAATAATGGCATAAGTGAGGGTTCTCGTTTGTGCTTTTTCAATCGCTTTACCTGAAAAATACGCTACTCCACCAAAAATTAATGGGAACAATAATAACGGTAACGCCACCATAAAAAATAAGGTTTTACGGTCGCGTAATAATTCTTTTATTTCTTTTTGAAACACTAACCACATAGGTCATTATCCTTTTTCAATACTGGTCATAAATGAATTGTGCAATGAGCCATCAGCTAATGCTTTAAATGAGTGAAGATCACCATTATACTTGGTCTTGCCTTCATCAATCACTGTCACGGTGTCACATAGTTCGCTAACTTCATCAAGATGATGAGTGGAGAAAATGACGGGTATTTGCTGGGCTTTAAGCGTTCGAATAAATTCGAGTACAGTTTGAGTTGCCATGATATCTAACCCCGTGGTTGGCTCATCGAGCACCACTACTTTAGGCGAATGCACCACAGCACGGGCTATGGATACTCGCTGTTTCATGCCTGTTGAATAGTTTTCACAACGGCGATCTAAAAACGAAGCTAAATCGAGTAGCTGGGCTAGTTCTTCAATTTTATGATTGATAGCGGATTTTGACATGCCATGTAATTTGCCGAAATATTCAATATTTTCGCGTCCTGACAAACGCCCATATAACCCTGTAGAACCTGATAAAAATCCAATTTTTTGACGAGCAATAACCGGATTGGCTAATACATCGACACCATCGATTAAAATCGAACCTGCATCGGGTTTCAGTGCGCTTGATAACATTCTCAATGTCGTTGTTTTACCCGCACCGTTAGGTCCTAATAATCCTAGAACTTGGCCAGTATCACAAATAAAATTGACGTTTTGCACTGAATTAAAAAAACGCCCTTTTAATCTGGGGTCTTTTTTCTCTTGTTCGGAGAGTTTTTTGGGATTCTCAACCTTGAATTTCTTGGCTAATTGCTTGATTTCAATCATGCATGACTTCCTTGATAATTATTTCATTGAATTTTAAGCATTATTTGTAACACCCATAATAGCCAAATATGACCAATATGCACCTATTTTCATGCGTTTTAATTGTTAAAAAGTATGTAATACCTGTACGAAAGATCAGATTTGACACATTTATTCACAATTTGTTTGTGCAACAGACATATTTATCAAATACTATTAGCTAGTGCATTAGGAATTAAAATAACGATATAGGAAAACACATGAGTACAGTGACGAATCCATTACAAGCATGTAATGACGTATTTTTTCGACCAGGTAGTGTATTTGAAGCACTGAAACAATATAACAATTGGTCTTGGCTACCATTTGTTATTGTGGTTGTAATGGCGGTATTACCCAACTATTTATATTTTACGACAGTAGACCCAGTTTGGTATGTCGAACATTTATTGGCTAACTCACCAGATTTTGCTGATTTAAGCCCAGCAGAATTAGATGGCATGCGTGACCTTATCCCCGTTGAGTCAATGGGCACTTGGGGGGCATTAGGCGGCTTGGTTGGATTAGTCATTATTAACGCCATTATTGCGGTTTATTTCAATCTTGTAACTAAAGCCGATGAAGAAAACCTCAATGGTTTCACAGATTGGTACGGCGCAACTTGGTGGATTGGAATGCCAGTGATTATTGGCTCTCTAATTTCAATTGTCATGATTTTGCTAAGTAATGACGGCACGAATCAAATGCCACTGAGCATCGTTTCATCAACCTCTTTGGCGCATATATTTGGATTAGATATATCATCAACTTGGTTTGGTTTAACTAATGCGTTTAGATTAGAGTCACTTTTATCTATCTATATTGGTGCGGCAGCAATAGGCTCATGGACTAATTTCACCTGGAATAAGAGCTTGTTGTTATCAGCTTTACCGACAATCATTATTTACAGTATTTGGACTGTAGTGGTTTTAATCGGTTAATTTAGGAAGTTTATCATATGGCTCAGCCAGCTTCGTTGCGCTGAGCCTTTTCCTTTTACGCTATCTTTTAAGTCTATTTATCTTTTAGGCCTTTGTTTTTTCGGTCTAAAATACTCAGTATTCGCATAAAAATTCGCGTCTTGCTCTTGCCACCAGCCTGGAATGCCCAAAAAAGGTATCGGTGGTAATTTGTTCGCAAAGTATGCTTCATCAATACGCCTAGCTAACAACGCATCGAGTAATGCGACCTGTAAGCTTGGCCGTTGTACAAAAAAGCCATCCGGTACTTCAACCTCAACCCACTTTCCAGTTAAGCCAATGTGTGGATTAAGCAGCATTTCCAAATTAGCGTGTCCAAATACAAATGCCTGTACTCGATTGCCCCATTGCTGTTGATTATCTACTAATGCTGCTTGCCACTGATGCTGTAATAACTGCTGTGGCACTGGACAACTTGGAGTATGAGCGATAATAATTCCACATTCATCAAAATGCGTAATGTGATCCCGCACCTTACCTCTAGGGAGGGCGCCATGTCTTGCTATGTATGCAATATGTAATTGATTTAAACGTTGCTTGGTACTCGGAAATTGATGCCAAATAGCGGCATTAAATGCGTCATGCCAATTGCGGCGCGTAGGAATCGATTGGGTTTGATGAATAAACCCTTCATAACCTAATTTATCCAACAGCATTCCAGCATCACTATCCGGTGCAGGATCGCAAATATAACGAAATGGCCCAGGGGCTAACTCATTTAACTCGTCAGCACTTGGCCATGACGATAATTCGTTGAACGGCACAACACCAAATAACGAAGTGAATACTGGATGATGACGCTGTGAATACAGTTGTGATAATGAATCTAAAGGCATAATTACGGGGTCGTTGCATCTATTTTTGGTTTGCTTATACTAGATCGGTATTTTACAACAATAAGAGTCATAACATGAATAAAAAATATTGGGCTGGAAGCCTAGCAGCTTGCGCTGCATTGACCCTACTCGGCTGCGTACAAACAACACAGCAGACAGTGCCCACCGCTGCGCCCCAAAACACTGTGGCATCGGCTGATAATTTTGCCGAAATATATGCCAGCCTAAGTGGCGATGTGATTAAACAGCATGCAAAAGTACTCGCGTCAGATGAATTCGAAGGCCGTTTACCAACTACTATTGGTGAGCAAAAGACCTTAGATTACATCATTAACAATTTTAAACAGTTTTGTGTTGAACCAGGCAATGGCGACAGTTACTTACAAGAAGTAGCTTTGATGCAAATCACTGCTGCAGCAGATGCACAGTTACAAATTGCAGAGCATACCTTTGACTACAAAACCGACATGGTTGTGAGTTCAAAGCGCGAACAAGCGCAAATTGATCTCACCGATTCTGAACTTGTGTTTGTCGGGTACGGCGTAAACGCTCCAGAATACGATTGGAATGACTATGCTGGTTTGGATGTAACTGGCAAAACAGTAGTCATATTGGTCAACGATCCGGGTTTTGAAAATCCAGATAGTGGTAAATTTCAAGGTTCTACCATGACTTATTATGGACGTTGGAGTTATAAATATGAAGAAGCGAGTCGTCAAGGGGCAGCTGCTGCATTAATCGTACATGAAACTGAACCGGCATCCTACGGCTGGTCAGTTGTAGCTAATAGCTGGTCAGGGCCACAATATGGCTTAGTATCAGACGACAAAGGCGCCTCCCGCGTCGCCGTAGAAGGTTGGCTCACATTAGAAGCGGCGCAAAAAGTATTTGCCTCTGCCGGTAAAGATTTTTCTGCGGAAAAAGCTAAAGCATTACAAGGTCCGTATCATTCGGCAATGGGCGTAACCGCTACGACTACTGTCAAAAACGACTTTGAAAAATCCAAAAGTTATAATGTATTGGGAACAGTCAAAGGATCTGAATTACCCGATGAACATGTCATTTTCACGGCTCACTGGGATCATCTAGGCAAAGACGATACGCTCGAAGGCGATCAAATATATAATGGTTTTCATGATAACGCGACAGGTACAGCTGCAGCACTAGAAATGGCTAGAGCCTTTGCACAGTCTACGCCTGCGCCCAAACGTTCGGTTAGCTTTTTGATTGTAACCGCTGAAGAACAAGGCTTACTTGGCTCTAAATACTACGCAAACAACCCTATTATCCCTCTTAACAAAACCGTTGCTAACATCAATATGGATGCGCTCAATGTGTTAGGTAAAACCAAAGATATCGCTGTCGTTGGTATGGGAAAATCGGACTTAGAAATTAATCTAAAAATAGCAGCCGACAAACAAGGGCGAGTATTAGCGCAAGAAGGCAGTCCTGAAGCAGGTTATTATTATCGTTCAGATCACTTTAGTTTTGCCAAGCAAGGTGTACCAGCATTATATGCTGACGGCGGGAATATTCCTTTTGACGAAGCAACGGCTGCCTATCGCAAAAGAATAAACGTTATTGTCCGCGGCTGTTATCACCAAGTCTGTGATCAATATCGTGACAGCTTTGATTTTTCAGGGATTGAGCAAGACACACGATTGTTGTTTGATGTCGGGTATCAAGTAGCAAATGGTGACAAGTGGCCACAATGGTCTGCTACTAGTGAGTTCCAACGCCAGCCTTAATATGCTGTTTTTATAGCCAAAAATAGTTATTTGGCGAACATGATTAATAAAAAGCATCGGTAAAGAAGATTTTCCGGTGCTTTTTTATATCTTAGCGTTATTTATGCTTGCAATTTTCATGTAAAATGGCACAGTTAGACCCGTAGCGAATTAAAAAATAAAACCAACACATTTCGCACACTTAAATGCACCTCCCTCTCTCTTTTTATTTAAATTCAGAGAAACGACAGACAGTGTAAGCCATTTAAAACTAGTCAACAGAGAGAACCAATTATATGTGTGGTATTTTCGGGATCCTGGACATCAAATCAGATGTTGCAGAATTACGCACGCAAGCCCTAGAGCTTTC
>JAQWNF010000037.1 GCA_029246415.1 Glaciecola sp.
TAATCTTAATCCGTATAATTCACGCCTCTTCCAAAGTGATATCCGTCGAATCGTAGCTCAGGCGGGAGAGCGCCTCGTTGACATCGAGGAGGTCGGCAGTTCGATCCTGCCCGATTCGACCATTCTTTTTTAACATCAAATATCAAATATCCTACAAAATAAACTAGCTTTCCCAACAGTATTCTAAGCATCGTTTAAATTTTTTATCGCGTATAATTTTTAAATGGGGGAATCAATGAACAACATATTCACATTTAAAAGTTATTTTTCAAAAGTAGACGAACACCTTTCATTTGAATTTTATTGCATGAAAGAGTGCTTAAAGGTAACCACGCAGTTAATAGTTAACCCTAAGCCTGATACCTTATTTGGCTTAGTTAGCGGCCAACAACAAGGTTTAAATGTTGTTGAGTTACTCAATAGTATTGAAGCCAAAGAACACATTATTATTGAAAACAAAGCGTCATTAATTGCCGGTGCGTCCGATTATATTCGCCAACATATTAATCCTACTGCGGTAATGAATTATGCCGTATTCGATCATTTACGTTATTTTACGCCTGCTAAATACACGCATTCGATGATCCGTGATTTGTGTGACAACAAAGTCATTGTTAATCTAGTAGGGCTAAAGCAATCATTAGCCAATATAGATGAAGCTGCATTATTTCAACAAGTTAACCATGACTATCAAATAAATCAAAACAAGATCATTCATGCGGATGAACTGGTTAGTTTACTGTAGGGCGCAATCCACAGATTGCCAATACTTGTTGTAATAAACCCACATGGTCTTTAAACGCTGTTTGGTACGCATCAAAAGATTGTGTCTGGGTATCTAAATAGGCACTCATTGAAGGGTGTATATCTGGAAATGACATAATTTGATTCAATACTGGCGCTAACTCATGCTGATATCGGTTAATGTGACTTGCTATTGGCTGTAGTTCTTGAATGAAAAATTGCTTCATTACATTGTTTAGGATTTTTATTTGTGTTTTTACCGCGGGGTTAGCACAAGTGAAATCGTTATTATACTCGCTCAATTGCTGATTTATGTGACCTAACTTTTGGGTCAGCAGTTGAGTTGAACGATAAAGACGAGCGAGTAATCGGAAACTTTCTAAAATAGCGAGTTGGCTTTCTAAATGCGTAATATCTAATGGTGGTGTAGAGCGAGCCTGCAATAAATACTGTAATGCTGCTTTAGTTTCGACAAAACCATCGCTTATATCGCCTTCAATATAACCAGGTGAAAACCCTAAGCCCAAGCGAATACTTTGACTATTTTGTATGAGGTTAGCCCACGCTTTAGGATAATGAGACTGTTTACTCGTCAATGCATCATAAAGTGTTGCGTTAGCCTGCGTCTCAATTGCACCTGCTAGTTCAATACATCTAGTTATAGTATGTAACAGGGTAGCCTCGTAAACTAAACGGCGCGATGGAGGTTCTACTTTGCCTAGTGATGTGTTGCGCTGTGCGATTAATGGAGCTAACTCACACTCCGATATTACATAAAAATCAGCTAGCGGCATACTAATTCTTGGTATGTTGATATTGCGCTGTTCTGGTGAAGGGTAATCTAAGCTAATGACGGGAGTCGACACGTGTTCAGGAAGTGCGAGTACACGCGCTAGGCGGGTATGATATTCATCTAAAGTGTCAGGTAATAATTGCTGCTGTTGACAGCCTCCAACGAATAAGCATAGTAAAATGAATAGGCGACCTATATAAGTAGAAGAGTGTGTGATTTTGATTTGCTTATAATGTTTTGTCAGCATGCAGTAGCTCGCGTAATCGAGTAAACGTAGTGGAAGTAGAATCTTTTAACAGTTGTTTGGAGAGCCATTGTGGGATCATGCCACCAGGGTCGGCACTTGCAAGGTAATTCAACTCATACCAACCGTCATGGGAATGTGTCATTGACCATTGAGCTTGCACATTACGGATCATGACACGACGAGGGTGAGCGGGGTAGTTATCTGCAATATCATCAATGATGATCGATAGGTGTTGATGATCTGCACTAAATTCATGTAAAGAACGAGTATACATTTCTCGATCAACAACTGGCCATGGGCTATCGAAAATGGTGTGTACAAAGCGAGTATTGTTTATCTCTGCATTTAATATATCAACTGACTTGCAATTAGCAATCCAATGGCAGTTTGTGCCGGTCGCTTCTAATAATTCAAAAAACTCATCGGGCGTGGCATGCACATACATTTTCGCATTGATTTGATAGATGCCATTTTGGGTCGATGAGCTGACTAAAATATGCTGATTAACTTGGTGTTCTTTCCATTGCGTTTCTTTAGCCAATTGCGTGGCTTCGGCTTGAGTCAGACCGCTCACAAATACACTGATTAATATAAAAAAAACAAAAGATTGCATCAAAATAGGCTCTATCTGTATAATACTGCGCATTGTATCACCATCGTAAGTTCATCCTTATAAAATATGGTGTTTTTTTAAATACAAGTGGCGCAGTGTAGGCGTCACCACTGTTCAAGGATTTTTCATGCCCATTATTACCTTACCAGACGGTTCAACCCGTGAATTTGATAACGCTGTTTCTATTATGGACGTGGCAAATGACATCGGGCCTGGTCTTGCTAAAGCGACCATCGCTGGAAAAATCAACGGCGAACTTGCCGATGCCTGTGATCTTATTACCGAAGATGCACAATTACAGATCATAACTGCTCGCGA
Source organism: Glaciecola sp. (assembly GCA_029246415.1). Taxonomy (GTDB): domain Bacteria; phylum Pseudomonadota; class Gammaproteobacteria; order Enterobacterales; family Alteromonadaceae; genus Opacimonas. The sequence goes on from JAQWNF010000037.1 coordinate 2,716, forward strand.
TGATGCCGGGCTTGAAATTATTCGCCACTCTTGTGCACACTTAATTGGTCATGCGATTAAACAGTTGTTTCCAGATGTAAAAATGGCAATTGGTCCTACTATTGATAATGGTTTTTACTACGATGTCGATTTAGATCACTCTTTATCACAAGATGATTTAGTCAAAATTGAAAAGCGTATGTTAGAACTTGCGAAAACGTCTTATGACGTAGTCAAAAAAGTCGGGTCTTGGCAAACCGCGCGTGATGCCTTCGTGGAGCGCGGTGAAACTTACAAAATGGAAATCTTAGACCAAAATATCGGTCAAGATGAAACGCCTGCATTATATGTACATGAAGAATATGTCGACATGTGTCGCGGACCTCATGTACCGAACATGCGTTTTTGCCAACACTTTAAAATTATGAAAGTTGCAGGTGCTTATTGGCGTGGTGATTCTGATAACAAAATGTTACAGCGTATCTACGGCACAGCATGGGCAGATAAAAAACAATTAAAAGCCTATTTAAATCGTCTTGAAGAAGCAGAAAAGCGCGATCACCGTAAGATTGGTAAAACCCTAGATTTGTTTCATTGGCAAGAAGAAGCACCAGGAATGGTGTTCTGGCACAATGATGGTTGGTCTATTTATACTGAATTAGAAGGTTTTATTCGTAAAAAACTGACTCAATATGATTACCAAGAAGTAAAAGGGCCATTAATGATGGACCGTACTTTATGGGAAAAATCAGGTCATTGGGATAAGTATTCTTCTAATATGTTTACGACTGAATCTGAAAAACGTGAATATGCAATTAAACCAATGAACTGTCCAGGGCATGTTCAGATTTTTAACCAAGGCTTAAAATCCTACCGTGATTTACCATTGCGTATGGCTGAGTTTGGTTGTTGTCATCGTAATGAACCTTCTGGTGCGTTACATGGATTAATGCGCGTACGTGGTTTTACTCAGGACGATGCACATATTTTCTGTACAGAAGAACAAATTTTAGAAGAAGTCAGCGGTTGTATTAAAATGGTGTACGACACCTATGCTACTTTTGGTTTTGAAAAAATAGTAGTTAAATTATCAACACGTCCAGAAGAACGTGTTGGTAGTGACGAAATGTGGGATAAATCTGAAGCTGCATTAGCTGAAGCACTAGCTGCAAATGATATTGAATTTCAATATCAGCCAGGAGAAGGAGCGTTTTATGGTCCTAAAATTGAATTTACCTTACACGATTGTTTAGATCGTCCTTGGCAATGTGGTACAGTGCAGCTCGACTTTTCAATGCCGGGCCGATTAGGCTCTACTTATGTCGCTGAAGATGGCGAAAGAAAAGTGCCAGTAATGATTCACCGAGCCATTTTGGGATCGCTTGAACGTTTTATTGGTATTTTAACAGAAGAATATGCTGGTCATTTTCCGACCTGGTTAGCTCCAACTCAGGCAGTAATTTTGAATATTACGGACAAACAGTCCGAATATTGTGAAAAAATTGCAAAAAAACTGCAAGAAAGTGGAATTAGAGTGAAACCGGACTTGAGAAATGAGAAGATAGGCTTTAAAATCCGCGAGCACACTTTGAAGCGTGTTCCGTATATGTTAGTTGTCGGCGACAAAGAAATGGAAGCTGGCGAAGTAGCGGTACGTACCCGTAAAGGCGATGACCTAGGAAAAATGTCAATTGACGAGTTCTTGGTTAAAGTCGGGCAAGACATCGCAGATAAAGTAATTAGATAATCTCTTGGAGGAATAGCACATTAAAGGCGCTAATAATAAGGCTCAGAGCGACAAAGCTCGGATCAATGACGAAATTACTAACGTAAGCGAAGTTCGTTTAGTTGGTGTAAGTGGTGAACCATTAGGTGTAGTGACATTAACTGAAGCACAAGCTTTAGCAGATGCGCACACGTTAGACTTGGTCGAAATTAGTCCAAATGCTGAACCACCAGTGTGTAAAGTCATGGATTATGGCAAATTCCTTTTTGAGAAGAGTAAAGCTCTTAAAGAGCAAAAGAAGAAACAAAAGCAAATTCAGGTCAAGGAGATTAAATTTCGCCCTGGCACTGATGAAGGCGATTACCAGGTCAAACTGCGCAACCTGCGTCGCTTTCTAGAGGCTGGTGATAAAGCTAAAGTCACAATCCGTTACCGCGGACGTGAAATGGCTCACCAAGAGATCGGGATTACATTACTTAAACGTGTTAAAGCGGATTTGGATGAAATCTCAAATTGTGAATCGTTCCCTCATCGAGTTGAAGGACGACAAATGATTATGGTCTTGGCCCCACTTAAGAAGTAATTGTGGTTTACAAGTTTACCTGACTGCAATCGGGTAACACCTAATTACTAAATTTTAATCAGCCATTAAATCTGCAAATTTTTGGCTTAATATAACAATGCGGAGTTTTAGCAATGCCTAAAATGAAATCCAACTCTGGAGCAGCTAAGCGTTTTCGTAAGACAGCGTCTGGTCGTTTCAAATCAAAGCAGTCTCACTTGCGTCACATTTTGACCAAGAAGAGTACTAAGCGTAAGCGTCACTTACGTGGCAAAAAATTAGTTCATGTTTCGGATACTAAGCTTATCCAACGCATGTTACCTTACGTTTAAGACAGGAGACTGAACAATGGCTAGAGTAAAACGCGGTACTATTGCCCGCGCTCGTCATAAAAAAGTATTAAAGCAGGCCAAAGGTTATTACGGCGCTCGTTCACGTGTATATCGCGTAGCGGCACAAGCAGTAACCAAAGCTGGTCAATATGCATATCGTGACCGTCGTCAACGTAAGCGTCAATTCCGTCAGTTATGGATTGCGCGTATCAATGCGGCATCACGTCAAAATGGTTTATCGTACAGCCGTTTCATTAACGGTTTAAAGAAAGCGTCTGTTGAAATCGATCGTAAGATCCTTGCTGACATCGCTGTTCACGATAAAGTTGCTTTCACCGCATTAGTCGAAGCGGCTAAAGGCGCGTTAGCATAAAATTTTAGCAAAAGTTTAAGTTCTGGAAAAACGGTGAATCGGATGTTCACCGTTTTTTTTTGCTTTTTTTTCAGATATCTTTGATTTTACGTGTGTTTAACTACACAAAGCCTGTCTATTTCATGTAAAATACGCGTTTAATAATTCTGTTTAACTACTTCCATTTGGGGATTCCATGGAACTTGAAGCCATTGTCAATGAAGCTAAAAGCTTAATTGAAGCTGCCGCTGATGTAGCTACGCTAGACGCCGTTCGCGTCGATTTTATGGGTAAAAAAGGTAAATTAACTGATTTACTCAAAGGCCTAGGTAAATTATCCAACGAAGAACGTCCGCTTGCAGGTCAAAAAATCAACATTGCTAAGCAAGAAATTCAACAGTTAATAGGCGTCAAATCTGATGCACTTAAATTAGCTGAAATGAATGCTAAATTAGCTAGCGAAGCGGTGGATGTAACACTACCTGGTATTGCTCAGAATGTGGGTAATATGCATCCGGTTTCACGCACCATTGAGCGAATTGAAAGTTTCTTTGGTGAATTAGGTTTTGCAGTTAAGACAGGCCCTGAAGTGGAAGATGGCTTTCATAACTTTGACGCGCTAAATATCCCTGCTAATCATCCGGCACGTGCCGATCACGATACGTTTTATTTTAATCCTGATGTGATGTTACGCACCCAAACATCAGGTGTACAAATACGTACGATGGAAGTTGAAAAGCCGCCTATTCGTATTATTTCCCCTGGGCGTGTTTATCGTAATGATTATGACCAAACTCACACACCGATGTTTCATCAGGTCGAAGGGTTGATGGTAGACAAAAATGTTTCTTTTACTGAGTTAAAAGGCATTTTGCATGATTTCTTAAATCACTTTTTTGAAAAAGATTTAACTGTGCGTTTCCGTCCTTCCTATTTTCCATTCACTGAGCCTTCTGCTGAAGTCGATGTGATGGGTGAAAATGGTAAATGGTTAGAAGTATTAGGCTGTGGCATGGTCCATCCAAATGTACTTAAGTCAGTCGGTATCGACCCAGAAGAGTACACTGGTTTTGCCTTTGGTATGGGAGTCGAGCGTCTCACAATGTTGCGTTATGGCGTTAACGATTTACGTGCATTTTTTGAAAACGATTTACGTTTTCTAAAGCAATTTAAATAAGAGGTGAGGGCATGATTTTTTCAGAAAAGTGGTTACGTGAATATGTAAACCCAAGTTTAGACACCCATGCGTTGGCCGAACAAATTTCAATGGCTGGTCTTGAAGTCGACGGTTTAGAGCCTGTTGCTGGCGATTTTAGTGGTGTAGTTATTGGTCACGTCGTCGAATGTGGTCAACATCCTGATGCAGATAAATTACGTGTCACCAAAATTGATGTAGGTGCTGATGAACTCCTTGATATAGTCTGTGGTGCGCCAAATTGCCGTCAAGGTTTAAAAGTTGCGGTTGCCTGTGTTGGTGCTGTTTTACCCGGTAATTTCAAAATTAAGAAAGCTAAATTACGCGGTCAACCTTCATTTGGCATGTTATGTAGCTTTTCAGAGCTAGGTATTAGCGATGATCACGATGGTATTTTAGAATTACCGAGTGAGGCGCCTATTGGTACAGATATTCGCGAATATTTAGACTTAAATGATACTGCAATAGAGATTGATTTAACCCCAAACCGAGCTGATTGTCTTGGGTTGCGTGGTGTGGCTCGCGAAGTAGGTGTACTCAATTCTTTAGCCGTGACTTATCCAGAGATTTCACCTGTTACAGCAACGATTACTGATATTAAAGCGGTACATTTAGATGCGGCAGATGCGTGTCCACGTTATTTGTCACGAGTGATCAACAATGTTGATTTATCGGTGAGCTCGCCTTTATGGTTATCTGAAAAATTACGTCGCAGTGGGATCCGTTCAATTGATCCCGTCGTCGATGTCACAAACTATATTTTACTTGAATTGGGTCACCCAATGCATGCGTTTAATGCAGATAGCATTGAAGGTGATATCCATGTTCGCATGGCAACACAAGATGAAGAACTAACATTACTTGATGAAACTGAAATCAAAGTGAATACTAATACGTTAGTTATTGCTGATGATAACAAAGCACTGGCGTTAGCGGGTATCTTTGGAGGTTTGCATTCAGGTGTTACCAGTGAAACGAACAATATTGTGTTAGAAGCTGCATTTTTTGCACCTGATGCGATTTTGGGTAAATCTCGTCAGTATGGTTTGCATACCGATGCTTCTCACCGTTATGAGCGTGGCGTTGATCCACAATTACAGCGTGATGCGATGGAGCGTGCGACTACATTACTAACGAGTATTGTCGGTGGTGAAGTCGGTCCGATTGTTGAGGCGGTTGCACAAGAATATGTACCACAAGCTACAGATGTTGTGTTACGTGAAGCACGTTTAGCTAAAGTCATTGGTATCGCAATTGCGACAGACACGGTGACTGAGATATTAACACGTTTAGGTTTTGGTGTTGATTATAACAATGGTCAATGGTCTGTTTCGGTTCCTGCATATCGTTTTGATATCAGTATCGAAGAAGACTTAATTGAAGAAGTTGCACGTGTGTATGGGTATAACAATATTCCTAATGTTGCACCGACTGCGTCTTTAAATATGCGCCCTGCAGATGAAGCACAATTGCCATTAAATGCATTAAAGCATGTGTTGTTACAACAGGGGTATGATGAAGCGATTACTTATAGTTTCGTCGATCCGAAAAAACAATCAGCTTTGTTTAGCGACACGGCAACATTAACCTTACCTCATCCTATTTCTGCCGATATGTCAGTAATGCGTGTGAGTTTGGTAACGGGTTTATTACAAGCGTTAGGCTATAACCAAAAACGCCAACAAGCGCGTGTGCGTTTATTTGAAACAGGCTTACGTTTTATTGCCAATGAGCAAGCGCCAAGTGGTGTTGAACAAACACCTATGATCGCTGCGGTATGTGCAGGTACAGTGTTAACCGAGTCATGGCAAGAAGCAACTGCTGTTGACTTCTTTTCGATAAAGGGTGATGTTGAGCGTTTAATTGCAAAGACGGCCAACCCTGAAGCGTTTAGTTTTGCTAAGTCAGAACAAGATTTATTACATCCAGGTCAAGGTGCTGATATCCTTAAAGATGGCCAAGTGGTAGGCTTCGTAGGGGCATTACATCCGCAGTTTTCAAAAGCCTTGGGCGTCAATGCAAAAGTGTTTATGTTTGAAATAGAGCAGGCCGCATTAACTGGGCGTGTACTACCAAAAGCGCAAGGTATTTCTAAATTTCCGACCAATAAACGCGATATAGCAATTGTAGTCAAAGACAATGTAAGTTATGCTGAAATTGTATCTTGTATTAAAAAAGTTGGCGTAAATCAATTAGTTGACCTAACATTATTTGATATATATACGGGCGAAGGGATTGCACAGGGCGAAAAGAGCCTAGCAGTTTCATTGACCTTGTCTGACCCTGAAAAAACACTTGAAGAAGCTGAGATCCAAGCATGCGTAGACCAAGTGGTATCAGGATTGAAGTCTCAACTTGCTGCAACGTTAAGAGAGTAATTCTATGGCTTTGACCAAAGCTGAAATGGCTGAACATTTGTTCGAGAAAGTGGGTTTAAATAAAAAAGACGCAAAAGACTTAGTCGAAGCATTTTTTGAAGAAATCAAATCATCTTTGGAAAGCGGTGAACAAGTCAAATTGTCTGGTTTTGGTAATTTTGATCTTAGAACCAAAAAAGAACGACCTGGTCGTAATCCAAAAACGGGCGAAGATATTCCTATCAAAGCGCGTCGTGTGGTGACATTTAAACCAGGTCAAAAATTAAAATCTCGCGTTGAAAACGCCCCTGGGTCTGAATCCTAGTAATGGCACAATCTTCATTTTTAAAGCACCTTCGGGTGCTTTTTACGCTTCTATGTAGCGTATCCCTTCTCAGTTATGGTAGTTGGTTGGCTTATTTTCAATTTGTGCAGCAACAGGTGACTGAACCCATGTTGGCTCAAGCCCAGCGTGCTCAAGTTGATTTTGAAGCTATGCTACTCAATGATCCAACGGGGGCAGGTGTTGATTTAGGCGCAAAAAATGATAAACAGTCTGAAGACGACGCACAATTAGCTGCAATGTTGATGACACAACAAGTGCCTGTTTCTACCTTAACCGCTATGGATTTATTAAACGTGGAAGAAGTGATTAACACTGCACTAAGCGCTGTGAAGCATTCTCAGCCACAAGAACTGATTGTTTTACAAGAGCGTTTAGTTGATACGGCATTAAAACTCAACTTAGCCCCTCAACAACTCGAATTTTTGCGTTCTATACAAGCGTCAGATTTTATGACGTTTCGGGCTAAACGAGCATGGTTTAACGAAGAAGTGCAAAAGCGCTACTATCAGCTGCGTTCGTTAGATGGTTTGTTAGAGCGGTTTCCAGAAGCACGTGGGGAGCTTTACCAAGATGCAACAACATTAATTATTGATCGCGATTTAATTATTTTCAACATGGCAAAAGTATTAGCCAATGAACAAGGTCGATTAGTTACAGAGCAAGACATTGCCAATGCACAAGTGCAATGGCAAGCCTCGATATCTACATTTAAATAACACCACGCAAATAGCCTACAATAGTTACTGCGGCGTTAGCGTTAACTTATGCTGAGCTTGTTGAAACAGCAGTGGCAATCCCTGATGTTGTGCATATACTTCAAAACCAGCATTATAGTATTTGGATAACGGATGTCCAGATTGACCACCCGGTAACGACATAAATCCATTTTCTTCTAGCCCAGGTTGCACTATGAAGCGTTGCGAAGCTCCGTGCGTTCCGTTTTGCACGGCTGGCATAAAGCTGTCTCCAAAACCAGAAACAGGGCGCATATCAAGGTATTGAGCTAATACAGGGACTTGTCTTGATATAGGATGACGTATGTTGAGTTCATTGACTTTACCCCAAGAAAACTGCGATATATCGATTTGTTTATTGGTTTGATTCAGTTGCATCTTAGTCGCGAGTTTATTAATAGTTTGTTGATACATCGCTAATTTTAACTGTTCGTAGTTAGTATAATTACCCGCTAACCACGAAGTTGGTTGTTCCTCCAATAATCTTAGTACTGCAGTATCTAAATGGCGGTTGATACTGCTAAAGCGCACGCCCGCTTGTTGCGCCGCTTGATATAAAGGTGTCATCAACTCATACATAACTTGTGTTCTAAAATAGCGGGCGAGGGTGTAACCGACATCATCGCTACATGCACAAGCTTGCCAGTTTTGCAGGGCTAAAATGGCTTGAGCGTATTGCGGATTGTCAGCTCGCTGTAATGTTGAGAGCAATAAATCTCGCCATGTTTTTATATAAAGTGCACGATTATCAAGCTGTAAGTCTAAAAAATCTTGTTCATCGAATGTGTCTTGAGCTTTGAGTCGATTGGCGATTTGTACCCCTCGAGGGCCTAATGCATAACCACCATCACCATAGCGATCCGTGTCATTGGCAGATAATACACGCGCATTCGCCGTCCATAGCTTATGGTATTCAGGCGATTGATAGATTGGCGTATTCATCTCTGGGTGTTGCCATGCTTGAGCTACAGTCGCAAATTGATTTATAGTAATTGCGTTAGCTTGAAGTGGCGCTCGAGAGGTTACCGCACCTGTTAAGCGATAGGCCGTTTGCCCTTGGCTATCTGCCATCATCATGTTTTGCACGGGGATCCGAATGTCTTGAGCCACATCCATTAATGCTGTAACAGAATGTGCATGCGCCAAATCCAATAAATCAAAACTAACAGCATAATCGCTATGGGCAACCCACTTTAATGCAAAACGTTGTCCGTCGATAGTTTTAACCGGTCCGTATTCACTCATGGTAATTGCATAATTTTCACTGCCTTCGGTGGTGATGATGCTTTCATTAACTGTGCTGGTGCTATAGTCATCGGGTAGGGCAATCCAGTCGACATTATCAACATTAGCATTAGTAAATCCCCATGCAGCGTGTAGATTAGAGCCGACAATGATTCCTGGAGCACCGGGTAAACTGACTCCAACAACGGTAATATCTTTACCTTCATGTGGGTATTCAATTTGCGCACGATACCAAATAGCAGGTAAATTTAATCCCAGATGCATGTCATTGGATAATAGTGCGTGTTCATTATTGGTATGTTGTGACGACACAGCCCAGTTATTACTGCCAATATCGGCTTCTTCAAAATAATCAAACCAAGGTTCATCGATAAACGTCGTCGCAGACTCAGAAGCAAGCAATGTTAGCTCTGGTATGGGTTGAGTATTTAAAGGAATAGTCGAACCGTCAATCGAGGCTTGATATGAGGACGGAGAGAGTAAAAAATCAACCATCTCTTGCCCATATTGATTGTGTAAATAGGTTATGGTTAAATCACGGTCAACTTGTGAACCTTGCAGATCCATATACATACTATAAATCGCTAATAAGGAGTCTTCTGCTTGCCATTCGCGCATACTTGCACCTGTTAACAGGTATTCAAATGGCGCAATACTGTAAGCCTCTAATGCGGCATTGACTCCGCGAGTATAACTTTCAACTATCGCCTGTTGTTTGCCTGAAAATAAAGTAAAGGCGCGTTGCGCTCGTTGACGAAATTGATGGAAACGCGCTTTTTTATCACGTGATAAGGCCGCTGGACCAAATAATTCAGATAATTCACCTGCTGCATTGCGGCGTAATAAATCCATTTGAAAAAACCGATCTTGGGCATGCGCATAACCTTGTGCATAGAAGGCATCAAGTTGATTACTGCCGCTAAATTTAGCCAACCCATATTGGTCACGCGCAATACTCACTGGTGCGCTTAGCGTTGACGCATGAATAGACCCGTCAAGTTGTGCTTTTGAACTTGATAATAAAAGGTATACTAGCCCGATTGCGACGAATATCAGTAATATTATGGTGATGGTAATACGTTTAAACCATTTCATTAATTGCACTTCCTTTATTGGTTTTATATTATTAGGGAGTTATATATTGTTGTTATGTTTACACATTAACGCAATCTGACCAATATTTACACACACAATTTTGTGCGCCTTTACTAACTCAATATTTACTCATCAATAGGAACTTATATGCATCCCATCATGCTCGATGTCGCAGGCTGTGAATTAACCGCACAAGAGCAAGAGATTATTGGGCATCCATTGACTGGCGGAGTGATTCTGTTTGCCCGTAATTATTATGATCCACAACAATTACGCCATCTCACGGCTCAAATAAAAGCCAGTGCATCCCATCCTATTTTAATCGGAGTCGACCAAGAAGGTGGGCGGGTACAACGTTTTATTGAAGGGTTTACGAGTGTTCCTGCTATGGGAGCGATAGCGTCAAATGCAGAGTCTGAAGCATTAGCTAATGCTTGCGGAACAGTCATAGCCGCAGAATGTTTAGGTCATGGTGTGGACATCAGTTTCGCTCCAGTGCTCGATATCAATGGGATCTCAGAGGTAATCGGACAGCGAAGTTTCTCTGCAAATGTGAGTCAAATCGATACGTTAGCACGCGCGTTTATTCAAGGAATGACACAATGGGGCATGCCCGCAATTGGTAAACACTTCCCTGGGCATGGTAATGTACAAGCTGATTCGCATATTGCTATGCCGGTTGATGAACGATCAGAAACGGTGATTTTCGAGCGTGATATGGCAGTGTTTGCACGATTAATTACCGATGAGTTATTAGCCGGAATGATGCCTGCTCATGTCGTGTACCCAAATATTGATGATCAACCCGCAGGCTTTTCTACTATCTGGTTACAGCAGATTTTACGTCAAAAATTGGGTTTTGAAGGGGTGATATTCTCGGATGATTTATCAATGCATGCAGCGACACAAGCGGGTGATATGTTATCGCGTGTTGAGAATGCGTTAGCTGCAGGTGTGGATATGGCATTGATATGTAACGCCCCTGACGAGGCGATTAAAGTGTTGGACAACCTAGGTCATACAGCGAAGCATCAAGCGCATTACTCAACAAGAGCACAAGGTTTAGTCTCGGTTAATGCGCAAACTGTCAATCATTACCAACAATTACTGTCTCACCCAAACTACCATGCCGCAGTTGAACGAATTCAGCAAGCTAGCGACTAGCAAAACTTAGATGCTATTTACACACTGATATCAGTAATATCACTCTGAGCATTGGTTGCACGAGCCAGCACAAACATAAAATCAGATAAACGATTAATATACCTCAATACGTTGGGGGCTAGTTCCGTGTGTTTATGTAATGTCACTAATTCACGCTCAGCGCGTCGAGCAATGGTGCGAGCTACGTGAACGTGGGCTGCATTAACGCTGCCACCGGGTAAAATAAAACTAGTTTGCGGTGCTAAGTGCGCAGTCATACTATCAATACAACTTTCTAACCATTCGACACCAGCATCGCGCAAGGTACTGGCGTTAGACATTGCAAACCCCATTGCGAAAATATCCCGTTGGATCTGTTCTAACCACGCGACTACCTCTGGGTGAGGTAGAGAACTAGTGACGCCTTCAGCGCTAGTCTTAGCGACGAAGTGTGCCGCAATCAAACCGACATAAGAGTTCAATTCATCTAAGGTGCCGTAGCATTGTAAAAGACTATCATCCTTGTCTTTTTTTAGTACTTCATGGGTGTAAACTTGGGTTTGACCAGTGTCACCGGTACGTGTATAAATTTTCATGTTACATGGAACCTTTAATATTTGTTTGGAGATTTCTTAGCAATTCATTTAACAGGTTACTTCGCAGTTTAATTACCCGATGAATTGCTGGCAGAGTCAAGAGAAGCCAAGGCAGGGCGTTTATAACGACGAAGCTCTATGACTATGCCAAAGTACGGGTGGTCAAAGTAGTGTACTTGGTTGGAAATAACACGCCGACGTTGTTTAAATGTATGTGGGATAATCGTTAAAGGCTCTGTGTTAGATACTTGTGCAGTATTAAACAAGGCATGACTATCAATATGTAGGTATGGCACGCGATTAATATATTTTATATAGACAGTGACCAATCCCTCAAATTCAAACACTGAGGTGGTATCAATCATCGCTTTATCTTGGGTTTGTTTGAGTTGGTCAGGGTATAAGGCAAGCGTGTCATCTAAGGTGGCTTTAATTTGTGGCACTATTGTAGAAATAATAGGAGAGACAATTGGAGAAACAGTTTTAACAACCATCTGAGGATCTGTTTGTCGTAAAATTAGCTCATTTGCCAATTGTTTATCATGCTCAATTGATTGTTCTCTATCAGCTTGAAAGGTTAAATTTTTACCTGCTAAGATAGGAATAGAAAAAGCATTTTCTTGCTCGACAGCAACAGGTTGTCGCCACACAGTGTGAAGTAATGGAGTATAGGATTTATCCCAATTTATATCTTTGTACAAACTCATCAGTTGTAATTCTGATTGCGGTAAAAGATGCGCATCTTCGCTTCGAGGATAAATAACACCTTCATAATGAATAGGAAGTGTAGGGTAATCTCGGTAATGATCTTGAGGTAGATTACGTTCGACTAGTTCACTTAGTGATAAAGGATAAACGCAATCTAATTGCACATTGAGTTGATTCGATTGGGGTGTTCCTGAGGTCAATCCAGATGTTTCCGGTTCAACTAAGCGCTCAATTAAATTAGGACAATCTGGTAACGCCTGTTCTATCCAGCTCGTATCAACTACATAAAAAGGTAAAAATACATTATTAATACGCGGTGAAAATGGTTTGTCTACTTCAGTATCAAACTGTTCAGTAACGGTGTTTTGGGCGTTGTTATGTTTGAAAATTAAGATTTCAACATCAAACCACCAGTCGGTTTCTTCTTGTGCATGTGATAATGATGAAAATACGCAAAATGCTGATATTAATGATAAATATATCATTCTTGCACTTCTCGCCACTGTTACGCGTAACGTTTTACTCATCCATTTTCTCACGCTGCTTTACCAAATTCGAAGAAACTCATAATAAGTTGTTCAACCCAATCCACTCGCCCTTGTGCTGTTTTTGATTCTATCATGACTTTCAAACGTGTAGGGCCATCAAAGCGATAATCTTGTGGGTTTTGTTGAATTAATTGGATCAAGAAACTCGGGTCAATTTTCGCATCTTGATAAAATTCTACCACACCACCTTTAGCTGAAGCTTCTACTTTTTTCATACCTAGCGATTGAGCAATAAGCTTAAGGTGCGTCACCATAAACAAATGTTTAGCAGGTTCAGGTAATAAACCAAAACGGTCAATCATCTCAACTTGTAGTTCGTTTATTTCATGTTCATCTTGGCATGATGCTAAACGTTTGTAAATCGACAAGCGCAAATTCACATCGCCAATATAATCATCCGGTAATAATGCTGGAATGCGTAGTTCAATGTCGGTTTGTTCGCTAAAGGCTGCCTTTAAGTCAGGCTCTTTACCCAACTTGATTGCGTTGACGGCTTTGTTAAGCATATCCATATACAGACTGTAGCCAATTGTGGCGATTTGACCAGATTGGCCATCTCCTAATAATTCACCTGCACCGCGGATCTCTAAATCATGCGTCGCTAAGGCAAAACCCGCACCTAAGTTTTCTAATGAGGAAATTGCTTCTAGGCGTTTGATCGAGTCTTTGGTCATACGACGAGGGTGTGGAGTTAACAAATACGCATAGGCTTGATGGTGCGAGCGACCTACACGACCACGTAATTGATGTAATTGAGCCAAACCTAAGTGATCGGCACGATCCATAATAATCGTATTCGCGCTTGGTACATCGATACCAGTTTCGATAATCGTTGTACATAAGAGTACGTTGTAACGTTGATGATAAAAATCATCCATGACGCGTTCTAATTCACGTTCACGCATTTGTCCATGACCTATAGCGAAACGCGCTTCAGGGACAATTTCTTGGAGTTCTTCTAACGTCCGTTCAATTGTCGAGACATCGTTATGTAAGAAATATACCTGACCACCACGTAAAATTTCCCGCATGATCGCTTCGCGAATGGTTTCTGCATTACGTTTGATCACAAATGTTTTAATCGGTAAACGCTTGGCCGGCGGGGTTGCGATAATTGATAAATCACGCATCCCACTCATAGCCATATTTAGTGTTCGAGGTATAGGTGTTGCAGTTAGCGTTAAAATATCCACATCGGCGCGCAATGCTTTAAACTTATCTTTTTGACGTACGCCAAAACGGTGTTCTTCGTCAATAATAACTAAGCCCAAATCCTTAAATTTGACATCGTCTTGGATTAATTTATGGGTGCCTACCACAATATCAACATTTCCTGATTTAATACCCTCAAGGACTGCGCGTTGATCTTTGGCTGATACAAAACGTGACAACACTTGGATATTAAATGGCCAGTCGGCAAAGCGATTAACAAAGTTTTCAAAATGTTGCTGGGCTAGCAGCGTGGTGGGGACGAGAATCGACACTTGTTTGCCAGCATTTGCGGCAATAAATGCAGCTCGCATCGCCACTTCGGTCTTACCAAAGCCTACATCACCACAGACCAAACGATCCATTGCGCTAGGCATTCCCATATCATTCACAACAGCATTAATTGCTTGTTCTTGATCAGGGGTTTCAGGAAACGGAAAACTATCAGCAAATTTTTTGTATTCTTCCCACACAATATCATGGGCAAATCCAGGTTTAGCCGCACGCTTAGCATAGACATTAAGCAGTTCTGCCGCGACGTCACGGACCTTTTTAGCAGCTTTTTCTTTGGCTTTGGTCCAAGTGTCATTACCTAATAAATGTAGTGGTGCGGTATCAGGATCGCCGCCGCTGTAACGAGAGATGAAATGTAACGACGATACAGGCACATACAATTTAGCACCTTTACCGTATTCGATAGCAACGAATTCTGTTGTTACGCCACCTGTATCCAGAGTTTGTAACCCAATAAATCGTCCCACACCATGTTCGATGTGCACCACAGGTTGACCCGTGGCAAGTTCAGCTAAATTACGAATGATGGCGCTTTCGTCTGTCGCTTGGCGCTTATCTCGGCGACGACGTTGCGTAATTTGGTGGCCTAATAACTGGGTTTCTGTAATAAAAATAACTGAATCGGTTTTGCTTTGTTGCACACTAAAGCTATCTTCAACGCGCCCGACCACAACACTTGATAAACCTTTCGCCTCTTGATACTTAGCAAAAGACTTAAGCGTAGTGGGGGAATAAGGTGTTTTCTTTAACAAACCAATGAGGTTTTCTTGACGACCTTGAGTTTCAGCACAAAAAACAATTCGCGATGAAGCTTTTTGGCTTTGAATAAAGCGTTGTAATGCTTGATAAGGGACTTTAGCTTGGCTATTGAGTGCAATATCATTTATGGGCGTTACTGCAAAGTTATGACGACCAGCTTTCTTTTCTACTTCAGTGCTACTGATATCAATACGCGCACGTTCTTTTAACCGAGCAAACACTTGAGTCGAATCAAGATATAACTGTTCAGGTTTGAGCAATGGACGCGCAGAATTATATCGATATTGGTCATAGCGGTGAGTAATGTCTTGCCAAAAACGTTCACAACGGCCAAACACATCACCATGCACTAGCATCAATGTGTTTTCGTGGAGGTAATCAAATATAGTTGAAGTGTCATTAAAAAATAATGGGAGATAATACTCAGATCCACCAGGCATAGTGCCTTTGGTAATTTGGTAAAAAACGGATTCTTTGGCGTTGTTTTCATCGAATTGGTCGAGAAAATTTTGGCGAAACAACTTACGCGCATTATCATCTGTTGGAAATTCACGCGCAGGTAACAATCGGATTTGTTGGACTTTTTCACCTGAGCGTTGATCACTGGTGTTAAAATGACTGATGGTTTCGATTTCATCATCAAACAAATCGATACGAAAAGGTTGTTCACTGCCCATCGGGTATAAATCTATAATACTTCCGCGAACACTAAACTCAGAGTGGCTCATAACTTGAGATACGTGCAAGTAGCCGGCTTTTTCTAGTTTACGGCGAAACTCGCTGATGTCTAACGTCTCACCAACTTCTAAAAATAACAAATACTGTGATAGATAACTGACCGGTGCTAAGCGCTGCATGACGGTGTTAATTGGCATGATATAAATACCACGACGTTGCTCTGTCAATTCATACAGGGTTTCTAAACGTTGTGAAACAATGTCTTGGTGCGGCGAAAATTGATCATAGGGTAGGGTTTCCCAATCTGGAAATAAGCCTACTTCAATATCAACAGGCTGGGTGCCATCACTTCCTTGGCGTAAGAAAAAACGAATCTCTTGCTCTAAACGCAAAGCACTCGGCGAGTCAGCAGTAATTACAACCATTGGCCGTGTATCTTCTTTGGCTGCACTGGCAATGGCTAAAGCGGAACTTGAGCCTGCAAGATTGCCCCAACTAATATGATTTGGGCGGGCGGATTCGGTAAGTAATTTGGGTAGTGGGGGCGCGAAAATATTAGCCATGTTTTGGGTTTGATATTCCTAACAAGAGTAAAAAGGTGTCAGTTAGCCCCTGTTTGACGCGCTTTTAACTGCTGCGTTTGCAGGTGCATAGTACAACGAACTAACACTTCCTGGTCTAATTCGCGGATAACAGTATACAACAAAGATACTTGATAAACGTCTAAATCAGGTAAAAGATCACAACTTATGACTTCTGCATAGCAAAAAACAGCAGCGGCTTCTTCTGGAATAAACATTTTGAGCCGAGTAAAGCGGCCTATTTCAACCGGTTCAACAAGCTGTACAACACATCCTGCAGCACCAAATTTATGCGTCTGATGGCGTTCAGTAGGATCGTCTTGTTGTTGTAAAATGGTGGTGAAAAGAATATCGATTTTACGCGATTGTAAATTCAGATACGCCATGAGTTTCTCACCTTGCTCACCTAAGCTGGGGATAGGGCGCAGCGCACTTGTTTTCAGATCAGCCGCTTCATTGGCGATGGCAAACGCGTCGGGAATGGTCTGCTGTAATAAGTTCATATCAGGTTTGGCATGATCTAGTGCCAACCAAGCTAAGTTGATATTGACAGTATGCTCAAGCATAAAAAAGCTCGCAAAATCGGTTTGTTTCTGAGCTAACTGACTTGGATCATATTCCATGCTCGTCTTCCTTATCTATAATCGCTTTTATTGATGGCTTGTTGTTCTGACACATATTATCGTATTATGCACACATTCAAGCATGTTGAGAATAAAATAAGCATAATGACGTTTGTATCGGCACGGATCGGCTATCGCTATAGTAAAACCAAAATTAGCAGCAGTTTTATCGCATTAATTAACTTTTTTTCGGTACTCGGGCTTTGTTTGGGTGTGGCTGCCTTGATTATAGTATTGTCGGTAATGAACGGTTTAGAAGATCAGCTCAAACAACGAATATTAGGCGTTGTGCCGCATATTGTCATTACTCAGCCCATGCTTAAACCGATCATCAACCAGCTAAAACCTGAATTACAAAACTCTATATTGACGACGATGCCGTTTATCGAACGTCAAGCGCTCGTACAATCAGCGCAAGATTTATCTGGTGTGTCGTTACAGGGGGTCGTGCCAGAAACCATGCAACAATATTCCTCACTCAATGATCATTTTGTGTTTAATGATTTAACGGTATTAGTTCCCAAACAATACAATGTCGTTATTGGCTATGCTTTAGCGCGCAAACTCAATGTACAAGTCGGCGATAATATGCGCCTAGTTTTACCTTCATCTTCACGCTTTACGCCTTTAGGGCGAGTGCCGACACAGCGCAACGTCAAGGTCGCAGGTATTTTTAATCTACAATCAGTTGAAGACAGCCAAACCATATTTATGCATATTGATGATGTGCACCGTTTGGCACGGATTAAATACAACGTTAGCCAACCACAAACAAGCGATAGTACTCGTTGGTTTATCAGTGAGCCGTTTGCTTACGCGCAGTTAAGTGCCGAGCTGAATGCACTATCAATCACACATTCGACATGGCGTGAGCGTCAAGGGCCATTATTTGATGCGGTCAAAATGGAAAAAAACATGATGTCGTTAATGTTACTGCTAGTGATAGCGGTAGCCGCGTTTAATATTATTTCTGCATTGGTGATGGTAGTCATTGAAAAAACGCCAGACATTGCAATATTGCGTACGCAAGGCTTAACGGCGTGGCAGATCATGCAAATCTTTATGTTTAACGGTTTGTTTAATGGTGTAAAAGGCGCGGGTGCAGGCGTGTTATTAGGCGTGATATTAGTCTATAGTTTAAACCCTTTGTTGCTATTACTCGATGTGCCTTTGGCGTTATCTGGCGATGGCCAACCGGTACCTGTATTGCTGCAATGGCACAATGTAGTGTGGATTATGGTCGTATCATTACTCTTGTGTGTGCTTGCTACATTGCCTCCAGCGATTAAAGCATTGCGCTTACAACCTGCACAAAGTTTAAAGTACGAGTAAAATTGCGTATAATCACAAGCTAGCAAGATTTAACACGACAGCAATTACCACATATCCCAAAATAATAAGGTCAATCCTAATGGAAAAGTACTATATTACCGCCCAAGAATTACTCGAAGATTCATTTCGTCTAGCGCATCAAGTGTTTGAAGATGGCTATCGACCTGAATTTATCATCGGGATCTGGCGTGGTGGAGCACCAATAGGAATTGCGGTACAAGAATATTTTGAATACAAAGCGGTATCGACTGATCATATTGCTGTGCGTACATCATCTTATACCGGTATAGGCCAGCAATCTCGTGAAATCAAAGTACACGGTTTACACTATATAATTGAGCACTGTAATGCGTCAGATAAATTATTGATTGTCGATGATGTGTTTGATTCTGGACGCAGTGTAGAGGCATTAATTAATCAATTACGTTTACAAATGCGCTTAAATACACCTACCGATATCCGTGTAGCTTGCCCTTGGTATAAGCCACAAAATAATAAAACCAGCATAGTGCCGGATTATTATGTAAAAGAAACGCACGAATGGATTGTGTTCCCACATGAAATCAATGGTCTGAGTAAAGACGAAATTGCGAACGGCAAAACTGATTTGAGCAATATTCAAGATATTCTTTAATCCGTTTATTTATCTAGGTAAACCGATTAGAAACTGCGATAATTGCTATTCAAATATAAATAGGTAAATCAGTATGAAAATTTTAGTTCGTAACCTTGCGCGTACGACTACAGAGAATGAAGTTCGTGAACTTTTTTCAACTCATGGCACGGTCACAGAATGTGACTTAGTATTGGATCAAGTAACAGGTTTATCCAAAGGTTTTGCGTTTGTTGAAATGCCCGACGAAAATGAAGCTGAAGCGGGCGTTAATGCACTAAACTCTTACCTTTTTGCAAATAGCAAAATCAGAGTGAAAGTAGCAAATCCAGAATAATACGAATCTTTGTTTTATATTATCAACGTTGCTGTGAAGGTATATGTTTGAGCTTTTCTGCAAACGCCTTCATTGTAGCTTCTTAGTACTGTTTACTGAGTACTGTGTACGGTTTTTCGATCGTAATTTAACGTATTAAAGCCAATATATTCTTAAACTCAGGGCTTCTGCAATCGTTGATTAATTCATACAAACACATTTCTAGACCCGTCACAGCAATATTATTTTGTTGTAATCGACTTAAGGCCAGTTGTTTATTTGCAGCATCTCGTGAAGCAATACAATCACTAACAACTTGCACTTTATAGCCGCGCTCAGATAAACCCGTAGCGGTTTGATACACACAAATATGCGCCTCGATACCACAAACTAGCCAAGTATCAATGTTATGGCTATTTAAGGTATCTAGAAAACTTGGCTCCTCGCATGCATTAAACGAATATTTATGAATAGGAGTGTGTTCACTTAACAACTCACTCAATTCATCAACTGTAGAGCCGAGCTTATCTGGATTTTGTTCAAGATACACTATCGGTATATCCAGTAGCTGAGCGCCTTTAATTAATTTTTCGCAATTTGCGATTAAAGAGTCACTATCATGTACTATACGCGCAAGCTTTCCTTGAATATCAACGACGATAAGGCCTGTTGTTTCTTTCATTAGCATATTGATTTCCTTTACTCTGGATCGGGATCAAAGTAGTGCTTATCACTAAATGTATACACCCAATCAGGCTTATAGATAATAAGTAGTGTCATCGTCATACCATTAAGCATGGCTTCTGGGAATAACATCAGCGGGATCAATACTTCATAGTTATCGACTACGACATCCCAAGGGTAGGTGCCGTTTAAGGTATAAAAACCACCGATTAAGCCCATTTTAATTGCTATCCCTAACGCTGCAGGGAAAAACGCACAAACGAACACATACACAAACATATTACGCATGATCTTATGAAAGCTCAGGGTAAAGATCATGTAGGTTATACCTATTGGCACAAGGACACCAAATAAACCGTTGGCGCCTAGCATTCCCCAACTTTCTCTACCAACTATTGTTATTCCTAACAATACCAAACCGGATATAAACACCGCATAGCGAAAGCCTAAGGTAAGCACTAGTGCGCTCAGCCATAAAAAATGTACAGACAATCCATCATAGATCCCAGCACGAAATAGCCATAAAACAAAAACGACTACACCAGCACCCAATACCAAATGTTGAATACGCTTATGTTCGAGCATTAATTTAAAATCAATATGCTTAAGCACATACAGGTAAATCCCTGCGTATAACACCAAACATACGGTCTCTAACAGTGTCATAAATCCTCACTCATTCCCTGGTGGTTATCAATGCTAAACAGTTCTGAATAATCAAAAATTAGCAATCAAAGCTAGCAAAAATCGGCGCATGATCAGACGGTTTTTCTATGCCGCGCAACTCATAATCAATTTCTGATTCAGTACACAAAGGCAATAATGCCGTTGAGGCCATGATCACATCAATACGCAGACCGCGATTGTCAACAAACCCTTTTGAGCGATAATCAAACCAGCTGTACCGCTCGGTTAAATCTGGCTGAAGGTGACGAAACGTATCGTGAAGCCCTAAATTTTGTAAAGTGGCTAGCATCTCACGTTCTTGTGGCTGAAAGCTACATTTACCACTGCGTAACCAGCGTTTAGCATTATCCGGTCCTATGCCAATATCTAAATCGGTCGGGGAGATATTGATATCTCCCATAACAACAAATTGTTCATCTTCAGAATGAGTTGCTTGTAAATGCGCTGTTAAGTCGCGATAAAAGGCAACTTTGTAAGGAAATTTAATCTCGTGTGAGATGTTTTCACCTTGTGGGAAATATCCGTTATACACAGTGATGTCTTTGCCATTCGCTGTAGGCAATGTGACGGCGATTAAGCGCTTTTGGTGCTCTTCACTATCCGTTGGTAAACCATATTGCACGTTACACGGTGCTAGTTTAGTGAGCATAGCAACACCGTAATGAGCTTTTTGGCCATGATAGACGACGTGATAGCCCATCGCTTCAACATCACTGACTGGAAATTGCTCATTATCCACTTTTATTTCTTGGAGACCAATGACATCTGGTGAGTGAGTGTCGATCAGAGCTTGTAATTGATGTAAACGGGCACGAATGCCGTTGATGTTGAACGAGATAATTTTCATAGTTTAGGGTTAATCATTAATGTACATAGCACTAGTGTATCAGAAAGGATCTTGGTTTTAAGTGCTAGGCATGCGAAAATTAGTTATATAAGTTCAATTATTTTCACAGTGGTTAAAGCATGCGC
This sequence comes from Glaciecola sp., assembly GCA_029246415.1. Taxonomy (GTDB): domain Bacteria; phylum Pseudomonadota; class Gammaproteobacteria; order Enterobacterales; family Alteromonadaceae; genus Opacimonas. The sequence goes on from JAQWNF010000037.1 coordinate 24,382, forward strand.
GAATTTCGCCAACAGTTTCCGTTTTTCGATACTTCGACACCCTCTATTTATTTTGATAATGCGGCGACCACTCAAAAACCACAATGTGTGATTGATGCAATTGAGCATGCTAATATTCAACAAAGTGCTAATGTTCATCGTTCATCTTATCAGCTTGCGGCGAGTGTGACCGATGCCTATGAAGCAGCTCGTAACAATGTAGCGGCACTAATCAATGCACCGTCTGCTAGAAACATATTTTGGAGTAAAGGCGCAACTGAATCTTTAAACCTAATCGCACATGGATTAGGTGAATTATGCCTTGCTGAACACGCAATGTGGCAGGGTGATGAAATCATTATATTGACGTCCGAACATCACGCTAATATTTTACCTTGGCAGCAACTAGCATCCAAGTTATCACACTTTAAATCGTTACGCATAACCCCTGTGTCACCTGATTTTAATGGGAACTATGACTATGCTGTATTACGCGCTGCAATAACCAATAATACTGCAATTGTTGCCGTTGCGCACGTATCTAATGCTTTAGGGTGTGTCCATCCAGTCGCCGCAATTACACAATGGGCGCATCAACATAACGCATTATGTATTGTCGATGGGACCCAAGCAATAGCCCATATTCCCGTCGATGTACAAGCGTTACATTGTGATGCTTATGTTGGCAGTAGTCATAAAATGTTTGGTCCTACTGGGGTCGGTTTTGGTTATGCTACTCATGCGTTACTCGATGCATTACCACCATACCAAGTGGGTGGTGAGATGATCGAATATGTGAGTTTTGACGAAGTTCGCTTTCAATCTTACCCATTAAAATTCGAAGCGGGTACACCAAATATATCAGGTGTACTCGGTATGGGGATGGCGGCTAATTTTGTGCTACAACATCAAGCTATGATCATACAAAGCGAACATGTATTAATGCAATACTTATTAGGGCAACTCACTGTGTTAAATGATGAGCTAGCTGTTACCACTGAGATTGGTCTAGCTTCCACCAATAATATAATCATCATTATCGGTGCTCAAAACCCAGAACGTATTAGTTTATGTAGTTTTGTGCTCAACGGTATCAGTCATTATGATGTGTTGCGCTTATTAGACAAAGACAATATTGCGCTTCGGGTAGGGCATCACTGTGCTATGCCATTGATGCAGCATTTGGGTATTGATGGCACGATACGGGTGTCACTGTGTGCCTATAATACAGATACTGAGATCGATGGGTTCATTGCCGCTTTGCGTTCCGCTATCAAACGTTTAGTCTCGTCTGACGACGTTATTGCTAATAGTCGTGCATTTGATACTTCATCAGTAGCTTTTAGCGCCAGCACACCTATTGGCGATCAATTTGCGGCATTACAGGGGTATGATGTGGTTTTTCGCCAGATCATGCTCAGTAGCAAAGCTTGTCCGTTATTGTCTGAACAATACCATACTGCCGATTATCATGTTGCAGGCTGCGAAGTCGATGTCTGGTTAGGACAGTTTGCAGGTCAGTTTTACGGTTTTGCAAATAGCAAAATTATTAAAGGGCTGCTTGCTATTTTACTAGAAAAAGCTAATACGCTAACACCAAGTCAACGCACACGCTTTGATTTTACTGAGTACTTAGCTCAATTAGGCGTCAGTCATCATCTGAGTCAGTCGAGGGTGGATGGCTTGTCTCGCGTAATTGCACGATTGTCTGCTTAGCTTCAATCCACTGAGACATATATTGCGTCGCTTTAAGTTGCTGTTGATTAACTAAGGCTTGCCAGAAATTCGTTTGTCTTTGCTGTTTTATGTTATCGCACGCGTCACTGATGCGTTCAACTAGTGCTTGTTGCACTGTCTCTCGGTTAAAAAATGCCGATATGTGCGGTGCAAAACTGGCTTGCGCTTGCTGCCAACGCTCCGATGATTGATACAATTCAATTGCTGCTTGCGCATAATTATCAAAGTTAGTATCAAAGTTAGCATTAACAGAGACGATGGCTTGATGTTCGTGACTTTTGGATAGAGGTTCCTCTGACTTAAAAACGGGATGGTAAAATATCCCTTCCGCAGCAATATCAGTCATAACAGTGGGAGTGCCTACTAGCATGGCATCAAACACTTTACCCTTCAAACCCGCGCCAAAACGTAATGGTGCTAGATTGACACGTGCTTTGGCTAACACATATTGGGCGTCTTGTGCCCAACCTGCGATATGAAAGCCTTTTTTCGGTTGGTGAAATTGTTGTGCCTTAGCTGGTGTGTAAGCGCCATAGACGTAGCATTTTGCATCAGGGATCTGCGCGCGGATTTTTGGCCAAATAAATTTAGCTAATATCTGAACCGCATCCCAATTAGGAGCATGACGATAATTCCCAATGAAAACAAAATCACGACGGGCATCATAATCGACCCAGTTAGCTTGTATTTGGGGAGTGATTGGTGGTACTAAAAATGGACAATGATGTAAAACACGTTCATCTATCGGATAGTTCTCGGTTAAAAATGCCATTTCCACGGCTGAAATGATCAAACTCAGATCCATGCGCATCATACTAGTCAGCTCGCGCAACGCGAGTTCGTTATTTAAACATCCAGTGAGATCTAAGCCTTCGTGTTCCTGATTCTGGCCATGATCTTGATTATGAGCCGTACCATGATGATAGCGCTGTAAATCACTAATACTTAACGGTAACTCAGGCGCTTTATTGGTAATTTGCTGTCTTAGATGTCGTAAAGAATGCACATCTTCAGTGTCAAGTACACACAAAGCTTGGGGACACGCTTGACGTACTCGCCATGAAAACTGTTCTTCCATCATAAAGCGGTCAAATAACACAATATCAGGTGCAAGCTCTTCAACCCATGCATCAAAACTACTATCGTTAAGAGTAATGGTATGTGCCTGAATGTTGAGTATCGATAAATCAATCGTGTGCTGTGCTTCATAGCTATTAGCGGGGCAGGCAAAGTGACAACTCGTACCTGCAGCTTGTAACACTTTAATCAAACTCAACAAATGCACGCCAGCGGCGGAGCTTTTAGGTTCAGGCCACACGGTGCCAATGACTAACAGTTTTTTACCAGATAATTTCACGCGAACATTCATTTTTGTTTGATTTGTCAGTATATTACATCAGACAACCATAAATTTATATCGTCACTACCAAGTTAAGGGAACAGAATGCACGTAGAACATGCCATTGTGGGGGCAGGGTTAATCGGGGGGTATTTAGCGGCCCATTTAGCAGATATCACTATGCGGTTACATCCCGATGCACGAGTATTAGTGGTTGGCAGAGCATATGCTAAGTCTCAGTTTAGCACGCAAATGACGATTTCTGATTTTGCCACGCCGCCTCACATTCGCGACACCCGAAACATTGACTTTGTCAGTGATATTAATGCATGGGCGTCGCCAGAGCGCTACCCAAATGTCGTGTGGTTGACGGTAAAGTGTACAGCGATAGAGCAGGTTGTGGCTGACATTACCCCACTAATTGGTCCGCACACTGTCATTGTGTGTTGTCAAAACGGTATTGGTAGTGATGCAGTAGTCCGCCAAGCGTTTGCCAATAATCTTGTACTTCGCTGTATGTTTCCGTTTAATGTTGTTCAACTCAAAGGTGGACATTTTCATCGTGGCTCATCAGGCATTGTGATGTTTGAGCAACCTTTACAGGGTGATTTTCATCATCGCTTTACGCCTGTAATTGATGCGCTTAATGCACAATATGGTTCGGTGTTTCCATGTGCATGGAATGCGCAAATGGACGCCTTATTGTGGGCGAAATGCCAAGTTAATCTGACCAACAGTGTCAATGCGCTTGCTAATTTATCCCTCAAAGACACCTTGTTAGATAAAGGCTATCGCAAAATTATAGCCCTGATGATGCAAGAGCATCTGGCTGTTTGTAAAGCCCAAGGGATAACATTACCCAAAATTACAAAAGTGGATGCGAAGTTCATTCCAACCGTTTTAACATTACCCAATTGGTTGTTTTCACGAGTCGCAAAGTCGATGGTTGATATTGATCCACACGCTAAATTATCGATGTGGTGGGATCTTGAACAAGGGCGTGCAACGGAAATTGACTATATTAATGGCGCGACAATTAATGCTGGTCAACGTTTGGGGGTTGCCACCCCAATGAATAATAAAGTCTTTGCGTCAATCAAAACGCTAGAGCAAGCACCAGCCCGCTACGCAATAAGTGCGCAAGATTTACTCAAGTAATATTTAATTACATGCACAACGTGCAAAACTAAGAATTGTGTCCTATACCATAACACATGATATGTAGCTAAATAGGGCCGTCTTTTTTATGATCAAAGCGATTGAGTACGCTTCATTTGCGTCGGATGTGTTTGTCTTGCCGACTGCTGTCACCAAAATACAATCCTTGATGAAAGATGATTCTTCCTCGATGGATGACTTTGCCAGTGTGGTTAAGTTTGATCCTACGTTATCGGCACAATTAATAAAAATTGTGAATAGCCCGCTGTACAATTTTCGTAACCCCGTAGATTCTATTACGCATGCTGTAAAAATCCTAGGCACCAAAGCGGTGTATGATCTTGCTGTAGGTTATGGGGTTAGCGCAGCGTTTACTGAAATGGATAAAAACACGATTGATTTAGAGCGTTATTGGGAGTACTCAGTACGCACGGGCTTGTTTGCTAAATATTGGGCCGAAAAGCTATCTCTGCATGAGCCTGAGCGCTTTTTTACTGCTGGATTGTTGCATAACATAGGTGAGTTAGTCGTGGTGCGTAAAACTCCAGAAACTGCTTTATCTTGTTCGCGTTTTCGTACCGACCAACAGCCTTGGGAAAAGCAAAATGAAATCATGGGCTACACGTATAAAGATATCACTGAGAGTTTATTAAGAGTTTGGGGGTTCCCACCCGGGATCATTGAATGTATAAAGCCCATTCATGACTCGCCACAAACCATAGGTTCAATTGACAGCAAAGTCATGCAGTTAGCTTATCATCAAGCGTTATTAGAAACTTATCCGTTATTCATGAACGATATTACGGAATTACCAGAACAATATGCTTTTTCAATTGGAATAAGCGCGAAAGCGTTGGATGACTCAATTGAGTATAACCGTTTTCGCGTGCTAACTATCGTCAGTTTATTTATGACTAATAGCTTCGTATCTATATGATGATCTATAAGCTATATTTTTCAGTCAGTAAGTTATATAAAACACACATGATGCTAGTAGTTAATCAAACACACCGACACGTTGGCGGCTAATAGCAATCAGTTCGCCACGTTTGTTCCAAATATTCGCCTCGGTAATACCATAGCCATGTTCTGCTTGGCGAGTAATGTCATGATAGGCAAACCAATCCTCACTCGTATATTGGGTATCACTTTCTAAAAACTCCACGTTCCAGTTTATGGTGCTAGCAGGGGTTGGCCATTTTAACATTTGAATTAAAGTCGGTGGATAGGCATCCAACAAACCAACTAAATGCGCAAAGGTAAACGGAGTGGTTGGTTTTTTAAATCTTAACCAGCCTTTATAATGCGCCGTCTTTTGACCCGTAAATGGTACGCCGCCATCTTGGATCGCTAAATCAAATTGACGCAGAAATTTGGGTGTCACTTTGGGAATAGGGGGAATGAACGTCGCCTTTTTAGGTAGACTGAAATCATGCGAGTCAACGTTTTTGACAACGACTTTAGATTCTCTATTTTTGGCAAAACACGCTTGTAATACAACACAGTTTTTACCATTTTGTTTGGCCATGGCAAGTAACTGAGACACATTACGTCCAACTCGCAGTTCAGTCACTTCAACAGTAAACGGTTCATCACACAATAATGGGCCAACGAAATTGACATTCATAGTCTTAATCGGACGTATATCGCTTATCAGGTTCTGGACACAGGTAAATAATACAGCACTAGATATACCGCCATATACAGTTCGGCCTTGTGACCAATTATTGGCTATTGTGATAGAGTCAGTTTCGCCAGATAAATAGGCATAGGTTTGTTTAAGGACATCATCAAATGTCATGGGAGTTCTCTAGACTGGTCAGATGTGTCCATTATTATCTGAACAGCTACAAAATGCAACCAAACTCCAGTGATGGTTAACGATAACAAGAAGTAATTCTGTAATTATTTGAAAATGTGTCATAGTAATCTTATATTTGTGCCATCGTGTCTTCAGGGCATGCTGTATCCTAGGAAGAAATAATGACTACTATCAATTTTGCGCATGCAAATGGATTTCCAGCCCCGTCTTATCAAACCTTTTTCAATGACTTAAAAGAAAAAGTGTCAGAGCCCATTAAGATTATTGCTAAACATCAATACGCTCATGATCCACAGTATCCGATAGTTAATAATTGGGAGCATCAAGTTTCTGAACTTGTTGATTATATTAAGCAAACCGCGAGCGAACCAGTCATTGGTATTGGCCATAGTTTTGGTGCAGTCATTACGTATATTGCAGCTTGTCGGGAACCGTCGTTATTTAAAGCCATAGTATTGTGTGATCCACCTTTGATGACAGGTATCGGTGGTAGTATGTTTGAAGGTTTTAAAATGTTCGGCCTAATGGACCATGTAACCCCAGCAAAGCGCACCAAACAGCGGAAACAACGCTGGGATTTAGGTGAAGATATTAGTCAGTATTTTTCGCACAAATCATTGTTCAAACATTTTGAGCCGCAATGCATTAGTGACTATGTGGCAAGTGCCACACAAATTGTGGGAGATGTGCAACAGCTGACATATAACGTCGATGTTGAGGTGGGGATATTTAGAACCATACCGACCAATCTGCATAAGTATTATGGTCAATGTAAAGTACCCGGTTTATTACTCACAGGCACACATACTAACGTCACTTTACCGATATTTGTAAGACCGTTTATGAAAGGTAATGCGAATATAAAACAAGCGACAGTAAGTGGGGGACACTTATTTGTATTTGAAGAGCCGGAGTTAACTGCTGTACAAATTAGTGAATTTATACAGCAGCTAGATTAGCAAGCAGACTTAAGCAGTAGGTGTTGATGAAGCCGCTAAGGCTTCCAACATATCGGGTGTGACCAATACAACGCCTGCGCTCGAAACTCTAAAACCTCTTGCTCGGTCATCATCGTGGTTAACCCCAATTTCCATACCTGCAGGAATAATACAACCGCGGTCAAGTACTGCTTTTTTGATGGTACAGTGGCGACCCACTTCAACATTCGGCAGCATCACGGCTTCTTCAATATACGAATAAGAATGAACTCGTACATTAGAAAAACATAAACTGCGTTTTAATAACGAACCAGAAATAATACAACCACCTGAGACAACTGAGTTGATAGCTTGACCACGACGGTCATCGCTATCCCAGACAAATTTTGCTGGTGGAAGTTGTTCTTGATAAGTCCAAATTGGCCATTCTTCATCATATAAGTTAAGCGCTGGCACTGGCTCAACGAGCTCCATATTCGCTTCCCAGAAGCTATCAATAGTACCCACATCGCGCCAATAGTTGTTCTTTTCACCAAGACCAAATTCAAAGGCATTAACCTTTTGTTCTTTGATAATTGCAGGAATAATGTCTTTTCCAAAATCACGTTGTGAGTCTTTGGTTTGTGAATCTTTTTCGAGCTGTTCAAATAAAAATTCAGTATCGAAGATATAGTTTCCCATCGAGGCTAGGCAATTTTCAGGATCATCTGCTAATGGAGCTGGTACTTCCGGCTTTTCAGTAAAGCTGGTGATACTATTGTTTTCATCTACAGCCATGACACCAAAGGCACCGGCAGCTTCTGCACAGGGTACACGCATGCAAGATACTGTCATTTTTGCACCAGATTCAACATGCTTAGCAAGCATATTTCCGTAGTCCATACGATAAATGTGATCACCAGATAAAATCATGACATATTTTGGTAATTCATCACGGATGATATCGATATTTTGATAGACCGCATCAGCTGTACCTTGATACCAATCATCAGAAAAACGCTGCGAGGCGGGTAAAATCTCAATAGATTCGCCTAGTTCTTTTTTAAAGTGACCCCAACCACGGACTACGTGGCGTATCAATGAATGTGATTTATATTGTGATAAAATCCCAATTCGACGAATACCAGAGTTAATACAGTTTGATAATGGAAAATCGATAATTCTGAATTTACCACCAAAGTATACGGCTGGTTTAGCGCGCCATTGGGTTAATTCATGCAGACGTGAACCTCGTCCTCCAGCAAGTACAAGTGCGTATGTATCGCGAGTTAAATTACTGATATAACGAGGGCTATTGTTAGGCATGACTGGTTCCTTGTGTGCTAACAGATAATATTAAATAAGTGTATAATATTTCAATACCTGATACTAGTTAAAATTAAGTTAACAGTATAAAAAAAATAATATCTGCCAGAGACTTAGCGACAATTTATTGTTAACGCATTGCGATATTTACTGCTGATGCTGGCGGGATTTTTAGTGTATGTAAAATCGGTTTACTGGCTGCAATTAAGGCAGGTAAGTCAATGCCTGAGTGCATTCCCATGCCATTGAGCATGTATACTAAATCTTCTGTTGCTAAATTGCCACTTGCGCCATGAGCATAAGGACAACCGCCGAGACCGGCTGCACTAGTATCAACAATTCTTACACCAGCATTAATTGCCGTTAATACATTCGCTAACGCTTGTCCGTAGGTATTGTGAAAATGTACGGCTAATTTATTGATAGGCACTTCGGTGCTAACTGCTGAAATTAGTGCTTGTGTTTGTGTGGGTGAACCTACACCTATAGTGTCGCCTAATGAAATTTCATAACAACCTAGTTCATATAATTGTTTAGCGATATTAACCACATCGCGTAGTGGTACTTCTCCTGAATACGGGCAGCCCATAACGGTAGACACATATCCGCGAACAGGTATTGAATGTGCTTGCGCATAGGTAATAACAGGGATAAAGCGTTCGATGCTTTGGGCGATAGTGCAATTGATATTCTTTTGGGTAAATGCTTCTGATGCTGCTCCAAATATGGCTATTTCATCTGCGCCACAAGCAATTGCTTGCTCTACGCCATGTATATTAGGCGTTAATGCTGAGTAAGTGACATCCGATTGTCTATTGAGTTGTGTTAACACCGCATCCGAGTTGGCCATCTGCGGTACCCATTTAGGAGAGACAAAACTCCCGACTTCAATCCGTTTGCAACCTGCTTGTGCTAATGCTTCTATAAACTGTATTTTATCGGTGGTACTTAAACACGTAGCTTCGTTTTGTAGACCGTCACGAGGCCCGACTTCGACGATTGATATTGAATCACTCATATATCTTCCTCGGCGATGAAATTGACAACTGTTGCACCGCCAGAGACCAGCGCACCCGCTGCAAAATATACTTCTGTTATTTTACCATCATTAGGAGCGACTATATTATGCTCCATTTTCATCGCTTCAATGATCATAACCGTTTCACCTTTTTTTATTTGGCATGGCGGCGTAATAGGAATATGCACAACGGTGCCATTCATAGGCGCAGTAAAAGCATGTTCTTGTGCACCGGATTGAACACCGTGATCAGCTTGTACTATTGTGAGTGTGTATTGTTGGCCTGAATGTAAAACACTCCATTGATCTTCTGCAAACTGACATGCATACATAGGTATGCGCTGCTCATCTATCGACGCAATATAATGATGTTGTTGCGTTGAAGGCTCAACCGATACTTGATAGCTTTTGTCATCATTAGCAAGAATTTTGATGGAGTGTCGTCGTTCTTGTATTTGACTATCATTGGTAATATTGAGCGTGAAAATTCCTGTTGTATCACTATTTGATTTAGTATTAGTTTCGGCATTGACCTGTACTTGTAACAACTGCGAGTGGGCAAGGTTGCTACGCCAATAGGCAGGTATGTTTGCGTTAATACTATGTGCAACAGTTTGCGCTTGTTGGCGTTTTTGTTGCGCTGCGTATTCAGAGCCTGTAATTAAACCTGCAAAAGCCACAATTACCTGTGGTGGAGGTGTAAATTTTTGGGGTAATAAATGTTCGGTATGGTCTGCAATAAAATGAGTACTGACTTTACCGGTAACAAATGCAGGATGGGCCAATATATCCTGTAAAAAACGTAAGTTGGTCGTAATCCCAGCAATAAAAAACTGCTGCAATGCGTGTTGGCAACGTTGTAATGCTTCTTGGCGATCGCGTCCTTTGCAGATCAACTTGGCAAACATAGGATCGTAGTATATACCGATTTCATCACCTTGTATGACGCCACTATCTACGCGAACATCTGAACTAGTTTCAGGAGGTAAATAGGCTCGCAACACACCTGTAGCAGGTAAAAAATCATCTTGTGGATTTTCTGCATAGATACGTACTTCTATAGCGTGACCAGTACACGTTAATTGAGTTTGTGATTTAGGTAAAACTTGGTGGTTTGCCACAGCTATTTGCCATGCAACTAAATCTTCATTGGTGATCATTTCAGTCACAGGATGCTCGACTTGTAGGCGTGTATTCATTTCCATGAAATAAAACTCGTCATCACAATCCAACAAAAATTCGACCGTGCCAGCTCCTACATAATCAATTGCTAAAGCAGCATTTACCGCTGCCATACCCATTCTGGCTCTTAATGTGTCACACAAGCCTGGGGCAGGGGCTTCTTCTACAATTTTTTGATGACGGCGTTGCACAGAACAGTCTCGGTCAAACAAATACACACCATTGCCATGGCGATCGCAAAATACCTGTACTTCGATATGGCGCGGCTGAGCAATGTATTTTTCGACTAGCATATGTGCATCAGCAAAACTCGCCATCGCTTCACGTTGAGCGGCGTCCAGTGCTGCCATAAACTGTGAGTCTTGTGCAACTATCCGCATGCCTTTGCCACCACCACCAGCAGATGCTTTTAATATAACGGGATAGCCAATCTTAGCTGCTTCAGATTGTAATCGTTGAGGGGCTTGTTCATTACCATGATAGCCAGGAACGAGTGGGACCTGTGCTTGTTGCATAATGGCTTTGGCTTGGGATTTATTGCCCATTGCTTGCAGGGCATATTCATCAGGCCCGACAAAAATGATGTTATGCTGAGCACAAGTTCGGGCAAAGTCTGCATTTTCAGATAAAAATCCATAACCAGGGTGCACCGCATCGGCTCGCGCTGAACGTGCTACCGTAATAATTTTATCACTACACAAATAACTTTGATTCACCGCTGACTCGCCTATAAACCAAGCTTCATCAGCAAGTAAAACATGCTGTGCCTGTCTATCAGCGCGAGAATATACGGCTATGGTGTGGATCCCGAGTGATTGTGCGGTACGTATAATTCGACACGCTATTTCACCACGGTTGGCAATCAACAAACGTCTAATCATCAGTCTAATCCTGTTGCCAGTTGGCTTTACGTTTACTAAAAAACGCATTCAATCCTTCTTGGCCTTCTTCAGACACTCGAATGGTAGCGATCGTTGCTGCTGTTTTTTGCATTAATGTCTCATCGATGAATTGGCTATCACACATATCAATTAACTGCTTGGTCATAGTAAGTGCTTGGGGGCTTGCTGCACGAAACTTTTGCACAAATGTGGCTACTGTCGAGTCAAGTTCTTCTTCACAGACGTTTTCACTTAACAGGCCAATGCGCCTTGCTTGTTTAGCTGAGAACACTTCTGCAGATTGCATATAGCGTTTTGCATTACGTGCTCCGATGGCTTTAATAACATAGGGACCAATCGTGGCAGGTGTTAAGCCAAGTAAGACTTCACTTAAACAAAATTTACTTAATTTGCTGCCAACCGCTACATCACAACAAGCAATTAAGCCAATGCCACCACCAAAAGCCGCACCATTAACACGAGCGATAGTGGGTTTATTTAAGGTATACAAGTGGTGCAACATCTGTGCTAATTGCATCGCATCTTTATGGTTAGTTTCATAGTCGTAGTTGACCATTTTTTTCATCCATTTAAGATCTGCGCCTGCACAAAATGTATTACCAGATGCTGTTAACACCACCACTCTTGCAGTGTTATCTCTATGGGCTTTGATAAATGCATCAGTAAGTTGTGCAATCATTTGTTCATTAAACGCATTATGTTTATCTGCTCTATTAAGCGTAATCGTGATCACGCCTTGAGGATCTTTTTGATATGTTATTAGTTCAGCCATGTGGATTATCTCTATCAGTTAATTTGCTGGAGGTTACATTCTAAATACACCAAATTGCGTATCTGCAATTGGTGCATTCAAGGCGATATGTAAACTCATCGACAGCACAATTCGAGTATCTGCGGGATCAATGACCCCATCATCCCACAAGCGTGCTGACGCATAGTAGGGATGTCCTTGATGTTCATAATCGTCAATAATAGGTTGTCTGAATGCCGCTTGTTCTGCTTGACTCCATGCTGGCTGGTTAGTCTGTTGACACTGATCGGATTTGACTTGAGCTAATACGCCAGCAGCCTGCTCGCCGCCCATAACAGATATACGCGCATTGGGCCACATAAATAAGAACCGTGGATCATAAGCGCGACCGCACATCCCGTAGTTACCAGCACCAAATGATCCGCCAATTAATACGGTTAGTTTAGGTACCTTTGCACAAGCTACGGCTGTTACCATTTTAGCGCCATGTTTGGCAATTCCACCGGCCTCATATTGTTGACCAACCATAAATCCAGTGATGTTTTGTAGAAAAACTAATGGGATCTTTCGCTGTGCACACAGTTCTATAAAATGTGCGCCTTTTTGTGCAGATTCAGAAAAAAGTATACCGTTGTTTGCTACTATGCCTACCATAAAGCCATCAATCCGGGCAAAGCCAGTGATCAAAGTTGTACCATAAAGGGCTTTAAACTCTTGAAAAGCAGAGTCATCAACAATACGTGCAATAATTTCTCGGACATCATAAGTTTGACGCGCATCTTTTGGAATAATTCCGTAGATTTCACTAGCAGCGTAACGCGGTGCAATGCTTGCTGTTCGGTCAATATAGGTTGGTTTAGGGCGATTGAGTTGGCGCACAACATCTCTGGCTATGCTCAATGCATGATGATCATTGTTAGCTAAATGGTCAACCACGCCAGAGGTACGACAATGAACATCGCCACCGCCTAAGTCTTCGGCGCTAACCACTTCACCTGTGGCCGCTTTGACTAAAGGTGGACCACCTAAAAAAATCGTGCCTTGCTCTTTGACGATAATAGATTCATCAGCCATTGCAGGTACATAGGCACCACCGGCGGTACAAGACCCCATGACAATCGCTATTTGGGGAATATTTTGCGCCGACATATTGGCTTGATTAAAAAATATACGTCCAAAATGCTCTTTATCGGGAAATACTTCATCTTGGCGTGGTAAATTAGCGCCGCCAGAGTCGACTAAGTACACACACGGCAAATGATTTTCTGCAGCTATAGTTTGTGCTCTTAAGTGTTTTTTAACAGTAAGAGGGTAGTAAGTTCCGCCTTTGACTGTTGCATCATTGGCTACGATCATACATAAAGTACCACTGACCCAACCAATACCCGCGACAACACCGGCACATGGCACTTCATTATCATACATATGTAATGCAGCAAGTTGCCCAATCTCTAAGAATGCGGAACCAGGATCAAGGAGTGCATCAATGCGATCGCGTACCAGTAATTTGCCTCTGCCTGCATGTTTAGCTCGCGCTGACTCACTTCCACCTAGTGCTTGTGCTGCGACTGTGGCACGTAAATCATCAACTTGTTGTTGCATGTGCGCTGCATTTTCTGAAAATTGCGCAGAGTTCACTTGAACAGATGATACAAATGATGAATGACTCATGGTTATTTAGATTCCTGAAACAGCTCTCGACCAATCAACATGCGTCGAATTTCTGATGTACCGGCACCGATTTCATATAATTTGGCATCACGTAAAATACGACCGGTAGGGTATTCATTGATGTATCCATTGCCACCTAACAATTGAATCGCATCCAACGCTAACTTAGTGGCTAATTCTGCTGAATATAATATTGCGCCAGCTGCATCTTTGCGTGTCGTTTCGCCACGGTCGCACGATTTCGCGACAGTATATACATAGGCGCGTGCAGCATTCATTTGGGTATACATATCTGCGACTTTGCCTTGTACCAGCTGAAACTGACCAATGGATTGGCCGAATTGTTGACGGTCGTGAATGTAAGGTACCACCATATCCATACTGGCTTGCATTAGACCGAGAGGACCGCCTGATAAAACCAGCCGTTCATAATCGAGGCCAGACATGAGGACTTTTACGCCACCACCGACTTCACCTAAGATATTAGCTGCAGGAATAACACAATTTTCAAACACCAGCTCGCAAGTATTGGAGCTGCGCATGCCAAGTTTATCGAGTTTTTGCGCTTGGCTAAAACCTGGTGTGCCTTTTTCAACAATAAACGCGGTGATCCCTTTGGAGCCTGCGGTTATGTCCGTTTTGGCATAGATCACAAAAACGTGCGCATCGGGACCATTGGTGATCCACATCTTGTTGCCATTTAGTACGTACTGTTCCCCTTGCTTTTCCGCACGTAATTTCATACTCACTACATCAGAGCCAGCATTAGGCTCACTCATTGCCAACGCACCTATATGTTCGCCCGAGACTAACTTGGGTAAATAAGCTGACCGCTGTGCAGGTGTCCCATTTTTATAAATTTGATTTACACATAGATTAGAATGCGCCCCATAGCTAAGACCAATGCCACCAGAAGCTCGAGAAATCTCCTCCATTGCCACAGTATGAGCAAGGTAGCCCATATCGACGCCACCAAACTCCTCACTGACAGTGATCCCTAATAAACCGAGATCGCCCATTTTCCGCCATAATTGATTCGGAAATTGATTATCGGCATCGGCTTGAGCGGCTAATGGTGCAATTTCACATTGCGCAAATTGATACACACTTTCGCGTAACATATCGATATCTTCACCTAAACCAAAATTTAGGGTTGGGTAGGGCGTATTCATCTTATTCTCCAGAAGTGGACTGTCGTAAACTTATTAATTCTTCACGACAGCGCATTTCGACTTCGTTTAGTTCGCTTAATACAGTTTGAATGTCGTTGAGTTGTTGTTCTAATACCGCGCGTTTTTGTTGCGTTAATGTCAACATCGTTTCTAACTGCGCACTTGAATTTGGATTGGTATCATATAGTGCAAATACATTTTTAATTTCGGCTAATGAAAAGCCCAAGCGTTTTCCACGTAAGATTAAGGTCAATCTAATTCGATCTTTGGCGTAATAAATACGCTGTTGACCATTTCTGACAGGGTGAAGTAAGCCTTGTTCTTCATAAAAGCGAATCGCTCTGGCGGTGATATCGAACTTTTTGGCTAATTCACCTATTGAAATGGTATCTGTTGTGTCTGTTGATGTCATGATCGCGGTTACATTTATTTAACATTTGTTTGTGCTTTTAATTTACAACAGGTTTACGTTAACGTAAAGTGAATTTACGTAAGTTAATGCAAACAACTTTGATTAATGCACGGATTGATGAAAACAGCAATGAGTGATGAATGTAGAGGAGCATGTAGCGATGAAAAATGAAAGAATAGTAATTGTGGCAGCGCAACGCACTGCAATAGGTGCATTCATGGGGCAGTTTGCCAATATTAGCGCACCACAATTAGGTGCTACAGTAATCCAATCTGTGGTTGATGTGCATTCAAGCACGTTACAAGCGCATATGATAGATGAAGTGATCATGGGCTGTGTACTGCCTGCTGGAATAGGGCAAGCACCAGCACGACAAGCTGTACTTTTCGCTCAATTACCAATCAGTGTGGGTGCCCTTACTATCAACAAAGTCTGTGGTTCTGGGTTAAAGGCAATCATGCTTGGAATGGATTTAATTCTGGCAAATAGTGCGCAAGTTATCGTCGCAGGCGGGATGGAGTCAATGAGTCAAGCGCCATACTTACTGCCAAAAGCTCGACAAGGTTTGCGCATGGGGCATGGGCAAGTGCTTGACCATATGTTTGTTGATGGCTTAGAGAATGCCTATGATGGCCAGGCTATGGGATGTTTTGCTCAAGCAAAAGCTGATACGTTAGGGATCACGCGACAAGCTATGGATGAGTTTGCGTTAACATCACTAGCTAAAGCACAATCCGCGATAGCAAATAATGCTTTTACGAACGAAATTTCAGCGGTAAAAACAACCAGTAAACACGGTGAAGAATGGATTACTACAGATGAATCACCCAGCAAAGCTAAACCAAATAAGATCCCTCATTTAGCCCCTGCATTTAGCAGTGATGGGACGATTACCGCAGCCAACTCAAGCTCCATTTCTGATGGTGCTGCTGCAGTTATGCTTATGACGACAACGAAAGCAGATGCGTTGGGCATTCTGCCATTAGCTGAAATTGTAGCTCATGCAAGTGTCGCTATGGCACCAAAGGAGTTTACCATCGCACCGATTTATGCGATTGAGGCATTATTAGAAAAAACACAGTGGTGTGTAGCGGATGTCGATTTATTTGAGATTAATGAAGCCTTCGCTATGGTGACGATGGCATGTGCAACGCAGCTTGATATTCCAGCCGATAAAGTCAATGTTAATGGTGGTGCCTGTGCGTTAGGTCATCCTATTGGGGCATCTGGTGCGCGGATACTCGTTACGTTAATCCATGCATTACGTTTGCAAGGCAAAAATAAAGGGGTTGCATGTTTATGTATTGGTGGTGGAGAGGCTGTAGCGGTTGCAATTCAAGTCTGCTAATTAACATTTAACTCTTGCAAGTTATTGCCGATAAAAGGCATTATACTTTGCGTATTTACTCATGAAATAGGATTGGCCATTTGAGTGACTCAACTTCTTCTGCTGTGGATGACAAAATTGCGCTATTAGAGCGTAGGATTTCACGTGAAAAAAAAGCACGTGAAATGGCAGAGCAATTACTAGCCGAAAAATCTCGTGAAATTTACGCTTCTAATCAAATGCTCAAAGACGCGTTATTAGAAAGTGAGCAAAAGCGTGATGAGTTACAATTTTTACTTAGCACTAGTGGTAGTTTATCTTTAGGTGCTAATAGCGAAAACCTATTAACCAATGTCACTGAATTAACCTGTACGTTTTTGCATGCGGTATGGGGGATCAGTGCGGTTCAAATCAAAACTAATCCGGTGTTTGATGCATATACCCCTATTTGTGACCGCAACAAACAGTGGACCACTAACACTGCATTTATCGAGCAAATTAACACATTATTAGCCCAACAGCCGGTGTCTAGTGAGTGGAATATTATTGATGTTAACCACAGTGCTATTTACCCAAATACACTGAAAATGATGTTTTGCACTAAACCCATTGATGACGGCAGCGTCTTGTTATCTGCATTTTTCCTTAAACAAGAACCAAATTCAGCTGAGACGCTTGATGCATTGACAATTATTCAACGTCAAGTAAAGACGTTTTTAATTGCGCGTAAAAACGGCACGGTGATCAGCGAAACCAAAGACAACTTGAACATCATTACTCAACAGTTATCCAGTGCTAAAACACAGTTAATGCAATCAGAAAAAATGGCTTCCATTGGTCAACTTGCAGCTGGAATTGCTCACGAAATCAATAATCCAGTGGGCTATATTCGTTCTAACTTGGAAGTCTTATCGAGCCATGTGAAAGATATTAACGCCTTTATGGAAGCGACGAAAGCGGTAATTGCAGAACAGAAATTAATTAAAGACGAACGTTACATGGGGTTACTCAAAGAATATGATATGGAATATATCATTGAGGATACCGATGATATTGTGACGTCAAATTTAGAAGGTGTTGACCGAATTTCTGAAATTGTAAACGGGTTAAAAACATTTTCACATCAAGGTGAGTCAGATTTTTCTGCTTTATCAATTAGTCAAGTCGTATCCGCTGCGTTGAACGTGGTGAAAAATGAAGTGAAATACAAACACAATGTGCAGCATATTATTAGTGAGCAAGATGTTTATATCTTGGGTAAGTTAGGGCAATTGCAGCAAGTATTTGTGAATTTATTTGTCAATGCTGCACAAGCAATGCCGGATGGTGGTGAGATTAAAATAGAATATGTATTAAACAATAAAAACTGTAAAATACTTGTCAGTGATACCGGTAGTGGCATGTCTGAGACAACACAAAAGCAACTCTTTGACCCGTTCTACACCACCAAACCAGTCGGTGAAGGCACCGGGCTAGGGTTATCTATTTCTTATTCGATTATAGAGTCGCACAAAGGCTCTATCGAAGTGGAATCGACAGAAGGTGAGGGCACCACGTTTATCATCAACTTACCACTAGCGAGTAAAGTGTTGAGTTAACTCAACCAATTTGCTCTGTATTTGCTTGGTTTGAATATTGTCTTGGTATTGTTGGTGTGAAAACTGACGATATCCAGCTAGTAGCGAATACCAACTCAACGTAGGATAAAACGTCTGCATTTTTCTATCCACTAGCAACTGATGTAAATCACCGCCGTTCTTCCAACACGCTAACACCGCTTGTAAATTCTCTGACAGATGCACTTTGTTTCGACAATCAGCCCAATACTTTTTTGAGCTTGGTATTAAGTTTGAGCTAAGAGGTGGTTGGATATCCATCCCTTTTCCTTGAGCCAATTGGTTGCAGGCATAATGCGCGACAATATAATCCCTAACCCCTTCAAACCGTGCATTTATCGTTGCATTAAATTGTGCTTGGTATGTATTGGTGAATTTTCCCGCGCAAAACGCACCAATAAATTGGGTCACCGTTTCTTGTACTAAGTGTAAAGCTGTTGCTTCAAGTGGCTCAATAAATCCTTGAGATAAGCCCACCGCAACGGTATTACCAACCCAATGTTGGGCTAAACGGCCCACTTTCATTGATAAGTGTCGAGCAGGAGTTTTATCATCTATATTTAAATGCTGACGCAATACTCGCTCAGCCTCTTCGGGACTAGAATATTGGCTGCTGTAAACATAGCCGTTGCCAATGCGCGATGTTAATGGTATTCGCCACGCCCAACCGCAGGCAAGGGCGGTAGCTGTAGTGTGAGGGAGCTCATCATCAGTTCTTTGAGTCGGTATTGCCACTGCGCGATCATTAAATAAATTATCAGAATATGGGATAAACTCAGTTCCCAGCGTCTCTTGAATTAATTTACCGGTAAACCCAGTGCAATCAAAAAACCAATCACTGTGATAAACGTTACCTTGTTCATCAGTCACAGAAGTAATTGTCTGTGCTTGATGCTCAACACTGTCAATAGTTGTAGAGATAAGCTCTATACCTTTACCCGTGCCATACGCTTTGAGAAATTGACCCAGTTTGACGGAATCAAAATGGTAGCCGTAACTGGTTTTTAATTCAGGGTGTGCATGCAGGGGAGTCTTATTTTCTTGTGCTAAGGTGGCTGTCAAAAAATAAGGATCAGGATGTGGCATCGCCGGCTGACCGGCTAGCATTTGATGTACTTGTTGCAGAAAATATCGACCGCTGTTGTGATCTTGGTTAGATGGAAAAGGATGAAAATAATGATCATATTGAGGATGAACCAAATCGGTCCAACCATTAAAACGAATGCCATGTTTAAAGGTCGCATCACATGCAGTCATCCACTTGGATTCATCGATCCCTAAAATATCAAAAAACACTTTTAGTTGCGGCGTTGAGCCTTCACCAACACCAATAATAGGGATACTAGGTGACTCAATAACCTTAATTACAAAACCGTGTTGGTGCAGCTGATGGTGCAGTAAATTAGCAGTCATCCAACCTGCGCTACCACCGCCAACGACGGTGATGATTTGCTTTGTTATTGATTTTGTCATTGATTAACTGCCCGATTGTACCTTACAACACGACTTTAACTTATTAGGGATGTAAGAACGCATTTTAATATTTGAATAACAACAATTTACCTTAAAAACCTAGCTGATTCATACCTAGGGAGAAGGTTAAATAACCTGAATACGTATGCAGCAATTTGTGGAAAAGGCATTGAATAGTTTACATTGTTGGCTTAATTACAAGTTTATATTTGCAAGAGCTCATTTATGTCTTCAATGGATCACAGAAAATCGTTCACCAAAGCGGCTGGTTTAAGTTGCTTATCACTGTCTTTGCTCATGAGTTCATTTAATGTAGCTCTAGCCAACACAAACACAGCTAGGGTACATATCGATCCGCCCAATTGGTGGGTGGGCATGCATAATAAACATGTTGAGCTATTACTTAATGCTGATAATTTAGCGTTTCCGATTACTCAATACGATATTCAATTGACGGGCAAGCAAGTTAAAATTGCATCTGTCACTGTGCCTGAAGGCTCACAATATGTCATGATCAACTTAGCGATTAGTACCGATGCACCCGATCAAACATTAACCTTTGCGCTCACTCACCCAAATAGCCAAACGGTTAACGTAACTTATGAGTTGTTGGCAAGGGCTGAAGGTTCAGCACAACGTGCAGGTTTTGATGCTAAAGATGTCATCTATTTGATTACACCTGACCGTTTTGCCAATGGCGACCCAAGTAATGATAGCGTCGATTCAATGCTAGAATCCGCCAATCGTGATTACAAAGGTGGTCGTCATGGTGGTGATATTCAAGGGATGATTGACCATCTTGATTACATTGCCGACATGGGGTTTACCCAGATTTGGACCATGCCGTTATTAGAAAACGACATGCAACGGTATTCTTATCATGGTTATTCGACGACGGATTTTTTCCAAATTGATCCTCGGTTTGGTTCAAATCAGCTGTATCAGACATTTGTCAGTCAAGCTAGAGAGCGCGGGATAGGAGTCATTAAAGACGTCATACTCAATCATATGGGTTCAAACCATCCTTGGATGGACAAGATGCCGGCTGAAGACTGGATCAATCATGGTCAAGAGTTTGTCCCCACTACGCACACGCGTGAAGCGTTACACGATCCACATGGTGTGCAATCTGATATTGATGAGTTTGCTAACGGCTGGTTTGTCGATACGATGCCAGATATGAACCAACAAAATCCCCATATGGCGACCTATTTGACCCAATATGCCATTTGGTGGGTGGAATATGCCGGGTTGTCAGGGTTACGAGTTGATACTTACTCGTATTCGGATAAAGCATTTTTATCTGCCTGGACACAAGCGTTAATGGTTGAATATCCCAATTTAAATATTGTGGGTGAAGAGTGGTCAGTTAATCCCGCTATTACTGCATATTGGCAAGCCGGTTCACCGCGTCATGATGATTATGTGACGGCATTACCCAGCGTCATGGATTTTCCGTTACAAGTAGCATTGGGTGAAGCATTACTCGATGAAGACACTTGGGCTACAGGTTTACGTAAAATTTATAATTCGCTCGCGAGTGATTTTTTATATGGTGATCCTTATAACCTCGTTGTGTTTGGTGATAACCATGACATGAATCGTATTATGCCGCAGTTAAACAATGACGAAGCTACATTTATGATGGCGATGAAGTTCTTGTTAACCACACGGGGGATCCCACAAATTTTTTATGGCACTGAATTTGGCATGACGGATAACGGTGGTGGTGACCATGGTACGTTACGAGCCGACTTTCCGGGTGGATGGGAAGGTGACAACGTCAATGCGTTTACTGGTCAAGGCCTAAATGCACAACAACAACGCATTCAGCAAACTATGCGTAAATTACTCAACTGGCGCAAACAAACGCCGGCGATAACTGCAGGTAAGCTCACTCAGTACTCCCCAAAAGAAGGGGTATATACCTATTTTAGGCACACAGATGAACAAGTGATTATGGTGGTGTTAAACAAAAACGCCAAACCGTTTTCATTACCACTAGGACGCTTTTCTCACATGTTACCCTTAGAGACTAGCAATGCACAGCTACGTAATATTGAAAACAATAATGTGCACGGTTTAGCTCAGCCTTTAACACTTGATGCAAAGTCAGTCTTGATTTTTGAGCTCGAACAAAGCATGTAGCAATAACAATCACTTCAAAAACTATAACACATACAGTATGCAAATGAGGATAACATGAGTACACAGCAACCCCAGCCAGAGTTGAAGTTTTGGCAAGTTTGGAATGTCAGTTTTGGCTTTTTAGGTGTTCAATTTGGCTTTGCCTTGCAAAATGCTAACGTCAGTCGAATTTTATCTGATTTAGGCGCAGACCTACATTCGTTATCCTTATTTTGGTTGGTCGCTCCAATTATGGGCCTATTGGTACAGCCGTTAGTGGGCGCTGCCTCAGATAGAACTTGGAATGGGTTAGGGCGGCGCAGACCCTTTATATTAGCTGGAGCAATCGCGGCTGCAATTGGGATGCTGTTAATGCCAAATGCGCCTTTGTTTGTCGCTTTCATGGCGCCAATGTTGTTCGGTGCATTAATGCTAGCGTTGATGGATGCGTCATTTAATGTGTGTTTTCAACCTTTCCGCGCGTTAGTATCAGATATGGTACCCGCTTCACAACGCAATATTGGCTACTCCATTCAATCGTTATTAATCAATATTGGTGCAGTTGTTGGTTCTATCTTACCGTTTTTGTTAACCAATATTATCGGCTTGGATAATACCGCTGAAAAAGGCGGTGTGGCGCAATCAGTGGTGTGGGCATTTTATATCGGTGCAACAGTATTACTTGGAACCGTATTGTGGACCGTGCTGCGAACCAAAGAGTACGCACCCAAAGAATACTATGGCTACAAAGGCATGGATGCGAAAAAAGTCAGTGCTGCACAAGCGGTCGATAAAGCAAAGCCGATGGGGCAAAAACTAACTGAATTTTTTAGTTTGGTTAAAACCATGCCGACCATCATGCGCCAACTTGCTGTGGTGCAATTCTTTTCGTGGTTTGCGTTGTTTATTATGTGGGTATATACCATGCCAGCCATTACACAACATATATGGGCGGTCGACATAAAGTGGTTTGATCCGGATTATCTCAATGCTATCGGGCAAGTCCCACAACATATTATTGATGCTAAAGGCGCGGCGGGTGATTGGGTAGGGATCTTGTTTGCAGCTTATAGTGTATTTGCTGCGGTATTTTCAGTGTTCTTGGCACGCTTGGCTGATACTTTAGGTCGCAAAACTGTTTATGCCGGCGCATTAGTCTTGGGCGGGTTGTCTTATATGTCATTTATGCTATTTACGGATCTGACCCCAATTAATGTGGATTTATTGATTACACAGGTCACCGTTCCAGCTGGCGCGGTAAACTTATTGTTACCTATGATCGGTGTCGGGATTGCATGGGCTGCCATTTTAGCCATGCCTTATGCGATGTTAGCCGGTGCGTTACCAGCCGATAAAACCGGCGTATACATGGGGATATTTAATTTTACTATCGCCATCCCACAAATCGTATCAGGTTTGTTATCAGGCTGGATTTTGTCCAGCGTATTTGATAATAATGCCTCTTACATTATTGTTGTTGCTGGTGTGTCTATGCTCTGTGGCGCGGTAGCTGTTTTATTTGTTAACGACAAGAATTCATAATTTAAGGAACGTTTTTATATGCAAGTTTCATTATTAACACAACGTATTCGTCTTGCTTGTCTCAGTGCAGCAATGCTCGGGTTAATGGGCTGTACGGCAACATCACCATCGAATTCAGTATCAACTGCAACGCCGGACAACACCAGTTATTCGACAACGTTTCCTGAATTGTACGGAACCAAGGAAGCCTTTGCTAAAGAAGCCATGTACTTTGTCGTTACCGATCGCTACGTCGATGGCGATCCGACTAATAATCAAGTCAATCAAGGTGGGGATTACCCAACATTTAATTTAGAGTTAGTAGGCGAAAACGGCGCAACGGCGAATGTTGGTTACATGGGAGGAGACTTCCAAGGGGTACTAAACAATATTGATTATATTACGGATATGGGCTTTAGTGCGATTTGGTTGACACCGGTATTAGACAACCCTGATCAAGCCTTTGCCGGCGGCGAAGTGATTGAATATGGTGGCGCGTTTAAAGATGGCGGTAAAACGGGATATCATGGCTATTGGGCGACTAATTTTTATAAAGAAGACGAACACCTCATTTCCCCTGGGTTAGATTATCGCGCTTTCACACAAGCATTAGCGAAACATGATGTTAAAGCGGTACTTGATATCGTCGCAAACCATGGTTCGCCCTCATTTACGATGCCGATTGATCAACCTGGTTTTGGTGAGTTGTACGATGCACAAGGTACATTGGTTGCCGATCATCAAAACTTAGCAACCGAAGCATTATCGAGTGATAACCCGCTGCATGGATTTTTTCATCAATACCCTGACATCATGCAATTATCCAACTTGGACGAGACCAATCCTGCGGTGCAAGACTATTTGATCAACAGCTATTTATATTGGATTGAACAGGGCGCGAGTGCATTTAGAATCGATACGATTAAACATGTGCCGCACCGTTTTTGGAAAATTATGGCTGATCGAATCAGAGAACAGCATCCAGACTTTTTTATGTTCGCTGAAAGCTATGACTACAATGCTAATTTTATCGCACAGCATACATTACCTAAAAACGGTCAAATCAGCGTGTTAGATTTCCCTGGACAACAAGCAATTACACAAGTGTTTGAAGATCCAGAAAGTGATTTTGCTCAGTTGAACGATTATTTGCATCTAACACATGGGCCTTATCATAACGTATATGACTTAACGACCTTTTACGATAACCATGATATGCGACGTATGAATGCATCCGATGAAGGCTTTATTGATGCCCATAACTGGTTGTTTACAACACGTGGTATCCCTGTGATTTATCAAGGCTCCGAGTTTGGTTTTATGCGTGGTACTGCTGAGCATGCTGGTAATCGCAATTTTATTGGTCAGGAAACGATAATGCAAAATGCTAACCATCCCATCCGTGAAGGGTTAATTGAAATTGCCAACATCCGCAAGCAATTACCTACCTTGCAACAAGGCTTACAAATTACGCATGAGCTAAAAGGGGATAAGGCGAGTTTCTATCGTGTGATACAAACGGCTGAAACACAACAAATTGCACTGGTACTGTTAAATAAGAGTAATCAGGTACAACCTTTTGTGATTGATGAAATGGTTCAAGCTGGGTCATGGGAAGAGCAATTATCCGGCGCAACGTTAAAGGTGAAGGACGAGATCAGAACGCAAGTTGAGCCGCATGGTGTGCAGGTATGGGTATTGAATGAGTCTGTCACGCAGCCTGAACTATTACAAGCTGCACAACACGCAATGCAATATAAGTAACTTAAGAGCTTTTTCTGATCACTAAATCCGCAGGCATTAGTTGGTCAGAAACATGTTCACCATTAATCAATTTCAGTAAGTTTGCCACTAACAATTCACCTGCTAATTTGGTGTTTTGTTTTACCGTCGTCAGTGCCGGAGTGGTAAACGCGCTGATCGGTATATCATCATATCCCACTACTGCAATATCATTCGGGCAGTCTAATTTTTTATCACGCATAGCACGTAATACCCCGGTTGCGATCAAATCACTCGCACAGACAATCGCGTCAGGGATAATTTGCTCTTCGAACAACATGCTAGCGGCATCATGACCAGCTTCTTCGGTAAAGATAGCATCAAATTGTCCCATGAACTGGTCTGATAAATGGTGTTTGGATAGGGCGTCGATGTGCCCATTAAAACGTGCCATAAATTCAGGCGCTTCCGAGCCTGCTTGTCCGACAAATGCAAAGCGCTTGCGACCTTGGGCAATTAAATGCTCAGTAACCATAAAACCACCTTGGTAGTTATTACTGCCAATGGAGATACCAGGGTGATTTGGATCATGTGCTCCCCAACGAACAAAATGGGTATTTTGTTGTTCGAGTTGTTCAATTTTTTGTTTGTAATCTAAATAATCACCGTAGCCCAATAAGATTAATCCATCGGCTTTATGGCTATCTTCAAATTCAGCGTGCCAATCATCTTGTAAATTTTGAAATGAAACGAGTAAGTCATAGTCAGCCGCCGAGCAAGCTTTGGTAATACTGCCTAGCATAGAAATGAAAAAGGGATTGATTTGAGAATCATCCGATGACGGATCTTCGAACAATAATAACGCAATAGTCGATGAGCGTTGTTTGCGCAAATTACTCGCATTTTTATCGACTTTGTAATTTAATTCTTTGGCAATTTGCTGCACACGTAAGCGGGTTTCTTCATTGACTAATGTTGAGTTAGATAACGCCCTAGATACCGTAGATTGTGACACTCCAGCTAAATGGGCAATGTCAAACGAAGTTGATTTGGCTTTCATAACCGATCCTCAATAGATGTCATTGGCATTCTTATTATGTACTCAGTTATACCATTGTATTGCATAAAATGAAATTTTTATGCAAAGGATGGATAAAAGGGTGGATAAAATTGTATTGCAACGCCATGACAATGGTATACTTCAGCTGCTTTTGATATTTATTATTTTTACCCATTTTTTATCTATACCAATTTTAGAGGAACGGTTGTATGAGTGAAGAATTAGCTGCACGCCCAAGTAATTTTATTAGACAAATCATCGATAAAGATTTGCAGCAGGGTGCGCATCAAACTATTCAGACACGTTTTCCGCCAGAGCCAAATGGATTTTTACATATTGGCCATGCGAAATCGATTTGCTTGAATTTTGGTATAGCTCAAGATTATAACGGTACCTGTAACTTACGTTTTGATGATACTAACCCTGAAAAAGAAGACATCGATTATGTTAACGCGATTATGGATGATGTCTCTTGGTTAGGTTTTGATTGGAATGGTGAAGTACGTTATTCGTCAAATTACTTTGAACAGCTACATGGTTTTGCCGTTGAACTAATTGAAAAAGGCTTGGCGTACGTAGATTTTTCCGATCAAGAAACGATGAGAACAATGCGCGGCACATTGACCCAGCCTGGTACTAACAGTCCATATCGCGATACATCGATAGCTGAAAACTTAGCGTTGTTTGCTAAAATGCGCACTGGTGAGTACAAAGACGGCGAGTGTTGTCTACGTGCCAAAATCGATATGACGTCAAGTTTCATGTGCATGCGTGATCCTGTGTTATATCGTGTGCGTTTTGCGCATCATCATCAAACCGGTGATGCTTGGTGTATTTACCCCATGTATGATTTTACGCATTGTATTTCAGATGCGATTGAAAACATTACGCATTCATTATGTACTCTAGAGTTTCAAGATAACCGTCGTTTATACGATTGGGTTTTAGCCAATATTACAATTGCGGTCACCCCACATCAATATGAGTTTTCGCGTTTAAACCTCGAATATACCGTGTTATCTAAACGTAAGTTGATTGATTTAGTTACAGGTAAGCATGTCAGTGGCTGGAGTGATCCTCGAATGCCTACGATTGCTGGATTACGTCGCCGTGGTTATACCGCTGCCTCAATTCGTGAATTCTGTGCTCGTATTGGCGTGACGAAAATGGATAACTTGGTTGAAATGAGTATGCTTGAGTCGGCCATTCGTGACGATCTTAATGTCAATGCGCCACGTGCAATGGCAGTGTTAGATCCTATAAAAGTGGTCATCGAAAACTACCCTGAAGATCAAGTAGAAATCTTAAATGCTCCTAATCATCCAACTGATGAGAGTATGGGTACTCGTGAGGTACCATTTACGCGTGAGATATATATTGAAGCTGAAGATTTCCGCGAAGCAGCCAATAAAAAATTCA
Organism: Glaciecola sp.; assembly: GCA_029246415.1. GTDB lineage: Bacteria > Pseudomonadota > Gammaproteobacteria > Enterobacterales > Alteromonadaceae > Opacimonas. The sequence continues at coordinate 52,033 of JAQWNF010000037.1, forward strand.
AGCGCTTAGTCATCGACAAAGAAGTGCGTTTACGCAACGCATATTTCATCAAAGCGAATCGTTTTGACCAAGATGCTGATGGCAATGTCACGACAGTTTATTGTACTTATGATCCAGATACCTTGGGTAAAGATCCTGCCGATGGTCGAAAAGCTAAAGGCGTGATCCATTGGGTGAGTGCAACACAGGGTGTGCCTGCGGAAATTCGGTTATACGACCGTTTGTTTAATGTGCCAAATCCAGCCGCTGAAGACGATTATTTGCAAGTACTCAACCCAGATAGTTTGATCATCAAACAAGGTGTTGTAGAACCAAGCCTTGCAAGCCTTGAAGTAGGCAAGGGTGTTCAGTTTGAGCGTACTGGTTATTTTTGTCGCGACAGTGAAGCAGAAAACTTGACGTTTAACCGCACTGTAGGTCTACGTGACACTTGGACTGGTTAACTATTAATCAAAACCAAGAAGAAGCCCTATTTATGTAGGGCTTTTTTATGTCTGATGGATTACTTTAATATAATAGCGTAAAAGTAGTTACCTATTTAGGCTGACAATCCAGTGATTGACCATTAACGGTAATAGCTTGATCACTCATCAGATAAAGATAAATAGGCATAATATCTAGCGGTGTTTTGAGTTGCTGTGGGTCTTCAGCTGGAAATGCTTTACCGCGCATATTAGTGCGAGTTGCACCAGGATTAATACAGTTAACTCGGATATGGCTGTTGGCATATTCACTCGCCATAACCTGCATCATTCCTTCGGTGGCAAATTTAGAAATGGAATACGTTCCCCAAAACGCGCGACCTTCGCGACCTACAGAGGAGGTAGTGAAGATGATACTGCCATGTTCAGACTTTTGTAATGCAGGTAAGACACCTTGAGTCATCAAAAATTGCGCTGTAACATTTACTTGCATCACGTCGTTAAATTCAGTGCTAGTGATTTGATTGAACGGGCACAAGTGACCTAATATACTAGCATTGTGTAATATTCCGTCAAGACGGCCATATTGGTCAATTAGCATAGCACCCATATCAGCGTAATGCTTTTCGGTAGCGCCTTGCATATCCAGTGGAATGATCCCAGGTTCAATATAACCTGCAGCGACAATCTCATCATAAACCGCTTCTAGTTTTTTAACGGTTTTACCTAACAAAATGACTTCAGCACCATGCTCAGCAAATGACAATGCGGCTTGACGACCAATACCATCACCTGCACCTGTGATTAAAATAACTTTATTTTGGAGTTCCGTTTTAGATGGTGAAAATAAGTGTGCTTGCAAAATGAAAACCTTTTAACGATAAAAACTTTGAATGAAATATATAACTGAGTATTGTACCTAAAAATATCCCTATCGCATAATTGTTAAGCAAAGTTGAGACTTGGATACAGAATAAGTACTTTCAACTACCTAATTTTATTGGTTTTTACGCTGTGATCCTAAAAAGTCGTTACAAAACATTAACAAAGTTTTGCAAATTGACATCAAAGGCAATAGACTTGTGATATGTTTAACTGGTCTAAGCACTTACTTGGCTAATAATAGTGTTTATTTATTAGCAATTGTGCGCACAAGTTTAATTTCAACGATAGGGTGTATCCGTGTCGTTATAATAGAAAAATAACAACAAATATGAATCTTAGGGAGATACAATGAAAAAATTGTTAATCAGCACCAGCGTTGCTTCGGCTCTAGCCCTTGTTGGCTGTGGTGGCGAAACTATGAGCGATTTACAAGCCGACATTCCACAACAAAAACCATTGTCACGTGTATTATTTGATCCTGCAGCAGGTAACCTCAACATCCCTAACGATTTATTAATGTTACCGGGTGATGATGGTTTTTTCGATTACACACTCAATATACCTGTTGCCGATACAACAGATTTTACTGATCCACAAAACGCCTTAAATGTCCTTGATGGTTGGTCGGTATCACAGCCATTCGTTATTGATGTAGAAACACCTGCTGGGGTTAGCCTTGATGCAAGCTCATTATCAGCAGGTGTGTCTTTATATGAGGCGACGTTAGGTTTAAATCAAGCCGACCCAGACTGTGCTGCAATTGCAGTGCCTTCGGCTGGGTGTAAAGTTGGCGACAAATTAACATTTGGTGTCGATTATGTCGTGTCATTAGCCGATGATAATACAATTGCTTTTGTGCCTTTACAGCCACTTAAGCCAAGTCAAGGTTACATCTTAGTGGTAACTGATGCCTTAAAAGATTCAACAGGGCGTTCGGTACAAGGCTCAACGACTTGGGGATTAGTTAACCAAGATCCTGCGACTGCACCATTAGGGTCAGAGTCACAATTATCCCTACAAGGTTTGATTAATAGTATTGTTGTGTCTTTGAGTCAAGTCGGTCTTGCTCGTGAAAATATTACTTATGCTGCATCCTTTACCACTCAATCTACCACTGTTGTGTTAGAAACAGTCAAAAAAGTGATGGTCGGTGAGTTTGCACAGCGTGCTGCACTTGTCGACCCAACTGCTGCGGCTGCACTACCTGCAATTACGGTAGTCGATGCGCCAGATGCGCCTAATGCAATGGAAGCATTGGGTTTAGTCTCGGCGGAAGCGGTTACTGGTGCGGTTCAATTTGGTATTTCACAGTTACCTGCAGAGGCTGCTGCATTAGCACCGGCGATTCAAGCAGCTGACTTCAGTGCCATGACAACTTGTGGTGGCTTATTAACTGCTGCGGCGGGTGGTTTTGGTAATGCGATTCCACAAGTAAACGATTTTGCTGCAAATGTTGCTAGCGGTGTGTTAGCTGAAGCCGGTCCATTCTGCGCAGCTAAACATGTCCGTGGTTCGATTTCTTTACCGCATTTCTTAGCTATTCCTCGCGCTGATAACCCAACGGCTCCAGTGACTGAGTTTATGACGGCAGCTTGTGATAGTGGTATTGTATTAGCTGGTTTTGCAGCTTTACCTGCAGCGGCTCAAGCAACCTATTCTAGTGGTCCAAATGATGCAACTTGCTCGGCTGTTGGTTTACGTGATTTACGTGATGCCGATGGAAATACCTTAGACCGCGATCGTAATGTCACCCGTTATAGCCCAATTCCTCAGATGAAAGGCGGTAACGAAGGTTATATGACATTAGATGTACAAATCACGGTACCAGATCCAATGGTGATTGCTGCTCTGGGCCAGCCAGGTATGACAATGCCTGATTCAGGTTGGCCTGTTGCGATCCTATATCATGGGATCACACGTCAAAAAGAAGATATGTTAGCGATTACCGCTGCATTATCATTTGCAGGTATTGCAACAGTAGCGATTGATCATCCATTACATGGCTCTCGTGGATATGACTTAGATGGTGATGGCAATGATGAAATCAATGCAACCACGGTTTCAGCTACACATTACATGAACCTACAAACATTACCTACAGCTAAAGCTAATTTAACTCAGTCAGTATCTGACTTGTTAGGCTTGCGCTTAGGCCTTAATGCGGTCATTGACACTTCAAGTGGCAGTGTTGCGATGCTTGATGCGACAAACGTTTCCGTTATGGGTGTGTCTTTAGGTGGTATTGCTGGGGGGAACTTTGCAGCAGTAGCGAATACATCGATGGGCGGTGATTTGGCTGCATTAGACGGTCTGTTTAGTGTTGCAGCTGCTTCACTAGAATCTCCTGGGGCCGGAACAGCACAATTTTTACTAGAATCACCCAGTTTTGGTCCGTTGATTAAGAGCTTATTGTTGTCTCAAGCGAGTCCTGATTTTGCAGCATTGGTTGCTGGTACTTATCCAGCTGGTGCAACTGAAGCGCAAACTTCTGCTTTAGTACAACCTTTCTTAGATGCGTTATCAGATGCACAGTTAGCTTCAGTTAATGCAACCTTTAATCAATTTGCTTTTGCGGCGCAAACCTCGTTAGATGGAGCTGATCCAATCAGTTACGTAAAAACACTAGGCATGAATACACCGACACATGTTATGACAGTTGTGGGTGATGGCGGCACAAACTTACCGGATCAAGTTATTCCAGTAACGACTTCTGCACCTTTAGCGGGTCAAGATGCGTATATTGAACAAGCTGGCTTAATGCAGGTTTCTGCATCTGCGCAATCTACCGAACCTATGTCTGGTTATGTATTGTTTAACGAAGGTGCTCATGGTTCTTCACTGAGTCCTGAATCAAGTGCTGCAGTTACACTAGAAATGCAAACTCAGTCTGCTGCGTTTATTGCTTCAGGTGGTCGTGTTCTTCCAATTACCAACACTACGGTGGTAGACTAGGTATTGCTGAAGTAATCGTGCTTATTAAGGCATAAATGACTAAGTAGTTTCTTAACATTTAAAAAATATAAAGTGTAAAGACCTGTTATCCGTATAACAGGTCTTTTTTGTTAATGATTTGTAAATTAGTCGGGTGTCTAGTAAGTTAAATACTCTAATAAAGGAGTATTAATTTTGCATAATAAAATAACAAAACACCTTACACTTGCTTTAACAACTGCTTCAGTCCTTACTCTTACTGCTTGTGGCTCTGATCCCGTTCAGGTGGTATCACCACCTGCAGCACCGGTTACACCGGTTGTTACTCCAGCACCAGTTTTACCTGCATTTGATCCAGATGGTGAATTAAATGCTGATATTCGTTGGACTGATTATGGTGTACCGCATATTACTGCTGACAATGTCGAAAGTATTGCTTATGGCGTAGGCTATGCATTTGCTAAAGATAATATCTGTATTTTAGCCGACCAGATCCTAAAGTATAATTCACAGCGCGCTAAATATTATGGGCCTGATATGGTCCCTGAAAGCGGTGATTCAGAACACTTGATTAATGACTTTGGTTTTTTGAGTGTTGGGATCCGTCAAATTGCAGAAGATAATTTTGCGAGTATGTCTGCTAACACGCGTGCTATGGCCTCTGGTTATACACAAGGGTACAACCAATATTTGGCTGATACAGGAGTGGCTAACATTGATCCTGCTTGTGCTAATCAACCTTGGGTACAACCTCTAGAGCCATTAGACATATTTACTTATTCGCTTGGCGTGTCGTTACTGCCAGGTGCTGCGAACTTCTTACCTGCGATGTTTGCTGCGGCGCCTCCAGGCGAATCGTTTTTACCAAGACCGGTTGGCATACCTAAAACGGTGCTGAGTAAAGCACAGGTTGATCCACAAGCCAAACCTCACACGAATAATTTACCGTTTGCGATTAATCCACATTTTTCATTACCAGAGCGTAACCCTCAAGACATGGGGTCGAATGGCTGGGGCTTGGGATCTGATATGACTGAAAATGGAATGGGGATGGTGCTAGGTAATCCACATTTCCCGCATACGGGTAATTTACGCTTTTGGCAATTCCATACCACCATACCTGGTTTCTTAAATGTGATGGGCGGGTCGTTGATGGGGGTACCGGGGGCGGTTAATATCGGTTTCAATGAACACGTTGCATGGACACATACATTCAGTACCGCAGAGCACTTTGTTGTCTATCAACTCAGTTTGGATGACACTGATCCTGCTAATTTGACCCATCTTGTCGATGGCAGTAAACGCACAATATTCAGTAAAGAACTGGAAATCGAAGTGGCAACGGGTCCTGCAAGCTCCATGCGCTTAGCTAAAACGTCTTATCACACTAACTATGGTCCAATGATAGTCGTACCTGGGAGTTTTGGTTGGGATAGTGCGCAAGCATTTGCCATCAAAGATGCTAACTTACCCAATTTTGATGTGGTTGATCATTGGTTTGCTATGAATCTATCGACTAGCATGGATGAGTTTAAACAAGCATTCAAAGATTATGATGGGGTTATTTTTAATAATACAATGGCTGCGTCTAAGTCTGGTGAAGTCTTTTACATTGATGATTCTACTGTACCAGGGTTAACCGATACCGCAATAAATGCATTAACTACTAACCCATTGTTAATTGGCACGAAACAAGCAGCTGGATTTACTGTGTTACCGGGTTTTATTTCGCAGATGGATTTTGTTGCTCCTGTTGCTTATGACGATGCACCTAAATATGAAGGAACGGATTATGTGCAAAATTCCAATGATAGTTTTTGGTTAACTAACCTAGCGAATCCTATTACTGGTGTATCGCCATTATTTGGTCAGGTTGGTAACAAACAGTCGTTGCGTTCTCGTATGGCTCATCAATTACTTGCTGGTGCAAGCGGCAGCGATGGCCTATTTTCACCCACTGAGGTCGAAGAGGCACTATTGGAAAATGATAGTTATCTAGCTAATGCAATATTAACGGATTTGTTGAGCGCGTGTCAGGCTCAAGAATCAACACCTGTCGATGTTAATGGTGTAGCCGTAGATATTAGCGGTGGATGCGCAGCGTTAGCGATGTTTGATGGAAAAATGAATCTTGATAGCACAGGTGCACATGTATTTCGTGAATTTGCTTTTGCGAGTCGGGGGAATATTCAGTGGCAGAATGCATTTGATGCAACGGATCCTGCGAATACACCTAATACCTTAGTTGTGAATGCTGTGACGCTACAACAGTTTGCTCAAGCGGTACTCAATGTGCAAGCAGCTGGTATAGCCTTGGATGCAACCCTAGGTGAAGTTCAATTTGTGGAGCGCAGCACTGCTGATGGGCTTGCGTCAGGGGTTAAGTATCCTTGGGGTGGCGCACATAACGTCGAAGGAGGCTTTAATGTATTTGATACTGATATTGGTAATAATGGAACATTATTACCTCGTCACGAATACGTTACTTTACCTAATACACGTTTAAGTGCTGAAGGAGCGGGCTACCATATAACGTATGGTAGTAGTTGGATGATGGTGGTTAATTTCACTGAAGACGGTCCCGAAGCTCGCGGGCTGTTGAGTTATTCTCAATCTCATGTAATTGGCGATGATTCAAACCTCGATCAAACATTACTGTATTCACAAATGCCACAGTTTAGACCATTTAGGTTTACTGAGGCTGATATTGAAGCAAATAAAGTAATCGAGGTAGATATTTCAACTGCGAAGGATGCAATGAACTAGAGACAAAAGTCTGAAATTATTAGTTAATAAAGAGCCTTAGGGCTCTTTTTTTTGCTATTATCTCGCATTCAACTTGTGACATTATTTTAAGAGGATAAGTGGTTGGAATTTATATTTGAATACGGATTATTTGTAGCCAAAGCCATTACGGTGGTGTTGGCCATTATTGCAGTGTTACTTGCTTTCGTAGCTATCGCGATGAAACAAAAAGGACAGGTAAGTGGTAAAGGTCAATTAGAGATCCATTCTATTTCGGATGCGTTAGAGGATGTGACCGATTACGCCGAAAAAATGCTTTTAAGCGACACACAGCTTAAGCAGTTTATGAAAGATAAAAAAGCAGCGGATAAAGCGAAACAAAAAGCTGAAAAAGAGGCAGCTAAACGCGCAGCCAAAAACAAAAAACAATCAGATAAAATGGGGTCAGAGCCGAATTTATCAAATGAGTCAGCAACCAATGCAACTCATGAGGCGACAACTCAAGAGAAGGCAAGATTATTCGTTATCAATTTCCACGGTTCGGTCGATGCCCATGAAGTGGCAAATTTACGTGAAGAAATAACTGCTATTTTGTTAGCTGCTGAACAAAATGATGAAGTATTGGTTAACTTAGAGTCGGGTGGTGGGGTTGTACATGGGTATGGACTTGCGGCTTCACAACTACAACGCATAAAAGCCAAAGGGTTAAAGCTTACCATTTGTGTCGATAAAGTTGCCGCTAGTGGTGGCTATATGATGGCGTGTGTTGCTGATCGTTTAATTTGTGCTAACTTTGCCATTATTGGCTCAATCGGTGTGATTGCACAAATGCCTAACTTTAATAAACTATTAAAGAAAAACGATATTGATTTTGAACAACATACCGCAGGTGATTATAAACGCACCTTAACGGTGTTTGGTGAAAATAATGATGAAGGGCGTGCTAAATTTAAGGCTGAGCTTGAAGAAGTCCATGTCATGTTTAAGGATTTTGTAAATACGAATCGTCCAAGTTTAGATATTGGCAAGGTCGCAACTGGTGAGTATTGGTTTGGTCTGCAAGCAAAAGAGTTAGGTTTAGTCGATGAGCTTGCTACTTCTGACGATATTATTCTGGAGTTAAACAAAACTCATGAGATATTCAGTGTGAAGTACTCAGAAAAGAAAAACGTAATGGAAAAATTAGGATTCGCAGCCGAAAACACCTTGTTTAGAGCTTATAATCGTATATTTAACCAAAGCCAAACCCCGATTAGTTAATAGCGAAATCAACATTCTCAACAGTCAATAAAATACTAAAAAGCGGGTTCTGCGTATATAAATACTAAATACGCCGACACTCGCTTTTTTTATGCATTGAAAAGTTTAAGTTAATAACTAGCGTGGTGGACGCGCATTATGCAATGGTGCCAATACCGTCTCTTGCCAGAAGTTTTTCACTGAAAATCCATTTCCAGATTTAGCTGTTTTAGTTTTTTTAGCTGCTGCTGGTTTTTTAGCTTTAGCAGCTGCTGGTTTTTTAGCTTTAGCAGCTGGCGTTGCTGTTGGAGCTGACGCCGGAGTAGTGCTTGCACTTCCAGTTAGCTCAGCTGTCATTTCGGCAATTGCTGCTAAACGTATATTTTTTCCACCATCAACACTGTACCAGCCACCTTTAGCTTCAATTTCTGGTGCTTTACCGTTTGCGGCAGTGTAGGCGAGAGTGAATTGTTCAATGGTTTGGTCTTTATCTAGTTTGCTCATAATGTGTATGAAACCCTAAGTTAGTGTTAATATAGAGCATTATTTATATCGTTTTTTTAAAATAAAGTCTATTTGACGTAAAGTAAGGCTAGTCTGTATGCATAATTTCGAACTTGAAAAATCCCTGAACACCCTATTAAAGAGTGATTCTATTACTGATTATTGCCCAAACGGCTTGCAAGTCCAAGGACGTCAAAATGTACAAAAAGTAATCACAGGGGTGACTGCATCACTGGCGTTAATTGAACAAGCGATTGCTCATAATGCCGATGCGATTATTGTGCATCATGGTTATTTTTGGAAAGGCGAAAACCAAACTATTTGTCATATGAAACAACAACGTATAAAAGCGTTATTAACACATGATATCAACTTATACGCTTATCATTTACCGTTAGATGTCCATCCGACCTTAGGTAATAATGCGCAATTAGCCGCCCGTCTAGGGATCAATAATGTCAGTGCATTGAATGTAAAACCTGAAGGTGTATTAATGCGTGGTGAATTTGAACACGCTATCCCAGCACAAGAGTTAGTCTCCCGTGTAGAGCACAACTTAAATCGTTCACCATTGGTGTTAGGTAACGGCTTTACTTCAACCAATGACGATGCAACACAAGCACAAGCACAATCACAGACCAACCAACCAAACTCGCAACCACGTTTAATTAAACATCTTGCATGGTGCACAGGCGGCGGGCAAGGATATTTAGAAGCCGCAGCTCAAGCTGGTGTGGATGCCTTTATTACGGGTGAAGCGTCAGAGCAAACAACCCACATTGCACATGAATATGACGTGATGTTTATTGGCGCGGGTCATCATGCGACTGAACGTTATGGTGTTCAAGCGTTAGGTGAACATATCCAATCTCAGTGGGATCTAGATGTGTCATTTATTGACCTGTCGAACCCCGTTTAAACGCTAAAAGGTTGGTATTTTGAGTCATTCGCAGCAGAGCGCTACAAACACAAAAACAAACACAAATGAATCTACTTTTACAGCAACGAGTGATCATGGCTTTGATGGGATCAGTGATAAATTTGCGCGAAACATTTATGGCACAACGAAAGGGACGTTACGTCATACATTACTATGCCATCACCTACAGCAACTTGGGATTTTGCCTGAGCCTCATTCTAAAAACACCCTGCGCGTACTTGATGCTGGATGTGGCCTAGGTCAAATGTCGACAGAGTTCGCTAAAGTAGGCTATCAAGTAGATGCAATCGATGTCTCTGGTGATTCAATTGAGTCCGCTCGGCAACAAGCTTTACAAGATAACGTCGAAATCAATTATCGTGTCGGTCAACTACAAGATGTTACCGGTAAATACGATATTATTATCAATCATGCGGTATTGGAATGGCTTAGCGAGCCTTTTGTCGCGATTGATTTATTAATCGAACGATTGGAGCCTAATGGGTATTTATCGCTGAGTTTCTTTAATAAAGATGCGTTGACCTTTGGTAACTTACTTTATGGTAATTTTGACTATGTCAAAAAAGGCCTGAAAGTAAAAAAGAAAGTACGCCTAAATCCTCAACAACCATTAAGTGTTCAGCCAGTATTAACTTACTTACAAGAAAAATCAGATGTAAAGGTTATACATGAAGCAGGGATCCGCTGTATTCATGATTATATGCGTAATATAGAACATCAGACTATGCATTATTCAGCGTTAGTGGAAGCTGAAAAAAAATACTCAACCCAGCCACCGTATAAATGGCTAGGCAAGTATTTTCATATCGTAATACAAAAGCGGTAGTGGTTAAAACTATAAAAGCTTTGCGATATCTTTTGCGATAACTTCAGGTTTAGTGGTCGGTGCGTAGCGTTTAATCACTTCACCTTCTTGATTAACCAAAAATTTAGTGAAGTTCCATTTGATCCCTTCGCTGCCAAATATCCCCTTGGCTGAGGATTTCATTACTTTATAAATTGGTGCGGCATTATCGCCATTCACTTCTATTTTAGAAAATAGGGGGAAATCGACACTGAATCTAGTTGTACAAAAATCAACAATTTCTGCATCACTGCCTGGCTCTTGTTTACCAAATTGATCACAAGGAAATGCCAAAACAGAGAAACCTTTATCTGCAAAATCATCCTGTAATTTTTGTAGACCGTCATATTGAGGGGTAAAACCACATTTGCTTGCAGTGTTTACAATTAACAATACTTTTCCTTTATACTCAGAAAATGCTTGGTCTTGTCCATTTGCCAGAGGCATTGAAAAGTCATAAATGTTGTTCATTATTCTTCCTTTATTATTTTTGCTAGTATGGAATCTATAGTCGATTGTTTTATTTATTTAAAACAAAGTATAAGGTTACTACGTATTTAAGTGTGAAGTAGATTTTTACAAGGGTCATTATGTTAAAAAATGTTACATTCTTAGGATTAGGCGTCATGGGTTTTCCGATGGCGGGTTACTTAGCTAAAGCAGGCTTTACTACCTGTGTATATAATCGCACTGCTGCAAAATCTAAAGATTGGCTTGAACAACAACGCGCTTCGGTCGATGGGGCTAATTTAACCATTGCCGCTACACCTGCGTTAGCTGTAGCTGATGCGCAAATAGTGTGTATGTGTTTGGGCAATGACGATGATGTACGCAGTGTGGTCTATGGCGTTGATGGCGTGCTGGATAGCATGCCTGCTGGCGGAATACTTATTGACCATACTACGGGCTCACAAACATTAGCGATTGAGTTAGCCCAAGCTTGTCATGAACGTAACATTGGGTTTATTGATGCGCCAGTATCAGGCGGACAAGCTGGTGCCGAAAATGGTCAATTAACCATTATGTGTGGTGCCAACGCTGCTGATTATGATCGTGCTAAGAATGTGTTAGATGTGTATAGCAGACATCATCAACGTTTAGGCGATGTCGGAGCAGGGCAACTGGCCAAAATGATGAATCAAATTTGTATTGCGGGCATTGTTCAAGGTTTATCTGAAGCGTTACATTTTGGTGAATGTGCAGGGTTAGATCGCCATGCAGTGATTGATGTTATATCAAAAGGTGCTGCACAATCATGGCAAATGGAAAATCGTTCTCAAAGCATGATTGATAGTGAATATGAATTTGGTTTTGCAGTAGATTGGATGCGAAAAGATCTGGGCATTGCCTTAGATGCTGCGAGAAAAAACGGTGCGAGTTTGCCTCTAACCGCTTTAGTCGACCAGTTTTATGCGGACGTGCAACAAGCCGGAGGCGGCCGTTGGGACACCTCCAGTTTATTGACTCGTTTAACGGTTAGTAAGCCATAATGTTTGATACGGCGCCAAGATTAACGTTTGTTGATCTTGTGCCAGTACTAAATCAGAGAGTAAATCAGACCAAGTTTGTGTACTAATGAGATTAACATCACTGATGCGTACAGTTTGCTCTTCTTTACTGATGTTCGTTATGCAAAAAACACTTTGAGCACGATCCATACTTTGGCGCCAATAACCAAAACACGCACCACCGAGTTGTAACGTAAATTGTGTCGCATTGGGATGAAATGCCGATTGTTGTTGACGAATGTTGATCAGCGACTTCATTTTATCCAAAATGATATAGTGCAATGAGTTTTCGTTTTTCAATACGGTATCGAGTTTGCTATATTCCCAGCGATGGCGGTTGATTGAGCGGTTTTGTCCGGTGTTGGTGACTCGCTCAATATCGTTCATTGTACCTAACAAACTATGGATATAAATACCCGGTATGCCCTCTAAGCCAAGCATAATGGTATGCGCACAGATAAAACGCGCGATTTGCCACTCATCTTCACCTGCATGCGTTCCTCTGCAAGCGTCAATCAATGCAATGTTAATTTCGTAAGGAGACTGGGTACCATCGGCTGCAGTGCGCCATGAAATTTTGCCATTGAAGTCTTGCATAGTTGCAACTAACTCATCAATGGTTTCATGCGACAATAAACCTTCAGCAGGGCGCAAACCAATACCATCATGTGAAGCGATAAAGTTAAAATATGCAGTGCCGTTTTGCGCAGGAGGCATACTCATCAGCCATTGTGTTAATGCTGACGAATCTTGGGATACTAAGGTGTTAATGAGGAGTGGAGGTAAACTAAAGTTATAAATTGCATGCGCTTCATTAGCGTTACCAAAGTAACTCAAGTTTTCCTGATTAGGTATGTTGGTTTCGGTAATGATGATGGCTTTAGGCGACTTATGCTCAATCAAAAGACGGTATAATTTAATGATTTCATGTGTTTTGACCAAATTGATACATGATGTCCCTAAGGTTTTCCATAAAAATGCGACCGCATCAAGGCGAAACAATGACGCCCCATTTTCAAGATACAAGTTTATGATCCGCGCAAATTCAATCAACACGTTAGGGTTAGTAAAGTCAAAATCGACTTGGTCATGTGAAAAGGTACACCACACATGCTGCAGTCCATGTGCTGTCTCTGTTGGTTTAAGTAATGGGCTAACACGAGGCCTTGTGACCATACTGATATCGTCATCGGGCTGAGCGGTCATGAAAAAATCATGTCCTTTGCCTGTTCCGGCAATAAAGTTAGTAAACCACTGGCTGCGTGCAGAGCAATGATTGATTACCAAATCAAACATCAAATTGTATTCACGACTAAGTTGATTAATATCACGCCAATTACCATGAGCGGGGTTTACTGTTGAATAGTCAATAACTGAAAAACCATCGTCAGAACTATAGGGATAAAACGGCAATAAATGCACATCCGTCACCACATCGCTCAAATGAGTATTTAAAAAGTGGTGTAATACTTGTAAGGGCGGGTGCGTCTCATCAAAAATACTATCGGCATAACTGATCATCATTATGCGGGTTTCATCCCAATGGTTTTGGTGAGCACGCGGTTCAAATTGTTGCTGTAATCCATCGAGTGCTAATGCGCTAATCAACGCATTGGCAACTTGGCCAAGGTCGTTGTTAAAATCTTGTGCTAGAGCAGGGTGTGTCACATCGTCATAAATATTGTGTAAGTAATACATAATATCATCACGTAATTGTGTCCCACGGTCGATGTTGTTCATATTATTTTCCTTGCATTAAATCTTGATGATCAGCCTCTACTGCGGCTTCGAGCTGTTCAAAAATGTCAGGAATGGCACTGATTACTCGGTTCCAACTGGGTATAAATGGCGTTTCCATCGGATTATCAAGGAATGATTGACCTGCTTTCATAATATTTTGTGCAAACAGCTCAACGGCTTTTTCTTCTTCATGAATATCTAGTGTTAAGCCGTTCATGATGGCATCGTTGCGGTATGTTTCAACAAAGTCCAAAGCGATCCGATAGTATGTAGCTTTGATTGAGCGGAACATTTCTGTACTAAAGGTATTACCTTGAGTCGCTAGTTTTCGAAACAGCGCTTTGGTGATATCAATCGACATTTTAGATAAACCACCATGCTCATTGTCATAGGAGAGGTCTTGATGTTTATGGTCATAGACTTTCGCAATATCTGCTTGGCATAAACGATTGTGCGAATAATTACGGTGCATTTCAGATAACACACCAATCTCTAAGCCCCAATCACTTGGAATACGAATATCGTTTAGTACATCGCGACGAAATGAAAACTCACCCGCTAATGGGTAGCGAAATGAATCCATAAATTCAATGTATTCGTTATCGCCTAATGTGCGCTTTAACGCGCGTAACAGTGGGGTAACTAATAAACGTGATACGCGACCGTTGATTTTGCCATCAGCAATACGTGCATAAAATCCTTTACAGAACTCGTAGTTGAACTGCGGGTTGGCAACGGGATAAATCAGTCGAGCAAGTAACGAGCGATCATAAGTTAAGATATCACAATCATGTAGAGCAACCGACTCCACTTTGTTCGCTGCTAAGGTATAACCCATGCAATACCAAACGTTACGTCCTTTGCCTAGCTCTTTTGGCGCTAAGCCAAGAGCTTGTAATTTAGCGTCGAGTGCTTGTAAACGAGGGCCATCATTCCACAGGATCCGGGTGTGTTGTGGCAAGCGACTAAAAAAATCACCAGCATGTTTAAACTGTGCTTTATCCGCTCTATCTAGGCCGATAACAATTTGCGATAAATAGGGCACTTTGGCAATTTCATCAATGATATTCGGTAGTGCTTCACCTTCCAACTCAGAAAATAATGAAGGTAAGATTAGACCCATTGGACGTTGTTTAGAAAACTTAGTTAATTCTGCTTCTATGGCAGTAATTGGGCGCTCATCTAAGTTGTGTAATGTCGTGATAACGCCATTTTGATAAAAATCAGCCATGTTGAATTTCCTCTGTTATTTTTAGAATATAGGTAGTGATGTATTCGTTCCATCCAGCAGGACCATCTAATTTGGTTTGATAGGCCGGAGATGCTGTTGCACGCGTCAAAAGTGGAAATGGATGGGTTGGTGAACGGACTTGGCAGGCAAAATCTGCTTGCTCCAACATCGATATGTCGTTGGGACCATCGCCTAGAGCGATAGACAAAAACTCTTTACCTGTAAAATGTCGTTGATACTGTTCGACTAACCACTTCATCGCTAGCGCTTTATCACTCTCACCTGTGATATGAATGAAGCGACCACCAGAAATCGGATAAGCGCCTAGATCAGTTGCACGGGTAATAAACGCTTGGC
Organism: Glaciecola sp.; assembly: GCA_029246415.1. Lineage (GTDB taxonomy): Bacteria > Pseudomonadota > Gammaproteobacteria > Enterobacterales > Alteromonadaceae > Opacimonas. Next base: position 67,379 of record JAQWNF010000037.1, read on the forward strand.
GTCGCTCAGAGCAACCTAGCCATAATATAGGCTCACCATATTCGCGTTGCTTGGATAATTTGGCTGCGGGGAAGGTCAGACCCGTAGCAGCCGTTAGTGCCAATGTTGTCATGGCCTCAAAATGGGTAAATTCACCATGAAACTCATTATTTAGTTGTTCTACTATGCCTAGCCATTTGGCTCGTTTGGGTGCTAAGGAATAACACCAAAAGTCGCCTTTATCTTCACATTGATCTTTGAGTGATAAAGGAATATGTTTAGGGATATATACCGCTGCACCATTTTCTACAATAAACGGCCCATCAAGATTGAGTTGTTTGCGGATCACAACTAACTCTGCAAACGTTTTACTTGTGGTAGGAATAATTGGGATCTCAAGTTCATGACAGTAATTTAGCGCTTGATATGCTGCGACACTTGAATAAGTATAATGATCCATTAACGTTCCATCGAGATCAGTGAAGATCAAGGGCAGTGCTTGCTGGGTGATAAAACTCACTCGATTACGTTGCACAGAAGTAATCTGACGTTGTGTGTTAAGTGTAAAAACCACATCAGATAGTTGTGGTAAAACGTCAATAGCGTGCTCAGTTAAACGTTGATAGTGTTCGATAAAATTAGCAATGTCTTTTTTACTCATAATTTTTAAATTATGTTCAGTCTTATCACTATGACGTTGCGCCAGCTTTTGTTCTTGTTCCAAACGCCATGCGTGCACAACTGAAAATGAAGGCGCTTTGAGCATTATTTTATAATGAAAACGTTGAAATAAACTTTGATACTCACCTAAAGCGCGGTTGACAAAACGGCGCCAGATTAAATCACGATCGTGATGCTGCTCGAGTTGATTAATCGCAGGTGTCTGCATTTCATCTAATTGTGGCGGGATCTGCATACACCAGCCTTCAATGATCACAATATCGACTTTCCCTATAATTTCCTGCCATTGCTCACGTGGATATGGATTATCTGTGGCTTTATTAAACTTTGGAATACGACATTGCTGACCCAAACTAAGTGCGTTCATCACTGATTGCCACAACTTAATATTATGGGTCCCTGGGACACCTCGAGTTTTTAGTAATGGATGTACCGAATTGGCTAGTTGTAAACGTGTATGCTGGTCGTAATAAAAATCATCAATAGACATGACAACAACACGTTTTTGATGTTGTTGCGTTAAGGTGTATTGTAAATAGCTTGCGAGGGTAGTTTTACCCGATCCTTGAGAGCCATTAATACTGACAAATAAAGGGGTTGCACTATTAGTGTGCTTGATCAAATCGGTAATTATAGGGTTGAACCATTGTAGTGCAGATTCAATATACGAGTGGGGAAGCTGGTGCTCCGCTAAAAATGCGTCATACATAGTGATTGCATACATCTTGTCGATAATTCATATATATCTATACACAAGATGTATGCCAATAATTGTAAGAGCTTACAATTGGGGTGATTATTTACGGTTAGCGATGAAAGTAGCACGTGTCGGCGCGGGATAACCCTCAATCGTTAAGTTAGGATCGCTAGGATCAAGGAAATCCGCTAAAGACTGTCCTTCAATCCATTCAGTCTTGCGCTGTTCATTCGTACTAGTTTGATCAACATCGACGACTCGTATATTGGTAAATCCCACCTTTTTTAACCACAAGGTTAATGCTTTAACACTCGGTAAATACCAGATATTACTCATTTGCGCATATCTGTCACTAGGGACTAACACTGTTTGTTCACACCCTGGTACAACTAATGTTTCTAATACTAGTTCACCACCTGATACGAGCTGGTCTTTGAGTTGTTGTAAAAACAAAATAGGATCACGGCGATGATAGAACACTCCCATCGAAAACACCGTATCAAAGCCATGGCTCACAGGCAGATCTTCAATACCCAGAGGTATAAAATAGACAGGCTCTAGAGGTAAATAACGTTTTAAAATCAAAAATTGATTGAAAAATAATTCCGTCGGATCGACACCAATAACGCATTTTGCTTCCTGTTCAAGCATACGCCACAGGTGATAACCACTGCCACAACCGACATCTAACACTTTGCGCCCTGAAAGAGGTGAGATATGAGGCGCGATACGATCCCATTTGAAATCAGAACGCCATTCAGTATCAATAGCGACACCAAAAATGTTGTAAGGCCCTTTGCGCCAGGGTTTAAACTGTTGTAACAAGCCATTAAATACTTTTTGGTCGTATTCCGTAATCGCTGGTTGATTGAGTGTAACAGTCTGTCCTAACGAAAATGAATGCGTCGATATCTTGGGTAACTTATCGATGAGTTTTTCCCATTTAGTGGCATTGCCATGACGCGCTGCATTTTCCCAGTCGCCTAAACGGGCAGGGAGGTCGTAATGCCATTGCTCTAAACCTAGCTTGCCTAAATTAGATAAAAACTCACTAAAATGATAATGCATAACAATTCCTTATTTAACGGCAACCAACGACATGAAATTAAAACAGCTAAACCAAGGAATGATATGCGCAAAACCCGCAGAATCTAAACGAGAAGTATGTGTACTCATTGTATCTGTCAGCATGACTTTTTCTAGAGCGGTGCGTTTTTGGCTGATCTCTAAATCGCTATAACCATTATCACCTTTAAATTGATGGTGTAAATCGACGAGTAATTCGTTACCTATTACATCTTCATGTGTGAATTTTTCGGATAAAATTAACACTCCACCAGGTAACAAGGCGTCATAAATACGCTGGATCATAGCTTGACGTTCGTGAGGTGCTAAAAACTGTAAGGTGAAGTTCATTAAAATGACGCTGCTAGGTTGATACGCATAATTGGTTATATCCGCACATTCAATTTTAATTGGGCAAGGGTGATGATATTGACTCACAAATTGTTGGCATTGTTTAACCATTGCAGGTGAATTATCAATCCCGACAATTTGGCAGTTATTTGCTGCAACATGTTTGGCCATACTTAACGTTGCTGTTCCTGTTGCACAACCTAAGTCATAAATTGTCGAATCAGCTTGGCAATATTGACGTGCTAAACGACCAATATTTTCAATCATTAAAGGATAGCCAGGAATAGAGCGAGCGATCATATCGGGAAATACCGCCGCAACGTTTTCATCAAACGAAAAATCAGCAATTTTATTGAGATGGGTAGAAAATAACTTGTCTATTTGAGGCATATTAACCTATCATTGAGTTTAGGATTATTTGTATTATATTTTACAATTAGTGATATATTTTACCATCAGCAAATAAATGAAACCACTGGACGTAAAGAATATGAGCACGTTTTTAATCGCAGATGATCATCCTCTTTTTCGAGAGGCATTACAAGCGGGTCTCAGCCCTTTTTTTGACGATTTAGAGATTATTGAAGCTGACTGTTTATCCACCACCCTTAAAGCGATTAAAAATCACCCTAAGATTAATTTAATTTTACTTGATTTAAGCATGCCGGGTTCTGACAACTACTATGGGCTTACTTCAGTCATAGAAAAGTCACCGAATACGCCGGTCATCGTTGTAACTGCGAGTGATAGTGAAGAAAGTGTTAATATTGCGATGCATTATGGTGCGCGTGGTTATATCCCTAAAACCTATAATTCGAGAAAAATGGCACACGCCATAATGACAGTATTAGACGGTGGTAAGTTCATTCCCGAGAAGTACATTGATAAAATTGGCATTAATGATCCAGAACTAATCACTTCGATTGAACTGGTTAAAGGATTAACGCCAAAGCAACTTCGAGTGCTTAAGTGTCTGAAAGAAGGTAAGATGAATAAACAGATTGCAGATGAATTATTTGTCACTGAAGCAACAGTCAAAGCTCATATCAGCGCAATTTTCAAAAAATTCAATGTCACATCACGCACTCAGGTAGTATTACTAATAGATAATATTGATTTAACTGAGTAAATTAGTGTACGTGTTACAATGCTTTGTGTACACGCAACTTAATATCACCTTGAACTGCACCATCTTTAAATTGTTGCAAGCGCACCAATTGATAATTCAAACTAGGCGCAAACCATGCAAAGGTTTGTCTTGTAGATGATTCACGATTAATGACTACTTTAATCGTTTCTAACACACCAATAGGTAATGCTTGCGATTCGGTATTAACAACTTGCATACCGTAATTGCGAGCCTGACCTCGAGAATTGACAAATTGATACGAGAACTGAGTTTTACCCATAGCCAATTGGTAAGGTACGTCTATTCTGAAAAGTTGGTTATCTACATAGCCGTTTAACGGAAACACCACTTTTTTATCAACTGGAACCGATGTGAAAAATTGATTTTTAGCTTGATCAAACGTAACACTTAAGCCTTTATCTGATCCGGTTCCGGTACGTTCATAAACATAAGTAATTGGGGTTAATGCCAACTGCTCGGCTAAATCATTGGGTTGAAACAAGTAGCGCGTTGTTTCGGTGCGTTTATCAGTTAGAAAATATTTAGAAATTTTTGATTCGTATTCTAACTGCCATAATTTATTCGGTAGTTGGGTAAAGCGAAGGAGGGCATAACCGACAGGATTAGTATCACCATCATAATACGCTTCAAATTGAGATTCGAAAGGTGCTAGCTGATACGTATTTTGCGTTATTGCTTGGGCGTTAGATGTTGTAGAAAGCAGCCCTGAAGAAAAGCTTACAAATAGAGTAAAACACCATATTGCTATGGTGCTATTCACATTAGTTGCGCCGCTATTCTTCGTGTGCAAAGCCGTTGTTTCCTAATACTTGTTGGTCCATATAAGCTCGTCCATCATTCATAATTAGACGATTTTGAATGAACCAACGTACCACTAATGGATAAATTTGATGTTCTTGTACTTGAACTCGTTGGGCAATGTCATCGGCACTATCTTCAGGAAAAATAGGCACTTTGGCTTGCAAAATAACGGGGCCACCATCGAGTTCAGGTGTCACAAAATGCACAGATACACCGTGTTCTGTATCGCCATTGTCTATGGCTCGCTGATGCGTATTTAAACCTTTATATTTAGGTAATAGTGAAGGGTGTATATTAATCAAACGACCTAAATACTGATTAACAAACTCATCACTTAAAATACGCATGAAACCAGCCAATACAATCAGATCCGGTTGATATTCTTCAATCGTTGCAATTAGCTGTTTATCATAGGCTGCACGATCTGTTGCAGCCGCTAAGCTATCTACACATATATTAGGTATGTCGGCATCTTTTGCACGTTCTAAACCATATGCATCGGGTTTGTTTGAAATAACACAAACAATTTGTGCTGCATCTTGCGAACGATGGACCTGATCTATAATTGTTTGAAGATTACTACCTGATCCTGAGATCATTACCACAATGCGTTTCATATTATTTATCAGTCCTACGCCATTACTACAGATTCAGAACCTGATTTTTCAGCAATATTACCGATAACCCAAGCTGCTTCACCCGCATTTTGTAAAATTTGTAATGCGTTAGCCACTTGATCTTGTGGTAATGCAATCATAAGACCAACACCACAGTTAAAAGTTCGATACATTTCGTGTTCGGTCACATTACCTTGTTCTTGCAACCAAGTGAAAATTTCCGGCCACTGCCAGGATGATTTATCAATATTTGCTTGCATGTTGTCAGGTAAAACGCGTGGGATATTTTCCCAGAAACCGCCACCAGTGATATGCGAAATAGCATTGACTTTGACTGTTTCTAACAAGGTCAAAACGGATTTAACGTAAATACGGGTAGGGGTTAGCAATTGTTCTTGAATCGAACTATCACCTAATGGTGCACTAATATCCGCTTCGCTAACTTCGATGATTTTACGAATTAATGAAAAACCATTTGAATGTGGGCCTGAAGAGCCTAATGCGATAAGTGCATCACCAGCAGCGACTTGTGAGCCGTCAATAGCATCTTCAGCTTCAACAACACCAACACAAAATCCAGCAACATCGTAATCAGATCCATGGTACATGCCAGGCATTTCTGCAGTTTCACCGCCAATTAAGGCACAACCTGATAACTCACAACCTTTACCAATACCGCTAACAACTTCTACTGCTACATCAACATCAAGTTTGCCAGTTGCATAATAATCTAAAAAGAATAATGGCTCTGCACCTTGAACGATCAAGTCATTGACGCACATAGCAACCAAGTCAATACCAATACCATCATGTTGATTACAATCCATTGCTAAGCGCAATTTAGTACCAACACCGTCAGTCCCAGAGACTAACAACGGATTTTTGTACTTGGTAGGTAGTGAACACAGTGCACCAAAACCACCTAAACCACCTTTTACTTCAGGGCGGTGAGTGCGTTTAGTTACTGATTTGATACGTTCAACAAGTTCATTACCCGCATCGATGTCGACGCCGGAGTCTTTATAGCTTAAGGATTGAGTAGATTTGGTCACAGATATTCTCGAAAATAGTTGATTAGCTTGTTCTGCTTTCAAGACAGCAGAAAATTAACATTAATTCCATATAATAGATGTATTATACTTTGATTTACCGCACAATATCACTATATAAGTGTAAAGAATTTTTTATAAATAAGGTGTGTTGCTATTTTGTATATGTTTCCGCGTTCCCATCTTGTTCGTTTGG
>JAQWNF010000024.1 GCA_029246415.1 Glaciecola sp.
TCGACTGAACTTCTGATCAACCACTAGGCTGATAGCGTCTAACTTAAATTCTTTTGAATATTTTTTTCTAGCATTCATAATGCACTCCAGTTTTGAGAATTATCTCTTATCTAGAGTGTCCGAATCAAATCTACCACCTCACTATAGGCTTATCAAATAACCACTCTAAGTAGTAATCGTAATACTCATCAACATATTGATTCACTGAGTTTTTGAGCGTTGCAGGGTCGAACATTATATTAGGCAAAATATTATCAATTCCTCATGTTTTTGATTTTTTACGTCTTCGTTTATTATGTTGCTCATCGTTATCGTAATTGTAAGTGTAGTAACCATAACCATAACCATAACCATAACCATTATTTTGTTGTTGCATTGCATTAAACACAACACCGTTAATGTGGATACCGGCGCGATCTAAGCGTGTAGCTGTCACTTCGATCTCTTTTATTGGATTAATACCAAAACGACATACCATGAGATTAGTACCGGTCAATTGACCGATTATAGTTGCATCCGTCACCGCCATAACTGGTGGTGAATCGATAAGCACCAAATCATATTCATCAGATAGTTTATCTAAGAACTGACTAAAACGCTGAGTCATCAACAGCTCTGAAGGGTTAGGCGGGAATGTCCCTGAACCTATGACAGTGAGGTTTTCCACACCTGAAGGGCTCTTAACTGCTTCATATTCAGTATCGCCAATCAAATAGTCTGATAATCCATTCGCTTTTTCTAAGTTAAAATATTTATAAATAGTCCCTTTTCTCATATCTGCATCAATTACGACTACTTTTTTACCAGCTTCAGCCAATGTAACTGCAAGATTCACTGCAACAAAAGATTTTCCAATTCCAGGACTTGGACCAGTCACCATAATACGATTGTTTTGTGCTTCAATCATGGCAAAATGCAAAGATGTTCTTACCGAGCGTATCGATTCAACGGCAATATCAGTCGGTTTTTCTATTGCTAACAAATTTGCACGTGTGTCATTTTTTTGTTTATTTTTCAAAAAGATTTTCTTAAACATGAGCTCTTCTTGAAATGGCGAAAACGGAATCGCTGCTAATACAGGTAAACCCAAGTTTTCTATTTCCTGAGGGTTTTCAACCCCTTTTCGCATAAATGCACGTACCAAAACGTACATGACTGCGAGCATCCCGCCGAGCATTGCGGCTAGCACAACAATTAATGCGCGCTTTGGTTTTACTGGTTCATAGAAATTAGCTACCGCATCATCAATGATCCGAACATTTCCGACAGTCCCGGCTTTAAGAATATTTAATTCTTGTATTGAATTAAGTAACTGTGTGTAAATCTGAGTATTCACTTCTACATCACGCCTAAGACGAAGTAATTCTTGCTGAGTTTTAGGTAAGGACCGTATTTGTTGGTTATATCCTTGTTTGCGGTTTTGCAATTCAGCCATTTGAGAGACAAATGCCACATAATTTGGATGCGTAGGTGTAAAACGACGTTGAATGTCAATTTCCTGCAATTGTAATTCTGATATTTTCTCTTCAATAGCTACCATTTGGGTAAGTAACGCTTCTGTTTCAGATAAAATATTAACCGACTCAGCACTAACTTGATATTCATTGAGTCGTGTTTCAGCAGCTGTGAGCTCTATTTCGATTTCGGGTAATCGAAATTCTAAGAAAGCTAAACTCTTACTCGCTTCTGCAGCACTGCGATTGACATTTTTCCTAACATAGGTTTCTGCTATGGATTGTAGGATGTTTTCAGCAAACTGAGCATCTTTACTCTCGTACGCTAAGGTCAAAATTCCTGATTGTTTGCCCTTCTCGGATACCATCAGGTTATTTGTAAGCTGATTAATCGCTTTTAAGCGTGTCACCCGTGTAAGTGTATAGCGCGTATTTGGATACGCATCGAACGACTGAACAAATAGTGAAATTCCATTATGAGCAACCAACTGGCCCACTTTCCCCGTCAAAACTACATCTTCATTGAGGATTAATTCATATTTATCGCTACTTAGGTACTGTAATGTAAAGCCAACATCCATTAGCGCTCGAGGAACGTCGAATTGAGTTACTTTAACATTTTCGCCCCCAGCTGCGTATCCATCTAAGATTAACGGATACAATGGCGCATCGGCTCCACGAAAGCGATAATATTGATCACTAAAAAAAGGCACAATGTAAGGTGTTAATTGGATATCAAGTTGCAATGTATCGACAACCTCACCAATCACCATTTTAGATTTGATAATCTCGACTTCAGTAATTGCATCACTTTCAGTGACAAATAAGCTGTCTAATTCTGCTAACCCTGGCACACCACCTTGTTTAGATTCAACTTGCAGCATAGCTTCAGCGCGATAAATCGAAGGCTGCAATTTTGCATATAACACGCCCAAAATGGTAAAACCAAGGACAACAAACACAATAGTGAATTTTTTTGCCATTAATTTTGCAAATAATTGCATCAAATCAATTTCATCATCGGCTTGATTTGCTATTTCGGGTGCTTTATTCAATTTGTTATTTCCCATATTATATTATCTTCCATTTTATACTGCATTCCATTTTAAATTTCTTATTTTAAATAAGGTAACCACGAATCAATCGCGTCAATAATCATCTTATCTGCTAATTCATAGATTTCGGTTGCTTTTTTATATGGATCAGGGATTTCTTTATTGCCAATCCAAGTACCCAATAATTTTGTTTTACCACGCGCCTCAGGCGCTAATTGTGTCACCGACTCTATGTGTGCTTGCTCCATCACTAGTACCAGATCAAACTTACCCAACATAGTTCTTGTTACTTGCTTTGCTTCATGTTCATCTAAGCTCACACCGTGACTGTCCATCAAGTGCTTTACCGTGTCATCTGCTCCTCGTCCAACCAAAGCACCAATACCTGCAGAATCAACTTCGATATGTGATGGAAGCTTATTACGGAACCATGCCTCAGCAGCAGGAGAGCGACAAATATTGCCGTAGCATAAAACTAAAATTCGTTGAAACATACGTTATTGACCAATATCATCAAGCGTACGTATTGAGGTGATTGATGGTAATATGTTAGATATAAAACGATTCCATCTCGTTATAGGCGCAGCACTTACATAAACAACATCACGCGACTGTAGTACAAATTGATCGGCTAATGCTAAATTATATGCTTGGCTGACATCGAGCTGGTATATATCAATAGAATCATATTCATCTGTTTGTCGCACTACATATATACCGTTAGCGTCTGCACGTAATTCATTAATCCCGCCAGCTTGTGATATTGCCTCCGTAAGTGACAAAGGAAGAGTCGTAAGAGGAACTGAGACAGGGCGATTCACCTCACCCATCACAAATACCTGCCGACGCGTATTTTCTTGAATGTGAATGAGGTCGTTTTCTTGCAATAGCACGTTGTATTGTAATTTGCCATTGTACAGCATTTCGTAGATAGGTAATGTATACTTCTGACCGTCGCGTGTTAACGTAGCACCAAAAATATTGCCATTCGCATCTATTCCCCCTGATACCGACAACGCATCTAGTATGCGTGTGGGGATATTATTGATTGGATAAACACCAGGCTGGGTTACGTTGCCCGATATAACATACCGCTGGCTTTTGTATGCAGCAACTCGCACATCAACCTGTGGTTTTTCTATAAAAGACGTTAATTGTTGAGTAACTAATTCTCTAATCTCTACAACTGTTTTGCCTAATACTTTAACTTTACCAGCATAAGGATAGTATATAGTACCATCTTCATAAACAACGTTCCCCTGCTCATCTGATGAACGAAATTGACCCAAAGGGCTTGTTAATTCTGGATGATCCCAAACAACAATAGTAATAACATCTCCAACGCCAATTTTATAAGGAGAAGGATTTTTATTAATAATATCTTCCAACTGGGTATTAGTATTATTTGTCTGCGCACCAGCCAAATTAGCTATTATAGATGGAGTTATTTTGTGGATATTTACGGATTGCCCATTATCTGTAAACTGCGGGTCATTTCCACTAATATCAATGTGACTACCAGGGGTTAAAGTACAGCCATACAAAAAAATGCAGAAGATGCAAAAGATATGTTTCATTAGTATTCCAGGACGATAATATTCTTTGATTATAACAAAATAAGAAAGATATCCGCAATCGTTATGTTCGCAACCAATAATTATAGACGCAAGTCTACACTGACATTTTTTTCGTCAAAAAAGAATCTACCCGTAATTAACATACTTAATGCATCAGCAAGACAACTCACTAATAAGCACATGATAATCACTGCACTAATCATTGTGTTTTGCGGGTTTCCAACGAAATAAACAGCTATTCCTAGCATACCTAAATATAATGTAGCACTGATATATTGATTACGCATGAAACGATGCAAACCAAATACACCAAATAATACAGACACTATACTGTATTTGATTCTTTTATACATCGTGGATTCTGAAGTTCTCATGTAACTGCTTTTTAAGTCAAATCTTGAAATTATTATAAAGATTTAGATTCTGAATACCTATAAGAAAAATTCTTAGTCACTTGAAATTCCTTTAAAAAACATTACGTTCCTTATTAAACTAAAGTACAACAAGCTTCAAAGACAGTAATAAGTGGTCAACAAATAACCTAAATAAATTCCTTACTTCTCCTTTAGATAGAAATAACTTGTCTACTTTGCCTAATTTACTTTATGTAAATGAAATTGTTGTTTTAAATAAGGAACCCACTGATTTATAGCCACTGGTTGAAATTCGTTATCGTATTGTATCTGTATGCGATGTTCAGGTTGGCTTTGACATGTCTGTGTCGCGCTATAGCCTGCTTTGTTTAATGGTGAACACGCATACACCGTATAGTTCAAGTCACCCAAGGTTACTTGACGCAACCCTTTTACCTCATTAAAACTTAGCGCTAATGGACGCTTAGCTAAGGTTGTTATTTTCACCAGCCCGTCGGCATCAAATATCAGCTCGTCCCCTTGGACTGAGCGAAACACATATTGTGTGTGTTTATTTGTTGGCGCAGTTGGCGCAACTGCCGATGTTGTCGACATATCAGTATCAATTAAATGAGTATCAACTAACTCAGTTTTATTTAAAGCAGACACCTGACCTGTTACTTGATACTGCCCAACGGTCAATGACCAGTTGTTATTTATTTTTTCTAGGCTCATTGTATTGGCGCTGGTCGCATCTGCGCTAGTCATATCTATACTGACAATTGTTGTAGCATTCACATCACTAAATACACTGAACCGCGCTGCACGTAATTTCCACCAACGCGCACTCGCATCCGACTCTAACATAACTGCATGGGTATTATCTAACTGATTGATTCGACTTGTAAAGTAGGTCTTACCACCAACATACTGATTGAATACATTATCCAACGGAATAGATAACGATAATCCTTGATGACTCTCAGAGATAGCATTTCGTGATGTTTGGGAAGCCCAAATACCAAATTGCCAACCGTTATTAAATGAGCGGCGTATTTGTATTTTTGCACCTGTATCTTGATGGACAAAGCGCCCTGCATGTAGTGCAACATCTAAATCATAAAACGGACTTGCCCAATAGACACTTGCTAGCGCCATCGTGCGGTTTTTATTAGAGCCATTAGGCTTGGCGTTAGTGCTATCGCGCGCCGACAAATGTGCAACAGATAAGCCAACACTTAGACGTGACTGCCACGGTTGAAATAACAAATTAGAGCCAACACCTGCCCACTCGTTATCTAATAACCCAGCATAAAGCTGATAATCATATTGAGTATGGGTATCGTATTCAGTAGTGATATAACTGTTAGCGTAACGCAGCATCAGTTGGCTGATATGAATGTCTTTGTCGACCAGTTGCTCGACTGCGGTAGGCACATATTTATCAATAGCTTGTCTTTCGCTAAACGACCAGCGCTCTGCTAAATCTAATTGTGTCTGTTGTTTGATTGACCATTGCGGGGCAAACTCCCAATCGATATCTACATGAGCTTGTAGCAGTTGACTCATTTTCTCACGCGTATTCTCACGGGGAATGTTCTGCGTATTCTGAATATTTTGAGGGCTTAACCAGCCTTGATGAGCTAGTTTCACCGTAAAATCAGGCATAGATGACAGCCACTTACTATTTGCATCATTAAGGATTGAAGAGGTTAACGCACGCGGGGTCATATCCGATACAAATTTAGCCATGATCGGGTCGCGAATAACATCTCGACGGATTCGATACACTAAATGCCCATCTAACTTCACCACATAATCTATATGAGTAATGTACTTAGGCAATAATAAAAGTAATTGTTGATGCGCTTGATGGATAGCATCGGGCCAATAGGGATAAGCAGTTTGACTGATAACGACTTGCAAACCAGAGTTATCCAACTCATTCACCACAACACTATGTACTTTGATGTTCATCGCAGCCAGTGAGTCTTTTATACGGCTTTGTAAACTGCTTGTGTTTTTCACTGAAGGTAAAGGCGCTGAGGGTGGAGGTGCTTGCTCACTTGTAGATGGCGACTTCTGTCTAGCTGGCGTACGCTTAGTATCAAGGGCAACTGTCAGCCCTAGGCCGATTGACGACTCTTTACTATGAGTAAGACTCAGTGTAATACCTGGGGTAAATTGCCACTGAGCTTGTAACGACCATGGTTGATGACGACTTGGGGCTACTGATAAGCTATTACCTGTTAAGGCATATTCATCAGCTATATCTGAATACCCTTGTACATCGTCAATATATTGCGCGCTAAACCGAACAGGATAGTCAGTTAAGGTATAATGCACTCCACCAAACAAGCCATTTAAGCCGTTAGAGTGAGTGCTAGTTTGAGTATCAGTTCGTCGGGTGTTTGCACCTTTTGCAAAACCCATATCGACTCGCCACTGACCAAACTGTTTACTGGCCACCACAAATTGTGCTTTTATATCAGCATTATCCGTAAAATCTTCCATTCCAATAGCAATAGCTGGCCATACATCAGTTTCTTGTACAATCTGCGCGTTAAAATTATAAGAATAAGCCGCAGGATAACGCTGCTCAACCGGGATCGGTGAAGCTAGCTCAAAGTTTGAATAGGCTACGCCCATGTTTAACCAAGGCGTGACTTGGTAATCTAAGCGAGCATGCTCTCCCCACTTATCAATATTTAAGCCAAATTCTATTTGCCCATCATTAATTGTCTGAGCACTGGGGGCGCTGATAATACGTTGGGTCGATATTGCTTGGGCATTAGCTGCTTGGCTTGCAATCATCAAAACAGTCACCAGTCCCAATCTGAGATAGTGTGTATTGAAATATGTATTTGAAGCTAAGCGCATTGAAATAAGAGTCCGCTGTTTTTTGGTAACATGTGGGTGGAACAATTTATGCAGCGAATTATACCAAGCTAACAGCGATGTACAATCAACGATTAGTTGGATTGTCTAAGTGATTTTCTTAGATGGTGAGGTGGGTCTAGCCATGGGTTAATAAGATTGACATCAATATGCTTAAAATCTTTTTCATTTCGTGTTATTAACGTTAACTTTGAAACTAGACTAGTTGCAGCTATCATCGCATCTCTTTCTGACTTTGGATCTGGAACTTGCAATTGTGCACATTTCAAAGCTATATCAGTATCAAATGATATAATTCTGTGTGCAAATGTCGTTAGAACATATTCATTAAGCCACACCCTGTAAATTGAAGCTTGCAGGGGATCCTTTCTTAAAACTTTTAAAATTCCCATTTCTATTTCTAAGATTGTTATCGAAGAAATATACATCTCGGAAACTGAAATACTTTTAGCCCATTGGATAACATTATGGTTTGCTTTTTTAGAAGAAGCTTTCCTGAGCTCAGATAACACATTTGTGTCTAACAAATACATCAGTCAAAGATCATCGGTTTAATTGAACTGGCATCAAACTTATCAAAATTCATATCATCACCTTCAATTGGCATTGATAAAAGCTCTACAATATTTTTTGATTGTCCTGTTATTGCCTCATACTCTTCTATAGATAATAAGACGTGAGATACTTTGCCTCTTTCCGTAATTCGGACAGGTTCTTTACTAGCTTTTCTTTTTACGGCGGTTGGGTTTTGATTAAACACCTGACTAGTAACTGTCTGCATAAAAACTCCAAATGGCACATATGTAGTTAGTATACTAGGTTTTCTTTATTTAACAAAAATTTTTTTTAGTCCTATACTGCTTAAATTCAAGATTAAAACTTAATGCCATTTTGTTTCCGTAAAATACATTTCTTATGGCGTACCCACCAAGAACATAAATAGGAGATTAAAATGGCGACAATAACTTATAGAACTACATATGATAAAAAAGAAAATGTATATGTGCAAAAACTCAGTGAGACATCAAACCGATTTCACAAACTCACTATTATCCACCACCATCTCAACTGGCTTATTCAGCAATTGGATAAGTAAAATGGCACGGTTTTCACCTTTGGGCTCTTGGTATATCGCAGGGATATTATTGTATTGTGGATTGTTTAGGACAACCTTGTCACCCTTTGCTGGGATCGAGGCATCGAGCTTTTCTAATGTATCGCAATCTTGAAAGAGATTGATCAATGACTCTGGGACTTTTTGATAATCTTTGCCTTGTTTTACAAAACCTATCACGCCACGCGTAGAACGCACCGATGTAAAATTATGCTTTGCATGATCAAGCTGCGCAAATACATAATTAGGAAACAAAGCTTCTTCGACACGTTGACGTTTACCACGTAGCACTTTGGTAATATTAACCTTAGGATAAAACGCATTCACACCTTGATTAGCCAAATGCATCACAGCACGACTTTCTTCTTTGGCTTTGCAGTACAACAAATACCAGATAGTGCCTTGGGGAGTATCAAATAGTGCTTTGGAGGAGGAGGTTTGCTCGGACATGGTAAGGATCACCTTGGAAAAGATTGGCAGGGGCGGAGGGATTCGAACCCCCAACCATCGGTTTTGGAGACCGCTGTTCTACCAATTGGAACTACGCCCCTGCAACAAACGCTTCGCATTATACAAGTAAACTACTAAAGGTAAAGCATATTTACCTGATAATGCGAAATTGTCGATTATAGCAACATAATTGTTACCTCAATCGTTCACTCTGAACGTTTACGCTAGTCATTCACAAATTCAGCATATGCTTGGCGTAAACGCGGTAAGTTTTCATTGATATAGGCTATACCTAAACGGTCAAAGTTAAAATAACGACCATTAAGCTGCTGCATATACGCAGGACGATACGCACGGTTGACAAATATTTGGTTAGTGCCGTTGTAACTCGATGTCGCCAACCCATAATTAAAGCGCTCTGCGGTACGTGCTTGGAAGCCATATTTAGACGGCGCCATATCCTTACGTGAGCCTAATGGGATGGTAAAGCCAATGCCTTTAATACTGACGTCAGTTTCACTTGCAAACACGCGCAAAATACTATCACCGATATTAGTACTCAAACCCACCGTTACCCCTTTGTCTCCGGCCCAAAACTGCCCGCCTTCCATAAACACATTCAGATCCAGCTCCGGCATATAATAACGATAGGAGCCTGTGAATATACGACGGTCGATACCGCTAGCCAGACGTGTTTGCAAATACGCATAATGATAGCCTAAGCGGTGACGACCATTGTTGGATTGCCACCCGGCTTCAAGCACAGCGACATTATGCTCTTCGTTATATTGCTCTTTAACAATACCGACGCCACCTGCTACATAGACATTAAATGGTAACTGCATAGTCTGACGGGCAAACACAGACTTAAGGCCGGTTTGACTTCGGTACTTCCAAAACGAGCCTCCTGCGTCAAAGTCTTCAGAGCGTGCGACGCTTAAATCATACTCAGCATACACTTCCGCACCCTGCCAAATCGGCATGTGCACATTAGTACGCAAGGTTAAGTTAAAATCAACCTGGCCGATTTCGGTGCCTATAAAATTAGGCACAATAGGATACACTTTAACTCGTGGGGTAAAATATGGTTGTTGCTCACCACCAATCCAACTGGCTAATACGCTGTCGCGATCTTGTGGCGTAGCAGCAGTTAATTTTGGCTCCATAATAGCGCCATCGTAAAACTTCACCAATTGACTCAAGCTTGCCTGTGCCCTAAATGTCGGGACACCATAGCGTGATAACGTAAAGTCTAGCGCAGCAAGCTCAGCTGGCGCATGATTTGCCACCATGCCAAGGGCAACACCGATGGCATCGATGTTGTTGCGGTTGTATAAGGAGTTTTCTAACCGTACAAACAACTGACTAGCTTGGTGCCCTACCCATACATCTTCAAAACCATGCTCAAGTAACGCTTGCTCTAGCGCAATTAGGTGACTGACTTGATCGGCAAATGCAGGCTGTTGCATTTGTTGACCGTTTTGTAATTTACTTTGATAACCATCGGCAAAGCTCTCTTCAAAGCCGGGTATATTTTCCCCAGCTAAAAACCAGCCTAAATCATCACTCATCTTCATTGCTTTATAAGTATGAGTATCTAAGCCAGTGTTAGTACCTTGAAATAAGTTTACGCGCAATCCCACTTGATAAAAAACGCTGTCATTACCATCACCGACATCATGGTCGCCGGTCATCACCGAGCCATACAATTGTGCTTGGTTATTCATCCATGCTTTAGGGGTTTTAAATTTTGCAGCAATGGCGTTGTTGACCCCATCATGCTCTGCTTGTAGTTGCAGCCATTCAAACGGTTGATATTGGATCCCATAAAAACCGCCTACGTAGCGTTTGGCTAGACGTGCACGATTTGATTTAAAGCTACCGGTTCCGGCAGTGAAACGTAATGGACCAAGATCCTTTGACACTACCACAAACTGACTATCTAAATGATCGGTGATCCCACCCAAATCTTGCATACCAAAGGCAATAGAGAACCATTCTTTTGGGATAAACGTTGGAGAGTATTTCACATTAGCCGACAGATCTGACCCTGCATCAAAGGTTCCGCCCGTATTACGGACAGTCGCTTCTAAACCTGGAAAAGGGCTAGCCGTTAACGTCAGGTTGTTACCATCTTGATACAGTCCATTGGAAGTTGCGTTAGTATAAGCGCCATTATCGGTAAGATTAGAAAACGTCCAATGTAACTCGCCATAGCTAATGGTGTTAGCTGTTGGCACGTTAATCAGACCACCAAAGCCTTGCACATTGACATCGGTATCTATTTGTTGCGTGCGCCAGAAGGATGGTGAAGTAGCGCTAGCACTCTGCGAGGTAGTTTGCACAGACTCAGCAGACTGAGCCTGCATAGCAATGCTTGACAATAACAATGATACTGAAGCTAACAAAACAGTATTCGATAACGATGCGCTACGCTTAGTCCTAATCTTAGTCTTAGACCTTTGCTTTAGCTTTGGCTGCGCACACGCATGTGAAGTAAATAGAGAGCTCATACAACGATTCTTTATAGTCATTTTTATATTAATTATCATTATTATTGTTTATTTTACGGGTAAAAAAAAAGCCCTTAGCTAAGGGCTTTTTGTATTTAGCTAGATGCTATGGCTATCGGGTATCATTTAGATACCGCCACCGCCAGTACCACCAGTACCACCAGTTCCTGTACCTGTATTACAATCATAAGTGATTGGCGCAGATTCATCGACACCGTCAGCTGTGATTTGCACTGAGTAATCACTAACACCAGCAATACCAGAGTTGATGTTAACGTTATACGTCGCATCTTCTTCTAATGCAGATAATAAGTAGTTACCGTTTGCAATATGAGGAGCTGTTAAGAATGCGCCTGTTGCATCTTCTGCGCGATATGTCACTACAGCGTTAGTATCAGCAGTAAAAACAGTATCATCACCTGCACATGTTGCAGTGACGTTTAAGGTTTCGCTTAACGTGCTAGGAGCCGTTAATACAACATTAACCGCACCACAAATTGCAGCATTACTCGCTGAGCCCCAGACGTTACCTGAACCATCTTTTACAGTAATATTAGCAGTTTCAGAAGCGGATTGCGTATCAGCAAATGTCAACTGAGCTGCATCTGCCGCTAGTGTGCGTGTAACACGACCAGAGATAGAACGAGTCATGTTGAAAATCAAACCATTAACCGCTGCATCACCCGTAAAGTTAACAGAAGAAGCCGTCGCACATTTATCATTAGCAACGACTTTACCTGCAGCAAATGTAGTTAAGTGAGAAATTTGGAATGTACCAGGGTAGAAACCATTGCTCAATGCACCAACGGTTACTGTGTTAGTTTCACTTGTCCATAAACCTGTGTCTTCGTCATAAGACTTAAGAGTTAGCTCTTGGCCTTCAGTCACACCGCGTGACGCTGGGATGTTCATCGCTACAGTAATTGGTGAAGTAAAACGAGTAATTTTGTTACCGTTTGAATCAACGAAGTTAATCGTTGTCGCAGCTACTGGTGAAAATACGTCAGTAGACGTTGCATCTTGTAAGCCAGCTGGTAATAATTCGGCAACAGACAATGAGTCATCGCCGGCATCATCAGAATCAATCGCAACAACTTGGAATGTGACGTTAGCACCGGAGATAGCATTACCGTCTTCATCTTGTAATACCACGCCTGCAGGGATAGTAACTTTAGATGCACCCGTTGTTGCTGCAGCTTCAATGACCACTTCAGTAGCAACAACACCACCGGCAACAGCATTAGTTTGCTCTGTTACAGTAACACCCTGAGCAGTCGCAGATACAAGCGTAAATGCAAGAGTGTTTTCATCAGCAGCATTGTTGATATCAAACACTATAGTTTCAGATAAGAAACCATCGGCTTCGACTAAAATGGTCACATTAGAGATATCAGTAAATTGGTCAAAACCGAATGCAAACGAACCGTTAGTGGCAGTTAATTCGCTAACGCGCGTTAGATCATCATCTAATAAACGAGGTTCTATCGTTGCAGCGCCTTCACTTAAAAAAGTAAGGGTCGCACCAGAGATAGCAGCGCCAGTTGTAAAGTCAACTACGTTACCAGATACTTCTACATCAATAATAGTTGCCGGAGGTGGCGGTAACACGACATCAGGGAAGTTTGGAGCATCTACTCCACCAAAACAACCTGTCAATCCCATTGTAGTAGCGACAACAAACGCCAGTTGAGTTTTTTTAAACGACATAATTATGTTCCTGTAAATTTAGCAAAATGAGCAATGAGGTAAACAGTCCTTTGGTTGTAAGCTGTCTACATCGTTTAAATTGTTACTTGTACTATTCAGTGTTTGTATTTACCAAATGGTTATCTTGTGCACCTAAATATATCGGCACAGTTTCCACTTATTGAGTTCAATATGGATATAAAATTGATAACGTTATTATACTTAAGACTTAATTGAATAATCATTATAAAATTAACAGAAATCATTAAAAAAAACAAACTAATTTGTCTAAGTGATTTTCTTAGTATGGGCTTGCATCCACGCGTCATGCTCGGCTTGCTCAATCGCATCAGTGCGCATTTCCGTCTTGAGCTCCGCATCCATCGAACCATCAAAGCGACGTAAATAAAACCCAGCCAACGCTAACATCACACCACATATAGCAGCAATCAGTGATAACGAACCAAACCATAATAATGCCACAGTACCGAGCATTTGTTTAGTCACGGCATTCCCCTCTGCCACATCATAAGCATACATAGCTAGACGATAAACTTGATTTTGGTTAATTAACTGGTTGATCTCGCTTAATTTAACTCGATTCTCATTATTGAGCGTAAATATTTGTTCATCAATGCCAAAGGACTTTTGAGCCATTTCATCCAATTTAATGTATTGCGCATCTTGGTAGGTTTGCACTTGTGCTAAGCCTTCTTCACGCACGTTAATAAAGGCGCGCTTATCCCTTGCATCTCGACTATAAATAGCATTAACCAGCTGTTCATTTTCTTGGGTACGGCTAATAATATCTTGTTTGGCATCATCAATACGCTCGTTGACTTCATCAACGCGGCGTTGATATTTACTATTCACAAAATCAATTTGTTGGCGCAATTGATCTTGCATCGTGGATTGTTTGGTAATGGCATCCCCACCTAAATAGCCAGAGGTAATGGTGCCAAGTTGTTTTTCTTTGGTAGCAATTAGTGCCCGATACTTACGCTCGATACCACCGCGAGTAAAGAACCCTGCCTCCGCTAATGCATTACTAAACTCTGATTTTAGTGTATTCAGTTCGGCCAATAGACGTTCGCGCTCTTGCGAGCTACCCGAAATATTACCCACTAACAACACATTAAAACGCGCCTCAACAGCCTGAGTCTCAGCCGCCCAATCGGTATAATATTGATCACGAGTCACAATCAACTGATCGATTTTAGCTTCGAGTTCATCCACAAAATCATAACTAATTTGATTTATCGCACTACTGGTACGACGATTAATTGCGCTGGTGTCAGTATCAAATTTGTCATTGTTCTCACCGCGCATCGAATCCAACTCTTCTAATAATTCATCTTCGGTAAATTTAACAATGTAGGCACGACGCTCTTCTAATAAAAACTTAGCTGATTCGTTGTCAGCAATCGCATTATTGCGCTCATCAATCGCACGATTAAGATTGGAGAAATTACGCTCAAACCCATTGAACATAGTTTCAAAAGTAATCAAACATAAAAATAACACGAAGATCAAAAACAAACCGCGCCAAAAGAAGTTTTTGACCGCCATAAACGCAAATACCAACGGGATCTTACAAATCTCAACTACCGCAATTAACACAAAAGGTAAACTGGTGACTAAAGTCGCTGACACTCCCGCAATAAAACCGCTGCCTTGAGACTGGCTAAAGGCATCGTAAGCGGAAATCCCCATCACAATAGAAATCGTCAGGCCGATTAAGACTGCAATTATTTCTACGGACCAAGCGAGTTTGACCAGTAAATCTGAATATTGTTTGGTGAGTTGTTTGGTGTACATGGCGAACCTTTTGTATTATTTTTGTTATTATTATGTTGTGATTTTTACACGAGGTTGATAATACACCGTAAGACATATCTTACAAAATTTTTATTTTGTGGATAACTTTAGATAGCGGCTTTAGATAGGAGTTTTAGATAGCAGCGCTAATGGACAAGTATGCTTATTTAGATCAATAACGCCCAAGCTTGGTTTATGATTAGCGCCAAGCGCACATATAACTCGGTTTGCTGTTTGACTGTCGCAGCGTCGCAATCGGTTTGCTGAGTGTAGGCTTGGAGCAGCTGGGTTTGTTGCTGCGCTGATAACTGATTAATCACAACACACATGGCGAGATCAAAGTAGCGCGGCCCCGTAGCGGCATACTCCCAATCCACACACTTGTACCCACCACAATCGAAATCCCCACGCACATGATTAAGGTGCAAATCGTTGTGACACAAGACAAGTTCATTATGGCTGTTTTTTAGCGCCGCAAACTTCGTAAGTAGATTGTCTAAAGCAAAGGTTAACTCCCCAGCTTGATTACTTGATGATGTGTTTTGCACAGTGTTAATTAGTGTTTGGCACTGAGCGATAGGATCGAGTTGCCGAATAGTTGAGGTTTTAGTTGAGCCACAGGTTTTAGACAAGCCAATGCGATGTAATTTAGCTAATGCTTGAGCAAGTATTTCTTCTGGTGTTGCTAAGCTAGATGTTGCCACTTTTATATTGGAAACATACGCCTCTATCCATAGCGTATTTTCCGGACTCAGATATATCGGCTCAGCGGCGATGCCGATGGCAAACAAACGCTGTTGCAATGCAAACGTCGACGCAAATGAAAACGCCTGCCCCGCATGCTCATGCAACTGTTTAACAATCAGTCTTTCTGTATGTGTGTGTGTCTGAGCGTTTATTTCAAATGCACACTCCCACACCTGATGGGTACCACTAAGAGGGGTAAAGTATAAATCTGAAACAACCACTTGGTGCCCAAATCGCAGGGCAATAATCTCAGTGAGTCGTTCAAGATGAGCTTGTGTTGGTACAAGCGACTCTGTTGGTGTGGCAGGAGCGTCTTGATTTAACATTGCGCATTCTGGCGCACTAAACCACGCCACTCGCGCCAGCCATAAATCGCAAACACAATATACAACGCAAATAATCCTGCACTCACCGTCAAACCAGATGCACTATATATAATAACGGCTAGAGCATTGATCACCATCCAATAAAACCAGTTTTCATAAACTTTGTGTGCGACCATCACAGTCGTTAACACGCTAAACACGCTCATTATGATATCTAAGGCATTGATCCAATTGGCACTAGTCACCCCTATTAATATCGCACTGATCAGCGCGCCAGTGGCGATAACCAACACATGAAATTGTAGTGGTCTTGGCTGTATAGTTAGCGCAGCCTCGGAATTGTCATTCGTGCCTTGGCGCCACTGCCAATAACCGTAACCGGCCATCACCATGTAATACACATTCAGCGCCATGCTAAAGGATAATGCTGCCTCAAAAAACACAACAGTGAACAGCGCCGTAGACACAAATGCAAAAAACCAGCACGCGATATGCTCACGTGCCACTAACACCATGTAAAACAGGGCGCAGATTACCGCGCCCGCCTCTAATAAACTAAAAAGCATAACTTACTTGTACGCCAGTTTGACGTTGTCCACCAAATTGTACGTAGCCTTTAGGGATCTCGTAGTATTCGCGAGGATCATTACTGAAGCCACCAAAACCACGTACATAATAGGTTTTATCCGTTACATTATGCACAAAGGCGCTTAGCTCCCAACCCGATAACGCCCCTGACAAAGGCATTGTCACTCGTGTGTTCACTATGCCATAGCCAGGATTGATTTCATCGTGCCCATCCGAAAAGCGATGCGAAGATTTAGCATCCACCGATACATGCCACAACAGATCATCATTAAGATTCATATTAATGAAAGCATGCGCGGTGTACTTAGGCGCTTGCGCTTGGCGTTGTTTATCAATTACCGAGCCATCATTACGGGTAAACCCACTAAATGTCGCATCCAAATACCCAACATTGAACCCCACATCAACATTTGGGTTAAGCTGCCAACTAAGTTCAGCTTCCACACCTTGGTTGATCCCCGTATCGGCATTATCAATAATATCGATAAACTCAACCGGTTGAGCATTGCCCGCCTCGTCATTGTCTTGCACGAGTACGTCATAATCACTGATTTGTGTATTTTCACGGGTCATATAAAACAACGCAACACGCACACTGGCGTCACCGTCAGCCAAACGTGATTTTACCCCTAGCTCATAATGCCAATTGTATTCTGCTTCATAGATACGTTGCGCATCACTAACACGTTCGTCAGGATTGAAGCCGCCGGCTTTAAAGCCACGTGCCACAAACCCATACAATGTACTCATATCACGCACATAACTCAGCGCGACTTTACCGCCCACTAGCGTTTCATCGTTGTTTTCAACAAAGCCATTACTATCTTGATAATCAATTTGCTGTTGTTCAACGCGCAAGCCAGCTTCTAACGAAACCGCTTTGACTGGCAACGTGATTTGGCCATACAGCGCAGTGCTGCTTGGCGTATATAGAGAAGTAAAGTCACTGTCTGCGTAAGTATATTCGCGCAGTAAGTCATCTTCAGCTTGTTTGTATAACACACCCGCTACCCATTGCATGCTTTGCTGTGCGCTAGAACTAGAGTTGGAGCTAGCTTGTAATTCAACAGTTTGGCTATCGCGGTTACGAAAATAATAATCGGTAGAAGAATATTCCCACGGGTGAAAACCCACATACGTCCAATCTTCATCATAACCATACACAGTATCCGATTGAGTGTGAGAGCTTTGTAAGCGCCACTGTCCCCACTGGGTCTGACTGATCAAATTCAGACTCATCGCGGTAGCATCTAGGGTATCTTTGCCTGGCTCATCTGAACGGGCCACATTATCGTTATCCAACGAAAACGCATCATAGCCGTTGTCGGTATCTACATGAAATATTTGCGCATTCACAGACATCGACTCAGTAATATTGTATGAAGCGGCCAAACGCGCACTTAGCTCATCGATGTTATTGGTATCATCGCGCTCTAAGTAAGTGTTTTTAACAAAACCATCAGAGGTAGTTTGCTTGATTGCGCCGCGCAGACCTAAGCCATTATCCATAGTAAAACCATACGCCGCTTGCACGTCTAGCGTATCTTGTGTCGCACTGCTGATAGAGAATGAGCCTGATGGTTCATCTGTCGGACCATTACTCACAATATTGACCACTCCGGCCAATCCTGAGGTACCAAATACGGTTGCCTGCGGGCCGCGCAATACTTCGACTTGTTGTGTATCTAACAAGGTCGCCATACCACCTAAACCAGATACATCCATACCATCAATGACTAAACCGACTGATGAGTTTAACGGCTCAGAAAACTGACTGCGCTCGCCAATACCACGAATTTGGATATATTTGCCACGAGAAGCACCAGAAGTAAAATTGACATTGGGAGCTAAGCTCACTACCCCATCAAGATGACTGGCGCCGCGCTGATTGAGCTGTTTGCTGGTAATGATAGTCGCAGATTGGGCGATTTGGTCGAGTGATAATTGTGAATAATCACCAAAGACATTGATGAGCTCGACGTTACTTGCTTTGAGATTACTTGCTGTAACATTGCTGTCATCGGCAAAAACTGGCGCAGAGAAACTAGCGATTACCGCTATGGCAACTGCACTTAAGCTTTTTGGTCGCAATGATAGATTTGATTTGAGATGTGGAACATGTTTCATAGGAAGATCCTTTTTATAAATTGATAAAAAAGATCCGGGATCTGGGCAAAGATGGAGGTTTCCATTCCCTACGCCGGCATTATCCGGATCAGGTAAAAGGGTTTCTTTCGATCTCAGCCTATCTTTACGACAAGCACCCCTTGGACGAGGTGGATAATACGGATTACAAAACAGTTTGGCAAGGGCTAAACGGGGATTGTCACACTAAATGCGACGAATGCATCCTTACCAAATTTTAACGACACATCGGATTTAACATCGCTGTAACAAACTATATCCCAATTATTGCGTTCGCAGACTTCTTTGACGACGCCTAAACCTAAACCACTGCCGTCTATGGTCTCAGCATTTAAACGCACAAAACGGGTAAATACACTCTCACACTCAGCTTCAGTTAAGCCGTCGTGACCATTCATCATTAACAATTCAAGGGCGGCGGTACGTGTTGGGTGATAACCTAGTTTTATTTCAATCCACTCGTAACGTTCTGTGTACTTAAGCGCGTTACTGAGCAAATTATCGACAACCAATTCAAAAGAGATCTGGTCATAATTGGTAATAAATCGGGTCAGACCCGAATAATCAACACCTAACGTAATATCCTTTTGACGAAAGCTCGCTTCATACTCAGCAATCATATGTTTAAGGTGGCCAATCAACTCATGTTGCTGGGGATCAAGGGACAAACGCTCCGTCGTTTTTACTTCTAGAATATGCTCCACCAAGCTCGTCATCTTTTGGGTTTGTTGGGTGATCGTATCGAGATTAAACGCCGTGTCAGACGATTTATCTTTTTGCCGTTGCAATTGTTGGCTTGCCAAGGATATCAGAGTTAATGGTGTATTTAACTGATGTGAAATGTAAGCCAACATATCTGATTGGGTTTTTAAGTTGTGGGTCAGCTTGTTATTTACCGCGACGAGTTTGGCTTGTTTTCGTTCAATCACAGTATATAACTTGTTAAAAAATACGATACACGCAATGGCTAATACACACAAAGCACTCATCAGTTGCCAACTAATTTGTTTAATCCCAAAATTAAACGCCGTCTGGATCGTGATTTTACGACCGTATAATAAGACCTCTTGTTCGTTAATAATTTGGGTTGACCAAAACTCATTGGTCAATGGCTCACCAAACCAGATCTGGTCTTGCGCTAAATTAGTCACACCGATACGTAAATCATTCACATTGGCTATCTTGGATAAATAATCGCGAAAAATATCTAACTCTATGAGGATAGAGGTAATATGTGCAGGAAATGCTTCTCCTTGATGCATAACCTCGCCCACCGCTTGATTCAACGAAATCGCGAAGCCACCTTCAAATAAAGCAAATGCATCCGTCACCGTCTTTTGTAATTGATTAGGTGCCTCTAATAATCGGTCGAATTTGGTATCTTTTTGTTGTGTAAATAGGCTTTGTAAAATATTTAACGGAAACACATCAAGACCTATTATTGGCCTCGTTTTAGGGCTGAGTGGAAATACGTAATCAACTATAAAATTAAAATCTTGGGGAGTGTATTCTCTTAGACCCTTATGGCCATCAGGAAATTGATTGGTTTGTTTGAGTACAAAACTCGCTGATAATTTTTCGGTTAATTGTGCTTTGTCGTAAGCTGAGGCGATGGATAATGTATACAGATACGGTAATTATTTGGTCACAAACTCACTAAAGCGGTCTTTTTCTATTTGCGAAGGTCTAGGAGATTGGTCGATAAAATCACTAAAATTAGTGAGCGCAATAATGGTTTGATTGTTCACTTGTGAGATGATGTTTTCTAATACTAACTGCTCATTTTTTTGATTCAGTGTCAGCATCCGAAAGTCGTTATACATAGTCGCCAAACATAAACTAATCATCAAAATGATGATCGCCACACCCCGTAAAAATTTAATTCTGGCGATGGTTTGTTTATATGGCCGTTCTCTACTCATGAATAATTATTTCGTTTTATGGTACATTAACGTTATATTATTTATCTTTGCTCTATTGCATCAATGAAACATTATTTACGTAGTCTGTACTTAGTTAAATCAGATCCTGATTTGCTGCAATATTGCATGCAAAACCTAGATCAATACTGTAAAACTCTGTGTGAGTATACCAGTTGCAATAACCAATCTCATCACAAAAATTTACGAACTCCTCAAACTCCAGCTACTGCGCCTCGAACTAGTCAACCTCGAGTATTGTGGATAAGTGATTCGCTTAATATCAGTTCAGAAAACCCCTCACGACATATCACATTTATTCACGCCAAACATTACCGACAAATACTTGGGCAAGAGTTTAGTCTGATTATTTATGATATTTCATCTGGCGTTAGAGCCAATCCTTGGTATGCAGTCATTGGTACATTGCAACTTGGTGGAACTATGCTGTTACTGACACCGAGTTTAGAGTTAGCGTATTTACCTAGCGCATTACCTATGTCTTATATCGACTCAGTGGAAGAAGTTAGCTCTGTTCTTGAATATGGTTACCTCTCACACTTTAATCGGTTATTTGCAGACTTGTTCAGCCAGTTTTTTCCTCATCAAATCATGACTAATACACAACAACTTCAGACACATCTTGATAAGTGGCTCGATATCCAGATCCAACGCTTAAGTAACAACCTACCTGAGTCAGTTGTGCAACAGCTAGATGTAGCCATTTCAGAACAAGCCAAAGTTGGTACTCGTCTAATTAAACAATTAATGTCGGATGTTATTAGTTTCTCCTCTAATGAAGCCATTAGGCATAAAAGTAATATCCATGTACTACAAGCAGATAGAGGTCGGGGTAAAAGTGATTTACTGGGTCAGCTGCCAATGTTGTTGCTTAGTAACAGCGCTGAGTCTGAGGTTACTTCGCCTACTAGTTCTAGTTCTAGTTCTAGTTCTAAAATGATATTTAACCGCGTTATTTATATTACACAAAGTAATGAAGCGAGCCATACCATCCGAAATGGCCTTTATAGATTTCATGACCACTTAACAGGTCATGAAAATCGTACGGAAAATATTGGACCCATACAGGTCCGATTCTGCTCGCCAGATGATCCTCAGTTATTTTCAGAATTTGCGGTTCAGGATACATCTACCACTTTATTACTGATAGACGAAGCTGCTTCATTACCAGTTTATTGGTTGCAACAAGCTGTAGCCCATTATTCTTCAATTGTGTTTGCTACGACCACCCATGGTTATGAAAACAATGGAATGGGATTTTCATTAACATTTTTACCCTCACTTCCCCATTACACTACACACCAACTGACCCATCCAATTCGCTTTGTGGCCCCGTGTCCTGTAGAAAAGTTTGCTCAAACATTGCTCTCCCCAATCAACACTAATACATATTCACTAACATTTACTGATGGATTACATATGCTAACTCATCAACAGCTAATGTCCTCGGCAGAACTGCGTCGTGCAGTAATGGAATGTTTGATGGAAGCACATTATCAAACAGCTCCGGATGATCTTCAGCGCTTGCTAGACGCACCAGATATGCAATGTGGTGTTTATATACGAGATCAGGAACTTATCGGCTGTATATGGATAGTACAGGAAGGTCAGATCAATGATGAACAATTACAGCAAAGAATAGCTCAAGGCACTAGGCGCGTTAATGGCCATTTATCGCTACAACAACTGGCCTATACATATGGTGTTACATCGATACTCAATAAAAAAGTGTGGCGCATAAACCGTATTGCAGTGTTACCACAATATCAACATAGCGGTGATGGCACGCAAATATTAGCAGCACTTCTGAAACAAGCTAAATTAGCCAATATCCACATGATAACTAGCGCGTTTGGCGCATCAGAGCGATTACTACGGTTTTGGCAAAAAAATGATTATAAAATCGTTAAACTAGGTCAACAAATCAATTCGGTGACAGGCTTAGTCAATGCAATTGTTATTCTGCCAATAGCACCACATATCCCATCGGATTTAGTCTCTCATATACAAAAATGGCACACCATTGCTCAAGATTGGCACGCTTTACTTAATCAAGCCAATCAGTCGCCAGTTATTGCTAACACAGGTATTTATAAGGTAACGAGCGCTCAGGCCCCTAGTCATGCTCATACTTACATTTATACGGAAGTTAATGCACAATCTCATGTAAAGAATATGCTTATTGAGTTCTTAGATGGGTGTCGTAGCTTTGATTATGTTGAAATGTATATTTATTGGTATGTTCAAAATATAGTAAATTCTGAAGCTTTAATTATGAACTCGGCAGTATCAGCATCAATCCTCACTGACCGATATATCCATGGCCATTCACTCAACACAATAATGACTCATTACCAATTAGCCAATAAAAAAGCCGTTATTAGCGCAATAAAATCAGCATTACAAAAAAATTCTAAAACGTAAAAATTAAATCATCCAAAAATAAGACAAAAAAAACGACCCGAAGGTCGTTTTTTACGTTCTAACACACGGTCTAACAGTCTAGGATGTCACCTAGATTGTGATACCACGATTCTTTGCTTTTTCTTTGATGTATGGCGCCCATGCTTCAGCATTACGACGTAATTGCTTAGACTTCTTAGCTTCAAGTACATACTTATATGCAGTACGGAACTTGTTCTGATAGAAGTTAGCTTCCATTAAAGAAAAATGAATACGACCTGGCTCTTCGATACCTAATTCTAACGCTTTTTCAAACGCTACAACCGCACCTTTATAATCTTCAGCAGACATCAATAATAGACCTTGCTTACGATATAAATCAGCGTTGTTCTCGAATTTAGCAGCAATCTCATAATACTTTGCAGCTTCTTTATGCTGTTTAGCAGAATGGTGGGCATTAGCCAGTAACGAATAGTTAGCTTCGTCCTTTTTAATTAAGCCACTGTTGATATGCTTTTCTAAGATCTTCGTCGCTTTGTACGGAATATCATTAGTTGAGTATAACTGTGCTAAAGCCTTAAACTCAGACGCTTTAGTCAAATAACCTTGGTTATTGGCCATTTCAAAAGTAGATAATGCCTTCTTGTAATCTTCTACAAGCATGTAGAAGAAACCAAGTTGTGTCCACCAACGCGGCGTATCAGGAAACTGACGAACAAGTTCTTCAGCAACTTTTACCGTTTCAGGGTAGTTTTTGCGCTCATAATATGAGGTTAACTTTAACACGTAAGGGTTTTTATTAACTTTTCCAGCTTTAGAATATAACGCAATGGCTTTATCCGCAGGAGCAATGATTTTATCAAGTTGCTTTAACTCATAAAAACCTTGTGCCATACGAGTATAAATTGCAGGATCTTCTTTACACGTAAAGTCCATCCATTTGTTATACCATTTGATCGCAGTCGCATACTCTTTCTCTTGTAGGTTTAAATCACCTAGTAAGCGAAGAGTATCAGCGTGTTCACGGTCATTCAGCACCTTAGTAGATACCGACGCAGTTAAACGCACATTTGCTTCTTTAGCACGATCTTTTTCAGCTGCTAGCAAGTTACCAACAAAACGGTCAACATATGCCTTGTCAAACGTATCTGAAGTCTCAATGTCGATTAAGATCTGAATTGCTTCAGCGATTTTATCTTCATTATAAGCTTCAAATGCACGCTGTACTTTTTTACCTGTGCGCTCACCCACTATCTGTGTTGTACCACGCTTATAGCCTGGACATTCAACAGGTAGTACTGGAGCAGGTGCGGCCTTTTTAGCCTTGCTATCTTGCGCATGCGCAACATTTGCAAGTACCAAAGAGGATGATAATGTTGCAGCAACAACTGCTACTTTAAATAAATTCTTCATTATGATTTATCCAATTTAAAGTCTAGTTGAACCTTCATACCAAATTGTTTTTCAGGTTTCCCATCAACAATTTTAGGCTTGTATTTCCACTTACGCAAAGCTCTCTTTGCTTCTCGGTCGAATACACGCTTAGGTTCAGCTTCAATTACATCAACATCTTCAACACCACCTACTTCATTGATAGTGAATGACAGTCTTACCCATCCTTCTTTACCATCACGAGCAGCTTGTACTGGATACTTAGGTTCGATACGAACGATAGGCGTAGCATCACCATCACGACGCATTGCGCCAACTCCACCTAGGTTTATACCAACACCGCCAGTATCAATACCAGGAACGTTTAAGCTGAAACCATCCGCATCTGGATCCACATCATCAGGCTCAGTAGGCTGCATTTTAGGCGGCTGCTGAGGTGGTGGTGGCGGCGGCGGCGGAACACGATTACGCGTTTGCGTTTCGTCATCCGGTGTACTCATTACAATGTCGATCACCGGTGTATCTGGCACTTCTTCTGCCGGACGACTGGTGTTTTCAATCAACTTGGCCATGACTACAAACAAAGTAAAAGCAATACCGGCGCCAATTAGAATAGAAACTATAAAACGTCCCATTATTAACCCCTTGTTGCGATAGAAATCTTATCGATTCCCGCATCTTTAACTTGATCCATAATCTCTACGACTAATCCGTGCTTCGCTTTTTCATCAGCTTGAATTATTACGTAGTCTGTAGGCTGTTCGGTTAGAAGACGTTCGACATTGGCACGTACAGAATCAGCATCCACTTGACGCTTATCTAACCAGACGTCTCCATCTTCAGTTATCGCAATAAAGATGTTGGCATTTTTTGGCATAAACGACTCAGATGCTTCTGGTTTATTTACTTCAATACCGGCTTCTTTTACGAAAACTGTCGTGACGATAAAAAATATCAACATGATAAACACGATATCGAGCATCGGTGTCATATCAATTGCTGCATCTTCTTCTTCTTCTCTGACTTTACGAGCCATAATAATCTCTCTCTAGTGATGAGGCAGGCTATCGATAAGGTTTTCGCGTGCCATCTTCGCTTTAGCTTCTAAGCGAGAGCTCACAAATAACCCTGATAATGCCGCAACCATACCCGCCATTGTCGGGATTGTTGCCATTGAAATACCTGCCGCCATCAAACGTGCGTTACCCGTGCCTTGAGCTGCCATGGTTTCAAATACTGTAATCATTCCGGTTACGGTACCTAACAAACCAATGAGCGGACACATAGCCACTAACGTTCTAATAATCAACATACGTGCGTTAAGCGCGTCTGACGCTTCTGAAATCCATGTATCACGGATTCTATGCGCATACCATGAAGTAGTATCAGCTCGAGCGTCCCAACGGGCGATAATATCACCACGTACTTTTGGGAACACCGATGTCAAATACCAATAACGCTCTACCATCAATACCCACATGAGGAAGAGCGCGGCAGCAACGAAATACAACACGTCACCGCCGGTAGCGATAAAGTCCCTGACAGATTCCCATAATCCAATCAGGTAATACATATTACGCTTTCTCCGACTCTGCGTGAGTTGCAATAATACCAGCAGTCTGCTCATCTAAGATATGAACGATAGACTTGCTGCGTGAAGCTACAATGCTGTGAGTTAAGATTAATGGTAATGCTGCGATAATACCTTGCGCAGTTGTTACAAGTGCCATTGAGATTGAACCAGCCATAATACGTGGGTCACCAGTACCGAATAACGTAATTTGTTGGAACGTCGCAATCATACCTAATACCGTACCTAGTAGACCTAGTAACGGAGCAATCGCTGCGAAAATCTTAATGATGTTGATACCAGAATCAATTGATGGCAATTCACGTAAAATCGCTTCATCTAATTTAAGTTCAAGATTTTCAGTATCAGCAGACTTGTTAGCTTGATATACCTTAAGGATACGACCTAGTGGGTTAGCATCAGAAGGGCTATCGATGTTGTTAAGCTGAGCGCGCATTTTGCCAGAGACTAGTGTTAAGGTAATTACCTTATACAAACCAATCAATAGACCGATAGCAAGCATAACAGTGATGATATAACCAACGATACCACCAGCGTGGTAACGCTCCATCATTGTCGCTTTTTGCTTCAATAGACCTAAGATAGAACCACGTGATGGATCTACAAAAACAGGAATGAAACCGCTGTTTGCATCGCGAAGATCTTGTGCAGATGAAACCATGTGACCATCTGGTTGACGACCTAATGGAACAACTTGATTGTTCGCATCATCATAGATTAAGTAACCTTGCTCACCAACTAAGTTGAATGTACCAATACGGACGACTTCTTGTTCAGCAGAACCACCATCAAGGCTGATTACGTTAGCTTTGAACTTAGAAACACGACCTGATTCAGTCATTTCAGTTTGTAGTGCAAACCATAGGTCTTCTAGTTCACGAATGTTTGGAAGACCTTTAGAGTCTTCAGACATGCGCGCTAAGAATACGTCACGGCCAGGAAATTCAGCACTAACGATTGATGTAGAAATACGACCAAACGCTTCAGAAGAAGCTTGACGTACCACACCAAACATTTCACCTAACGTACCGGTTGCTTGGTCTAATTCAATAGATTTTTCAGAAAGAGTGACTTCGTTATCAGCATATTGCTTGGCTAAACGGTCACCGCGATCTTGCTCGGCTTTTAATTCACGCTCAGCTTTGTTTAACAAGGCTTGCTTGTCTGCACGAGCTGATTGGAATTCTTTTTCACGAGCGGTATTTTGACGTGCTTCAGAAACACGGTTGCTCTTAACTTGCTCAAGTAACTGTTCAAGAGACTTAACTTCTTGTGCTTGCACTGAACAAGATAAAACAGCGATTGAAGCTGCAGTCAGTAGCGTTTTAACTAATACTTTCATTGTCTTTACTCCGCCGCTGCTGCTTTGATTGGAAGTTTAATTAGGTCTGCAGGTACTAAATTACGCGCCATACGAACCGCGTTAATTACAGAACCTAGGTACTCATCGCCTAACTGTTCCCAAGTACGAGATTCATTATCCCATACCCATGCATTTTTTTGATCTAACGATAGTGCTAATAAAGCAGTACGACCTAGGTTGAAGAAATCAACCGTTACCGTTGTACCATTGCTATCGATTTCGCCTTGGTACGCCTGGATGCGCGCGCCATACTCATTTTCAATTTGATATGCTTCGATAACTTGGCGGAACTGTTCAGAAACAGTCACGTTTGAGTTACTCATTACCGCACGAAGACGTTCAACACGTGCTAAACGCTCTTCTAAATTGATCGGTACATCTAACTTAACGAATTGCTCAAGAGAATCAATCATGCGGAACATCAATGGAACGATGTTTTGCTTAGTTTCTTCGATTGAATCAATCTGACGTTGTAGTGAATCGATGTTACGTTGTTGGTCAGCAACTAGGCTTGCAACGTAATCGTTATACACTTTCAAGTTTTCAGTTTCATCAACTACGGCACGATACTCGACCAACAATTCTTGAGATTGCTCAAATAAAGAGTTAATTTTTTCCTGAGATTTTTTCGCAGCCACGTGAATTTTTGCTTCTTCTTTATGAAGAGCATTTAACGGATCTGCTGAAACGACAGCGCTATTACCTAGTGCGAATGCACCGATAACAGTTGTCGCAATAAGAGTTCTCTTGCTCATTTTGGACATAATTCCCAACCAATTAGTGTTATTTTATGTGTAACCTTCGTGTAACAAAACCACGAAAGTATGTAAAAAACGTTTATAAGTAATATGAATAATGGGCACAATCCGTGCCCATAACCATTAAATAATCCCATAATAGAAGGCGTTAATCAAGCTAACAAACCTGTAACATTGCAAATAAATATGTTGACACGGCATGCTTACTATTAACAACCTTCAAACGTTTTGTAATTTTATTTCAGATGTTTTGCAAAAAATGCTTCCATCTGGTTATAAAAATCGTATTTATTTTTATCTTGCTGATACCCGTGACCTTCATCACGTAGCATCGATATATACGGCTTACCAATGCGCTTTAAGTTCGATGATAAGACATCGTATTGCTCCATAGGAACGCGCACATCTTCACGACCATGCGCTATAAATAAGTCCGCTTTAATTTTATCAACATTATATGCTGGTGAAAATTTACGTAACTGAGCTTCATTAGTCCCGACTACACGGTCTAAGTATTTGCGTCCCGAAGCACGCTTGGGCACATCACCGGATTTTTTAAATTCGATTAATGAATAGACACCAACATAGCCAATACCACATTTATATAAGTCTGGCTCTCTAACTACAGATTGTAATGTTCCATAGCCGCCGTATGAACCGCCGTATACACACATCTTGTCTTTATTTGCATAACCTTTGTCGATCATCCACATGGTCGCATCAGTCATGTCATCAATCATTTTGCCGCCCCATTCATTGTAGCCTGCCTCTTGGAACGCAATACCATAACCGCCAGATCCTCGGAAGTTAACTGATACCACGGCATAACCACGGCTTGCTAAGAATTGTGCTTCTCGGTTCCAGCCCCACGAATCACGAGGGCCATGAGGACCACCATGGATAATTTGAACCATTGGCCAAGGCGCCTTACCTGTTATCGGCAAGGTGTAATAGCCATTTAGCTCCATGCCATCACGGGCGTTAAATTTAAATGGTACCATCGTAGCCATTAGGCTTGGGTCAATTTCAGACTTGGCCACATCTAACATGGCAATAGATGGACTAGAACCATCAATACCACGGTTGAATAAATAGAACACACCAGGATCGCGATCTGACATTAATTTGAAGACTAACTTGTTGCCATCACTGGTAAAAGACGAAATACTGATATCGGTATTTTCATCATTTACACCAAATGTGGCAAACAACTGCGTCATAATAGTTTTCATTTCACTATCGTCAGATAAAAATACCGTACGATTGTAATCTGGAGAGAATGATACCGCTTCTAATGCACCATTATACATCTGGCCAAGACCGGTGATCTCAGCAACATTCTCCTCGTGTACCAGTTCAGTTTTTAGCGATGCCATATCAACCGAATAAATACTCGGTACTTTGGTTTTATAATCAGACGCTACATATGCTTTTGTGCCTTTTGCATCAAAACCAAGCAAGCGGATTGAACCGCCTTTCTTATAAATAGGGAGTGAAATTTTACGCCAATTCGCATTCGCTTCTTGTTTTATATAAAAAATCGTGTCGCCTTTACCAAACTCATCATCATCACTTTCTTCATAAGCAAACGCAAAACGTGGGTTACCTTCAAAATCAGTGATAATGCCTTGAGCATCACGCGCTTCACCACCTACATAACTTTCTTTACCGTTTTCGATGTTGATTTCAAAAAGCTTCACTGCGCCTTCATCAGCCCAATGTTGCTTAGTCACTAAGATCTTTTCAGGATTATTAGGCAATAAACTAATCACATTGTAACGCGTGCGCTGTGGCACAGTTAACTGACGACCATTTTTCCCGTCTAAGTCATAGGCGACCAAAATAGGTGGACTGCCATTAGTGTCGAGATAACCGACAAACTTAGCATAAGACAAAATAAAACGATCACTGCGTGGCCACATAACCTGACTAATACGCATAAACTCGCCAAAGTTAATATTCGCTTTAACTTGGGTCAAGCCAACATCCATGATTGCAAGACTGTTAGATGTCCCCGTATCATAGATAACCGCTAAGTGTTGCCCATCTGGAGAGATGGACATACTGGAAAATTTTGCATCTTTAAAGAACGCTTCCATCGGAATAGAAGCAGGGTTTAAAGGTGTTGTCGTTTTGTTTTGCGCATGCGCACTGCTCATAGACAGTAGCAACATGGCAATAATGGACCAAATTCGCATGGTATATCCTTGTGTTTGGTTTATTTAGTAGCAATCAATGTGAGCGCAATTGGCGCTGCGGCAAAATCAAGTGTGTTAAACGTCGTGTTGGTCACACTAAATGGCATTTCATTTGACTGCATTTGAGCAGCTTGTTGTGCTGCTTCTATTTGTTGTGATAATCGCTCCGCTTGCGCAGCAATATCCTGTCCAAGTAATTTTAAATGATGAATTAAATCTACAAGGGGTGCATTAGACTGTAAAATGTTAAAGACTTTTTGTCCAATTAATTTCACATCTTCTTGTGCATTTTCGGGTACTTGGTGTAAATGTGTCGTCAAAACCTTAAAACAAGAACTTTTTAGTGCATCAATGCTACCAATTTTTACATTATCAAAACCAGTTAACATAGGCTCTTGCAACAGACTATTAATAACCGCAAGCGTTATCTTTGATTGCTGTGTAATAATACTTTTAGGATGATGCATTACTAATACACATTGACCATTTGGTGTTAGTACTCGATGCACTTCAGAAAGTGTACGCGATAAATCACTATACTCTATGCCATACATACTCACCACAACATCAACGCTATTATCCGCAAAAGGTAACGCATGCATATCAGCCTGTGTGTGCGTGATACAGGGGTGCGCACTAGGAGCTTGGATATGGGCATAATCAATATTATGCCATGCTTTGCATTGCGGTAAAGGCTTATGCTTAATGTACAGATGACTAAGTGCACCATTCCCCGCTCCTAAATCAGCCACAACCGCATCATTAGGCAACATATCGAATACTGATTGCCAATAACTATCAATCACGCCATAAGGCCCTTCGCCAGACTCATATTCATGCATAAATGAATTATGGGTTGCATGTGATTGCCAATAAGATTGCCAAGGTTTAGCACTCATAACGACTCCGAAAAAATAATGTGGTGACCACCATGTACAAAACACACGACAGTATTCATCAAAAATAAAATTTTAGCATAAAAAAAGCGAGCCTAAGCTCGCTTTTTACAACAGTTAACTAATCTTAGAAAGATTGAGTATAACGTGCATATACGATACGGCCGTAACCGTCATATAGGCTGAAGTTATATTCACGTGAACCGTCTGGATCAGTACCTAAGATTGGAGCTTTACCACCAATGTTGTTAGAACCGACTGTTACTTTACCGCCCCAAGGAGCATTGTAAGAAACGTTTACGTCATTCGTGATCCAAGTAGAAACTGGAAGATACTCTGCACCAGATAAACGGGCTGTATCACCAATGATGTTCATGTTCCATGCTAGGTCAAAATCACCGATTGAATAAACATTCGATAATACACCACGATACGCAGGGAATGCAGAGAAATCTAATTGATCAGCACCATCTACGTCATACTTTTCAGTATAAGACATTGATAAGTTAGAACGTAATGCACCCATTTCATTGAAATCAAAACGTGTGTTTAAGTTCAAATCAAGACCAGAAGTTTCAAGCGTACCTTGGTTACCGAAACCACGTACAACGCGGTCAATTTCACCAAATTGATTACGTACAACTTCCATACCAGCTGGTAAAGCTTGGTTAGTATTTTGTAACGCAATAAGTTCACCAGAACTGAACGCTTTAATACGGTTATCGATTTCGATATTGAAATAATCAAGTGAGAAATCAATCCACTCAGCTGCTTCATAAGCCATACCAAGCGCGTATTGAGTAGACGTTTCTGACTCTAGGAATGGGTTAGCAATAACATATGCATCAATCTGGTCTGAACATGTTGCAGCAGAACCAATCGCTAAACAGTGTTGTGGATCACGAACTGAGTCAGCAGAGAAAGATTCTTTTTGCGTTAAGATATCCAAAGATGGCGCACGGAAACCTTCACCGTAAGAAGCACGAAGTACTAGCTCATCAGTTGGGTTATAACGCACAGAAACTTTAGGAGATACATCTGAACCGTAATCATTATAGCTGTCGTAACGCGCAGCGGTAGTGACTTCTAAGTTATCTTGAACTGGGAAAACAGCTTCAACATATGCCGCTTTAACTTGACGAGTACCACCAGCAGAGTTACCAGCAGAACCACCAATTACGCCACCTTCTGACAATGAATCATATTGGTCATTGTAGAAGATATCACGCCATTCGCCACCAACGATAGCTACAGCTGTGCCACCATCCATGTCGAACAAATCAAATTGTACAGAACCGAATACTTCGTCTTGGTTGTAATCACCAATACGTGAAATAGTCGCTTTCATTGAGTTAAGCACATCAGCAGAGTTGCGATCTAAATCGCCAACTAAATAATCACCATCATTCATATATTGCTCAGCAATAGGGATGACTACGTAGTTACGACCAACATCATAAGTGCGTGATTTGTTACGACGTACGCCAAACTCAACCAATACACCATCAATGTCACCTTCAACAGCAACTAATAAATCAGACAAATAGTTATCAACATCATTGTCACGGTTACCAAGACCTGCAAAACGATGTAAAATATCAACAGGAACAGCTGCAGGCGCATAACCTTCTAAGAAGTATGGGCTGTCTGGGTTAGTCGGGTTGTTAGGACTTCCAGCATCAACAGTAGTAAATGCTAAAGAAGGCGCGTAACGACCAAATGAAGATGATTTAGAAATATTCATGTTAGAGAATATTGACCAGTCATCATTGATTTCATAACGGCTGTTTAGGAAGAAACCTACGTTACCAGTAGATGCTTCATCAGCAGAAACAGATGCAAAGTTAAATCCACAACGGTTACCATCCACAGCTGGAGCATAAGCCACGGAGCTGAATTCGCCTTGGTCACAAGCACCAGGGATACGGGACCATGAATTGTAACGCAAATCAGCTGAAGTTAGCTCGCCATCATCATTGTTATCAATTTGTGAACCGTCAGCGTTATATGATAAACGATCGTTGATGTTCCAATCTGATAAGTAATCAGCATTGTTTGAGATTGAAAAGTTTTGTGAGTAGAAAGAACCACCTGGCGTGTACCAATCAAATGCGCGAGCAAAGATAATGTCACGGCTGTTCCAAGAAACACCACCTAACATAGAGCCTTTGTCACCAGAAGCACCGAAGATGATTGAACCTTCTTCGCGATCACCGCCTTCAACGTCAACTTGAGCTGCGCCTAGTTTTAGTTCAACACCAGTAAAATCTTTACGAGTAATGATGTTAACAACACCACCGATTGCATCAGAACCGTACACCGCAGATGCACCGTCGGTAAGGATTTCGATACGCTCAACTGCAGCAGCTGGGATACCATTCAAATCTTGAGTTGCACCAGTAGAAGGTGAACGTGCTAAACGACGACCATCAACCAATACCAAAGAACGGCTAGCACCAAGACCACGTAAGTTGATCTGAGAAACACCTTGAGCAGATGAACCAGACTGTGGACGGAAAGAACCAGTCGAGTTAAAAGAAGTATTACGTAACAAATCAGCTACAGAAGTTTGACCTGAAAATTCAATCGCTGCGCGATCGATAACAGTAACAGGTAATGCACCTTCCATATCTGCACGCTTAATACGTGAACCAGTTACCTGGATTTTTTCGACAACGTTAGCTTCAGCTTCTTCTGTCTCTTGTGCTACTGCAGCAGTTGAAAGGCTTAGGCCAGAAACGGCACCAAACGCAATCGCTAACTGAATAGACTTTGCTAATTTCGTGTTTGCAAACATTATATGTCTCCCTAGGGCACTATGTTAAAATAGTATTAACTTACTAAAAATAGTGAAATTGTGTCGTTTAAACGACTTTTTATAAAAAGCGGTTGGAATCTGGTAAGATGTCCCACCTCCCTGCATGATAATCACAAGTACAGGGTGCGGTCAACTATGCGTTTACAGCTTTAAGGATAAGTTCAGTTTTTTTTATAACATTTTAGGATTATTTGTAACAAAAAAAGCGTGTTAGACCATGGTTTTACACCAAATCAGACATTTGCGGCGGAATTTTGAAAGAATGGTCATAAAATTGTCACAAAATGATGACAGAGTGTTCTTTTTGCTTATGAAGTGTGCAAGTGGCAACTAATACAACGTTGCATCGAGGCTCGATGTAATTATTTATGCGTTTAAATTGCAAGAAAATACCCTCTTTATGCAAAAAACTGCATGGAAATTCAAAAGTATAATTTAAAAAACATATGAGCATATAAGAGGAAATTAGGGTGGCAAATCTCCAGCCACATCCGCGCACATGAGTCAATTGCTACGGCTGCTCCCTTCCGGGTCTGACCGAGTTCACAAAATATCATTGCGAGAGGACCAGAGACTTACCATTGAAGAGCGCGTATTATGCCTATCGATATAGACTTTTGCAATGGCTTTACGCGGGTTCTTATTGATTATATTAGTTTATTTTTGCTTTGTATCTGCGTAATTAAGGTTTATGTAGGTTTATGTGCAAATTTAGCTTCGGCTAACTGATTAGCAACCACATTGGTTCCAAGCTGCTGTACCTGAGCTAACTCAAATATTTGCGTCAATGTCGAACCAATCATTTCAATATGCGCTTTCATTTTCTCAGGCGTGCTGTCGACTTGTTGATGATGAATATCGATAATCCCTGCCGCGTTGATCACATAATCAGGCGCATAGGTTATGCCTTTGTTATGCAATGACTGGCCGAGATCTTCAGTTAATAATTGATTATTCG
The DNA here is from genome assembly GCA_029246415.1 of Glaciecola sp. Taxonomy (GTDB): domain Bacteria; phylum Pseudomonadota; class Gammaproteobacteria; order Enterobacterales; family Alteromonadaceae; genus Opacimonas. Next base: position 35,042 of record JAQWNF010000024.1, read on the forward strand.
CAGCTCCTGCAATCACCTTGGCTTGGATCTGGTCTATGGTATCAGGGTTTATACTCGCTCCTAACGCACAAGGGGCAAAGACATCACAAGCTATTGCATGGATTTCATTTATATCCACTACTTGCGCGCCAAATTCTTGTTGCGCTCTAGCCACCGCAGGTTCAAATGTATCAGCAATGATTAACTTAGCTCCGGCATTATGTAAATGCTGTGCCAAACGATAGCCAACCTGCCCTACGCCTTGGATCGCAACGGTTAACTCACTTAAATCTTTGCCTAATGCAAAATCAACGGCCGCTTTTAATCCAACAAACGTTCCGTAGGCAGTAGAAGGGGCGGGATTGCCATCAGATGGTTCGCCTTCATAGTTAAACTTTGCATTTAAACCGCCCGCATACTGGGTGTTTTCAGCCATTAAATGTACGTCACTGACCGCAATACCTGAATCTTCAGCAACAATGTAACGTCCACCTAAAGACTCTACAAATGCACCCATTGCACGCATTTTTTCAGGAGATTTATCGGTATGAGTGTTGCCAATGATCACCGACTTACCCCCACCCATTGGCAAATTGGCCAACGCTGCTTTGTATGTCATCCCTTTAGCTAAGCGTAGTACATCGGTAATTGCCTCTTCGTCAGTGGCATAAGGATACATCCTACAACCGCCTAATGACGGACCTAAGTTAGTATTATGCACAGCAATAATGGCACGCAAACCCGAAACGGGATCTTGGTGAAATGCGACATATTCGTGATTATCAAATGCCGAATGTTGAAACAGTGCCATGACCTATCCTTTTGATTTTGATGATATATGTAGAGTGTTATATTCGATATGATACAAGAGATGCTAAGGATAAGGATTGCTAAACGATTTGTGAAGTGTTTTTTTAGCGTAGTAAAGTATTGCACTCATCATTATTTTAGGATATATATCCTAACACTAAGAATAATATAGAATACTCGTAATGAAATTAGATAAGTTTGATCGTGAAATTTTGAGAGTGATGCAAAAAGATGCGACCATTTCTATGGCCGATTTAAGCCAAAAAGTCGGACTATCACACACCCCTTGTTGGCGTCGTGTTAAAAAAATGGAAGCCGATGGCCTGATCCGTCAAAAAGTCACCCTACTTGATTGTAAAAAACTCAATTTGGGCGTGTCTGTGTTTATCTATATCACCCTTAAAAATCATGATGGCGATTCGTTAACGGATTTTGAACAAGCCGTGCAAGAAATTGATGCTATCGTAGAGTGCCACACGACGAGTGGTGAAAAAGATTATTTGTTGAAAGTCATCGTCGAGAGTATTGAAGAATACGAACAACTATTGAAATCGACACTGACGCACCTACCTTGCGTAGAACACGTCAGCTCGACATTTGCAATGAAACAGGTCAAAAACACGACCGAGTTACCGATCAAGCGACTTTAGATTTTAACTGTCGCTTTATTGATCCCATATTCGCGCAGTTTGTTAGCAATAGCGGTATGGGATAATCCTAATTTACGTGCTAATTGCCGCGTACTCGGATAAGACGGATAGAGTTTTTTCAGTAAGTCTTTTTCAAACTTCTTCACTTCTTGGTCCAAGGTCCCTTCAAAGTTTTCGTCGATATAGCTCACTGTGGTCGCACATGACGGTAAATGAATATGCTCTTTGGTAATTTCATTACCCTCTAACAATGTCAACGCACGATATAACGCATTTTGTAATTGACGCACATTACCCGGCCACGGATAAGTATTTAGATAGTCCACGCAAGACTTGCTCAACTTAGCAATATTACGGCCTAACTTAACACAATGTTGTTTCAAAAATGCTTCCGTTAACGGCATGATATCTTGTTTACGCTCCCGTAATGCAGGAATCACTAAACTTAACACATTCAAACGGTAGTATAGATCTTGACGAAAACGCCCAGACTCGACTAATAATCCGAGATCTTTGCTAGTCGTACACATAAATCTCACGTCTACGGCAATGGCTGCCTCATCGCCAACTCGACGAAACTCAGCATCTTCAATAACACGTAATAGTTTGCCTTGTAACTCTGGAGACATATCAGCAACTTCATCGAGTAATAGAGTGCCGCCTTGGGCTTGTTCTAACAAACCTTGTTTAGCTTTAGTGTTGCCAAAGTCATTTGCTGCGCTGCCGAATAGCTCGGTCTCCGCGATATCGTCAGTCATAGTAGCGCAATTTAGTGATAAAAACGGCCCCTCCGCTCGACTTGATGCCTCATGACATGAACGCGCGATGAGTTCTTTACCGGTACCTGTCTCACCAAAAATTAATAATGGGCCATCTAGGTCGGCCATGCGGCTAGCGTCATTAACCACCTTGCGCATCGCTAGGGAATTAGCATGAAACTTATCAAAGCTTTCTGCTTCTTTTTTATGAAAGGTATTAAACTGCTGGCCTAAACGTAATTCTGATTTAAGAATAATGACAGCACCTGCCAATATCTCTTGCCCGTCACTATCTGGTACCGTAACAGGTAAAATATCAGCAATATAGTCTTGTTGTACAAATTTGACTTTTTGCGTTTGTGCCAGTGTTTCTTTACTGTCGAGCCATTTTTCAAACTTGAAACCAGACACCCATTCTTCAATTTCTGCTTGGTCGAGTAAATCTACATCGTTATCTACACTAAATTTGGCGGCGTCGTTAAATAAAACAATACGGCCTTTGGTATCTATCGAGAAAACTGGGTCTGGCATAGTTTGGATCATGGCGCGCAGTTCGTTACGTTCGCGCTCTATTGGCATATATAAGGTGGTTTTGACATCGTCAATCCCATCTATACGCCTGATTTTAGGCATAAACTGTTGGAAATCGGCAAAATCAATATTTGGAAAACTCAAGTAAATCTTACCTGATTCATTGATTTCTATGCCGCGTAAATCAATTTGATGAGAGCGCAAAAGCTCCAATACATCTTGCGCAATCCCCAATCTATCTTGACAACTAATCTCTAAACGCATCAGTATTTTCTCACAGTAATTGTTATGTGATAGATACGCAGCGAGACTAGGTAGGATCAAAAAACCGCCAACAAATTGTTACAGCTTGCTCAGTTCGCGGTCTAATTGAAATGCTTTACTGGTGACATAGGTTTCTACATCGCGTAAACGGCGTTCACTATCATCAAAAATGGCTTTTACTTCATGGAATGCTTTTGATGGTGCTTGGCCTTTTTGCCATACTTTTTGTTTAACTGAAATTTTATGTTTAGCATTTGGATACCAGCCTTTGCCGATATTCCCTTCCATACCGACCACGTTACTCGTATCTACCGTAATATGATCCGGTCGGGTGTCTAAAATAAACCAACAAGCGATATAAGCGACGATAACAAAGGGGCCGGCCAATAAGAAAAACGCAGTCACTGTTAATACGCGCGCCAACCAAGTTTCAATCCCAAAATAATCAGCAATCCCAGAGCAAACTCCAGCGATGCGTTTATCATCTGGGTTGCGGTATAAACCTTTTACAGTATTCATACTTTTTGTCTCCATTGTGGTGCTTCTGAATCAAGGATCGTCTCAAGAGTGTTAATCCGCTCCGACATTTTCTCCGCTTTATCCGCTAACATTTGTAGATCTTTAAAATCGTTCTCGGACAAGCCCTTATTGATTTGACGTTTACCTCGATAATGTAAAATTAACCAAGTCGGTGCCACAAATAACATAAACAAAATCATGGGGACGCCGACGGCTACTATAAAAAATTCTTCCATTATCTTTTCCTCTTTGTATCTTTAAATATCTAAGTTGGTGCATGTGTTAGTTAAAGCAGAGCGCCGAGGCGCTTATTCTGCTGTTTTTGCTTTTTTCGCTAATTGCGCTTTTAATGCCGCTAGTTCGTCTTCGACTTTATCATCGGCTTGTAACTCAGCAAATTCATCATTGAGTGACTTTTTACCTAAGTCATAAGACTCGACTTGCGCTTCAATATCATTGATTTTGCGCTCATACTGCTCAAATCGTCCCATCGCATCTTCTACCTTAGAGCTATCTAAGGTCTTTTTCACATCCAAACGTGATGTTGCCGTAGATTGACGCAACAAGATTGTTTTTTGGCGCGCTTTGGCATCCGCTAATTTCTCTTGCAATTGCCCTGTTTCTAATTGTAGCTTAGATAATTGCGTATCGATATTATCTAACTCATTAGTTAATACAGCAGCGGTATCGTTACACTTGCTGCGTTCTTGCAATGCAGCTCGAGCGAGATCTTCACGCTCTTTAGTGATCGCTAATTCCGCTTTTGCAGACCAATCATTGGCTTGAAATTGCAACTTATCAATCTGCATTTGAATGTCTTTTTTGGTGGCGATAGTTTTAGCTGATGCAGAACGTACCTCAACCAATGTATCTTCCATCTCTTGAATAATTAGGCGAACCATTTTTTCAGGATCTTCAGCCTTGTCTAATAACGCATTGATATTAGAATTAATAATATCGGTAAAACGTGAAAATATACTCATAAGTTACTCCTAATTGAATTACATAGATTACATCCAACTATCGTGCCAACTCACCGATATTCGCTAACCCATTGATAATAGTCAATAAATAAAAAAACAAAAACTATTCGCCTTTTTACCCATTAATGAATTACACTAATATTTAGTCTAAATGACCAAATCATAAGGTTACCCATGAGTCGCTTTCGCAAACAAGATAATTTGATCGGCCAAGCCAATGTGTTTTTAGAGGTACTTGAGCAAATATCACAAATCGCACCACTAAATAAACCCGTGTTAGTGATTGGTGAGCGCGGTACAGGTAAAGAGCTCATCGCGGCGCGTTTACATTATCTTTCGACCCGTTGGGATCAGCATTACCAAAAACTCAATTGCGCAGCGTTAAACGAAAGCTTACTCGAAAGTGAATTATTTGGCTACGAGGCTGGTGCTTTTACCGGAGCGAGTAAACGTCGTGAGGGACGCTTTGAAGTCGCGAATAATGGCACGTTATTTTTAGATGAATTAGCCAATACCTCAGCGATGATCCAAGAAAAACTCCTTCGCGTGGTGGAATACGGAGAATTTGAACGCGTCGGTGGCTCTAAAACCGTCAAAGTCGATGTGCGTTTAATCGCTGCCACCAACGAAGATCTGCCAACACTCGCTGCCAATGGAGAATTTAGAGCGGATTTATTAGACCGTTTGGCCTTTGACGTAATCACCATCCCGCCTCTACGCGAACGCCCTGAAGATATTATGATTTTGGCTGAACAATTTGCCATCAACATGGCACGAGAATTAGAAATGGAGTTATTTAGCGGCTTCAGTAGTAAAGCCCAAGATACCTTAATGCAATATGCCTGGCCAGGTAATGTTCGGGAACTAAAAAATGTCGTAGAACGCGCGGTGTATCGCAACAACAATGCCCACGTACCAGTGCACAACATAGTGCTTGACCCATTCGAATCAGCATTTCGCCCGCAGCAACGAATAAAGGTCGCGACTCCACAGATCTCAGGTGGCGTTAATGAAAATCAAATCAATGAACCATTACCAGCGACCCAATTTGCGCCCAGTGATACAAATAGTATGCATCAGCCGTTGACATCCACTAGCCAACCGGCTCACAATAGCGCTTCAATGGTGTTCCCTTTAGATTTAAAAGCCCGTTCTCAGGCATTTGAAATTGATATGATCAAACAAGCTTTAAAAGACAGTCAATACAACCAAAAGAAAACCGCTGAAAAGTTATCATTAACCTATCACCAACTGCGTGGGTATTTAAAAAAATACAGCCTGTTAGATGAAGGCCAAGAGAGTCATTCATGAGCGTATTGCTTGATCGGCTTACCAGTGTTTATCCACCTTTAGCTTTGCTGCTATCAGCACTGCTAATGCTTAGCCTAGGTGGATGCACCGATGCAAAAATCGACTCGAGTATATCTGGCAAAGCCCCTGCAGGTGTTATTTATTGCTCTGAGAGTAATCCAAGTTATTTTAATCCTCAACTCGACACATCTTCGACAACCGCAGATGTCAGTGCCCATCAAATCTATAGTCGTTTATTAGAATTTGACCCTAATACGGGACGCATTCAACCTGGATTAGCTAGCAGCTGGCTCGTTTCTGATGATGGCCTAACCTATACCTTTCAGCTACGCCGTAATGTAAAATTTCACAACACGAATTATTTTACGCCTACGCGTAATTTTAACGCTGATGATGTTATTTTCAGTTTTCAACGTTGGTTAGATGACGCTCATCCTTATCACGATGTAAATAATGCAACCTATCCCTATTTTTCCAGCCTTAATTTATCCAAAACTATCGCCAGCATTGACCGCATCAATGGCTACCGCATTGAAATTAAGTTATTTGAACGTGATTCTTCATTCTTAGCTAACTTAGCGACGGATTTTGCGGTGATTTTATCCCAGCAATATGGCGAATATTTACTGGTCAATCAACAACCTGAAAACATTGATTTTTACCCTATAGGTACCGGCCCGTTCAGATTTGACGAATATCGTAAAAACCAATTTATCCGTTTGCTACCGCATTTAGAATATTGGAAAGATGTGGATTTGGCCGATCAACTGATTTATGACATTACTCCTTCAAGCTCAATTCGCTTTGCGAAACTACGCACGGGCGAATGTGACAGTATTGCTTATCCTTCTCAAGCTGAAATCACAATTATGCAAGCAGATCCCAATATTGTGGTGCAAGAAGCGCCAGGTCTCAATGTTGGATTTTGGGCATTTAATACTGCCAAAGCGCCGTTTGATCGAGCCGATGTACGCCGTGGATTAGCCTTGGCAATTGATAAAAACTCCATTCTCGATGCAGTGTATTTCAATTCAGCTTCCCGTGCGCGCTCACTGATCCCACCATCGTCATGGGCATACAACACTGACATCAAAGAAATTAATTACAACCCAATGCGAGCCCGTGAACTGTTAGATAAGGCAGGGATCCCGAAAGGGTTTAGAATGACTATTTGGGCTATGCCAGTGGTGCGCGCATATAACCCCGATGCCGAACGTATGGCGCAGTTAATCAAAAGCTATCTTGCTGCAGTCGATATTGATGCCACGATTGTGACTTATGATTGGAACACCTTCCGTGACAAACTTAGCCAAGGCGAACATGATAGTGTGCTGATCGGCTGGTCAGCTGACAATGGCGATCCCGATAACTTCTATCGCCCATTGCTGAGCTGTGACGCCATTCCATCAGGCACCAATCGAGCGATGTGGTGTAACCCTGAATTTGATGCACTCGTTAACTCCGCGATTAAAATATCTGACGAAGATAAACGTGCTATTTTGTATGCCAAAGCAAACAATATGATCGCCCAAGAAATGCCGTTATTGCCCATCGCCCATGCTAATCGTTATCAAGTGAAAAATGCAGCGTTACAAGGTTTGACGATCAATCCTTATGGTAGTATCCGCTTTGAAGGTGTCATCAAAACCTTGCCTGAGGTACAGCGACCATGATCACGACGTTAATCCGCTATTTCAATCTAACGTTTTTAACTTTACTAATACTGGTGATGTTATCGTTTGGGTTGGCGTATTTTTTTCCAGGTGATCCGCTTACTAATTTGCTGGGAACCGATATTTTACCAAGCCAGCCCATCTTAATGCTGACGAGTCAACAAACCAATATTTTCATGCAGTTTTGGTACTACGTGCAAGCATTACTCGCAGGTGAATGGGGCGTCAGTTTTGCTACAGGTAAACCCTTATATCAAGATATTATGCGCTTGTTGCCGGCAACATTAGAATTAAGCGTGTATGCGGTAACGGTCGCGTTATTATTTGGCATCCCATTAGGATTTTTGGCTGGTATGAATTACCACAAAAAAATCGATAACATCTTCATGTCTTCTAGCATGATCATGTATTCATTCCCTGTATTTTGGCTAGCATTATTACTGATTCTATTGATCAGCTTACAAGCACAATGGTTACCTATGTCTGGGCGCTTAAGTTTGTTGTTTAATGTGCCTCACTACAGTGGGTTTATCTTAGTGGATATTTTGGTATCCGATATTGAAAACAAGCGCTTTGCATTTAACAATGCGTTACAACATCTAATTTTGCCGACTTTATCGGTCGCATTTATCGCATTTGCGGTATTCTTACGCACCACAAGACGAGCTGTAGCTGATGTATACCAGGCTCAATATATTAAATCTGCGCAAACGCGCGGGTTACCTGCAACCACGATATTCTTTCGCCATGTGCTGCGCAATGCATTGTTGCCGGTATTGCCGATCCTCGCAGTACAAATTTCAACATTAGTCACTAATGTCATGATAGTAGAAACTATTTTTTCTTGGCCAGGTATAGGCGATTGGTTAATCCAAGCAATTTATGAGCGCGATTACCCCGCAATCCGCACCGGTATGCTATTAGTGTCGGTGGTGGTCGTGATTATTACCATGAGTTTAGAATGTATCAGTCAATTGATTGATCCCACCCGAGATAGGTTTGCTTATGCTCGACGCTAATTTGTACGAAGAAGAACTCCACCCGACGCCACTAGGCGCAACGTGGCGCGAATTCAAACAGCGCCATGTCGCAGTATTTGGGTTAGTGATACTAACCGTGTTTATTGTGGTGGCGATTGCTGGCCCTTTGCTCAGCCCTTACGCGCCAACCACGCAACATACCAATGCCCTGTTGATCCCACCTGCTTGGAATGACAATGGAAGTATTTTACATATATTGGGTACCGATGCGCTCGGTCGAGATATGCTTACGCGATTATTTTATGGTACACAAGTGACGCTTTTTTCCAGTATTGCAACCGTATTTATCGCTCTGAGCTTAGGTGTTGCAATGGGTGTTGTAGCAGGCATGTCAAAGGGGTTACGCTCAAGCTTTATCAATCATGTGTTAGATATTTTAATGCTGACACCGACATTGTTAATTGCGATTATTATTGTGGCAATTTTGGGTACCGGGTTAACCAATGCCATGCTAGCGATTGGTTTGGCATTAGTGCCGCGGTTTGTGCATATGACACGCGATTTTGTTCGCGAAGAAATGAATAAAGATTACATCAAAACCGCACGATTAGATGGGGCGAATTTAACCCAAGTGTTTTTATTCAACATCCTACCGAATATGGTTGAGCTGTTAATTGTACAAGGGACACTAGCAATCTCAGTGGCAATCTTGGATATATCCGCGCTTGGATTTTTAAACCTTGGTGCGCAAACATTAATGCCAGAACTTGGCGTGATGATAGCTGATGGTTTATCTACAGTGTACATCGCACCTTGGAACATATTATTACCTGGGTTATCAATATTTTTAATGGTGCTTTCGATTAATATTGTCGGTGATGGATTGCGCTCAGCATTACGCAACAGGTTGACGCACTGATGATTATTTTGGATATCAAAAATCTCACCCTAGAAATTGAAAGTAATGGGGTATTGATTAAGGCATTGGATAAGGTCAGCTTGACCATCCAAGAAAATGAAATTCGCGCTTTGGTTGGCGAGTCTGGCTCAGGCAAGAGCTTGATTGTTCGCGCCATCTCAGGCGCCCTACCGCCACAATGGATAGTCACAGCGGATCGCTTAACATGGCGAGGCCAAAACCTAGTCAAAATGACCCGCGCGCAACGACAAGCCATTATGCGACGTGACATTGCGGTGATATTCCAAGATCCTATGGCAGCACTTGATCCTTCGGCGAAACTAAAAGACCAAATGCTAGAAAGCGTACCCAGTGAGTTTATTGAAGGTCGTTACTCTTGGCAACGATACGCGTCAAGGCTGAGTATTTCCCATAAAATACTGCACAAAGTCGGTATTCAAAACATCGAAGCCTGTATTAATAAATATCCGCATGAGCTCTCAGCTGATATTTGCCAAAAATTTATGATTGCGATGGCATTAGTCTCGCAGCCAACATTATTAATTGCAGATGATCCCACACGAGGGATGGAGACCAATACCAAGAAACAAATCCTCGCGTTGTTTACCCGATTAAACAAAACCCGCAACTTGAGCATTTTGTTTGTGAGTCACGATTTATTGGCGATTTCTGCTATGGCACATTCAATGACGGTTTTATATTGTGGGCAAACAGTCGAATCGGGAAAAATGAAAGCAATGCGCCGCCGTCCATTACACCCTTACACTAAAGCATTAATGGATAGTGCGCCCAGCTTTAGCCCTGACTTGAAACCTAAATCGATGTTAGTGGCACTGGATGGCACCATCCCAACCCTACAGCATTTACCTATTGGCTGTCGCTTAGGCCCTCGTTGCCCTCGTGCTGCCAAAGAATGTGTGCAAATGCCAATCGAGCGCTCGATAAACCAACACACCTATCGTTGCCATTACCCCATGCATGTGGAGTCAGTATGACGCCGTTATTAAGTATTCAACAACTGACCTATAACCCACCTAAACGTTGGGAGTTTTTGAGTCCTCGGTCTGAGTTTGTATTAGGTCCAGTTGACTTACATGTACACGAAAGTGAGACGCTAGCGATTATCGGTAGTAATGACTCAGGTAAATCCCTATTGGCTAAACTCATTGCCGGGGCGGTCAAACCTACCTCAGGTGAGATACTCCTCAATGGCCAACCGATAGGTACACATCAATCTAAAGCCCGTGCTAATAATATCCGTATGGTGTTTCGTCATTCTGCCGAATCATTAAATCCTGGTATTTCAATTGGTTCGATGCTGGATGAGCCACTGCGCTTAAACACCCAGTTGAGCCCTGCGATGCGCTTAGAAAAGGTGATGCAAACATTATCTTTGGTGGGGTTGATGCCTGATTATTATTATTTTTATAAACACATGCTCTCGGATGGCCAGCAGCAGCGTGTAGCGTTGGCTAGAGCGTTGATCCTTGATCCACAAGTGATAGTCGCCGATGAGCCTTTTGCCGCCTTAGATCCATCTGTACGCTCACAGACCGTAAATCTATTACTCAAGCTCCAAGCTGAACTGGGTTTGGCGTTTATCTTTATTTCACACAACTTGGGCATCGTCAGACACATGGCAGATCGCACTATTGTGATGAGTAATGGTCAGATTGTTGAGAGTAACCTCACCCAAACACTCTTTACCGCCCCTGAGCATCCAAGTGCACAAAAGCTAATACATGCGCATAACTCGATGTTGAAGTTGTGATAATACTTCATTACTGAGCGGAATGACGTTGTAACAATAAACACCTAACAAAATTTCGTCAGGTGTTTATTAGAGTAATAGAAGGGTTTAACCAACTAACGCCAGTAAGATACCCGCAGCAACAGCCGATCCAAGTACACCCGCCACGTTTGGACCCATAGCGTGCATTAACAAGAAGTTATGCGGATTAGCTTCAAGACCAACCTTATTGACCACTCGCGCAGCCATAGGGACTGCTGAGACCCCTGCCGCACCAATTAATGGGTTGATAGGTTCTTTACTGAACTTACCTAAGATTTTAGCCATGATTACACCAGCAGCGGTACCAATTGAGAACGCTACGGCGCCTAAACCTAAGATACCTAAAGTTTCAACGGTTAAAAACGCTTCTGAAGATAGTTTAGAGCCGACGGCTAAGCCTAAGAAGATCGTGACGATATTAATCAGTTCGTTTTGAGCAGTGTTACTCAAACGGTCGACCACACCTGATTCTTTCATCAAGTTACCTAAGCAGAACATACCGACTAATGGCGTTGCACTTGGCAATACCAAAATAGTCAAAAACAATACCGCTAATGGAAAAATGATTTTTTCACGTTTAGAGACGACACGTAATTGGTTCATTTTGATTTCGCGCTCTTCAGGCGTCGTCAATGCTTTCATAATCGGTGGCTGGATAATCGGTACTAGCGCCATATATGAATAAGCAGCAACAGCTATCGCCCCTAACAGCTCAGGTGCTAGCTTAGATGCTAAGAAAATCGCAGTCGGGCCATCTGCCCCGCCGATAATCGCAATCGCAGCCGCGTCTTGTAAACTAAACTCAAAGCCCGGTACGGCATTTAACGCAATCGCACCAAACAACGTAGCAAAAATACCAAATTGCGCAGCAGCACCCAATAACAAGGTACGAGGGTTAGCAATCAGTGCGCCAAAATCGGTCATTGCGCCTACCCCCATGAAGATCAATAACGGAAATATCCCAGTATCAACCCCAACATAGTAGATGTAATGCAACAAGCCGCCGACTTCGCTAAAGCCAGCTAATGGAATGTTAGTTAACAATGCACCAAAGCCAATTGGTAAAAGCAATAATGGCTCAAACTTTTTAACAATAGCTAAATACAGTAGACCAAAGCCTACCAACATCATGATTATTTGCCCCATTTCAAAATGAGGTATGGCAGTTGATTGCCATAAGATTTGCAGTTTTTCCATGATGTTATCCTAGAGTAATGAGGGCTTGACCTGCTTGCACGGCATCCCCTTCACCCACTTCAATAGCGCTGATCACACCGCTGTATTGAGAGCGTACTTCGGTTTCCATCTTCATCGCTTCCATGATCATGACAACATCACCGTCATTAACTTGGTCACCCACACGCACTAGTAACTTAAAGATGTTACCAGAAAGCGGCGCATTGATAGATTCGCTCGCACCACTGCTTGCAGCAGGCGCTGCACTTGTAGCCACACCACCGGCATCAATTGCCGTAGCGTTAACGGGTTGTGCATCAGTTAATTGACCATCTGGTGCGACAGTAACCGCATACTCAGTACCATTCACACGGACACTGTAATGTTCTTCACCGGTGGCTGCTTGAACTGTGCCTGCTGGCGTTTCAACCGGTGCAACAGGTGCTGGCTCAAATGCGTCTGGATTGGTGCGATTTTTAATGAATTTGAAACCAACTTGTGGGAATAACGCGTACGTTAATACATCATCGACTTTTTGTTCCGCTAACGTGGCATTTTCAGCAGCGACGAGTTCGTCTAATTCTGCTTCTAATACAGCAAGTTCAGGCGCTAATACATCAGCAGGACGACAAGTAATAGGTTTATCATCGCCAAGTACTTTGGCTTGTAACTCGGCATTAACTGGCGCAGCAGTCGCGCCGTATTCGCCTTTTAAGACACCAGCAGTTTCTTTGGTGATGGACTTATAACGTTCGCCAGTCAAAACATTGATGACCGCCTGAGTACCCACAATTTGAGAAGTCGGCGTGACTAATGGGATAAAACCAAGATCTTCGCGTACGCGAGGGATCTCTTTAAGCACTTCATCCATTTTATCGGCTGCGTTTTGCTCGCGTAATTGGCTTTCCATGTTAGTCAACATGCCACCAGGAACTTGCGCAGTTAAGATACGCGCATCGACACCTTTTAAGGCACCTTCAAACGCTGAGTATTTTTTACGTACTTCTCTAAAATAAGAAGCAATCGGCTCTAGACCTTCTAAATCTATGCCGGTATCGCGATCGGTACCTTCAACGATTGAAACCATAGTTTCAGTAGCAGTGTGACCATAAGTCATACTCATACTAGAAATCGCAGTATCTAACATATCAATGCCAGCATCGACTGCCATTTGATAGGTTGCAGTCGATAAACCAGTTGTTGCGTGACATTGCATCGCAATAGGCACATTGACGGTTTTCTTTAATTCGGTGATCAGCTCTTTACAATCATACGGCTTTAATAAGCCCGCCATATCTTTGATGCAGATTGAGTGAACCCCCATATCTTCAAGGCGTTTAGCCATGTCTAACCACAATCCTAGGTTATGAACAGGGCTAACTGTATAAGAAATCGTACCTTGTGCATGTGCACCGACTTCAATCGCAGAATTAATCGCGGTTTCTAAATTACGTACATCGTTCATCGCATCAAAAATACGGAATACGTCGACACCATTGGTGTGTGCACGTTCAACGAATTTTGCCACAACATCATCTGCATAATGACGGTAGCCTAATAGATTTTGGCCACGTAACAACATTTGATGCTTGGTATTAGGCATGGCAGCTTTTAACTGACGGATGCGATCCCACGGATCTTCACCTAAATAACGAATACAACTATCAAAAGTTGCCCCACCCCAAGATTCTACGGACCAGTATCCTACTTTATCTAGCTCAGCGGCAATCGGTAACATATCGTCGATACGCATACGCGTAGCTAACAAAGACTGATGGGCATCACGTAAGACTAGCTCAGTTAACGCTAATGGTTTAGTCATGATAGTGGTTCCTACTTAGATGGTGGCTGATTGCCCTGCCGATAGGCAGACACAGCGTGAGTGATTGCAGTAATCACATCTTGTTGATTGGTGACAGCATGATTTGCTGAATGATTTGCTGACGCGGCAGGCGCTCGACGCGGCGTCGCATAAGTGGTTGCAGCAGGCTCAGGAAAGGCCTCAACAAACTTGGCAATGAGTTTCACACTGACAATCAACACACTTAAAAAAATAAACACGCTAGACATACCGACCACTAAAAGTGAGCCAGCCTCAAGCAACTGTTCAGATATAGATGGTGTATTCATAATACACTCCACATTATTTTGGTGCGTACTTTGTACCAATCTATGAATAAAAACACAATGTTTTTTTACCAATTTGCTACTTTTTGATGAGTTTACATTCGCTGAAGAATTGTTATCAAGGTGTAAAAAATCACAACTTAAAAATAAAAAACACTATAAAACAAACAGATAGAGATTATTAGATATTTCTATAGATAAAACACATAAATGGTAAGACCAATTTACTATTATGCGGAAATTGTGCATAAATAATCACTTTAATTAGGTAAATATTAGACGATATTTTGTGGAATGCGAGTTTGTTGGGTAATATTGTTGGGTTAAAGCTGGATCTTGGGGAATGGGACACAAAAACGGCGCTCTAGTTGAGCGCCGTTTTCGTATAATTAGGATACTACGAGTCTAGTAATCTACTTTTACAGCGTAAGTACCTGAGTATATACCATCAGTATATTCTTTATCTTTACCAGAAATCGCTAATTGACCACCAACATTAAAGCTAATGACGCCATTTTCGTCAGAAGTAATGGTCCCTACGCCAGAAGTCAAAGTCACATTAGCAGTTTTACCCACTTCTCTTAATGTAAAAGCACTTAAAGAAAATTCTCCCGCTGCAGTATTGCCATTACTGGCTTTTAACGATACAGCGGTTGTGGGTAAGGTGATTTTCATACCTGTAAAACTAGCTACATTACTAACATCAAATGTAGCTGGCGTTCCCGCAGTAATTTGGTTCAATGTACCTAAATTTGCATCACCATCAGCTGAATCAGTTGTACCGTCTGGATTAATGGTAATTGTTGGGTTATAAGTTTCACTACCCGAAGTAGTAACTGGATCAGCTGACGCTTTGACTGCTGTTACAACACCAAAACTAAGCTGTGTCGTTTCAACTAAATCAAAAGCATTTTGAACTGTGACACTCGCTGTACCGTTAATTGACTCTTCAGCAAATGTTGGCGCGCTAATAAGGGTTGTTGTCGCCAATAAAGCGAACATAATTTTATTACGTTTTAACATGGAAATCTCCGTATATTTTAAACTTGTCCATTACATCATTGACGCCACCATTAGCGTGAAATCAGTACTGTCGAGACCACTTTGTTTAGTTTGTCATCTCGCCAAATAGTGAGGTTTTATTCTGCCTACAACAACTTATCGACGAGATGCAAATTTACTAAAACATTTTTTTCAAAAAATCCATAATTAATTAAAAACGCCCTTTATTAACAATAAAAAATACTATTGAAGTGTCACTTCTTTTTGAGCTAATACTTGCCCACTGAATTCTTTTTTGCCCTCGAAAACGACTGTTAAACTACCCTTGCTATTCTCTGGAATGGGCGTGTGCCAAATCAATTCTTTTGTTTGTGTTGGACTATCATTATAAAAACTAAAATCATTTAATGTACCAACATTGATCGAGTTATTACTTCCAAAAGGTATGTAATAAGCATTTAGGCTTCCAGTACTACTAATATTACCTTTTTGAGATAGTTTCACTAGTAACTGACGCATATTGGGCTTTTCTGGTACTGGATTGATCACCACTTCCTCTATCTGCGTTTCGATACTTGCTTCTCCATTACGTAGTAGCACTGGAACAGAATAGCTCATCAATAAATTCAACTTCATCAACATACCTTTACTTGGTGAGCGGTTATCATTGCTGCGATCTATAGGGAGTGCGGTAAACAATAGATGTGAACGATATTCTTGTTCAGGCATATTGGCTTTTCTTCGCGCCAATACTTTTACGACTTGACGCTCTCCGGGCCCTAAAGTGACTTGACGAGGGGTGAAACGCAGGTATGGGCTGGCAATTGGAAAACTTTGCTTTTCTTCATCAGTTAGCATCACGTAGTTGCCATTCTCATCTACGCGCTTCTCTTCCCAACCCATACGGTAACTTTTAGTTTCGTTACCTGAGTTGATTAAAGTGATAGATTGCACACGCTCTCTGTCACTAAACGCTACGCGAGTAGGCGAGATCAACAAGTTTGCTAATGCCGTATCACTGAATACGAACATCGCCAATAACGCACACGTGCTTTGTTTCAATAGTAAAGGTAATTTCATGGTGTTTCTTCCTTGATTAAAATTTCTGTATCAATATTCTTATTTAATGTTTATAAATTAATAACTAACAGTTAACTTGAGTTGGTGTGTGTAGGTAGTGTCAACAAAGTGATTCACACCAGAACCTGATGTCGTCAGCTTACCGCCAAATGGGACCACCGCGCTCCCATCGCTCTCTGTATATATCCGCTGAGTGACGTGAATTTGTTCTAGCGTGAAAACTTCACTCGAATATTTTTCAGCAAACGATTGTCCTTGTAAGATATGCGGTGTGATATGTAATTCGACATGTTGATAAAAGTCAGTCAATTCCATCACGCCTACCTCACCTACCGAGATAATATGAATATTATTCGACGAGCTAACTTGTCCGTACTGATTAATATTAATAAATCCAGGTGTATTATTATTGGCGATGACAATATTCCCCATGCTTAATGGTTGTATTAGTTCTATTTCTTGCCCATCTGCAACCGACAAGTTTACCAGTAGAAGGCTTACTGCAAATACATCACGATAGAGACCCACGTTATCCCCTCCTATATTTATAATGCTTCACCACTAAAATCCGTTACTCTGCAGTATTGTTTATTTTGGCGCACTTGTTGGCAAAATGCTTTAGCACCTAACTTGGTATCGTAAGGACCAACTCGTAAGCTATAAAACACCTGATTTTGAACGGCGACTTGTTTTACCACTGCCCCCTTATTACAGATAAATGGGTATTTTTTCGCTACATCATCCCACGCTTTAGTCAAAAAGCTCTCTTGCTTAAACGATGAAACATTTACGCCATATACACTTTTATCAGGTGCGACTTCTGTGGGTCTACACTCTTGATATGCTCGTTCAATAATATCTTTTGCGATGAGCTGCGTTTGTTCGCCACCTATATCTTGTGAGCGTGCAGTATTTTGTTCAGATACTGTTGAAGATTTAAAAGCATTAGCCACTGGACTTCCTGCTGCAGCCGCTTGTAAACCTACAGTTTGTACTTTTACCTGATTGATTGGTTTTATGGGAGGTACGACCTTAGCGACGATAGTTTCTGGTGAGTTCGGTTCTGTTATAGCATTCGTACTGGGAGTATTTATAGTGGGAGTAACAGCGGGTACCAGCTCTTCGCTCATATCTGATTCAGCAACAATACTGGTATCTGACGCCACACTATTTAACTCCACAGTATTATCAACCACGACAGGCTCAATGACTTCGCTTTCATCTAATGGTTTAACATCTGTTACTGGTTTAATTTCAGCTTTCGCTACTTGTACGCCATCATCATCTTGAAATCTTGCAATCTGGGTCACCAGTGTTCTTAGATCTGATTCAAGGGCCACTAATCGCTCAATCGCAGGGCGAGCAGCTTCATAATCAGCTATATGCGATTCAAGCTGTTCTTTCATAATCTGTTGTTTAAGTGCAAGGTTTAACCCACCTTCAGCCGGTTTAGGTGTTGATTCGCATCCTGACATCGTCAACATGAGTAACATCAACGCCAACAACCGACGTTGCCCAGCATTAAAAATATGAGTGTTCATCGTTTTCTTCCTCATGGTATTTCAACTTTGTGTGTGATTATTTCACACGCTATTCCTTGTTGTTCAAGCGCATTACATTGCTCAAACGCGTATTGTTTGTTTTGGTACAACCCCACACCTAAATAATCACCTTGCTGCGGATCATCATCATTGAAAAAAAAGGGCTCATTTAACATTGCTTTAGATTCATCACTTGTCGAACGTAATAATATTTGCCAGTAAGTTTGCATGATATCAGGTGTATTAAACTGACCTAGTGTGACTGCGTACTGTGCATCGTATTGTTTGGCATTAAGCATAAAATCGACACCACTGATCAAATCACCTTTTGCGCTGAGTGTGATTGGAATATCCTGAACAGGTTTTGCATCTCTAGCACGTAAATACTCATCGTCTACTTCTATGTGGTAATCACCAGGTAAAATATCTAAGAACAAATAATATCCGTCATATTCACTCGAAATGCTTTGTACTAACTCACCATCGCTATTAATTAAATTAAGGGTTACGTATGCAAGCTGACGTTGGTTATCATATGCGTCAGTGAAAAAAACATTGCCTTCGATTTCACTCGACATAGTGACCGGTATTGAAACTTCATTAATAAAGCCACTTCGACCACGTACCGCAAACCCTTTTTCAAGTTGCATCATAAATGGATCCGGTAAAGTATCTCGGTGAACAATAATATCTGTGACCACGCTGTCACGAATACCAGTAATACCAGCCACACCATCCTCGTTGGTTACCGCCCGACGTGTCGCTTGAGGCGCAGAGACTTTTACATTAGGTAGCGGTTCGTCATTTTCATCAAACACGCCATTGAGGTTATTATCTAAAAAAACGAGGGCAACTACAGTACCAGCACTTGTCAAACTGCGTCGATTCATTACCATGGTTTTAGCATCATCAACCAATCCCATCCCAAAACGGATATTCATACTAGAATTCCATCCCAAAATATCGGAGTAGTTAAAATATGAAGATAATGAAAAGCTATCATGTCGCCAATTGATGTTTAAAGAGGTTTGTCCCGTCTTGTTTTCCAAATTACGTGATAAAGTCAAACGCGATTTGATATTGTTAGTGATATTGTAATTGAGCTGAGCGGAGAGCTGTTCAACATTCCACGTATCAAAATCAAACTGCGATTGCATATTCACGTCTACTTGGCCAATTTTGCGTGATACGTTTAAGCTACCAGATACATAATTTGAGCTATCATCGCCAAATTCGTCATCATTAAATGGTTGTGTATCATCATCAACGCGATTAACAATCACGCCCAAATTTACGTTAGTTCCATATAGTCGACTACCAAACCGACTGCTTAGCCGTTTAGTAATAATGTCATTAACATTGCTATTAATCGTAAAGTCATTTTGATAATTGAGATTTATATCACCAATCAATGGAAAGCCACCACTGGCCGATAGGAGTAAATTGCTAGCTGAATTGGTTTGTTGAATATCATTTTCATCTATGAACTCAGCTTGAGAATGTGAGACACTCGCAGATAGTGCGTGTTTTTTGAAACTGGTTCTCAATGAAGCATTAACCGATTTTTGTCCCGCATCAGTTCCTGTAAAGCTCAACCCCATGAGTAATTGATTCAACCATTGGGTATTTAACCCAACATTAAATAACTGTAAGTCCGTATCGCCACCAAAACGATTTTCATACCCGGCACGAATCGCTAATGAAGGGGTGAGACTTTTTTCGTAATAACTACTTAGTAATGACCCATTTTTAATATCAGTATCAAGCTTATCGATATTAAGCATACTGTTATCTAAATCGGTTAACGATAATCCAAACAGTCCTTTTTTAGATTGCAACGTTTGGGTCACTATTCTTTCTATAATCTTTGAATCCACCTGCCCTTGTGGTCCATAAAATTTCAACTCAAACGTGTTTTTTCCATAAAATAGTGGGATATCTTTAAACTCATATCGCCCAGTATCCACGGCAATCTGTCGTTCGATTAAGATCCCATTGCGGTATAGCTCAACATCCCAGTCCGTTTGTATTGGTCCTTGTAATGTTGTGACATCGATATCTTGCTCTGAATTGTTCGAGCGGTTTGTAAATGCAATACCTCTAGATAGGCCACCTGTCGAACTCAACCCTCCACGGACTGATTGCACATCACCAAATTCGATTTCAGTGATCCCTGTATTAAGTATCGAACCATTGAGAGCTTTTCTCGAAAAATTAAGTGACGCACTCTCCAAACCGGATTGATTAGACCCTCTTAAAAAAAACTCACTACGCATAAACGCAAGATCACGCGCTCCTAAAGCGGAATAACCAAACGAAGTAGTACTATTGCCATGGCTCGCATTGAGTACCACGTCCATGGTTTGTGGGGACAGTAACTGATAATCGGCGTCTTTGGGCGTAAATTGCGCAGCCTGACGACCATATCCTTTATTGATTTTGTTATTTTTTCTGGCGTAACGTAACTGTACTGGCAGCGGTGAACTGGCAGTTAAAATACACTTTAAGTTAATAAAGTCATACTCAAGTGTTAATCCAAACCACTGTGCTAATAATTCACCATTAATATAAATATCATCAAACTCGATTTGGTAATCATCTTGTTGTAGCTCTGATTGCACCCCGTTGATTTCTACAGTAACACTTTCAGCGCTACCGTCTTCGGGTCGATTGATGCTGAGTGAAAATAAATTCGCTTCTTTTATAAACCAACCGGTATATTCTGTCTGTTTGGCATTGACCTCAATAGCAAAATCCAAAGCGGTCTGAAATTCGTTTAATCCCAACCGTAATCCGTTTTGGTATTTATATGAGAATAACTCTCCGAGCTTCAGATTATCGATAATGATTGCAAAAATAAGCTCTTCGCCGTCTTTAAATCGTTTACTCGGATCTTTTAGCAACGGCGCTATGGGAATATCTTGTGTGATGGTTTTGTATTTATCGTTTAATCGGTATAACGCCTCTAAAAACTCGGCTTTTTGTGACTCTTGAAGCGGTAATTCTGACACTTCCTCACCGTGCACGTCAGACACACTGAAACACAGCGTCGATAGGCATAAACCCAACAACACTATGTTTTTCAATGTATTAACCGAACTAAACACCATCACTGTCCTTGCGATTACGCCGTCAACAAAGAGTCATTTTTTCGACAAAATGACGTCATTGATCTTCCTTCACGGATTATTTGCAATAATCACACCAAGATGAACATATGTATTTATAGATTAGGACGAGGTGACAAATCGAAGGTACATGTAATTTGGGTGCGCGTTGGCGTGAAATCGCAGACATAAAAAAACCACCCAAAAGGGTGGTTCGTTTATAGTTGGCGCGTGCGGAAGGATTCGAACCTCCGACCGCCTGGTTCGTAGCCAGGTACTCTATCCAGCTGAGCTACGCACGCGCACTAAAACTTGTTCGTTGTACTCTTCAACCATTTAAACAAATGGCGGAGAGGGAGGGATTCGAACCCTCGGTACGAATTAACGTACGGTTCCTTAGCAGGGAACTGGTTTCAGCCACTCACCCACCTCTCCACAACGAGGAGTCGCATTCTACTCGACCCAGTTGATAAGTCAATGCTTTAACTAAACAAAATATTAAAAAAATGCAATCTCTTCATTTTTTGTTTATTAAACCGTCAAAACAATGCTTATTGCACAGAAATCTAAGGATAAAGGATAGGAGTCACGTATTTAATTTTTTCCCTATGATTTTCGAGACCTGTTAAGTGGTCTTAAAAATCATAGGGAATAAAAAGGCTGTATGCTAACTAATGCCGTCTATTGGCTATCGAATACAAAGCTGCTCTACTCGACCACTTCCACAAACCCAATAGACCTTACATAAACTCTACGTACCTGACACAACCGACACACTTTATTACGTTATGGGTAGGCCAGTTTTACCGTCAGCATATTCCCAAGATAGACTTTCGCAACTAGTATTAATCCACCAATCACAAACCAAGGCCGCTCATGAAAGCGATTAGACCGATTTTGGTACAAAGCTCAACGAGTATCTCAGAGCTAAAAAAGAACCCTAGAGCCGTTATTCAACAAGGTGAGGGCTTTCCCGTAGCGGTATTAAACAGAAATAAACCGGAGTTTTATTGTGTGCCAGAGGCATTATTTGAAAAGATGACGGATCAGTTAGAAAATATGCAACTACTTAGGTTAGTAGCTCAGCGACACAGTCAACCTGAGAGTGAGATCAACATTGGACATTTATAAATTAATATTTAAAAAAGAAGCCCTAGAAGAATGGCTGCAATGTGAAGCCTTTGTCCAACGCCAATTTAAACATCAATTAAAAGCGCGCTTATCAATGCCTAAAAGAGGGGCTGATAGGCTAGATGAACGCACTCAATCCTATAAAATCACGCTAACACAGTCACAATACAGACTAGTGTATCAAGTGAGGGATGGCGCACAAGAAATAGCGATTATTGCTATCACTCACCGCGCTTTTCATCATCTTTGGTAAATTCTGCGTCAACATCGTTTTCAGGATCACCCACAACGTCTTCTAGGCGCACTTTATCAACGCTTCTGAAAGTATTAACAGGTCCTGCTAGAGCATATAATGCAAATACAATAAACAATACCAGCGCAGGCTCTGTAGCAACAACTACAAACACGAGCATCACAATCAATAATGCAACAAACGGGACTTTACCCGCCCAATTGACTTCTTTAAACGAGTTATATTTAAAGTTACTGACCATTAGTAACCCACTTAACGCAGTAATACCGGCCAGTACCCAACTCATATAATCTGAAGCCAAAGAATATTCTTGTGCAACCCATACAAAACCAGCTACGACACCAGCGGCAGCTGGGCTTGCTAATCCTTGGAAAAAGCGTTGATCAGCAATGCCTACTTGCGTATTAAAACGCGCTAAACGCAACGCACCTCCGGCTACATAAATAAATGCCGCAAGCCAGCCGAGTTTACCTAAGTCAGCAAATCCCCAGTTATAAGCGACTAATGCAGGAGCGACACCAAATGACACCATATCTGCCATGGAGTCATATTCAGCACCAAACTCACTTTGTGTGTTCGTGATCCGTGCGACACGACCATCCAAGCCATCAAAAATCATCGCAATAAATATAGCAATAGCAGCCGCTTCAAAACGACCATTCATACTCGCAACAACTGCGTAAAAGCCAGAAAACAAGCCTGCGGTCGTTAATAAATTAGGAAGAAGGTAGATACCTTTCTTTGGAACAGGGGACATAATTCAATCTCGTCTAGTTGATGCCGATAATGTAACACAAGTGGTTGAGTAAATTAATATTGTGTTTAGGTAATTGTAAGATAAATGTCTGATTCTTTTACACTTAACGGATCAATAAGCCCGAAGATAACAGTTAACCCATTGATTACTAATCACTTTAAAACTATGGAACAATGTTTGCAATCTTTTGAACAGCTGGTTAATTATGCGTGATTGAACAGTGACATACTTCAATTAAAACTAAGATAAGGATAGTCCTATGAACTTTTTTAAACGTTCAGTGACAGTCATAGCCACATTTGGTGCACTTTCGTTAGCTGCTCCAGCTGCATTTGCGGGATATAACGTCATTGATTTTGACAAAACGGACACAGGTGCGAACATCTCAGATGGGCGCATTATAGATAATGAGTACCTCACTAATTTTGGTGTGACTATTTCCGGTTGTAACTGGCGTGGAACGGCAACAACTCACCAAATGAAAAACAATAAATGTACTTCTAATGACATTGCAAACAACCAAGTTGCGTTTGATACCAATAATTCACACAGCTGGGACAATGATTTAGAGTTTAATAACCCACATAATGATTATAGTAGTGAATACACAGCTCTTAACATTGGTGATTATCAAGGTTCAAGCAAGCCAAATAACATCTTGATTATTCAAGAAGATTGGAAACAACATTGTGATGCCGTTGAATGTGAAAATCCAAATGATGAAGGTGCACAACCAGCTGGTTTCTTCCAATTTGATTTCGACCAATTAGTGGATATCGTTAGCATTGACTTCTTTGATATTGAAGAAGGTACAAATAGCTGGAAAAACAGAATTTCTTTCTATGAAGGCAACACTGAAAAATCTTTCGGTAACGTCCCACAAACAGGTGATGGTAGCTACGAGCGCGTTGCGTTCAATGCTGTTGGCATCGACCGCTTAGTGATCAGAATGCCTGGCTCTGGTGCTATTGATAACCTAGTATTCCGAACTGGACATGCTGATGTACCAGCTCCAGCATCGCTTGCAGTTTTATTATTAGGCATAGTCGCCTTAAGTTTCCGCAAGATCCGCGGATAACCTAATATAGCAAGACACTAAAAACGGTGTTGCTGGGAGCAGCGCCGTTTTTTTTTACACAATTTGTCAGAATTTGATACAGGATGTAACAAATGGGGTTTAAGGGAATATTTTGTGCGGCAATATTTGTTGCATGTACATTACAAACAACAGTAATGGCTCAAGATAATTCAGATACGGTATATGCCTATTATGAAGAAGCCGTCGTTAGTTTTAACCAAGAAGAATATGAAACGAGTTATATTCATCTCAAAAATGCGCTCGATATCGATCCTGACCATTTACCATCTAAAATTCTGATTGGTAGATTACTCTTAATCAATAACCTACCCGAAGCTGCTATCACTGAATTTGAAGAAGCATTGTTAGCTGGTGCCGATCCTAATATTGTTTTGGTCCCTTTGATACGCGCATATATTTTTGTCCAAGAATTCAAAAAAGCGACAACCGTATCCTTGCAAAATCTTTCTCGTGAAAACAAGTTTGAAGTCTATTTACTCCAGGCTAGTGCTTATAGCAATACTGACAACACAGAATTAGCATTTGCACATTATCAAAAAGCCAAACTATTAAAGCCAGAAAATACACGTTTATTAAATTCAATGGCATCGCTGTATATGAGTAACGATGTGTGGGGCAAAGCGGCTACATTAATCCAAGAGTCATTAGCTTTAGACCCAAACAATCCCAAGACCCAACACCTTCAAGGCACATTTTTATTACTGCAAGACAATGTTGATGGGGCGATTAAAACGTTTGAATATGCATACTCAAAAAGTCCAGGCAGCCCGATAATTCAACGCTCATTAGCAAGTGCTTACTTACGTAAAGGTATGCAAAAAAAAGCGTTAACCTTAATTGAACGCATGTTGAAAGAAACCCCCGATCCGTTCACTAAACTCCTATATGCGCAGCTCACCAATGACGAAAATAATGAGCAGGCAAATAAACTTTACCAAGAAGTAACGCAAACATTGAGTTTGTTACCAGAGGATATTCGAGTTAATCGTAACGATATTACATTAATTAATGCCCTTGCCTCCTACTTTCAGAAAAACTACGAACAAGCTGCCAATGATTTACAGCGCTATGTAAAAAATGCACCAAACAACATCAACGCGTTGAAATTATTGGTCGATTCGTATATTCAATTAGAACAATTTCTTAATGCAGTGCGCGTATTAGAAGCTAATAACGCGATGGTAATGAAAGAGCTGCCGCTCACCGTTACCCTGTGTAATCTATATTTTGAGCTTGATCGTGGATTTAAATGTGAATCTATTATCCGCGAATTACGCGTCTTTATGGAAGACCAAAGTACCCTGAACCTATTAGAAGTGCGTTCTCTAAATAACCGTGGCGAAAGCCGTGAAGCCTTGACCATGTTTGAAGAATTCTTCAATAACGTCAATTATCCTTACTTAAGACAACTGCACATTGAGCTGCTATTGCAAAACGGCCTGACTTCTCGTGCACGCCAAGTGATGGATAGTGAAATTAAACGTGCAGCTGGTGTCATTGGCGATTTACCGCGTGAGATCCACCTGCTCAATGCAACGGTATTATTACAAGAACGCAAACTCGAAGACGCGTTTAATGAAGTACAAACCGTTCTAAAACGCGAGCCTAATTTATCAAGTGCGCGCTTTCTTCAAGCGCAAATCATGTATTATCAAAATCGCTTTGATGATTCTATTGTGATGCTAGATTCGATTAATGAAACGTACTCTCCTTTGGAGGTTGCTAAGTTTATTGCACAAAATAAAATTTCACAGAACAAGCTCGAAGAAGCATATGACTTAATCAACCCACTCTTTGAAAAAAATCCCAAAAATATCAGTATTCTGGAAATGATGATGGAGATTTTTTCACTCAAAGAAGATTATGAAAATGCGTTGTGGATCAACCAAAAGCTAATGAAAACATCCTTCATGAATACACAGTATTTAATAACACAAGCCAATCTATACCTAAAATCGAATCAATTAGAAAACGCTGTGACCTCATTTGCTAAAATAGCCAACGTCGTCAAAGACAACCCGGTTGGATTGGTTCAATTAGCTCAATTACAAAGTGAAGCGCAACTATTTGATGACGCGTACGAAAACATCAAGCGTGCACGAACTATGTTGCGTGGTGATATGACATTGGATATGCAGGCGCGTATTTTACAAGCTGACATTCTATTTAAAAACCGTCAGTACAATCAGGCGATCACTTTAGCGCGCTCGGTAGTATTAAATGCATTTAGCCGTGATGAAAAAAAGATCCTTCGCTTACAAGCTATGTTTATTATCGGTGAAGTTTATCGTGCGCAGGCACAGTACCAACAAGCAGCAGATATTTTTGTCGAGCTGTTTAATAATGGTCTACCCAATCAAGCTGGTGCCTACTTATATGAGTTGACCACCAAACGACTTAACGAAGATGTGTTTACGATCCATGCTGAAAACTTATTAAAAGCCCAACCTGAGCAACAATTTGTGCGCCGTTTGTTAGCCGACTTTTATCTCCAGACTAATCAAAAAGAGCTAGCAATGGGCCATTATAACCGTTTACTCGAAAGTGAAAACGTGACTAAACGCGAACAAATTTATAATAATTTAGCGAATATCTTGGTTGATACGGATCTAGATGAAGCTGATAAATACGTACAAATGGCATTTGAAATCAATCAACAAGATGCGCAAATCATCGATACCATGGGCTGGATTTATTTTCAGCGCAGTGATTATCTCAATGCTCTTAGACAGTTTCGCAAAGCCTATGTTCTAGACAGCACTGAGCCAGGTATTAAATATCACCTAGCGTATGTACTGTACAAATTAGGGCGTGTTGATGAAGCGAAAAAACAGCTCGAACGTCTGTTTGATGAACATGAAGACTTTCAGCAGCAAGCTAAAGCAAAAGCCTTACTCGCTGCATTGAAAGTCTAAACGAAATAAGAGTCTAGACATATTGAATGTCTAGACTCAAGGTGACTACGCGGGGCTATCAGTAAACTCTATTGTTAGTCGCCCATCAAGGACGTCCACTTGCACGGTATCTAAGTGCTTGTCACTCAGGCTCAATAACTTAGTCGCTAATGGGTTTTCCAGTTCATGCTGGATAGCCCGTTTTAGCGGTCTAGCGCCATAGACAGGATCAAACCCAACACTGGCGATTTGATTCAACGCCTCTCCAGAAATACTTAGTGTAAAGCCTTTTTCTAATAGACGCTGGCGTAAACTCTGTAACTGGATCTTGGCAATCGCTTTGATGTTTTCTAAGCCCAAAGGATGGAACACCACAATATCATCCACACGGTTAATAAACTCAGGTCTAAAATGCATTCCCACCGTCGCCATTACCATGCTTTTCATTGCATCATAGTCATTGTCTTTGGCTTGTTCTTGGATAATATCCGAGCCTAAGTTAGACGTCATGATGATCACGGTATTTTTAAAATCTACCGTGCGCCCTTGCCCATCGGTTAAACGCCCGTCATCTAAGACTTGTAGCAAAATATTAAATACATCAGGGTGTGCTTTTTCAACTTCATCCAGCAAAATAACTGAATAAGGCTTACGGCGCACCGCTTCGGTTAAATATCCGCCCTCTTCATAGCCGACATAACCCGGAGGCGCACCGACTAAGCGTGATACCGAATGTTTTTCCATAAACTCCGACATATCAATGCGCACCATGGCATCTTGCGAGTCAAATAAGAAATTAGCTAACGATTTACACAGCTCTGTTTTACCCACACCAGTAGGACCTAAAAACAAAAACGACCCAATCGGTTTAGCAGGATCAGCCAGACCCGCACGCGAACGACGGATCGCATTTGCGACACTAGTCACCGCTTCATCTTGACCGATGACTCTGTCGTGTAGCGCTTCTTCCATGCGTACCAGCTTATCGCGCTCACCTTCCAGCATTTTAGACACTGGGATCCCCGTCCAACGGGATAACACATCTGCGATTTCAATTTCAGTGACTTTGTTTTTTATTAGTTGCGCGGTAAAATCTTCTGCGCTATTGGCTTTTTCTAACTGTAGCTCTAGCTCTGGAATACGACCGTATTGCAGTTCTGACATACGGTTGAGATCGCCTGCACGTCGCGCAATTTCCAAATCAATCTTAGCTTGTTCGAGTTGTGTTTTGATGCCTTGGGCACCTTGCATTGCATCTTTTTCAGATAACCAAATAGTTTCTAACTCTTTATAACGCAGCTCGGCTTTTTCTCGTTCTACCTCAATGATTTCTAAGCGTTTGAGACTCGCTTCATCGGTTTCTTTGGCCAATGCTTGTTCTTCGAGTTTTAACTGAATAATCCGGCGGTCGAGCTTATCCATTTCATCTGGCTTTGAATCAATCTGCATACGAATACTCGACGCCGCTTCATCAATCAAATCAATCGCTTTGTCAGGTAATTGTCGGTCTGCAATATAACGATGTGACAAACTTGCCGCAGCCACAATGGCGGGATCGGTAATGTCTACCGCATGGTGCAATTCATAACGTTCTTTGAGGCCGCGTAATATCGCAATCGTATCTTCGACGCTAGGTTGATCAACCAACACTTTTTGGAAACGACGCTCCAGCGCTGCGTCTTTTTCAATATACTGACGATATTCATCTAAAGTGGTCGCGCCAACACAGTGCAATTCACCGCGGGCTAATGCAGGTTTAAGAATATTACCCGCATCCATCGCGCCATCGCCTTTGCCTGCTCCAACCATGGTATGCAGTTCGTCGATGAACAAAATGACGTTGCCTTCTTCTTTAGATAATTCATTTAAGACCGCTTTAAGGCGTTCTTCAAACTCTCCACGATATTTAGCACCAGCAATCAACGCGCCCATATCTAATGACAATACGCGTTTATGTTTTAACCCTTCAGGTACTTCGCCATTAATAATCCGTTGGGCAAGTCCTTCAGCAATAGCAGTTTTACCCACACCAGGCTCACCGATTAGCACCGGATTGTTTTTGGTACGGCGTTGTAACACTTGGATGGTGCGGCGAATTTCATCATCCCGACCAATCACAGGATCTAGCTTGCCCTGTTCGGCACGTTCAGTCAGATCACTGGTGTATTTTTCTAACGCTTCACGCACATCTTCAGCGTTGGGATCATTCACATTTTGACCGCCACGCACCGTTTCAATGGCCGCTTGCAGTTTATCTTTGTTCACGCCCAAGCTAACTAACAGATCAGCAAATCGCGTTTTAGATTCAAGCGCAGCTAATACAAACAACTCCGAAGAAATAAACTGATCATTGTTTTTCTGGGCAAGTTTATCGGATAGATTTAAACAGGCCACCGTATCGCGGCCTAATTGCACTTCACCGCCAGCACCTTGCACCCGTGGGATTTTCTCTAGAGCTTGGGCTAAACCTGAACGCAACGCGTTGAGATTGACACCTGTTTTTTGCAAAATGGTACGCACACTGCCACCTTGCTGATTTAACAGCGCAGTGGCAATATGTTCAGGTTCGATATATTGGTGGTCGCGACCCAATGCTAACGACTGAGCATCAGAAATAGCTGATTGAAATTTGCTAGTAAATTTATCAAGACGCATAAGGACTCTCCTTCACATTACATTAATTATTCGTTGTATGAATAGATAATGGGTACGCAAAAGGAGAGAATCAACTCATCAATTGAATAAAAGATGAGCAATGACGGGTTTATTTGATTTAGTTGATATGTATCAATTAATCTTCTTCGATGCCGTGGATAACCGTATCTGCACGGACATCTTCTAGCAATTGCAGAAAATCTGCTGGCAACGGCGCGGTAAACGTTAACCAATCTTCTGAAATAGGATGAGCAAACGATAACTGTGCAGCATGCAGCGCTTGGCGTTTAAAGCCACGTAATGCAGCCATGAAATGCTCACTAGCCGCTTTAGGCATACGCGGACGACCGGCATATAACTGATCGCCAACAATCGGGTGACGAATATGTGCCATGTGTACTCGAATTTGATGAGTACGGCCACTTTCTAATTTTAAACGTAAATGCGTATGAACACGGAATTTTTCGATAATACGATAATGCGTTGTCGCTTCTTTACCTGTTGCACGAACAGCCATAGAAGTCCGTTTAGTCGGGTGACGACCAATCGGCTCGTCAATAAATCCACCTGACACCATAGTGCCATAGACTAATGCTTCATATTCGCGGCTCATGACACGTGTTTGTAACTGCTCAACTAAGTACGTTTGGGCTATCAATGTTTTCGCCACAACCATCAACCCGGTCGTGTCTTTATCCAAACGATGCACAATACCCGCACGAGGAATGGTTTCGATCTCCGGAAAGTGCGCAAGCAAAGCATTTAATACGGTACCGTCTGCATTACCAGCACCAGGATGGACAACTAACCCTGCTGGCTTGTTAATTACCAAGACATGTTCATCTTCAAACACAATATCTAAATCAATCGCTTGTGGTGTATTTTGTACTTGCACGGCGATTTCAGCAAGGATGTCGATTTGCTCATCCCCACTCATTTTTTGCCTAGCGACCGTTACTACTTCCCCATCAACACTGACAAAACCAGCCAAAATCCATTCTTTTAGCTTACTTCTTGAATATTCAGGGAACAAATCGGCCAAAACCTGATCTAACCGTTTATCAAATTGTGTTTGATCTACGATTCCAGTGAGCGAAATAGTTTGTTGCGTTGTGTTTGATTGAGACATATAAGATTAATTTAGAAAAAGTCTGATAAATAAAATACAATTATATCAGTTTACAAGCCAAGGTGTGCAATAATAAGCATCGTGCCATTTAAAGAATCGATAACAAAGGTTTAAGAGTTAATGAAAACAAGAATTTTAGCACTCAGCTTAGTCGGACTATTCGTCCTAGGCGGATGTAGTTCAGCCCCAGATGAAGAGCTCCAAGCAGTTGAATTAAAAGGCCCACAGGCTATTTACGCGTCAGCAAAAGCTGCCATGAAAAATGGTAACTTTGGTGGTGCTGCACAAATTCTCAGTGATCTCGACTCGCGTTACCCATTTGGCGAATTATCTCATCAAGTTCAACTTGATTTGATCTACAGCTATTATAAAAGCGGTGATAGTGCACAAGCTTTAGCCACTATAGACCGTTTCTTACGTTTAAACCCAAACCATAAAGATGTCGACTATGCTTACTTCATGCGTGGCCTGACTAATATGGAAAGCGATCAAAACTTGTTTCAAGAATTGTTAAACATTGACCGTTCTGACCGCGATCCATCGGCATCACGTGAAGCATTTAATGATTTTCGTCAATTACTCAACAAATACCCTGAAAGTAAATATGCAACTGATGCGCAAAAACGTATGGTGTTTATTAAGACTCGTCTTGCCAAATATGAAATAGCTATTGCGCGCTTTTATATGCGCCGTGAAGCATATGTTGCAGCAGCTAACCGCGGACAATATGTCTTAGAGTATTATCCTGATACTGCAATGGTACAAGAAGCATTGGAAATTATGGTGTCATGTTATGAACAATTAGGTTTGGAACAACTAAAACAAAACACCATCAAGATTTTGAAGCTAAACTACCCTGAGAGTGAGTTTATTTCATAGTTGTTATCTAGTATTTCCTAGTTGCATGACGACCAGGGATCTCGGTAATTCGAAAATAAACAAGATCAAAAAAGCGCTTCTTTAAGCGCTTTTTTTGTGCTTTGAAATTACTAAATGCTGATATGAATACTTTCTAATGGGAGGGATTATTGCCTGCTCACCAACAACAAATGTGGTTATGTGTTATTTGACAATTTGTACAACTACGGCTTATTATTAATATATAGTGAATAAATGAGATAGATTAAATGCGATTATCAATTGAAATTACTAATGAACAACATCAGTTTTTAAAAGCTGCATCAGCATTAAAAGGCCAATCAATAAAAAACTATGTATTGCAACGTGTACTCCCATCAACTCAAGAACAAGAAGCACTTCAAGTGCTTGAGCGTTTACTTGAACCAAGAGTACTATCAGCAAAAGACGGTGATTTTTCAAAAATGCCGTTTAACGATATTGTTAAGGAAGAACTGGAAACATTAAAGGAAAAATAATGACTTCTTATGAACTAACAGTGGAAGCGGAACAGGATATTCGTGAGTTAGTTCAGTATACCTTCCAAAAATGGGGTAGTTCACAAGTTAATAATTATACAAGTTACTTGGAAGCTACTTTTGAAAAAATTGGTAAAGGGAACGTGATTGCTAAAAAATTCTCAGATATTCTACCAGAGGTATTAGTAACAAAATCAAAATATCATTTTGTATTCTTCGTTTCCCCTAAAAACAAAAAGCCTGTAATCATTGCGATAATCCATGAAAAACGTAACATACTGAAGTTACTGATTAATAGATTAACTTAAACTTTGATTCGATAGAAAAATATTTAGACATAAAAAAAGCGCTTAAAGAAGCGCTTTTTTTTCATATGAAATTTACTTAAAAAACAGATGACTAAACGGATTAAGTAAGCGTGCTATACCCGATGTAAAATGCAAAGGCTTATCAACAATCGAAAATACCAAGCAACCTTCAGATGCATTTGAGTGCGGTGAATGGATATGTTCGTTGTCCATTACAATAAAATCACCAGAATCATAGTCAGCTAGGCCATCAGAAAATTCGCCATCAACTACAAGCGTTAACTCTGTTCCTCTGTGGGTGTGCTCAGGTACTCGACCGCCTTTTTCCATATAGATGAAATTAGCAATACCGGCATCGCCTAAATCTACAGGGGCTTGCCATACTTTACCGAGCAAATGTGACCAATTTCCTGTGTGCTTAACAAAACGCTGCAAAGGACGTGGCACATCAAAGAATCGACCATCAAGTTCTATTCTTGGTGCGACGACTGGTTTAGTATCTACTATCGGCATTTGCATGATAGATGCAAGCATTTTTTCAAATGCAGGATCTTTATCTTCATGCGCATGAATATTTTCAATTACAGAAGATAATTTGGCGTTAATATCATCAACTTTTTCTTGGCACTGACTACACACATCACAGTGAGCAGAAACGACTAGAGCTAGTGCAGATGAAATATTACCTTCAGCAAATTGCTGTAATTGTTTGTCGGTTGGGTGATAATTAATCATTGGCTTCTAACATGTCCTTCAAGCGCTGCAAGGCTAATCGAGTGCGACTTTTAACGGTTCCTAGTGGAATTGCTAATTCGTCAGCGACCTCTTGCTGCGACTTACCATCTATATAAATGGCTTCAATCACGGCTCGCTGTTTATCAGGAAGATTGTTAAACAACTGACCGACTTGTTCTAATGTAACTTGCTCGTCTAGTGAAACTTCATTTTGATCTGGCGTTTGTTCACACAAAATTGGCCATAGATCGTCAGAACAAATGTCTTCTTTGCGGTTTTTGAGTTTACGCAACATATCAAAGCGAATATTTCGTGCGATAGTAAATATCCACGTAGATGGAGACCCTTTTTCCGCATTAAACAAGTGCGCTTTTTGCCATACATTAGTCATGGTGTCTTGGACCATTTCCATTGCTAATGCCTCGTTACCCATTTGCTTGAGTGCATAAGAGCGTAAACGAGGTGCAAAATAACCAAAGATCTTTGCATAGGATCGTTTGCATCGCTGGGAGGCAACTTCCAATAAAAGCTGTGACATTTCATCTGCACAGTCTTTAGGCTTGCCGGTATTTTGTAATTTATTTTCCAAGGAAATTCCAACGAGCATATATCCACCTATTTCAGTATTTGTAATTTATACGCGGTGGATAAATTAAAGATCATAAATTACTCTACCAGTTTTGTTAAGTATTGTACAACCTCGGTGCAATCATTATCAGCTAGAAACAATTGCTTCTGCGCAGCGTCCACAGGGAGTAGTTCCAACCAGCGATTGATCACCCAAATTGGATCATCAAATTTAGTTTCTTGATACAAGGAGTTGACCTCTGGGTACTTATCAAAAATCTCTTTAAGTTTTATATCCATAGGATGTAACGCATCTTTTTTGAGGTTGAACTGCATAGGAGTAATAATCTCGCAGTCCGCTATTCTAAGGTTGTCTTTTTCATTACGGATATTACTAATTGATACACATTTTTCACCTTCAACGGTAATGCCTAATAATCCATCATCCAGAAGATTAAAATCCACGACATTAACGTAAGTCCCGATTGGGTGTATATGCTGATTGGTTGTTTTATCGCCTTTCGCATTGAGCATACAAATCACAAAGCCAGAATCAGAAGCACAAGCTTCTTTAACCATTCGGGTATAGCGAGGTTCAAAAATACGTAACGACATTCTCCCGCCAGGAAGAACATGCGCCGATAATGGAAATAAAGGTAATGTCACCACAATAAATGCCTATTCAATACTACACATCTATCTTTACGCACAATGACAGACAAAGGATTAAAAATAATTACATTAATATTTTTGTGGTCTTTAATCGCAGTGATATCCAATATTTACACAAATTTTTTAATAAAATGAGAGTAATTACACGGTGATCCATCTATTATACGTTTGTGTATCCATCTACATGTTTTCATTAAATAAGTACTTATGACCGTAATCGACCGTTTTGCCTCATTTTACCAAACGTTAGCCTTCGCCGATATCGCGAAACTCGCCGATATTTACGCTGACGATATTACCTTGATTGACCCGGTTGGTACCCATCACGGTCTCGGTCAACTCAACGCTTATTTTGAAAATTTACTGGTTAATGCTAACCATTGTGAGTTTGCTATTCATCATATAGCCGCTCATGAACCTCAACCTTTATTAGATCATCAATCTTTTACAGTAACTTGGACCATGTCCTTTGCCACCCCTCGTTTGAATGGCGGCGAGACCATCCATGTTGATGGCATTACCTTGTTGAAGGCACGAGACGATAAGATATTTTTTCACCAAGATTACTATGATCTTGGGCAAATGGTGTATGAGCAAGTGCCTATATTAAAGTTTATTATTAATAAAATTAAATCAGGCATGCGCGCGTGAAACGTTTGTTAATTACAGGTGCAACTTCGGGCATAGGTGAAGCGGTCGCGTTACTCGCTGCACAACAAGGCTACAGTGTTATTGCCTGTGGCCGCAATGCAGACAAACTTGCACAACTAGCTCAGCTGCCAAATATTTCCACATGCCAGTTTGATGTTACCGATTTAACGCAAACAGAAGCGGCATTAGCAAATGTACAATGTGACATTGCGTTGTTAAACGCCGGTACCTGTGAATATGTCGATATTGATTCCATTGAGCCAGCTATGTTTGAACGTGTTTTTGCTGCTAATGTATTTGGGGTAATAAACGTCATTAAGGCGCTATCGCCTAATTTGCAAAGCGGTAACAAACTGGTGTTTGTTGATAGTTTAGCTAGGCTCTTACCTTTTCCGCGAAGCCAAGCATACGGAGCGAGTAAAGCTGCCCTTCATTACATTGCCAAAAGCTGCGCCGTCGATTATTCCGACCAAGGCGTTAAAGTACAGACTATATCTCCGGGTTTTGTTAAAACGCCCTTAACTGACAAAAACGATTTCCCTATGCCAATGAGCATCTCAGTAGAAGAAGCCGCACAAGATATTGTGGCAGGCATTGGCAGTAACAAATCGAGCATTTACTTCCCGACGCGCTTTAGTTTTATTTTACGCTGTTTGCATGCCCTACCCGAGTTTATCCAACATCGGTTGAGCTTGAGCATGCGCCAGCCCAAACAGCCTAAATATTAATGGAACTACAATATGCATAATAATAAAAATGATAATAAGAGTATGAAATGAAAAAACGAATAGCAATTATCGGTACAGGTATATCCGGTTTAACCTGTGGTTATATGCTCAATAAAGAACATGACATTACCGTATTTGAAGCCAATGATTACATTGGCGGTCACACAGCAACCAAAGATGTGATGGTCAATGATGTGCATTACGCCATTGATACTGGTTTTATTGTGTTTAACGATTGGACCTATCCTAATTTTAACAAATTGATGGGTCAGATAGGGGTCAATGCGCAGCCTTCCGAAATGAGCTTTAGTGTCAAAAACCGCTCTGCTAATCTTGAGTACAATGGCAATACGATCAATTCGTTATTCGCTCAACGCCGTAATATTTTCCGTCCGCGCTTTTGGCGCATCGTTCGCGACATATTAAAATTCAATACATTATGTAAATCCGATGATGCACAACAACATGCCGCAACGGGGATCACGTTATTTGATTATATCCGCCATCACAATCTGAGTGATGATTTTAGCCAGAACTATATTTTACCTATGTGTGCGGCGATTTGGTCAATGTCGATTGAAGACTCCAAGGCTTTTCCGTTGACGTTCTTCTTGCAGTTTTTTAATAATCACGGATTACTCAACATCACCGATCGGCCTCAGTGGTATACAATTATAGGTGGCTCAAGAGAATACATAGCGCCGTTGACCCGTGAATTTGCCGATAAGATTAAACTCAACTCTCCGGTAGTAAAAGTCACATCAACAACAAATCAAGTTGAGACGAGCAATGTCACTACACACACAGTACATTATCGCGATTCGCTTGTCAGTGAAACCACAGTCTTGACCGCCGAGTTTGATGAAGTCATTTTTGCTTGTCACTCTGACCAAGCCTTAGCCATGTTAGAAACCCCAACCGCCGCTCAACAAGATGTACTGGGTAAAATCGAATACGCGATGAATGAAGTCGTCTTGCATACCGATACGGATATTTTACCGCAACGCGAACTGGCATGGGCGAGTTGGAACTATCTGATAAAAGGGGATGAAAATGAAACCCTGCAACCCGCTAGCGTGACTTACAATATGAACATATTGCAAAGCCTGCAAACTGAGCATACCTTCTGTGTCACTTTAAACAACACCGCAGAAATTGCTCCGGAGAAAATCCTCGGTACTTATCATTATGCTCATCCGCAATTTAGTCCTGAAATGGTGAAT
Organism: Glaciecola sp.; assembly: GCA_029246415.1. Lineage (GTDB taxonomy): Bacteria > Pseudomonadota > Gammaproteobacteria > Enterobacterales > Alteromonadaceae > Opacimonas. The sequence continues at coordinate 72,422 of JAQWNF010000024.1, forward strand.
GCTCAAGGGCAGCGAGCGAATATATGTGGGGTAAATAATCTGCATTTTTGTGGTGCGTATTGGTATAACGGATTTCACGAAGATGGCGTGCGTAGCGCGTTAGATGTGTGCGAACGTTTTGGAGCTACTTTGTGAGTTTAAGTAGTGCTATCTATCAAGGTAATGTGTACCACAAGCGTTTTACGCCCACGGTACATGAGTTTCGCTATGATATATATTTGTTTTGGCTCAAGCTTAAAGAGTTACCTGAGTTAGCCCAAATCGACGGTTTTAATGTCGATAAAAAGGGGTTGTTAGAGTTTCGTCGCAGTGATTACCTTAATCATCAAGGCTTGCCATTAGAAGAAGAAATTCTCGCAAAAATGAATGATTTGCGGGAAACCTTAAATAAAGAGGGTACGACCCCAATTAAATCGCCCCCAATTATTGGCGATGTGTATTTTTTGGGGCAGACTCGGATGTTGAATTTATACTTCAGTCCGGTGAATTTTTATTACGTGCAAGACCCTATAACTACCCAATTTACTTTTATGCTCGCTGAAGTAAGCAATACACCGTGGCATGAACGTCACTATTACTTGGTTGATTTAAACGAACAAGCTGATACCCAAAAAGAATTTCATGTCAGTCCATTTAATCCAATGGATATGCAATACAAATGGCATATTTCACAACCCGGTGAAGATTTAAAATTAACCCTTTCTTGTTACAAACAAATCAAACATATGGTCGCGAGTATTGATTTACAGCGCCAAGCACTAACCGCAACTAATCTTTCTACGGCGAAAAAGAGTATACCTAGTATGACGTTAAAAACAGTCGGTGGGATTTACTGGCAAGCGTTGAAATTGTTTATTAAACGCACGCCTTTTTATGGCTATGCTAAACCGATCACTAAATCGGGTACTGAACCAGTCACTAAATCTGTGGCTAACCCTAGTACTAAAACAAATAGCAAGCCCACCACTTCGCAATCTGAGGAATGAGCAATGTCTCAAGCACAACAAACAATAATAAATTTTGACACCCTATCGCTCATGGATAAATGGTGTAAGCGCGCTTTTATTAGCGTCCTGAATCATTTACCACAAGGGTGTATGACATTAAAAGAAAACGGTGAACTGGTCGCTCAGTTAGGCGACCTTAATAGCGAATTACAAGCAGAGGTCAATATTCTTGATCCTAAAGCGTACCGCCATTTATTATTTGGTGGCAGTGTCGCCAGTGGTGAAACTTATATGGATGGTTTGTGGACATCTCCGAACCTAACCAACGTCATCCGTATTTTTGCCCGCAACTTACCGGTATTAGATAAATGGGAAAAACGTTTTGGTTGGTTAACTTATCCGTTTAATAAAATTCAACATTTTTTTAATCGCAACTCTGTTGAACAAGCGCGTAAAAACATCCAAGCCCACTATGACTTAGGCAATCAACTGTATACTCAGTTTTTGGATGAAAGCATGATGTATTCTGCTGCGGTATACCCGCATCCTGAAGCGGATTTGGCAGAAGCACAACAACACAAACTCAAAGCGATTTGCGACAAACTACAGCTGCAACCAACTGATCATCTGATGGAAATTGGAACTGGCTGGGGTGGACTAGCCGTGTATGCTGCTAAACATTATGGCTGTCGTGTTACCACGACTACCATCTCTGACGAACAGTATGCATGGGCACAAGAATGGGTAGAACGCGAAGGCTTAAGCGAGCAGATCACGTTGCTCAAACAAGACTACCGAACGCTTGAAGGTGAGTATGACAAACTAGTCTCGATTGAAATGATTGAAGCGGTAGGTAAAGCGTATTTGCGTAACTTTTTTGAAAAATGTACGTCACTATTAAAACCCGAAGGGATCATGGTGTTACAAGCGATCACAATTGATGATCGTCGTTATGAAAGCTACAGCAGTGGTGTGGATTTTATCCAAAAATACATCTTCCCGGGTGGTTTCTTACCATCGCAATATATGATTAACCGCTGTATTAAAGAATACACGGATTTGAGCATTCGCGACTTGCATGATATTGGTTTAGATTATGCTCAGACATTATCACATTGGCATGATCGCTTTTTCGAAAATATCGAGTCTTTACGCGACAAAGGCTACGATGAGCGCTTTTCTAGAATGTGGCAATACTACCTCAACTACTGTGAAGGTGGATTTAGAGAACGTTCTATCTCTACCGTACAGCTCGTATTAGGTAAGACCTCACACACAGGTGCGTTGACTTTCCGCTAACCGCTATTGCGTTACCGAGATGGGATCACTGAATTTAGGTTTACCCTGATTAATCATGATCTCAACTCGGCGGTTACGCGCTTGCGCTTCAGCCGTCAGCTCTTCAGATAACAACCTATTATTCGACATCCCCACCACAATCATACGACTGGCATCAAAGTTAGGTGCTTGCACAAGTTGTTCCCCTACTGCCACCGCTCGTTGTGCTGATAGATCCCAGTTGGAACGATATAACTTGTTCGAAATATTCGATATATCACTGTGACCCGACACTTCAATCTCACCAGGAATATCAGACAACACAGTTCCAATCTTAACCACAACAGGCTCAAATTGCGGTTGTAAAAAAGCAGAACCTGCAGCAAATGAGCCATTCTCTCTGATTCGTATGGTAATCTGTTGTCCCAAAGACTCCAGCTCAATCGCACCATCGCGAATTTCTTGTTCCATCTTTTCTGCAATTTTCTTTAACTGCTCATCAATATTTTCTTTATTGGCTGAATCGGAAGCATCCGAGGCTGATGCCATATTGACTGAACTAGAGGTTGCTTGACCACCACTCTGTTCACCTTGTTGGCGCTGTTTACCACCAGCATGGGCACTTTCGCCATCTTGAAATTCAAGCTCTTGACGGGTGACTTCAGTGGTGACTTGTTGGATGGTTTCAATCGGGGTCGGTTGCGGCTTTCCCGGAGAAAACTCCATTGCAATGACACTCGTCCCTTTGGGAATATCTTTGACCTCAAGCTTATTTTGTACCCCAAATGCGAATTTCATTGAACCGGCAATTTGTTTAAACTTAAGCACATCCATCTCTGAAAATGACAACAGCAGAACAAAAAAGCACATCAACAAGGACATTAAATCCGCAAAGGTCCCCATCCAAGCAGGCAACCCTTCGGGTGGGCATTTAGGACATTCTTCAGCCATTATTCTTCTGCTTCTTTTGCTTCAATGGCACGTTTGGACTCGGCAAGATAAGATTTTAATATACCATCAATGACCCTTGGATTTTGCCCATCGGCAATCCCTAAAATGCCATCCAGTACGAGTGACTGATTGACTTTTTCTTCATGTGAACGCACGTTTAATTTAGCCGAAATAGGCAAACAAATAATATTCGCCAAAAATGCACCGTACAAAGTCGTTAGCAAGGCTACGGCCATTGCTGGACCGATAGACTTAGGATCATCCATGTTGGATAACATGGCAACCAAACCAATCAAGGTACCGATCATTCCCATTGCCGGCGCGATATCGCCTAACGCTTTAAAAATCGTCGCACCAAATTCATGGCGCTGCGTGGTCATTGAGATGTCTTTTGACAAGGTTTCGCGAACGACTTCGACATCATGCCCATCCACCAGCATATCCACGCCTTTTTGCATGAAAGGATTATCAATTTGTGCTTCTTCTAATGCTAAGAAACCGCCTTTTCGCGCTGCATCGGCCATTTCTACTACTTTGTGGATCAGCTCTTCGGGTGCTTCAATTTTAAACATGAAAGCTTTAGCTGCTATTTTGCCCGCCCCCAAAAACTGACCTAATGAAAACTGTGATAACACCACAAACAACGAGCCGCAGAATACGATCAAGATAGAAGGCACGTTAATAAACATACCAATGTCGCCGCCTTGAACCATCGCCATGACAATAAAGCCAATCGCGCCAATCATGCCGACTATCGTTGCTAAATCCATTGAAGACCCTCTTATGGTGTGTATAGCAGAATAAGATTACTATGCTTTTTATCGACATTTACGATATTATCTATAGCTAATATCCTATGAATCTTACAAAAAGTGGATGCAGACATGGCACACGATAGCGCAACTGACCAGCAACAACCCAATTTTGAACAAGCAATGCAACAACTTGAACTTGTCGTTCAAGAAATGGAGCGCGGTGAATTACCGTTAGACGTCGCCTTGGGAAAATTTCAAGAAGGCATCACGTTAGCACGTTCATGTCAGCGCTATTTAAAAGACGCAGAACAAAAAGTGAGTGTCCTAGCTAAAGACAATGCAACACTAGAAGTATTACCGACGGATGAGTCTGATTCGGATTATGAGTTTTAAACAGCGCCATGCTCAAACTCTTGAGTACACCAATCAGCTGTTAGCACAAGCGTTAGCGCACTACCCGACTTTACCTTGCGAGCTATTACCGGCAATGCAATATGCGTTGTTGAGTCAAGGGAAACGCGTGCGCCCACTGTTTATTGCGATCCTCGGTGAAACACTGAATATCGACAATACTAGACTAGCCCCATTAATGGTTGCCATTGAATGTATTCATGCCTATTCATTAGTACATGATGACTTACCGGATATGGATAATGATGATTTACGTCGCGGACAGCCGACGTGTCATATTCAGTTTAATCCAGGTACAGCGATTTTGGTGGGCGATGCCCTGCAATCATTGGCATTTGAACATATTGCTAGTGCTTCAGTTTTAACCGATCGTGAAAAAGTCTCAGTTATCCAAGTGCTCGCTAAAGCAGCGGGTTATGATGGCATGTGCGGCGGTCAAGCGATTGACTTACATTTTACAGATGCGGCTATAGATCTCGCGACGTTAACCCAATTACATGCACTCAAAACAGGTGCATTACTCAGTGCCTGTGTTGATATGGTCATTGCTTTAGCGCCAGATTTAGCGCTGGCAGACATTGAACACCTACAAACCTTTAGTCGTAATTTAGGTTTAGCATTTCAAGTTCAAGATGACATTTTAGATGTGACCAGTGACAGCCAAACCCTTGGTAAACCCAGTGGTTCTGACCAAGAGCAGAATAAATCCACGTTTCCAGCCTTGTTAGGTTTACAAGCATCACAAGATTATTTAACTCTGTTATACACAGAATCGCTTCAATCATCGGACCATTTACCTTACAATACTTCCCCTTTAAACCAGTTCGCTGAATATTTAGTTCAACGACGCTACTAACCCACAGAGTATTTTTCTATATATGTCATTGGATCTTGCACATTACCCTACTCTGGCTTTAGCCAACACTCCCGAGGAATTACGGACGCTTCCTAAGGATAAATTGACACAAGTCGCCACTGAGCTGAGACAGTATTTATTGTCCAGTGTCAGTCAATCAAGTGGCCACTTTGCGTCAGGATTAGGCACGGTTGAACTAACCGTTGCGTTGCACTATGTATACAACACGCCATTTGATCAGTTGATTTGGGATGTAGGCCATCAAGCCTACCCACATAAAATCTTAACAGATCGTCGTGACCGTATGACCAGCATTCGTCAACAAGGTGGCTTACACCCTTTCCCTTGGCCTCCAGAAAGCCAATATGACACGTTTGCAGTAGGTCACTCATCAACTTCGATTAGCGCCGCCGTTGGTATGGCTATCGCTGCCGATAAAGAGGGTCAGAGCCGAAAAACGGTTGCCGTTATTGGTGATGGTGCATTAACTGCTGGTTTAGCCTTTGAAGCGCTGAATCACGGCGGCGATATTGGCAAAGACATGCTAGTTATCTTAAACGACAATGAAATGTCTATTTCAGAAAATGTGGGCGCATTAAACTCACATTTAGCACGCTTACTAACGGGTAGTTTTTATAACACCATTCGCGACGGCAGCAAAAAAGTCCTCTCGAACGTACCACCATTAAAAGAGTTTGCTTCAAAAGCCGAAGAGCATATCAAAGGGATGGTCGTCCCAGGCACGATATTTGAAGAGTTAGGCTTTAATTATATAGGTCCAATTGATGGGCACGATGTCAATGGCATGGTCGATACGCTTAAAAACATGCGTAATATTTCCGGCCCACAAATACTGCATGTCGTAACCAAAAAAGGCAAAGGCTATGATGTAGCCGAAAAAGATCCGATTAAATTTCACGCTGTACCTAAGTTTAATCCAGAAGACGAGCGCTTACCCAAATCAGCTCCGAGCTCACCCACTTACTCAGCCATTTTTGGTCAGTGGTTGTGTGATATGGCAGCCGTTGATCCTAAGTTGATGGCGATTACCCCTGCGATGCGCGAAGGCTCAGGTATGGTGGCGTTTTCCAAACAGTATCCCGAACAATATTTTGATGTGGCGATTGCCGAGCAGCATGCAGTGACATTAGCAGCAGGCATGGCCATTCGCGGATTAAATCCGGTTGTTGCTATTTATTCGACCTTTTTGCAACGTGCTTATGATCAGCTTATTCACGATGTTGCCATCCAAAACTTACCCGTGTTGTTTGCCATCGACAGAGCGGGCATAGTAGGGGCAGATGGTCCAACCCATCAAGGCGCATTTGATATTAGCTTTTTACGTTGCGTCCCTAATTTAGTGATCATGACGCCAGGTGACGAGAACGAATGTCGTCAGATGCTGTACACCGGTCATCAGTTACAACAACCGGCTGCAGTTCGTTACCCTCGGGGTGGCGGTGAAGATGCCGTTATTCATGAAACGATGACCGCATTAGAGTTAGGTAAATCGCGTACACTACGTGAGATCAAGCCGACATCACATTCTGAATCAGTATCAGCAACTAGCGCTAATACAAAAAAAGTCGCCATTTTAAACTTTGGCACATTGCTCCCAGAAGCCAGAAAAGCTGCAGAAATATTAAACGCAACATTGATCGATATGCGCTTTGTTAAGCCACTTGATACCCAAGCAGTCATCAACGCAGCCCAAGAACACGATCTGCTAGTCACCCTAGAAGATGGGTCAATTAAGGGTGGTGCAGGTAGCGAAGTCGCCGAGTTTATTTTATCTGAAGGTCTATTCACTCAACTGTTACAATGTGGATTACCCGATGAGTTTATTATGCAAGCCACTCAAAGCCAGATGTATGCGCAGTTAAAAATTGATGCACCTGGAATTGTTGAGCAAGTCCAAGAACGCCTAGCAGACTAGTGTTTTCAAAGATGCTTCATAAGGGCGCTAATTAGGGGCCCTTTCGCGGCTCCTAGCGGGTTAACAGTGTTACCTTAAAACAGGCTAACACTATTAATAGCATGTAAAATACCACATGCAATTAAACCCGCCACAATATCATCAAGCATGATCCCCAAGCCATCATCAAAGTTGCGGTCAAGCCAACCAATGAACAATGGCTTTTGAATATCTAACCAACGAAATAGCACAAATCCTAGCAGTAAGGTTTCCCAGGTAATAGGAATGGCAATAAACACACACAGCATGCCCGCAATTTCATCCCAAACAATCGCTCCATGGTCATGTACTTGCATATCTTTTGCAGTCTTACCACAAAGATAAATACCCGCCACACAGGCGATGACAGCGACACAAATATACACAGGTAATGTCAGTGAACTTGCACACCACCAAACCAGTGGAATAGCTGCTAACGATCCGAATGTGCCAGGGGCTTTAGGTACGAGACCTGAGCCGAAGCCTAAGGCCAAAAAATGAATAGGATTGAATAGATTGATGCGTTGGCGGATTTCAGGTGTCATATTAGCGTGACCTGTAGCGGTTAGCTGTCAAATTGATGTTCAAATGAGTGCCCAGAAGGCTGGTATGGGTTACCGTTATGCGTCAATGTCAGCGTATTTCCACCAACTACTTGACCAATACAAGTAAAATTAACATTAGCAGCATTAAGCGCCAATTCTAAATCAGAAGAGTTTTCTTGCGGAAGTGAAAAGCATAACTCGTAATCATCACCAGCAGATAATGCATATTCAAACGCTTGTTCTGTAGAGACTAGTGCAGTAAGTGCTGAAGAAAGAGGTAAGCTTTCGACATTGATATGTGCGCCACACTTTGATGCTCGCATGATGTGTTTAATATCACCTAGTAAACCATCTGACAAATCAATACAACTAGAAATCATACGTCGTAGCGCCGTTCCGGCTAATAGTCTAGGGGTTGGTCGATAATGACGTTCGGTGAGGAAACTTTCAATAGCTTGTTGCTGTTGCGTATCTAAGTTAGTCAGCGTTGCGCAATCTAACTTACCTAACAAGATATCCAGTCCGGCACCTGCATCACCCAAGGTTCCAGTAACATATAATAAATCACCAGGCATTGCGCCACTGCGAGTGGCAATACTCTCTGGAGGGACAAAACCTTGCGCGGTAATCGTAATACTTAACGGTCCACGAGTCGTATCACCACCAATCAAATTGATCGAGTAATATTCACATAAACGGGCTAGCGTATCAGAAAATTCATCTAGCCAATCTTCATCTGAGCTTTCTAGCGAGATCGCTAGGCTGATCCAAGCAGGGACAGCACCGACAGCTGCTAAATCACTTAAATTTACCGCTAATGCTTTGTGGGCAATATCACTTGGTGCTGTGTCAGCTAAAAAATGTACCCCACTAACCAGCGTATCTGTCGTCGTTGCTAATGCTTGATTGGCGGGTACTTTGGTAATCGCACAATCATCACCCACCCCAATAAGGACGTCTTGGCGTGGCTGCGACTGAGCAGTAAAATACTGCTCAATAATTGAAAATTCTTTCATTTAATTAACAACGAGACATATTGCAGGTGTTACGGCAACTCGTGACGACGTAGAGTCTTCACGGCTTTGTCTAATACACCATTCACAAATTTGTGGCTTTCTTCGGCACCAAACGATTTGGCTAACTCAATTGCTTCGTTAATGACCACTTTGTAAGGAACATCAACACGTTGAGTTAACTCCAACGTCGCTAAACGCAAGATTGCTTTTTCGATAGGATCGAGTTCTTCAGGTAAACGTCCTAGATAAGGTTTTATTGCCACATCTAAATCGCTTACTTTATTTGCAGTATCACGCAGTAACTCTTGAAAAAACGCTAAATCAACTTTTGACATATCGTTGGTCGTCGCTAAGTTCAATTCAACGCTTTGGATCGTGTTACCACTCATCTGCCATGAGTAGATCCCCTGTAGGGCTAACTCACGCGCTTTGCGGCGCGCGGCAGGTTTCATTTTTGCTCCGCTCACGCAATAGCCTCATCAATGGCGTCCATGACGTTAACCATCTCAAGTGCACCCATTGCAGCTTCAGCGCCTTTATTACCGGCTTTGGTACCTGAGCGTTCGATTGCTTGCTCAATTGAATCAGTGGTGATAACACCAAATGATACAGGGATATTATATTCTAAAGAAACTTGTGCAAGGCCTTTGTTACACTCACCAGCCACAAAATCAAAATGCGGCGTGCCACCACGAATAACCGCACCTAGTGCTATAATGGCGTCAAATTTATTTGATTGTGCGATTTTTTGTGCCGCTACAGGTAACTCATACGCACCTGGAACGCGGATAACAGTAATGTCGTCACTACCTACTTCACCAAGACGGTCAAGGGTATCTACTGCGCCTTCAAGTAGACTTTCCACTACAAAACTATTAAAGCGAGAAACGACAATTGCAAATTTTTTGCCTGTTGCGCGCATGTTACCTTCGATGATATGCATATCAGGTTTCCTTAAATACGGTATAAAGAGTCAATTTTTTCGGAGCGCAGTATATCACAAAAACTACGCGATGCTGCCACATTAAATTTAGCTAATGTACTCAACCACTTCTAAACCATAACCGGATAAGCCTGAGTATTTCACTGGTTTAGAGAGTAATTTCATTTGCTTCACACCTAAAGAGACCAAAATCTGGCTGCCGACACCTACAGTGCGAGATGAACCTTGCCATACTTTACCAGCGGCAACTTCACCGCGATCTTCTGCTGCAAATTGTAATACTTGCTGTTCAATGTTTTCTTTGGCACCCAACAACACTAATACTCCGCCGTCTGCGCCAATACGCGCCATTGCTTTAGGTAAATTCATCGAACGGTTAACCCCGCGGGTTGAACCTAGCAAATCAGAAAATGTGTTATGCAAGTGGACACGTACTAAGGTTGGCTCAGTCGCATCGACATCACCTTTAACTAGCGCATAATGCAGTTGCTCATCAATCACATCTTTGAATGTGTGCAAACGAAAATCGCCAAACTCTGTCGGTAATTCACATTCGGCTACTTTTTCTATCGTGGTTTCATTAAGGTTGCGATATTCAATCAAATCGGCAATCGTACCAATTTTTAAATCGTGTTCTTTAGCGAATACTTCTAGTTCCGGTCGACGGGCCATTGTACCGTCAGCGTTTAATATTTCGACAATGACAGCTGCTGGCTCACAATCAGCTAAACGCGCTAAATCTACACCAGCTTCTGTATGGCCAGCACGGTTTAATACACCACCATCTTTAGCGATCAATGGAAAAATATGTCCTGGTTGTACGATATCGGTTGCCAATCCATCAGGTTTTACCGCTGCCAAAATGGTCACCGCACGATCAGCGGCTGAAATACCGGTTGTGACGCCTTCTGCTGCTTCAATCGACACCGTAAAATTAGTTGAAAACTGTGCTGAGTTGTTGTCGACCATCAAAGGTAACTTTAAATGACGAGCGCGATCAGCTGTCATTGGTAAACACACTAACCCTCGGGCATGCGTCACCATAAAGTTAATCGCTTCTGGTGTGACGTGCTCTGCAGCCATGATCAAATCGCCTTCGTTTTCGCGATCTTCATCATCCATTAACACCACCATTTTACCTTGGCGAATGTCTTCGATGATCTCTGCAGGGGAATGAAAAGTCATAATTATTTCCTATTTAAATAGCCGTTTTCTGCTAAAAACGCCATGCTGATATCCGGTTTGTGTGAATCATTATTTGCGCCGTGACCGCCTTGCATTAAGCGCTCTAAGTAACGCGCTATCACATCAACTTCTAAATTAACTCGCGTACCCACTTTGTAGGTGCTGATTACCGTTTTTTCTAGGGTATGTGGAATTAACCACAACATAAACTCATCTTCAGTGATTTTATTTACAGTCAAACTTACGCCATCAACGGTGATAGAACCTTTGTGGGCAATGTAGTGACGTATCTCTGGAGGCATATGTACCCACACTTCAATGTATTTTTGTTGGTCAATAATGCGAGTAATATGGCCAACACCATCAACATGGCCTGACACTATGTGCCCACCAAAACGACTGGTCGGTAACATCGCTTTTTCTAAATTCACTTTTGCGCCAGTGCTATAATCGCTAAAGCCAGTATATTTAATCGTCTCTTGCGAGACATCAGCACTATAATAATTATCGCCGAATTCGACTACCGTTAGACACACGCCATTAGTCGCAATACTGTCGCCTAGCGCCACATCAGACATATCTAAATGAGGACATTGTACGGTTAAGCGAATGTCTGTTCCGTTGTTATGCAGTTGCGAAATCTCGCCGACTGCTTCAATAATTCCTGTAAACATCGTTATCCTCTAGGGTAAATCACGTTACACGTGTGTTTAATATCACGACCTATCATACGAGTATCCGTAATATCCAGTTCAATTCGTTGCGTCATCTGAGTTAACTCCGGCAATTGTAGCGCATCTTTGGCTGCATCGCCTAATAGCACAGGTGCTTGATAAATAATCAACTCGTCAATTAATTGCGCAGCTAATAGCGCACCGACTAACCCTGCCCCTGCCTCTACCCAAACACTGTTGATCTGACGTTGAGTCAGCTGTGCCATGACATCGTGCAGATCACATTTACCGTTTTCGCTTAAGCGTGTATTGGTACCATTAAACACATGCGTCGGTGTTGATGCCGTGGCCTTGCCAATAATTTGATACGTATCACCGAGCTGACTTTGAGAATCAATTATCGCTCGTAACGGCTGAGAAAAATGCGCTAACGGATTGAGATTCAATGTTTCAAGTACATCATCCGGTGCTTCAGTCATGCGCACATTAAGTAGTGGGTCATCTGCTCGTACTGTCGCCGAACCGGTTAAAATACAGGCATACTGAGCTCGATGTCGCTGCACATCTCGGCGCGCAGGCGCTTGGGTGATCCATTGACTCACGCCATTCGCTAAGGCGATTTTGCCATCTAACGACGTCGCAATCTTAGCGGTGACAAATGGTCTGTTGCGTTCAACGATACTCAAAAAATGGCGATTGATAGCACGCGCCTCAGCCTCTAACAAACCCACTTTGACGTTAATTCCCGCCGCTTTAAGTTTTGCAATGCCGCGACCTGCTACGTGTTCAAATGGATCTTGCATAGCGACAATGACGTTACCAATCCCAGCGTTAATCAAGGCATCTGCACACGGTCCAGTGCGACCTGTGTGACTGCATGGCTCTAGTGTGACATAAGCAGTAGCATAAGCTAATTGCGCTTGCTGTAACTCGCCCTTTTGGACTAATCCTGCAACTTGTGCCAACGCATGTACTTCTGCATGTGCCGTACCGGCTTGTTGATGTTGGCCTTGACCAATCACCTGCTCATCTAGCGTAATCACACAACCTACTTGTGGATTGGGTGCAACGGTATATTGACCTAGTTTAGCTAAACGTAATGCTTGGCTCATCATGGCATGGTCAAAAGCACTAAATACCATCAGATTGTCGTCGTGAGCGGGTTGCATAACTATTGCTTACCCGTATTAGGTTCATTAGTCTGCCCTTGACCCAGTTTTGCAATTTCTAAACCAAACTCTCGGATATCTTCAAATGAGCGATAAACTGAGGCAAAGCGGACATACGCCACTTTGTCTAAGTCTTTTAACTCATCCATGATCAAGTTACCCACTAATTCACTTTCCACTTCACGCTCGCCAGTGGCACGTAATGATGATTTGATTTGATTAATGGCTTTTTCAACGTTTTCTGTGCTTACAGGACGCTTTTCTAGTGCTCGTTGCAAACCTAAACGCAATTTTTCTTCGTTAAATGGTTCACGTGAACCATCTCGCTTAATCACTCGAGGTAATACCAATTCAGCCACTTCAAAGGTAGTAAAACGCTCTTTACACGCCAAGCATTCACGACGACGGCGGATCTGATGACCTTCAGAGACTAAACGCGAATCAATTACTTTGGTTTCTTGTTCACTACAAAATGGACAAAACATAGCATTACTCTATACAAAAAAGATGGTCTGTAAAAACAAATCAACCGGCACGAAGCCGGTCAATTTAAATGGGATAAGCGTGGAGTATTATCCGTAAACAGGGTGCTGTTCACACAACGCAACCGCTTCTTGTTTAACGCGAGCGATAACGCTGTCATCACCCATGTTATCCAAAATATCACAAATCCACGTTGCCACTTGTTGTGCTTCCGCTTCTTTGAAACCACGACGAGTAATCGCCGGAGTACCGATGCGCAAACCACTAGTGACGAACGGAGAGCGTGGATCATTAGGTACTGAGTTTTTGTTAACAGTAATGTTAGCTAAACCCAAGGCCGCATCCGCGTCTTTACCTGTAATATCTTTGTCGATTAAATCAAGTAAGAACAAGTGGTTTTCAGTACCGTTAGATACGATTTTAAATCCACGTGCTTGCATGACTTCAACCATCGCTTTAGCGTTTTTAACTACTTGTGCTTGGTATACTTTAAACTCAGGCTGTAACGCTTCTTTAAAGGCAACTGCTTTCGCTGCGATAACATGGCATAACGGACCGCCTTGGTTACCTGGGAATACTGAGCTGTTTAATTTTTTATAAATATCTTCATCACCACAAGCCGAAAGGATCAGACCAGAACGAGGTCCTGCTAACGTTTTGTGCGTGGTAGTCGTCACAACATGGGCGTGTGGGATCGGGCTTGGGTAGACACCTGCAGCTACTAGACCGGCAACGTGCGCCATATCGACAAGTAGATATGCACCAACTTTGTCAGCGATTTCACGGAATTTAGCCCAATCAACAATACCAGAGTAAGCAGAAAAACCACCGATAATCATTTTAGGCTTATGCTCTAATGCTAATGCTTCGATTTCTGCATAATCAATGATTCCAGTCGACTCATCAATACCGTACTGAACCGCATTGTAAATTTTACCAGAAAAGTTGACGTGAGAGCCGTGAGTCAAATGACCACCGTGCGCTAAGCTCATGCCCAATACTGTATCGCCTGCATTTAATAATGCACCAAATACTGCTGTGTTCGCTTGTGAGCCAGCATGTGGCTGAACGTTAGCGTAATCTGCACCGAACAACTCTTTAGCACGGTCAATCGCTAGATTTTCCACGATATCAACATACTCACAACCGCCATAATAGCGTTTGCCTGGGTACCCTTCTGCGTATTTGTTGGTTAGCTGTGAACCTTGTGCTTCAAGCACGCGAGGAGAACAGTAGTTTTCTGACGCGATTAGCTCAATGTGATGTTCTTGACGTTGATTTTCAAGTTCAATAGCTTTCGCTAATTCTGGATCAAAATCAGCAATATTCATGTTGCGTTCTAGCATTGATAGCACCTATGAAGAAGGGTTAGTAAAATAAAATGGGTGTAAAAAATTTTAAGGGCTGTATTTTAGTCAAAAACGACCTAAAAAACCACTACATATTGTGTTTTACTCGTTACTATTACTGGACTGAATTCGTTCCAGTTTATTTTCTAATGTTTTAACGCGTTTAAAGACACTATCTAACTGCCTGATCCTGACAGAATTACGGCGCCATTCACTATATGGGCTATGCGGCATTCCCGAAGAATACACACCTGGCTCGGTAATATTACTCGTGACCATGGTATTGCCGGTTATTTGTACATTATCACAAATTTGAATGTGCCCATTGATTGCCACGGTTCCGGCAATAATGACATTTTTACCAATATTAACACTGCCTGCCATCATAGTACCGCCACACAAACATGCCCCATCACCAATCACCACGTTATGCGCAATATGAACTTGATTATCGATAATGACATGCTGACCAATCACGGTATCTTCTAATGCGCCACGGTCAATCGTGGTACTGGCACCGATCTCGGTATAATCGCCGATGACGACCTTACCGGTTTGTGGAATAGTGATCCATTTGCCGCCATTAGGCGCGTAGCCATAGCCATCACTACCGATAACGGTGTTACTGTGGATCACAACATGCTCACCCAACTCACAACTATGATAAATCGTGACATTGGGATGAATGTAACTGCGCGCACCAACCTTGGCACTCACACGGATCACCGCTCCGGCACCAATAGATACATCATCACCAAGGTGCACGCCCGCTTCGATCACTGCATTTGGCCCGACACTGACGTTGTTACCCAACACTGCGCTTTCATCGACGAAAGCACTGGGATGGATTGCATAATACGGCTTGGGCGTAGGGTCAAGTAACTGCGCCGCTAAGGCAAAACCGACATAGGCATCTTCAACAATCAGTGCCACACCGTCAAAATCTACAGCGAGCTTTTCCGTTAAAATGACGGCACTGGCGTTAGCTGTAGCTAAGCTTTTTAGGTATTTTTTATCATTTAAAAACGCCACATCACCGGCTTGAGCTTTATCTAGCGGTGCGACTTTGTGGATCATAATACCTTCGGCAGCGCCGACATCGCCAGTTGCAGATGAAATCGTTGCATTAATATGTTGAGCCAGCGTAATGAGGGAAACAGATGTCATGAAAAAAGCCTAATGAGTTTCATAAAACAGACATGCTATTAAAAAGCGCCACACTTATCTAGTAGTTACCCTACTTTTTCTATTACAATAGTGTTAATTAAGTTTGTTACCCCTTACAAAAACAGTATATAAGGCACAGTCATGGCTCAATTTGTTTATTCAATGCATCGTGTGGGCAAAATCGTCCCACCCAATCGCTTTATCCTTAAAGATATCTCATTAAGTTTTTTCCCTGGCGCAAAAATCGGCGTATTGGGTCTAAATGGTTCTGGTAAGTCCACGTTACTCAAAATTATGGCGGGTGTCGACACTGAGATTGAAGGGGAAGCACGCCCATTAGCGGGTATCAAAATCGGTTATTTACCGCAAGAACCTCACCTAGATGAAAGCCTTGATGTGCGTGGCAATATCGAACTGGCTGTCGCCGATGTCGCTGGCGCTATTAGCCGTTTGGATGCAGTCTATGCAGCGTATGCTGAAGAAGATGCAGATTTTGATGCACTAGCCAAAGAACAAGGTGAATTAGAAGCGATCATTCAAGCCAAAGATGGTCATAATCTAGACAACGCACTAGAACGTGCGGCCGATGCATTGCGTCTACCACCTTGGGATGCGGATGTCAGTCTCTTATCAGGGGGGGAACGTCGCCGTGTTGCATTATGCAAATTGCTACTTGAAAAACCCGATATGCTGTTACTCGACGAACCAACTAACCACTTGGATGCAGAATCAGTGGCATGGTTAGAGCGTTTCTTACATGACTATGAAGGGACGGTTGTGGCGATTACCCACGATCGCTATTTCTTAGACAATGTCGCAGGTTGGATCTTAGAGCTCGACCGCGGCATGGGTATTCCATGGGAAGGTAACTACTCGTCGTGGCTTGAGCAAAAAGACGCGCGTCTACAACAAGAAGAACGATCTGAAAATGCACGCCAAAAATCGATTCAACAAGAACTTGAATGGGTGCGCACCAATCCTAAAGGCCGTGGTAGTAAGTCCAAAGCTCGTATGGCACGATTTGAAGAGCTTAACACCAGCGATTACCAACGTCGTAACGAGACCAATGAATTATTTATTCCACCAGGTGAGCGTTTAGGCGATAAAGTCATTGAAGTTCAAGGGCTGTCTAAATCTTATGGTGACCGTTTACTGATTGATGACTTGACCTTCAAAGTGCCCAAAGGCGCAATTGTCGGCATTATCGGTCCAAACGGCGCGGGTAAATCGACGTTATTTAGGATGATGACGGGTGATGAAACACCTGATGCTGGCACCATTACGTTAGGTGAGACCGTACAGATTGCGTCGGTAGAACAGTTCCGTGATCACATGAACGAAAATAATACCGTATGGAAAGAGATCTCCGACGAACAAGATATTGTCAAGATTGGTAACTTTGAAATTAACTCACGCGCATACTGTTCCCGCTTTAACTTCAAAGGCAATGACCAACAAAAATTCATCAAAGATTTATCCGGTGGTGAACGCAACCGTGTGCATTTAGCCAAACTGTTAAAAGCTGGCGGTAACGTACTGTTACTCGATGAACCGACCAATGACTTGGATGTTGAAACCTTACGCGCGTTAGAAAATGCATTATTAGAATTCCCAGGCTGTGCCATGGTGATATCGCATGACCGCTGGTTCTTAGATAGAGTGGCAACGCATATCTTGGATTACCGTGACGACGGTAAAATCAACTTCTACGAAGGTAACTTTACTGACTATGAAGCATGGTTAAAAGCGACATTTGGCTCGGATATCGTTGAACCACATCGCTTGAAATATAAGAAAATTAGTAAATAACAGTTAATGTTCACTTTGATTACTAGGCCTCTTTATAGAGGCCTTTTTGTAATTGCTTACTTGATTAACTCTAGCAGCTCATGGATGGTTTTGACAGGTACGATCCGTGCACCTAAGTTTTCCATTGATTTATGATAGTTGCGATACGGAATATAAATCTCGGTAAAGCCATGCTGAGCGGCTTCTTTGACACGTGGCACACCACTATCAATTGGCCGTACATCACCATTAAGGCTCAGCTCTCCCATAATACAACTGGTGCGCGGTACCACAAATTCATGCAATGAACTTAGCAGTGCCGTGACTAAGGCAAGGTCGATACACGTCTCAGATTCATCGATTTTGAGGCCGCCGACAATATTGAAAAACGTATCGTGAAAAATCTTGGTTTTGGTGTGTTTACGCAACACACCGGTGAGCATTTTGATCCGATTCATGTTTAAGCCCACACATACTCGTTGCGGATACTCCGCTTCGGTATCAGTGGTGAGGCATTGTATTTCCAGTAACAAATTACGGTTACCCTTGCGAATGCAGGTAATCGCAGAGCCCGGCGAAGCCGTAGACGATCCTGATAAAAAGATCTCACTGGGATTATCCACACTTAACATGCCCCGCTCGGTCATTTTAAAAATCCCAACGGTATCAATATCACCAAAGCGATTTTTGTTGGCACGCAATGTCCGCACCTGTCCATCATTGGTATCGATGTGGAGCAAGGCATCAACAATATGTACGAGCGTCTGTGGACCCGCAATCTCATTGTTTTTATTGACATGTGCAATGATAAACATAGTCACATCGTTTTGTTTGCAGTACTGAGTGAGGGCTTGAGCAGCACTTTTGACTTGTGAAGGTGAACCAGGGCTGCCATTGGCACTATCCGTTACCACCGCTTGAATCGAGTCAATCACCGCAAATTTAATTTTATGGGTATCCAATTCTTCAATGATCGCTTCAACGCTCGTTTCCGACAATAACAACAACTGATCTTCGTTGTACTCTAATTTGAGGCGGTTAACTCGGTTTTTAAACTGCGACAGTGATTCTTCGGCAGTACAATACAACGCTTGCATCCGCATCGACATCCGTGCGACCAAATCGGATAACAAGGTGGTTTTACCCGCCCCCGGATCACCTGAGATAATGTTCACGGAGCCGATCGTGATCCCACCGGATAACACGCGGTCTAGTTCGCCAATTCCCGTTGCGGATTTCTCGGTATCCACAGACGCTATATCGTTGATTTTTTTGGCACCACGTTGGCCTAAACCGGCATAACCGGCGACCTTATTGGTAGCACGTGAGGGTGCTTTAGCCGCAGAAATTTTAATTTCTTGCATGGTATTCCATGCACCGCATTTACACTGTCCTTGCCACCGTGCAGCGGTGTCACCACAATCGGTACACACAAATGCGGTTTTATCTGCTTTTGCCATTCACTCAGTCCTCAATTTAACGCCAAAATTGCCGATATAGTTTACACTTTTAGGAATGAATGCACTATTTTTCACCTTATAAATTTGCCCGTAGACGGATAAACTAAACCATGCCTTTGACGTTACCAGCTCACATACAAGCCGTAGATATCATTCTTGATGGGCTGCAAACTAATCCTGACGCAGGATTCAAACATCCCGTATTTGAAGCATTAACAAAAGATGACCAAGACTTAGTGCGAGCAGAAATTACGCGTTTACAAGCTCCCTGCAATACCATAATCGATATGCGCGTAGTTGCGCCGAACGCCTGTCAGCCCTATGGCTTTGGTCAGCTGATCCATTTGATGACTCCCTTAGGTATCGAGCGCTTCGAAGCGGAACACAGTCGCTACGGACGCTATTGCGTTGGCGTATTTGAAGCCCTGCAACAACTACAATGCGAAATGACCTCAGGCAAAGCTGATGCGACTCAAGCTCACAGCTTTGTTTCACCTACGTTGCAATTTTTTAATTACCCGCAACGCAGCTCTGAACGCATGCACTTTTCGATATATGTGCTGCTTTATAGCGCAACGGAAACCAAACATCATCTAAAGACAGTGGATCTATCTATCCTAGGTTTACAGGTCAAAGCGGATAAGAGCGTTGACGTCAAACTGGGAGATAATGTGGTCATCGTCTTTGATGGCTTATCTAGCGAATACAATACGATTGCCAATACCACGATTGAATATGATGTCGTACGAGTCGTTGAACACTGTGATGAGCTGCGTATATTTTTGCATCGGAACAATGCTCATAAAGAGCTGCAAGTGACCGAATTTATTGCTAATTTTATTCGCGGTAACAAGTATCGTTATAAAATCAATTTAGAAAATACAATTGATGCGGTCGAAAACAAAGTCTGCGAACAATATTTTACGCCTAGATTTCCTTCTCTACCGGTGTTTATTGCCCAAAAAACCAATGCTGATCAGCCACAACGTACAGTATTACAGCCTAAATTTGCCATGAGCAACAGTGGTAATGCCAACATTCTGTCTTACTGGCAAGATGAACAACATCAACAACGTATTGGCAACTTAGTCAGCCAATCTAGAATTCAAGAACTGATCAACAAAGACCCGAATCAACGTGAAACTTTTGTGTATGCGTTTAATCATGTAAAGCACAATAAAGTATATTTTTATTCCGCGAGTCAAGCCGAACTAGAAGCCCAACCAGGCTCCAAAAATGTCTTATTAAGTTATGGCGCACATAAAGCTAGCTGGCGCGTGTTTAAGCTACAACTCAGTCACATGTCTGCCAATCAAGCCTATACCCCTTTGTCGATCCCTAACGAGGGGCATAAAGATGCTAAAACCGAGAACACGCCGCCTTCTGCGCGTTTAATGAAGCACTTGATTGATTTGCGCTACATTGTGTTAGTGTCAGATTTGACGGATTCATTTGCGATGCGCTACTACCAGCAGATCCCATTGGATAAAAGCAAAATTTCGTTATTACATCAATTTGCTCATGCACATAACAAGTTACCACCACAGATCAATATCCGCCGTTATAAATACGCAGATATTCGCAAAGAAACACGCTACCACCTTCGGACCAGCGTTGGTTTAACCTTAAATGGTAAGATTTATTCTGGTGTGACAGAAGACATTTCAATCAGTGGGTTGAGAATAGAATTAGATGAGCCACTACCTGAATTCAGCGAACCGAGTGTTAGCCTAGCCTTTGCTCGCTTACAAAGTATGACCAAGCGCTTTGATTTAAGCTGTCTCACGTATGAAGTTGTTAATGTTCATACCAACCGACATATTATCCATTTGCGCTATTGTGGGAACCAAATCGAACAGCAAGAAACCCCAGGTCTATCCCATGCTTTACGCTGTATTTATGCAAAAAATGCCATGAACATTGCGTTTTTTATCAATCAACGTACCAACCTATTCACACCTGAGTTTTCTGTTTACAACCAAGGTGATGGAAGATTAAAAAGTATGCTGACGCGTTTTTCGATTGAAGGACATTTTAATTTAGAATTTTTGTACCGTGACAGAGATCAGCCTTCCCCGTTTATTCGTCGCTGCCTAGCGCAATTAAAAATGGAACTTGATACGCAAGAGCATGAAATATTTATCCGTTATTGCCCAGAAAAAAATCATATCAATGATGTGATTTTACCCCACATTAATCAACAGTTTTCATCTTTAGCACAACGACACCAATTTATTAAAGATGCGTTAGCTATCGGTGATTTTGTCGCGATTAAATTGATCCTCAAAGATACGAACACTTTGGAGCTAGATACGATTAAAACCGAACTGGATTATTTGCACGAACATGCAAATTATAAGGCGGAGAAAGTGGTTGAAAAACTTAAACATATCCAAGGATTTGGCTATATTTTGGATATTACAGATGAAGTATTATATCGGCATGGTTATGATTGGCAGGCGATCCAAGCGAATCACCCGCAATTAATTGATACGCAAGCAGGAAGGGCGTAATGCCTAGCCCCTAACTTGCCTGCCCTAGCTCCTAACCTTAACAGCGACAAGCTTAAACTAAGGCGTACAAAGTTTGCTCGAGTCCACCGAAACGGATCGCAGCGTCGGCTTGTGCTTGCACAACGGGTTTAGCGTGAAACGCCATACCCAAACCAGCTTGCCCCATCATCACCAAATCATTAGCCCCATCACCTAAGGCAATCGTTTGCGATAACGGAATATCGAAGTGCTGAGCATAATTGAGCACCGTTTGGGCTTTAACCTGTGCATCGACAATATCTCCTAAGACTTGTCCAGTTAAGCGACCGTCGATAACCTCTAGTTCATTGGCATGCGCACCATCGAGTCCTAAACGAGTTTGTAGATAATGGGCAAAAAACGTAAATCCACCTGAAGCGATGACTGTTTTCCAACCATTGCCTTGCAGGGTTTGTAATAACGCATGAATGCCGGGCATTAACGGAATACTATCGCGGATCCCTTGTAGCAAATTCACATCAATGCCATCTAATACACCAACACGTTGACGTAAGCTTTGCGTGAAATCGAGTTTACCTTCCATAGCTAATTCGGTTACTGCACTGACTTCATCCCCCTTACCACAGAGTTTTGCAATTTCATCAATACATTCAATTTGGATCACCGTGGAATCCATATCCATGACAATCACACCAGGATCAGCTAAACGCGGTGCATCGGTAATACAAAACATATCAACATAATACTGTGCAGCAATATCAGCCAACCATGTCTTATCAACCATGTCATTGAGGACTACTTGAACCACAGTTGCACTAAACGCATCGGATAGTGGATGTAAACGGATCGCTTGATTCGCTATACCTGTCGGTAATTGCGCTAATATAGATTGCACCAAATACGCATTTAAGTGTTGTGCAGAAATAGTCAGTACTGGAGTCTTCAACGTTGTAGCAAAAATATCTTCAGCGTCAGTCCAAGTATGTGTCTCAACATCATATTGCTGCACGGGGTTAATGGATAAAAATTGCAATAACGCTTGGTGAGCATTGATATGTTCTGGAGAAAAAATAGTCGACATATATGTTCCTTTAACCACAAAGTAAGAAATTGGATGATGAAAAAACTTGGCAATATCAAGCCATTGCTTTAATGTGACTAGTGTATCAATAATTCATAGCGTTGCCCATGACAAGGTATCTAATCAGAACAGGTTTTATCGTAGCCAGCTTATTTGCTGTCTCTTGGGTGTGGCAAGTTCAACACCAAACCACACAAGCACATTACAGTGTGTATACTCAGCAGCTTGGCCAGCGTTTAAGCCAAATTGCAGCAGGTAGTCTAGCCCCTTGGCTCAACAAAACCTTAATATCAACCGACGAAGCGGATTTTCGTGAGCACCTTGAGTCGACGCTATCGACCTATCTCACACTCGGACATTTTCGCGGGATCACTGTGTTTAACCGCTATGGCGTTGAACTAGGCAAAGTGGGTGAAATCGATTCTATTATTAATTTTGTCGCGCAACAAGAAACAGAGTTTTCAGTATTTGTTGCCCCTATTACTGTAACCGACCGCACAGCAGGTTATATTCGCTTTGTTGTTGATGATGACATTATTGCAGCTCAAAAACAGCAGCTACAAAAGCAGCAACAAGGGATGTTTACCGTTGTATTGTTGTTGGGGATGTTTATCGGTGGTTTTGCCGTGCGCTTATATTATCGCAAAGCCCGCTATGCATTTGCTAAATAACGGCTAAAGAAAATAGTCGTTGTACATTCTCGTTAGTTTTGCCAACCACATCATGTCCAACAAAAGTGCGCTCAAGCACCTTAAGTACATCAACTAAATACTGCGGCTCATTGCGCTGCCCTTGTCGCCCATGCATTGGCATATCAGGAGAATCAGTCTCTAATACACAATGCTCTAGACCAACAGCCAGTAACGCTTGTCGTGTTTTATCGCCGCGCGGATAGGTAATAGTGCCCCCCACTCCGAGACAAAAGCCTAAATCGATATACGCTTGAGCAATGGCCTGATTGCCAGAAAAAGCATGAATAATACCGCCAAAAGAAAACTTAGCCTGTTTAAGCCGACCTATAATCAAGTCGTGAGATTTACGATGATGAATAATCAAGGGTAGCCCTAACTGTTGCGCTAAGCCCACTTGTGCATCAAACATCTCAATTTGTATATCGATGGAGAGTGCTAATGTACGATCAATGCCAATTTCCCCAATACCAATACAGCTTGTGCTTATCGCTAGTTTCAAGCTATCGATTAAGGCAGGTATGTCCGCATGAGTTAGCGAGAGAGGTAAGAAAAAAGGATGGTAGCCTAATGTATAAGATATCTGTGGGTATCGCTGTGCCAGCGTTTGAGACTGTTGCCAATGCGTAGGATCTATCCCTGGGATAATAAAATGCCCTACCCCAACATCAAGCGCACGGCTAATAACAGCGTCAATGTCATCGGAAAAACACGCTAGATCCAGATGACAATGACTATCAATCATGGGTTTAAGCGTTGAATTTGCCATGTGTTAGCGGCTTGCTTAGTGTATTCAAAGCGGTCATGCAGACGATGTTCTCCACCTTGCCAAAACTCAATCTGGTGAGGTTTAACTAGAAATCCGCCCCAAAAATCTGGCAACGGAATTTCACCATGTGCAAATTTTTCCTTCATTTGCGCAAACTGAGTCAATAGCATTTCACGAGATGAAATCGGCTGACTTTGCTTGGACACAATCGCCCCTAACTGTGAATCTTTGGGACGTGAAAAGAAATATTTGGCTACTTGGGTACGACTTAGCGGCTGCGCGGTTCCACACACTCGAACTTGCCGTTCAAGCATGTGCCAAGGGAAATGCAACGACACTTTATTGTTAACTTGTAACTCTTTGGCTTTGCGCGAACCAAGATTGGTATAAAACACAAACCCATCAGCGTTTAAATCTTTGAGCAATACGATACGCTGTGAAGGTTGCCCGTCAGCATCTACAGTGGCGACCGTCATCGCATTCGGATCGGGTATTTTCGATTCGACAGCAACATCGAGCCATTCTTTAAATAACGCTAGGGGATCAGGGTTTAAATCCTGTTCTTCTAGTGAGCCGAGGGTATATTCACGACGATATTGATTAAATTCACTCATGCTGTTTTCTTAAACCTATCTCGTAATGTTATTAGTGTTCGCCATAACCTAAGCTGCGTAATGCTCGTTCGTCATCAGCCCAACCCGATTTAACTTTTACCCATAATTCCAAGAATACTTTATTATCAAATAAGGTTTCCAGATCCTTACGTGCATCCGAGCCGATGGTTTTAAGATGACTGCCGTTCTTGCCAATGATCATGCGTTTTTGTGTTTCACGCTCGACCAAAATCAAGCCATTGATGCGGTAAATACCATTTTCGGTCAATTTAAATTGTTCGATCTCAACCGTCACGGAATACGGTAACTCATCACCAGTATAACGCATGAGCTTTTCACGAATAATTTCCGCAGCCATAAAACGACTAGAGCGGTCAGTGACGTATTCTTCAGGGTAATAAAATTCACTTTCTGGTAATTGATTCATGACCATTTCGCGTAGCTCAGGTAAATAACGGCCAAGCTTCGCGGAGACTGGCATGACATGTGCAAAATCATGTTGCTCATCTAACCAGGTTAAATGTGCCAATAATTGTTGTTTGTCTTCAACATTGTCGGACTTGTTCACCACGGCCCAACATGGCAAGCCCGATGCTTTGATTTTTTCTAGTACCATGGCATCATCCGCAGTAAAGCGGGTGCCTTCAAGCACAAATAACACCAATGCGACTTCGCCTAATGAACTAGATGCAGCACGGTTCATATAACGGTTAATCGCGCGCTTTTCTTCCATATGTAAACCAGGCGTATCGACATAAATAGCTTGTTTATTGTCTTCCGAGTCAATTCCCATGATCCGATGACGAGTGGTTTGAGGCTTACGTGATGTGATACTGACTTTTTGGCCTATGAGACGATTAAGGATTGTTGATTTACCAACGTTCGGACGGCCAACAATCGCAATCATGCCGCAATAGGTGGAAGAAGGAAGCGTATCGGTCATGATTGTAATTTCTCTAAAGTAGATTGGGCCGCTAGTTGTTCTGCTCGCTTGCGACTAGGTCCTTGAGCGGTGATTGCTTCTTCGAGCATGCTCGTTTGACAGCTCACGGTAAATGTTTGGCTGTGGTCTTTACCTGACACATCAACGACTTCGTAAAGTGGTAGATCTTGAGAGCGAGACTGCAAAAACTCTTGTAAGCGGGTTTTAGCGTCTTTGGGATGAAAATTAGGATCAAGCTGCGCCATTCGTGCACCAAACCAACGATGGATAAATTCATCGCAAGCTTCAGTACCAGCATCTAGATAAATAGCACCGATAATCGATTCAACGACATCAGCTAAAATTGATGTGCGGCGTTTACCACCGCTTTTCATCTCACCCGTACCCAGTCGAATGTAATCACCTAAGCCTTGCTCTATAGCTATTTCTGCTAGCGTATCGCCCTTGACGATAGCCGAACGCATTCGGGTAAGTTGCCCTTCTGGCGCTTCGCTAAACGTGTGATATAAATGTTCTGCAACGAGGTATCCCAAAATCGCATCGCCTAAAAACTCAAGACGTTCGTTATGGTCTTTGTGTGCGGATTTATGAGTCAAAGCTTGCTGTAAAAGGCGTATATTTTCAAATTGATAGCCAATTAGGTTTTGCAACGGCGCCCATTCATCAATGCCGCGGTTACCGAATTTTTGTTGGTTGATCGCTTTAGCAGACTTTACTTTACTCATTGTAACCCTCCAACGCGTTCAAAGCGCACACCTGACGGTAACCATTGTGGCAACCAGCCTTCAGCGGTGCGTTCAAATTCAAAGGAGATCCAAATAGCGACAGCTTTACCCACTAAATGATCCGTGCTGACAAAGCCCCAAAAACGACTATCGCGGCTGTTATCGCGGTTATCGCCAAGCACAAAATATTCACCCTCAGGCACAATCCATTCATCCATAGCTGTGCCAGGTTGACGATAAAACTGTGATGCACTGGCTGACAATACCGGGTGCTGTAAAATTTGATGTTCAACACTGCCTAAACTCTCTGTAAACTCATTTAGCGGTACCATATTTTGCGCGAACTCACTGACTTGAGCGGGTGATAACTCAACTAGATAAGGCTTGGCACAATTATCACCGCTTGGACAGGCTGGTACTACAGTAATTTGTTTAGCGCGATAAAAAATACGATCTCCTGGTAAACCAACCACACGTTTAATGTAATCTAATTCTGGATTAGGTGGATATTTGAACACAACAATATCACCACGTTGTGGCTCACCCACCTCCCAAAACTTAGTGCGAGTGATAGGATCACGTAATCCATAAGAGAACTTTTCTACCAAAATGAAATCACCCACTAATAGGGTTGGCATCATTGAACCAGATGGTATTTGAAATGGCTCGTAAATAAACGAGCGCATGATCATAACAAACGCAATCACAGGAAAGATTTGTTTGGCGGTATCAACCGCATAAGGCAACGGTGGTTCAAAGCCTTCAATTTCAGTAACACCTGCGGCTAATGCCGCACGCTCACGACGTTTAGGAGCAAACATCAATGAATCAACTAACCAGATTAACCCAGTTACAACGGTTAATATCACTAAAAAAATTGAAAACATTTGCGCCATTATTTACCTACCTTGAGTATCGCCAGAAACGCATCCTGAGGTAATTCTACATTACCTACTTGTTTCATCCGCTTTTTACCATCTTTTTGTTTTTGAAGTAATTTTTTCTTACGACTGATATCACCACCATAACATTTGGCAATAACGTTTTTACGTAATTGTTTCACTGTACTGCGGGCAACAACGTGATTACCAATTGCTGCTTGGATCGCAATATCAAACATCTGACGAGGGATCAGCTCTCGCAACTTGTCGACCAAGTCACGACCACGACCTTGAGAGTTATCTTTGTGGGTAATCAATGCCAATGCGTCAACTCGTTCGCCATTGATTAAGATATCTAAACGACACATGTCGGCAGCATTGAATTTTTTGAAATTATAATCCAGCGATGCAAAACCACGAGACGTGGATTTAAGGCGATCAAAGAAGTCCAATACCACTTCAGCCATCGGAAGCTCATAAGTCAATGCAACTTGTTTACCGTGATAGGCCATATTGGTTTGTACTCCACGCTTTTCGATACAAAGCGTAATGACATTACCCAAGTAATCAGCTGGGACTAAAATATTGGCCTCAACGATCGGCTCACGAATTTCTTCAATATCATTGATTGGCGGCAATTTAGACGGATTATCGACCGTTACTACCTCGCCTTTGGTGGTCAAGACTTGGTAAACTACCGTTGGCGCAGTCGTAATGAGATCTAAGTCGTATTCACGCTCTAAACGCTCTTGAATGATTTCCATGTGCAACATGCCCAAGAAACCAATGCGGAAACCAAAACCTAACGCAGCAGAGCTCTCTGGCTCATAAAATAACGACGCATCGTTCAAGCTTAGTTTGGCCAACGCATCACGAAAATCTTCATATTCGTCAGAACTGACCGGGAATACACCTGCATAGACTTGTGGCTTCACTTTCTTAAAGCCGGGTAATACTTCGTTGGCAGGATTACTAGCTAAAGTAATGGTATCACCTACTGGTGCACCGTGGATCTCTTTGATCCCTGCGATAATAAAACCTACTTCACCACTGCGTAAAATGCCGGTATTATTTGGCTTAGGCGTAAATATACCTACCTTATCAACTTGATGTACTGTCCCGTTAGACATGATTTTAATTTTGTCTTTCTTCGTTAATTGACCATCAATCACTCGTACAAGCGATACAACACCTTGGTAATTGTCAAACCACGAATCAATAATCAATGCTTTTAACGGTGCATCAGGATCACCTTCTGGAGGCGGGATCCGCGCAACAATTTCTTCTAACACTTCGTGAATACCGACACCCGTTTTAGCAGAACACTGAACGGCATCGAGAGCATCAATACCAACAATATCTTCAATTTCTTCAGCAACGCGCAAAGGATCAGCTTGTGGTAAATCGATTTTATTCAAAATCGGCACTACTTCCATGTCCATATCCATCGCTGTGTAGCAGTTAGCTAAGGTTTGCGCTTCAACGCCTTGACCCGCATCAACCACCAATAATGCTCCTTCACACGCAGCTAATGAACGCGAAACTTCGTAAGTGAAGTCGACGTGCCCAGGTGTATCGATGAAATTCAATTGGTAAGTTTCACCATCTTGAGCTTTATAGTCCAATGTCACACTTTGTGCTTTGATAGTAATGCCACGCTCGCGCTCTATATCCATAGAGTCGAGTACTTGTGCTGCCATTTCACGATTAGTCAGACCGCCACATTCCTGGATCAAACGGTCGGATAAAGTAGATTTACCGTGGTCTATGTGGGCGATAATCGAGAAGTTACGGATATTTTTATGTTGCATAAAAGGTCTAGTTACCTAAGTTAAAAAAATGCTATATCAAGAATTAACGGATCTTGATGTGTAATCGCGTGATTTTACCTTGAACTGCGTGCAAATGCGAATATTACTGGTTTTCAATTGTTTCAGAAAGTGAACAGATTCAATCTATTGATGTAATGGGGATACTAGGTGTGATTTGTACCGGGGCAGATGCGAGTGGCAAAATCCGACATAATTGCGGTGCATAGTCTTGATTGTCTTTTTTTAACCACCCTGAAATCATGACAAAGCCCATCAATGTGATAAGTCCGCCCAACGCTAAACTGACTAGCTCATGGCTAAACATCGTGTCTTGCAATACGTAGCCAAACAGTGAAATACTCAGTACAAAAATTAAAATAGGCAGTAGATACAACATAAACGATGCTTGCAGTAAGCGTGATTCGCTGATGCCTAACTCGACATACTGGCCGGTCTGAACGGGCTCATCCACCACAAATTGATACGCCTCTGCTTTTGGCGTAAAAAACTTTGCAATGACACTGGTCGAACAATTACTTTGCGCTTGGCAACTACCGCACGTAGTTTTGATAGCTGTGGTCACTTCTATCACTTGCTGCTTGGCTGTATTAGTGTGAACTTGCGTGATAACACCTTGTTCGATAATCATCGTTGCGCACTCACATTATGGCTTGGCGGCGGCTGTTGCATCAACCGACTCAATCATTTGCAAGATCCGCTGTGCAGTTGCAGGTGGAATTTTGCCTATCACAGAGACTTGTAATGCATCATTGACTCGCGATAAAAATGTCACCGCGTCTTTGGTAAATAAGACATCTTCAGGTTGAGCAAACGAGGCTTTTTGTAAGTATACAGACACATCTACCATGCCATCAGAGAGCAATACATATTCGACCACATCATCCGTTATAGATAAGCGATGTATATCGCGTTTAACTTTTTTCATGCCTACCGGAAGACGGCTAATTTCCCAGTTTAAGGTAAATGCTTTAGGTGGATTGATATGCATGATTTGAGGCATATCATCTTGCTTCAACTGCGCAAAATCAGCATCAAGTGTCTCTGTGATGTGCAGATTAGTCGCTTGAACTTGTTCAATCAACTCACCTTTTACGTTCAGCGTATTAAGTTTCAGTGGTAAGTGAGACTGAGCATCCATCCACAAAATATAGTGGTAACGGCTGTTGTCACGACTTACAATGCGTAATTGCCACGCTTCATTGCCGGCTGAACGACTTTTACCCACTAAGATCACTTCATAAGCTTCACTGATCAACTCGGGATTACGGATCAAATTATGCGCAAATGGCCCATGAATGTGGCTTTGTTGTAATGAATGAGCAGGCATGTCTGGGTTTAAAAAGCTGACTTGATCGCCAAAGCGAACAATCCGAGCATTAGGGCCATTGAGCTCACTTAACAACTCAACTGATTGCCCATCTTTAATACCATGTTTCCATAAATACGGGATAGGCTCATAACCGGGACGATAGACAATCAAAGTACTTTGATAATTTAACGTATTGGTCGCCACCGACATATGTGTCAGCAAATCATCGACATTCATAGTGACTGTAGACACTATTGGTTCATTAATCGTGTCTGCAACTTCGGCTTCAGGGACAGTTGGTACTGTGAGCGTGTCAGATTCAGTAGCGTAAACAGAAAAAGTACTCGCTTGGAACACTAATATAAATGAAAAAAGCGACGCTATTGCTGCAATAGGTCGCTGTTTGGAAGAGAAAATGTCATGCATTATTCTGGTTTTACCTGCTCAATTGGAGGGGTGTTTACTTTTTCCAATGCAGCTTGCAATCGAATTTGTTGTTGATGATCAACTAATAAAGCGTTGATTCGCTTACGTTGCTCAAGTACCGCTTGGCGTTCATTCATTTGTTGTTCAGGTGTTTGGATCGTGCGAGATTGAGACAAACTCACCGGCGCTAAGCCCCCCTGAGGTCCTGACGTTGGCGCAGTCATAAATGGCTGAGTCACTTCAGTATTATAATTTTGTACACCTAAAATCATTACGGCTGCGACACTGGCGGCAACGGCAAACTGCGAAGACTGCTTAGCGAGTGATACTACATTCGACCAAATTGGAATGATTTTGGATTTATTTGGATTTGGCGCTAGCACTGTCGGCTCATCATCCAATGCATCAGCAATACTTTCGAGCAAGCTTTTATCAGTGAGTAATACTTCATCACCACGTAACGTATCACCAACTAGATGATAATCTTGCCATTTCTGTTGTAACTGAACATCTGCCTTGACGTCATCAACCCGAGTCGTCGATTGTTCACCATCGACCCATGCTGACAATTGTTCAAATTTATCGCTCATACAAAATTTCTCACTGTTATTGCGCCGCAATATGTTGTTATTTTAACTTTAGTCGACAAAAGACGCAAATAGTTCAATTTGTTTTACTATTTAATTGTCGGGCTGGTCTTATTGATCATTTGTCGTTGTGAATTAACGGTGCGATGACCGCGTCAATCGCTTCACGCGCTCTAAAAATCCGTGAACGAACCGTGCCTACCGGACAACTCATGATCTCTGAAATTTCTTCATAACTCATGCCTTCCATTTCACGCAACGTAATCGCAACACGCAACTCATCTGGCAAACGGTCAATAGCGCGCAACAACATGGTCTCAATTTCTTTGGTCAGCAGCTTACTTTCTGGCGAACCCAGTTCATGTAATGCCTCGGCTCCTTCAT
This sequence comes from Glaciecola sp., assembly GCA_029246415.1. Lineage (GTDB taxonomy): Bacteria > Pseudomonadota > Gammaproteobacteria > Enterobacterales > Alteromonadaceae > Opacimonas. The sequence goes on from JAQWNF010000024.1 coordinate 104,085, forward strand.
AAAACTCGGCTTCTTGTGCATCGACATCACTTGCTGGTGGCTTGCGAGATTGCGATACCAAATAATTTTTAGCACTGTTCACAGCGATCCGATAAAGCCAAGTATAAAACGCGCTATCTCCGCGAAAATTAGGCAACGCACGATAAGCTTTTATAAATGCTTCTTGGGTGACATCAGCTACATCGCCACTATTTTTAACATAGCGGGCAACAATATTGGTCACGCGGTTTTGGTATTTTAAGACCAACAGATTAAAGGCTTTCTTGTCGCCTTCTTTGACTTTATCAACGAGTTGTTGGTCGGTAAAATGCTCGCTCATTCGAGCTACTACTCCTATGGTGCATGAAAAAATGGGCACATTTGACTAGCTCAGATGATATTTCATCATGATTGTG
>JAQWNF010000044.1 GCA_029246415.1 Glaciecola sp.
TACAAATTCGATTTTAGAAAATATATATCCTTGCAATAAAAATATGGCTAAGGACATGACAAGGCACAATAAAGTCAAATTGCGAATTTTCTTTGACGTTAACAACATGGTTTACAAATTCTCTTCAAACAACTTAAAGATCCGACGATATTCATCTAACCATGAACTTGGCTGTACAAAACCATGTGGTTCAACTGGATAAATAGCCGTTTCAAAATCGACTTTTTCTAGTTCAATCATGCGTTGTACTAAACGTACTACATCTACAAAAAACACATTGTCATCCACCATAGGTGCATTCATGAGTAATGGTTTTTGCAGGCCTTGTGCAAAATAAATCGGCGAACTACGCTCATACGCAATCGGGTCAATATCTGGCGTATTTAAGATATTAGCCGTGTACGGTGTATTATAATGTGCCCAGTCCGCTACAGGACGCAATGCAGCACCGGCTTGAAATAAATCAGGTGCAGTAAACAATGCCATAAATGTCATGAAGCCACCATATGATCCGCCATATGTACCAATTCGCTCGCGATCGACATTTGCATTGGCGACTAACCAGTTTACACCATCACGGAGATCTTGGATCTCAGGAGTGCCCATTTGACGATATATCGCCGTGCGCCAATCTCGCCCGTAACCTTTTGATGCGCGATAATCCATATCTAATACGACATAACCTTGTTGGGCAAGCATATTATGGAACATGTATTCACGAAAATACCCTGACCATCCCATATGCGAGTTTTGTAGATACCCTGCCCCGTGATTAAAAATCACCGCTCGAGCTGGCTCGGCATCTTTAGGATGCGACGGCATATATAAGCGCGAATAAATCGGTTCATCGACATAACTTGATGGGACTTCAATAATACTCGGCGCCTTGAAGCCCATTGCCATATACTCATCAGACACAAATTGACTGATCTTAATCGGTGATGTTACTGACAACGCACTGGTAAGGTATAACTCAGGCGGTCTGTTCATGGTTGAATGCGTCAACAACAACTGTGTACCATCAGGACTTAATACATAATCAGTCATACCATTAAGTTGCGTCAACGCCTCACTTTTTGGTGTGCTAGCATTGAGATCTGTTGCAACTCGATACACTTCATAAATACCAGGATGCTTTTTATTCGCTTTGTAATAAATGTACTGACCATCTGGACTTTGCGTGATTTGATCGACCACAAAGCTGCCTTGTGTCAATGCCTGTAACTTACCGTCAACAGGCTTTATATATAATTGCGAATAGCCACTGTGTTCAGATAAAAAATACAGTGATGGCGAGTGTTTTAACCAACCAAAGCGATTAAACGCATAATTGATCCATGCTTCATCACTCAAACGATGTTGGGTCACTAACGATTTTTTAGTAAAATCAACCGTTACTATCCAACGGTCTTTGTTATCCCATGCTTCTAACATTATCCCGACTTGGTTCGCCGACTCATGCCAATAAATCGGTGGCTCACTCCAATACCAACTGCTAAACAAAGTAATGTCACGCGGTAATCGATTGGTTGCGTAGGTTTCCCCTTTCGCCGCAGCATTTTCAGCTTTGACGGACGCGAGCACATCCTCGTTGTAACCAGGTAATGCACTCTTGGCTAATGCATGCGTCTTGCCAGTCGTCAAATCCAGTAAGTACAACTCATCATTTTGAGGCTTTGCATCCGCGACGCGAGCACGTACTTTTTTAGCAGCAATACGCCCATCTTCTTGAATATAGTGCGGCATGATATCGCTGTCTTGAAGCGAGCTACTTTGTTTACGCGTCGCAATTATCGCCCATTTGCCATTTGGTGCAACGGAGACTGCAGATAAACGGTGGTCTTTGTCAAAATAAAACGGCTTTGGCGTCAATGCTGCATTAGCCTCAACTAGCGCTTCACGATAATCAGCTTTGTCCTGTCGCTGTTGGCGCTTGACTTGAATGTATTCAATTAACTCGATTTGTTCTTGGGCAATGTAATCACCCGCTGGTTTAACCGCAACAGGTGCATCAGCAAAATTCCATGAAAAAAGCGACTGTCGAACAAAGGTATCAGGATGTATCGCATGAATGTGCGAGCCTTGCTTGAACGATAAACGTCCATCGAGCATAAACTGTATCTGGCTGACGTTGGCTTGTCCGTGAGAAAACCCATCTGCCCGACCTACTACTTTGTCATAAATAAAACCTTGTTTGTCATATATCCAAGCAATAAAACGCCCATCTTGACTGACCACGCGTTCGCTTGATTGTAATAAATGTAAGTCTTTTAATGTCGCTAACGCCCCATTTAATACTATCTTTTCAGGGCTGATGGTAAACACATCCTTCACCACACTGCCATCGCGTTTTCGCTCAAATACAATCTGATCGCCTAATACTGACCAGCCTGCGTTATCAGCAAAACGTCCAAGCCAATCGGGATCTGACATGATCTTTTCTAGTGTTATGGTCGAGTGCTTATCAATAGTTTTTGCCGTTAGTGCAGTCAATGGCGACTTATCATGTAAATTCATTGCCGCAGAGGAAGTTAAGGCGGTTTGCTTTACAATTTGAGTATTATTTTTTTCAGAAATGGGTGTTGTCGACTGACACGCACTGAGCACCGCCAACGCGATACACGTAATTGAAATACGCAAAGGATGTTGCATAGAGTCGTCTTCCTATATTTATAATAATTATCAATGTGTATGACATCACATATTGCTCTGAGGGTAAAGTGCTTCACCCCAGTATGATCTATTTAGTCAAAAGTACGTTACAATAATCATAATCCTAACTCAGAGCATACAATTATGAAAAAAATCATTTCTCTCGTCGCGTTATTGTTCGTTTCACAATCCGTTATGGCAAATGAATGTCCCGACGTATTAAAATTCATGAAACGTAAACTTAACTCTCAAGAAACTGTTAACTTTTGCGAAGCTTACAAAGACAAAGCGATATTGTTTGTTAACACCGCTAGTAAATGTGGTTTTACACCGCAATTTGATGGCCTAGAAAAACTCTACAATGATTACAAAGACAAAAATTTTGTTGTGTTAGGTTTTCCATCAGGTGACTTTAACCAAGAGTTTGATGATGAAGGTAAAACAGCTGAATTATGCGAATTAACCTATGGCGTAAAGTTTCCCATGTTTGAAACCATTGCTGTGCGTGGTGACGATGCCGATCCACTTTACCGCTTACTTGCCAACAAAGCTGATTCCGCACCAAAGTGGAATTTTTATAAATATTTAGTTGATCGCAAAGGTAACTTAGTTGATTCATATTCTTCATTTACGAAGCCTCAAGATGAAGATTTAATCAAAGACATCGAGCGTGCTATCTTGCCATAACGCAAGGCACAAGCACCACCTTGAACAACAAGTTGAGCAACAAAATTAATTAAGAGCTATCTTCGGATAGCTTTTTTATTGGCAAGATTTCGTTCCATTTTGTACTTTTCAAACAACACATCAGTTTACTTTAAGCTAACAATTCTTAATCTTTATTTTAACTTCTGGGCGTAAGCACTATGACCATTTCATAAAAGGATAGAATAATGTTAAGAGTAGTGCATGCCTCGCCCGATGCCCCTAAAGTAGATATTTTAGCCGGTGGTACTATTTTAAATGGCTTAGAAGATGTTGATTATCAAGTTGCTTCAGGCATCTTTACAGTTAATGCTACGGTTTACCCTGTTACAGTAAACGCTAAAACACCCGATGGCGCAGTTGAAGTACTCAGTACCAGTCTTACCGCGAATGCAGATGCGTTAACCAGTGTCATTGCTGTTGGCTCTGTAGCAGATGGTACATTAGAATTACTTGCATTACCCACCATGCCTGATATGGCAGCTAGCGGTACAACTCAATTACAAGTCGTGCATGCAGCTCCTTTAGCACCGACAGTTGATATCCATGTTACAGCGCCAGATGTCACTACATTCATCATCAGCGACCGTGCTTGCAACCGCCGCTTATAAAGATGCAACCTGCTTAGTTTCAGTCGCATCTGGTGATTATCGTATTCGCATTACGCCAGCAGGTACAGATACAGTGCTCTTTGATTCAGGTACGGTAACGTTAGCGTCTGAAGAAATGCTATTAATCGCAGCCACACAAAACGTTGGCCCTGGTGATTCACCTGTTAGTCTGGTTGTTGCAGGTAAAACAGGTGCAGTAACTGTGTTAGATGCCAATACACCAGCACATATTCGCGTTATTCATGCTGTGGCTGACGCACCTGCAGTCGATGTTATTGCAAATAATGCGTTGACCTTGTTTGATGGGGCACCATTTTTAGGTGTAACAGATTATGCAAGTGTTGCATCGGATACGTATTTAATCGATGTCGCTGCCGATGCAGATAATTCAGTAGTGGTGATTGACGATGCCTCGGTAACCTTAGAGGTAGGCAAAACCTACAGCGCAATTGCACATAATACTATTGCAGATATTGAACTTGATTTAGTCATGGATATGCCGCGTCGTATTGCTACAGAGGCACAAGTACGTATATTTCATGCTTCACCGGCAGCTGGAACAGTCGATATTTATGTGACAGCAGATGGTTTTATAACGGATGCGACACCGGCTTTTAGTGGTGTGTCTTTTTCTGCGGGTATGCTAGCTGAAACCGGCTATGTGTCGCTTGCTGCAGGTGATTATCATGTTACAGTGACACCTACTGGAAGCAAAGATATCGCATTAGAAACAGGTTCATTAACTCTATCAGCCAATATGATATACACCGCTCTAGCTGTTGATGCTATAGATGGTGGTGGTCCAGTACAATTAATCTTAGCAGATGATTTTTAAGTAGATCACTTAAGCCTTAATAACAAAAAACCGCTTCGACTTCACTACAACATTCAGACTTAGCGGTTTTTTTATAGGTTGAAACCTAGCCTAATGCTTGATCAAAGTCGCTAATCAAATCGTTAATATCTTCAATACCAATTGATAATCGTACCATTTGGTCAGAGATCCCCATGCGGTCCCGTTCTTCTTGTGTTGCTTCAAAGTAAATCGTTTGCGCAACGGGTAATGCCAACGTGCGGGTATCACCCAAATGCGTTGCACAGATAACCACATTTAAGCGATTAATAAACTCGATGATATTCACGCTCTGTGGCAATTCAATACTCAATATCGCACCATAATGAGAAAACAAATCACGCGCCATAAAATGCTGTGGATGCTCAGACAAACCAGGATAAAAGACATTCACTACACCGTTATGATTGGCAAAGTGTTGAGCTAGCTTGCGCGCATTTTCACATGCTTGATGATAGCGTAGTTGCAGTGTTTCCATACCTACCAAAATGGTGGAAGCCACATCCGCAGAAAGCGTTGCGCCTAAGTCACGTAATCCTTTTTTGCGGATCTGAGTTAAGCCCCATTGTGCTTTATCAGCTACTTGGTAAAGAGGTTGAATGTTGGGGTATTGAGTCCAATCAAACAAACCTGTATCTACCACACTCCCGCCAAGTGCTTGTCCATGACCAGAAATATATTTGGTTAAGGATGAAACCACTAAGCTAGCCTGACAAGCTTTTGCCGAAAAAATCACACAAGGCGACATTGTATTATCTATTACATACAGTAAATGTTGTTCTTGGCAGTATTGACCAATCGCACTCATGTCAGCCACTTGGGTCATTGGATTAGATAAGCTTTCGGTGAACACCATTAACGTATTATCTTGTTTCGCAGCCACAACATTTTGTACGTTAGTCACATCGACAAATGACACTTCGATGCCAAACAGTTGTAAGTGTTTAAAGAAGCTGCGGGTGTTACCAAACAAATATTCACTGACGATAATGTGATCGCCTTGTTTGAGCAAGCTCAATAGACACGTACTAATCGCAGCCATACCTGTGGCAAATGTCACGGCCCCCACTCCTTGCTCAAAATGATTTAACACATTTTGCAAAGCATTCGTGGTGGAAGATGAGGAACGGGCGTATACATGCGCAGCCAATCTACCTTGAAACGCATCGACAATGCCTTGGGCATCGGGGAATTCAAACAAGACAGATTTATTTGCCGGTGAATGAACCGCACCATCTTGTTGCGGGTTAAATTGTTTATCAGCATGTACTAATTGGGTTGTAATACCTAAATCTTTCAAGAAAAATGTTCCACATAACAGTCATAATGCAGACTTTACCATAAATTCAAACATTTGCATGTGCACTTAATGGCTCAGATAGCGTATCATTGAGACAATTTAGTTATTAATTATTTCTTTTATGCGCCTAATACGCACCTATTACACGCCTACGTGCGAAGGATAAAAGAAGTATTACTCATCGGGTTTTATATGTGTATTTTGTTTATTGCCGTCAATCAACATCCTGATTATCCGCTCATAATTGCTGCTAATCGCGATGAGTTTCATGCCCGGTTAACTCAAGCCTCGCATTTTTGGGATGAGTACCCTGGTATGCTGGCGGGTAAAGATTGCCAAGCTGGTGGTACCTGGTTAGGTGCGCATCGCAATGGTAACTTCGCTGCACTGACTAATATTCGCGCTCCGTCAAAGGATCGGTTTGATGCACAAACACGCGGCGAACTGGTCGTTCAAGCCCTCCATAATCAAGGCGCTTGGTTACAACACACTGCACACTTATCGGCAACTGCACATTTATATAATGGGTTTAACTTGGTATATGGCCATTGGCAGGATTTACACGTTTTTAATAGTCATTCAGCTGAGCATCATGCCTTAACTGATGGCGTATATGGTTTATCTAATGCACAGCTCAATACCCCTTGGCCCAAAACCCAACAAGGCGTTAGCGCATTAAATCATTTATGTCAGCAGTCTGCCCCATTATCGATTGATGCGTTATTTGCAATTTTAACCGATGCGACACAAGCACATGATGAACAACTCCCCGACACAGGTATTGCTAAGCCTTGGGAAAAATTACTCTCTTCAGTATTTATCCAAAGTCCAGATTATGGCACGCGTTGTTCTACGGTAATCACTATTGATAAAAACCAGCATCTTACATGGCAAGAACGCAGTTATGCATCATCCGGTCAAATCACCAGCACTCAGCATTTTGACTTCAATTTAGATTAAGCAGTAGAAACTGGTCTAAATTGTTGATCTTAGGCGTGCAATTGTAATAAAAAGTGGCATAATGCGGTTTCATTCGTTCTTAAAGGTGACATACTCGTGTTTGAAGTTCTTCCCGCTCTTGCTCCCGATCCTATTTTAGGTCTTTCCGCTGCATTTCGTGCCGACCCGAATCCAAAGAAAATTGATTTAGGTGTTGGTGTTTATAAAGACGAACAAGGGAACACCCCTATCGTCGGTGCTGTTGCTCAAGCACAACTTCGCTTATTAGAAACGGAAACGTCTAAAACTTACATTACCCCACAAGGTGTGCAAGGTTATATCGACGGCATGCTCGAATTGTTACTTGGTAAAGGTAATCAAGCTGTATTAGGTAATCGTGTTGCTGCAGTTCAAGCTCCAGGTGGCTGTGGTGCATTACGTATTTTAGCTGAACTACTTAAGCGTTGTAACGACAATGCAAAAGTGTGGGTCTCAGATCCGACTTGGGCAAATCACATTCCATTGATTGGTAATGCCGGTCTTGAACTTGCTACCTACCCTTACTTTGATAAGTCTACTGCATCAATTAAATTTGATGAGATGTTAGCGACATTAAAAACGATCCCAAAAGGCGACGTGGTGTTATTACATGCATGTTGTCACAACCCAACAGGTGCAGATTTAACTCAAGCGCAATGGCGTCAAGTTGCTGAAGTGGCACAACAACAAGGTTGGTTGCCGTTTATCGATAGTGCTTATCTTGGTTTTGGTGATGATTTAGAAACCGATGCTTTTGGCATGCGTTTAATGGTTGAATCAGTACCAGAAGTAATTATTGCAGCATCGTGTTCTAAAAACTTTGGTTTATATCGCGAACGTGTTGGTTTGGCAGTGATGGTAACTGAAAACTCAGCACAGACTCCGATTGTGCAATCACAAATCCAAGCTATTGCTCGTGGTATCTACTCTATGCCTCCTTCATATGGCGGTGCATTAGTAGATATTATTTTGCATGACGAAGCCCTTAAAGCCTCATGGGTTGCTGAAGTAGATGAAATGCGTAACCGTATGCGCGATCTTCGCGGCTTACTAGTTAACAAGCTAGCTGAAAATGGTGCACAAAAAGACTTTAGTTTTGTAAACCAACAAAAAGGCATGTTCTCATTCTTATGTATTAGCCCAGAACAAGTTAAAGCGGTTCGTGCTGATCATAGTGTGTATTTTGTTGATTCATCTCGTGTCAATATCGCAGGTATCAACCTGACTAACGTCGATGCGTTGGCTAAAGCATTAGTCTCAGTTTTATAATTACTGCATTGATTTACTCATAAAGTAAATTAATTGCCATAAAAAAGCCAGTTCATATGTGAGCTGGCTTTTTTTTTAGTATGATTATCAGTGTGAGTGTAATGCTTATATCATCGCTTAAATAATCGTTAATTAAGCTAGCATCCCGCCATCCATAGTCATACAATGCCCATTCATAAAGCTAGATTCTGACGATGCTAGCCATACTATTGCGTTGGCAATTTCTTGCGATGTACCAAGACGTTTCATAGGGCTTGCACCGATAATCGAGCGTTGTCCTTTTTCGTCCATATGCGCTAATGTCCGTTGCACCATAGGGGTATCAATAAAACTTGGACACACTGCATTGACACGAATGTTTGCTCGTGCATACTCAACAGCTACTGATTTGGTCAAACCAACAACGGCGTGTTTAGTCGCACTATAACCGGAGATCATCGGTGCAGAGCGAAGTCCAGCCACTGAGGCAACATTAATGATCTGTCCACCTTTTTGTTTAAGCATCATATTCAGTGCTGCCTTCACACAAAACCACACACCTTTAATATTCACATCTACATTTTGTAAGAACATTGCATCATCCGTTAAATGAGTAGGCGTTGGTGGATACTCGATACCAGCATTATTAACTACCACATCTATGTGGGTAAATTCGTTAATTGCTGCTGCAAACAACCCCTTAACTTGAGTAACATCACTGACATCAGCATGAGCATATATCCCTTTCACACCAAATTCGTGAATTTTGCTTAACGTCGCCAAACCGTTTTCTTGGTCAATATCAGACAACACTATATTTGCGCCTAATTGAGCAAATGTAAGTGCGCTTTGAGCTCCTATACCTGAGGCGCCACCAGTAATTAAGACCGTTTTACCGGTAAATGCTTGCTCGTTTAATAATTGCATAAAACACCTGTTATTTTATTGTATTAGCTAATACTTGCATAAATAGCTAACGCCTGGCGAATCAATTCCATGAATTGATTATGGTTCAGGAGAAAAATAGACTATAATCCGCGCGAATTTTTTATTACACCATTAAATCTTAATAGGAACATACATACATGCATTTAACAAAGCATCATTAGCACTAGCCGTTTCATCAATTTTAGCAGCGAATACTGCTATTGCTGACCAGGAAGTGTCAGAAGAAAAAGGTCTGGAGACCATTACTGTTACCGCCCAAAAGCGTACTCAAAGTCTTCAAGAAGTGCCAATTTCAATTGCAACGTTAAATGGTGAGCGTTTTGCTAGCCTTTTTTCTGGTGGTGATGACATCTTAGCATTAGCGACTCGTGTGCCAGGTTTGTATGCAGAAAGCTCAAATGGTCGTGTTGCTCCGCGTTTTTATATGCGTGGTTTAGGTAATACTGATTTTGATTTAGCCGCTTCTCAGCCGGTTTCTATTGTGATGGATAACGTCGTAATGGAAAACGTAGTATTAAAGAGCTTTCCTTTATTCGATATCGAGCAAGTAGAAGTGATTCGTGGCCCCCAAGGCACATTGTTTGGTCGTAACACGACTGCCGGTATTGTTAAATTTGATTCAGTTAAACCCACTGATTCGTTTGACGCATATTTTAAATTAGGCATGGGTAGTTTTGGTACACAAAACGCAGAAGCTGCAATTGGTGGTGGATTAACGGATAATGTTGCCGCGCGTTTATCTGTATTTTCACAAACTCGTGATGACTATATTGATAATGCCTTTTCAGGTCAAAATGATGCATTCGGTGGCTTTGATGAAAAAGCATACCGTTTACAAGTATTGTTTACTCCTAGCGAAGATTTATCAGTATTGGTGAATGTTCATGGTCGTGATCTAGATGGCACAGCATCTGTCTTCAGAGCTAACGCATTAACTCGTGGTAGCAATGACCTGAATGCAAACTATGACCGTGAATCGGTATATTATGATGCAAATTTACTAGGCAATGGTTTTGATAACAACCCACAAGCCTACGAAGGTTTTGGCGGTTCAATCAATGTTGAATACAACATGGGTGATGTTAGCTTTACCTCTATCACAGCATTAGAAACTGCTGAAGGCTTTTCATTAGGTGATGTTGATGGTGGTGTTAGCGCTGATCCAGCTGCTGATATTAACGGTGACGGCACGCTTGAAACGTCATACCCTGGTTTCATTCCTTTTTCTGCGGTAACCCAAGATTTATTGAATGATCTAGAACAGTTTACGCAAGAAATTCGTTGGGCAAGTGACAACGAAGGTGCATATAACTGGCAAGCCGGTGCATACTTTTTTGATTCATCATTCAGTGTAACTAGTATCGATGGTTTCTTTGGTGCTTCTGAAGTGTTCCATAAAAACACAACTTGGGCTGTATTTGGTCAATCTACTTATGAGCTTAACGATAAGCTTACAGTCACTGGCGGATTGCGTTACACCCATGATGAAAAATCACTTGTTGTTGGCGACCAAAACGTCGATGGTTTTGCATTAGTTATCGGCGCAGCTAGCGTTCAAGACTATGCCCCATTAAATGTTGATGATGGCAAACTAAGCTATGAAATTTCTGCTAATTATAAAGTAGACAACAGCACATCTGTATTTGCTCGTTATGCTAATGGCTTCCGTGCTCAAACCATTCAAGCCCGTGATGTTGCGTTTGAAGGCGCGCCTTCAGTCGCCGATGCCGAAACAATTAACTCAGTAGAAGTTGGTTTCAAATCTGACTTACTTGATGACACATTGCGCTTAAATGCCGCTGCTTTTTATTATGTGATTGATGATATTCAATTCTCTGCAATTGGTGGTGGTGCGAATAACACTGCATTAATCAACGCAGATAAAGGGACTGGTTTAGGTTATGAAATTGACGCACAGTATTTAGCGACTGATGAATTAACATTAACGGCTGGCTTTAGTTACAACAAAACTGAAATCAAAGATCGCACATTATCAGTATTCCCATGTGGCGCGAATGCAACATTTGCTGGCAACTGTACCGTTAATGATGCGTTAACCTCTGATAACCGTGCTTTAGTCGATGGTAACCCTTTCCCACAAGCACCTGAAACAATCTTTAACTTCACAGCCCGTTATTCGGTTCCTGCTGGTGATGATGGTGAGTTTTATGTGTTCACTGATTGGGCATTCCAAGGTAAAACTAACATATTCTTATATGATTCAGTTGAGTTTGCAACAGATGATAACTTTGAAGGCGGTTTACGCATAGGTTATGAAAACTTTGCTAACGATTATTCTATTGCGTTATTTGGTCGTAACATCACTGACGAAGAAAACCTTCGCGGTGGTATCGACTTCAATAACTTAACAGCGATTGTTAACGAACCACGTGTTATTGGTGTTGAATTTAAAGCATCATTTTACTAAGCTCAATCTTACATAGCCTTAACTGACTAGGTAACAAGACACAATAAAAAACGTTGTGAAGGTCTCCTCTTCACAACGTTTTTTTATATCTGTTATACCAAACGAAATGCTTTATGCTCATAACACAACACATACTGCCTAGCATTCGTATCTACCCAAGGACTAAATGCAGGATCGTTCACATCTAACCCACCAGTAAAAGTGCCTATAGCGGGCATGATCATATTCTTTGCATCAAATACAAAACACTTCCCTGACATCGATTGACGGCGTACTGTTTTATACAGTTTGGGGTGATAATGGCCAATGATTTGATATTCTATTGGTAGGCGATGTTCAGTAGAGATTTCACTTAACTTTTAGCGTCCTCAGGCTCATGCGTAAATAATAATTTATCTTGGATTAAGTAAGGCACGCGATTTCCCGCAAACTGTTCAGGTATATCAGGGTCGTGATTGCCCAAGACCCAATCCCATTGTGACACTGATGCGATCAAACTTTGTAAGGTTTGAATATCAGTAGACAATAAGCGTTTATCGGCGTGCACGTCGTGAAAACTATCCCCTAAACACACTACTCTTTTAGGTTGATAAATAGTGATGAGCGAAGCAATTATTTGTAACGTCGTTTGCGTATCAACAACCGGAATGGGGTTAGCAAATTGCTTTAAAAAACGGCCTTTTTCAAAGTGGCAATCTGAAATAATTAACCATTGATGTTGGGGCCAAAACAACGCACCCGAGGTATCTGCAATCCATACTTGTTCAGCAAATTTACACACAGTAGCATGTTGTGCAGCGATATGATGTTCTAAGTTAGGTCTCATGGTATCCAATTATGTTTATTATTATGCGGTTTCACCTGACAGTAAGGCTTTCACCTCTGCCATCATATATTGAGCTTCATCATATAAACTCGCTTGTTCGAGTAACGCTTCTCGCCCTTCTCCTTTAATCACTTCACTACGCACGTTCAGCACGATTGGGATGGCCATTGGTGACGCTTTTTCTAAGTTCACAAAATCGATTCTACCGACATAGCGGATCAATAAATCTGCTAAACGACGTAAGTCTAGCAAATCTCGCTCGGCATCTTCGCGGGTGATTTTTAATAAAATATGGTCGGGATCATGTTCGCGCAACGTGTCATAAATCAGATCGGTCGTAAAACAAATCGACATGGGATTAGAAAAATCCTTGTTTTCACGCACCGGCGACGATATCTCAGGCGCGTTTCCAGATGTACTTGACCGCTTTAGTTTACCCGGCGTATTTGATGGTGAATTATTAGCCTTTAAAGACGGAGAAATCAGTTCATTTAACGATTTACAACAACGTCTCAATAAGAAAAAACCAAGCAAAAAATTGCAAGCGCAATACCCGTGTGGCTTGATTTTATATGACATACTTACGCTAAGTGAAAATAGTACGGATGAGCAGAATGGATCACAAGTAAACCACCCCGTTCTTACTCACCTGCCCTTACATAATAGACAACAGATTTTAACCGAGACACTTGCTCAATCAGAATTAGCAAACGAAGCGTTGATTCAACAAAGTGAAGTGTTTAGCGTAGCTGATGCTGCCGACCTAAATGCATTACGCGAGTCTATTTGTCGCGGTCCTAATGGATATATTGAAGGGTTAATGCTAAAGCGTAAAGATAGCCTGTATACCGCCGGTCGCCCAAAAGGCATATGGTATAAATATAAACGCGATGCACAACTCGTTGATGCCGTCATCATGTATGCTCAACGCGGAAGTGGCAAAGCTTATTCCGGATTTACTGACAAGGAACTCAAAGCGCTAGATAAATGGGTAAGGCAAAATACAACTGGTCGTTTTGGACCCGTCAAAGAAGTAGCAAAAGCATTGGTATTTGAGGTCGCTTTTGATGCGGCGCACAGTTCCAAACGCCACAAATCCGGGGTCGCATTGCGCTTTCCTCGTATTCACAGGATCCGCTGGGATAAGCCGGCAGCCGAGGCTGACCAGCTCATCGAATTTAAGCAATTACCCGCAATTCCCTAATCGTGTAATATCCTTAATTGGCTTGCGCTGCAATTTCTGCACGCTCTAGCTCTCGTTTAGCGCGATACGTCTTAGATAATATTGATTTAATATCATCCAATACCATGTATAACGCAGGGACTAGTATCAGCGTAATGACAGTCGCAAACAAAATACCAAACGCCAACGATATCGCCATTGGGATCACGACTTGAGCCTGCAATGAACGCTCAAACACGATTGGCATCAAGCCCATAAACGTCGTCAATGAGGTTAATATAATCGCACGGAATCGTTCCGAGCCGGCTTTCATAGCAGCATCAATCATACTCATGCCTTCGGCGCGAGCACGGTTAACAAAATCAACCATGATTAAACTATCATTCACCACCACACCCGATAACGCTATGATCCCACAGATAGATAACACACTCACGGACTGACCTAAGACCATATGTCCAATAATGGCACCAACCATGCCAAACGGTATAACCGACATGATAATAAGCGGTTGTGAGTATGACTTAAGCGGTATCGCCAACAATGCATAAATCGCAAATAAAGCGAACAAGAATCCTTGTGCTAGTGACAAAATAGCATCTTGTTGTTCTTTTGAATTACCTTGCAACTTAAACGATACCCCTGGGTATTCTTTCAAATATTGCGGGATAGCTTGCATCATTACATCACGCAAAATAGTATTTGGCTCGATGATATCAGGGTTAACTTTAGCTGTTACACTGATAGAGCGTTTGCCATCCACACGGTTGATTGAAGTATACCCTTGACCAATTTCAATGTCCGCGACTTCAGCAAATGGAATTTCATCACCGTTAGCTGCACGAATGCGCATGGTTTCTAAGTTACCAATCGAGTTACGTTGTTCTTTAGGATATCGTACCATTACCCGAATTTCTTCATCATCTCGCTGAATACGCTGCGCTTCTGCGCCGTAAAACCCATATCTAACTTGCTGCGCTAAACTGGATAAACTTAAGCCTAACGCCTCACCCAATGGTTTTATGTTGATGCGAATTTCATCGGCACCATTCGAAAAACTATCATTGATATCAGACACCCCTTCGTACTGTTCTAAAAAGGTTTTTAATTCAGCAGATACCAAACGCATCTCTTCAATGTCTTTGCCACTAAACTCAAACGATAAATCAGAACCACCACCTGGACCACCTGGCGCGCCGATATTAAACGTTTTCACACCTGGAATTTCAGGGATGACATCACGCCAGCGGTCATACAACTCGATATCAGTAATGGTACGGTCTTCACCTTTAGACAACTCCACAAACACTTGTCCACCTAATGTACCTTGACTAAATGCAATCGAATGCTTCACTGCCCCTTCACCAGTTTCATTAACCAATTGATTATCCATATCATCTAGCGATTGCATCAAAGTTTTAATCGCTTTATCACGTTGTACTAGCGATGATCCTTGCTCTAATTCAACACTTGCAAACATAAAATCAGATGGAATGGTTGGGAAAAATACAAACTTAACAACCCCACCAGAAAACAACCCTATCGTTAAGATAAACACAGCAAGAAAGCTCGCTAGTGTGGTGTATCTGTGTTTGATTGCCTTTTCCAAAAACGGTATATATTTATTGCGAATGAATACTTTAATCCCTTCTGCGAAAAAATCACGGAAACGTTGCAAAACATTGGCTTTACTCGGATCATAAGGCTTGTCTTTCATGTGCGCTAAATGCGCAGGTAAAATCAATTTGGATTCAATCAACGAGAAAATCAAACAGACAATCACTACCCCGCCAATCGTTTTCCAAATCACACCAAAGGTACCTGATACCATCATCATCGGTGAAAACGCTGCGATGGTAGTTAATACTCCAAATGTTGCCGGCATCGCGACGCGCTTAACGCCTTTGATAATGTTATCCACTGAGTGGCCATCTTCGTCCATAGCCGTGTAGGCAGACTCCCCCATAATAATGGCATCATCGACCACAATCCCTAGCACTAAGATAAAGCCAAACAAGCTGATCATATTAATCGAAACGCTTAAGAACTCCATCGGTAGCACGGCCAAGGTCCCCAAGAAACAAACTGGTAAGCCCCAAATAACCCAAAAGGCCAGGCGGATCTTCAAAAACAATGACAACACTAAAAAGACTAATAGCGCACCTACACCCATATTTTCTAACATCATGTTAAGGCGATCAGCTAAATAAAATGAGCTATCCCCCCATGTATCAGCTTGAATATTTATAGGGAAATTCACACGTTGTTTATCGAGATATTCGTTGACACTTTTTGAAATTTCTAAAGCGTTTTGATCGCCTACCGCACGCACCTGAATACTAATGGCAGGTTTGCCATCAAAATACGCTAAGGAATTATCTTCAACAAACCCGTCATTAATCAACGCAATATCGCCTAATAATAAACGTGTCCCGTCTTGACGCGTCACTAACACAATACTGGCAAAATCATATGCATCGTAAGCTTGTCCTTTTGCGCGTAATAATATATCGCCATTCTCAGAGCGAATTGATCCGCCAGGTATATCGATAGAGGAGCGACGCACCGCCGAGACAAGTTCGGTAAATGTTAAGTTGTATTCTTGTAATTTTGCTTCTGATATCTCAATCGAAATTTCATACGGACGGTCGCCCACTACACGCACATCTGATATGCCATTTAAGTTGGCAATATCATCGCGCAAGCCGTTGGCAAATTCTTTAAGTTCTTTTTCTGATGCATCACCATAAGTTGAGATCCACAATACATCCTGCGGCGCTTTGACACGATAAACGACGGGTTTTTCAGTATTGGCAGGAAAGGATGGGATCGCATCAACCTGCACTTTGACTTCATCAAGTAACAACTGCACATCATAATCATCTTCAACTTCAATACTTAGCGAGCCAAAGCCCTCTACAGAACGTGATGTTAAGCGTTTAATGCCTTCAAGATCTTTAACGGCTTCTTCTAGTTTAAGCACGACCCCCTCTTCGACTTCTTGAGGCGCGGCTCCCAAATAAGGCACTTGAACGGAAATAACATTAAATTCAAAGGTTGGAAACACTTGTTTGTGTATGGTCAGGACACCAAACACACCGCCAAATAGTAAAATCCACATTAGTAGATTGGCGGCGACATGGTTACGCGCAAACCACGCGATCACCCCTTTATGAGTATCAATCTGAGACATTACTCGCCCTCCTCATCCGTTTCATTTAAGGCTTGGGCTTTCACTTCTGGTGTAGTCTCAACTACATCACCTGGCAAGCGCACTTTCATGCCGTCATAAGCATTAGGTACTGCACTGACAGCAATGTTATCGTCCGCTGACAAGCCAGCACTAATATAGATTTTTTCATCATCTGCACGTTGCACTTCAACATCTTTAATCAGGATTTTTCTATCGTCAGTCACCGTTATTACCGTGCCATCAAGACGCACTAAGTTACGAGGTAGCACCACGATGTTATTTGCTGTAGCACCAGTAATATCAGCGTTCACAAAACTACCAAAACGTAACATATTGTGCTGAGTTTGCGCATCACGTCGGTATGGATCATTCACTTCTGCAATGGCATAAATGACGCGACTTTGCATGTTCATTACGCCTTCATCACGTGTTAGCTTGGCTAGCCACTGTTCACTCCGGCCACCTACTCGACCGGTTAACACAACACTACCTTCACCCGTTGCATCAAGATTGAGGTAGGCCAAATCACCATCAGTTAATGGTAAACGCACTTCGGCTTTAGATGTTGCTGCTATATCAGCTAAAACAGTACCAATACCCACAAATTGACCAATATCAACATGCTTTTTTTGTACTATGCCATCATAAGGTGCAGTAATCACAGTGCGAGCAAGGTTACGCTGAGCGCGTTCTAAATTCGCTTGAGCCGCTTGTAACGAAGCTTCTTCTCTTGCCAGTTGTGGTTTACGTAAACTTAGCGCAGTTGGGGTAGAAGTATTTATCGTACGCCATTCTTTTTCTGCTACTTTTCCGCGTGCTAACTCCTCTTCATAAGAAGCCTGAGCTCGAAGCACTTCCGCTTGAGCCAATTTAACATCAGTAATTTTATCTGCATTCTCTAATACAACTAGTTCGTCACCTTGTTCAAACATGCCACCATTAACAAAAATATCTGATACCGATTCAATGCGGCCACTGACTTGAGCAGACAGCGCACTTTCAATTTTGGGTAATACATTACCTTGCGAGCGAACGGAATAGGTTACATCAGAAATTGCGACCGGTTGGACCTCGACTAAGAATGTTTTATCTTCTATTGGTTTTTTTTCTGGTTTTGGTTTATTCAAAGTCAGAATAACTGTGACGATCACAGCAACAATAACTATAATGAAGGGTAAGCCAACAGATCGTAATGCTTTCATGCGGTTTATTCTCAAAATATATACAAATTTATTATTTCCCCATATTATTGGGTTTCGACTAAAGTTGTTAGTATAAGATGCTTTTTATAGATTAAAGGTTTGTTAGCAAATGTTTCAATCAAAAATATTATGTAATTAAATTACGAAATATCTTGTGCGCGTCGATAAATACGTTAAAATCGGTCAATAAATAACCTTTAATTGTACTTTTATAACATTTACACTATAACTGCCATTAACTTAACAGGAACGTTTGACATTATGCCTTTTAAAAAAACCTACTTAAAATCAAAGCCTGAATGTAAAGTCACATTCAAAATCACTGCTGAACAAGCTGGTAATGCCGAACAAGTAAAATTAATAGGTGAGTTTAATGATTGGGCTACCGATGTATCGCCTATGCGTCGTTTAAAATCAGGTGATTTTACGCAAACCATCAATCTACCAGCTAATCACAAATACGCGTTTAGGTATTTAATTAATGATACTACGTGGGAAAATGATTGGCAGGCTGATGAGTATCAGCCTAATGAATTAACGTTTGATGAAAACTCTGTCATTGCAGTCTAGTTAAAGTTAGCTGCTAATTTACATTATTAATTCAAAGAGCCAGTGCGCAACACGCTAACCGAATATGGTCAACGTGATATACGCACTGGTTTATTCGTTTGCACGACGAGTTGAAAATTACAGTGCTGCTTCCAGTTCTGGAAGAATATCAAATAAATCCCCTACCAAACCATAATCTGCAATTTGAAAAATTGGCGCTTCTTCGTCTTTATTTATCGCAACAATGACTTTTGAATCTTTCATTCCAGCTAAATGCTGAATAGCACCGCTTATCCCTACTGCTATATACAGCTGTGGAGCGACAATTTTACCAGTCTGTCCTACTTGCATATCATTCGGTACAAACCCGGCATCAACTGCCGCGCGTGATGCACCAATTGCTGCGCCTAATTTGTCAGCAATACCATTGAGTAAAGCGAAGTTTTCACCATTTTGCATACCACGACCGCCTGAAATAATGACATTAGCAGCAGTTAATTCAGGACGCTCTGATACGGTTAATTCTGCACTGACAAAATGAGAAAGACCAGCATCGTGCGCTTGAGTTAACGCCTCGATAGCTGCGCTATGACCTAATGCTGCAGCATCAAATGCTGATGCACGTACCGTCATGACTTTCACCGCATCGCTAGACTGCACCGTGGCAATCGCATTACCAGCATAAATTGGACGGACAAACGTATCAGCAGATTCGACAGCAATAATGTCTGAAATCTGGGCTACATCTTTGAGCGCTGCAACACGAGGCATAAAGTTTTTACCCGTTGTAGTGGCAGCCGCTAATATATGCGAATAACCGTCAGCAAGCTCAACCACTAAAGCCGATACATTTTCAGCTAATTGATATTGGTAGCAACCTGCATCCGCTACCAACACCCGTGAAACACCACTAATTGCCGCTGCAGCTTGTGCGACAGCTGCGCAATCATGCCCTGCAACCAACACATCAATATCCCCGCCTATTTGACTGGCGGCATGCACGAGTTTGGCCGTTTCTGCTTTTAATTCTGTATTATCATGTTCTGCGTAGATTAAAATGCTCATGCAATCACCTTTGCTTCTGTTTTTAATTTTGCGACAAGCTCAGCGACATCAGCCACTTTCACACCACCACTGCGTTGCGCTGGTGCACTTACTTTAAGTAATTTCACATTAGAGGTTAAATTCACATCTAATGAATCAGCTGCAATGGTTTCAATTGGTTTTCGTTTGGCTTTCATGATGTTTGGTAACGACGCATAGCGCGGTTCATTTAAACGTAAATCAGTAGTCACTATCGCAGGTAAAGTCAAAGAGACTGTCTGTAACCCCCCATCAATTTCACGGGTGACGGCAACCTGCCCATCAGATATAGCTACTTTAGATGCAAAGGTTCCCTGCCCCATATTAGTTAGTGCAGCAAGCATTTGACCAGTTTGGTTATTATCTGAATCTATTGCTTGTTTTCCTAAAATCACTAAATCCGGTGTTTCTTTATCAACTACCGTCTTTAACAGCTTGGCAATTTGTAATGAATCAAGCTCAGCTTCGGTTTGAATATGAATACCACGATCAGCCCCTAGTGCTAATGCTGTACGAATTTGTTCAACACAAGCAAGTGCCCCAATCGATACCACAACAATTTCTGTAGCCGTGCCCGATTCTTTTAATCGGATAGCTTCTTCGACTGCGATCTCACAAAATGGATTAATCGACATTTTAACATTTGCTAAATCCACATTCGATTCATCAGCCTTGACTTTAACTTTGACATTGTAGTCAATTGCCCGTTTAACAGGGACTAAAATTTTCATATCTACCTCATTTGTGTTAAGTGAGAAATTAGTGTTAATGTTAATATTATGTCTGGTAACGTTAACATTATGCGTAATTGTTCAATCTGTCTAATTTACACTGTTATCGTCTTCATGATTATTTGAATTTGTTATAACTGTGTATCACTCATATTTAAAGAGGTGTAATGTGGAAAGAGAATCCATGGAATTTGATGTTGTCATCGTTGGTGCAGGGCCCGCAGGATTATCATCAGCTATTCGTTTAATGCAATTAGCTCAGGCTGAAAATCAAGAATTAATGGTGTGCGTTGTTGAAAAAGGTTCCGAAGTTGGGGCGCACATTTTATCTGGCGCAGTATTTGAAACGCGCGCACTTGATGAGTTATTGCCAAATTGGAAAGAGCTGAATGCACCGATAACGACACTAGTCTCTAAAGACGAAATTTATTACTTAACGAGTGATCAAAAAGGCATCAAACTCCCCAATATAATGACTCCTAAAACAATGCATAATGACGGCAACTATATTGTTTCAATGGCAAACGTAACACGTTGGTTAGCAACGCAAGCTGAAGAACTGGGTGTAGAAATATTTCCTGGCTTTGCTGCAGCGGAGACTATCATCGAAGAAGGAGTTGTCAAAGGCATCATCACTGGTGATATGGGCATTGCAGCTGATGGCAGCCACAAAGACAGCTATATGCCTGGTATGGAGCTGCGCGCTAAATACACCATATTTGCAGAAGGATGTCGCGGCCATTTAGGCAAACAACTTATTAACGAGTTTAATTTAGATCGCGACTCTACACCACAACACTATGCAATCGGTTTTAAAGAGATTTGGGATATTGATCCACAACTACATCACGAAGGCTTAGTTGTGCATACTGCAGGTTGGCCACTAGATGATGCCACAGGCGGTAGTTATTTATATCATGCAGAAAATAACCAAGTATTAATAGGTTTAATTGTCGATTTAAATTACAGCAATCCTAACTTAAGCCCTTTCGATGAATTTCAACGCTTAAAACACCATCCTAAAATAGCGCAATATCTTAAAGGTGGTACGCGCGTTAGTTATGGTGCCCGTGCAATTGCAAAAGGTGGTTATCATTCTTTACCTAAAATGACTATGCCAGGTGGCATATTAGTAGGTTGTGAGGCGGGTACGTTAAATTTTGCTAAAATAAAAGGAAATCATACAGCGATGAAATCCGGCATGCTTGCAGCCGAAAGTATATATACTATACTAAAGGATGAAATCTCTGATTTACCTAATTTTAAATCACTGTTTGAACAATCATGGTTATTTGATGAACTTTACCGCTCGCGTAATTTTGGACCTGCCATACATAAATGGGGTAATTTTATTGGAGGCGCATTTAATACCTTCGATCAAAACCTATTAAATGGCAAAATGCCGTTTAATTTGTATGATCATCATGCAGATCATACGCAGATGAAATTAAGTAAAGACTGCCCTTCTATAGATTATCCTAAATACGACAGTATCATCAGTTTTGATAAACTCAGTTCGGTATATTTATCTAACACAAACCATGAAGAAGACCAGCCATGTCACTTGCAGCTTATCGATCATAATCTACCTATCAAATTGAATTTAAACAGTTTTAACGAACCAGCTCAGCGTTACTGTCCTGCTGGTGTATATGAAGTGGTAGATGATGAAAACGGCCAACCTCAATTTAAAATTAATGCTCAAAATTGTATTCACTGCAAGACATGCGATATAAAAGAACCCAGTCAAAACATACAATGGTGTGTCCCTGAAGGTACCGGAGGTCCTAATTATCCTAATATGTAAAAAAAAATTTTAATTTAATTAAGTTAGTGCTTATAATGGAAGAGTTAGAGTAAGAATTATAAATTAAATCAAATTATTTAAAGGAAACCATCTATGAGTGAATTCTCAGATATTCTGTTACACGCTCGTCGTCTTCAAGGCGCAACCAAAGACTTATCTTTAGATGAATTATTTGATGCTCAAGAAAAATTAGCATTAGTAATTGAGAAGCGTAAAGAGTTACTAGCTCAATACGAAGCAGAAAACCAAGCTAAAATTGCTCAAATTGAAGCAATTAAAAAGCAAATGTTGGAAGCTGGATTAGATATCTCAGATTTTGATAGTAGTTTAATGGGTGATAAGCCTAAACGTACCCGCAAGCGCGGTGCAAAACGCCCAGTTAAATATGCAATCTCGGTCAATGGGGACACAACAAACTGGACCGGTATTGGTCGTATGCCAGTTGTATTCTCACAAGCACTTGAAAATGGTAAATCATTAGAAGATTTTGCTGTTTAATGCTTTGTAATACTCAAATAACAGCCCAAGGTAATGATTTGCCTTGGGCTGTTTTGATCCACGGGTTATTTGGCAGTGGGGATAATTTAAATATCCTTGCTCGTGCCCTCTCCCAGCATTGTAATGTAATGCAAATTGATTTACCCGATCATGGGCAATCACCTTGGACTGACGGATTTAGTTTTGCTAAGTATTGCACAATGATCATCGCAACACTCAAGCACCATAATATCACTACTGCACATTTTATCGGTCACTCGTTAGGTGGTAAAATGAGCATGCATATCGCATTAACTCATCCTCAACTTGTTTCATCATTGTGTGTTGCTGATATTGCTCCGGTTAATTATCCGCATAGACACCAGGATGTTTTACACGCATTAAATCATGTCGATTTATCCAACGTAACACAACGTAATCAAGTAAAATCGCTGTTTGACGAATTACTGGAAGAAGAAGGTACTAGGCAGTTTTTGTTAAAAAGCTTATATAAAGATGCGAATGGAGCATGGGGTTGGCGTTTCAACCATCAACTGTTGACTCGTGATTATGAGTTATTAATTGCATGGCCAGAGTTCACTACTCAATATCTAGGGCCTACATTGTTTATTAAAGGTCAAGATTCCGATTACATTACACGGGATCATCAAGCTGTAATTTTACAGTTGTTTCCACACGCAACATCCAAAATAATAGCAGGTACAGGTCATTGGTTACATGCACAAAAACCACTAGTATTTAATCGGATTGTAGAGCAGTTTGTGTTGAAGCATTTGATTTAGGACAAAGAAGTTTACAGATATTGTCGCCAATGGATGCGTTTTATTAGCGCCCTATGATATAATTCACAACATACAATTTTTGATTATAACTATAGATGTTAGCTCAGCACTACGAACTCATTGAATCCATCGCACTCAATATCGGTTTATTTATCTTATTTATTATAATGGGATATGCTATTCATGATGTATTAAGTAAAAATGACGTACCTAAGACTGGTCGTTTTGTCGCTTATGGGGTGTTACTGTTGGGCGCAATGGGTTTTGTAGCCAAAGGTCTGATTCAATTATTTTGGCAAGCTAGCGGCATTAATTAAGTAAGGAAATAACATGGCAAGTGTGGGTTTATTTTTTGGTAGCGATACTGGTAACACCGAACACATCGCGAAAATGATCCAAAAGCAATTGGGTAAATCACTCATTGAAGTGCATGATATTGCCAAAAGTACCAAAGAAGAAATAGCTGAATTTGATCTCTTATTATTTGGGATCCCGACTTGGTACTATGGTGAAGCTCAATGTGATTGGGACGATTTTTTTCCTGAACTTGAAGAAGTAGACTTCAATGACAAACTAGTAGCCATCTTTGGTTGTGGCGATCAAGAAGACTATGCTGAGTATTTCTTAGATGCGATGGGCATGGTGCGTGATATTGTCGAAGCACGTGGTGCAATTTTAATCGGAAAATGGTCCACCGAAGGTTATGATTTTGAAGCATCAAAAGGCATGGCTGATGACGATCATTTTGTTGGTTTAGGGATTGATGAAGATCGTCAACCAGAACTGACAGAAGAACGTGTGAATGCATGGTGTGAACAAATAAAAGAAGAGATGTGCCTCGCCGAGTTATCATAACTCAAACCTCTTTCTGTATTATGCTAATACCCCTTTTGTAACTATTTTGTATAAAAGGGGTTTATATTTATATTAGCCATATTATACTAGCATCATCTTTTGACACCGCATGCGATAATAATAATATGGATCAGAACAAAGAACTCAAAAAAGCTGGACTGAAAGTCACGCTTCCTCGCCTTAAGATCCTAGAAATATTACAGCAACCTAACAACCAACATATCAGTGCAGAAGACGTCTATAAGATTTTGCTAGACCAAGACGAAGATATTGGTTTGGCTACGGTATATCGCGTATTAAACCAGTTTGACGATGCAGGAATTTTGATCCGCCACCATTTTGAAGGTGGCAAATCGGTATTTGAAATCAGTCACAAAGAACATCATGATCATTTGGTGTGTTTGCGTTGCGGAAAAGTGGTTGAGTTTGAAGATCCAGTCATCGAACGCCGTCAGCTTGAAGTGGCAGAACAAAACAATATGAAATTGACGCACCACTCTTTATATATGTATGGTGAGTGTAATGACGAAAACTGCGACGTCGACTCATAACATTTTACTGTCGTCTTAGCGTAACTTCATCCAATACTTGGCGATAGCCATTTCAATATCCACTGGCGTAAACACAAAGGTTTGTGTTGGTGTCAGCTGCACCAATTTATTCAATGCATATTCAGGCACGGTACCGATGACAGGATACCCGCCATGAGTTTGTCTATCAGGCCCCATTACAATTGGCTGTCCATTGGGTGGGATCTGTATAACGCCTAAAGCTAACGCTTGCGATTGATGTTTAACAATACTAGGTATCGCTTTGTCTGTGCGTATACGCATGCCCATGCGATCAGATTGTTGTGATACCTGCATTAGTTGGCTTGTAAATAGATATTGTGCATAAACAGAAAATTGCGCATGTTGATAATTGGGAACAAAATCAATTTCTATCACATAATTACTTTCGTAGCCTTGTGCTACAGTTTCTTTATCTTTAATTGGTTGATAATCAGCTGGTTGATATTCGTTTAGTTGATAACTCCCAATAGCAAAGCTATCGCCACTTAAAATAGGTTTACCCTGCCCTAAACCACCAAACTTTTCGCGCATAATTCCGCACGAAGAAGCGAAAAACCTCGGTACATCTATTCCTCCAGCAATTCCAAGTACTAAGCGCATACCTTGGTATAAGCATCCAATAGTTAACCTTTCTCCTGAGAGAATGTTGATAACTTGGTTTGTATTGTAGCTGCATGTACTCGAGATATTGTTAGATGATGTTGTAACATTAATGGGTGCTTTTCCCCCTGTCACAACAATGGTTAGTGGGATGTCCGTGACAAAGCTACACTCTCCCATGATTTCAAGTGCGCTAGTTGAATTGTCTTGGGCTAATAATTGATTGGCCAAATAAAATGC
Source organism: Glaciecola sp. (assembly GCA_029246415.1). Classification (GTDB taxonomy): domain Bacteria; phylum Pseudomonadota; class Gammaproteobacteria; order Enterobacterales; family Alteromonadaceae; genus Opacimonas. The sequence goes on from JAQWNF010000044.1 coordinate 25,845, forward strand.
AGCGCGATCCATTGGACCTGATTCACTGACACCTGATGCCCCAGCATGGCGTCTACCGCTATCAATAATAAAAATCGGATATTGAGTTAGCGTACATTCAATCACAAGCTTTACTCATTTTAGACGTATTGTTCGAGGTATTTGCGGGCGTGTTAAGCGGCGTGAGAGGATAAAATTGAATCACATCTCCCGTTGCAAAGCTTGCGGGTGTTGGCCGTTGAATGTCAAATAAGACGTGTTCGGTTATGCCTAATATATGCCAGCCACCGGGTGAACGTTGCGGGTAAATACCACAATATGCATCGGCAATTGCCACCGACCCAGCCGGCACATGTAATCGCGGTGTAGCTAAACGCGGTAAATGAAAGTTTTCAGGAAGCCCTGACAAATAAACAAAACCAGGCATAAAGCCGTTGAGGATCACGCTAAACTCAAGTGCACAAAACTGTGCTATCAAATCGGCCCGAGATAACGCTAACCGTTCTGCTACATCAACTAAATCGTAGTCAGCAGAAAAATCAACAGGAATACGAGTAATTGCCTTGCCACCCGCATCTGTGAGTGATACATCTGTCTGTTTTAGTGTTGTCGCTAACGAATCATTAATACATTGCTTGAGCAACTGCTCTACCTGTTGTAAATCATCATAATAATCGATTTCAGAGGGAATAAACTGAACTAATAATTCATTAAAACCTGGCACGATATCGGCTATTTTGAGCGCCATATGCGCATATAAATGTGTACGACACAGCCCAATGAGCATTGCTTTATTGACACAATCATCGAATTCGCCAAGTTCACAATGCAGTGTTGTCGGGGTTACCCATTGCGCAACAATTCTTTGTTTTACAATTCGCGTCATCGTTTATTCAGACATCGATGGCAGTAACGTGGCAATTTGTTGGACTAACGCCACGGCTGCAGGGGTATCCGAATGCACACATAATGTGTCGGCTTTGAGCGAAAGAATATTGCCGGACATAGTCACTACCTGCTGTGATTGGATAAGACTTTTAGCCTGTGCTAATGCAGCTTCTTCACTTAATATTGCTCCTGCAATACCTCTTGGCGCCAATGTGCCATTATCGAGATAAGCGCGATCAGCAAACACCTCAAACCAAATCGTAATGCCAAATTCCTCGGCAGACTTTTGTAATGCAGATGTATCAGCGGTAGCAGGCAACATGATAGGTAAGTTTAACTGCATTTCTTGAAGTGCGCGGAATGTTGCCATTCGAACTGTCGCGTTAGCCACAATGTCATGGTACCAAGCGCCATGCGGTTTGACATATTCACAACGGGTACCTGCAAATTGACACAACGCATGCATCATACCTACTTGATATTGTAAAATCGCGCCTAGCTCTATTTCAGGGATCACCATATGTCTGCGTCCAAACCCTTGCAAATCAGGATAACTAGGATGCGCACCAATCGTAACGTTATGGGCTTTGGCTAATGCGATTGCATGTTTTATGTGCAATGGATCACCACCATGAAACCCACATGCAATATTTGCCAATTGCAAAAATGGCATCACAGCCTCATCTACTGGTACTTGATAATGCCCATAGCTTTCGCCTAAATCACAATTTAATTTCATATATACGCCTTTAACATCCAATGCTGTATGATAGTAATATGTTATTAATTACTTGTCAGTCACTATGCTTAAAATTGGTCAAATAAATACACTTGTCATTCACGAAGTCTTACATGAAGGCTATACCTGTGTCGCTCAAGAAGCATCGATTAGCGATGATGAATTCATTACTTACGTCTATCTGCCAACTGCTGATACCGCCTTAACCGTGGGTGACAGTGTCGATGCATTTGTGTATATCGATAAGCAACAGCAATGTGTAGCAACGACGACACATCCTAAAGCAGTGTCTGGTTCGACCGTATTATTGCAAGCGACAGGTATGACTGACTTTGGTGCTTTTTTTGATTGGGGTTTAGGCCAAGATCTATTAGTCCCAACCAAGTATTTACAAGCCCCTGTTGTGATTGGTATGTCTTACATTGTCCATGTTTTCTATGAAGAAGACAGTCAACGTGTCTTAGGTGCGACTAAACTTCATCGCTTCTTTGCTGAAACCGATCCCTATTCTTCACTCTCGGTCGGTCAAGCTATTGAATGTGTGGTGTGGCATGAAACTGATATGGGTTTCAAGGTTCTCATCAATCAAGAGTATTTAGGTGTATTGTTTCATGACCAAGCATTGGCAAAACATAAAATAGGTACCAAGTTTTCAGCGTGGGTAAAACGCATTCGCTCAGATGACAAAATTGACATCACGCAATTGCAAGATAACCCCAATAGCCGCTTAACCTTGCAACAACAAATCATTGCTGATTTAGAGGCACATGGTGGTATTTCGACACTGACAGATAAAAGTAGCCCTGAAGATATTTCCCATAAATTTAGCGTTTCCAAAAATGCTTATAAAAAAGCTATTGGTACCTTGTTTAAAAATAAACAAATCTCACTATCTAAAGATGCCATTAAACTAATTAAGAAGGGGTAACACATGCAAGCAACAGTAAAATGGACAGGTAATTTAGGTTTTGACTGTGTCATGGATACCGGGGAAACCTGCCATTTAGATGGAAACAAACAAGGTTTATCACCGATGCAAGCGGTTTTAATGGCCGTTGGTGCGTGTTCTTCTGTCGATGTGGTAGAGATAATGAAAAAGGCACGCCAAGATTTCAATGCTTGTCACTGCGAAGTCACCGCTGAACGCGCCCCTAACCCACCTCGTATATTCACTAAAATCCATGCTCATTATGTTGTCAGCGGATCTAATTTGAATGAAAAGCATTTAGCCCGCGCGGTGCAACTTTCTACAGAAAAATACTGTTCGGTAATGCTAATGCTGCAAGAAACTGTCGCAATTACGACTAGCTATGCAATTGAGGAATAGACTGTAAAAATAAGGTGGCAGGAGGTGCAAAGATGAGACTACCGTACACAATAAACGGCCACAATAAAGTGCTCTACACCTCCCCCCATTGATAATCACAAATAAGTTTAACGGATATGAAATAAGATCCTATTAGGTAAAAGTATAATATTTCGTTGTACAAGCTTTCTTCACGTATTTTTGGGTAGGGATTTTTGCGTCTTTACACCCATTTCTTGTAGTCGGTTACCCATACTCACAATAGATCCCCTCCCCGTTGACAGTTTTTTCATCGCAGTATCATAGGTATTTTGCGCGACATTGAGCTGTTTACCGACCTTTTCCATCTCTTCGACATACCCTGCTAACTTACTGTGTAATTTACTTGCTTGTTCGGCAATCTCATGTGACATATTGATGCGTTTTTCGGTTTGCCAAATATTATTGATTGTCTTAAGGGCAATCATTAGGTTACTTGGACTCACTAACATAATGTTTTGCTGTAAAGCATCATTAATCAAGTTTGGATCTTCATTGACTGCGGTCTGAAACGCAGCCTCTGAGGCTAAAAACAATAAGACATAATCTAACGAATGAATACCATATAAGCGGCTGTAGTCTTTTTGTGATAGACCTTTGACGTGTTGGCGAATAGATTGGAGGTGTAAATTACGCTGAATACGCTCTTCAGCTTCGTTATCAGCTTTAAATAAACGCTCATAGGCCGTTAACGATACCTTGGCATCAATGATTACCGATTTTTTATTGGGTAAATTAACCACTATGTCGGGTTGAAATAAGCGCCCGTCTTCGTCACGTAATGACGCTTGACGAATATACTCTTGCCCTTCTTGTAACCCACAATTCGATAAAATCGATTCTAGGACGACTTCGCCCCAATTACCTTGTTGTTTGTTATCCCCTTTTAATGCTTGGGTCAGAGCTAGCGCTTGAGCGTTGATGGTTTCATTTAGGGCTTTAAGGCTGTGGATCTCTTGTTTTAAGGCAGCACGCTCTAATCCTTCATGACGAGATTGCTGAGCGATTTGTTGCTTAAACTCGTCGAGTTTGACCTGTAGTGGCTGTACTACATTATGCATGCTATGCTGATTGACGGAGTTGAACTTCACGCTCTTTTCTTCAAATATTTTATTGGCTAAACGCTCAAACTTATCTGATAGCTGCTGTTCTGCTTGCTGCATCATTGCCATTTTTTCTTTTGATGACTGTTGTAAAGCTTGTAGCGAAGCGCTTAACGCACCATTGGCAACTTGGTATTCGGTATTATGTTCAAGGGCTTGAGTCAGAGTATCTTGTAGTGTCGCTAATTGGGTTGTATGGCGCACGGATAAACCCTGGGAAGTAATCAAATAAGTGACTGATGCAACCAATATGGTAAGTGCAGCCAGTGCCCACCATAAATTATCAATAATCCACAGAGTGATAAGTTGCATTGAATTTGTCATCGCTTCGCCTATAAATAAAAAACGCCGCAAATGCGACGTTTTGTAATATATCAAAGCACTGTATATAAATACAGATTAATTATATAACTTACTTCTTTTATTTAGCTTTAAGCGCTGCATCTAGATCAGCAATTTTCGCTTTCCAGATAGCAGGACCCGTTTCATGTGCATTGTTACCATTTGAATCAACCGCTACAGTTACCGGCATATCTTCAACTTCAAACTCATAAATCGCTTCCATACCTAAATCTTCAAACGCAACAACGCGTGATTTTTTGATTGCTTTAGACACTAAGTACGCAGCACCACCCACAGCCATTAAATACACAGACTTGTGTTTAGCAATACTTTTAACCGTCGCAGGACCACGTTCTGCTTTACCAATCATGCCTAATAAGCCTGTTTGCTCCAACATCATATCGGTAAATTTATCCATACGAGTGGCTGTTGTTGGTCCCGCAGGTCCAACGACTTCGTTACCCACTGCGTCCACCGGCCCAACATAATAGATAAAGCGGTTAGTCAGATCGACACCATCAGGTAAACCTTCGCCGTTTTGTAGCATGGTTTGAATGCGTTTATGCGCAGCATCACGTCCAGTCAACATTTTGCCTGAAAGCAACACAGTCTCACCCACTTTCCAATCCAAAATTGATTCTTTGGTCAGCTCATCCATATTGACGCGACGAGTATCCGCGCCTACTTCCCATGTGATTTTTGGCCAATCTTCTAATTTAGGCGCTTTGAGCTCGGCAGGACCTGAACCATCAAGATAAAAATGCGCATGGCGCGTCGCAGCACAATTTGGGATCATCACCACCGGCTTGGAGGCAGCATGAGTCGGCATAGATTTAATTTTAATATCAACAACAGTGGTTAATCCACCTAAACCTTGTGCGCCTATACCTAAAGCATTTACCTTATGATAAATATCAACGCGAAGTTTCTCTTCGGTTGTTTCTGGACCACGTGCAATTAATTCTTGGATGTCGACAGGATCCATTAAACTTTCTTTGGCTAGTACGCCTGCTTTTTCAGCAGTACCACCAATGCCTATACCTAGCATACCTGGTGGACACCAGCCAGCACCCATAGTAGGTAGAGTTTTGACTACCCACTCAGCAATATCATCAGATGGGTTTAACATGACCATTTTTGATTTGTTTTCACTACCGCCGCCTTTTGCCGCAATCATGACTTCAATTTTATCGCCTGCAACCATATCAAGATGCACAACAGCAGGTGTGTTGTCTTTGGTATTAACACGTGCACCGGCAGGATCAGCAACAATCGAGGCGCGTAAAGGATTATCAGGGTTTAGATAAGCACGACGAGTACCTTCATCAACCATTTCTTGCACAGTAAGATCATGTTTATCAAACTGAACTTGCATACCAATTTTGACAAAACAGGTCACGATCCCGGTGTCTTGACATAATGGACGCTTACCTTCTGCCGACATACGTGAGTTGATTAGAATCTGTGCCATCGCATCTTTTGCTGCTTGGCTCTCTTCACGATTGTATGCTGCCTCTACCGCTTTGACATAATCTAAAGGGTGATAATAGGAAATAAATTGTAATGCGTCTTCGATACTATCGATAAAATCTTGTTGGCGAATGACTGTCATGCCGACTCCATAAATTAAGTGATCCTAACTACATGATCTCTAGTTAATAATTAGCTTATAATAGTACCTTGTGTTGTAGCACAACAAAAGACCTAACCTTACAACTTTGGTGTCAAATGTCCCTAATAACAATAAAAACACTCGATGAATTTGCCCACATTCCCCCTGAGCGCTTATTTAGCGCCGTTGCGCACCTTGCTGATAGTATATTTTTGGATAGTACGGGAAATACAGGTAACGATGCTCAGTTTGATATTTTGTTGTTTGCACCGGTTGCAACATACTCGGTAACCAATGGCCGAGTGGATTTGTCTATCGTACCAGAAGCGCTAGATTGTGTGCAAATCAACCAAAACGAACAGGCTTCACTGACCTCACACCAAGATCCATTTATTGCATTGCGCCACTTACACGAGCACATTATTGATGAAGCTGATTTAATCGCATCTAAACGTGCGAGCCAACATTCAGCTTTGTTTGAGCAATTACCTTTTTTAATTGGTTCAGCCGGTTATGCTGGTTATGATGCAGGTCGTTATCTAGAAGTCTTACCACAAGATAACCCTGCCGAATACGACACACCTGATTTTCATTACGGGATTTACCTGCACAGTATCGTTTATGACCGCAACACTAACCAGTACTATTGGGTTGCCGACTCACGTAGCACTACAATTGCGCAACCTGGTCTGGTATTAATGTATGATTTGTTACAGACACTTGAGATAGACACTGGCGATACCAGAGATGAGGCTTTTGTACTTACTGCACAGTGGCAAGCCAATATGACACAAGCTCAATACATCACTCGTCTGGATCGTTTGCATCAATACATCGTTGCTGGAGATTGTTATCAAGCAAATATCGCACAACGCTTTGATGCTCCCTATACCGGTAATGAGTATGATGGTTATTTGCGCTTACGTGAACAAAATAACGCGCCGTTTTCCGCATTTATCAAAACTGAACAAGGGGCTATCTTGTGTATTTCCCCAGAGCGCTTTTTAGCAGTACATGATCGTCAAGTAGAAACCAAACCGATCAAAGGGACGATGCCACGTTATGCCGACCCGATATTGGATCTGCAATCCGCAGACACCTTGTTATCGTCAGAAAAAGACCAAGCTGAAAATCTAATGATTGTGGACTTACTGCGTAATGATTTATCTAAACATTGCAGCCCTCACAGTGTCAAAGTACCTAAGTTATTTGCCTTAGAGTCCTATCCCGCCGTACATCATATGGTATCTACCGTAACAGGTACCTTAAATGCTGATAGTGAAATATTTGCTTTATTATCAGGGGCGTTTCCAGGAGGCTCAATTACCGGAGCACCCAAAGTACGTGCGATGCAAATTATTGAAGAACTAGAGCCTAACCGACGTAATATTTATTGTGGTGCAATCGGCTATATTGGCGTTAAGCATGATATGGATACCAATATATGTATCCGCACGTTGCTGTGTGAAAATGGCAAGATTTATTGCTGGGCAGGTGGTGGAATCGTGCTAGACTCAATAGCACATAATGAATACGCAGAGACCCTTGCAAAGGTTTCTAAAATACTCCCTATATTGCAACAGGATGTCACTTGGACAGACACACATTCATAACTGCATTTAATCATTGCCGACTAGTAGAAAACGAACATGATTTTCCTAGTTTGCATGAAAATTTCGCCTCACCGCGAGATGCTGCTGTCATGATATTGTTAGTCGAACGAGCCAATGGCTTACATGTCATGTTTACCCGTCGCGCCGAACATTTAAAACACCACGCAGGGCAAATATCATTTCCTGGTGGTAAGTATGAAACCTTTGATGCCTCACTGCAGCACACCGCTATTCGCGAAACAGAAGAAGAGATAGGTATCAGTATTGGGCATAACCAAGTGCTCGGTTCAATTGGACAATACGCTACTATCAGCGGATTTCATGTCACGCCTTACATAGCGATTGCTGACAGTATTCCGCCTTTGGTTATCGATAAAAATGAAGTGGCCTATGCGTTTGAAGTACCACTAGCCCACTGTATTAATCCGCAAAATATACTATCCCATCACATCACACGTTTTGATAAAACCTTTCCGGTTTATTTTATTCCTTGGCAAGATACATACATCTGGGGTGCAACAGCAGGCATGCTCAAGCACTTATCGAATCATTTACTATCCAAAGTCAATTAACAACTCATTAGCTTTTTTAATCAATTGCATTAACATTATTCATTAGAGATTAGTGTTAAAACGGCGCATACTCTAATTTGAGTGATTAGATAGGTAGCTATAAATGATTAGTGTATTTGATATGTTTAGCATTGGTATCGGGCCATCAAGCTCACATACCGTTGGGCCAATGCGTGCAGCCTTTACATTTGCACAACGGCTACACTCCCTAGCCGATTTTTCTAACATTACTCATGTGCATGTCGAATTATTTGGTTCACTCGGTCAAACAGGTAAAGGGCATGGCAGTGGTAAAGCTGTCATTTTAGGATTATCGGGATACGAACCTGAAAGTATTGATGATGGTATTATCGACACGCTTCTGGCTGCTATAACCGACAAGCAGCAATTACTATTAGCTGGTACACATCCCATACACTTTGCACAACAAGGTGCTATTACCTTTCATCGCCGTAAAACCCTACCTAAGCATGCCAATGCCATGACATTACATGCTTTTGTTAATGATACTTGCATACATAGTGATACGTATTATTCAATAGGTGGTGGTTTTATTGTTCATGATCAGGATTTTCAGGCAATAGCCCAACGCGCCAATGAAGTACAGACACTTACTCATCCCTATCCGTTTAGCAGTGCCAAAGAATTACTGGCTCAGTGTCATGAGCACGGTATTTCTATTAGTACATTAATGCTAGAAAATGAAATGATGTTATGCAGCGTAGCAGACATAAAAAACCAATTAGCCCATATATGGTCAGTCATGCAGGCTTGTATTAAGCGCGGTATAGAAACTGAAGGGATTTTACCTGGAGGCTTACAGGTAACCCGTCGCGCCCCAGGTTTATATCGACGTTTACAACATCAGCAAACAAATGATCCGATGCAAGCGATGGATTGGGTGAATTTGTTTGCCCTTGCGGTAAACGAGGAAAACGCAGCAGGTGGTCGTGTGGTCACCGCCCCAACTAATGGTGCTGCAGGTATTATTCCAGCGGTGTTAGCCTATTACGACAAATACATGGCGACGGTGGATACAGAGATCGCTACTCGGTATTTATTAACCGCTGCGGCAATCGGTATTTTATATAAGAAAAATGCATCTATATCTGGAGCAGAAGTGGGCTGCCAAGGCGAAGTCGGCGTTGCTTGTTCTATGGCTGCAGGTGCGTTAACGGCAATTTTGGGTGGTAACGTCAATGCTGTAGAAAATGCAGCAGAAATTGGTATGGAACATAATTTAGGACTAACCTGTGATCCTATCGGTGGGCTGGTACAAGTACCTTGTATTGAACGTAACGCTATGGGGGCAATTAAAGCGATTAATGCCTCACGTTTAGCACTACGTGGTGACGGAAGGCACAAAGTCTCATTAGACAAAGTCATCAAAACCATGCGTGAAACTGGCAAAGATATGAAGAGTAAATACAAAGAAACCGCACGAGGCGGTTTAGCTGTCAATATTGTAGAGTGCTAATTAAAAACTTACCTAACCGGTAAGGTTAGATCTTTAAACATACGCTCAACATCTTCATTGGTCTTTTGCATCATCGCACGCTCTACCACATCTTTGGTTAGATGCGGCGCAAAGCGTTCAATGAAATCATACATATAACTACGTAAGAAGTTACCTTTTCTAAAACCAATCTTGGTAGTGGAGTAATCAAATAGATGACTGGCGTCTATTTTGACTAAGTCGCTATCCAATTCATGATTCACTGCCATTGATGCAATCACCCCTACGCCGACACCTAAACGAACATAAGTTTTAATGACATCTGCGTCAGTTGCGGTAAATACTATCTTAGGATCTAACCCTGCTTGTCCAAACGCTTGATCAAGCTCGCTGCGACCAGTAAAACCAAATACATAAGTCACTAGTGGATACTGTGCAATATCTTCAATTGAGATCGTCGATTTAAGCGCCAACGGATGGTCTTTTTTGACTATGACACTGCGGTTCCAGTGATAGCAAGGTAGCATAACTAGATCGTTATAAAGGTGTAATGACTCAGTTGCGATAGCAAAATCAGCTTCACCCTTGGCGGCTAAATCACTAATTTGTGATGGCGTACCTTGATGCATATGTAATGACACTTCTGGGTATTTATCCATAAAACCTTTAATCACATGCGGTAACGCGTAACGGGCTTGGGTGTGTGTGGTCGCGATGTTCAGCTTTCCTTGATCAGGCAAGTTATGCTCACGGGCAACCGCTTTGATACTTTCCACTTTAGCCATAATTTCACGCGAAATATCAATAACCTCCTGTCCTGCATCAGTCACATGCGTCAGGTGTTTACCGCTGCGCCCAAATATCTGGATCCCCAACTCGTCTTCTAACATTCTAACTTGTTTACTGATCCCTGGCTGTGAAGTAAACAGGCTCTCCGCTGTTGCCGACACATTCAAGTTATTGTTTACCACTTCAACGATATATTTGAGCTGCTGTAATTTCATTTTGATGCTAATAGTTATATTCTTATAAGCAAAATTTATAACGAAAGTGGAATAATTACCAGTCCTTTATAACTAATCCTACCATTGAGACAATTTTATTCTTGCTGTCATTAGAGAATAACCTCAAAAAACTATCAACAAAAAATGAGTTCAGCCGAAATATACTTATTACAGAGGTGTTGTGGCATAATTAACCCACCTTGATGTAGTGCTTTTTGTTTATAGGCTATCTATGATTTTTACTATCATTGTTATTTTGATCATCGCTTTAGTTATCGTCGCGATCATTATTAATGCTGTGCAACAACATAAATTAGAAGAAGAAGCGAACAAACGCAGAGAGCTGACCAAAGTCAAAAACATCATTGATGAAACTGAAAATACGCTGATGTCATCTAGTCAGCTCCCCGTCCCTATGCACATGCTCGCCATCCTCAATGGCCGTATACATAATGCATTAACGATCATGGGTAAACTCAACCCCAAAGCATTTGATATTCAACAACGCATCGAAGATGCCGCCAGTAAGTCGCACATGCCCGAAAGTGAAGTGCCAAGATTTCCACCTGCGTTTAACTTACCCGATAACGACAAGATTATTATCCAGTTCATTCAAGCCATTAAGCGTTTACGTGTATTGTTACGCGCTGAAAATACCAAAGGACGTGTATCACAACATGTGTATGCCGGATTAGACAGCTATTTTGAAAAGCTACAATTAAAGGTCAATGTTGAAACCTTAGCGAAACGCGGACAAGTTGCAATCAACTCTAATATGCTCGGGAGTGCACGACAGTATTATGAAAAATCTATCAAAGCGCTTGAATCACAGAACAATCAAGATGAATATTGTATTAAAAAATCAGAAGAGTACCGTGCAAAACTGGCTGAAATTCAGCATATATTGTTATCTGAACAACAACCTTCGATTGAAAATCAAAAAGAACACGATCCTATGGATGAGCAATTTGAAACCAAAACTAAGTGGTAATTGGCTGCTCAATCATCTCTAAAAAGGCTTGAGTCGTGACCGACATGTGCTGATAAGGCGCACTAATAATTCCGACTTTACGCTGCAACATTGCTTCATTAAGCTCCACACAACACAGCCCAAGTTGCTCCATGCGTAAAGATGACAACTGAGGTACAATCGCAATCCCAATTTGTTGTTTGACTAACTGACCTAATGTACCAATTTGTGACGCCTCAGCAATGATCTGCGGGGTGATTTGATAATGTTTATACACTCCATCAATAAACACCCGTAAATTACTATTGCGATTCATCACGACCATGGCCTCATTTTGAATATCTAATAATGACATTCCCGATGCAGCACGTTGACATAATGGATGACTAGGATGCATAACCACAACAAATTTATCCGTAAATAAAGGCGTAAAGGTCATATCATCATCTCGCGTTGGCTCAAATGAAAAACCACATTCCACTTTGCCCTGACTCACTAGTTCTTCTACTCGCTCTACCACCACATCTTCAATTTTAATGGAAATATTAGGATAACGTTGATGAAATGCATACAGATACTCAGGTAAGTAGCGCTCAGCAAAAGACGGCATACTGGCGATGGTTAACGAACCGGATTGCTTAGCAAACACCGCTTGAATTTGATTAATAGAATCATGATATTCATCGTATAAGCGCAGAGCAATCGGCAAAAATGCTTCCCCTTCTTTGGTCAACGACACAGTGCGAGTGGTACGCATAAATAATGCCCCTCCCAAGATCTCTTCACATTTTTTGATCGCTGAGGATAATGCAGGTTGAGAAATGTGCATTTTAAGCGCCGCTTCAGCGAAATTATTGGATTGCGCTACAGTAATAAATGCGCGCAATTGTTTAAATGACAATGACATTTTTTCGCCCCACATTAATAACTAAAATCTATTAATAGTGAATATAAATCAATTTTACAAATCATTAAACTTTTTTATACTAGTTGTGTGTACCAATTCTTTCCTAATACATGGAGCAGGCAATGGCTGGTTTTGACAAAGTAGTAAATAGTTACGCAGAAGCAATGGCGGGACTGGAAGATAATATGACAGTAATCGCTGGTGGATTTGGTTTGTGTGGGATCCCCGAGGGGCTGATTGCACAAATTAAAACAATGCAAACTAAAGGGTTAACTATCGTATCCAATAACTGTGGTGTAGATGGTTTTGGTTTGGGGATCTTACTCGAAGATAAACAAATCAAAAAAATGGTGTCATCCTATGTTGGAGAGAATGCCTTATTTGAACAGCAGTTACTAAATGGCGAGTTAGAAGTAGAATTAACCCCGCAAGGTACACTAGCCGAAAAAATGCGAGCTGGTGGTGCAGGTATTCCGGCATTTTATACCGCTACAGGATACGGTACGCCCGTAGGTGACGGTAAAGAGTCCAGAGAGTTCAACGGTCGTCCCTACATTTTAGAAGAGTCCATTACCGGTGACTTTGCGATTATCAAAGCCTATAAAGCTGACCGTTATGGTAACTGTATATATCGTCACACCGCCCAAAACTTCAACCCAATGGCAGCCACTGCAGGCAGGATTACGGTTGTCGAGGTGGAACATATTGTTGAGCCAGGTGAGCTAGAGCCTAGCCAAATACACACCCCTGGTATTTATGTGGATAGGGTCATCCAAGGATCTTTCGAAAAACGTATTGAACGCAAAGTCGTCGCTAAATAAGGAATCGCATTATGGCATTATCAAGAGAACAAATTGCAATGCGCGTGGCGCAAGAATTTCAAGACGGTGATTATGTAAACTTAGGCATAGGGATCCCTACTCTCGCTGCCAACTATGTCCCCGCAGATATTCAGGTCATGTTGCAATCTGAAAATGGCTTACTGGGCATGGGCCCTAACCCAACGGAAGAACAGCTCGATGCAGATATGATTAATGCGGGTAAAGAAACCGTCACCGCTGTCACGGGTGCCAGTATTTTTAACTCTGCTGAGAGTTTTGCCATGATCCGTGGTGGTCATGTGGACTTTACTGTATTAGGTGCGTTTGAAGTAGACGTATCGGGCAATATCGCTTCGTGGATGATCCCGAACAAACTAATCAAAGGCATGGGCGGAGCAATGGACTTAGTCGCCGGCGCTAAAAATATTATCGTGACGATGACGCATGCGGATAAACACGGTAATTCAAAACTACTACAACAATGCACGCTACCCTTAACTGGCGTGAACTGTATTACGCGGATCATTACCGATTTAGCGGTATTAGAGGTTAAAAACCAAGCGTTTTATTTAAGTGAGCGCGCGCCTGGTGTCAGTGTGGAAGAGATCCAATCCAAGACAGCTGGCGAGCTCGTAGTACCAGAGCATGTACCTGAAATGCAATTTTAGCACCTCGCACTCAGTGAAGTGCCGTCAGTACAAATAAACTGTTACAGTAAAGCGTGTCTTTGGTATAATCTCACCGTTATCCACAATAAGGCACGCTTTTGACTTTTTCAGATCTAGATCTCGATCATCGTTTGATCACCTCACTGACCACCAAAAACTTCGTTGAACCAACCAAAGTTCAAGCTAATACCATTCCTTATGGCATGATTGGTAAAGACGTTTTGTGTTGTAGTAAAACCGGCTCAGGTAAAACCTTTGCTTTTGTTTTGCCTATTTTACATCGGTTGTTAAATCAAAAGTCATTTGCCAAACGCGATGCCAGAGCACTGATTCTCGCCCCTACACGCGAGCTTGCAAAGCAAGTGTATATCGAAGTGCGTTCTTTATTATCATCTTTGCCAATCAAAGCCGAATTAATCGTCGGCGGTGAAAACTACAACGACCAAGTAAAAGCACTGCGCCATAATCCACAGATTATTGTTGGTACAGCCGGTCGTGTTGCAGATCACTTATCTGGTCGAACGTTATTTTTGAATGGATTGGAAATTTTGGTTTATGATGAAGCCGACCGCATGTTGGATCTGGGCTTTGCACAAGAATTGCTCGCGATTAACCAAGCTGCAGATCACCGTAAACGTCAAACAATGCTGTTTTCTGCGACACTCGATAGTCCGACCCTGACCAATTTAACCGATACGCTTTTACGTAATCCTGAAAAAATTATGCTCGATAGTAGTTTCACTATCCATAGTGACATTACTCAAAAATGGTATTTTGCCGACCATATTGAACATAAACAAGCGATGTTAAGCTCTCTTCTTCAGACAGTAGATCATGATCAAGTCATTGTGTTTTGTGCGACCCGCGAAGATACAGTCAAGCTAAGTGATATGCTCAATGCGCAAGGACTCAACTCCGTTGCACTAAGTGGTGATTTATTACAGAACCAGCGTGCAAGCGTCATGTCGAGTTTTAAAACCGGTCAGTATTCGATTTTGGTGACGACTGATGTTGCCTCTCGTGGACTAGATCTACGTAACGTATCCTTAGTAATAAACTTTGATTTACCTAAATTAGCTGAAGAATACGTGCATCGTATTGGTCGTACTGGTCGTGCCGGACAAAAAGGATTAGCGATTGCTATCGTAGGACCAAGAGATTGGAATGCCTTTACACATATTCAAAAAAATGTCGGCAGCGAAATTGTCATAGAAACTTATCCACAGCTTCCAGCCAAATTTAGTGGTCACAAGCTTACAAAATCTAAAGGTAAAGACACCCAGCAATCAAAGAAAAAACGCACGCAAGATACGCCTAAAATCACAAAAAAACGAGTCGATACTACGCAAGGTAAAGATATTGGTCACGTGATGATCAAACGTAAGCCTCGTGCAGTCATAGAAGATGACGAGCAAGAAATAGATTTAAGTGAAATAAAACAAGACGATCAAACAAATAACGAAGATATGTAAGATATAAAAAAGCTGATAAAGGGACTTATCAGCTTATCAATGTGGATGCTGAAACAAAGAAACTAGTATTCCCACCACCCTTCTTGCCACCAGTGCACAAACTCTTCAAAATCGATCGAACCATCATGGTTGTCATCAATCAGGTTAAAGCCTTCTTCCACAGAAGATACCTTAGTTTTAGGGCTTAACACCGTTAGTAGCTCAATGAACTCAGGTAACTCAATCATGCCGTTACCATCACGGTCAAAAAAGTTAAACTCTGAACGAATATCGCCAAGTTGTTGCTCTGTTAGTTTTGTTTGTTGTTCCATAATAAAACTCAAACTTATGAATAATGAATGTACAAAACATATTACAGTAATCCGCAGAAGCAACAACTACCAATAATGCTAATTAACCATTTTAACTATTGGTTTTGCCCATAGCGGCACGACGAGCTCGACGTTCTTCACCTTTATCTTGGCGACGTTTGGTCATTGCAATACGTGCATCACTGCCCACATGAGATTCATTTCTAGCTTCAGCTAATGCAACTTGTTTTTCACGTTCACGAAAACGTGCGATTTGCTCTTCACTATGCGTGCCAGCACACTTAGGGCAAGACACACCCGCTTCATAGTCTTCACTAAGCTTATCTTCTTCAGTGATCGGTAGACGACAGGCATAACACTGGTCATAAATACTTTTTTCAAGATCGTGATTAACTGCGACGCGATTATCAAATACAAAACAATCGCCTTCCCATAAACTTTCTTCTTTAGGCACGTCTTCTAAGTATTGCAAAATACCGCCTTCTAAATGATATACCTCGTCAAATCCTTGCTCTTTTAGATAGGCAGTGGATTTTTCACAGCGAATACCTCCCGTACAAAACATTGCGACCTTTTTATTTTTGGCCGGATCTAGATTAGCTTTGACATACTCTGGAAATTCTCTAAACGTTTGCGTTTTAGGATCAATTGCATGTTTAAATGAGCCAATTTCGATTTCATAATCATTACGGGTATCGACAACCGTTACATCAGGATCAGAGATCAAGGCATTCCAGTCTGCTGGCTTCACGTACGTACCCACTGTTTTAAGAGGATCAATGCCTTCAACACCTAAGGTGACGATTTCTTTTTTAAGCTTTACCTTGGTGCGGTAAAACGGTGCATCATCGTGTAATGATTCTTTGTAAGAAACGGGGTTGATACGCGCATCAGCGTTTAAGTAAGCTAAGAGGTTATCAATCCCCTCTCGCGGACCAGAGATAGTCCCATTGATACCTTCAGCAGCAAGTAATAAGGTACCTTTGATATGATTATCAAGCATAGCGTCAAGCAGTGGTTGGCGCATTGATTCATAGTTTTCAAGTGTGACAAATTTGTACAGCGCACAAACGATGTATTTAGACATATTTTATATTTCCTTGCGAATTGGAACGTAAAACCAAAGCAAAATTGCGTGGCGTAGTATACGTAAAAGCGCATACTATTGCGACCAAAACCCTTATTTACTTTATGGTTATATGGGTTTATGGCTGTGCGATGTTAATAAAGTTTGATATTTTTAGCCACTTGCTTTCATCTTAGGCCCTTTTAGCAGAAAGGAACCGTTAGAATTTCAGCTGTTTTAGTCCGCTGATGAGATAAAGCGGACGAAAGTATATAGTTAATAAAAACTAGAAGGTTGGTGAAATGGACTATCAGTAACACCTACTATAAGCGGCGGGCCAGTGCCCTTCTGGCATGTCCGTCTTTATAGTTTTGTTATTTGCCCCTACCATCTATCTTAATTCACCAAAGACTTCAGGATGTTGTTCAGCAATTCTTAATAAAGCCACCGCTGGCCCTTGAGGATTTCTTCGTCCTTGCTCCCAGTCTTGCAAGGTTCTTGTACTTACTCCAAGCAACCCAGCAAACATCACTTGAGACATTTTTAATTTTGAACGTATAACTTGTGGCGCAGAAGGCTCACTAAGCCCTGTTGTTCTAAGGGAGGCCTTTCCCTTTTTGTATTCCTTAATCTCATTTATACCTGCTAAAATTTCAGCACCAATATCTCGATTACTCATTGTCGATTGCCTCCGCTATTCGTTTCAATACATGGCCTGCAATAGTTGAACTTTCTGATTTGCTATATAAAGTAAGCATCCAAATTTCATGCTCAGCTTTCTTCCAGTAGTAAATAGCTCGTATACCGCCACTTTTACCTTTTCCTGAAGAAGCCCACCTAACTTTTCTAACACCGCCTGAACCTCTAACAATATCGCCCGCGTCTGGTTTATGTAATAGGTAAGATTGCAGTGCTCGATACTCATCATCAGATAAGTATTCGGGAAGAATTTTAGTAAAGAGACTTGTTTCAATAAAAACCATAGCACAATAATACGGCAATGCCGTACCTTGTCAACTGATGTTTGAAGGCAAATAACAACTTATTATGAAGACTTCATTGTAACAACGGTGCTTTGTCATATCTGAACGTCCCATAGATAATTATTTTCAATAGCTTACCCTGTTTTTATTGATTCTTTCTACCATTTTTTATGTAGTTACAATACATGCATAATAATCGCACACACTAGAATAATATCTATGAATATAAAACAATCACTTATAGAGATTTATGGTTTAGATAACCGTTGTTACTATGCGTGCATAGTAACAACAATAGGGCGTCTATCCTTGTGCACATGTATTATCTGGCGTTTAGACTGGTTTTGTTGGTATGACTGTCACCGACAATGTGTTTTGTCTCATTTTTCACATATAAATCATGTAATAGTTCGGGGTGTAATGCTTGTTGGTTCAACGTCACTTGTTCGCGCAAAAATACACCATTGTCGAGGATGTCGTCGTCAATGTAATCAGGATTATTACGTAAGCTTAGCGGATGAGGTTGCATGAGTTGTAACAAGTGCATATTAGCAATATCGCCATTAGCAAGTGCGGTGGCAGTATGTTTTATCGCTTGCAGCCGTGCATTTGAGGTAGCTAATGGCTGCGGCGGTGCTGTCGCTAACGCGTTGATTTTTGAATCTGAATTTTCTATGAGACTGGTGTCGTCTTGCGAGTGCATAACATTCATTTCAGCTAATCCTGTACGCGCTTGAGCTAAGGATAACAGCCAATGCAAATGGGCTTGTTGGGTTGGATCTACACGATACTCTGCCAAAGCAGAACCGACAGCAGTAGGCACTGCATGCGTGACTGGCGAAGCATGCTGTTGCAAATTTGAATTTATCTGGGAACAAAGATGTGTGAGGCTCATAATTAACCAACCGTTTAGCTACTATAGCTTATCGGCTGGTTTGTTATTTACCTAAACAAAAGGCTCGGTTAGCGACTCGTTTGTACAATGGCGCCCTTGCCTACACCTTCAAATGCAATGACTTGTATCTGTTCGGCAGTAGAGCGTTTGGTCTGCTCTTCAAGCAAATATTGCGCTAAACATTCTACTGTAGAGTCGCGGTCGATGACTTCACATTCTTCATGGCTAATAGCCATTTCAAAATAGCCTTGTGATGATTCATACGCAAATGCAGTATGCGTAGCATCGGTCACGTCGCCATAGTCACATTGTAATTGCCCAATCGTGACTTGGTCTTCAGTTGACCCAATATAAATATCGGCCCAACGCTTTGCCCAGTAGGCTTCTTCAGCTAAATTTTCAGACCCATTTTCAATGATCGTGATTTTGGAACGATGACCATGCGCGATACGCTGGCAATTACCGTCATGCTTTTTTAATCCATGAGTGTAATGATAAAACGGCGTAGTAATCACCTCAGCACGCAATAACAACTGAATATCATCAACATTATCAGGTAAGTGAATCGCCAGTACGTCTTTTAAATACGCACCCACACTTTCCATGTTGATTTCATCAGCATAGATAAAACCATAAGCTTCATCTGGGCAATACATATGTATCGCACGTTCGTCAGGACGTTGAAAGCTTACTTGCACCATATTTTTATCACGATGTGTTATTTGCGAGTACGCATGTTCGGCTGGTACGAGTAGTTTATGATCTACGTATTGATCAATCAGACCTTTGAGTTGCTTTTTAACAATTCCAAAGTCCTGGACCATGCTTTCTTCATTCAGCTCACCCGCTAAAATAACATCGACGATCCAGCTCTCACCTACCATACCGCGTTTGGGGCATAAGTAAGAAAAATCCATGACAGTTAAATCGTTTACAAATAGGTGCATGTTTTGGTTCCGCTAATCGTTGTCTGCTTTAGACAACTGATCTTTTAAATTAGGTGGGATGCCTTTAATTACTAAGGTATCGGTAACAGGATCGTAGTGTACTTTATCTCCAAGTAAATTACGATCAAAGCTCAATGTAACACCGCCACCTTGTCCAGAAAACTTAGCAAGTGGCTTTAACGCAGCGCGATCTGGTTGGAACTGAGGCTCTAGGGGTTGCTCTAAATGCGCATTAAACACGCTAAAATCAGACTGTTGCTCTTCATTTTTAGGTAATTTAGCGGCTAATTCAGAGACATTGATGTCTTCACCCGATGCGATTTTTTGTTTGTAGTAATCAGCAACGACGCCACGAGATACTTGTTTTTCTTCGGTGGATAATTGTTCAGTGGCTAAATAATCATCAACTTGGGCAATCAACTGCTTGTTTTGTGCTTTAACATCGACTTTTTCTTCACAACCCACAAAACGCATAAAGAAGTCTGAGACTTTACGACCCATTCGTCCTTTAATAAAACTAATATAACGATTCAATTCTGGTTGCGTTGTATATTGCGTTAAATCGATACGCACGGCTAGTTGCATCTTAGGGACATCAAGATGATCGGAATAACTTAGCTCTAACTCGTCTGTAACCTCAACATGTTGCTTAGTATTAAGCAGCGCAATCAACAAATACTCAGTTGCCAAAAACTCATAATGAACAAACACAATATAGCCAGTTTCAACTAAACCATCCTCGACTAACGCCTTGATGAGTAACTGGCTACCGCCTTTAGATAGCTCGATAAAATGCTCAGCATCTTTAATCGTCGCGCCTAACAATTCTTTAAATCGTGGACCAGAATTAACCGCTGTCGCATTCTCAGTCGCGACACTATCTTCATCAGAAATGTCAGAGTCGTCACTATCCGTTAGTTCACCTTCGACCGCAGCTTGCAATACTTCGATTGATGCAAAACCACCCACACCTTTACCTGGTTTGGTATTGAACGCTTGGTTGATTTCGTGGGCCAAGGCTTCGGTTGAAGGGCCGATATCAAAACACGCGTTCTTAGGCGTTAATGTTAAACGCTGTTCGCTGTTAATCGCTAATTGATGCATGACAAAATGCTTGATTATTGCGCTCATGATAAATTCACTGTTGGTGATATAGATGTTTGCTATTATAATCTAGAAAAATCATATAGATCAGATAATTTTGCATATACTGATGCTATGCCATTACTTAACTAAAAGAGACAAGCCTTATGCCACAACAATCTCAGTATGATGATGCCCAGTTTGAAACAATATTAAATGAAGTATTAATGTGTTTAGAAAAGCATCAAGCAACCCGAGATTTGTCTTTAATGGTGTTGGGTAACGCTATCACCCATATTTTTTCGCATCAAGTTGATGAACGAATCAGACCGCAAATGGTCAAACAATTTTGTGATGTATTACAGCGTAGCGTAAAGGATTAATCTATGATTTTTGCTGAATCACCACGCCGTCAGAAAGTCTCCCGCTTAGTCAGCTGGGGTCATTGGTTTGCGTTTTTTAATATTATTATCGCACTGGTGATTGCATCTATCTATGTGTTCTCTGCACCATTTCCTGACAACCTATTAGGTCAAATTTATCTATTTGCAAATTGGTTTGGGCATATTAGTTTTATTACCTTCATCGGCTTCGTCATTTTCATTTTACCTATGTGTTATATGTTGGAAAATGTGCGCTTTGTTAAAACCGCCGCCTCTTTCATTGCCGCAGTAGGTTTAGCCCTACTAGCGTTTGACGCGCTCTTGTTCAATCGAACAGGTTTACATTTAAGTTTGCGCTCAAGTGAGCTGATTGTCGATGAAACTCGCTCGCACATTGCCTTTTTCACTTGGCAAGAATGGGCATTTTTAAGTTTGCTCTTCATTGTCTGGTTTGGTTTTCAGTTACTCATGGCTAATGCCTTATGGAAACGCATCGAGCGCTTTAGCCGTAAGCGCGTAGGTCAATCTGTGATTGGTTTGTTTTTGTTTAGCTTCGTTGGTTCACATGCATTACATGTATGGGCCGATGCACGTTTGTACCAACCTATCATGCAACAGGATAATATGTTCCCGCTTTCTTATCCTGCAACGGCTAAAACCACCTTATCTCGTTATGGGTTGTTAGATATTGCTGATTATGAACAACAAAAATCGGTACAATTTACCTACAACATCGAACAACTTGCCTACCCAAAAGAACCGCTTTACTGTCCTATCGATAGAACGGCAAGTTGGGTGGTATTGTATGTGACTGATCCGATTGATGCCACAGCCGCCCTGCCATCTGATTGGTCATCAACGTCTTATTTCCGTCCGGCAAATACATTAGATGTGTTAGTTAAAACGGCACTGTTTAGCTTACCTAACTTATATCACCACTACCTTAAAGAAGCGACGCCAGTCATGGTGGATGTGCTTAGCGGAATTAAATTACCGATTCATTTGTATAGCCCGTCAAACACGGGTATTGGTGACAATAAAATCATCACGCTGGATTTTGCAGAATTAACCCGTACGCTAAAACAATCCCAGCCAGGCATTACGTTTGCGTTTATTAGTGCCAGTCAGCTTAATACATTAACCCAAGATGAAGCATTAATGAGCGAGTCATTAACGGCACAAAATTGGCTTATTATGGCGCCTAACCCTGCAGATAAAGGGGTGAACGGGACAGTATGGAGTAATCAAACATTAAGCCAACAAGTCATGCTTGATGAAGATATTGTGCCAAGTATCTTTGCCCAGTTAGGTTGTGATGTAAATCCGACTGTCTACTCTACTGGACAAAATATTTTTGGACAAACTAGGGATTGGCAAGTCACGACGCAAAATGACTCGGTGATTTTACTCAATGATAATTATATCGCTAAGATCAAGAGCAACGGCTTAACTGAAATCCAATCTAAAACCACTGGTAATCAGTTAAATCAACAACTAAACACCGATATGTTCAACCGAGCAATCAAACATATCAGTCAGTTTTCTCAGATTAAATGAAGACAATCACGCAGTGTATTTATTTGTAATACCTGCGTGCTATTTTCTGCAACGGTATCACTTAGTTGAGTAAGCGCAATGATATCCTGAGGTTTATTCGTCAACCAGTAACCAGTTCGTAAATGCGCATTGATCGCGCATTGCATATCCGATCTATTATCCCCTACCATAATACTTTGTGACAAATCATAACCGTGCTTTTCAGCTGCGGTTAATAACATACCAGGCTTGGGTTTTCGGCATGCACAATCTTGTGTTAACGCACTATTGCCCGCTGTAAGATGATGTGGGCAATAATAAGTATCGGTGATCACTACACCTTGCTCAAGTAGTTGCGCGCACATCCATTGATTAAGCTGTGCAAATTGATCTTCAGTATACATACCACGGGCAATACCAGATTGATTGGTCACAACAACCAGCTCATATCCTGATGCTTGCACATGCAACATTAACTCGATAATACCGTCCATAAACTCAAAATCAGCAATCTGGTGGACATACCCATGATTGACATTTATCACCCCATCACGGTCAAAAAAAGCGGCTCTTTTATTACTCATCTTAATTGCTCATCTGCGTAGCTCATGGTTATTCTTGCTCTGACGGTAATTGATAGACATAGATCTTAAAATCGATTGTCACGCTACTTGGATCATCAATACACAATGCTCGTTTGTTGGCATTGGCGCTATGAGCATAAGGAGTCATCGCAAACAGTTGGCTTTTTTGTACTGAGGTTAAATCAAGGACAAAGGCCACATCTATCTCTTTAAGCAGCGGGACATCAGTTAATGGTTCAGGTGCATGTGGTGTGACTGTGTCATATAGGTGGGTTTTAAATTCTTGTAAATGTGATTGATTTGGTACGACCTGATACCACAACCCACCCGTATTGAGGACGCGTACTGCTTCAGCGGTGTCCATAGGCGCAAATACTTGTAACAGCACATCGATTTGATTACTTTTCAAGGGGAGATGATATGAAGAAGCAACCACATATTGATGTTGAATTAAGGCGTGTTGCTGTGCTTGTTTAGCTGCTCTCAATACCGCATTTTTGGCAATATCATTGCCTTGATAGGTGATATTTGGATCATCCAGTAATGCACTAAGTTGACGTAAATAATATCCTTCACCGCAGCCTGCATCATAAATTGCACGGACAGAACCCGCCGCCCGATGGCTTTGGATATCTGCACTAATCGCTTGAATTAATGGAGCATAAAAACCTGCATTTAAAAATGCTTCACGCGCTTGCACCATCACTTTATCGTCGCCTGGTTGAAGCGAATTTTTAAATTGCACAGGTAATAAATTGACATAGCCTTGCTTGGCAACATCAAAACTATGACCATTGTCACAACGCCAAGGTTGATTGGTTTGAACAGATAAAGGAGAAGCACACAATGGACACTGCCACATAAAAACTACCGAAACGTCAACAAAACAAAATTTTACCAAACTATTGACGCTTGTGCTATGCCAGTCATTTGTATACGTAGGTATATATCTATATACCTATCTATTCATAACACTGACTAAGCTATTAATTATCCAGAATTTATTCAAAATAGACATGCAACGTTTACGGGTCGCCTTAATTGATGAAGAAGCTATTTCGCGAGATACATTGCGCAGTCACTTGTTGTTTTTTCATCAGCTAGAAATTTGTAGTTTTTCTAGCCCTCAGTCGTTTAAAAGAGCCTGTTATAGACAGGATTTTGATATTGTCTTATGCAACCAAGAACTGCGTGGCGGACGGTCAGGTACGCAATGGTGTGAAGAGTTGATTATGAACAAATTAATCAAGCCTTCTACCGGTTTAGCCATTATAACAGGTGATCCCAGTGCAGCGGTTATCAGTCAGATCATCGATACCAACCCCGATATCATATTGTTAAAGCCTTATACGCTAAATATTCTTAAACGGCATTTTGATGAATACTTTACGTTTAGACAAGTACTCAGCCCCTACTTAAATGATTTAGATAATGACCGGATAGCCCCAGTGATCCAAGGTTTACTTGCCATTACAGAGACACATCCACAACATTTACAATCGACTTACCGTTTACTCGGGCAACTGTATCTACAAACCCAACAGTATTTAGCTGCATTGCACATTTACGAAGTCGCTATTACTAGCTTCCCTAATGCACTGTGGGCCAAATGGGGACTCATCAAAAGCCAATATTTAAATGGGGATTGGGATAATTGTGCCAATTTACTCAACACCTTGCTCCAAACCAAGGCGACTAGAGATAAAGCCCTAGAATGGCTAGCTTGTGTTGCTTTTGCTCAGCACGATTATAGTGCTGCATCAGAATATTTATCGCGTATTTTGACGTGTGATTTATCATTACAAGCGACCAAACTAAAATCTCACTTGTATTGTTTACAATCACAAATCGACCAAGCGATTAAGCTGTTAAATGATAAGTGTAGTGCCAATCAAATGCTCAAAGATCAATTCAAAGAGCTCACCTTTGATTTGGTGCGATGTGTCATCCAAAAAATCCAACATGAGCAAGATGATAGCGCTAAAACGCAACAAATCTCACAAGCTAAACGCTTACTCACTCGCGCCACTAAAAAAGATATCGATCCGGTCAGTCTACAAAAGCGTGATAGTATTTTGACATCAGTATGCTTACTCGAAGGTGATACGGAGAAAGTACAGCGGATATTACAACGAGATTGGATGCAGAACTTTGACCGTGCCAGTGTTGAAACCATTCAACATGCAATTAATGCGAATCATCACATAGGAGAAGAGCAAACCGTAGCCCGCTTATTATCATTATCGAAAAAGAAACTACACAAAGTTGAATCACATGTAGAAAGTATATTGTGCACAACACAATTTGAGAGCCAAGAGGCATTACTCCATGATCAACCTACACGTGCAGTAAACTATAATGAAAAAGGTAGCCAACTGTATAGTAACAATCAGTTTGAACAGTCGATGTACTATTACTATAAAGCCCATCAACTGTACCCCAAATCCCCTACTTTTGGGTTAAACCTACTAACATGTATGCACCATTGCCGGCAAATTCAGTACAAAGAAGCATTAGCCCAGAATTTGTTAGATATACTCAAAGATAGCCCTCTTAAAGCTCATCAAAATAAACGCTTAATTGCGCTGCAATCTGCCTTTGTGGGATTACTCAAACGTACGCCCCCGCTTCGTCGCTATCGTATCGATGTAGCCGTGCCATGATGCATAACCAATCACAGGCATAATCACAATAAAGCCAATAAACCCAGTAAGAAAACCAATACCAACCCCCGTGAAGATAATACTCGCCCAAAGCAGCATGACTAGTTTGTTAGTCAGCACAGCATTAATACTAGTTAAGACCCCTGTTGCTAAATCCACTTGCCGTTCCATTAAAATTGGCTGAGTGAACGCAGTCAACAAAAATACAACGCCGGTAAACACAATGCCAAAGCCCGTTCCAACTGCTAAAAACGGCCATAAATTGGCAAGGTTTGGCTCTAAATATGATGGATAGAATGCATGTATTAAAGCTGCGACTCGCAACCAAAATATCATTAAAATGACTAGCATCAAGCCAAAGCCCCACTCATTGACCGCATTACGGCTCATTGCTTTAAGAGAGTGACTCAGTTTGGGAGTATGCTGTTTTTCTAGTGACCAAGAAACATCATACAAGCCTGCGGCTAAAAATGGCCCTAGTAACATAAAACAAATCAATGCTGGCAGGATGACCATATACCAGCCCATCAGAGCGACCAACGCACTTATTCCCCAAGGGATCAATACGAACAATAAGCCATAAAAAAGTGTAATACCTGGTGCTCGTTGCGCATCTTGCATGCCAAGGATCAACCATTTAAATGGATCGATGAAATCCAACTCTCGACTAGCAATGACACGGGATATTGAACTATCTGCAATAACGGTTTCTGGTGGGTGCTCAAACTCTTTAGACATTGTGCTTCCTTACTTTTGATTTATGCTGCAAAAATTACATAAACGAACCAAATAACGAATGCGACACAACTATAATTAACTTCGCATAGGATAAAATACGACAGCTTGATTAAAATAGATCGCAAGTTTATTGGTTAAATCCGTAAATAACATGACCTCATGACAATCGGGAAATTGATAACAATTAGCGATAAAACGATTGCAGTTGTTACTAAATACATCATAGTTCAAATATTCAAATATTCTAGCTTGAGCAAAATTTGCTGCAACGGCAGAACCTAAAACCTGTGCATGTTGATTTGCCATGACATAAATCTGATCACCGGAGCGATCATGGATAAAACGTTCAGGTGAAACACTCCGAACTAATCCAGTCCCCGATAACTCGATAATTCCCCCGTTAACCCACAAGCCAGTGTGCGTCAAAGCACCAAAAATACCGCAACACACAACAGAGCCATTGATAGGCATCACGTCTTGCGTTGAGCGATGTAAAATCTCTGCCATGTGCTTTATTTCCCATACGACTAAAATTTATGCATTAAACCGATTGAAACACTTCAACAGAATCAATACTTACTGTATGCTACTGATATATAGACCGTTACAACCTAATTTAAGTTCATTACTATGTATCACATCGGTAAATCTGCAAAGCTAGACAATGTCTGTTACGACATCCGTGGCCCTATTCATGCTAAAGCGCGAGCAATGGAAGAAGAAGGTCATCGTATTTTAAAGCTCAATATTGGCAATCCTGCCCCATTTGGGTTTGAAGCACCTGATGATATTTTAAAAGATGTCATTTATAATTTACCTTCCGCTCAAGGTTATTCTGAAGCTACTGGTATATATGCGGCTAAGGTTGCAGTGATGCAGTATTACCAACAAAAAAACATTCGCAACATGACTACCCAAGATATTTTTATCGGTAACGGTGTGAGCGAAATGATCATGATGGCGATGCAAGCCTTACTCAATCAAGGTGATGAGGTTTTATTACCTGCACCTGACTACCCGTTATGGACCGCAGCCGTGAGCTTGTCCTCTGGCACCCCTGTGCATTATGTCTGTGATGAACAAGCAGGATGGTTTCCTGATATTGATGATATAAAACAAAAAATCACATCAAAAACCAAAGCGATTGTACTTATCAATCCCAACAACCCTACCGGTGCTGTGTATTCCAAAGAATTGTTACTGGATATTGTTGCCATTGCCCGTGAGCATAATTTGGTTATTTACAGTGACGAAATCTACGACAAAATTTTATATGATGAAGCGCAACATACCTGTATTGCTTCATTAGCCGATGATGTTTTTATGGTCACTATGTCAGGCTTATCCAAGAACTATCGCGTCGCAGGGTTTCGCGCGGGTTGGTTGCTCGTGTCCGGTAACAAACGCGTTGCACAAGATTATATCGATGCACTGAATATGCTTTCTTCTATGCGGATGTGTGCCAATGTCCCTTGCCAGCACGCCATTCAAACCGCATTAGGTGGTTATCAAAGTATCAACGATTTAATTCATGACCGTGGTCGCTTGAAACTACAACGTGACGCGGCGACGACAGCATTAAACGCCATTGATGGTATTACATGTGTACCGCCAAAAGGCGCGTTGTATTGCTTTGCCAAAGTGGATGCACAAAAATTCAATATTCATAATGATGAACAAATGATTTTTGATTTATTACAAAGTGAAAAGATTTTATTAGTCCATGGTCGTGCTTTTAATTTAAATCAAGGCTGCTATTTTAGATTGGTATTTTTACCGCATGCCGACGTATTAACGCCAGCTATTGGCCGTATTGGTCAATTTTTTAACCATTATCAACAAAGCTAAGCTGATGCCCCAAAAAAGTTCATTCTTGGCTTGGTTATTACGCATGCCGTTGATTAAACGCTGGGCGTTGATGCATACAGTAAAGCCGGAAAACGTCGCGGAGCACTCTCATCAAGTAGCGGTAATCGCTCACTTGTTAGCGGTGATCCGTAACACTTACTTTGCCGGCACGCTCAACCCAGAGAAAGCGGCTACCATCGCCTTATATCATGAGGTGAGTGAAACGAAATTGCAGGACATTAATCATGTTACTAAATATCATAACCCTGCATTAACCAAAGAATTTAAAAAACTAGAAGAACTAGCTGAAATTGAGTGCTTGCACACTTTACCTAGTGCCTTACAACCGCTTTTTGCGCATTTACTTGTACAAAATCAAGTAGAGCCCGAGTACAAAAAAATTGTTAAAGCTGCTGATCTTCTTTCAGCCTATTTAAAAGCATGCGACGAGCTTAGGTTTGGTAATCATGAGTTCAGACCGGTAAAAGAACGTTTAGAAAGTATGCTTCAGCATTTTTCCGAAGATATGCCCGAGGTAGAGTATTTTCGTGAATGTTTTGAAGAAAACTGTGCAGTAGGTGTTGATGAATTAGCGAAAAATCCAATCTAGTTGGATTTACCACACTATAAGCTCAACAGAACAACACCATATCAGAGATGGAACAACCGAATATATGGAACTATATAGCAAATATCACCACTTAATAGAACAGACTACTCAGGCTGGATTGTGGGAGTATGATTATTCTATAAAAAAGATGCGTTGGAGCAGTTATGTATATTCTATATTTAATTGCGCAGATAACTTTGAGCCGACAATAGAAACTGATAGTGGCTTTTTTATGTCTAAAAGTCTTGATAAACTGATTCAATCAATCAACTATCTTGAACATAACCAAATACCATTTAGTGGGATTTTTGATATCCGACTCCCTCATGGAACTATCAAGACACTAGCTATCTCAATGGATGCTGAATTTTCAGGCCAAACAATCCTCCGGCGTTTTGGTACTATCAGGGATATTACTCAGCAACACCAACAGACCATCGAAAGTGAATTTTTTCGTGAACGCGTCGAGTTAGCATTAAAAGCTTCTGCAATTGGTACCTGGGATTACCATGTTGCCAATGACCATCTGTATTGGGACGAATCAATGCAGGGTATTTTTGATTTAGCGTCGTATTCTAGTATAAATGAGTTTAAAGACTGGATTGATTTAATCCACCCAGAAGATCGGAATCAATTTATTGAGCAATTTAACATTGGTGCTAAAGGCTTAGCAGAGAACAATACTATTTTGTTAACTTGCCGAACGATATCTCATCAAGGTCAAATATCATTTGTGCGAATGTACGCTCAATTTTATTTTAATGATAATCATCAAAACATCCGAATTTTAGGTACTTGTGTCGATACGACTGAATCGGAGATATCACAACGAGAAATTATCAACCAAGCAAGTATATCCCAGCAAAACATGCTCAAAGCACAAGATTTGACTGCTGCTCGTACACGATTTTTAGCAAATATGAGCCATGAAATTCGCACTCCTATGAATGCCATTATGGGCGCATTACAAATTTTGCACACATACGATTTAGATGAAGACTCCTACAGTTTAACTGAAATGGCGTTGGACTCGTCTAAAGATTTGTTGAATATCATCAATGATATATTAGATTTGTCTAAAATTGATGCCTCGCATATGACAATAGAAGCGATTCCGTTACAACTGAACGCGTTATTGACCAGTGCCTTTAATAAATTCACCTTATCATTGGATAAAGACATTGAACTAGAACTATTAATTGCGCCAGAGCTTAACCCTTACAGGATAGGTGATCCTACTCGTCTTACCCAAATCATTAATAATTTAGTTTCTAATGCCATTAAATTTACACACCAAGGAAGCGTTAAAGTATTACTTACTGGCGATGCAGAACGGATTGAGTTGATAGTAAGTGATACCGGTATCGGCATTCCGCAAGATACATTACAAAATATTTTTGAGCCGTTTAGACAAGCGGATAACTCCACCACTCGTAATTATGGCGGTACAGGCTTAGGATTGGCAATTTGTTCAAGCTTGACTAGTTTAATGGATGGTACGTTGCGCGTATTCAGTGAAGATGGTGTAGGAACAGAGTTTATTTTTAACGCTCCCTTGCCAATCACAGCAATGACACTCAATACCATAAATGCTCCCATTAATGAACCTGTTCCTGATTTAAGTGATTTCACAATACTCGTGGCAGAAGACAATCCATCGAACCAAGTGATTATTCAAACCATCTTAAGTAACACTGGAGCAAATATACATATTTACGATAACGGAAAACAAGCGCTTGCCGCTTACAACCAGTTTGAACACGTCGATTTACTGATTCTTGATATAAATATGCCGATCATGAATGGTATCGACATGTGTCTGGCAATCCGGAAAACCAATAAATTAATACCTATATTAGCGTTATCCGCTGATATTATGTTGCAAAATAAATCAGTACTAAACCATTATGGCTTTACAGACACCATAAGTAAGCCGTTACAATTAGAGCAACTTTATCAATTTATCCATACTTATTGTAGCGTAGAACAAGCTTAATGACGGTCTAGGAGCACCATTAATATTTATAAGGAATTACAGTCACTATGTCACATTTGATTTGGGATCAACGTCATCAGCCGCGCACTGATTCTCGTGATGGCGATCACCGTAGCGCTGCGCAGCGTGATAAAGCTAGGGTTATGCACTCTGCTGCATTTCGTCGGCTCCAAGCAAAAACTCAGATCCATGGAATTGGTTTGAGTGACTTTTTTAGAACACGCCTGACACACTCACTTGAGGCTGCACAAATTGGTGCAGGCATCACTGAACAATTACGTCAAAAATACCCGGAACAAGCTAAATTACTAGGCTTAGATGGCCATTTAATTGAAACTATTTGTCTTGCTCATGATATTGGACATCCGCCATTTGGGCATGGTGGTGAAATTGCGCTCAATTATATGATGCGAGATTACGGAGGGTTTGAAGGAAATGCACAAACATTTCGAATTGTGTCTAAATTAGAGCCCTACACTATCAAAAATGGAATGAATTTGAGCCGTAGAACGTTATTAGGCTTAGTCAAATACCCTAACTATATTGATACGCTTGCTGCGCCCTACCCTGAATGTAAAGCGCGTTCGACTCGTGAAGTCATAGCTAATGCGTATATTCCACCTAAAGGCTTGTATGAGTGCGATAAGGCCGTTTTTGAATGGCTACTATCAGGCATCGATGAACAAGACCGTAACCTCTTGATGACGATTGAGGAGCGCGAAGAACAGCATGCTAAAACGATTTATAAAAGCTTTGATTGTTCCGTTATGGAATTAGCCGATGATATCGCATATGGCATTCATGATTTAGAAGATGCGATTGTCATGAACAAAGTCACCTTTAGTTCATTCGAACAAGAGGTCGTCAAACCCATTCAAGAAATTGACGGACGCCTGGCACAACGTATTCATACATATGCGTTAGAACTGTTTAGCCTGGAAAGTTATCGCCGTAAAAATGCGATTGGTGCGTTAGTTAATAATTTCATCACTGCTATCAGTATTCAAAAACAACAATTGTTCAAAACCTCGCTTATTGATTATCAAGCACAATTACCCGAAATTGAAGCAACTTGCTTACAATACTTTAAAAATTATGTGCGTAAACATGTCATCAATAATACCGAGGTGCAGATAATGGAATATAAAGGCCAACAAATTGTGATGGAATTGTTTCAAGCCTTTAACTCGGATCCTCAGCGATTACTCCCAAGCAATACCTTACAGCGTTGGCAAAACGCAGCGCAAAATGGTTTAGGAGAGCGCGTTATAGCAGATTACATTGCCGGTATGACGGATGAGTTCGCCAGTAGAATGCATCAAGGCTTGTTTAGCCCAATCCGACAGGATATCTAAATAGCTCAAAAAACTAAATCAGTGCATCAATTATTTTGTTATTAATGCAAAATAATCATTGACTGTTTATTTATACAGTACTATATTTATAACCACTGTATAAATAAACAAGGTTTTGCACATGTCAGCTAATCAAGCATTACATCAAATTTACTCAATTAACACATTACAATATGGCGGCTCACAGGATCCAGCTACCAATCGAGGTGCAAAGTGGCAATATTTACTTAGTGATTCGATCAAGTTTGCTCAGGATATGACAAGTGGCATTCGCATACAAAAACCGAATAAACAGCTAGTCTTTCCTTGGGTAATGAAGATTATCAGTCGTGGTCAGTGCCAGAGTCTCTATATTGAAAATCATCAATTTAGTCATGTTCAGACTGCATTGATCCAAAAAGCGGCACAACAATTTCAAGTTAATGTAACAGTATTAGATGTTATCCAAGACACGGATAATGTGATTGTAGGACCTTGGTAGTGCTGGATACCAACACTAGAGTGCATGTGTCTAATATTATCGCAGCTATGGGTTTATGGGCTTTTCTTGCCATTTTTTGTGGACTAATTGGCTAATAGTGCGCGTGTGTTCATCACCTAGATATAAATAATCAACACTTACAGGTTGTAAAAGGATTACACTAAATGAATCAGGAATACTTCCCTGTTCAACTATTTCAGCAACAACAGCTTTATCTAGATACCAATAAAACTGCTCTTTAGCGGAAAGCGACAAACTATGCCAAACCAGCTCTCTCAAGTCTGCTTGAGAGGACGCATTGGTTATAACTAGAACATCGCCATTAATACGATACTGTTCCCGTGACTTTTCAAAATACCAACATATCTCAACTTGAGGGTGTTGTATCAAACCCATGTATTTATCTGAACGAGTATCAGTGATCATAATTAACTGGTCAGTATTATCTACAAACCCACGAAATACTAGTGTTCTATTATGCACTCGACCATCATGCCCTAAAGAAGCTAATTGTACAAAACGAGCATGCGCTTTGCTGCGACTTAAATGTAACGACCGCGCTAGACGTTGTCGCCAGCTACCTATAACACTCTGAGTGTCTGATTTAGACATTATTGCGTGGTACTGTATTAAACAAGCGGTAAAAATTATCCGTTGTATGTTGCGCTAACTCTGTCACCGATATACCGCGCAGATGTGCAATGAACTCGCCCACTTCAACCACATAACCAGGT
Source organism: Glaciecola sp. (assembly GCA_029246415.1). GTDB lineage: Bacteria > Pseudomonadota > Gammaproteobacteria > Enterobacterales > Alteromonadaceae > Opacimonas. Next base: position 59,549 of record JAQWNF010000044.1, read on the forward strand.
TGATTTGGTTTACCGCGATACGGAACAGGTGCTAACCAAGGTGAGTCAGTTTCAATTAGTAATCGATCAATGGGTATCATTTTAGCGACTTCTTGCAGCTCTTTTGCTGATTTAAAGGTCACTATTCCAGATAGTGAAATATACAGTCCTAGTTCTATTGCTTGTTGCGCCATCTCTAAAGATTCAGTGAAGCAATGCAGAACACCGCTTGTATGCTCATTCATATGAGTTTGATATAACTCAATAGTGTCTTCACGTGCATTACGAGTATGAATAATCAGGGGTTTACGTACCTGTGACGCAACCTTTATATGGTCAATAAAACTTTGTTGTTGAACGGCTTTGGTATCAGTTGAGTGATAATAATCTAAGCCCGTCTCTCCTACTGCGACAACACGCTCACGCTTGGCATAATCAAGTAAAGTAGCGGAGTCCGTCATGTCTTCTTCATAGCAAGGATGCACGCCACATGAGACGGAAACATTAGCGAAATCCTTTACCGTATCTAACATGCTATCAAACTCGTTGACACTTACTGCGACACATAACATATGCTCTACACCACGTTGATGGGCGTACGCTATTGCCTTGGCGAGTTCTTCGGGATTTTTATCTAATTTATCTAAATGACAATGTGAATCTACAAACATGGTTAACTCATTACTTTATCGATGACGTGGGAAAGGACTAAACGTTTATTTGTGCCTTGATGATGGACGCGTTGCATTTCAGCTCGAACAAATTCAGATACGTTTAAATAATGTAGGCGTTTTGCATCATCTGGTGCATTAAGGCATTTACTTTGCAGCATTAGCTGCAACCAGCCTAAGCACTGGTAGGCTTGTGAATGCCATTTTTGCGAAAATGCGACACTATGCATCTGTTTTTTCTTGATGGCACCTAAATCTTGTTTAAAGCTTAAATAATTCGTTTCGGGGTTATCTAATAACGCTGCAGCAATACTCAAAGGCGCATATTCATATGCACGCATCATATCTTCGGCAACGTTTTGTTGATAGGTATCTTGCAACCATCCACTGATCTCAGAGGCACTAGGTGCAGCCACGTTGTTTTTTTCACAACGGCTGAGTATGGTAGGTAACAATCGCTGAATATTACTTACCGTTAATAATAAATAGGTGTTTTCAGTCGGTTCTTCAAGTGTCTTTAATAATGCATTCGCCGCCGCTTCGGTCATGCTATCAGCATGCTCGATAATCAATATTTTACGTTGACTCAATTGGGCGTGCTCTTGCAGCTTAGCTAAGGCTTCGCGTATTTCATTGACCGAAATTTGTTTATCACTTGCTATGACATAGCGATCAGGGTGTGTATGAGCCTTATTTAGTAGGCAGCTTTGACAATGACCACAGGCTTGTAAATCAACTGGGGAATGACACAATAAATCATTTGCTAAGGTGTGTATAAATTCATGTTTACCCATACCCGGCTTAGCGTTAATAAGTAATGCATGATGCAGAGATTGTGTCGCAGCACTGCGCATCAATTTTTGATGTAATGGCATAAACCAAGGATACATAGTTAACCTTTTACAAATGCTTGGACATGTTGGATCACAGTGTCGCGAACGTCTGCAATCGACTGACTCGCATCCACTAGCAATGCATTGTCGGTTTGCGCGACTAAACTTAAATACGTGTCTCTAGCACGCTCAAAAAAAGCAATACCAGATTGTTCAATTCGATCTAATTCGCCACGCGTTCGCGCTCTTTCAAGGCCAACTTGTGGATCAATATCTAAATAAATAGTCAAATCCGCAGTAAAGCCATCTAAGGTTAACTCACGAATAGCCATTAAATGGGCTTGATTGACTTGACGCCCGCCACCTTGATAAGCCAGTGAAGACCAATCATGACGATCACCGACAACCCAATGCCCTTGAGCTAAATTTGGCTTGATGCGGTTTTCAACTAATTGTGAGCGAGCTGCATACATGAGTAGTAACTCAGTTTGCTCCGTCACCTGTTCGTCTTGCCAATCGTGTTTGACACACTCCCTGATAGCTTCAGCCATTGGTGTTCCACCTGGCTCACGGGTCAACACAAAAGGGATTTGATGAGCGTGTAAGACATCACTAATGGCAGAAATAACAGTGCTCTTCCCTGCACCTTCTAAGCCTTCAACTACAATAAATTTTCCAGGGGTTGTCATTAACTCATGCTCTTATTATTTTTCAGAACGATTTAACTGATATTGTCTCACAGCTTGATTGTGTTGTTGTAAAGTTTCTGAAAAATAATGTTCGCCATTACCTTTCGCCACAAAATATAAATCGTCAGTTTGCTTGGGTGATAACACTGAAGCTAACGCAGCTGTAGATGCACTAGCTATCGGTGTTGGGGGTAACCCGTTAATTACATAGGTATTAAATGGAGTTTTAGCGCGCAAATGCTGGCGCGTGATATCACCATCAAAATCCGGCCCCACTCCATATATCACGGTAGGATCAGTTTGTAACCGCATACGGCGAGCGAGCCGATTCAAAAATACACCAGCTATATGCTCCCTCTCATGTGCTACGCCGGTTTCTTTTTCAATGATAGAAGCCAGGGTGAGCCATTCGTGTTCAGAAGTGATTCCTGGTGGTAAGGATTTATCTGTTAATAAAGCCTGTAACACGGCTTGTTGCGCGTTAAATGCCTGTAACAAAATATCACTGGCTTTACTTAAATGCTGGTATTGGTAGGTTTCAGGTAATACATAGCCTTCTTGCCAAGTATTTCCTTGAGCATCTATATAAGTATAGGTGTCTGCATCAAAGCGAACATCTATCTCAATATTGTCCAACTGCGACATTTTTGCCAACCATTGCCATAAGGTCTGCCCTTCAACTAAAGTGATTTGATGGGTAGTTGTCTTGCCATGATGAAGATTTCGCAGTAATTCAAGCATAGTCATATTTGGCGTTAAGGTATACCAACCGGCTTTTATTTGCGAAAAATGAGGATTGGTTTTTAACCAGATTTTTCGCAACAGGTTAGTTTGCGATAGATAGCCCTGAGCAGTAAGCTCAGCAAATACGTTATACAAAGTCTTACCTGGTGATACAACAAAATATACAGGTTGTTCGCCAGACAAAGACAGGTTTTCATTTGATTGTTGATTGATACCCCATGCGCAGGCTAATGCTAATACTAGTAATGATGCAGAGAAAATAGCAATGAGTGTATACCGCTGGACAAGATTGCTCTTCATATAACTTGGCTCATTAAATTAAACTCATATAGCTGGTGCAACCCGTTGTAATTGGCTAGTGATTAATGATTGTATTGCAGGACATTGCTCATTAGTAAAACGTATGGCTGATTCATCGCACAATGCTTGGGGAGTGACGGTTAGATAATTTTTTCGATTCATCGGAAGTAACATCTCGTTGACCGGGATGACACCACGCACCGCATTACAAATAAACACAGAATCGGCAGCGAGAACTTCATGAATACTAAAATCACCAATCACACATTCAATATCGTGTTGTGCAAACATCGCTAACAAGAATTGACGAAATACGCCGTTTACCCCACACCTTGAAAGTTCAGGTGTAAACCACTTACCATCTTTGTACCAAAACAGATTTGCACTACTCGTTTCAACAAGGTAATGATGAATATCCAAACACACAACATCATCAACGCCAAGTGCTTCGGCTTGACGCTTAAACAATATTTGCTCTAACCGATTCAGATGTTTAATACCCGCTAATAACGGTTGTTCCGCTAAAAAACCTTGAGCTACTGAGACTCGAAAACTAGATGGGTTGCAAGGTAATGGACTTGTCGTAATTAACGCGATAGGCGATTGGGCAGTCAACTGTGAATACCCGCGACCACCTTCACCTCTTGAAATCAATACTTTAATCACAGCGTCACACGAGCATAACGAAGCTTCAGCTTCGAGCTGATCGACTAACACATCCCAATTATCAATACTAAAGCCTAAACGACTTGCATCTGACTTTAGTCGCTGTATATGTAAGTCGAGTAATTGTATTGATTGATTAGTGCTGCGCATGGTCGCAAAAAAACCATCGCCATAATTAAATGCACGATCATAAATGCTAATGCTAGTTTGTGTATTTGAAGATAATATTGTTAATTTCATAGCGCTACAGTAGACAAAAATGCGAGGATTTTCAACTGTTCTTAATGATTCCTCTGATGCTCAGCCTTGTTCTTGCTTTAGACATAAAAAAACGCAGGAGACACCTGCGCTTAATTAACTAGCTGGTGATTAATTAATCAGGACGTTTAAATAACAACGAACCATTAGTGCCACCAAAACCAAATGAATTACATAATGCATACGCATGTGCAAATGCTTGAGGTTTATGTGGTACCAGATTTAAATCACAATCAGGACTAGGATTATCTAAATTAATCGTCGGTGGGGCTAACTTATCACGTAACGCAAGGATAGTGAAAATAGCCTCAACTGAACCTGCTGCTCCCAATAAATGACCGGTCATTGATTTGGTAGAACTGACTAATACATCTTGAGCTGATTCTTTAAAAATCGACTTCACCGCTGCGATTTCAGCTTTATCACCCGCTGGCGTAGAAGTACCATGAGCATTGATGTAACCAATTTCAGATACCTCGATACCTGCATCATTGATCGCGTTTTGCATAGCGGCTGCTGCACCTTCACCAGACTCAGGTGGTGACGTCATATGATATGCATCACCTGACATACCAAAACCAACTAATTCGCCATAAATGTGCGCGCCACGGGCTTTGGCATGCTCGTACTCTTCAAGCATGACAACACCAGCACCTTCACCCATCACGAAACCGTCACGAGCTTCATCCCAAGGACGAGAAGCTTGTTGCGGGTTATCGTTGTTAGTGGATAATGCACGAGCTGAACCAAAGCCAGCCATGGCTAATGGTGTAATCGTTGATTCTGCACCACCAGCCACCATTGCATCGGCATCGCCATACGCAATAGTACGGGCCGCAATACCAATGTTATGAACACCAGTAGTACAAGCCGTCACAACGTTCAAATTAGGGCCTTTAAGGCCACGCATAATAGATAAAAACCCAGAAACCATGTTAGTAATGGTAGAGGGAACAAAAAATGGGGACACACGACGTGGGCCACTTTTTAATAATTTAACATGGTTTTCTTCGATTAATGGCAAGCCGCCAATACCGGAACCAATAGCCACACCTACACGAGGTGCAGTCTTTTCATTAATGGGATACTTTGCATCGTCTAGTGCTTGGATACCCGCTGCGATACCTAATTGAATAAATCGATCCATTTTTTTGGTTTCTTTTTTCTCGATGTATTCAGTCGCATCAAAATCAGTTGCTTCGCCTGCGAAACGCGTACTATAGTCCGTCGCATCAAAATGGGTAATCGGACCGATACCTGATTGTCCTGCCAAAATATTCTTCCAAGTGGTATCAACATTGTTGCCCACTGGAGTAATCAGACCTAAACCAGTGACTACTACTCTTCTCTTAGCCATGGAGTTCTCCGTATTTTTCTATAGAAACAAAAAACGGCCCGTAAAGAGCCGTTTTTATATAAATCTTTTAATTACGCGTCGTTGTTAGCATTGACATAGTCAATTGCAGACTGGACTGTAGTAATTTTTTCAGCTTCTTCATCTGGAATTTCAGTATCAAACTCGTCTTCTAGAGCCATTACTAACTCAACAGTATCTAAAGAATCGGCGCCTAAATCGTCAACAAATGATGCTTCTGATTTTACTTCTTCTTCTTTTACGCCAAGTTGTTCGATGATGATTTTCTTTACGCGTTCTTCGATGTTACTCATGTTGTATATTCCCTTGATTGACTTGGAAAAAATTTTCGCTATTTTATTTTGCATTGCCACTTTATGCAAGTGACAATTAAATTTTACTGCGTGGTCGAACCACAATTAGAACAAATATTAGACAAAACATGCATATTACTCAAGGTTTGTCGGTAATTTCCCTATTTATCTTCATTTCAGGCATTAAGTAATTGTTGAATAAAACAACAACTTACCTAGCCCATATACATGCCTCCATTGACATGAATTGTCTCACCAGTGATATATGCTGCAACATCACTCGCTAAAAAGGCAACAGTACCCGCAATTTCTTCAGGGTGACCTAAGCGGTTAGCTGGTACATCTTTAAAGATTGCTTCTTTTTGCTCATCGCTCAGTACCTTCGTCATATCGGTATCAATAAAACCAGGTGCGACTACATTAACCGTAATACCACGAGAAGCAACTTCACGTGCCATTGATTTACTAAAACCAATGACACCGGCTTTAGCTGCTGCGTAGTTAGCTTGGCCTGGGTTACCGGTAGAGCCGACAACTGAACCAATATTAATAATGCGCCCAAAGCGTTTTTTCATCATACCGCGTAATACTGCTTTAGATAAGGCAAAGATTGACGTCAAGTTAGTGTTGATGATTGCATTCCACTCGTCATCTTTCATTCGCATTAACAAGTTATCACGGGTAATACCGGCATTGTTGACAAGGATATCGATAGCGCCGTGTTCGGCAGTTATATCACTGATAAGCGCTGTAATAGCCCCTTCTTCAGTCACATTTAATACTTTGCCGGTCCCGCTATCGCCTAAGTAGCCACTGATCGCCGCCGCGCCTGATTCGCTAGTCGCAGTACCAATAACAAATGTGTTCTCTGCTGCTAGTGCTAACGCACATGCTTTACCAATGCCGCGCGATGCTCCGGTGACTAATATAATTTTTTTATCTGACATGTCTATGTTCTCTTAAAAGTTACTGCAATATTACGCTTAATACGCAATGAGCTGTTCTGGCTGGTTGACGCTATGCGTGGTTAGCCCTTTATCAATACGTTTAATTAATCCCGTTAATACTTTACCAGGACCAATTTCTAATACTGTGTTTATGTCGTGTTGTGCAAATGATTCAACTGTTTTAGTCCACTGGACAGGACATGATAACTGACGGATTAACGCATCTTTAATTGCTTTAGTATCTTGCTCAATAGCGACATCTACATTGTTTATGAATGGCACGGTAGGTTCGTTGAAAGTTACTGTAGCTAATAACTGTGCTAACGACTCAGCAGCAGGATCCATCAATGCACAATGAGATGGAACGGATACCGCTAGCGGAAGTGCACGTTTTGCTCCAGCGGCTTTACATGCTGCAGCGGCTATTTCAGCAGCATTAGCCGTGCCAGCAATAACAACTTGACCTGGAGAGTTAAAATTAACCGCTGCCACGATCTCACCGCTATCTGATTGAGCCTGTTCACATGCTGCAATAATCGCGGCATCATCTAAACCGATAATAGCATACATAGCACCTTGACCAGGCTGAACAGCAGCTTGCATGAACTCACCACGTGCTTTAACTAATTTGACGCCGTCTTCAAGTGATAACACACCACTACACACCAACGCTGAATATTCGCCTAGGCTATGCCCTGCCATGATGGCTGGTGTAAACGGCGCAACATCTTGTAATGCACGATAAATAGCAACACTAGCGGTTAACAACGCTGGTTGTGTGACATGTGTTTGATTCAATTCTTCATTTGGGTCGTTAACGACAACATCCCATAAATCATAGCCTAATGCCGCAGAAGCTTGTGCAAATGTGGCAGTCACGATTGGGCTGTGTGCAGCTAACTCGTTTAGCATACCTTGTGATTGTGAGCCTTGGCCTGGAAAGACACAGGCAATGGTTGGTTGACTCATTCTACTATCCTCAAAAATTGATAACGTGTTTTTAATAATTATTATTTAATAACGTTTTTAATAACGAACTAAGGCTGAAGCCCAAGCAAAGCCGCCGCCAAACGCTTCTAACAACAAATGTTGGCCACGTTTAATTCGACCATCTTTAATTGCAGCATCTAACGCTGTTGGCACTGTAGCCGCAGACGTATTACCATGATGTTCAAGTGTTAACACAACTTGATCTAATGACATATTTAACTTCTTCGCTGTCGCTTTGATAATTCGGTAATTAGCTTGATGGGGTACTAACCAATCTAACTCTGATTTATCCATATTATTGGCAGCTAAGGTTTCTTCAACCACTTCACTTAATTTGGTCACGGCTACTTTAAATACTTCGTTGCCTTTCATGATGCCCCAATTATCATGTACTGAGGCCTCGTCGCCGCGGGTAGGATTGCCTACATATAATAAATCAGAATACGATCCTGCAGCATGAATATGGGTGGATAAAATCCCCGGCTCTTCACTAGCTTCGATTATGGTAGCTCCAGCACCGTCACCGAATAAAATCACCATGGAGCGATCATTCGGATCTACCATACGTGTCAAACAATCAGTACCGATAACCAGGATGCGTTTTGCCATTCCCGATTTGATGTATTGGTCCGCCACGCTCAGTGCATAACAATAACCGGCACACGCAGCTGCGACATCAAAGGCTGGAATACCATCGATATCTAAGATCCCTTGGATCTCACAAGCTGTAGAAGGAAAAGCATTTTTACCAGATGTCGTCGCACAAACAATCATATCGATTGTAGATTTGTCTATTCCAGCATGTTCAATCGCAACTTTAGCGGCTTCAGCTCCCATCGTACCGGCTGTTTCGTCTGCGCCGATAATATGGCGTTGACGGATCCCTGTACGTTCGGTAATCCACTGATCGGTTGTGTCGACCATTTTTTCAAGGTCAGCGTTAGTAAGTACGTTTGAGGGAAAATAACTTCCCGTACCAATAAATCGTGAATTCATTATTCTTGGCTACTCCAGCAGAATATCTTCTATTGTGGTTTTTATTTTTGCGGGGACTTGTTGCTCAACTTCGTGGACAGCTTGCTCGATAGCATGGAAAACTGCATTGGCTGAGGCATTCCCATGGCTCTTTATTACAATACCCTGCAATCCTATCAAACTCGCACCATTATACTGGTCAGCTTTCATTTTTTTTAACAAGCGTCTAAACAGTGGTAAGGCAATGATTGCTAAAAGTTTATGCAACCAAGATGACTGTGCTGTGCGCTGAATTTCATTGAGTAAAAACTTCGCGATCCCTTCGCTTGTTTTGAGTGCAACGTTGCCTGTAAAGCCGTCTGTCACGATCACATCTGCTTTACCCGTAAATATATCTGTGCCTTCAACATAGCCAATGTAATTTAAAGAGGCTGTTTGACTGATCAAAGAATCCGCCACTTTTATTTGAGCATTGCCTTTATTGTTTTCTTCACCAACGTTCAACAGTGCAATGCGTGGGTGCTTAATATCGGTTAAATGTTGCACTAAGACCGAACCCATTACCGCATTTTGAAATAATGTTTCAGCGTCATGACTGACATTTGCCCCCAGATCCAATAACCAAACAGGTGAAGTATTTTGTGTGGGTAGCGAAGTGATCAATGCTGGACGATTTATGCCGGGAAGTGTTCGCAATATAAATGACGCTAATGCAAATAATGCGCCTGTATTACCAGCGCTAACACAAGCATCTGCGCGACCGTCTTTGACTAATTCGATTGCTCGACGCATTGACGCGTCTTTTTTATGACGCAGCACAAAAGAAGGTTTATCAGCCATGGTGATTTCATCTTGACAATGAAAAACGCTAATACGTGAGGCAATATTTGATTTTAGCTCATGAGTACAAGATGCAATTTGTTGTGCATCACCACAAGCTATTACATGAAGATTTGGGTGTGCTTGGAGCGCTTGAACCGCTCCAGCAAGAATGATTGGGGGGCCAAGATCGCCCCCCATCGCATCTAACGCAATCGTTAGTGTAGGCATCATGATATTGGCTTATGCGCCAATAACTTTTTTGCCCATGTAATAACCGTCCGCAGTCACGTGGTGACGACGGTGAGTTTCACCTGATGTAGAATCAACAGACAAAGTTGCACCTGTTAACGCATCATGTGCACGACGCGTACCACGTTTAGAACGTGTTTTACGATTTTTTTGTACAGCCATAAATTACTCCTGGTCTCGCTTAAGTTCTTGTAAAACCGCAAATGGGTTTTGTCGCTCTTGTTCCGGTTCGAGTACACCGAATGTCATATCTTCTTTGGTAACTGTACACGCATCCTCTGCATGGAGCGCAACAATAGGTAAAGCAATAATCAATTCATCCTCGAATAATTGCAGCAGACTCACTTCTCCATGTTCATCAACTTCAACCGGCTCGTAAGCCTCTGGTAACTCCAGTTCATCGATGTCAGGCCCCTGCACGGGCGTGAAACAAAAATCGACGTGCACTGTTTGCTCTAGGAGCGAGTTACACCGTTGGCAGATAAGATTCGCTGTCGTGTCTAGTGTTCCGTGAAACAAAGTAAGACTCTGCGCGTCTTTTTCAAACTTAGCCTCGACGTGAATCACGTCGCCACAACTAACGACTGCTGATTGCCATCTAGGCATATCCGAAGCGTTAAAAACACCAGAATACTCTGAGCGTTTATTAGCACTTTTGACTGGTTCAATGGTTTTCGGCAATTTTACTTTCTGCATAACGCGCGCATCTTATAGATATATCCTGTAATAGTCAAACAAAACGGGGGGATTTGCCCGACAAAAGCTTAATAATTGGCATTTTCGTCCGATACGCCTAATATAGACAAACTCAAGACATCAACGCACTGATAATTATACTTTATGAAAAAAATCATTTTAGCATCTTCCTCCCCTTATCGACGAGCATTATTAACTCGTTTAGGTCTACCATTTGATTCAATCTCACCTGACATTGATGAGACAGCGTTGGAAAATGAGGGTCCGGCGGCGTTAGTAAGTCGTTTGGCTTATCAAAAAGCGCAAGTCATTGCACAAGATCACCCTGATGCAATTATAATCGGTAGTGACCAAGTTGCGACCATTAACAATGAAATATTGACTAAACCTGGCAACATTGACAATGCATATAGGCAACTGGCGACCTGCTCTGGCAATACTGTTACCTTCTATACAAGTTTGTGTGTGCTTGATGGCAGTACTGGTGAGCAGCGAAAAGTAGTAGAGCCATTTATTGTTGGATTTAGAGAATTGAGCGAACAGCAAATTATGCGCTATTTAGAAATTGAACAACCGTTTGACTGTGCTGGGAGTTTTAAAAGTGAAGGTTTAGGTGTAACTTTATTTACACATTTAAGCGGTCGCGATCCAAACTCTCTAGTTGGATTACCTCTGATTGAGTTAACGAGTATTTTACAGGGTCTGGGTTTAGACCCCTTAGGTCAAGCGCACTAAAACGCCCACACAAAAAGCTACGCGTAACCATAACTCCCTTTATAAACAAGGGGCTTCGCTCAAATCACTAAATATACTTAAGTAGCTCTAATGGCGCTGAAATAATCGCTTTTGGTTCATGCTGATGCAACATATATGGTTGATGTACGCCATAATCCACACCAATTCTATCCATGCATAACGCTTGCGCCATTTGCAAATCATAGGTAGTGTCCCCCACCATTAAACATTGTTGAGGAGTTAATCCTTGGCGACGTAAAATATGCTCTAACATTTCTGGATGAGGTTTTGATTGCGCTTCATCGGCACAACAACTATCAGTAAAAAAATGTCCGGTTTGCGTCGCGTCCCAAGCCCGTGCTAGACCTCGACGCGCTTTTCCCGTTGCTACCGCTAAGGTGACATGTGGGTGTAGTTGTGAAAATAAATCATGCGCCCCTGTAAATAAAGGACAGGGGGTGGTGTCAACGGCTAAAAACGCATGTTTATACGCTTCAACCATTCGTTCAACGAGTTTATTATCGGTTATAGCAAAAAGCTGTGCGATAGCGGGTGCTAAACTAATACCGATGATATGGGCAACATCGTTATCACTCGGTATTGGCAAATTACATTTTTTCGCCGCTATTTGCATGCAAGAGATAATTTTACCTGCCGAATCCATAACAGTACCATCCCAATCAAAAATGATACATTGGTAACGAGAAAATGGGTTGCTAGTATTTATACCCGTACTACTCATGCTTGACCTAACCGTTTAATAATATTAGTTAACTGACTGTCATAAGGTGCTTTAAAAATCACTTGTTCTTCCGTTTCTGGATGAATAAATGACAAGCTATGGGCATGCAAAAACAGACGTTTTAAACCCAGTTGAGCGAGTTGCGCATTACCTTCATCATCGCAATACTTAGGATCACCACATATAGGAAAGCCGGCATGCAAACAATGCACGCGTATTTGATGAGTACGACCCGTTATCGGAGATGCTTCAACTAGCGTAGTATCACTAAATTGCTCGAGTATGCGGTAGCGCGTTTCACTCGGTTTACCTTCAGGGGAGACATTTACAATACGCTCACCTGATTTAAGTACATTCTTCTGTAAGGCAGCTTTTACTTTAAACCGGTTTTCAGGCCACTTACCCCAGACTAACGCATGGTAACGCTTGGTCATTTTTTTCTCGCGCAGTTGTTCGTGCAAATGACGCAAAGCTGAGCGACGCTTGGCAACCAACAAAATACCGGAGGTATCGCGGTCGATACGATGCACTAACTCCAAAAATTTAGCTTCGGGGCGCAATGCGCGCAAGCCCTCAATCAAACCGAACGACAAACCACTGCCACCGTGCACAGCAAGACCAGATGGTTTATTAATCACCATCACCCGATCATCTTCATATAAGATGTAGTCTTGCATCATGGCAACTTTGTCGAGTTTGACATTCACAGGCTCTGGCGAATCACTCACTCTGATTGGCGGGATACGGAGTAAGTCATGACCTTGGAGCTTGTACTCAGGCTTAATGCGTTTTTTATTTACCCGCACTTCACCTTTTCGCAAGATCCGATAAATCATACTTTTTGGCACACCTTTAAGGTGCGTTTTTAAAAAATTATCAATTCTTTGCCCAGCTTGATCAGGTTCAATCTCGACAAATGTGACGTTTTGGAAGGATTCTGTATTCATAGCCGCGCATTTTACCTGATAATTAACACTATGTGCGGTTTATTTCTTGCAGAACTTCAGGTTTAGGAGGATAATCAAAGATAGTTGGATACCTGAATGCACAAAATCAGCTATCAACCGCGGATAAACTTGTAGATTTAATACCCAAATAACGTTGGGTTCGATGTAAAAACGCATCACCTTTTATCCGGATGCGCACAAATTACGTTTAGCTTGCCCCTTACATGACACTTGTGAATAAATGTGAATCACGCTTTTTATTAATATTAAGCCACATTTATGAAGATAATATGACAGAAAGCAGCGCGTAAATTTGTGCATAAATAAACATTGTGCAGACATAATAGAATAGAATTTTTACCATAGTGATAAAGTTAGAATCGTCGTTAATGACAATTGCTCTTAACCCCATTCCCTTAGCCCTATGATTACAATAAAACATGTTTAACTATCGTATATTGACGATACTGCGCACCACATAAGTGCCAGTACCATCTCCCCATATGCGTATGTAAATGAACCTGCGCGCGTTGTGTAGGTTTTTGTTTGTTGCTCTTTTCGAGCCCTATCTTGCTTGTCCGCACCTTTTTAAGAATGAATACAAAATGAAAAGAATGTTGATTAATGCAACTCAATCAGAAGAGTTGCGTGTCGCCCTTGTTGATGGTCAAAAGTTATATGACCTAGATATCGAAAGCCCAGGTCATGAACAGAAAAAAGCAAACATTTACAAAGGTACTATTACTCGCGTAGAGCCAAGCTTAGAAGCTGCTTTTGTTGATTATGGTGCTGACCGTCATGGTTTTTTACCGCTTAAAGAAATTGCCCGTCATTACTTCCCTAATAACTACACCTTTGAAGGCCGTCCAAATATCAAAGACGCCGTCAAAGAAGGTCAAGAAGTTATTATTCAAATTGACAAAGAAGAACGTGGACAAAAAGGCGCAGCCTTAACTACGTTTATTTCTTTAGCTGGAAGTTACTTAGTACTAATGCCAAACAACCCTCGCGCAGGTGGTATTTCTCGCCGTATTGAAGGTGAAGAGCGCAGTGAACTTAAAGCGGCGTTGGACCAACTTGATCTACCTAAAGGCATGGGCTTAATTGTCCGTACTGCTGGTGTTGGTAAATCGTCTGAAGAACTATCGTGGGATTTGAAAGTATTGCTAACCCATTGGGAAGCAATTACTGATGTCGCCAAAGACCGCCCTGCTCCGTTTTTAATCCACCAAGAGTCCAACGTTATTGTTCGGGCTATTCGTGATTATCTGCGTCGCGATGTGGGTGAAATCATCATCGATAAGCCAGCTATTTTTGAGCAAGCTTTACAACACATCGAATTAGTTCGTCCTGATTTTGCAAGCCGTGTAAAACCTTACACAGGTGATGTGCCGTTATTTAGTCACTATCAAATCGAAAGCCAAATCGAATCAGCTTTCCAGCGTGAAGTGCGTTTACCTTCTGGTGGCTCAATTGTCATTGATCCAACTGAAGCCTTAACCTCAATTGATATCAACTCTGCTCGCGCAACTAAAGGTGGCGATATCGAAGAGACAGCGTTTAATACTAACCTTGAAGCAGCGGATGAAATTGCCCGTCAATTACGTTTACGAGATTTAGGTGGTTTAGTTGTCATCGACTTTATCGATATGTCGGTCAACAAGCATCAACGCGAAGTTGAAAACCGCATGAAAGATGCCGTAAGTGGTGATCGCGCTCGCATTCAATTAGGTCGTATCTCACGCTTTGGTTTGTTAGAAATGTCTCGCCAACGTTTACGTCCATCTTTAGGTGAATCAGCACATAATGTATGTCCTCGTTGTACTGGTCACGGCACTATCCGCGGCACAGAATCATTAGCATTATCTGTATTACGTATCATTGAAGAAGAATGTATCAAAGACAACACGGGGCAAGTTGAAGCACAACTACCTGTTGATGTTGCTACTTACATTTTAAATGAAAAACGTCGTGCACTTCGCTCTATAGAAGACCGTAATAAAGTAGATGTATTAGTATTACCTAATCCAAATTTATCTACACCAAACTTCCAAATTGCACGTCGTCGTCCTGAAGATAAAGTATCTGAGATCAGCTACACATTAGAATTAGCTGAATCAAATGAACAGATCCAAGACGCCGCGGCTGCGATCCCAACTAAACGCGAAGAGCCGGCATTAAAAGGTATGATTGCGCCAAAAGCAGCACCAGCGCCCACACCTGTTAAAGCAGTTGCAGCGACGGGTATCATTGCTGGGTTTATTGCTTGGATTAGCGCATTGTTTGCACCTAAACCTGAGGAAAAGCCTAAAGCGAAGGGTCGTGGTCGTAACAATAACCAACGTCGTCAAGGTCAAAACCGTAACCGTAATCGCAACCAACGTGGTCGCGGTCCAAAAACTGATGACAAAGACGAGAATGGTAGTCCAGCTTCTGAAGCCAAAGGCAATCGTGCGACTAAAGATAACAACGAAGGTCGTGAAGGTCAGCGTCGTAATAACCGCAATCGTAAGCGTACTGATAACGTAGAGAGCAATGAAGCAGAAGCGCCACGTCGTCAGCCGCGTAACAAGCCGAATAATGTCGAAGCTGAAGATAATACACCTGCAGTGCCTAAAGAACGCCGTAAACGTCGCGACACACGTAAAAATGTGCGTGTACAGGACGAAACTGCGGTCAACGCTGAAGCAACTGCAACAGCATCTGTATCGGCAACAGCAGTACCAGTAGAGCAAACTGCCGCCAAACCAGCACCTCAAGCACAAGTGGAAGCGCCAGTAACAGCAGCTCAAGCACAAGACACATCTGCTGATGCTAGTAACAGTACTGATGATAATGCGCCAGCACCTGAGAAGAAGTCACGTTCACGTCGCTCTCCTCGTCATGCTCGTGCTGCAGGTCAAAAACGTAAGCAAGAAGAACAAGCATCAGCTGACGCTTCTAACAACGTTGTACAAACGCAATTACCGCTAGAAGATGTTAACGCTGAAGCTAAAGTAACCGAAACGGTTGTAGCTCCGGTAGTTGAAGCTGTTTCTCCGCAGGTTGCGGAAACTCCAGTAGTTGAGGCGCCTATAGTTGAGGCTCCGGTAGTAGAAGCCCCAGTTGCAAACGAACCGACACAAGAAGTTGTCGCGGAGGTTACTCTAGTGGTTGAAGCACCAGTAGTTGAAGCTGCTCAGGTAGTTGAAGCTCCAGTGGTAATTGAACCTGCTCAAGAAGTTGTAGCGAAAGTCGCTGAGAATGTTGTAGCTGAAGTCGCGGAAGCAACTCCAACAGCAACAACAAAAGTAGCCCCTGTAGCGGTTAAAACTGTCACTGCACCAGCAAAGCCAGCACTACAGCCTAAAGCTCGCGCTTCACACCCAACAGCATTGCCTCAAGTCATTGCACAAGAGTTAGGTGAGATTATCGTTACTTCACGAGCAGATGATGCCCGTCCAGAGTACGTTAAGACAGCCAAGCGTGCTGATATGACAAGTGTGACATCGCGTGTTTCGGCACCGACTACGTTACCGTCGAGTGTTGAATAACTCTCGCTAGTAACAACGCTAAAATGGCGTTGTCTTAAAACAAAAAAGCACCTTAGATAGGTGCTTTTTTTATGTCTGACTGTTTTGGAAATATTTGCTCAAGGCTGCATGTTTACGTCATTGAGTATTACCACATCAAATCATCAGGTATCTCATAATCGCCATACCATTCATCATCCTGCGCATCGGTTTGTTCTGTCTCAGGGACATCATCGGCACGATACACAATCGCTTCAGGATGACGCGTTGCAATCTTATCAGCAACAGGCACTGGTATTAGCTCATAACCATCATTTAATTTAGCAATAGCTAAACGGGCTTGAGTAATCAGTTGATGCGTCGCTTGGTTCACATACAAGCGCTTAACTACATTAGCGTCGGTAAAGTTCACCACAATGTCACCTTTATCGCGCGCTTGCTTATTCACGTCAATCAACTGTTTCACTTGCGCAAGTACTTCTTTCGCTTCACGGGCTTTAGCTTGTTCTTTGGCTAATTCAGCGTCTTTGGCTTGTTTCGCTGCTAACGCCGCTTGTGCGTCGAGTTTTGCTTGATCGACAACCACCACTTTTTGTGTCTGCGCTAACTTTTTAGCTTTGTGCTTTTGTTGTTTAATCTTTTTAGCGGATTTTTTATCTGCTAAACCGGCTTTGAGTAATTGGTCTTGTAATGATGCCATTAGCTTAATCCTTTATGCTTTAGGTGTCTTTTCTGCTGCTTTTTTAGCGGCAGGTTTACGTTTAGCAGGGGCTTTTTTGGCAGCGGCCTTTTTAGTGACTGGCTTTTTGCGTTTATCGTCAATCACCCATTTGCCATTTTGATACCAAGCTGACCAACCCGATGCTTTGCCTTTTTCGGCTTCAGACATCACGTATTGCTCTTTGGTTTTACGGCTATAGCGCACAATAGTCGGTTGACCATCAGGATCCGCTACAGGTGCATCTGCCAAATAATAAAACTTAGGTGAAATACGGTCGCGATACTCTAATAATTCAGCTACAAGTGGCGCACGTGTCTCTCTTGATTTCGGGAAGTTATGTGCCGCCAAAAATATCCCTGCCGCACCATCACGTAACACAAAGTGTGCATCAGATTGCGTACAAGGTAATTCAGGTAAAAATACTGGGTCTTCTTTCGGTGGCGCAGCTTCACCACTGCGTAATAATTTACGCGTGTTTTTGCATTCTTCGTTAGTACAACCGAAATATTTACCAAAACGGCCGTTTTTCAGTTCCATATCGCTGCCACATTTATCACACTCAATCAGTGGACCTTCGTAGCCTTTAATTTTAAATGTGCCAGTTTCAATCTCTGTACCCGGGCAGGTTGGCGTGTTACCACATACATGTAGTTTACGCGTCTCATCGATAAGATAGCTATCCATTGCAGTATCGCAAATTGGACAACGATGCTTAGCACGTAATAACTCAGTTTCTAAATCGTCTTCATCAGCGACTTTAATCGCTTCATCACCAGGGGTAAGGTTCATTGTTTGAGTACAGCGTTCTTTAGGGGGTAAGTTATAACCTGAACAACCTAAAAACACGCCGGTAGAAGCGGTACGAATGTTCATATCGCGGCCGCAACCTTCTTTCGGACAGGTAACGTTAACTGGTACAGCTGAATTAAGGGCCATACCGCCCTCGTCAGGATCTTTCTCAGCTTGTACAAGCTGAGTATAAAAATCACCATAAAAGTCGTTTAGCACGTCTTTCCAGCGTTTTTCGCCATGTGCAATATCATCCAGGCGCTGTTCCATCTTAGCCGTAAAATCAAACGACATTAGCTCAGAAAAGTTATCCGTGAGACGGTCACATACAATCTCACCCATTTTTTCTGCATAAAAACGTTTCATATCTAAGCGCACATAACCACGATCTTGGATGGTGGAAATGATCGAGGCATACGTTGAAGGACGACCGATACCGCGTTTTTCTAATTCTTTAACCAAAGATGCTTCATTAAAACGGGCAACCGGTTTAGTAAAATGTTGTTTTGGATCTAACTGCTGTAACGCAAGTACGTCACCAGGTTTAAGATCAGGCAAGAGTAAATCATCATCACCCTTACGTTTAACTTGAGGCTGAACACGGGTCCAACCATCAAATTTTAAGACTCGGCCTTTGGCGGTTAACTCATACTCACCGGCTTTGACACGCAAAGTCGTTGAGTCATATTTAGCAGGTAACATCTGACACGCTAAGGTTTGACGCCAAATCAGTTCATATAAACGCTGCGCATCGCGCTCCATATCACCTAATGAGGCAGCCGTTAGCTTGACATTGGATGGGCGAATCGCTTCGTGAGCCTCTTGGGCCCCTTCTTTTGCGCCATAACGAATTGGGTTTTCAGGTAAGTAATTAGCACCAAATTGGGCTTCAATATACTCACGCGCAGCAGTCACCGCATCGTTACTTAAATTAGTTGAATCGGTACGCATGTAAGTAATGTGACCCGCTTCATAGAGACGCTGGGCTAACATCATGGTCTTTTTAACACCAAAACCAAGACGAGTTGACGCTGCTTGTTGTAACGTCGAAGTAATATAAGGCGCACTAGGGCGTGACGATGACGGTTTAGATTCACGCGCGACGACAGAGTACTGTACATTTTCTAAGGCATTTAATGCAGTGTCAGCTTGCTCTTTGTTAACCGGTTTAAAGGCTTTATCACAATGCTTAGCCACCAACATGCGTAGGTCAACGCTTGTATTTTTAACGCTAGTTTGCTGCAAGTCAGCATGAATATCCCAAAACTCTTCTGGTTGAAACGCTTTGATTTCACGTTCTCTCTCAACCACTAAACGCACCGCAACTGACTGTACACGACCTGCAGATAAGCCACGAGCAACTTTTTTCCACAACAATGGCGATACCATGAAACCCACAACACGATCGAGAAAACGACGTGCTTGTTGGGCATTAACACGGTTGATATTTAATTCACCTGGGTTAGCAAAGGCATCTTGGATCGCTGATTTGGTGATCTCGTTAAACACCACTCGCTGGTAAGTTTTACCTTTAGTACCTAGCAACTCTTGTAGATGCCAAGCAATCGCTTCCCCTTCTCTATCCAAATCGGTTGCGAGATAGATAGTGTCGGCATCTTTAGCTAGTTTTTTAAGTTCTGCTACAACTTTTTCTTTGCCTTGCAAAATTTGATAATGGGCTTGCCAGTCATGCTGAGGATCAATACCCATTCGGTCGACCAATTTGTCATATTCAAATTGACGTAAGTATTCCGCTTTTTTCTTGTCTGTCCAGGTCTTGAGTTCTTTTGCTGGTTTTTTAGGTGCAACATTACCCAATGCTTTAGTTGGAAGATCGCGAACGTGGCCGACACTGGATTTCACAACAAAATCTTTGCCTAGATATTTATTTATTGTTTTCGCTTTGGCTGGCGACTCGACAATAACTAATGATTTTGCCATAGGGGAAGGTAATCCTTTGAAAATGTTTAAAAATTTAGCACTTATATGTGTGCTCATTGACACTATATAAAAGTTTGTGCCCTTTTAAGATATATCTATAAACTGCATATAAAACAAGAAAATATTCATACTTACCCAAAAATAAAATCGTAAGTAATTAATTTATATGGATTTTTTAATAAATAAGGTTTGCGCTACTCTGTAATCATAGTTCATAATATTGAGCTTAGATTATGATTATTACAGTAAAAGGCATAGCGAATCTGCTCTGCACATTAATCTTAGCGAACATGAAAGTCAATTATCATCACAGTTTATATATAAGGGTAAGTTATGCAACATGTGGAAATGAATTTTGATGGGTTGGTCGGCCCTACTCACAACTATGCTGGTTTATCTTATGGTAATGTCGCCTCATTAAATAACGCTAAAGGGGTTAGTCAGCCCAAGCAAGCAGCCCTGCAAGGTTTAGTAAAAATGAAAACCTTAGCAGATTTAGGTATGCACCAAGGTGTTCTTGCCCCACAAGCTCGTCCAGACTTATCTGTATTACGCCGACTAGGGTTTAGTGGCACAAATGCTCAAGTTCTGAACAAAGCCGCAAAATCCGATCCAGTTATCTTATCAGCGTGTTATTCAGCGTCATCTATGTGGACAGCGAATGCCGCGACGGTTTCTCCTAGTGCCGATACGGTCGATGGTAAGGTACATTTCACGCCAGCCAATCTAACCAACAAATTTCATCGTTCCATTGAGCCTGAAGTGACCGGTAGAATTTTGCGTGCCACCTTTAATGATCCTGACGTTTTTGTTCATCATCAGCATTTACCCGAAAATGATCATTTTGGCGATGAAGGCGCTGCCAACCATACGCGTTTTTGTAGTGGCTATGATCAATCGGGTGTGGAGTTTTTTGTATATGGTCGTCATGCGTTTGATGCGAGCCAACCAGCCCCTAAAAAATTCCCAGCACGACAAACCTTTGAAGCCTCCCAAGCCGTTGCGCGATTACATGGCTTGACCGAAGATAACACAGTGTTTGCGTTACAAAACCCTAACGTAATCGACCAAGGTGTCTTTCATAACGATGTCATCAGCGTGGGTAACCAAAACGTCTTGTTTTATCATCAGCAAGCATTTGCACAGACCGAATCAGTCTTGGATGAAATTCAGCGTAAGATGGGCCAGACTAAGATGCACTTCATTCAAGTTCCTACGGAGCAAGTCACCATCAATGATGCGGTGAGAAGTTATTTGTTTAACACACAGATAATCACGCTACCTAATGGTGAAATGACGATTATTGCGCCTATGGAATGCCAAGAAAACCCAGCAGTACATCAATACCTCAATGAGCTAGTAAAGCAATCGACTCCGATCAAACACGTTCGTTACATCGATGTAAAACAGAGCATGCAAAATGGTGGCGGTCCGGCATGTTTGCGCTTACGTGTGGCATTAAAAGCGCATGAGCAAGCTGCTATTAATCAGCATACACGATTGACCGATGCTAAATTTGTTGAGTTGAATCAATGGGTCGAAAAACACTATCGAGATGAGTTAGCGATTGCTGATTTAGCCGATCCTAGCTTATTGCTTGAATCACAAAGTGCATTGGATGAGTTGACGCAAATTTTACACTTAGGCAGTGTTTATCCTTTCCAATTAGGCTAATTGTTTGTAAAGTGTGGGGTAAATAATAACAAGAGGTCCATAATGACTGATTCATTGTCACACCCCACCCACAAATATTCTCTTACTGCACGTATCTTTATTGGCATGATTGCCGGTGTTCTCATCGGCTTTTTATTCAAGCTCATCATGGGCGAAAGCGGTGATCTACAATTTAGCGCACTGGGTATCGCTTTCTCAATCAAAGCCATTTTTATCGATGGTATATTTACCGGTTTAGGCCAAATCTTTATTGCCAGTTTAAAAATGCTCGTCGTACCTTTGGTATTTGTTTCACTCGTCTGTGGTACTAGTAGCCTGTCTGAGCCAAGCAAACTAGGACGTCTCGGTGGAAAATCAGTTGGCTTATATGTCATGACAACGGCAATCGCTGTTGCAACTGCGATTTGCATGGCGTTATTGATTGCCCCTGGTGAAGGTCTAAATCTGACGACTGAAGCACAATTCACGTCTAAAGAAGCGCCCAATATAGTACAAGTCTTTGTCAACATGTTCCCAGCCAACCCTATTGCATCGATGGCGGAAGGTAACATGCTACAAATCATCGTTTTTGCAGTATTGTTTGGCATCGCAGTGTCTATGGCCGGTGATACTGGAAAACGTGTTTCTGCTGCGTTTAACGACATCAATACCGTGATCATGAACATCGTCACTATGGTCATGAACTTAGCACCTTATGGTGTGTTTGTTCTAATGGCTAAATTGTTTGCGACAATTGGTTTGGATACGATCTTAGGCCTGGCCAAATACTTCTTTTTAGTCTTTGGTGTATTAGTGATGCATGCAGTGATCACCTACCCTATTATTTTCAAATCCTTAAGCGGACTTAATCCCATTATATTGCTGCGTAAAATGCGTAACACAGCGCTGTTTGCATTTAGTACCTCAAGCTCCAATGCAACTTTACCGATCACTATGGATACAGCAAAAAATCGCTTAGGAGTTAAATCTTCGGTTTCAAGCTTTACTATCCCATTAGGTGCCACTATTAACATGGATGGTACAGCGATTATGCAAGGTGTGGCGACAGTGTTTATTGCTCAAGTGTATGGCGTCGATTTATCGGTCACTGATTTTCTGATGGTTATCTTAACCGCAACCTTAGCGTCAATCGGTACAGCGGGCGTGCCTGGAGTCGGTTTAATAATGCTGGCGATGGTATTGCAACAAGTTAACTTACCTGTCGAAGGTATTGCGCTGATCATCGGTGTTGATAGATTACTTGATATGACTCGTACTGCAGTTAACGTCACTGGAGATTGTATGGTGGCGTGTATTGTCGCTAAAAGTGAAGGTGAGCTGGACGAAGCAGTGTTTAATGATTTGGAAGCTGGCGTGCGTTACGACGACAAGTAACCAACGCCCCGCTTATTAATTGTCTTTATTAGTGTAAAAACTTAGCCGCTAGCACATTAGCGGCTTTTTTTGCGGGATAAAGCGTCGCTAAGACACTCAACACAAGTGCCAATAACACAGTCACAACCACATCCATTCCCTGCAGTTGAGTCGGTAAAAAATCAATAAAATAAATATCACCAGATAACACTGCAACACCAAAAATAGTCTCTAGTCCGCGAATAATATTAGACAGATATAGACTTAATCCCACACCAATCAAGGTCCCGCTCACAATTCCTAACAACGCGTTGTATAAGCCTTGTAACACAAACACACGGGCTAAAAACTCAGGACTTGCGCCCATTGTTTTAAGAATAGCAATATGCGCTTGTTTGTTTTTTACGGCCATCGTCAATGACGATAAAATGTTAAACGATGCAACAGCAATGACTAACAACAACACGATATACACAATCACTTTGACCAGTTGGATATCTTGATATAAATGACCGTGGGTACGCGTCCAATCTGAAATATACACAGCTTCAGGGTATTCATAGCCAATCGCGTGGGTGAGTTGCGACGCGGCGAATACGTCATGATAATAAATTTGCAGTCCTTTCGCTCCGGAGGTGATCCCGAGTGAATCGTTCAACGCTGTTAATGACGTGAGCGCTAATAGTTGATCGGCCTCTCCACCGACATGGATAGTCCCTGCTAACACGCCTTGAAATAGTTTGGGTGCTTTAAATTGCTGACTGCCTTGATCGCCATCCGATAATGGAAGCAACAATTGGATAGTTTGTCCAGGTTGTAAATCAAATTTAGTCACGACAGCTTTACCTAGATAGATCGGTGGTAACTCTGTTTTCAATACCTCATTGAATGGCGTCACAAACTGCCACAAAGGATGAGAAGTAACATTCAAATCTAACCCCGTCACACTCAAACCATGCAATGTATTATTGACTTGCAACAGGGAGGATTGTTGGGTGTATGCATAAACCGCTTTGACGTTTTGATTGGATGCAATATCTAGCATGCCATTTTCTAACGTGCTTAGACCTGTGGGTGAAACTGCAAATAATTCACCATGCGGAATAGCAGAAAGGATCCGCTGTTCCAATTCCCGTTCAAAACCATTCATTACGGATAGTAATAATATAAGTACAGCACAACCTAAACTGATCCCAGCAATGGATGCGCCAGCAATAAATGACACAAAACGCTGATCGTGTTTGTTTTGCCTAAAGCGCAAGGCTAAACGCCACGCTAAACGTAACTGAGACATGGAAGTGGACGCCATTATACTAAACCAGCGCTAAGCTGACCTTTGATCAAGCGATATTGCGTATCTAACTTTTGTGCTAAACGCAGATCATGCGTTACCACTACTGCAGCAAAACCATGTTGGGCTTTTAACGTCGCCAAAAGCTGATATATCTCTTCACCCGTCGCATCATCCAAATTACCAGTAGGCTCATCGGCAAGCAGAATTTTAGGTTGATTTATCAATGCCCGAGCTATCGCAACGCGTTGTCTTTCGCCGCCAGAGAGTTGGCCAGGAAAATGTGCTAAACGATGACTCAAGCCCACCTCGGATAGTAAATCACGTGCTTTTGCTTGAGCTTGCGGATCACTCACGCCTCCGATCAATAATGGCATGGAGACATTTTCTAATGCACTGAACTCGGGTAGTAAATGATGGAACTGATAAATAAAACCTATATCTTGATTACGCATACGTGCGTTTTGTTTGTCTGAGGCTTGAGCAATATCATTGCCATCGATATATATTGCTCCCGAGGTCGGCGTGTCTAACCCACCTAAAATATGCAGTAATGTGCTTTTGCCTGAACCTGATGCACCAACAATGGCAACGTGTTCACCCGCCGCAACGTTCAAATTAACATCACGCAAAATAGTAATTTGATGATCACCATCTTGAAACGTTTTGCTTACATTTTGCGCCGCCACTAAGCTCATTTAATTTATCCGTTGAAGTTTTTATTAATAAAAAATAAGCACTTATTGTCAAATGCATTACAGGTAAATACAAGTCCTTTGTGCTGTGATTATTGTTTAACAAAGATTTTTCCGAAAAACTAGATATTTAATTTGCACGCTTAATCGATTAAGTTTATCCTTTATGTTACAGTGGTTAACGAATTATTAACATTACTAGGACACGGCATGAACTCAGGAATAAAACCTCGTTTATCTTTTTGGCAAGTCTGGAACATGTGTTTCGGCTTTTTTGGGATCCAATATGGGTTTGGTTTACAACAAGCTAACCTCAGCCCAATATTTACCTATCACGGTGCTTCTTACGACCAACTACCATTATTATGGTTAGCCGGCCCAGTAACAGGCTTGCTCATTCAGCCGTTAATCGGCGCAATCAGTGACCGAACTTGGACAAGTTTTGGTCGACGCAAACCGTTCTTTTTATGGGGTGCACTGATTGGTAGTGTCGCGGTTATGTTTATGCCGTACGTCCCTGAGTTATGGATGGTTGTGGGTTTATTCTGGATCTTAGATGCAGCCATGAACACAGCAATGGAACCCTACCGCGCAATGGTCGGTGATATGGTTAATCGCGAGCAACGTCCATTCGCCTTTGCCTTACAAACCTTTATGATCTCTGGTGGACAAATCCTAGCCAGTCTCATGCCTGTCATCATGCTGTTTTTTGGTGTCTCAGCAATAACAGATGGCACCACTATTCCTGATATAGTGAAATATTCATTTGTTTGCGGTGTGATTGTGATCATGATAACGGCGATATGGTCGTTCATGAACACCCAAGAATACCCACCTGAAGATATCCCGGCTTTTAAGGCTGCTAACAAAGGCAAAGTCTTATCAAGTGTATTACCTGATTTATGGTCAGCCTTAAAAGACATGCCATTATCATTACGTCAGTTGTGGTGGGTAAAGTTAGTGACTTGGTTCGGTCTACCGTTAATGTGGCAGTATTTGTCTCTGTCGATAGCCTATCACGTTTACAACGCGCCAACGCCAGATTCACCCGGGTTTGCTGAAGGTACAGCACAAGGCGGTACTGCATTTGCAGTTATGCACATTACCACCTTGGTAGTGTCCTTCTTTATAGCCAAAACCATCCATAAATTTGGTGATAATAAAGTCTATGCAGTGTGCCTTGCGATTGGTGGTTTAGGCTTTTTATCCATGCAATTAACCACTGATTTGTACATGACACTCGCTTGTATGGCATTAGTCGGTGTGGGTTGGGCTGGCGTAATTACCGTGCCATTTATCATGTGTGCCAATGTGGCTCCAGCGATGCGCATTGGTGTATATATGGGTCTAATTAACGCCATGATCTGTTTACCTCAGATTATGGAAATGTTGAGTATTGGCCTTGTATATGACTCAGTATTAGGCGGCGATCCTCGCAATGCCCTCGCCCTATGCGGGTTATTATTCTTGTTCGGTGCAGCATTAGCCTTGCGTATTGACACCTCGAAAGACGCATTAGTTAGCCAACAAAACGAAGAAAAGCAACAGGAACAACAAGTATGAAATTAGCAAGTATTCAACGTGAATGGTGGAAAGAAGGCGTGGTGTATCAGATTTATCCGCGCAGTTTCCAAGATTCAAACGGTGATGGTGTGGGCGATCTGCGCGGCATCATTAATCGCCTAGACTACATTAAGGATCTAGGGGTTGATATTATTTGGTTAAATCCAATTTACAGCTCGCCTAATGACGATAATGGTTATGATATTTCAGATTACCGCAACATCATGGCTGAGTTTGGCGACATGGCTGACTTTGAAGAGCTACTCGCGGGTATGCACGAACGTGGCTTAAAAGTCGTGATGGATCTGGTGGTGAATCACTGTAGTGATGAGCACGTTTGGTTCCAAGAGGCCAAACAATCTCGTGATAATCCTTACTATGATTATTTTCATTGGTGGCCGGCAGAAAAAGGCACACCACCTCGTCGATGGAGTTACTTTGATCCTGAAGCCAATGCATGGCGTTACAACGAAGCGACAGATTCGTATTACTTGCATTATTTTGCGATTAAACAACCTGACTTAAATTGGGAAAACCCTAAGTTACGTGCTGAAATTTACGACATGATGCACTTTTGGTTTAAAAAGGGTATTGATGGTTTCCGTATGGATGTGATCACGTTTATCTCTAAACATGATGGCTATCCAGAATTTGCCGAAGAGTATCAAGGTCAAAAAATGATTGATGCTTATGCTCAAGGTCCTCGTTTACATGAATACTTACATGAAATGAACCGTGAAGTGCTGCAACATTATGACATTATGACGGTTGCAGAAGGTCCAGGTACACATACAGACAATGTATTGGCTTTGGTCGATGCAGATCGTCAAGAGCTCAACATGAACTATCATTTTGACCATCAAGGCATTGGCGTGGGTGATCGTTTTATCGTCAATGACGATTTTCAAAACCTAGTGAAGTTTAAGCAAGTAATGTCTGATTGGGATACCGCTTTAGCGGATAAAGGCTGGAACACCATTTACTTTGGTAATCACGATTTTCCTCGCATGGTAACGCGTTGGGCATCAGATGCGCCTGAACATCGTCGTACTGCTTCAAAAATGTTGTCTACGTATTTGTTAACCATGCGCGGCACGCCCTACTATTACATGGGCGATGAGTTAGGCATGTCGAATATCAAATTCGATAATATCGAAGACTACAAAGATATTATGACGATTAATTGGCACAAGCTAACCAAAGAAGAAGGCGGCGACCTAGACAAGTTTATGGAATCGCATAAGCTATGTGCGCGTGATAACGCACGTACGCCAATTCATTGGGACGATAGCGCTCATGGTGGTTTTACAACCGGCACACCATGGATAAAAGTTAATCCAAACTATGTTGACGTTAACGCGGCAGCCCAAGAAGATGATGCCGACTCTGAGTTAAATTATTTCCGTACATTAAACCAAGTACGTAAAGATAATCTCACGTTAATCTATGGCGCATACGACTTGTTATTGCCTGAGCACACGCAAGTTTATGCTTATACGCGGACGCTAGACGAAGATACGATACTCGTATTATTAAACTTCTCAACTGAGCCTGTGACAATTAATATGAGTGAACTAGGTGGTGTGAATGTGGCTGATGCTCAGATTATTCTGAATAATTTAGCCGAACTAAACCTTAGAGATGGGCATGTAACCCTCGCGCCATATCAGGCGGTATTAGCTAGATAGGCAGTTAAATCAAACACAGCTTACAATGTAAACCTCTGCGGTTCTTATTAATTGAGAGCTTCAGAGGTTTTTTTATTGATATGTGATATATTATGTCAATAATAAATGAGACCAATGAGTGTTATATGGCTTCGATGTTTTTATTTGCGCCACTTGCGCCTCCCTATAATCAATCAAACAAGTTAGCGTTATTGGTGTTAAATGACCGCACCAAAGCACATATCCAATCAATTCGACAGTCTTTGATTTTGCATGATGCGATTTCAACGTCGATTGATTTTGATGGGGTATTTATTGAAGCGACAGAAGCATTATGTACCGATCCTGATAATATGATCGAAGAGCTAATTGCGTGGTTTCAAGAACACTCTATACCTATTGAATCGGGTGTGTTAACCATATTCACAAATGGCATTACGGTGTCTGGCGCGCCAATTGGCCAGGCATCACCGGACATTTTAAGTAGTGAAATTATCCCCTATACTTTTTTAGAAAAAGAAGATCGCATTGTCTCTTTATTGCCTAGTTCTAATCTATTGAAATTTTCAGATAGGTTTTTACATGCAGACACCATGTTGCAGTAATCCCTAAAACAGTACTTATATAATCGCACCAAAACGTGTTTCATTGCCTTGTTCAGGTCGCAGCGGCAGCAGCCAAGCCAACACTAAAGAACACATAGCAAAACCCGCTCCGATGTAAAATACAATACTCGGTGATGATAACCATAAGATCCCTAATAGTGCAGGAATGACCACCGCAGCGATGTGATTAATGGTAAAACTCACACTGGCAGTTGCAGCAATATCGCGTGGATCGGCGATTTTTTGAAAGTACGTTTTCATCGCGATGGCTAACGCAAAAAACATATGATCAATCACATACAAGCCGCCAGCCACATAAGCATTATCGACCCAAGCATAACTAATAAACACAACTATCAAACCAACATATTCAAAGACTAAGGCTTTGCGCTCGCCCACTTTACCAATCCAGTTACCGATTTTCGGTGCAAATATTAAATTAAATACATAATTAATCATAAACAGTGCACTGATTTCGCCCACCGAATAACCAAATTTTTCTACCATTAAGAAAGCCGCAAACACCATAAAAATCTGGCGTCTCGCACCACTAAAGAATACCAATGCGTAATACAAGCTGTATTGTTTTTTAACGAACAGTTTTTTTGTTTGCACCGTCGAGGCGTTAAATTGAGGAAAACTCATCCACAGCAAGATCACTATCAACGCCCCTAGCCCACCAATCAACGCATAAGAGTGTACATATGGCCATTGTAAGTACTCCATCAAGGTCCAAATCACCGCATAAGCACTTAACGCGCCAATAGCCTTTACGGATAACGCACGTCCCATAAATGAAGCGGTTTGCTCTTTAGGGAGCCATTGCAGCGTTAAGGATTGATTAACAGTTTCATAATAATGAAAACCGATAGACATGATAACCGTCATCACATATAAGCCCATTGCACTTGGATAAAAACCCGTTAAGCCAACTCCTATGCAGGTCAGTAACAATGCGAGTGTGGCAAACAACTGCTCTTTAATAAATAACAACACATAGATTGCGGTAAAGGCGAGAAAACCGGGGACTTCACGTAAGGATTGTAAGATCCCTATTTCTTTGCCAGTAAAAGCGGCTTGCTCGATAACGAAGTTGTTTAACAACACTTGCCATGTAGAAAACACTAATGCCATACAAAA
Source organism: Glaciecola sp. (assembly GCA_029246415.1). Lineage (GTDB taxonomy): Bacteria > Pseudomonadota > Gammaproteobacteria > Enterobacterales > Alteromonadaceae > Opacimonas. The sequence goes on from JAQWNF010000044.1 coordinate 89,411, forward strand.
TGTCATAATTAACAAAAAATTAGCAGGTGAAAAACAGCGTAGAATATTTAAAAAGCGAAGCATGTTTACAAATACATCTATTCAAGCAAAAATACAGTATACCTTAATTATTTTTCACCAACATCAGCGCATAGGATTTATTAGCAAATGAGCCAATCTAATTTTCAACAAAAAGATCTCACCGGTGTGTTGTTTTTCAACGCCTACAAAGACAAAGACACTCAGCCTAATTTTAAAGGTAAAATAACGATTGAAGGTAAAGAATACTCCTTAAGTGCGTGGGAGCGAAAAGACAAGAACGGTAATAACTATTATTCGTTACAAGCTACCTCACCTGATGCACAACAAGCGAATGCGCAAAGTAACATTGACCGCCTAAAATCGGCAGTGTTTGCGGGTAACACAAATACTGCAGCACCAGCTCAGGCCAAGCCACAACAACCTAAACCTATGCCTGCACCGGATTTTGATGATGATGACGATTTGCCTTTTTAAGGTTTAATCGTAAAGTTCCCGTTCCCCTATTTCATACAAAAACAAAAAAGACAGTAATTACTACCACAAGTGTATTGGCATCAGCAGCTGGTTTTATTACACTATTGCAAAATTTTATGGAGTAACAGTAATGACGATGTATGTTGTGGGACATAAGATCCCTGATTCAGATTCAATTTGTGGCGCATTAGCCATCGCGTATCTTAAAAACCAAATCGGTGAAGATGCTATTCCTACTCGCTTAGGTGATGTCACCCCAGAAACTCAGTATATTTTGGACCGTTTTGGGTTTGAAGCACCTGAGCTTAAATTAAGTTACGCCGGTGAAGAAGTCTACATTGTCGATCACACCGAAAAAACACAAGCCCCTGATGATATTGACCAAGCAACAGTTGTTGGTGTGGTTGATCATCACAAACTAGGTGATTTAACCACTTCTACTCCTTTAGAGTGCTGGATCCGCCCAGTGGGTTGTAGTAATACCATCGTCAAAATGATGTATGACTTTTACCAAGTTGAGATCCCACCTGCCTATGCTGGCATTATGATGTGTGCGATTTTATCTGACACCGTTATTTTTAAATCACCGACTTGCACCACTGCAGATATTAAATGTGTTGAAGCATTAGCTGAGATTGCCGGTATCGAAGATTATAAAGCGGTCGGTATGGAAATGTTTAAAGTAAAATCAGCCGTTCAAGGCACACCTGCTCGCGATTTAGTAATGCGTGATTTTAAAGACTTTGATATGCATGGCAACTTAGTCGGTATCGGTCAATTAGAAGTCATTGATTTATCTGTATTTGATGAAATCAAAGCTGATTTAGCAGCTGATATTATCAAATTAAAAGAAGAAGGTAATCGTCATTCAGTCATGTTGTTATTAACCGACATCATGAAAGAAGGCTCACTGATGTTGATTGCGTCTGATGATGCAAGCCTTATCGCTGGTGCATATGGTGTGACAGTTGAACATGATGAAGTCTGGTTAGATGGCGTACTAAGTCGTAAAAAGCAAGTCGTACCGCCACTTCAAGATGCGTTTGCTAAATAACAAATAGTAAATAGCTAACAACATCCCTAAAGATGTTGCTACAAAGCTGCTAAAGGTCTGATTAAATCATGATGACATTAGCAGCTTTTTTGTTTCTAAATTAACCCGCCGCTTGCACCGTTATTTCAACCAAAATATTAGGATTTGCCATCTGTGCTTGCACACAGCTCCGCGCTGGTGGTTCACAATCTACTAACCATGCATTCCAAATTTCATTCACCTGCCCTGCTTGTGTAATATCTTTGATATAAACAGTTGCGTACAGAAGTTTACTTTTATCCGTACCGGCTTCAGCTAAATGCTCATCAATCCTAGCTAATGTAGCCTGTGTTTGCGCGATAAGATCATCTTTATGGTCGTTATAATGCTCATCGACTTGTCCACATAAATAGACAATACCATTGTACTTAACGATCCGGCTTAGTTTGGGACCAGTACGTAAACGTGTTATTTGTGGCATAACAACAATCCTATAATATAAATTTAATAACGAAACATGGCAATTATTGCCCTGCTGAATCTAAGCCTTTGTGCGCAGGAATACTGAGCTTTCGGGTGATCGCTAACGCGCGAATGCCAAAGGTTAGCGCTCCACCAATGACTAATGCAACACTTTCAGTAAGTGGTGTGTAGGTAAAGAGCAAACAGTAACTCATCGCCCCGAGCAACGAAGCCGTAATGTAGATATCACGTTGAAATACCACAGGGACATCGTTAACAATTACATCTCGGATAATCCCGCCAAGACATGCACTAAATATCCCCATGATCACCGCTACTGGAATATCCATACCTAACGATAACGCTTTTTGTGCGCCCAATACGGTAAACAACGCCATACCCAAAGCATCGGCCCATAATAACGCATTAGAGCGTTTAGAAATATGTTGAGCCGTAAAAAACGTGAGTATCGCTGCCCCACTACAGACCAGAATAATGTAATAATCATTCAACCAAAACACAGGCACATCTAAAATCGTATCGCGCAGTGTTCCGCCACCGATACCAGTAATACATGCCATGAAGATAAAACCAACAATGTCCAAACGATGTCGAGCAGCCACTAACGCGCCTGATATAGCAAAAGCGATGGTTGCAGCAATATTGGTTAACAGTAATAAGGTTAGCATTGTTTGATTTTACCCAACACTAATACTCGTCTAAACAGCATAATGACACTTAATAACGCCAAAGAAATTAGCGGTAGACTTGAACCGCTGCTCCCTGAAGCTGGAGTATCAGCTGTAGGGCTAGGTGTAGGATTTGGTGTCACAACAGCAGGAGCAGCGTTCACCGTCACATTAAGCGTATCGGTATCACTCAAGCCCAAACTATTTGTTACCGTCACAGACACCACAAAAAAGCCAACATCATTAAACGTCACGTCAGGATTGATACCCATTGCGCCGGTCGACCAAGTATAGGAGACAATGTCACCAAAGCTGGAAGTCGATGCACTGGCATTTAAGCTAACTGACTCGCCTTGGGTAATAGTCATGTTTTCACCGGCGTTAGCTATGGGAGGCGGTAACATGCGCTCAACAGCGTCTTTTCGGGTGCTATACCAATTACGACCAGTACTAAAGTCATATAATCGGTAATCACCTTGATTAGCCCAACTTGCAGGTCGGTCAGCTATTTGTTCATGCTGATTTGTGACGTTTTGTAAATCATTTTCAATTAAGCGATGGACGGAATCTATATACGCGACTGCATCAGCTTGCACCATTAAACCAGGCAGAGTAACTAATTCGGAGGTATAGGCCAAAAACTGCTGGCGATATTCATCAATCTGCAAAATTTTAGTCACCAACGGTGGTATATTATTTCCTTCACCAAAGGCAAGTGTCGATTGCTCACCTGAATCATCCATCAGTAATGACGTACCTAGCGTGTTATCGGTATCATAAGGAATAAAGTGCAACACCTCTTGCTCATCAATATAGAACAAGTAGTTATTAGCATTGCCCCAGAATCCGTCCCAATGTCCAATCACTGCTTCAGCTGCCATTGATTTTAGAAACAAATCCATATTGATATGACGAGCGACATAATCGTGAAAGTCTGTGCCTTCTAGTTGCGTAAAATTGGTTGCCAGACGCACTAATTGCTCATGCGCTTCGTCAAACTTACTGCCCTTGCCTTTGTATTCAAAACTCGCATCATCCCGATCGGCCACTCCTTCCCAATCTGTGGTAATCCTTGAAAACAGAGCCGGACCAAACGCTTTATAATTACCCTGCCACAAAAAACCACTGTCATTATCACTGGCAAAGCGTTTATCGATGTATTCTTTTCGATTGACGCTTTCATTTAAGCGATAAATCCCAGTATACACTGCCGCTTGATCCGCAATCTTTAAGTAAACTTTGACATGCGTTGAAGAATGCACCGTAAAGATCCCAAAGTGTTGCATAATACGATTAGACAAAGGTTCACGAACAAACGTCGAGTCGTCTTTAAAACGTTTTAATTTTAACGCCGCAATACCTTGTAAGGCTTGATCATCGACAAATTCGTCAAAGTCTAAGGTGTAATTGGCTTGGATCAGATTACCATTATTATTTATAGGTAAAACAAAGCTCGTATTACCACTGAGTTTTACACCTATATTTTCTAAGGTATAAGTGACACCTAGATGCTCATATTGCATCGTGGCGCTGACTTCATTGCGCACGCTGGAGCTAGATTGTAATAACAGATCCCATTGAGATTGGCTGAAACCAATAGTTATAGTGGATAAGGTACTATCATCATGCCAAAATTGGTGTGAAGCATCATCTAAGTAGGCGGTAGATTGCTGAGCTAAAGCATTGTAACTGACAGATGATATCAGTATGGCTGTCATTGCCATGCAAAAGGAATAGATTGGGGTGTGTTTCATTATTTTACACTCTCTTATTATTGAGAGATGATTTTGACACAAATAATCAAATAGTACAATCATGATCACTTTGTTTACAATTTCAGATTAATACCTGAATTTCAGACATAAAAAAACACCAAATTGATATCTAAGGGTTAACCTTTGAATCAAATTTAGTGTTTAATATTGCTGCGGGGTGTGCAGCATATAAATGGCGGAGTGGACGGGACTCGAACCCGCGACCCCCGGCGTGACAGGCCGGTATTCTAACCAACTGAACTACCACTCCGCAAAGGGATACTACAAACAAGAATTGGCGGAGCGGACGGGACTCGAACCCGCGACCCCCGGCGTGACAGGCCGGTATTCTAACCAACTGAACTACCGCTCCAGCGCAATATTGCTTGTATATGTAAAAGTGGCGGAGCGGACGGGACTCGAACCCGCGAC
>JAQWNF010000043.1 GCA_029246415.1 Glaciecola sp.
CATTTAATTTATCTTTATATAATTCTTTCGCTTGTTTGTCTGATAAAGCAGGCAATCTGCCCATGTGTTTGCCTTTAGCTTTAGCCTCTTCACGACCTTCTGTGGTTCTGGCTTTTATAAGATCCCGCTCAAGTTGAGCGAATATGTGGCTACGCATAATGTTTGAGATTATTTCTCATCAAGCCAGATTGGGTGAGTACTAGGAAATCTTCGTCAGATTTGAGCCTGAAGCAGTCGTAAACGATGGTACAAAATTACTTCAGCTAAAATTCACTTTGATACGAAACCGGACATTAGGCTTAGCGTATCTCATGACAAGTGTTCCAACAATATAGTCGTTGCTCTTACTTTTAAATTTAAATCTTGTTTTAGATCCTCTGTACAATTAGTAACACACCAACGCGACTTTAATGTGGAATTAGGATCATCGGTTAATTTATTCTATCTAGATAGCTCTTCTATTTTTTATCTTTGATAAACATCGGTATAAAACGGGCAGTCCAAATAATGTTAGCAGTGTTTGCTGTCACTACCCCCCAACAATTATTTTCTTGGAATAGCTATTTGAGTTACTTCCCAATCTTTTCAAATTAAATAACTTTTTATTTGACTCTATAGCCACTATAGATTTTATACTTATTTTAATATTGTTTCGGAATGTTAAATATGTCAGAAAAATGTAGTGGTAAGTGTCAATCATCTCCTACCAACGAAGACGTAAAAATTGATACTCAATTAGATAACTATAGTGGCGCGTTTGTCAGTACATATAAAGTGCCTCAAATGGACTGTCTTTCAGAAGAGAGATTGATCAGATTAGCACTTGACTCAATTCAGCCTTCAGTTGGATTGCAGTTTGATATTCCTAATCGCTTAGTCAAAGTTTTTCATGATGAAAATTTAGATGAGATAACAAAAAAGTTACAACAACTTAAACTCGGTGCAGAGTTAGAGTCAACTAAACAAAGTTGCAGTACAGAAGCTGCAAAAGCAAAAGACTTAGCCCAAAAAAATGAGATGAAAGAAGCATCAACCCTAAAATGGTTGTTAGCCATTAATGGAGTCATGTTTTTTATAGAAGTAATTGCTGGGATTATTGCACAGTCTGCTGGCCTAATTGCAGACTCATTAGATATGTTTGCTGATGCTGCTGTGTATGGTTTAGCTATTTATGCCGTAGGTAAAAGTATTAGCATGAAACTTAGAGCAGCACATATATCTGGTGTGCTTCAAGTTATTCTAGCGCTAGGTGCTTTGAGCGAAGTCGTAAGACGCTTTGTTTACGGTAGTGAACCGATCTCTTCTTTAATGATGATATTTGGTGGAATAGCACTAATCGCTAACGTTGCTTGTCTGTTTTTGATATTTGGCAACAAAGAAGACGGCGCTCATATGAAAGCGAGTTGGATTTTTTCAGCAAATGACGTTATCGCAAACGTTGGTGTAATTTTAGCTGGCTTATTAGTTACAGCAACAAGCAGTCGTTATCCAGATTTAGTGATTGGTTTGATAATTGCTCTTGTCGTTTTAAACGGTGCTCGCCGCATCTTACAGCTAAAGTATTAAGCAGAGAAATGAAAATAATGCACTCATCGTATATCAAATCAAATATATCATACGTGATAATGATTTTAATCGCGGTGCAATCTGTGTTTTTTTCGCTAGAAGAGCTTGAAGTAAACTTAATTGAAAGTTCTTTTAATACATCACTAACTGAGTCTATTACCCCGCTAAAATCTCCAGAAACCTCCAATATATTTGAGGTGAGTAATAGCAACACTTCAATTGATAATTGTAATTTTTGTTGCTGTTGTCACTTATTTTTAAATGCTGATTCTTCCTGTAACATTTTCCAAGCAATAGAATATTTCCTTACCTACGCCTTAGTTTCTCCTGAGCTAAAAGGCTATATCTCGGTGCCATTCCGCCCACCTAAATACGCCTAAATTTTATAGAAAATTATGAAAGGTCAAATGTTAATGACCGAAAAAAACATATAAATTTATAGGAAAGTATACATGGCACTTAATACCTGTGTGCATCGCAAGATAGCAATTTTGAGGTGTGTAACACCTCGGCTTAAATATATCGCGTTTCTCGCGTTGTCACTTTTTACATTTAATGTTTATGCCTTTGAAAAGCAGTTAAATCTTCAAGAGGCAATTCAGTGGACGCTTAAACAAAATCCTGAACTCAAAATATTTGATTTCAAACAAACCGCATTAACAGGACAAGAACAAACAGCAAGTTTAAATCCTGCTTATGAACTAGAAGTTGAAGCTGAGAACTTTGCAGGCTCAGGTGAATTTAATGCATTCGACAGTGCTGAATTAACAGTCGCTCTATCTTCGGTTATCGAAATGGGAGATAAACGCTCAGCGCGGATTGGACTTGTTTCAAAATCAAGAGCACTACTCAATGCTGAGAAAGAAGTCTCTGCGCTTAATTTAATGGCTCAAGTCACTGAGAAGTACGTGGAAGTACTTGCAGCCCAACAAAGAGTTATATTGGCAGAAAATGCTTTGAGCTTAGCACAAGAAACGTTAGAGATTGTATCTCAGCGTAACCGCGCAGGTGCTACTCCTGAGGCTGAAGTGAAACGCTCAAAAGCAGTTATTGCTCAGGCTAACCTCACCCTTCAATCTGAACAAAAGCGCTTGGAATATCTAAAGCTTTCTTTATCAGCTTACTGGGGAGAAACATCAGTGTCATTCTCTAGAGTAACTGGAGATCTGTTTCAGTTTGGCAATGATAGTGATTTTAGTAGTCTCTTTGCGAAATTAGAGAAAAACCCTGCTATTCAAGTTTATGCAAGTGAGCAGCGACTAAAAGAGGCCGAATTACAGTTGGCTAAAACAGAGTCAACGGCCAATATCAAATGGTCTGTTGGTGTTAGGCGCTCTCAAGAAGTCAATGATACGGTACTGGTCGCTGGCTTTAGCTTACCTTTGTTTGCTGAAAAGCGAAATTCTGGTGCAATCGCTAGTGCGCTAGCAGAGCGTGACCAAGTTGCCATAGAGAAAGAGGCGACTAAGTTGAGGTTTAGAAATCACTTACTACGAGCATACTCCAATAGAAAACAAGCCATATTAACAGCTAATTCATTAAAGCAGTCGGTTATCCCAATGCTTGAAGATGCACTGGAAGATACTCAAGACGCCTATCAAAAAGGTCGATATGGATATCTTGATTATGTATCGGCTAGACAAGAGCTGTTAAATGCTCGGCGAACCCTCATTGATGCGGCATCTGCTGCCCTAATTTATGGCGCAGAGATAGAAAAACTAACAAACGAAGCGCTGTCACTCTAAATAAACATCACTTTAAGTTTAATAACAATTTATTGATTCAGTTATTAACTGAATCGTTTAGGAATTCAAAATGAAAAACTATTTACTCGCACTATTGATTTTTATTGGGTATCTATCACCCATTCAAAGTGTTATCGCTAGTGAAGATGAACATGAAGGCGAAGAAGGCATTAGCAAAATAAACAATAACATGGCAAAAAGGCTTGGTGTTGAAACAGCCTATTTAGCTTCAAAAACGTTGAACCAAACTATCCCTGTATACGGCGCTACGACGATAGGCGCTGAACAATTATTTCAAGTTGGCGCTAGATATAACGGCGTTATAAAGACAATTAACTCCACTGTTGGTGATAAGGTAAAAAAAGGAGATCTATTGGCCGTTATTGAATCTAACGAAAGCTTAAATACCTATAAAATAACGTCCCCTGTTTCTGGGGTAGTTTTACAGAGAAATGGAAATGTTGGCGGTATCACGCAAAACACTAGCTTGTTTGAAATCGTCAATTTTGACACCTTGTGGGCTGAATTTAAGGTGTTTACCAGCCAATATAATCAAATCAAAGTCGGTCAGCATGTTGATATTGAGCAAGGTGAACACGCATTCAGTTCAGTCATCACTAATATTATTCCAGCTAAAGACCAACCTTATGTATTGGCACGGGTACGATTAAACAACACTGAGTTAAAGCTAACGTCAGGTCAATTATTAAAAGGCAACGTAAAGATAAACCAATTTGAGGTGGATTTAGCGGTCGAGAAAGTTGCCATACAAGAGCTAGGTGGACAATTAGGTGTCTTTGTAAAAGAAAATGAAGAGTACGAGTTTGCACCACTTGTCCTTGGTCGTTCAGACAAAAACTATATCGAGGTCATTGATGGCCTCAGTAAAGACGCTGAATATGTAAACAAAAACAGTTATCTGATTAAAGCAGATATATTGAAATCTGAAGTAGAAGACGACGATTAGGAGACGCAATATGATTGAATCAATTTTGCGTCTTGCAATAAATAGGCGCTACTTAGTATTAAGCTTGCTGATGGTAATCATCGGCGTTGGTATGTGGAGTTATCAAAAACTTCCCATTGATGCAGTTCCAGATATAACAAACGTACAGGTACAAATAAATACCTCTGCCCCCGGTTATTCACCTTTAGAAGCGGAGCAAAGGGTAACTTTTCCAGTAGAAAACGCATTAGCTGGACTACCAAAGCTGTCTCACACCCGTTCCCTATCAAGATATGGTTTATCCCAAGTAACCGTTATTTTTGAAGAGGGAACAGATATTTATTTCGCACGCAACTTAATCAATGCCAGACTAGCTGCGATAAAAGGCGTTATTCCCTCTGGCTTAGAGCCAGAGATGGGTCCTATTTCCACAGGGCTTGGTGAAATATTTATGTATACCGTACAAGCTTCTCCTGACGCTAAAATGTCTAATGGAGAACCTTATACCGCTATTGCCCTGAGGGAAATTCAAGACTGGATCATTAAACCGCAATTGGCTCAAGTTAAAGGCGTCATTGAGGTCAACAGCATCGGCGGCTACAACAAGCAATATCACATCACGCCGAAACCTGAAAAATTACTTTTTCATCGTGTAAGCTTTGAAGAAATATCTGATG
>JAQWNF010000013.1 GCA_029246415.1 Glaciecola sp.
CCTGTGACCCCATCATTATGAGTGATGTGCTCTAACCAGCTGAGCTACTTAGCCATTGTTGGCTGGGATACCAGGATTTGAACCTGGGAATGCCAGGATCAAAACCTGGTGCCTTACCGCTTGGCGATATCCCAACAATAACAATTGATAGTTTTAATTCTTATCAAGAATTATGGTGCGGAAGGAGAGACTTGAACTCTCACGCCGTGAAGCACTGGAACCTAAATCCAGCGTGTCTACCAATTCCACCACTCCCGCACGGAGTTTGCTCTCTATCTCATTTATTTCTACAAGAAAAATAAATGGTGGCTAAGGCGGGATTCGAACCTGCGACCCCATCATTATGAGTGATGTGCTCTAACCAACTGAGCTACTTAGCCACTTACTAAACGAACAATCTTGTCCGTTGAAGCGGGGCGTATTATGCGTATTGAGACAATGCGCGTCAACCCTTTTTTGTGTAAAAAAGGTATTTTTCATCTAACTTTGTTTCAAATGCCTGAAATACACACAATTATGAGGCGTTAAAGCCGTCAGTGACGTAAAAATACACAATAAAACTTTGATGTCACTTTGATATAACACAATATTTAGCGAGATTTGTTGGAGTAAAATAACGTCAGATGTATCATTTTATTTTTTCTTTACTATTACTAATATCGTTATGGGAGCTAAGTCTATGGATTGTTCAGTATTTATACGTCATGCATCAATTATTACGTTATGCACCTTTGGGATGTTAACTGTCCAAGGTTGTACTGCAAAATTATACTCGCAAGAAACAAAGCAAGCATTAGAAGCTGAAGCTCAATTAATTACACAGCGATTTGGAGGAACGTTAAAACCCAAACTTAAAGCTGCGATACAATCTGGTGGTTTAGTACACGCCGTTGATATATGTGCTGTTGAAGCCCCGGTCATTGCACAATCATTAAGCAGTAAAACGGGATGGGAAGTACAAAGGGTAAGTTTACAGCCTCGAAATACTGAAACGGCCACACCTGATGAACATGAACGTACAACACTCGTTTGGTTTGCAGAGCAACAAGCAAACCAAAGTGAGGCAGGCATGCTCAAATCATCACAAATCGTCAACAACACTTATCGCTATATGCAAGCACAACCAGTTGAAGGTGTGTGTTTAAATTGTCATGGAACAAATATTGATCCAGCAGTACAATCAATAATAGAAAGTAAATATCCAAGTGATATGGCAACCGGATATCAGTTAGGACAAATACGTGGTGCATTTAGTTTGGCAAAATCGTTAGAGTAAGTGCTAATGTAGAATGGTTGCCACACAGTATCATCAGTTTAATACTCATTATTGAGCATACTATAGTTGGAGAACAGTCATTCTACTTTTAGAAAATTTTATTCTATTGTTTACCGAGACAGCGCCGTATTTATTATTAGGTATGCTGATTGCTGGTATGATCCATCAATGGCTACCTAATGAATTGATAGTAAACACGCTAGGTGGCAAACAATCCAGTAGCATTCGCTCAGTCGTGACTGCTGCGTTGATTGGAGCACCCTTACCTTTATGTTCCTGTTCTGTTATTCCTGTTGCGATGGGGATCCGTCGAAGTGGAGCGACTAAAGCCAGTACGGCGAGTTTTTTGGTTTCTACACCTGAAACAGGCGTCGATTCAATTGGGATCACGTACGCGTTGATGGGGTTACCGATGGCGATTGCCCGTCCTATTGCAGCAATTGTTTCTGCTATTATTACTGGAATGACCATAGCAATATGGGGAAAAGAAGAACCCGTCAAGCCTGATAAAGAGAAGGCGACGAGTAGTTGTTGTCATGCTAAAAGCACTTGTGGCAGTGCATCCAGTGAGACTACTGATGCCAAACAAGATACTCCAAAACAGCACTGGCTTGCCAGCGTGAAAGCCGTCTTGTCGTATGGCTTTGATAAGTTATTAGTCGATTTTATGAAATGGCTATTAGTTGGATTGTTTTTTGCTGCCATCGTATTGACCTATGTGCCGAGTAATTGGATGGCAAGTTATGGCTCTGGGCCGCTAGCTATGCTGGTGATGGTTGTCATTTCTATTCCAATGTATATTTGTGCAACTGCTTCTACGCCTGTTGCAGTTGGGTTAATGCTTGCTGGGATCTCACCAGGTGCGGCTTTGGTATTTATGTTGACGGGTCCAGCTACTAATATAGCCACTTTGATGATCATCAAGCATGAGCTAGGTGTACGCGAGTTACTGTTGTATTTGTTTGCCTTGATAAGTTCTGCGCTTTTAGCTGGCTGGATCGTTGATGCGATTTTTACGCACTATGATATCAGTATGCACTTAGTACATGGTTCACACGATGACATGCTTGGCACGATCCATCAGCTAAGTGCATTTGTACTATTTGGGTTGATGGTATGGCAAGGTATAAAAAAGCTGCATAAATAACCCTCGTTTACAATACTTACACATTAAGATTACAAGGTTTATACACATTGCGTTAATTGTGTTAATATAAATGTAACCGCTTACATTTTATTTAGCTTGTTAGTTTTAGACGCTAGGATCTGAATAATAATGGGGCATTTCGTTACTTTTATATTGAGAATGTTTATGCAAGCAATCACTCGCACTTCCTTATTATTAGGGATCACTACCTTAGTAAGTGCCACACTGTTAAGTTCACCCGCTAATGCAGGCTGGGAGCGTACTTGGATTGAAAAATTTGACGGGACAGGTGTCAACTTTGACAACTGGACTGCGCAAACTCAAGCCAATTATAACAATGAAATTCAATGTTATACCGACGATGAGACCTCAGCTAATCGCAATTATGAGGTATCCAATGGCACCCTAAAGATTACTGCTCGCAAGCAAAACATAGCATGCCCAGGTTTAAACGGTTTAAATAAATCTTGGACATCAGGTCGTTTGAATTCAAAAGACAAAGCGGAGTTTTTATATGGACGGATTGAAACCCGTTTAAAATTTAATGAACTGCGTAATGGCACTTGGCCTGCTTTTTGGATGTTAGAAGGGCGTATTCGCGAGCAACCTTTTGCAAATGATAATGATATTGTCGGCTGGCCTAATCCTGGTGCAGGTGAAATAGATGTATGGGAATGGCATGGTAATGCCGGTAATTCATTCATCACGGCTTTTCATAACGCTAATCTCAGCCAATGTGGAGGCACAGTTCGCTATAACTACCCTGGTGGCGCACCAGATGTACAAAGCTTTAATACCTATGCTATAGAATGGAGCGCTGATGAGATCAGTTTGTATGCCAATGATAATTTAGTTGTGCGTCATGACATGACTAATTGTGCGCAATACGAAGAGCCTATGTTTTTATTGCTCAATGTCGCTATTGGCGGAACACTAGGTGGGGCAGTGGATCCCACTTTAAGCAATGCCACAATGGAAGTCGATTATGTCGCACGTTGTGTCGCAAATGAAGCGAGTTCATTTAGTGGGTGTAACGAATCTACTCCCATAGCGCTTGATAGTGATATGGATGGCGTTGCTGATATTGAAGACCAATGCCCAAACACATCAGTTAATACGACCGTAGATATTAACGGTTGTGGCGTGACGATAACCACACCTACTCCTGTCAGCCCTGATACTGCGCCATTAGCACCAACTCATAATGCAAGCGACGTCATATCACTATTTAGTGATGCATATAACAACATTGACACGATTGATTATAACCCTAACTGGAACCAAGCGACTCAAGTTTCTCAGGTACAGGTCGAAGGCAATACGGTACTTAAATATGCCGGGTTAGATTATCAAGGTACTGATTATGGTGATAACAAGCAAGATGTCTCTACTTATGATTTTATTCATTTAGATTATTGGACGGCGAATGCACAAAGCTTAGAGTTGTTTTTAATTAGCCCCGGCCCTCAAGAAACTCCTCATGTAATGGATGTAGTGCAAGGTTCATGGCAGCGAATTGCTATTCCATTAAGTACATATGCCAATGTCGTAGATTTAAGTAATACATTTCAAATAAAAGTTGTAGGTAATGGTGATGTTTTTTTAGATAATATTTATTTCAGTAAAGCATCAGATAATGAGGTAGTAACTCCGGTCAATGCAACACCTGTGATTACGAATGTATTGGCCATGCAAAATAATACAACGATTACGCAAATTGATCCGACAGCAGGAACTGTTACTATTACTGCCACGGTGAATGACACAGACGGGACTAATGATCATGTTTATTCATGGAGTAGTGCATCAGTATCAAGTCAAACAGTCAGCAGTGATGGTCTAAGTGTATCGTTTGAACCTAGTGCTGTTTCGGGTAGTTCTGTCGATATGGCATTGCAAGTAAATGATAATGCTGTTCCCGCATTAACTGTAACTAATAATATTGTGTTGAGTGTGGCAACTGCAACAAATAATACAAACAGCAATAACAACAGCAACACAAATAATGACTCAACTTTAATAAGAACGCCTTCATCAGGAGGAAGTTTAAGCTTTTGGGTATTAGGCTTGTTTGTATTATGTATACGCAGATTGAGATGAATAATTAAAAAATAGTGAATCGAAAAACAAGTTATTAAAAAAGCGAAATACCATGACAGTATTTCGCTTTTTTGTATCAACGCTGATGTTGAGCGTGGAAGAGCGTTGAGTGTTTTTCGCTTTTGCTTAAACGTTAAAGCGGAAGTGGATCACATCGCCATCTTTAACGATATAATCTTTACCTTCTAAGCGCCATTTACCGGCATCTTTAGCACCAGACTCACCCTTAAATTCGATGAAGTCATCATAAGCAATGACTTCAGCGCGAATGAAGCCTTTTTCGAAATCTGTGTGGATCACGCCAGCGCCGTTTGGAGCCGTTGCGCCTACAGGTACTGTCCAAGCGCGTACTTCTTTAACGCCTGCTGTGAAGTAAGTC
>JAQWNF010000021.1 GCA_029246415.1 Glaciecola sp.
TCGACTGAACTTCTGATCAACCACTAGGCTGATAGCGTCTAACTTAAATTCTTTTGAATATTTTTTTCTAGCATTCATAATGCACTCCAGTTTTGAGAATTATCTCTTATCTAGAGTGTCCGAATCAAATCTACCACCTCAGCTCGGTTGGTACGGCAATTGCTATTCATTAAGTATGGATACTATTGCAATAACCACAACATCGTATTTTGTCCTAATTTATTTATAAACAATGGTAAACATGTGCCAGTCATCGGCACAAGCCATGGCAAAATTTTGCCTTTTATATGTAATGCAAGCATGCACAACAACAGGACAAAAAAGTACGGTGTTAAGTCGAGGACGTTATGCCTAAAAAATTACTCATATTTATTATTGTCTCAATTAGTGTTGTGACTCTTTCAGGTTGTGTATTGACACAAGGGCCTTCCATTCCTGTTGGTCGATATGCTGATGATGCGCCGCTGTCATCAGATACTGACGCTCCCGAAAAATACCCTGCTGATATCCATATGGATGCTGAAGATCCTCTAGCTGAAGCGCATACGATTGCTGAAGTCGATGTGCTGGCTGATCTTCCCGTCGCAGCAAAAAAGCCCGACGCACTGTTATATACCATCAACGATTATGTGCGTAATTTGACCCAAGATTTAGTCGCAAATATGGAAAATATTACGCCACAAACGCCATTGGGAGTGACCCATTTTGCTTGGCTTGATAGCGATCTTAATCAATCAAATGTCATGGCGCTACAAATGGCGGAAGGTTTTAAGCATGAATTTCATCAATACCGAATTCCAGTGGTGGATTTTAAATCAACAGGTTTTATTCGAGTGACGTCACAAGGTGATTTTTATTTGTCACGCGATCATGAAGATCTGAATATTGACGTACCCATGGATTATATTTTGACAGGCACATTTGCCCTACATCATGGTGGTGTATTAATCAATGCTCGGGTCATCGATGTCAGTTCAAAACACATAGTCGCCAGCGCACAATCCTTGATCCCTGAGCATATTGCTAATGCGGTGATGGGATCTTACGAAAACGTCATTGGCGAACACTTGGATTTATTAGGTTTATCTTCGCAAAACTAACGATAGTCTTAAATTTGTTGGAAGGATCCACATAAAATGAAAAATAGCATTATCTCACTTAGCCTATGCTTGAGCGTATCTCTTGGTTTAGGAGGGTGCGCTAGTCTGCCATCTGTCCTGACACCTTGGGCGCAACAAACAACTCAAGCAAACACTGAATCTACTAGTAAGGCTCAATCAAGCGAGTCAGCGAAGCTCGATACTATTGCTACAGAAACAACCGCATCACCGCTTGCAACAACAACCGCTATAACACCACTGAGTGACTCGGTTATATTGCCTATGTACAAAACGCAATTTACCTATACACAAGTGGACGCTTACGTAAATCGATTATTCATGGCATTACAGCACAATGCACCGACTAGCTTAGCGCGACAATCTATCGCAGTGGTTAACTTCGTTAAGTTTGATCAAGCTTTAACGAATGTTACGTTACTCGGTCAGCATATTACTGAATATTTAATGCAAGAAGGTCAGCGGGTTGGCTATCATATTATCGAACATAAAGTGACTAATCGTATCGAGCAATCAAGTAAAGGCGATACAGTATTTGATTATTATTTAAGTCATCAGGCCCAAGATTTTGATGCGGTGTTGACTGGGACTATTATTCCAAGTCCATCAGGATTAAAGGTCCATGCCCGCATTGTAGATATGCAAAACCAATCGATTTTGACCAGTGCAAATGTGTTGATCCCGCGTTTTATTGTGGATCAATTGCCGCAAATCGAGCCAAATAGTCCAATCGACGGATCCCATCTCGGATCAAAAAGCGATTAGGGTTGAGTGCATTGGCGACAGGTTGCGTCACAGGAAGGGGCTGGCCAAGTAATTGTGATACTAACAACTGTGCCATCAATGGCGCGGTAGTTAATCCACGAGAGCCTAATCCAGTCAGCACATATTGTCCTTTTACATTTTGAGCTTGAGGGTAGGTATGTGCAGGTTTGGCTTGATATAGCTGATTAAAATCAAGCAATTGTTGGTGCACATCTGGTACCGCACCAACTAGCGGTAAATGGTCTGGCGTAGAACAACGGATCGCGGCTCTACCTGAGTTTGGCTGCGGCATAGCTTGGATCCATGCGCATTCTTGCAGACTATTTTGATGCATCGCCAAATTAAGTTGTGCTTCGGAGTCTCGATACTCACAGTTCACATCGTCTTTTACATAGGTTGAACCTAGTGCATGCACACCATCTACAGCAGGCGTAAAATAACCTTTATGGCATAACACGGTTTGTAACGCTGCGCTTTGTGGTGTTGCTGGCGCGCGCTCAACTTGGCCTCGTACTAAACGATAGGGTAGAGGGGGAATGGGGAGCTGCGCAGAATCGGCACCCGTTGCGTAGATAATCGCTTGAGAGGGATCATTCGTAATACGCAAGATGTCATCAGCACGCAATGTAGATTGCGTTATCACCTTACAGTGACCAGTTTGCTGTGCCAGTGTAAATAGGGATTTAACTAATTGCGGTGGACTGATCCAGCCTCCTTGTTGGATTAACAATGCCGGGTAAGGTAAGTCCACTTGTGCTAATTGAGCTGCTTGATTGGCGTTGATACCCTGTATCAAGCTCTCTGGCCATAATTGTTTATCGATTAAATTTTGTTGGCGTGCTTGTACTTTATCATTAAATGCAACTTGTAATACCCCGCACCAACTATGACCAAATTCAGCCCCGTTAGCCAGTAATTCATCATAAAAGCGTCGGGCATAGACAAAGCTACCGGCATGTACTTGGCTAGCGGTACTTGCTTGGGCATTGAGTTGTGGATAAAAACCACCTAAATCATTACCTGAAGCACCTTGTGCTAATGCGCTATCTTGACAGTGTATTGTGACTTTTATGTCGTGTTGACTAAGGATATACGCCAAGCAACCTGCAGCAATACCACCACCTAAAATCGTGACATGTTGCAATGAAGGCTGAGCGGGGCGCGCGTAATACGGCATGCTGTGCGCTTGTTGAGTGGGTACACGAGCCGATTCGTCTGTAAATGTGGCACGGATCATCTCTCGTTTATAGCGAAAGCCTTTGGTTTTGGTTAATGAGTAGCCCGCTTTGACCAACCCTCGCTTGACTAAACCGGCAGCAGTAAATGTTGCTAATGTGCCATTGGGTTTAGATAAACGAGCAAGTTGCGTAAACAGCGCTTCATTCCACATGTCTGGGTTTCGACTTGGCGCAAATCCGTCTAAAAACCACGCATCTACCAAGCCATTATGTTCATTGAGCCATTGTGGCAATGTATCGTGGATATCGCCTAACCATAAATCCAAAGTGACTAACCCATTACACAAATGCATCCGGTGACAACCCGCTAATGCCATGGGATATTGTGCCACTAGTTCGTCAACCCACTGCGATAAATGCGCATATACAGCAATGGATTGTTGTAAATCGGCAACTGTCATTGGAAATTTTTCAGTCGATAAAAAATGTAATCGAGGCAGAGATTTACCTTGTGCTAGGAGCTGAGAGTAATGGTGTAGGGTTTGAAAGAAATTTAACCCGGAGCCAAAGCCTGTTTCTGCAATCACAAATACATTTTGACTAGGGGAGTCGGATAGTTCGAATTGTGACCAGCGATTGACCAAATCATTTTGTTCGATAAATACATAGTCCGTTTCTGCGCAGCCGTGAGCGTCTAAGAAATAAACATCGGAAAAATAATCAGCAACGGGCGTACCTGATGATTTAAAGCTGATTTGTGCATGGCTAAGCTTCACATTGAACCTGTAAGTAAATATACTGAGAAGCGTATAATATCAGACCAGTTAAATTAATAAACTGGCGTACAATGCTGTGCATTAAATTTGGGCACCAAATAACGTTTTATTTAGACGTATAAACAGTCCTACACAATTAGTTAAGGAATATCATGAGAAGAGCAGTCATCACTGGATTAGGTATCGTATCAAGTATCGGTAACAACAAAACAGAAGTTACTGAATCATTACGTGCTGGTAAATCAGGTATCACATTTTCTGAACAGTTTAAGGAAATGGGATTACGCAGCCAAGTTTGGGGTAAAGTAGACCTTGATTTAAGTGAACATATTGACCGTAAACAATTACGTTTTATGGGTGATGCCGCTTCTTATGCTTACATTGCTATGCAGCAAGCTGTTGAAGACTCAGGTTTAGCACCTGAGCAAATTTCTAACATCCGTACTGGTATTATTGCTGGTTCTGGCGGTGCATCGTCTCAGCATCAAGTAGATTCAGCGGATATCATTCGCAACAAAGGTGTGCGTCGTGTTGGTCCTTATATGGTGACTCGTTGCATGGGCAGCACAGTTTCAGCTTGTTTAGCTACGCCGTTTAAAATTAAAGGTGTGAACTATTCGATTTCATCTGCTTGTGCAACATCAGCGCACTGTATCGGTAATGCCTTAGAAATGATCCAATTGAACAAGCAAGATGTGGTCTTTGCCGGTGGTGGTGAAGAACTTCATTGGGCGCTATCGGGTCAGTTTGATGCGATGGGTGCGTTGTCTTCACAATATAATGACACGCCAGAAAAAGCCTCGCGCACTTATGATGCAGACCGTGATGGGTTTGTTAGCTCTGGTGGTGGTGGCATGGTCGTAGTCGAAGAACTTGAACATGCGTTAGCGCGTGGAGCACATATTTATGCTGAAATTGTTGGTTACGGTGCAACCTCTGACGGTTATGACATGGTTGCTCCTTCTGGTGAAGGCGCGGTGCGTTGTATGCAAATGGCGATGCAAAATGTAACAGGCGAGATTGACTACTTAAACACTCACGGAACGTCCACGCCAGTAGGTGATGTACAAGAGCTTAAAGCGATCCAAGAAGTATTCGGTGAAAAATCACCAGCAATTAGTGCGACCAAAGCGATGACAGGCCATGCACTGGGTGCTGCTGGGGTTAACGAAGCTATCTTTAGTATTTTAATGATGGAAAATGATTTCATTGCGCCGTCAATTAATGTTGAAACACTAGATGATGCAGCTAAAGGGTTAGATATCGTGACTCAAACTCGTGAGCAATCTATTGACACTATCATGTCAAATAGCTTTGGTTTTGGTGGTACGAACGCGACATTAGTGATGCAGCGTTATAAAGGTTAAATATTTATAAACTCATATTAAAAAAAGTGATAGATAAACGCATTGAAGTTATTGGCTTTGCATAAGTAATACGTTAAATTATTGTAAAATTTTATAATGATAAAAGGATATTGCTATGAGTAAGTCAGTGCAAGATATTGTTTCAAAAGAAGAATGGGCGACTCGTGTAGACCTCGCTGCTTGTTATCGGATGGTGGCACATTATGGCTGGGATGATTTGATTTTTACTCATATCTCTGCGCGAGTGCCAGGTCCCGATGCACATTTTTTAATAAATCCTTACGGAATGATGTTTGAAGAAGTGACAGCTTCTAGCTTGGTTAAGGTTGACTTAGCAGGCAATAAAGTTCTAGAAAGTGATTATGAAATTAACCCTGCTGGCTTTAATATTCATTCGGCAGTGCATGAGGCAAGAGATGACGCGCATTGTGTATTGCACTTACATACCAATGAGGGAGTGGCTGTATCCATTTTAGAAAATGGTATGGAAGCTTTTTCGCAGGCATCGTTGTTTCCACTAAGTTCATTGGCTTACCACGATTATGAAGGGGTCTCACTCAATGCCGACGAAAAGCAGCGTTTAGTCGCTGATTTAGGTTCGAATAATTTCTTTATCTTACACAATCATGGCTTGTTAACTTGCGCTAAAACTATCCCCGATGCATTTTTATTTATGTACATTATGCAGCGTGCAGCTGAGTCGCAACTGATGGCCCAAGGCACTGGACAAAATCTCATTAAAGTCCCAGATGCAATACTGGCGGGGATCCAAGCTCAAGCTGATGCGGTGTTAAAATCATCAGGCGGGCAACTCGCATGGCCGGGTATTTTACGTAAGCTGGATCGTGATTACCCTGGGTTTAGAGCCTAATGGACAGCATTGCACTTCGGGAGTACCAAGCTCAAGCGCAATATATTCAATTTGAGCAGTGGCATATAGGCTGTTTTAGTCCTGTTTCACTGCTGCTTACCTCCTCTAATGATAAACCTGTTGAAATCGATAAACCGGTTATACTTTTTTTACATGGCTTTCCTAGTGCTAGTTATGATTGGCATTACCAATGGCAAGCCTTACAGGATTCTCATATTTGTATAGGGATGGATTTCTTAGGCTTTGGCATCTCCGATAAACCTTATCCACATCAATATTCATTGCAACAACAAACCGATGCGGTATGCGTGCTGCTTGAACATATGCAGGCTGTAGGTATTCACTCTTGTCATGTGGTGGCCCATGATTATGGCGTATCAGTAGCACAAGAATTAGTCGAACGCAGTCAAGCTGCATTAACTAATTCAGCTGACTCTGACTCCGCTAAATCTGCAGATAATCATTCAACTACAGTGCTACCTGTTGCATTGCAGTCTGTTACATTTTTAAATGGTGGCTTGTTTGCCGCTTTGCATAAACCGTTATTTACACAAAAGCTCCTCAAATCTTCATTAGGTGCGATTGTCGCTAAATTGATGAATAAACGCACACTGTACAAGAGTTTCACCCAAATATTTGGGCCGACAACCCCGCCAAGTGAAACATTAATCGATGATCTTTGGCAGTTACTGTTGTCGCATGACGGACGTCGTGTGATACCAAGTGTGTTGGGCTATATCGATGAGCGAGCAGTATTTGCACAACGCTGGCAAGATGCATTGGTAAACAGTAAAATCCCCTTGGCATTCATCAATGGTGTGCACGATCCTATTTCCGGTCAGCATATGCTCGATGAATTTATACGCCTGTTACCTAATGCCAAAACGTTTGCATTAGATGTCGGGCATTACCCTCAAATTGAAGCGCCTGAAGCTGTCACCAAGGCGTTGTTGGAGTGTTGGTCTTGAATATTTTATATGATGATAATATGCCATTTGCCGCAGAAGTGTTTCCCTCGCTAGGTACAGCACAAGCTTTTAATCATCAAACGATTAGTGAAAAAGAGTTAAATCAGGTCAATGCGTTATTGTTGCGCTCTACGACTAAAGTGAATGCGTCGAGGGTCGCGCAGCTAAGTCAATGTCAGTATTTAGCCACTGCGACCGCTGGCTATAATCATTTAGATCTCGATGCACTTGATAACGCTGATATTGCTACATATGTAGCGGCCGGTTGTAATGCAGAATCGGTTGCTGAATATGCGCTGGCTGGTATTTTACATGCGCTACTAACTCGTGGTGATATTCAATTGTCGGATTCGTACGATGTGCTCTCTGGTTTTTCGGTAGGCGTAGTTGGGTTAGGGCAAGTAGGGCGACGAGTGCTCGCCAAGTTTAGTGCGTTGGGGATGACGGTCCATGCGTATGATCCCCCCCGAGCAGAAGCCGAGCAGCAACCACAATGGGATGATTTAGCGTCGATTGTGGCTTGTGACATTATTTGTTTGCATGCACCGTTAGTGAAAACGGGCGCTCATCCAACATTACATTTATTTAATGAGCAAGTACTCGCTCAGCTTTCACCGCGACAGATTTTACTCAATGCAGGACGAGGCGAGGTCATCGATAATAAAGCATTGTTGCAACTAGCTGAGCAAGGCTTAGCCCCAACCTTAATTTTAGATGTGTGGGAGCATGAACCTGACATACTAAAGCCATTAATTGCACATTGTTTAATTGCAACCCCACATATCGCTGGGCATAGTCTAGAAGGGAAAACTCGGGGTACGTTCATGTTATATGAATGGTTAGCGCAACAGGTTAATCAGCCTGCGGTACATAAAATGCACGAGTATTTACCTGATGCCACTCAGCAAATGGTCTGCTCCGATGAGTGTTTAACCATTGAATCGCTTAGACTATTAGTCGCTACGATATATGATATAGCATATGATCATAGCCAATTTGTGTCGAACATGTCACAATCCGACTGTTTCGCGCAGTTGCGAAAGCAATACCGCGATCCTAAGTATCAGCTTGATGCATCGGTACGCCGCGAGTTTGATACGTTACAAATTACATGCACGCATCAACCAACACAGTTAATTTTGTCCGCGTTGGGCTTTAATGCCACATCGCTATAACCTGTTTAAGGATTATTTTTTACCATGTCACAAGCATTTAATGTTGCCGTTCTAGGCGCGACTGGCCTTGTAGGTCAAACTATGATGGATATACTCGCTGAGCGTAAATTTCCTATCAATCAATTATTTCCTTTAGCGTCAAGCCGTTCAGCCGGTGGTACGATTAACTTTAAGGGCAAAGAGATTGAAGTATTAGATGCCGATACATTTGACTGGACGCAAGCAGAATTTGGTTTTTTCTCTGCTGGTGGAAGTGTATCTGAAAAATTTGCGCCAATTGCAGCGGAAGCAGGGTGTATCGTCATCGATAACACGTCTCACTATCGCTACGAACCTGATATCCCATTAGTGGTACCAGAAGTTAACGCACACGCATTAGCTGATTTTAGAAATCGCAATATCATTGCTAACCCTAATTGTTCAACTATCCAAATGATGGTGGCGTTGAAGCCTATTCATGATGCTGTGGGTATCGAGCGTATTAACGTTTGTACCTATCAGTCAGTTTCAGGTGCAGGTAAAGAAGCGATGGAGGGTCTAGCGACTCAAACTGCTGATTTATTAAATGCACGTGAAGTGACAAAGGGTAACTTTTCACGTCAAATCGCATTTAATGTGATCCCGCAAATTGATGCGTTTATGGATAATGATTACACCAAAGAAGAAATGAAAATGGTGTGGGAAACGCGCAAAATTTTAGGTGACGAGACGATTTTAGTTAACCCTACAGCGGTGCGTGTTCCAGTATTTTATGGTCATGGTGAAGCGATTCATATTGAAACTCGTTCGCCGATTGATGCGCAAGACGTCAAAGCGTTATTAGCTAATGCGCCTGGTATCAAGTTATATGATGATCGCGAAGAATTCCCGACACAAGTATGCAGTGCTAGTGGCAATGATTTAACACATGTGGGTCGTGTTCGTAACGACATTTCTCATCCAAATGGGATTAACATGTGGGTAGTATCTGATAATATCCGTAAGGGTGCGGCGACCAATAGTGTGCAAATTGCAGAAACCTTAGTTAAAGATTTCTTGTAAGACCCTCTGCAATTTCGACGTAAGATAAAAGCTCGTTTCAAACGGGCTTTTATGCTATTGTTTCATAAAACTTTTTTATTCTAAAGTTTGGCCGATAACCCAATAACTAGGCTAACGATATTTTGGAACATGCATGAAGAAAATTGCGCTCCTCCTGTTGATTGTTACTTCCATCTTCGGGAGTGCTTTGGTTGTTGCTGGCGAGTTTCAACGCGTGCAACTACGAGGCGAATCAGGTACTCAACGTACCGCAGAAATCAGTGACGTTATTTTTGGTCCGGTAAGTACCAATGACACATTGTGGCGCATTGCACGAGATTATCGCAACTCCTCTGAATTTGCCGCTGACCGTCCTGCATCTTTGTATCCTGTGATGTACGGCATTTATGTCTTGAATCCAAAGGCATTTAAAGATAACAATGTTAACCAATTACTCGATAATGCCATGCTTGAATTGCCATCGCCTGATTTTGTTGCGGCGATCAATTTGGAAATGGCTCGAGCCAAAATTGAAGGTGATGAAGATGCCGTTGGTTATGTTGATTTAACTGACAGCCCGAATGTGATATCTACACCAGAACCGTCGTCTGAGTCTATATCTCCGCAAGCTGCAACGCCGCCCACATCGGTTACATCAACCTCTGTTGCGCCTCCTATAGCTAAAGTAGTCGATGCTAATTCAGCAGAAAAACTTGAGGGTTTTGTTGCCCAACAATCATTAACATCTAATGAACTGCAAATTCTCAACGAATTGAAAAACCAATATGCTGTGTCACTTGAAACGATTCAAGTGTTGCTAGACGAGAATCAATTATTATCAGAACAACTACAAAAAGTGTCGCAACAATTGGCATCGCTCTCCAATAAGGTCGATGGTGATGTGCAGGAACAACTCGATGCACAAGCTGAACTCCAAGCTCAATTATATACATTGTTGCAACAAGCTAATTTACTCGATCAATCCGAGCCTGCAAGTACCTTTTTTAATGACATTAAAACCCTTTTAAAAGAACCTATGGTGCTGATTGCGTCAGTGTCTGGCATTGTCTTAATTTCATTAATTGCATTAGGCATGTGGTTGTTCGCGCGGACACCAAAAGCAACAGATGCCGTTCCTGTAGCACCTCTTGATAACGTAGATGAAGTTGCACCCGATATTATTGAGTTATCGGAAGCTGACCTTGAAGTTCAAGCCGATAGTTTGTTTATAGACAAGGATGATGCTGATATAGAAGATGGTAGTGCTGTCGATGATGCGTTAACCGAAGAATTATTGAATGACGAACTGATTAGTGACGATTTACTCAGTGAGGAGCTACTCAGCGAGGACTTACTAGGAGAAGACCTGTTAGGAGAAGAACTTTTAGATAAAGATTTCTTAGGCGATGAACTGTTAGGTGAAGCACTTGCTGAAAACAACAATGACACGACTCTAGATGATGTGCTAGCCGAAGATGTGTTTACTGAAACGGATGATTTAGAACAGCAGCTACGTGATCAAATCGAAGATATTGATTTTGAGGAATCATCAGGTGAGCTAGATCAAAGCGCACTAGATGAATTGTTTGGCTCTGCAGATTTAACATCGGATTCTGAACTAACGGGTGATGATGACACAATTGTCGAAGCTATTGATGTTGCCAATGATATTGACGATATTTTAAATGAAGAGTTAATCGAACCGGCTTCAGATAGCGTTACGGATGACGATTTTGATATTGATTCTTTATTAGAGGAAGTAACCGAAGAAGCACAAAGTGAGCTAGAACAACTAGCGCCAGAGGCACCAAAAGGCAAACCTGTCTTAAAAGTCGTGCCAGAACCCGTTTCGTCACCTGAAAATGAAGTGAGCGATGCGCCGGATGAGGACGAGATCCCTGATGAACTGGCAGATCTAGCTGACGAACTTTCCCGATCAGCACTACCCGATACGCTCGATATCGACGAAGACGCAGGGTTAAGTGAAGCCGATGTCGCAAACCTCGATTTAGAAATTTCTATGCAAGGTGAAAATATTGACTCAACAGTCGACGATTTACTCAATGAGATTGAGCAAATTGAGATGATGGAAGGCATGTTAGGTGAGTCACTCTCTGATGATGATGATAAAATGGGGTCAGAGCCAAATTATGAATCAGAATCTGATAATTCAGATATTTTGGATGACGAATTAACCAACGAAATATTGGCTGAGTTAGTTGATGAAAG
Source organism: Glaciecola sp. (assembly GCA_029246415.1). Classification (GTDB taxonomy): domain Bacteria; phylum Pseudomonadota; class Gammaproteobacteria; order Enterobacterales; family Alteromonadaceae; genus Opacimonas. The sequence goes on from JAQWNF010000021.1 coordinate 11,468, forward strand.
TGCTGCTTCTGATGACATTATTCTTGATGAATCAGATGCGTTAGCAGATGAATTACTCGATGAGTTAAATGCTGAAGTGGACATGCAAGAAGCACTTACCGAAGACGTGCTTGAAGAATTATTAAATGATGGTGATTTATCTGAAATAAATGATGACATCACGACAGCTAATGACACATTTTCTACAGAGCTAGAGCTAGAGCCAGAGCCAGAGCCAGAACATATGTCGAAAGCCACTGCATCGTTACTGGATGATCTTCCTGATATA
>JAQWNF010000022.1 GCA_029246415.1 Glaciecola sp.
TCATTTCTGAATTCAAGAATTAATAGTTGTGGATCGTCAGTGTAAAAAACGGTTTTAGCTTTACCGCGATACAATTCATCTTTTTTTTGCATGAAATATAACCTAAGTTTAAATGTCTAATTCGTTTTGACCCAACACTTCTGCAAATGCAGGATAAATGTCAGATACTAATAAAGGAGTAAGGGACTTACTTTGATCATCCATGAAGGTCACCGACGATTTTTCATCCGTCAATTTTTTTATCAAGATGCGGTAATCGGTTTTTTCTAAAGGTAGTTCTTTAGTGGAGCCGAATAAACCTTTGATCCAAGATTCATCTAAACCTTGATACTTAACAAACAACAACCCTGTTGATTTATCGAGATCTTTGACATCAAAACCAAGTTTTCTCAGGACTAACTGAAATTTAGGCCAGGTGATATCGTATTGGGCATTGATAATAATAGCTGAATCACCATTAGCATCAAACCCTAACTCCGAATTAATGCCAGAACGTATTTGAGCAATACGGTTTTCGTCGTCTTGGATTTGTTGTGAAGCGAACTGTTGAATAACAGCATTTATCATTTGAACTTCAAAGTCGCGTTTGATGAAAGGATCAATAGTCTCAGATATATCTGCACCATTGGCGACAACTAAATCGATAAGGTTAACCGTTAAGGTTGCACTTCGTCCGTGAGCAGCTGGATTAATGAGTAATTCAAAACGGCGGCCTACTTCAGTTGATGCTGTAGTAAAATCATACCAAGATGCATCAGCATCTTCGTAGGTCACAATCCAGTCGGTAACTATACGCTGTTCATTCAGCTCTGGCTGAGTGTAAGCAATGCCTGCACGGCTGAGATGCGCATCAATGTGCAACATAACCAGCTCTTCAACACGTAAATCGGTATCGAGCTTATCAAAAATGACCGATGTGTCAGTGAGCTCTTCCGTAATATAAGTTCCACGCGCAAGAGGAAGCACCAATGATGGTGATACTACCGGTAATTTTCGACCGTATATGGCATCAGGACTAGTCTCAAGTTGAGGAATAGCATAATCAGGAGCTACTACTGGTTGTTGTAATTCTGCTGGTACTTTGGTGGTTGTAACGTTTGGCAACGTTGCATAGTCGGTTGAACCGGACGCTATACGACGTTCCACTTTGGATGCACATCCTGAAAGTAAACATACGGATAAAGCTGTGACAATGAGGCTCTTATTCATTCCTGACCTTTAATTTAGCTTGATTAATAATAATCTAAAGCAACTGATAATCTTTTAATGTTTGTTCGATAAGCGATTGGCTAGAAAGTTCCGCATGCACTAAAGGTAAACGTAACTCAGGCGAACTAATCAACCCCATCTTGTACAATGCCCATTTAGGGATAACCGGATTAGATTCAATAAATAAATCCGTGTGCAGTCGAACAATGCTGTCATCAATCTGTTTTGATGCTGCTATATTACCCGATAATGCAGCATCACACATCATTTTCATTTGTTTAGGTACAATGTTAGCCGTTACCGAAATAACACCATGTCCACCTAGGTTCATGAATTCACATCCCGTTGCATCATCACCGCTTAAAATCAAAAAATCCGCAGGAACTAATGATTGCGTATCTTTTAACCTTTGCATATCCCCTGTTGCATCTTTGATGCCGATAATATTGGGGTGCTGAGCTAATATTGCGACAGTTTCTGGGAGCATGTCAGCGACAGTCCGTCCAGGAACATTATATAAAACAACCGGTACTTTGGCTGCGTCAGCTAGCACAGTAAAATGCGCAACCATGCCGCGTTGTTGTGGTTTGTTGTAATAAGGAACAACGCTTAAAAATCCATCAATACCTAAGTCTTGAGTTTCATTTTGTAAAAATAACGATTCATCGGTTGAGTTTGCTCCGCTACCAACCACTATTTTACAGCGGCCTTTTACGGCTGCAACGGTAGCTTTAACCACATCGACGTGTTGCTCAAAAGATAATGTTGCAGATTCACCCGTGGTACCAACAGATACAATCCCATCTGTGCCCGCGGCAATATGGAACTCGACTAAACGATTTAACGATGGATAATCAACATCGCCATTTGCAAGCATCGGGGTGATGAGTGCAACAAAACTACCTTTAAACATACTTACTCCAATCTAAAAAACCCTCGCAGTCTAGCATTTACGTGATTTTACACAATAGTACAATCGTCCAAATTTATAAAAATCCGTTGCTCTGATGCCTAAACTGTTTTTATACTGACCTTATAATATTAATAAAACGACGGCGATGACGTATGTCTCAACAATTAATTATCAATTTTTTAGGTGTAGATAAACCTGGTCTGCTCAGTACTATTGCCACTACGGTGAATGATGCAAGTTGTAATATTTTGGATAGTCGCCAAGCTATATTTGGTCAAGAATTATCCTTAACAATGATCATTGAAGGCTCACAAGCAGCCATCACACGCTTTGAACTGGCCATCCCTACTCTATGCCAAACGCTTGATCTTCTTGCGATGATGAAACGTACAAAGCATCATGAAAAACAACATCTTGCGCATCTGATTAACATTGAGTTTTCAGGACAAGATATTCAAGGTTTACTTGGTGATGTCACTGTGTTTTTTCATGAACAACACGCTTCTATCAGTGCATTACGTCAAAAAACTTTCACTGATCCTGATACGCAATTAGAGTGCGTGCGCTGTAAAATTGTATTAACGGTTCCTGATGCCGTTATCATTGAAGAATTTATTGTAAACACAAAGACATTTTTAACATCGTTATCGTTAGATGCCACCATTACCGATACGCATCAAACTACTTGGAGTGATTAATGAGTACATTACAAATTGGAGCCCCTGCTCCGTCTTTTTCTTTACCAAATGAACATGGTGAAATCGTCAACTCAACAGATTTACTTGGCAAAAAAGTCCTTCTGTATTTTTATCCTCGAGCAAGTACACCAGGATGTACTATTCAAGCACAAGGCCTGCGTGATACCAAAGCCGAGTTGGATGCATTAAACGTCATTGTGTTAGGTGTTAGCCCAGATACACCAAAGAAATTGACAAATTTTATCAACAAGCAGGAATTGAATTTTAGTCTGCTGGCAGATGAAGAGCATGCGTTATGTGAAAAATATAACGTGTGGCAATTGAAGAAGTTTATGGGTAAAGAAAATATGGGCGTGGTACGCACTAGTTTTCTTATTGATGAGCAAGGCAATCTTGAGCATGTGTTTGATAAATTCAAAACTAAAGATCACCACGAAGTGGTATTAGATTATTTAAACAGTAAGTAATATTGTATTCAGTGTATGAGAGTGTACGTGCACTGTTTAAGACAATGAGGCTTGGTACAACTTTATGCGTTAAGTTGTTACACTAAGCCTCATAAACATTTATTCTGTTATCGGTTCACCATCATCATTCGACCAAGCCGTGATTAGTGCTTTTACTAATGTTGCTAGTGGTATAGCAAAAAAGACGCCCCAAAAGCCCCATATACCGCCAAAAAACAGTACAGCTACTATGATATACAATGGATGTAGTGCAACCGCTTCAGAGAATAAAATTGGGACAATTAGGTTGCCGTCTACTGCCTGAATAATGCTATACACCAACATTAGATAACCAAATTCTGCCGAGAATCCCCACTGAAATAAGGCTACAAACGCGACGGGTATGGTGACAACAGCAGCACCAATATACGGGATTAACACTGAAAACCCGACCAACACACCGAGTAAAATAGCGTAGCGCAAGTCCATCAATACAAACGCGATACACGATGCTGCACCAACAATTAATATCTCAATAACCTTGCCACGAATATAATTCCCTATTTGAATATTCATTTCTCGGCCGACTTGGGTAATTAGGCGGCGTTCTTTTGGCAGTAAGTACGAAACGTTAGCCATAAAGATAGGCTTATCTTTAAGCATAAAAAACATCATTAGCGGCACCAAAATCAAATAAATTAATAATGCGCCAACACTAATTAATGATGCAAAAGACACACTAATAATGTCTTGAGTTAAATTCACTAACGAATCATTTATTTGTGTCATCATTGATTTGATTTGTTCAACTTGCACTAATTCAGGGTACTTTTCAGGCAGTGTTAATAGCCACGATTGACCGCCCTGCCAGATTAAAGGTAATTCTTCGACTAAGTTTACACTTTGTTTAGATATTGTGGGCAGTAAGCTTAACGTGCCAACTAAGGTTACCCCAACAAACAATACCATCACAATCGATGTTGCTAATGCTCTCGACATTTTTTGTTGTTCTAGACGATCCACACTACTATCGAGTAAATATGCTAATACAATAGCCACTAAAACGGGCATTATGTAATTGCCCCAAATGAAAATCAGTGCACTGACAAACAAGATCAGTAGCAATAACATCATCGCATCGGGATCAGAGAATTTTTTACGGTACCATTTACCGATCAAATCTAACATGTAATAAGTTTCCTAGTCGATGCTATACATTTATATGCTTGCTATAGTAAGGTGTAAACATAGATAATTCTAGTCTGTTTTACGCTTTAGATATAATAACTTAGCAGTACAAGCGTGCAATGTACCACGTCGTACTGAACTATTAATACATTCACGACTCTATACAAAACACTGCTATATATGCTGTATCTTTTTTCCGAGGAGCCTCGTTATTAACATTATTCCTAAATTACTTTTATGTAGTTACTTGTTACTCTCAAGCACAGCTAGTGCCCAAGTGTTAAATAATAAAAACGCCCTACCTGATATTGGGGTGGTTGGAGCTGACACGCTATCTATTGAAGAGGAACTGTCTATAGGTAAAATGATTTATGCGCAGCTGCGCGGTCAAGGTGGCGTGTTGTATGATCCTGTTGTGCAAGAATACATTCAATCTCTAGGCAATAAACTGGTTATCCACGCTGATAACACCAAATACCCTTTTTCGTTTTTTGTGATCAACAATCAAGATCTCAATGCGTTTGCTTTTTTCGGTGGACATGTTGGGGTGCATACCGGATTGATTTACACCACAGAAGATGAAGGAGAACTCGCGTCAGTTATTGCACATGAAATTGCTCACGTTACTCAGCGCCATATAGTGCGTAAAATGCAAGCCCAAGAACGCACTTCTCCAATACAAATTGCATCTATGATTGGTGGTGCAATTTTATTAATGGCATCGCCTGAAGCCGGTATTGCAGCAATTAGTGCAGGAAATGCGGGAGCAATTCAGAGTAACATTAACTATACTCGTACTTTTGAAAAGGAAGCAGATCGGATTGGCATAAAAATACTCTCTGATGCCGGTTATGATCCATTTTCTGCAGCGGATATATTTGGACGTATGCTAGAAAGCAAGCGTTGGAGTAGTCAAACGCCTGCATTTTTACAAACCCATCCACTCTCGTTAAACCGGGTCGCAGAAGCCCGCAACCGAGCTGAAAACCTCCCGCAATCTCGGTTACGTAATAGTCTTATGTTTGATCTCGTAAAAGCACGGATCGAAGCACGTTATTACTATACCGCGCAACATAACATCATCGATTTTACCGCGCGCATTCAAAAACTGTTGCCGGATTTCAAGTTAAATGACTCAGCAGCCAAACAACCAAAATTAAGCATAACCCAACAAACTACGCATCTGTATTACGGCTTAGCTATCGCGTTGATGCGCAATAAAGACTACGCCCAAGCCCAAAATTTATTAGAGCAGTTATTGACAACATCGCCTGAAAACCTTGCATATATAGATGCTTTAGCGGATGTGTATCTCGAGCAATCTGAATTTCAACAAGCAATAACTATGCTTGCTCCTTTGGCCCAAAAGCAGCCAAATAATGAAATTGTGACACTTAATTTTGCTAATGTGTTACACAAATCGGGTCAACAAAAACAAGCCATTGAGGTGTTAAAGGACTTTTTAATGATTAACCCAGGTAACGTGTTGGGACAGCAGTTAATTTCAGATGCTTATGCCGCATCGAAACAACCGATGTTGATGCACCAAGCGAATGCTGAGTTTTATCAGTTGTTATCTATTTATGGTAAAGCCATTGATGAATTACAATTCGCGTATAACTACGCTGATAACTTTTTAACTAAACAGCGTATTCGAGCGCGGATTAATCAATTTAGAGACATCCAACAACAAATGGCCAATATGTAGTGTGTTTGACTTGTAGTATTAATAATTACGGTTGTGCCTGCACAGCCTTAACAGCTTGAATGAGACTCTCAACTGTTTGCTCACCGAGTAAAGGCTTTGAAACTTCACCTGAGCTAACAATAAATGTTGCAGGTAAATATTGAGGTACCGCAATTGGGAAATTACTTCCTGTCTGACCCACTACTGGAAACTGCATATTGTATTTAGTAATGATTTCGCTCAGTTTTTGTTCGGACAAGGGATCATAGCTCACCGCTATAAATTCAACATTCGGTTGCGTGCTCGTCCATTTTTCAAACTCATTTAATTCAGGCACTTCTTTTAAACAAGGTGCACACCATTCTGCAAAATAATTCACAACAAAGGTTTGCTCTTGGATTGTCGACCACTTAAAGCTGTCGCCTTGGGTACTCCTAAAATCCGCTTGTTGATGTTGATAAACCATGCCGCCAATAAACAGTGAAGTAAAGGCAACGCCAAGCAATAACAGATTTTGTTTATTCATTGTTGATTCAGTTCAAGTAGTTTATATTGCTTTCATTATTCACACTTTTATCATCTTGACCAAGGAAAAATTACCTGTGTTGACAATTTATCATAATCCCCGCTGTAGCAAATCTCGACAAACTTTAGCGTTGATTACAGACAGCCAGAGTGCTCACACCATCAGATTATACCTTTCTGAGGCACTGACTATTGATGAATTAACCACTCTACAGCAGCAGCTTGGTTTGACTAATGCAATCGAAATGATGCGCGTAAAAGAGCCTGAATTTGCACAAGCAGGATTAAACTCAGAATCGAGTAATGACACTTTGCTAGCTGCAATTGTAGCATTTCCAAAATTGCTAGAACGACCAATTGTAACCAATGACACTAAAGCGATTATTGGTCGCCCACCAGAAAATGTGAATGTGTTAATTAATTCTTTACCTAAAGCTTAACTACAGGCTATCAATATGACTAAAGCTAAAACTATTGCCCCTGTATTGATTGTGTATTTCTCGACTCATGGTAGTACTCAATTGTTAGCAGAGATGATTGCCCAAGGCGTTGAATCTGAAGGTGTCGAAGCTATGCTACGTCAAGTTCCTCGAGTGTCGGATAACCTTGATAACACAGCTCCTGCCGTGCCTGTATCAGGCCCACCGTATGTAACAGTTGATGATTTAGCAGCATGCTCAGGATTAGCACTAGGCAGTCCTACGCGTTTTGGCAATATGGCCGCTGCGGTTAAATACTTTTTAGATCAAAGTTCGGCTCAATGGCTCAGTGGCGCATTAATAGATAAACCCGCATGTGTATTTACTTCAAGTAGTTCGATGCATGGTGGTCAAGAAAGCACGCTTTTATCTATGCAGGTCCCACTGTTACACCATGGTATGGTGCTGTGTGGTTTACCTTATTCACAAGCCGAATTACACACGACACAAACAGGCGGTACTCCTTATGGTGTGACACATGTTGCACTCGAAGGGCAAACTCAATTAAGTCACTCAGAAAAGACTCTCGCACTAGCGCAAGGCGCTCGTTTGGCTCGTTTAGCTATCGCTTTACAGGATATACCCAATGAATAACGACATCGACATGCAACCTAAAACCGCTTTATACCGAACGTTAAGCTTAGTTGGCTACTTTGGTTTACTCGCGTGGGTCATTATCTGGCACTTTGCCCTCACCAATACTGAGTATTCTGTTACATTCATACTATTATTATATGTATTACCGTTAGTGTTTCCATTATACGGGATCGTTAAGGGCAAGCCATATACACATGCTTGGGCTAGCTTTGTCGTGTTATTGTATTTAATGCACGGTATTACTGCATGGTATTCCATACCAGAGCAATGGTTGTATGCCCTAATTGAAGTTATTTTTAGTGTAATAATGTTTACTGGATGTAGCATGTATGCTCGGTTACGAGGTCAAGAACTAGGTCATTCACTCCCTAAATTAAAACAAGTCATGGAAGATGAAAAGCAGCGTTTCGAAGGTAAATAACCATGCAAAAATCTTTAATCTGTTCAAGTCTATTAGCAACAATCCTGACGCTAGCGGGTTGTGGTGGCGGTGGCAGTGGTAATAATGCAACTAATAGCCCTACTTCACCAAGCATCCCAACGACAAATAACTCTGACCCTATTAATAAAATCAGTAGTAATAATGGCTTCGATTTTTACGGTGACACTCAAGGCACGGTTGGTCAAAATGTTGGTTTGGGTATTCATCACCCAACCGCAGCCAAATTAATTGACATAAAATGGACTAAAACTAGTGGTCCAGACGTCGAGTTGATAGCCGATCATACTAACGTCATTGGATTTACCCCTAAAGTTGTTGGTACTTATAGTTTTTCGGTAGATGCACGAGCCTGTTCGTCAGTACAAGACAATTCTTGTGGCTCGGTTTCTTCTGCAAACCTTAGCTTCAATGTTGACAATCAATCACCTAATGCATCGATTCGTCTCGATCATACAGCCGTAGAGCGTGGTCGCGTGTCATTTCGAGTCGACCCGTTAAATGGCAAAACCATTCAATCCGTTGCTTGGGAACAAGCAGTAGGTATTAATAGTGTTCAAGCTATCGATGTAGAAGAACAAGAAAACCGCATATTTTTTGATGCACCGGAAGTGTCTCAAGATAGTATTCTAAAATTCACAGCGACTGTGACTTTTAGTGATAATACTCAATCAAGCGATGATGTTTATCTAGGCGTACGCAATACAGAAATTGATGATGATGATGGCTATTTCCCTCGTTATTCAGAAAATATCGTTAGCGAAAATATGTTCGCATTTGCCCCTGATTCTCCTTATGCACAAGCTGTTGAACGCTGTGTCTATACGAATCAAATAAACCGCTCATGTAATTTTAGTGAACTACCACTGATAGGCATGCAAACGATGACCCCCTCTATCGATGATATTATGGATAGAGTGTTAGTATCCCACGCGTGGATGGGAGAACGTTTTCGTCAGTACTTAACAGACTCTGCTGTCGGTCCAGATATGTTGCGCCTTTTACGCGGTGTCACAGCGATTGTGATTTCGTATGAAGTTAGACCGTCTTTTTATTGGGCGGTCACCGGCGCTATTTATTTAGATGCGGACAACTTTTGGTTAACACCATTAGAGCGTGATACGTTAAATGAGATACCAGATTATCGTTCAGGGTTTGGTGCAGAATTACAATTTATCATGCCATGGCGCTATGTCAAAGATAATGATTATTATCCGCAGGGCAGTTACCCTGTTGTCGAAAGAGGTTCACGTAATTTTGCGGATTTAGAAGCGGATATATCATGGTTGATGTATCACGAACTGGGTCACGCTAATGATTTCTTTCCACCTGCCAGATGGTCTTCTCTGTCGTTAAATACAAGCCCTTTAGCAACAATTAATATGTCTTCGGTAAATCCTGACTCTGATGCATTAGCTAGCGTCTACCCATTACGTTCAGATGAAATGCACGCCTTAGCTCAAGTTAATTTTGGTGGTGAATCAGCAACAACCAGCCAAAGAAATACCACTGCAGAAGATGTCACAGATTTATTTTTATCGGATCTGTCTACTGGGTTTTATAACTACTACACAACACGTGAAGATTACGCCACCTTGTTTGAAAAATTCATGATGAAATACCGACTCGACGCTGATTCAGATATAGCGATCGTTTCTGATATTGATAACCCTGATTATAATGTCACATGGGGACAGCGTAATCGTTTTAACGACCCTGCATTGCAAGACCGAGTGTTGTTTACCGTAAACCGTGTATTACCTGAAATTGATGCTGCGGCAATCCAAGCCACCTTACCAGCCCCACAATTAATGATCGCCGGTGATACCTGGTTTGAGAACTTAAGCTTAGGCAGTGCGGCTAAATCAGCGAAACAGCCACAGATAAGATCAAAAGAGCAAATGCATCAACAGATACTGCTTGATACGCGTGTTCCGGATGTCCACAAGCACAAAGATTTACTTTCAACAGAAAAGTAATCAAAATCCAAATAAGCGCTAGTGAATTAAATTCTTAGCGCTTTTTTGATCAAGGGAATGGTAATAGCTTTTTGTTCGGATAATGCAAGCTGATCAAGTTTGCCCAACACCGTTTGTATATGAGCAATATCCCTAACCGTAAACTTCAATAAGTAGTTGATCGCAGCAGCTTGCATGTTCAACCCTTTCATCGCAACATAGTCTGTCACGACTTTTTCTAAACCGGCATCACTAAGTCCTTCTAACTGATACACTTGCCCCCAAGTTAAGCGGGAGCGCAAATCAGGTAGCTCAAACTCATTGTTAGTTGGGCCTAACGCACTGGTCAATAACATAGACGCTTTAGACTCAATGCAACGATTAATTAAATCAAACAACGCTATTTGTAATGAGATTTGGTCAGCAACAATATGTATATTTTCAACAATTAACAGCTCATGTTGATCATAATTTGCCAACAACTCCATATAAATGGACTCCGCATTTTCATCTCCTTGCATCGCGTTATAGACACTGAGGATCTCAGGGGCAAACAGCTCGGCCATATCGAGATAACAAACTGACAGTTTTTGTTGCAAAGCACTATGATATAACGCAGTCGCTAGGTGGGTTTTACCTGAATGCGAACCGCCGTGGATCAATAATAATTGTGTATGTGGTTGCTCTGCATGTACCGTCAAGTTGACTAATGCATCGTGCAGTAATTCGTTGTCTTCAAAGTAAAAATTATCTAGCGTTTGGTAACTGGGTAATTCAATAGGTAATGGTAGTTGCATATTAACGCCAATAATACTCGAATAAACGAGTGTTTAATTCATCCTCAGGATCTGTGATTCCGACGACTTGATTGCCCTGCAGTAATACTTGGTGTAATTGTTGTGGTTGGCCTAACAACTTCACATTAAACGTACTCGTCGTTCCACGCTGCTCTAACAATAGCGCATTCTCTACAATAGATAATGACGTTAAATAAGCTTCAATTTGCGATAGTGCGACAATATCTAACACATTATTTATTCTGATCTGTTGCTGGATTTGCGTGTTTTCTACAAATCTAAACGTATCCAACGCATAGCGAGACGCTTGCCGCTCGGCGTATTGAACCACAAATTGGTTTATAACCTTGGCTTTGCTTGAATCTGAAATCTGGTGTAATTCTAGCTCATTGTTGGATTTTACAAAATAATCCAATTGCCAAGTATTATCTGACAATTGTTGCAGCTTCACACTAACAGTATAGGGAGTGTTATAGCGTTGTGCTCCCATATGCAATGTATCAATGAACTGTCCCCAAATATCAATTTCAGATACTGTAATGATATCAACAATATCCATTATAGGTAAAATAAACTCAACACCTCGATTAAACGCCGCATCATTTAGTAACGATAGTGTATCGTTATTCTCTCCATCGGATAATACCGTGCGAAAACGCTGGTTATTATTTTGCTCAATAAACCATAACAATGCTTCTGGACGCTGTGCACCCCATAGAGGTAATCCGTTACGCTTAACCCATTTTTCGAGTTTATCTTGGTTAAAAATAACCAACAATTGCTCATTATCGCCTTCAACAAACTGTGTTGACGTAACATATTGCATCACATTTTCAGATAATGAGCGAAACTGTTCGTGTTTAATTACTGAATCACTGCCAGACAATTTAACCAGGACTTGAGCTAAAGCCTGACGCAACGCAGCTTGTTGCGATCGATTATCTTGCGCCTGCAGCGACACATAGGCTTTATTGAGATCGTTAATTGTGGCTGATTGTACAGAAAAGCAACTACATATCAGTACCAATAAACTCGCCAAACGAACAAGATGGGAACGCGGAAACATATACAAAATAGCAACACACCTTATTTATAAAAAATTCTTTACACTTATATAGTGATATTGTGCGGTAAATCAAAGTATAATACATCTATTATATGGAATTAATGTTAATT
>JAQWNF010000033.1 GCA_029246415.1 Glaciecola sp.
ATTTGATGTTAAAAAAGAATGGTCGAATCGGGCAGGATCGAACTGCCGACCTCCTCGATGTCAACGAGGCGCTCTCCCGCCTGAGCTACGATTCGACGGATATCACTTTGGAAGAGGCGTGAATTATACGGATTAAGATTATCCTGTCAAAGGTTTTTATTAAAAAACAAAAGGTTTGATATAACTGGCGATATTTTGATCATTTACCAAGTCCAAAAATGCGTCACCTAATTGATCTGAATCATCTAAAACCTTTGTCCAGTAAGCGATCCGTGTTGCTGCATCCATACTTTCAAAATCGGTACGGTCTGGTATTTTTCCATAAGGTAATTTGGCTACAAACTCAGCACTCGGGACTAGCATCACCACATTATCGTAATTTCTCACATTAGGCTTACGCTTTTTCAAAGACTTATCAAACCATCCCGTTATCGGTTTAGGATAAAAGTGTGGATACAAAGTTAATGTATCTGACGATTGTTGATGAGGAAATGATAAATCGAAGTGATAATCGATGATCCCCCCATCACGGTACATGCCCGCAGGTGCACCTGGAATATCCTTAATCCCTTCCATAACCGCAGGAATTGAACCCGATGCTGTTAACGCTTGAATTAGGTTAGTGGAATTTAACGCTAAGTATTCGGAAGGTAAACCGTAGGGACAATCGATATTCAGCGTTTCTGTGGAAAATACAACACGGTCGTAATAGTGTTTTAATTGGGTACGAGATATTGCATTCATCCCAGCACTCATTAGCAGACCGGGTATTTGTAACGCTTTATGTTCAAACCGAGTTAACCCTTTAGCACGCGCTACAATAAAATGCGCTTTGACCCGATCATTATTCAAGATCTCTGAAACGCCAGTTTCACCCATTAACTTATTCATAATGGCATACACGCTTTGTGTTATATCGAATGCTGACGGTTTATCGCTATATACTGTATTAGCGTAATAGTACGCTAACCGATTAATTGCAGCTTTAGGATCATCCTGAGCCATACAAGCTGCACGAAAGGCACCTGCAGAACTCCCTACCACATGAATTTTATGTGCCGTGTTGGCAAAAAAATCAGGAATAATGACTCTATCTAAGCCCGCTAATACAAACCACTTAGGCCCACCAGAAGCACCTAATATGGTATCAAACAATGCAGGTGCAAACCCTTCATCAGTAATCTGCTGTAATGCTTTAGGGCCAGCATAAATATCGAGCATGGTATTCCAGTAAGATAAAATTGTTAAAATATTGTGTTATTTACTAGTGATAGAGTCACATTTTGGATCAACAATATCTTACACGGTCATAATGATATCCACATTTATTTTTAAATTGACAAACTTAATCAAAATGGTGGCATTGACACATAAATTGTGTTTTGTGCCTCGATAACGGGCTGTTCTGACTAAAATTAGGTATTGCAAGGAACACGACCACCCTACTCGATTTAACAGTGCATTAATGGCTATAAAAAATCTTGGGCAAATATCCTACAAACCGTATAAAACATGACCTGCACAAATGTGGTGCGATGCAAAATCCTTGTATATTACGCAAACAATTTTATCTTTTTCTAGTTCATTAACAAATAAACTTTGGATAAAAAACAAATGTCAACAAACAATATAGCACAAAAAACAACCAACCTGTTTGAGGCCGTATTATATCTAAACTTACGTCGTTTAATTTTTTATGTCCACAAAGTTATCCACAGATTCAGTGGATAAGTTAGAAATTCTGCGTAGGAGATTTCTTACAACATTGAATTAACATAAATAACATTTTGTAATTTTTAATCTTAATGCGACAAGGTCTGACATCATGAGATATTTTTTATATTTGTTGATGATTATTGTAATATACAAGTACATAAATAATTAGTGACGGATTGACCAAGAATGACTACTCTATATGGCATAAAAAACTGCGACACGATGAAAAAAGCCATGCGTTGGTTAAGTGACAATAACATCGACTATACCTTCCATGATTACCGCAAAGAAGGAATTGATCCAGAGTGGGTCAAAGAGATGTTAACTAAGGTTGAGATTGATGTCTTTATCAATAAACGCGGTACGACATTTAGACAGCTTGATGCCGATGTCAAAGCAATGTTGAATGAGCAAAGTGCGATACCTTTATTAGTAGCGCAGCCAGCCATGATAAAACGTCCTATATTAATCCATAATGACAGCATACAATTAGGGTTTAAACCTGAGGTTTACAGTAGTATTTTCCTATAACTACATTGAAGCAATGTCTTCACTTTATAACCTTTGACTTACAACCTCTTAAGATAAAGTACACACTATATGAATGATGTAATTGCACTATGCCAAGCGCTTATTCAAGAGCCTTCGGTAACACCTGAAGACAAAGCCTGTCAACCTATGATGGCTAACCGCTTAACGCCATTAGGGTTTGGCATTGAAACAATGGTATTTCACGACACAACCAATATGTGGGCACGAAAAGGGACACAATCACCTGTGTTTTGTTTTGCTGGTCACACTGATGTCGTACCGACTGGCCCTGCGGACAAATGGCAACATCCTCCCTTTGCAGCACAAATCCATGATGGTTATATTTGGGGACGTGGGGCTGCTGATATGAAAGGTAGTCTTGCTGCCATGGTCGTTGCAACCGAACAGTTTGTGACTGATTATCCTGATCATAAAGGTTCAATTGCCTTTTTAATTACGTCAGATGAAGAAGGGCCCTTTATTAATGGTACAACTAAGGTCATTGACACATTAGAAGCACGCAATGAAAAAATTGATTACTGCGTAGTAGGTGAACCCTCTAGTACTGAATTAGTAGGTGATGTCGTTAAGTATGGTCGCCGTGGCTCATTAACGGGTGATTTAATTGTCAAAGGTAAGCAAGGTCATGTCGCCTACCCTCACCTTGCAGACAACCCCATTCACAATGTCGCTGCCGCAATTGATGAGCTTAGTAAAACTAAATGGGATGATGGTAACAGTGCCTTTCCTGCTAGTACGTTCCAAGTATCAAACTTTAATGCGGGAACTGGTGCAGGTAATGTTATTCCTGGTGAGTGCCATATTTGTTTTAATTTTCGCTTTTGTACCGAACAAACCTTCGAGTCACTACAACAACAGGTTTATAAAATACTCGACAGTTATGAATTAGATTACACTATTGATTGGACATTTAACGGCTTACCGTTTTTAACCGAATCAGGCACCTTAGTGGATGCAACAGTTGCAGCCATCAAGCAGGTAACCGGCCGCGATACCGAACTATCAACAGCTGGTGGCACATCCGATGGGCGTTTTATCGCGCCTACTGGTGCACAAGTGATTGAGTTGGGGCCTATCAACGCAACGATCCATCAGATTAATGAACGCGTTAAAGCCGATGATTTGGTGCAATTAGCCGATATGTATTACCATATTTTAGTTAACACTCTAGGTAACGAATAATCATGTCTCCTTCCGCTCCCTATGGTATTGACGAATCTCATTTACTCGCTATAGGGAGTGTGGCGCCAGACAATGGTTCGGATCGACATCGTCTCCAACCAGCAGCGGTACATGCGTTTATTGAGTTACAATCTGCAGCATCAGCTGCCGGTATTGATTGTCAGATAATAAGTAGTTATCGCAGTTTTGCACAACAACAATCCATTTGGGATCGCAAGTGGCGCGGCGAATTACCGATTTTGGATGCTGCGCATCAACCGCTAGATATAGCAGTTATGACTGATGTAGAAAAAATGCATAACATCTTACATTGGTCAGCCCTACCTGGAGGCTCTCGCCATCATTGGGGTACCGACTTTGACGTCATTGATCGTCAGTCCGTCAAAGCCTCTAATTACGATATACAGCTAGTCGAGGCAGAATATGCTAGTGATGGTGTCTGTGGACACCTGAGTCAGTGGCTCATTGAACATGCTCATGAATATGGCTTTTATCGCCCCTATGCTCAATATCACGGCGGCATTGGTTGTGAGCCTTGGCATTATAGTTTCGCACCACTAGCCACTGATATTATGCAGTCGTTGTCATTAACTAGGATCACATCACTGATCAAAGACAGTGAGATTGCTGGAAAAGACGTTATACTAGCCAACATAGAGTTAATATTTTCGTGTTATATTCTTAATACACCGCAAGTATAATTCTGCTAATTTTATAACCGTGCCATTTTTTAGGAACTAGCCATGTCACTGACAGTCATCATTATTATTATCGTTGCGGCGTTGGCATTTATTTTGTCGAATATTATTACGTTGCAAAAGTCCAAAAGCTTTACGTTACCCGATTCGTATAAAGCACGAAAAGCGGCTGAAGCAGAACATTTGGCGCAAACACAACCCGATGCAGCAACGAAAAAAGCAAAAGGCTATGAAAATGATTATGCCAAAGAAGATAAACAGGATAACTGGTAACTCACTACCCTGTTTATTGCTTATTTAAAGGTGACGGCGGTTCCACTAATACTCACTAAAAACATACCATTAGACTGCCCTAAGACTTCATAATCAATATCAATTCCGACAACCGCATCAGCACCAATTACACGCGCATCTTCTTCTAATTCTTGAAAAGCAATTTTGCGTGCATTATTCAGTTCATTCTCATAGGCGCCAGATCGACCGCCAACTAAATCTCGGACAGAGGCAAAAATATCTTTGACAAAATTTGCACCCGTAATTGCTTCACCCACAACGATACCGTGGTACTGAGCGATAGAACGTCCTTCAATCGAGGGTGTGGTCGTTAAAATCATAATAATTCCTTTATTTTCGCATGCGCGAGTATTTGATTAATAAGTAATTGTGCTTCAGTATCGCTATAAGCAACACTAGGTGAATGTCCCCAAATCGGCATCGGCCAAGCCTTGTCATGTTCAAAGCGTGCGATGTGATGTATGTGTAGTTGACGAACCACATTACCTAAAGCGGCAACATTTAGTGTTGTCGGCACATATAAGTCGAGTAATGCCTGACTCAGCGCATTTGACTCGGCTAACACGCCAACTTGTTTACTCGCCGATAACTGACAAGTTTCACTGATGTCGGCTATACGAGGCACCAAGATAAACCATGGATATTGCTTATCATTCATCAATAATAACTGAGATATCGGCAAATTGGCGACAAAATATGTATCGTTTTGTAAACGCTCATCTAAATTAAACATCAAATGTACACTCCTGTTCCGTTACGGGAACAACGGTTAATAATGCCCGCTGACCAAGTGTTACGTTAGCGTTAGGAAAGACAATGGCTTCAGCATCTTGAACACAAGTGTAAGATTGCAGTAACGCTCCATACTCATCATATTCGCTAGCAAGTACATCGCCTTGGTTAAACGCGGTAAAGTTTGGCGTATCATCAGAAAAGTGAAATTTAAAATCTTCAGCATGGCGTAAAATCATTTGTTTGATCCGAAATAAAACCGGTAAACTCGGATCTGTAGCACCTTGTAAACTACTATCTGTAACATGCGAACTATCCACACTCACCAAATCAAATAAAGCAGTTCGCGCTTGCGCAAAATCCGCTATATCATTTTGACCGAAGGGTTTTACTTTACCCAGTTCAACAGTAAAGCTATGTACGGAACACTGTAACGACGAAAAATAAGAATAGGTAGTAGTCGGTGACTCAGAAAACAACACTGCCTGAATGCCAGCTTTAGCTAACCATAATAACTGTGCTTTAGAATAAGCTTTATCATGTAAAAATGGATACACGGCAAAACGTGGATACGCAGAGTCTTTGATTGCAGTATGCAAATCGTAGTGATAACAAATGCTAGGATCGTCCGCTTGTGCAAAAAATGCAATGGTTAGTTGTTCTAATTGAGCAGCACGCACTCGCTCAGCATTGTGTTGCGGCTCATGTGCGCCACAAAACAAGCGGTTCATGTTTTCACTGATAAACCGTTGTGCAATATCCATTGCAGGTAAATTTGCAAATTGCACCATTAAACGCACTGTTAAAGTGACAGTTTGAGCTAATAGCGCCTCAACTAAATCGTTGCAAATCTCGATAGGAGCGGTTTCATTACCGTGTACCCCACACGAATATAAGACATGACTACCTTTGCCTTTTTCATACTCGCTTGGGATAAATTCAATAATGCCAGCAGCATGCACTACAACTTGAGTTTGGTTCGGTAACCACCACTCCTGAGTGTGGGTAAACTGTTCAGGAGCGGTGCGCGAATGATGTAAAAACTCAGTGCGCTGACTAGCAAATAATGACATAGGGAATATTACTCAATAATAATTTTATTGCCCTATTTTACGTGACATGACTCAAGATTCCAAATACGTTCAACATAATCTTTAATTGAACGGTCAGAGGTAAACTTGCCCATTTTAGCGGTATTCAAAATCGCCATCCTTGCCCAATCACTTTGATCGCGATAAGCCGCATCCACACGCTCTTGCGCTTGAGAATAACTATCATAGTCCGCTAAACATAGATACGGATCGCCACCATCAAGTAGACTGTATTTAATTGAAGATAATGCACGTGGTTTACCTGGTGTAAAGTAATCTGTATCTAACCAATCAATCACCGCTTTAAGCTCTGGGTTTTTATAGTAGTAATCATAAGGATTATATCCTTTATCATTCAGAGCTTGTACTTCATCAACCGTTAAACCAAAGATAAAGATGTTGTCGTCTCCTACTTCTTCGGCAATCTCGATATTCGCACCATCTAAAGTACCAATCGTTAATGCACCGTTAAGTGACAATTTCATATTACCAGTCCCCGACGCTTCTTTACCCGCTGTCGAAATCTGCTCTGATACATCTGCAGCAGGGATCATTTTTTCAGCTAATGAGACGCGATAGTTAGGTAAAAATACTACTTTGAGTTTGCCGTTAACACGAGGATCATTATTAACTTTTTCTGCTACGGCATTGATTGCGTAAATAATATCTTTGGCAAGTTTATAACCCGGCGCTGCTTTAGCACCAAAAATGAATACACGAGGGTGCATGTCATAACTTGGGTTTTCTAACAAACGACGATATAGCGCTAGAATATGCAACAAGTTTAAATGTTGACGCTTGTACTCATGTAAACGTTTAATTTGGACATCAAAAATCGCTTTAGTATCAACCTCAATACCAGTTAGACTCTTAATTTCAGCTGCAAGTAATGCTTTGTTTTCTTGCTTTACTTTCATGAATTGCTTTTGGAACGTTTTGTTCGTCGCATGCTTAGCTAGACCCGTTAATTTATCTAAATCTAACGGCCAATCTGCACCAATCTTTTTATCGATTAAGCTAGATAATTTAGGGTTACAGGCTTTTAACCAACGACGTGGCGTAATACCGTTAGTGACGTTCTTTAACTTACCAGGCCACATGGTTTCAAATTCTGGGAATAGATTTTCTTTGACCAGTTTAGAATGGATCTCAGCAACACCATTTACCGCAAATGAACCAATGACAGAAAGATTACCCATGCGTACCATTTTTTCATCGGCTTCTTCAATGATTGATAACTTAGCTTTCATCGCATTATCGCCAGGCCACACTTTTTCAACTTCCGCGAGGAAGCGATGGTTAATTTCATAAATAATTTCAATATGGCGTGGTAAGATTTTTTCGATCATACGCACAGGCCATTTTTCTAGGGCTTCAGGTAATAATGTGTGATTGGTATAGGCAAAAACATTCGAACTTATTGCCCACGCGCTGTCCCAATCAAGCTCTGCTCTGTCCACCAAGATACGCATTAACTCAGGGATCGCAATGGCAGGATGCGTATCATTTAGCTGGATCACGACTTGATCAACAAAACGGCTCCAATCATCACCATGCGCACGCTTGTAACGACGGATAATATCTTTGAGTGAACACGCACTAAAGAAATATTGCTGGATCAGGCGTAACTCTTTACCCGCCTCAGTTTCGTCATTCGGATACAGGACTTTAGAAATGGTTTCTGCTTGTACGTTTTCACGTTGTGCATCAACATAACCGCCAGCATTAAATACATCCCAATTAAAATAATCAGATGCTTCAGATTGCCATAAGCGTAATACGTTAACTGTTTTGCCTTCATAACCAACAACAGGAATATCCCATGGTACCCCTTTGACTATCATACTCGGGTGCCACTCTTTTTGGATCCCGCCGTTTTTACCATATTTGGTTTCAACATAACCGTATAAAGGGATCTCTTGTAGTGATTCAGGACGACAGATTTCCCATGGGTTACCGTAATCACGCCAGCTATCAGGGCGTTCAATTTGCTCACCGTTGCGGATCTCTTGACGGAACAATCCATGTTCATAATGCAAACCATAACCAATTGCAGGCAATTCTAAGGTGGCTAATGAATCAATATAGCATGCAGCCAAACGACCTAAACCGCCATTGCCTAATGCCATATCAGGCTCTTCTTCTAATACGTCAGTTAAATCTACGCCTAATTCTTTTAATGCTTCTTGGGCTTGTTCAAACACACCGAAATTATGCATGTTATTAGATAATAATCGCCCCATCAAAAACTCAGCAGAAAAATAATGAACGGCTCTAGTATCGTTTACATAGTGAGTTTTTTGGGTTTTGCGAAGGCCTTCTAAGACCATTTCTTGGATAGCAGCACTGGTGGCTTTCCACCAAGCATGGTTATTCGCTTTGTTTTCATCAGTACCTAAGGTGCTATGGAGATGGCGCACAACTGCGTCTTTAAATTCTTTCTTGGATAATACTGGAACAGTAGATGACATAATAATTTCTCTTGAAAAATGTGATATTGTCTAACAAATAATATTTACAAGATAATATAGCAAGTCTTGCAACAACTTTATGTAAAATATTTGTTAATTATCAAAGAAATCAAACTGAATACGAATTCAACAAGCCTCTCATTAACATAATAGCAACACTATTACTCCATTTGATTAACAAGAGGCTATTTTAACTTTCTTTTCTCACTCTTTTTCGGCAGGAAACTATCGATTTTTAGATTAAGCGATAACACTTTCAACTAATGTTTGAGCATCAGCGAGTAACTGTTCTAAATGATCAGCAGAGATGAAGCTCTCAGCATAGATTTTGTAAACATTTTCAGTACCAGACGGACGTGCTGCAAACCAGCCATTTTCGGTTGATACTTTTAAGCCGCCAATTGCTGCGCCATTACCTGGTGCATGAGTTTGTTTATTGATAATGGTTTCACCCGCAATACTATCAGCGGTCACGGCATCTGCAGTCATCGATGATAACGCTTGTTTTTGAGCTAATGTTGCCGCCACATCCATGCGCTTATAATGCGGTGTACCGAATTTTTCTGTCAATGCGCGATAGCGTTGTGCGGGATCTTGTCCCGTAACCGCAGTCATTTCCGCAGCTAGTAAACATAAAATAAAGCCATCTTTATCGGTAGCCCATGGCGTCCCATCTAAACGCAAGAAAATACCTCCAGCACTTTCTTCACCAGCAAAACCGATTGATTGGTTTAACAAACCTTGTACGAACCACTTAAAACCAACTGGCATTTCAGCTAACTGACGTTGATTGCTAGCGACAACACGGTCGACCATTGAACTAGACACTAAGGTTTTGCCTATTTGTAAGCTCTCAGCCCATTGCGGACGATAATTAAGTACATAATCAATTGCTACTGCAAGATAATGATTTGGATTCATTAATCCTTGTGGCGTGACAATACCGTGACGATCAAAATCCGCATCATTACCAAAAGCTAACGCAAACTTATCTTTGTGTGCTAATAATCCCGCCATCGCATACGGTGACGAACAATCCATTCGGATTTGCCCATCTTTATCTAACGTCATAAAACTAAAACGCTGATCAACATCGTTATTAACGACATCAATGTCTAAACCGTATTGCTGTGCAATCATCGCCCAATAACGAGTGCCGGCTCCGCCAAGTGGATCTGCACCAATTTTAATCTTGGCATTGGCAATCGCTTGCATATCGATTACGTTAGCTAAATCGTCAATATAAGCAGGCGCAAAATCAACCTCAGTTAAATATTCACTGGCCAGCGCTTCAGTAATTGGCATGCTAATTACTGCAACATTATGCGCCGACATAATCTCATTAGCTCGCTTTTGAATCGTGCTAGTCGCGTCCGTATCTGCAGGACCACCGTGTGTTGCATTGTATTTAAAACCACCATCTTGCGGTGGATTATGGGATGGCGTGATCACCACACCGTCAGCTTGATCTGAATGCGACGCGTTGTATTGTAAAATCGCATGAGAAATAACAGGAGTTGGCGTGTAATCACGTGCAGCTTGAATCACCACATTGACCTTATTGGCGCATAATACTTCTATTGTCGTGGTCAACGCGGCCTCGGATAATGCATGCGTATCCATACCGACATAACAAGGGCCAGTAATCTTTTGTGCGTGTCGATACTCAGCTAACGCTTGAGCAATGGCAGCAATATGCGCTTCATTAAATGAGCACTTATGGGCACAACCTCGATGGCCAGAGGTACCAAACGTGACAGCTTGCTCAGCAATGCTAACATCTGGCTCAAGTGTATAGTAATCACTAATCAGTTTAGCAACATTAATAAGATCGGATTGTTGTGCTGGTTTACCAGCTCGTTCATGAAGCGCCATCGACACATCCTTTTGAATAATAACGTTTAAAAAATATCGTATCTAAATAGAAAATCTATAGTAAGCGTAATTAACTGATATTTCATCTCATTTTTATAAATAAACCGTCGATAATTACTACATTGTTATAACTTAACCTGATGATTAATAAGCAAAACGTATGCTTGTTGTCTATGCTTTAACAAGACTTAACAGGAATGTGGATTATATGCAGCACCTTTTTAGCGCCGCAGTAAGTAAGATCAGCCAAGTGTTAATTGGCAAGCAACGTCAAGTAGAGCTAGCGGTCACATGCTTATTAGCAAATGGTCATTTACTCATTGAAGATTTGCCGGGGATGGGCAAAACAACTCTCTCACATGCCCTTGCCAATGTGTTTGGATTAGCCGATACACGCATTCAATTTACTTCAGATCTATTACCAGCCGATGTCTTAGGTGTGTCTATTTTTGATCAAGCGGCACAAACCTTTTCCTTTCATCATGGTCCCGTATTCAATCAAATTGTACTAGCTGATGAAATCAACCGCGCCAGTCCCAAAAGCCAATCAGCATTATTAGAAGCGATGGAAGAAAAACAAGTGAGCATAGATGGTAAGACTTACCCTCTGCCCCGCCCGTTTTTTGTAATCGCAACACAAAATCCGTCATTTCAATCGGGTACTTACCCTTTACCTGAATCACAGTTAGACCGATTTTTAATGCGCATCGTACTCGGTTATCCCAATATCGACGCTGAAAAGCGCATGTTAGTCGAACAATATGATGATACGCGTCACACCACAGAGCCTATGTTAACCGTGACTGATTTGTTTGCTGCGCAAAAAGCGTGTCAAGATATCCATGTATCTGACGCGGTAATCAATTATATCCTGCGCTTAGCTAATTACACACGCAACGAACCTGAATTTCCAAACGCTTTATCGCCACGTGCAACAAAAGCATTATTGCGCGCGACGCGAGCTTGGGCATTTTTACAAGGTCGAGATTTTGCCATACCAGAAGACGTACAAGCAGTGCTACCTAGTGTTGCCGAGCATCGTTTACGTTCAGAATTAACCGACTTAGGTGACGATCAAATGCTCAGTGAATTGTTAGTTGATGCGGTTAATCCCATTATCGCTCAAGCCTCATAAGCGGATAGTAGATGGACTTAGAATATCTAACACAACGACTGTCAACCCGCAAAGAAAAGTGGTTAAATCGGCGTATTCCAAAAGCGGGACGCTATCAACTAGATAACCAATCGATTTTTATATTACCGACTAAATTTGGCTATGTATTTTTATTTTTTAGCATTCTGTTGTTTGTTTTTGGTACCAATTATCAAGCCAATACCCTGATCATGCTGAGTTTTATACTCATTGCGTTATTTATCGTTCACATGTTTGCTAGCTTCTTAAATTTTGCACGCTTGTATGTCAGTATTGGTCACATTCAACCTGTCTTTGCAGGGACGACTGCTGCCATTCCATTACAGATATTACCTAGTCAATCAGACCGTCCGACGCGCGGTACGTTATGGGTGAGCTTTTGGCAAACCAAACGCTACCAATCCATTGAATTAGATACGTTACAAGGTACGGCAAATATTCGCTATTTTGCGCAGCAACGTGGAATAGGCCCCTTACCGCGGATGACCTTACAATGTGATTATCCGCTGGGTTTATTTCGGTGCTGGACGCATTTACAGTTTATTCAACCTTTAACCGTTTATCCTCAACCCATTGCAGGCACAATACCGCTAGAACAAATTGCACAATTAGCAAAAGACACACGCAGCACCGCTATGGGTGGTAAAGCTTTAGACCAACCAGATGATTTTGATTCGTTAGTGGCATATCAACACGGTGATCCGTTACATAGCGTAGCATGGAAACAATTAGCTAAAACTGGAGATATGTTACGTAAACGTTTTTCCGGCACCTCTCCTGAACAAGGTTACCTATCTTTACCAATGCATGGCAATATCGAAAAAGGCTTAAGCCAATTAGCGTATCAAATTAACCAATGCCACAATAAAAATGCAGTATATGGTCTTTTTTTACCGACTCAAACCATTGCGCCCAACCACAGTGAAGCTCATAAGCAAGCATGCTTAGCGGCATTAGCTGAGTTTCCTATAAGTGCTAATGTACTACAGACAAAAAAAGCCCCGTCGCAGAAAAAAGTGGCATCATATGAATAACGCAAATAACAATGGAGTAAACACACAACAAAGTACTTTTGCCGATTCTATTGCAGGTAAGCCACGCTCTGCTGCACATAATAAAAGCTTTCTGGCGTTAACAATGGCATTTTGTTTGGTTACTTGTTCATTGTACAGCCATGTCACTATTTGGATTTTGTTGATTGGGCTCATTGCAGTAATCATGCGATTTTTGTTGTATTTAGGACTTTATCAGCATGTACCAGGCACACGCATAATTAATATTTTAGGCATAGTGTCAGGTGCGCTTTTAGTTGTGATGAGTCAAGATATGACGATGTTGCGAGCCATGATCAATTTATTAATCATGGCTAGCGCTTTGAAAATTATGGTGTTACATACCCAAAAAGATCTCTTATTTATTTTTATCAGTGTTTTATTCTTAGCGGCTCTAGGTTTAATTATTCATAATGAATTTATATTTACGGTATTTTATAGTGCCTTAGTCGTGGTATTGTTAGCAACGCTAGCGTCACACTTTGCCCCGAGTCGCCCCTTACGCCAATCGCTGAGTAAGACGCTTTGGTTATTTGTGCAATCATTGCCAATAGCCTTGATCATGTATTTCCTCGTACCCCATTTTGCTCCATTTTGGCAAGTCCCCGCTCCAAAACAAGAGACAACAGGCTTAACCGATATAGTCAAACCTGGCAACATTGCAGATTTAGCCCAATCGGCCAATCTCGCTATGATAGTCAAATTTAATCAAGGCGAGATCCCCAAATTTCATCAACGCTATTGGCGCGCCTTAGTCATTGATGAGTTTGATGGTGAATCATGGTCACAATCGCAATTACAGCAAGCCTATCAACAACCACTGTTAGCACCGATACAACCACAACAACATCTTATCTCTCAGAGCCATAATGACATTCAGTTCACGCAATATGAGAGTATTCTAATGGCAAATCAAACTCAGTATGTGCCAACACTTAACGCTATTATTGATATTAAAAGTGATGGACCCACATCCAGCCAACAAAAAAATCTTTATCATATCACCGCGTCTAACCATGTTATCAATGCGCAACCACAAGTCTTTACCACTAATTATTCAGCGATGAGTATGCTCAATGCTAACCATCAGCGTCGATTATCAGAACCCGAAACAGCCCAGTATTTACAGTTACCTAAGGTTAACCAACAAAAAGTGCCAAGCACGTTTAATCCTAGGCTTAATCCAAAAACACAGGCATGGGTGAAACAATTGAGTAAAAACAACCCTAGCCTAGCGCAATTTATTGTCGCGTTTAATCGTTTTTTGTTAGATGAAAACTTTACCTATACATTGCAACCACCGCTGATGCAGGAAAATATGGTCGATCAGTTTTTGTTTACTTATCAAACTGGCTTTTGTTCACATTATGCCTCTGCTATGGCCTATGCGTTGCGCTTAGCAGGTTACCCAACACGCTTAGTCGCAGGCTATCAAGGCGGTGAGCAAGTCAACGAGTCAACATTAATGATTTATCAATATGACGCACATGCTTGGTTAGAAGTGTATAACCCCTCTTTAGGCTGGCAACGCTTAGATCCAACAGCAGTGATTGCCCCCACTCGGATCAGTGACGGCTTAGCGCAAGCGCTTACCAATCAAGATGAGTATTTAGCACAAGATATGTTTAGCTTGGCAAAATATAACCATATCCCAGGGATAGAACAACTGCATCAGTTATTGCAACAAGGAGCAGTGATGTGGCATGGCTCATTTCGTTCATTTGATAATTCAGATAAACAAGATCTGCTCAAAGCACTCATGCAACAATTTAGCATTACCCATCCAATGTGGTTAAGTTTAGGAGGTTTAGCTTTAATCTGTTTGTGCTTAACTAGCTATTTTATCTATGGAAGTACTCGTCAAGTTGCACAATCTGAACATATAAAATGGTATTTAATGTCTAGGCAGTGGTGTGTCGGTCGATATGTTAAAGGCGCTACAGAATCAGCGAGTGACATTCAGCATTATCCACCAGAAAAGTTTTTATCATGGCTGATAACTCATGCTTCTGATGAAATTATTGCTGAAATGCAGCAAATTACCAGATGGTTTATACAGCATGAATATCAAGCTGGCTCAGAAGAAAAAGAAAACAGTGGAAAGCATCTAATCGCAAAACAGATTAAATCTAGTTATAAAAGATTAAAACGCATTACTTAAAATCATAAAATTGACGCAAAAAAAAAGCCCGCTAATGCGGGCTTTTATATTTTGTCGTTTAACTACTAATTATTTAGCAGCTTTACGTACACGTGCTTCTTCCATTACGGCTTCAGCTACGTTTTGTGGACATTGACTGTAGTGTGAGAACTCCATAGAGAACTGACCACGACCAGATGTCATAGTACGTAATTGACCGATGTAACCAAACATTTCTGATAATGGTACGTCAGCTTTAACACGAACGCCAGTTGCACCAGCTTCTTGGTCTTTGATCATACCACGACGACGGTTTAAGTCACCGATAACATCACCAACGTGGTCATCAGGCGTAAACACATCAACTTTCATGATTGGTTCAATCAGTTGTGGAGACGCTTTTGGAATCGATTGACGGAATGCACCTTTCGCTGCAATCTCAAACGCAACAGCAGATGAATCAACTGCGTGGAAACCACCGTCGTATAATTCTACTTCAACATCAAGTACAGGATAACCAGCAAGAACACCCTGCTCCATCATAGACTTAAAGCCTTTTTCGATAGCTGGGAAGAATTCCTTAGGAACGTTACCACCAACAACTACTGATTTGAATGTAAAACCAGAGTTCGCTTCGCCTGGACGAATGCGGTAATCGATTTTACCAAACTGACCAGAACCACCAGATTGCTTCTTGTGCGTGTAAGAATCTTCAACTTCTGAAGTAATCGTTTCACGGTAAGCAACTTGAGGCTGACCTACTTCTAGCTCTACGCCATAAGTACGCTTCAAAATATCTACTTTGATGTCTAAGTGTAATTCACCCATACCTTTAAGGATGGTTTCACCAGAATCTTCATCAGTTTCAACTTGGAAAGACGGATCTTCTGCAACCATTTTACCGATAGCAATACCCATTTTCTCAGTAGAGCCTTTATCTTTTGGAGATACGGCAATTGAGATTACTGGCTCAGGGAAAATCATTGGCTCTAGTGTACATTCATGCTTAGGATCACATAATGTGTGACCAGTCTGAACGTTTTTCATACCAACGATTGCAATGATATCACCCGCTTGCGCAGTTGCGATTTCAGTACGGTCGTTTGCATGCATCTCAACCATACGGCCGATACGCTCAGTTTTACCTGTAGCAGAGTTAAGGATAGTATCACCCTTGTTCAACGTACCAGAGTAGATACGTACGAACGTCAATGCACCGAAACGGTCATCCATAATTTTGAATGCAAGAGCACGTAAAGGCTCTTTAACATCAACAATCGCAAATTCACCCGTTGCTTCACCAGTATCTGGGTCAGTTAATGGCTGAGGATCAACTTCAGTTGGGCTTGGTAAATAGTCAACAACAGCGTCAAGTACGTTTTGAACACCTTTGTTTTTAAATGCAGAACCACAGTAAGTTGGGAAGAAATCAATTTTGCGTGTACCTTCACGGATACAATGTTTGATTTGTGCAATAGTTGGCATTTCGCCTTCCATATACGCCATCAACAATTCATCGTCTTGCTCTAACGCAGTTTCGATAAGAAGCTCATGATACGCTTCAACATCATCAACCATGTCAGCAGGAACATCAGTAATTTCATAGTTTTCTGGAAGACCAGTGTCATCCCAGATGTATGCTTTTTTCTCAAGAACATCAACAACACCAACGAAGTTTTCTTCGATGCCGATTGGTAATGTCATGATAAGTGGGTTTGCTGCTAATACGTCTTTAACTTGCTTAGTTACACGGTAAAAATCTGCACCCATACGGTCAAGTTTGTTAACGAAAATGATACGTGCTACTTCAGATTCGTTCGCATAACGCCAGTTAGTTTCTGACTGAGGTTCAACACCACCAGATCCACAGAAAACACCAACACCACCATCAAGTACTTTCAATGAACGGTAAACTTCAACAGTGAAGTCAACGTGTCCAGGAGTATCGATGATGTTCATGCGATGGTCTTTCCAGAAACAAGTAGTAGCAGCAGACTGGATGGTAATTCCGCGCTCAGCTTCTTGTTCCATGAAATCGGTAGTTGATTCACCGTCGTGCACTTCGCCCGACTTATGGATTTTACCGGTTAATTTTAAGATACGTTCTGTAGTGGTCGTTTTACCCGCGTCAACGTGAGCAAAAATACCAATATTTCTATAGTGTGCTAAATCAGACATAGTTCCACTTATTTAATTGGTTCATAAAAAAATCGGGCGGATTATATCGGATCTTAGGGGTGTTTAGATACCTTTTTTTAGTATATTGCTAAATAAAACTGTAAAAAAAGTAAAAGTAGCCCTAAAAAACCGATTTTATTGTTCAGTTACAATACAAACTGTTACTTCATCTCGATTATGATAAAGATGTTTTGCTTGCCAACTAAACTTAATCCCAGCTTGTTTAAGACGAGTTTCTATTTCATCTTGAGCATTTTGCATTGCAGTAAATCGTTGTTTCATTGGTAATTTCAGGTTGAAAATAGCATTTTTTGCCCAGCCATCAACTAACCATTGCGCCATCAAGTCAGCGACTCTGTTAGGCTGTTCAATCATATCACAGACCAACCAATCGACTTTGCCATACTGAGGTTGGTATTTAAAGCCATCTGCCGCGGCGTATGTTACCAAGCCTGTCGCCATTAATGCCTCGTCCATCGCGCCATTATCTACGGCTTCGACTTGCATTTTTCGCTGTACAAGTTGATAGGTCCAACCGCCGGGACACGCCCCTAAATCAACGGCTGCGGCATCAGCATGCAGTAAAACTTCTTGCTGTTGTGTCGTTAAAAACGTGTTAATTGCTTCTTCCAACTTCAAGGTCGACCGAGATGGCGCATCCTGTGGAAATTTTAAGCGAAAGATACCATTTTCGTGAATACTGCGATTACCAGGTAATGACACACCTAAATACACAGCACTACCATGTTCAAAAAAGGCATGTAGGGTCATTCCTGCAATCGGCTGCTTACTTTTGCTTCTGTAAAGCCAATCATGCTGGCGTAACATTTGACGCAATGGCACACTGAATTTACGACAAAACTTCGCTAATTCTTTGCCCTCTTCTGTGTCTGCAGACTCTACAACGGCAGTTTTGGCTAAAAACTCATCAGATAACAAGTCGGCACATACTGCTTGGATCTGTACTAATCGGTCATTGCGATCTAACACTTGAATATAGTCAAACACCCACACCAATTGACGGGCAAACATTAATTGTGCAAATTGAATTTTAGTATTTAGTTGTGACAACGATGCTGGTGCAAATAATGAAAAATATACATAACCTGATTGCGGTATGACTTTGGCATAACCAAATACGTCGCTTTGCGCACATACTTGTTCTAATTCTTGTGCTAAATTTTGTTCGTAACCACTGCGGCAGTAACATAACAACCCTTTAATAGGTAGTGTATTCGTGCTATCTGAAACTGTCATTGTTATGTTTCCTGTTTTTATTTTTTGTTAAGGGTTTTTATTCGATGACCTAACGCGACGATAAATCCCACATAGCCTAATACAAAAAAGAGAGTGCTATAAGGGGTAATAAACGATAGCGCAGCAACACCCATTAAATATTTTAAGCCAATCGGACCGGCAAACAGCAAACTTGCCAATAACACTAAGCTCATCGAGCCACCTAGTAAATTTATATATCGGGGTTGCTCGTTTGTATTACCAGGAATACTGAGCGCAAACATCACAATAAATGCACAATTCCAACGTACCATACTAATCGCTGTTTCTAATGAGTGTATGGCATTGTCACTCAAAGAAGGCGCATGGGCAACGTAGGCACTGAGTAAAAACATCATAATAAATAACAGTAATGCAATCTGTGCCATTCGCATACAATACGGGGAGTTAAATAGTGAGTTAAATAGTGACATTGTTTACACCCGTTGTTTTTATCGTATTAGCAATAGCTTGTGCAGCCGCTAAGATATGTTGCGTCTGAGTCATGCCGCTAGCTTTGCGTGGCTTGAGGCTATGATCACCGTCAACAAAAAACGTTACTTGAACATTATCGGGGTGTGCATAGGTTGCAATCTCATCAGACGTGCCAAATGTATCGCGCTCGCCTTGGCATATCAATATAGGATCAGTAGAGGATTGTAACACTGCTAGGCGTAAAGAGTCGGGTTTTCCAACGGGATGAAAAGGATATCCAACCACAGTCGCACCAGTTATTGTCTTTGCAGTATCTTCATTGGATAAAGAGTTGAGCACATGACAAGCAACACGCCCTCCCATTGATTTCCCCCCTATCCAGAGTGGGTCGTCGCCAATCTGTGCTTGGACATGCTTAATAGCTTGCAAATACTCAATTTCTAGCTTTGGTAAGCGAGGTGGAGGACGCCGTTTATTTTCAACTATTGCTTGCGCCATATACGCAAAATCAAATAACCAAACATGAATGCCTAATTTATTTAGGGCGTCTGCTAAAGATAATATGAATGGGTGTTGTGATCCTGCACCAGCACCATGAGCAAAAAGCAAATGAAACTTCGATGGAACAGCGCTCGGCTTTTTTACCAAATTAGGTATCGTGGTAGTTACTGTATTCGTTATAGAAGCAGGGGTTGAATTCGGCGTTGGACTCGACATACTAATATTCCTCTTCTTCGACTTGACTCAATAACCATTCGCGAAACAAGCTGATTTTCTCTTGTTCATGATCACTGTTTTCACTCACTATATAAAAGCCATCTTTAGACTCTACTCGTTCTTCAAACGGACATATCAATCGTCCGGCATCAATTTCGGGTTTTGCTAATAAGGTATTACCTAACGCAATCCCCTGACCTAATGTAGCAGCTTGTAGTACCAACATCGAATGAGAAAAAATTGGACCTTGATTTACATTAATATTTTTAATGTTGAACTGTTTTAACCAGTACTTCCAATTGTCACGGGATGAATCATGTAACAAGATATGCTGAGATAGATCGCTGAGCTCTTCTAATGGTTTGTCTGATGCAAACAGCATCGGTGAACACAACGGAGTAAGATATTCTTTATGTAACTGCTCACTATGCAATCCTTGCCAACGCCCTCGCCCGTAATAAATTGCGATATCAGTGCTTTCATCTAAAAAACCTTCATCAAAATCAACCGCTTTAATTCGAACATCAATATCGGGATACAACGTTGAAAATTGACTGATGCGTGGCACAAGCCATTTGGATGCAAAACTAGGAGGCATGGCAACGGTAATTGCTCCTTTGGCCCCTCGTGTCAGTAATCGTTCGGTGGCATCGACAATATGAGAAAAGATATCTTTAATATCTGAATAATACGCTTGGCCATCTTCTGTTAACAATAAAGTACGATTTTTACGTAAAAATAACTTTATTGACAAAAAATCTTCTAATAACTTTATTTGATGAGAGATAGCTGCTTGTGTAACAAAAAGTTCATCTGCCGCCTTGGTGAAACTTAAGTGCTTAGCCGCTGATTCGAAAGCCTTCAGGGCATTTAACGGGGGTATTCTCTTAGCCATTGCAATTATCAGTTATTAATGATTTGTTAATAATAGCATTAGTTATTCTAATGAAAAAGACATAATTCTTTTCATTTTTCAAGGTAGTGTTTTAGACCTATTATATATCTCGTTGAGGGATGGCCCTTAACCTTTGAAAACCTAGAGCGTTTATATCAACGGCTAGAAATTATTTGAAACATCCTCTTGGAGAAAATTGTGAAAAAGTCCGTAGTACCATTTGTGTCAGTTGTTGCCTTTGCGGTTATTGCTTCAAATAGTGTACATGCTGCAGGTGTAAATCAAGATGATTTAGCCATTGCTGCGTTAAATAAACTAAGCGTTCAAACCACAGCTCACTTTGCGTCTGCGCCAATTACATCAAATGTAACAAGTGCGCCAGCCAAGGTTGCGCAAGCGCAAGAGCTGAACCACAATGTTATCGGTAAATCACAAGTTAAAGCAATTATTGCTACAAAATTAAAGCATAGCCTCAACATCACTAAGAGTGATTTAATGGGGTCAGAGTCAAATTATGCGTTTAATTTATTTGGATCTGACCCCATTTATTCAAATGTTACAGCAATGCTAACAGACTAGTTAGCACTGGTATCAAGCGGTGGAAAGGATTTAACTAATTCATCTACCGCTAGCATTTGCGCAAGATACGGTTCTAACTTATCAAGTTGCAATGCACATGGCCCATCACACTTAGCTTCATTTGGGTTAGGATGCGCTTCAATAAACAATCCTGCAATCCCCAACGCCATACCACTGCGAGCCAATTGCGCAGCTTGAGCACGTCGACCATCTGCTGAAGATTCACGTCCACCTGGTTTTTGTAATGCGTGAGTTGCATCAAATATCACCGGTGCAAGTGATTTCATTTCATCCATCGCTAACATATCAACAACTAAATTATTGTAACCGTAACAAGAGCCACGCTCACATAACAGAATGTTTTCGTTACCCGCTTCTGCAAATTTATTGATGATATGACGCATTTCATGCGCAGCTAAAAACTGTGGTTTTTTGACATTAATCACTGCACCTGTTTTTGCCATTGCCACAACCAAATCAGTCTGACGCGCTAAAAATGCTGGCAACTGGATCACATCCACGACTTCCGCCACGGGCTGTGCTTGATAAGGTTCATGAACGTCAGTAATAATAGGCACATTAAATGTCGCTTTGATTTCTTCAAAAATCTTTAAGCCAGCATCCAAACCAGGTCCGCGATATGAATTTACCGACGAGCGATTGGCTTTATCAAACGAGGCTTTAAACACATAGCCAATGCCTAATTTTTCAGTAACACGTTGATACTCTTCTGCAATACGCATCGCTAAATCTCGTGACTCAAGGACATTCATGCCCCCGAACAACACAAATGGAGCATCATTAGCGACAGTTAAGCCACCGACCTGACAAGAGGTAATCGTCATGTATTTTCCTTAATTTGATAATTTATAATATTAAAATAATGGTGCTTTACTGATAGCAACCTTGCCCGTTAACACTAACCATGCAACCGCGCCAATCAACGCAAACACACGCATAGCGTTGGTGCGTGCCCACTTTACGGCAACAATCGCTAACAATACATATGCTACTAAGCCAATCAACTTACTCGTTACCCAGTCGTGAACAAATGGATATTGAGCTAAGGTCACACATAATCCAACAGCTGTGATAATCAATACAGTATTGATGATATGCGGTAATACTTTTAACCATTTTGCATCTTTCATTTTACTATCCATTACCTGTGTCACCACTTGTAAGATTAAAAATAATAATGACAATGCAATTGCGGTTAAGTGTAAGTGTTTAAAAGCCATGTACATGATAAATTCCTATTTAAGTTATTATTAATTGTTAGATGCTATTGAAGTAATCTCAATATAGTTGTTATTTATTGTGCCCACTGCCCCAGCGTAATTCTAGGGTGTTTTGCATAATCGCACAAAGTGGCGATGTGACTAAAGCCTTTAGCAGCAAATAATGTTTGTATACTGTCAGCTTGTTGATACCCATGTTCTATGAGTAACCAAGCATTAGTGTTTAAGTAATCAGGCGCTTGATCGATAATCAATTTAATATCAGCTAGACCATTATCAGCTGCGGTTAACGCGCTATCGGGTTCAAACCTGACATCACCTTGAGCTAAGTATTTACTATCGGGCTCTACATAAGGTGGATTAGATACAATAATATCAAATGTCCCATCAACCTGACTAAACCAATCACTTTGTAAAATATTAATACGTTGAGCATGATTAACCACAAGACGCTCAACATTGTGCTTGGCTAACGTCACCGCTTCAGGTACAAAGTCGACAGCTTGTACATTAACAGTTGGGCATTCTAAGGCAACGCTAATAGCAATCGCTCCGGTTCCGGTTCCTAGATCCAGTACACGTGGTGCAGCATCAAGTTCACTAAACTCACTACAACCAGATGACTCAGCAATTTTACTAATGATAATATCAACCAATTGTTCGGTTTCAGGTCGTGGGATCAGAGTTGCTGGAGAAACTAAAAACTCACGGCCATAAAACTCTTGATAACCAAGGATGTAGGCCACAGGCATACCGCTATGGCGTTTTGTTAAAAACAGTTGATATTGGTTGGTTTGCTCGTCTGATAAGGGTTTATCTGACCAAGTGTGAAGATAGGCGCGATTGCAATCAAGCACGGCACATAGCAAAACTTGCGCGTCAATTTTTGCATCTGCAAGTGCATCTGCGTCTGCTTGCTTTAGCTCCAAATGTCCCGACAAGCATTGCTCAGCCCCAATTTTAATGGCATCTGCAATGGTACTTGATGGCGGTAAGCGAAACACGATATTCGCGATTAATCTTCAGATAATGCAGCAAGCATATCCGCTTGGTGCTCTTGACGGATCGGCTCAAGTAACGCATCCACATCACCTGCAACAACATCATCTAATTTATACAAAGTAAGGTTGATTCGATGATCAGTAACACGACCTTGAGGATAGTTATAAGTACGGATACGCTCTGAACGATCGCCACTACCGACTAATAACTTACGTGTGCTCGCTTCTTCAGCGTCGCGTTTTTCTTGTTCGATGTTATTAAGACGAGATTGTAGTACCGACATCGCTTTAGCACGGTTTTTGTGCTGAGAGCGTTCATCCTGACATTCTACTACTACGCCACTTGGTAAATGCGTAATACGAATGGCTGAATCGGTTTTGTTAACGTGCTGACCACCTGCGCCTGACGCGCGGAATGTATCTACACGCAAATCCGCAGGGTTAATATTAATCGCTTCTGATTCTGGTACTTCCGCTAAAACAGCAACCGTACATGCTGAAGTATGAATTCGCCCTTGGCTCTCTGTTTCAGGAACACGTTGCACCCGATGTCCGCCTGATTCAAATTTCATCACACCAAAGACACCATCACCGATAATATTGGCTATGACTTCTTTGTATCCGCCGTGTTCACCTTCGTTAGCCGATACTTCTTCAACACGCCAACCTTTAGTTTCGGCATAGCGAGAATACATGCGATATAAGTCACCTGCAAAAATCGCCGCTTCATCACCACCCGCTCCAGCTCGAATTTCTAAAAAACAGTTACTGTCATCTTGCGGATCACGCGGTAACAACAAAATCTGTAACTCTTGTTCTAGCGTTTCAATTTGCGCTTTAGCGGCTTTAATTTCTTCTTGCGCCATTTCACGCATTTCAGCATCATCTTCTTGCATCATTTCATGCGCAGAAGTGAGATTGTCTTGCGCGTCTTGATACTCGCGAAAACTTCGAACCACATCTTCTAACTGAGCGTATTCTTTAGATAATGTACGAAAACGGTTTTGATCACCTATGACATCAGGATCACTCAAGAGTGCTTGCACTTCTTCAAATCGTTCAACGAGGGTTTCGAGTTTTTGTACGACAGACGGTTTCATGTAGTTCCAATAATGGTTAAATAGCAGTAATCTGCGTTAATTTAAGACGATATTATTTGTCTAAAGTAACGTTAAGTGCATCAGTTAATAGTTCAAGTGTGCGATTATCCTGCAATTGCGCCGCTTGCGCTAGTGCTTTTGTTGGACCATGCATCATTTGGTTCGTTAATTTATAGCCAAATTCT
The DNA here is from genome assembly GCA_029246415.1 of Glaciecola sp. Classification (GTDB taxonomy): domain Bacteria; phylum Pseudomonadota; class Gammaproteobacteria; order Enterobacterales; family Alteromonadaceae; genus Opacimonas. Next base: position 24,563 of record JAQWNF010000033.1, read on the forward strand.
TGTAAAACTTGCTCAGGAGCCATGCCTTCTTGAAGTTGGCTCAAGGCTCTGGTAATTAATTTGTCGCGCATCAAGGCTTGTGCCTCGCGATATATTTTAACCATATCGACATTTTCTTGCGCTTGTTGCCACTGGGTTACAAGGTGAATTTGCGCATTGATCATAGTTTGCGCTTGCTCGGCCGCTTGTTCACGGTTTGCCATGTTTTGCGCAACGATGTGTTGCAAATCATCGACCGTATATAAATATATCTCGTCTAATTTTGCCACTTCACCTTCAATATCACGCGGTACAGCTATATCGATCATTAACATTGGCTTGTGTTTACGTTTTTCTAAGGCTTGTTCTACTAACCCCTTACCAATTAATGGTAATTGTGAAGCGGTAGATGAAATGACAATATCTGCTAATGGTAAATGCGAGGGCAACTGATTCAGTGTCATTGCCTGTCCACCAAAGCGATCCGCTATTTCTTGTGCTTTGCTTATGGTTCGATTGGCGACGTCTATATTCACCGCCCCTTGCTCGTGAAGGTGCTTAGCGACTAAGTCAATAGTTTCACCGGCACCGATTAACAGCACTCGTGAACGCGCTAAATCGCCAAAGATTTGTTTGGCTAATTGTACAGCTGCAAACGCTACAGAAACTGCATTTGCACCAATATCAGTGTCGGTGCGTACCTTTTTTGCTACTTGGAAAGTGTGATCAAAAATGCGTTGAAATTGAGTATTTAACGCATCATGACGTTTGGCATCACTCACCGCTTGTTTAACTTGCCCCAATATCTGCGGTTCACCTAGGATCAACGAGTCCAAACCAGACGCAACACGCATAATATGATTCAACGCAGCAGCATCTTGATGAATATAAGTATGTTTAGCTAATTCATCATAATCACACTGGTGAAAATCTGCTAACCAGCGCACCAAGAACTCGTTAGACTCAACCGTATCATTTAGCTGTATATATAGTTCAGTACGATTACAAGTAGACAGTACCACGGAAGACGCAACAGGCTCTACCGTTTGCAAACTGGCAAAAGCATCGGTCATCGCATCTGGAGTAAAAGCAACTTTTTCTCTCAGTGCAACGGGTGCGGTATTGTGATTGATGCCAATGGCAATTACAGTCATGAAACTATTCGGTAGCTAAATATCGGGGGTATTGTACGAAAAAGGTGGAGTGATTAAAAGCTATTCACGCTAAGACTATCAACCAATAAGTTCTAGTAGCCGTGTTTTAAATTTTACTATAAGTGTTTTTTTCATTATTCTTGAGATTATATTCTTCTAATCTCTTATGGCATGAGTGATGCCATCCAAGATTAGCTCGCTGTATTACACTATCGGAAATACTATACATGTACCCAGTGCCCCATCGTTTTTTTGGATTGTTTAAATTTGCGCTGATAAGCCTCGTGCTATTAGGCTTAAACGGATGTACATCACTCCAATCCAACGGAAAACCAAGTGCTAACTTAATTAAGGCACAGAATATTCAGGCGCTTACGCAATGGCAAGCCAATGGCAAGATAGCCATTATCAGTGAAAATAAACGCCAATCTGCTAATTTTAACTGGCTGCAACATAACGATGATTATAAAACTTACTTTAATACTTTTTTGGGGATCAATGTTTTAACGGTTAAACGCGACACCGAAGGATTAGTGATTGTTGTTGAAGGAAATACCTACCAAGGTGACAACCCTGAGCAACTTGTATTCGATTTAACCGGTTGGTGGCTTCCTATGGACCAGTTAAGTGATTGGCTTAAAGCCGATGTATCCGCCGAAGAAGGGATAATTATTCGTAATGCGCAAGGACAGATAGACCAGTTTATCCCTCATTGCTCACAAACCCAGTGCACAACTGATTATTTGATTAACTATGCTGCATACCGACAAGTTGAGCAGTTACAATTGCCTCATAGTGTGACATTGCAAGCCAACGGCTTAACCCAGCAAACCCTCAAAATAAAAATTCAACAATGGCGCTAACATGTCTCTATTAGCTCAATATCAAGCGTATGCATGGCCCTCACCGGCTAAATTAAATATGTTTTTGCATATAACCGGACGTCGTGCAGATGGTTATCATGAACTGCAATCCTTATTCCAAATGACCGATTATGGCGACTCGCTGCAATTTGCACCTAACAACACAGGAACAGTGCGTTTATTAACCGTTTTCCCCGATGTTGAGCATGATAGTAACTTGATTGTCAAAGCTGCGCGTTTATTGAAAACACACTGTAACATTGCAGCTGGCGTCGATATTCGCATTGAAAAAGTACTCCCCATGGGTGGCGGGATTGGCGGCGGTTCGACTAATGCCGCCACAGTGTTAGTTGTACTCAATCAGTTATGGGAATGTGGTTTATCTCTAGACAAACTCGCTCATTTAGGCCTTGCACTTGGTGCCGACGTGCCTGTTTTTGTTCAGGGTAAAACTACGTTTGCCGAGGGTGTAGGTGAACATTTCACCCCTGCACCTGCTCAACATGATGGTGCAGATGCTGTTTTTTTAGTCATTCATCCTGGTGTGCATATTTCGACTCAACAAATCTTTACTGATCCACAATTGTGCAGAAACTCCCCCAAACTCGATTTTCGAGACTATACTTTTGCCAAAACCCACAATGATTGCCAAGAATTAGTCGTAAACTTGTATCCTAAGGTTGCAAATTTATTACAGCACTTGTTACACTACGCACCGTCGAGATTGACAGGTACGGGTGCTTGCGTATTTGCAGTTTTTGACAAGGAAGCTTCAGCTCAACAGGTATTGCAAACATTGCAAGACCACCAAATATTAGACAATACAACCCATGCATTTATCTGCAAAGGGGTAGCAGAATCACCACTGCACACAATAATAAAGTCGATATTTAACGTTCGGGACTAAGGAAATAAAATTGGGGTATAGCCAAGCTGGTAAGGCAACGGGTTTTGATCCCGTCATCCGTAGGTTCGAGTCCTGCTACCCCAGCCACTCTCTTTACATAACCTTCGCACTGAGGAATAACCTGTGCCAGACATGAAGATTTTTGCCGGTAACGCGGTCCCTGAGCTAGCTTTTAAAGTAGCAGAACGACTCTACACTAAACTTGGAAATGCCACTGTTAGCCGCTTTAGCGACGGTGAGATTTCTGTTGAGATCCATGAAAATGTACGTGGTTCGGATGTGTTCATCATCCAGTCAACCTGTGCGCCGACAAATGATAATTTAATGGAATTAATCGTAATGATCGATGCCTTACGTCGTGCATCTGCTGGCCGAATTACCGCTGTCATACCTTACTTTGGTTACGCCCGCCAAGACCGTCGAGTGCGCTCTGCACGTGTGCCTATCACCGCGAAAGTTGTTGCTGATTTTTTATCTAATGTCGGTGTTGACCGTGTCTTGACGATTGATTTACACGCTGAACAAATCCAAGGTTTCTTCGATGTACCAGTAGATAATGCCTTTGGCACCCCGCTGTTGTTAGAGGATATGGTTAAACGTGATTTTCATGATCCTATCGTTGTGTCTCCTGATATCGGTGGTGTAGTAAGAGCACGTGCTACAGCTAAGTTATTAAACGACATTGATTTAGCGATCATTGACAAACGTCGTCCGAAAGCCAACGTAGCAAAAGTCATGAACATTATTGGTGATGTTAAAGGTCGTGACTGTATTATTGTCGATGACATGATTGATACTGGTGGTACTTTGGCTAAAGCTGCTGAAGCATTGAAAGATCATGGTGCGCGCAAAGTTTATGCTTATGCTACTCATGCAATTTTCTCTGGAAATGCAGCTGAAAACCTACAGAACTCAATGATTGATGAAATCATTGTAACTGACAGTATTCCACTGTGTGACAAAATGCAAAAAGTGAGCAAAGTTAAACAATTGACCTTGTCTGATATGCTAGCAGAAACGATCCGTCGTATCTCTAATGAAGAATCTATCAGCGCGATGTTTGATTACTAAATCAATCAGCCAATAGATTGCTATAGCCTCGAGCGTTTATGTAAACATCGAGGCTTTTTTATGTGAGGAATTGACTATCACTGCACTGGCTACCAAATCTTTTACTACTCAATCGCTGACTACTGCGGCTATTTTTGTTGATGTTCAAAACATTTATTACACTACGCGCGATACTTTTGGTCGGCCATTTAACTATCGCCAATTTTATGCATCAGTGGCAAAAGAACGGCAAATTTCTCAAGCAAATGCCTATGCTATTGCCCGCAATGATGATGGACAACACAAATTTCAAAGTGCGTTACGCCACATTGGTTTTGATGTGAAACTCAAGCCATTTATTGAACGCAGTGATGGCAGTGCCAAAGGCGACTGGGATGTGGGTATTACGATCGATGTATTAGAGGCCGCGCCGCATGTCGAAGAAATCATCTTATTATCTGGTGATGGCGACTTTGCGTTATTACTAGATAAAGTAACTGAAAAATACGGCTGTAAAACAACTGTATATGGTGTTGAAGCGTTAACAGCAAACAGCCTAATTCAATCGGCGAGTGAATTTATCCCAATTAACAAAAACTGGCTAATCTAGACCTACACATAACTAATAATAAAGGTGATGTAATCATGACAAAACAAGCAGCGGATATACCCAACGCCTTATATTTAATGTTCGCCACACAAGATATCGATGCTGTATTAGCACAACCGCATTTTGCTCCGCCCTCATTAATATCAGAAGGGTTTATACATGCATGTTTGACGCATCAAGTGCCATATGTAGTGCAACGATTTTACAGTGCTGTACCTGATATCACATTATTAATTATCGACCCAAAACTGGTTACCGCAGAAATCAAATATGAATCTGCAAGTGTCTCTGAATATGGCGATTTTCCACATATCTATGGTCAATTAAATACCGATGCTATCATAGAAGTACAGCAATACTCACAGGATGATTTTGTCGTTTAAACTGTATACACCATGCGCGAAAACGTTTGACCCGTTTGCTCAAGCGATGCTTTTGTTGTAGCAATAAACCCACACCCTAAATAAAAGCTCACCGCTTGTTCATTATCACAATCCACATCGAGCACGACTTGTTGCTTACCGCGTAATTTGGCTTGTCTAATTACATAGGCAATTAGCTTTTTACCCAACCCTAAACCCTGATAATCTTCTAATACTGAAAGATGCCCTAAAGCAAGTTGCTCGGTTTTAGGAGGTAAAAAGACTTCTTGTAAAAATGGATTCAACCTTCCTATATGCTTAATCTGTTCTTTGGAACAACTATGTGCAATTGCATCAAGGGTATGATGTAAAAACTCATCATCTAGTTCATCAGCCCAGAGTGTCATACTACCGACTACCCGTTCTTGGTGGGTTTCACCGTCACGCATGACAATGACCTGATGGCGTTGCGCACTATATTGTCCGTCAGGTTGAACTAATGCATGTGCTAAGAAGGTTTTTACAGCTTGATTTTCGCCAAAAATAGCGGGCAATAATGTTGGCTCGGACGCCAAAATTAAATGGTTAAGTGGATGCGCATCTGATACTTGACCCTGACGTAATATAAACATTGTTCATCCTGCTTAAATAAAGGTATAACTTGCTTTGATAAGTCCATTAATGGTAGACTTCGTCGCCCTTAAATTTAGGGTCGTAGTGCAATGGTAATTTAATATAATTTTTCTATAGTACTACATCCGGGGCATTCAGGTTGGATTTGGTCGCAAAATCCAACAACATTATAAAAATACATTATTTGTATACAACTTGGAGACATTATTATGTCTGAAGCAATCTTCAATTTAGAAGCAGAAATCCGTACTGACCTAGGGAAAGGTGCGAGCCGCCGCCTACGTCATGCAGACAAAGTACCAGCAATCGTATATGGCGCTGACAAAGAGCCAGTATCTATTACTCTAGCACACAACAAACTTATGCAAGCGCAAGAGTTTGAAGCTTTTTATTCACACGTATTGACTCTTGATATTGCTGGTGAAAAAGTAGAAGCGCTAGTTAAAGATATGCAACGTCACCCGTACAAGCCAAAAATCATGCACGTGGATTTTTTACGTATTGACGCTTCTAAAGCACTGCACACAAATGTTCCAGTTCACTTCATCAACGAAGAAACTGCGCCAGCTATCAAAACTGAAGGTGGTCATGCAGAACATCACGTAAACGAAATCGAAGTAGCTTGTTTACCAGGTAACCTTCCAGAGTTTATCGAAGTTGATTTGACGAACGTTGCATTAGGTCAAACGTTACATTTATCTGATGTTGTATTACCTGAAGGTGTTACATCAGTTGAACTTGCTAAAGGTGAAAGCCATGATTTAGCAGTAGTAACTATTAAAGCAGCTAAAGGCAAAGCCGCCGATGACGCTGCAGACGAAGAAGCCAGCGCGGAATAATCTGCGTTGACGGACATTCGTCTAATCGTGGGTCTGGGTAATCCAGGCCCCGAATATCAAAACACTCGCCATAATGCGGGTCAAATGTTTGTTTCTTCCCTAGCACGCACTTTTTCTTGTACCCTCAAACCTGAAAGCAAATTCTTTGGTTTAACCGGCCGAACCACTATTGCTGGACGAGATGTGCGCTTGCTCTACCCTACTACTTATATGAATCTTAGCGGTCAAGGCGTTGCTGCGATTGCACAGTTTTATAAAATTGAGGTAGCAAACATTTTGGTCGCTTACGATGAACTCGACTTACCCCCTGGCATTGCCAAATTTAAAGTGGGTGGTAGCTCAAGTCAAAACGGTATCCGTGATATCGTTTCTCGTTTGGGTAACCAAAAAGATTTTATCCGACTGCGCATAGGCATAGGTCACCCAGGGCATAAAAGCCGAGTAACCGGTTATGTCTTAGGCAAAGCACCACAAAACGAACAAGAAAAAATCGATGCTGCGATTGATGAAGCAATCCGCAGCACTGAAATACTCATTAAAGAAGATTTAGTTGCTGCCCAGCAGCGCTTACATAGCTTTTCGGCTGAATAACGATAGGAATATTCCCATGGGATTTAAATGTGGCATTGTTGGTTTACCCAACGTTGGTAAATCAACCTTATTTAACGCACTGACCAAAGCAGGTATCGAAGCGGCGAACTTTCCGTTCTGTACTATCGAACCGAATACTGGCGTAGTACCCGTTCCCGATTTACGTCTCGATGCGTTAGCCAAAATTGTTAACCCACAAAAGATCTTACCCACGACAATGGAATTTGTTGATATCGCGGGTCTAGTTGCTGGTGCATCTAAAGGTGAAGGTCTGGGAAATAAATTCCTTGCCAATATTCGTGAAACTGATGCTATCGGTCATGTGGTTCGTTGTTTTGATGATGAGAATATCGTTCACGTTTCAGGAAAAGTATCGCCTGCTGATGATATCGAAATTATCAATACAGAATTAGCCTTAGCTGATTTGGATACCACTGAAAAAGCGATTCACCGCATTGGTAAACGCGCTAAAGGTGGCGACAGCGAAGCTAAATTTGAGCTGAAAGTCCTTGAGAAAATCAAGCCTCACCTTGATGAAGGGCAAATGCTACGTTCGGTAGAGCTTGAAAAAGAAGAGTTGGCAGCTATCAGCTACATGAATTTTTTGACTATCAAGCCAACTATGTATATTGCTAACGTGGCTGAAGATGGGTTTGAAAACAATCCATTATTAGATACAGTAAAAGCCATTGCAGCAGCTGAAAATGCAGTAGTGGTAGCAGTATGTGCTGCGATTGAATCTGAAATTTCAGAGCTTGAAGATGAAGATAAAAACGAATTTTTAAGTGAAATGGGTCTTGAAGAGCCAGGTCTTAATCGTGTGATCCGTTGTGGTTATGAATTATTAACGCTACAAACTTACTTTACGGCTGGCGTAAAAGAAGTACGTGCATGGACATTCCCTGAAGGCTCTACTGCACCACAAGCTGCGGGTAAGATCCACACCGACTTTGAGAAAGGCTTTATCCGTGCAGAGATCGTAGGCTATGACGATTACATTGCTGGTAATGGAGAGCAAGGCGCTAAAGATGCCGGTAAATGGCGTTTAGAAGGCAAAGACTATGTTGTCGCCGACGGTGATGTGGTGCATTTTAGGTTCAATGTTTGACAATACCCTACAGGCAAATTATAATTTGCGGCTCAGTAAATCTAATTAATGGCGATGTAGCTCAGTCCGGTTAGAGCGCAGGATTCATAACCCTGAGGTCGG
>JAQWNF010000006.1 GCA_029246415.1 Glaciecola sp.
CCGACAATTGCCCTTTGAGTTGACCTAATTTTTCGCTAATCGACGAAAACTGTTGTTGTTGTTGTGTTAACCGTGCATTTACCTCATCTTCGCTGACAGTTTGATAATCGTGCGCTTGTTCCGCTGATAAGTGTTGTGTCAGGTTTGCTTTAGCTTGATTGAGTACTGAAAGCGTCTGCGTTAGTTTGGTGTTAAGCTGGTTTTCTAACGCAGTGAGGTGCTCCAATTCTGCGTCACTTACACACGCTTGGATAAAGTCATCTTCAGTGGCAAAGATACTTGTATTTAAGGCGGCTTTAAATTGCGTTTGGGCCTCTTCAACCGCTCTGCTTTCTTGATCTAGCGTTGCACTATCTTTATGGATACTGGAATTCAACGTTGCTAAGCGGCTTGTTAACGACTGCAGCGAATTACTTTGCTGAATATTAATAGTGCGTAATTGCTCGACTCGTTCATTCATCTCACGCATGGCTTGCTTGGGATCTTGATTCTCAAATAATGCTTCGCGTTGTTTGAGATGTGCGGTTAGCTCTTCTTGCAATCTGGTCATCTTTGCACGTGTATCAGAACCCACTTTACTTGCTTCACTGACAATTTGTTGATTGAGTGCGATCCGATGCGCGATGTCATTATTCGATTTAGCGAGTGTTTGTTGCTGGCTGTATTTACTTTGCCATTTAGTCAAATCGTTATCTTTTTGCCTCAACCATGCCGCAAAATTACCGTCCGTATCAATCATCTCGAGCTGGGTAAATCCAACCTGATGCACCGCTGCTAATAGTTGTTGTTGATGATGCTGAATATCTGCCTCTAGACCAGCTAACGCCTGATGCTCATTGACCAATGCTTGATATTGTTGCAGTTGTGCTAGGGCCAATCTGATGTGATCAAAAGCAGCAAGTTGGTCAGGTAATTGTTTTAGCTGCGATAGCTGCGCGATGTGCTCGGATGGCTCAGAGCCTTTAGCGCGGTAAGAGCCATTAGCGGGAAAGAAAATATTGAGCTTACCAGCATCTGCGATACATTGGTTGTGCAGTTCATGCATGTGAGTGCGAAATTTATTTTGTTCAAGGGTGTTTTTTTCCAACAGTGCTTTTTGGGTGTTAATGCCTTGGGTTAGTTGCTCAAGTGCATAAGAGCTGGCTTGTTGGGCGCGTTGATAATTCGCTAGTTGCTGAGTAAACGTGCCGTTTTCAGCTTGTTCGTTGGTATGCGCATGCAACGCCTCATAATCGCCAAATTCGCTACTTGCACACAACGGGCAGCTTTGTGCTTCGGACAACTGATGACTATAGCTAGCAAGCTGCTGTTGCATCGACATATTATTTTTGGCTAGCTCAAGGATAGTCGCATCCGATTGGGCTTGTTGCGTCAATCTAGGCAGCTGAGCTTGTTGCTCTTCTAATAAGCTGTGTAATGTTTGTTGAGCATCCAGTAGCGCGGCATAAGCGCTGTTTGCATCTTCCCACTGACCATGTAAACGTAACAAGGCTTGTTCGGAATGTATTTGTGCTTGATAAAACTGAGCGTAAGTAGTGAGGGATTCTTGGGTCAGAGGTGTTGATTCGTTAACAATCGCGCTAATGTTTGCATTCGGTCCAGTGATTGCTAACGCGTTGGCGATAGCATTTCTGGCTTTACTCATTGCGCTTTGCACATCTGTAAGAGTATGCATTGCAACACCATTCACACTCGCGCTTTGTAAGCGCTTTGTCTCATCAAGATAACTTGTCGTGAGCTGTTGTAATGTGGCGTATTCGAGTTTCCATACACCAATGTGCTCTGCAAGTAAGCTATCAGTTTGATGCGTTGTTAAATAGTCCGTAACGTCCTTGAACTGAACGTTTAGTACCGATAAAGCATGTTCATCGTCTTGTAAAACGGTCTTAGTTTTGGAGATGATCTGACTGGTTTTATCAAGGTCGGTCTGGTATTTAGTCATTTGGGCGTGTTGTCCCGCAATCTTGGTATCGAGCGGGATAATATGTTCATTTACCAATTGAGTGAGGGTGGTTTGTAAGGATAATTGCTGTTGATACGCTTCATCAGTTTGCTTATGGCTCGTTGCCGCAGTGTTATATTCAAGAGTCAATACAGGTAGCTCAGCATGCTGCTGGTCGAGGCTAGTTTGTAGCAAGTCACAGCGGCGTTGCAGTTCTATTTGACGCTGAAATAATGGTGTGAGCTTATGCGCTGGGCGGGCAAGCTCTAAGCGTGCTAATTGGCTTTGTTGTTCTTGTTTTGCTGTTTGTGCTTCAATTAATTTGTGATTCGCTTCGTCGAGCGCTGTAGAGTATTGAGCATGTTGCTGCCACCAGTGTTGGTGCTTCACTAACGCGGTTAATTGTGTATTCTGTGCTGTAAATTCTGTCTGTGTTTCTGCTATATCTTGAATGAGTTGTGCTTTATCTTCTTCACTTAACACATCTTTGGCAGATTGCTCTGTCGTCAATAAAGCCATTCGTTGTTTGAGCACTTTATGCTCATCAAACACACGCTTAGAAATATCCGAATAAATCTCAGTACCGGTGAGTTGTTCAAGTAATTCAGAGCGGTCATTATCACCTGCATTTAAAAACGCTGAAAATTCGCCTTGAGATAGCATCATTGATTTAGTGAAGCGTTTAAAATTGAGCTTAGTCAGTGCCACTACTGCAGGCACTTTATCACTGAGTTTGGTTGTGATATCTGTCTGAGTGGTTTCACAAGTTAATGTCCCTGTGGGGGCTTGTAGGTTGCCGTCTGCACGGTTTCTGGAACGTCGAATTGACCACTTCGCCAAGTAAATTTGACCTTGTACCTCAAAGCGTACTTCTGCACTGCAATAGCCTTTATCTTTATTCATGACTTCTGCATTGGTCTTGCTTAAACTCGAGAGGCGTGGCGTCTCGTGATATAAGGCAATACAAATAGCATCTAAAATGGTTGATTTACCCGCACCTGTGGGGCCTGTTATGGCAAATAAACCATTATCGACAAATGCTTGCGCGGTAAAATCGATAACCCATTTACCTTGTAGCGAGTTTAAATTTTCAATCAATACACTTAAGATCTTCATGCTAATGACTCCCCACTGTCACTGGTATCTTCAAGTGGCACACCTGTCGTTACTTTGGTGACTATGTCATGAAATGTCGTATTGAGATGGGCGCGTTGTGCTTCATTTAGCTCGGTTTCACTCTCAAGGCGTTTATCGAATACATCTGCGGGTGCTAATTGGGTTAATACTTCATTGTGTTGGGCGCGTAATGCCTGTTCCTGAGGGGAGCGTATGCGCATGATTTTGGTGATCACGACGTGTCTATCTTGGGCAAATTCTGCAATGGTATTAGCAACATTTTGAATACTGTTTGCATCGGTGAGTTTGATCAACAACCATGTTGGCAGGGCATCTTGCGCCTCAGAGGTTAAGGGAAAAGTTAATAATTTCGCTTGTATTTCATCGAGTTTGCCTTGTAATTCTTGCATTGGTTGAAAGCGCGGAATAGTAATAGAATTGAGCGTTGGCGTAAATTTGGGTTCATTATTAGCGTGTGTCGTATCGGTATCTGGCGTGTTAGTAAACTCGACCAACATAACACGCTTATCCACGCCTAATTCATCAAAACTTAATGCAATGGGGGAGCCGCTGTAATAGATATGCCTACTTTTACTCACTACTTGAGGACGATGAATATGGCCTAATGCGATGTAATCCGCCGGTGGAAAGGCTTCTTTGGGGTAATTTTCAAGCGTGCCAACATAAATCGAACGTTCAGATTCACTGGATTGGATCCCTACTGCCGTTAAATGGCCTGTGGCAATAATCGGTATATTTACGCCCAGTGCTGTGCGTTTATCGACCGCTGCTTGATACACATCGGCGTAATGCGCGGTAATAGCTGCCTTAAAACGCGCTTGCTTGGACAAATCATCTTCACCTGATTGCGCTACAACCAGATCTCGAGGTCGTAAAAAAGGGATCGCACAAACGATTGCTTCGATCGCGCCAGATTGTGGGTTAACTAACTGTACGACTTGTTCTTCGGGCGTCGCCAATGAATTCGGGATCATGTGTGTGCCTAAGGCACGTAAAAGTGGTAACGATTCGTTGAGCATGGCGACTGAATCATGATTGCCGCCTAACAGAACTAAGGTGCAGTTGAGAGCATGCAGCTGGGTAATAAAATCATGGTACATTTCACGTGCATAACTGGGCGGTGTGGTAGTATCAAAAATATCACCTGCAACAATCACCGCATCCACTTCATGGCATTTTACCTGCGCAATTAACCACGCCAAGAAAGCAGCATGCTCGTGTTTACGCGATTGGTTAATGAAGCTTTGTCCTAAATGCCAATCTGATGTGTGGATGATTTTCAAATCAGGTTCCTTAAATATTGTGTCGTTTCGCTATCAGTTAGCTTATGATAGTGAAATATTGTCGTGTATTTACTGTGTATCATTATGCTAACTCAACCTATTCAACCTACTCATGCCACCTGTCCCGGGTGTGCCACTGCATATCAACAATGTTGTCAGCCGTTGCATCAAGGCACAGCGAGCGCAGACACACCTGAAGCATTGATGCGCTCGCGCTACAGTGCCTATGCGCTTGGTTTATACGAATATGTTGTGGCGACTTATGCCAGTGCTCAGCGCGAACAGTTAAGCGTAAGTGATATTGCCAATAGTGCAGCACAGACCAATTGGTTAGGGCTACGAGTACTAGATTCAAAAATATTACCACAATCTGCAACGGATGCAGGCCAGTTTTACGGGGAAGTTGAATTTAAAGTCTTTTATAGTGAAGCGAAGACTTTGTACTGCTTGCATGAACGTTCAACATTTGTCCAAGAAGCTGGTCAATGGCGCTATCAGGATGGGCTGATGTTGTCAGGAAATGGCGCGATAAAACTCAAACGCAACGATCCATGTTGTTGTGGCTCGAGTAAAAAATTTAAACAATGTTGTTTACCCAAAATATAGTCATAAAATCAGGAGACGATATGTCCGTTACCATAGGTACCCCTTTTTCCAATAGCGCCACGAAAGTATTGTTACTCGGCAGCGGTGAGTTAGGCAAAGAAGTGGCGATAGCTGCACAACGCTTAGGTTGTGAAGTGATTGCTCTGGACCGCTATGCCAATGCGCCAGCGATGCAAGTTGCTGATCGTAGTTATGATGTGTCTATGCTCGATGGTGCTAAGTTACAGGCTATTATTGAAGCTGAAAAGCCTGATTATATCGTGCCTGAAATCGAAGCGATTGCCACGCAAACTTTGCTGGATTTAGAGCAACAAGGCTTCAATGTTGTTCCTAGTGCTCAAGCTGCGCATTTAACTATGAATCGAGAAGGTATCCGTACATTAGTGGCCGAAACGCTTGGTTTACCGACTTCAGCGTACGCATTTGCGAATGATAAAGCGGGATTTGTTGATGCGATTGCGAGCATTGGGTTGCCGTGTATTGTCAAACCGATCATGAGTTCATCTGGCAAAGGACAAAGTATGATTCGAACTCAAGAGGATGTCGATTCTGCTTGGGATTATGCTCAAGAGGGCGGGCGTGCAGGTAAAGGAAAAGTAATTGTCGAAGGCGTCGTTGATTTTGATTATGAAATTACATTATTAACAGTGCGTTCGGTTCAAGGTACGCATTTTTGTGAACCGATTGGTCATCGTCAAGCGAATGGCGATTATCGCGAATCATGGCAGCCTCAAGCCATGTCAGCACTCGCGTTGCAACGTTCACAAGAAATAGCGCAACAAGTGACTGATGCGTTAGGCGGGCGTGGTTTATTCGGTGTTGAGTTATTTATCAAAGGTGATGACGTGTACTTTAGTGAAGTGTCGCCGCGCCCACATGATACTGGAATGGTAACGCTGATTTCACAGGATTTATCTGAGTTTGCGTTGCATGTTAGGGCATTTATAGGCTTACCTATCCCGCATATTAGTTTTTATGGGCCCAGTGCCTCAGTTGCATTGCTAGTCGAAGGTGAAAGTACGCAAGTGTCCTTTAGTGGTTTGACGGATGCGTTAAGTCAACCGCAAACCGATCTGCGTTTATTTGGTAAGCCAGCAGTATCTGGTCAGCGACGAATGGGCGTAGCATTAGCCAGAGGCGTTGATGTTAACGAGGCGGTGAGCAAAGGTGTAGCGCTTACTGCGGCAATTAAGGTTACGTTATAATGACGGCTTTTAGGGCGGTGCTATTTGTTATGTTGCCTGCTATTTTAACTGCTTTATTATTTACTTTGTCAGCCAGCCCTGCATTTGCTAAAACTGAACAATACTCGCATTCAGTCTATTTTGTTCGTCATTTTGAAAAAGTAACGCCCTCAAATCAGCAAGTAGATCGCGATCCGGCGCTAACCACAGTAGGGGAGCGCCGAGCATTAAATCTAGCTGGTTTGTTAGCACAACAACCGCTAAAAGCTATTTACTCAACCCAATATAAACGCACCATGCAAACGGCATTACCGACTGCGTTAGCGCATAACTTGACTGTGACTCATTATGATCCGCGCAAGCTTGAGCCGTTTGCCACTGCATTAGCAACGCTTGGACATGATGCATTAGTGGTTGGACATAGCAATACCACACCGTATTTAGTCAATGTGCTAACGGGTCAAAATATCAGTCTAAGTGAATCTGATTATGGTGATGTGTTTGTGATTAGGTTTAGTCAAATGGGAAAGGTGATAGCATTTAAAACTGGTCGAGTGAACAGGTAACAAGACGTCATTCTTTTGCTATGGTTAGGTCATTACTTAGTCATTAAAAGGAATAATTTGTGCAGCTAGATAATGAAAATAATCAAAATAAGAATGATATTAATAACATCGAAACGAGCAAGCTTGTTATCGCAAATACGTTAAGCCGCGCTCCTTCTATTTACATCGCCAACGGTGGCCGTATGTGTTTAGTTGATGCACGCTTAACCTTAAAACTTGACCGCCAACTCAAACAACACATTATCGTTCTGGCAAGTTTAAAAGGGCATGATGATCCTGCTGAATATGCGTTGCAGCTGCTGATAGAGCAGCTAAAAAATAATGATATGTTAGAAATTAATGAGCGATCCTCGGTCTAACTAATAGATAACGGCGTTGAGCGACCAACGTTTATATTAATTAATATTAGCAATGGTAATGCATTTGCATTACTATTAATTCTTGAACTTAGTTGAGGATACTTGATGCCACAATTACCACTACAAACTGAATCGACCCTCACGGAGCGCTATCAAACGACTGTGCCCAGCGTCGTGCGTAAAGCGTTGCATTTGGGTAAAAAAGATAAAATTAGATTTACGGTTGAATCTAATGGCAGTGTGACTTTGTCGCGTGCTGATTCAACTGAAGAAGATCCTGCTTTGGAGGCTTTCTTGTCGTTCTTAGGTGATGACATCGAGCAACATCCTGAAAATATTCAGGCACTTTCAGCCGAGACAATGCTTAAAGCTAATAGTCTAGTAAGCAGTGTTGAAATAGATCTTGATTTACCATTAGACGAAGAAGAGTAAACTTGACCGCCCAACCATCACTCACAGTCAATGGCTGGAAACTCTTTGCACATCCATTTTTTGTTGAGCAGTATCAAGTGCTCTTCGATAAAGTAGAAAAGCTGAGAGAAAAAGATCCGAAAGGTTATACAAAGAAAAATGTGACAAAGCGATTTGCAGCCATTCATCAATTGGCTTATGACATTATTCCCCAAAACCCTGCTTTGCCAGAATATCGACAAGGCACAACACTTGGCGATAATAACAAGCATTGGTTTCGTGCAAAGTTCTTCCAACAGTACCGCCTATTTTTTCGATATCACCAAACATCAAAAATTATCATATATGTTTGGGTAAATGATGACAAAACAAAGCGTGCTTATGAAAGTAAGACAGATGCTTATAAAGTATTCAGTAAAATGTTAGCATCAGGAAACCCGCCCGATAGTTGGGATGCTCTTTTAAAGTCTGCCTCTTCCTTTAGTTCTTCACTGGATTAGCTCTGCCAAGGAAATCTTCAGGGCTTTAACCATTAGTTTGTTTCTGGTGCTTTATCTGGTAACGTTGCATTCTCACGCGTACCCCAAGATAACTGATAAAACACATCCAATGCATTTTCAGCGCCGCTGGTCGCTTCGACATATAAATTAGGTAACCACTGATAACGCAAGCCAAATTCTGCAATCGCATTAAATACCCCAACTCGGTACTCCACTGATAACCGTTCATTCAATTGTCCGGTGATCCCCAGTTGGGCATTATCACCTTGTCCTTGAGTGGAAAGTTGTAAATTCTGTACCCCTATCTTATCACCAAATTCAGAAATTGCTTCTTGTGATTTTCCAAGACCAAATCCAAGTATCGCATTGGTGAGTATGACCGAGTTATCTTCTTGAGAGTCATCATTGAGATCTTTACCTCGAATTAAATACGATAAAATATTGGGGTTTTCTAACATAGGTTCAGAAAATAACTGGGCATCTAATTGGTTGGCGAGACCGGAGATTTTTAATCCTGCAATAACATCATCATTCATATTTTTAGGGTTACGAATGGCTTCCAACTGAATAAACGGGAGACTAGCGGGACCGTTAAAAATCAATTGACCATTGCGGATCAATAAATCCTGACCGTAAGCTTGATACTGCCCATTATTTAAAGCAACCGAGCCAATCACACTAGGCTGTTGTTTTTCCAAATAAAACTCAACACTTCCTTGTAAGTTAGTAGAAAAATCAAAACCACCGACTTTAACTGTATTTTTTTGTAAGGGATCGATTAACACTCGGATATTAGCTAACAGATCCAAAGGCGCTTCAGTAAATGCGGCATTAGGATTAGTAAACCCTTGCTCAACCGGTTGAGTAATGATGATGTCACCATGAGGCGTAACTGCGCTTTTGTCTAACTGCTCTATTTCTACATTGAGCTCAGGGATAATGATGATCCCATTTAATGATAATAATTGCCCTTCTTTAGTGAGCGCAATGTTAGCACTAGTATTACCGGTAAAACGGTTAAACTGCGGTAAGAACGGTGCAACGAGTCCCAAATTAACCGATTTTACTTGCGTATATAAGGTCAGTTTATCTGCCATGACCAATTGATACTGGATATCTCCTAACTTTTCACCAACCAAAGTGCCGGTTGAATTAATCGAGAGTGGCTGATCCGAAGCATAGAGACGATATTGCGCCGCCACATCGATTTTAGCTTGGGTGATACTGGCATCTAATTTGGGCGTTATTTGCCAATCACTCGGGGTAACACCTATGTTCCCTGTTATGTCTAATTGTGGTTCGTTTTCGTTCCCAGATAACGCAATCTGGGCCTCACCATCAATATTCGCATCTGTGGTGATAGTAATCGGTTTAGCTAAGAAGGGATTGGCTAAGTTGAGTAGTGACTGAATATGTAAACTTGTAATATTGATGGCTACTGGGGCGAGTGTGTTGTCTTTTATATATTCGTTAAGTTCATCATGTAAAGCTAACTCAATCGGTTGGATCTCCCATGTTCCGACCACATCATCTGCTGCATTTCGGATAGCGAGTTGCCATTGGTCGATACTTAATAGCGCTTTACCCGAATGCATTTCGTTTGCTGTAAGGCTAGGTGTATCAGTCCTTAAATACGCCGGTATTAGGCGAACCGAGTAAGGGGCTAATGCTACTTTTCCTAATGGAGACTCGACCAACATAGACTCAAGCGTGACGGCAATATCCGCAGGTGTAATCGCAACAGCCATTGCTTGTGAATATTGCCCTGTGAGGACCTGGACTGATTGATTAGAGTCGGTATAGCTCGTATTAGGATGTGTCCAATTAGCTGCAACTTGAGCATTGAGTGATGTAAAATCGCCAGTAAAGTTGATATTCATTGCATGCAAGTTAACCTCTGGCTGCTGCACATCTTGCACGGCTATTTTTCCAGTAAACGTAGGCGAGCTCAGTGGACCGGAAAGAGCCACTGAAGCTTGAATTGATTCGGGATCCTGAGTTGTGTAGTTGATAGATAAGGCCACATTGTCCGAACTCGATGTCGGTACTTTTCCTTTAATTAACACAGCATGAGGGCCAAAATTAATTGGCGATGGCGTGATAACAATACCTTGCTGATTACCTTGAGCAGCCAATTGCCATTGTAGATCGGCTAGTTGTAGCTCAGTAGTGTAAGGTCGTTGAATGCTTAGGTGTTGAATGTTGCCCTGAGATGCGAGTTGCCATTGACTGATGTCACCATTAAATGTCAATGAACCTGCTTGCATTGACAAGTTAATCGAGGATTCGGCCAGATCTACAGCCTGCCATGTCAGCTGGGTGTCAATTTGATGCGTCCAATCTTGCGCTAAGGCAACTTGACTATTCATCGCAAAGTAAGGATGTGTCAGCGCTAGTTGGCTTTTGATCCCCTCAGGAGTCACACTATTTTGGGTCGTCAATGCAAGATCGGATAAATGCAAATCACCGTCTACATTACTAATCGTAATCTTGTTAATATGGAGAGTCATCGTTTCAAGATTGATAGGGATCGTAATCGGGGCTTGTGCTTGCAGCCAAGGTTTAGGTCCTTGCATCAACGTCTGCCATTGATTGACTGCATCTTTATATTGCGGAGAGATAGCGATGATTTGTTTATGCAAGGTATTGATTAGCGCGTTTAACGGTTTGTTGGGTGTATTCACAGGTTGCGTTACAGGCGCTGCTTTTTTTGCTGTAGGGGCAACGGCAGCGGCTGGTGTTTGGGTGGCAATGGGCAATGCAACTCGTAAATATGGAATATCAATTGCCAACGATGCGATATCTAGCCAAACAGGTGCTCTAGCACCAGCCTGTAAACCAATATGTGGAATCGTCACCGCAGTCGATAAGGCTGTATTATCTAATAATGTTACGCTTAAATCTGTAATTTGAATTTGCTTAATATCCACAGGAAAAGGCAACTCAGCAGGTGGCGCATCAGCTTTTGTAGTTTCACTTTCTAGAGTGTTCGTAACTTGTCTAATCTGCGGTTCAATGATCTGTAACGTCGTGATACACAATCGCTTTTCCCATACACAGTCCAAACCTAAGCCGGTACTGATTTGGGCAACACTGATGTCCCAACCTGGGACGCTTATCTCAATATCGGAAAATGCCAAGGTATCAAATAACGTTCCTTCTTGATAAGTAATCGCGATATTGTCTAAGGCATTTAGTTGTTTGGTGGCGTAGTTCAGCGCCCACGTTGAATTCAATATTGCTACAGGCAATGCCAATATAATGATGATGATGGCGAGCAGAGAAAATAGCGTCCTTTTGATCCAAGTACGTCTTTTGGGTGGGCGTTGCTGTTCAGTATTCATTATAAAATCGGCCCCATAACAAGATGCAGGCGCCATGTCATTTCTGAGTCATTTTTACCACGAGCAAGATATACTCGAATTGGGCCAACAGGTGATTGCCAATGCAGGCCTAATCCAGTTCCAATTGCTTTGGTTTCATCTTCAGGACTTTGTGCCCACGCGCTATCGACAAACCCAGCGACACGAAACGACTCTGAAATAGGCACAATAAACTCTTGTGATAACACCACTAATGAATCGGCACCTGTATCCTCATTCTCGCTATCTACCGGTGAAATCGCTTCATAGCCAAACCCGCGTACACTTTGATCACCACCTGCATAAAAACGTAATGTACTCGGTGTTTGCGCAAAGCTATCAGTACTTAAATAATCTACTTTGATCTTGCTCACGCTCCAACCTAAATCGGCAATGGGACGTAGCCATGCACTACTTGCTAATATACGTGATATTGAGATATCACTGCCTAACGAGGATTGTGCGGATTCTAAGGTGAGGTTTTGGCGATCCCCTTTTGTCGGAAATAATGGATGGTCGATGCGCAAGCGAGTAATACTGCCACCAACAAACATTAATTGATTATCAATTTGCTCGTCGCTCCCTTGAGTAAACGAGTTATATTCATAGCGAACAAACAAGCTTGGCTGCCATGCTTTGAATATACTTTGACCCGTGCGCTTTTCCATATCGAAAAAACGTTGCGCACCCAAAGTGACGCTATTACTTTTGCTGTCGTTGCGGTCAATGTGTTTTAACCCACTTTGTAACGCTAGGTATTGTGTATTTGGGTTGCCGTAGGGAATTTTGTAAGTAGACACTAATGATTGCTCAACCAAGGAAGCTTTTAGCGATGCTCGCAAACTATGACCAGACTGGTTAATCCGAGGGCGACGCCAGTCGACACTGACTCTTGGCCCTTCATCTGAGCTGACACCAACACCAAAATTAACAAAATGTTTCGCTTTTTCAACACCGTTAATTTCGACATCAATTTGGTTGTTACTGCGATCTTTAAGGTTGGGGCGCACTTGTAATGAGGTAAAGTAGCCAGTTTGTTTGAGATCATTGGTCAGTGTATTCAGAGCGCTCAGCGAGTAATTATCGCCGACACTAATATCTGAGACAGTTTCGACAACGTTAGCCTCTAAAATATTATTATCAATCACAAACTGTCGAATGGTGTAACGTTCACCTAAGGCAATATCTATAAGGATATTGACCGATTGATTATCGGCATTTACCGTCACATTTTGCTGTTGAAAATGGATATCGAAATAGCCTTGGGCGATCGCTTGAGAATAAAAGTTATCTTTAAATGCTTGATATTGACCTTGTTGAAATGGTTTGTTTATGCGTTGTTTAAACTGATTGGTTAACAGCGTTAATTCAGTGGATTGGCTTAATTCACCCGTAATGTTTAGTGCGATGTCAGCAATGCGTGCTTGTGGGCCTAAATCAATAGCGACCTGCCATTCATGGCATACTTGAGGGCCAAGCAAGCTAATCGTGTCAACGCGCGCAGCAAAATAGCCAAAGCTATGAGCTGATTGGATGACCGTTTTACCAATCGCTTGTTGCACTTGGTTGATGGCCAACTCACTATTTTCTGCACATTGAACCAAGCCATTAATCGCACTTAACGAAATCTCTATGTTGCTCTCAACTAAACTCGGTATAGATGGGGTAAAGGAGAGTTCTATAGGGGCGGGAGATGGGTTTGCCATTACTTGGAAATTAGTAAGAAAGACCAAGCAGAACATCATATGCAAATAAAATGAGATACGTTTAGCTAACTCGTTCAAAATCTATTCTACACCTTGCACTGTCGGTGTAAGGCTTTCAGACCAAGGAGTAAAATACATATCGCGGTATTCGTGGTTGACGATTTCTTTGGCTGTATAAGGATACATAGATAAGCCTTTGATTGAACGGTCAGGGCGCACATCAAAATGGATAAACGCATCACTAGCCGCGTTTTGGTTATCCCAGCGCACCAGCCAAGAATGTTCTCCAAATGCTTCTAAATCGCCCTTAAGCGTCGGCATTTTGTGACTTTTAAAACGTAAATTACCTTGGCTATTTTCCCATAACGTAATGTTACCAAACCACTTGTCTTTGTATGTACCTAGATATTTGTCGACGGGTAACAGCATCACACCTGTGCCGACAGGATCTGGGAGTAGACGAGCAAGATATCGTGCTTCTTGTTTTTCTTGATAATCAACATAGTGGGCGACCCAATCGATTTTAGGCGACTCCGGCATGATAGATTTTATTACGGCTTGCATGATGGCTGAACGCACGCCGTAGTTCGACCCATTATTAAGCACAACCACACCTAAAGATAACTCTGGGATCATTGCAACATAAGCTTGATAACCAGAGAGTGTGCCGGTGTGCGAAATCATCTCATATCCATAGATGTTCTCTTTGCGCCAACCAATCGCATAACTTTTAGAATGGGTGCGATGTGTTTGTTTGGCATGACTAGAAATATATAACGGAATTTGCGCCGTAAACATCTGCTCGAGTTGTTCTGTAGAAAATAACGCGTCGCCTTTGCGCGTCGTTGCATCATTGAGCAGCGCTTGCAACCACACCGCCATACCCTGTGCGTTACACACGACACCACCTGCGGCAGCGGATAAAATTTCCGAGCCATGAATACCATTGCGCGGAATCGCATAGATCCCACGCTCATCATTATGACCATAACTTAACGCCACATTAGCTAATGCGGTGTTGGGCATTGCGCCGCCATAACATTGGATATTAAGCGGAGCGAAAATACGCTCTTGTAAAAATTGTGCCCACGGTAATCCACTGATTTTAGCTACAATTTCAGCGGCGGTAATATACATCACATTCGAGTAAGCATAGGTAGAACGAAAGCTATAAACTGGCGTTAAGTGACGTAAATTGTGGATCAGTTCTTTGCGGGTAAAGCCAGAAGGTTCGGGCCAAAGCATGCTATCTCCAGCACCACCCACTAGACCGCTGCGATGCGTAAACAGATCCAGAATAGTAAATTCAGACGTCACATACGGATTGGACAATCTAAACTCGGGTAAATGGTCAATGACTTTATCCGTCCATGCGACTTTACCTTCATCGACTAAAATAGCCATAGTGGCAGCGGTAAAGGCTTTGGTGGTAGAGGCAATGCGAAAATAGGTGTGCTTGTTGACGTCTAAGTCGTTTTCTAGATGACGTTTACCATAGCCCTTAGCATGGACAATTTTACCATGATGGACGATGGCGACGGCTGCGCCTGGGGTATAAAAGGTCTTCAGCGCTTGATTAACAACCGTATCAAGCTCTTGACTGGATATTAGGGTCAGAGCCGATTTATTAGAAATAACAGCTTGGTTAGCATAGGCTTGAGCCATCAGTGCAACCCACAACAACAATCCACATAAGGTACATAAGATTGATTTTATCAATGTAATCCGCCAACCTGATATTCGTCCTTGATCATGTTGATTCAATTTAGTATTCCTTTACCAATCACCACACTTTAATTAACGACGATTGTAACGGATATAAGCATAAAGGCAACCGTTATGAGACCTTTGGTGTAAAACCAAACCAGCCCAATTTACGCGACATAATCAGTATAAATGCACCGACGTACATAGTAACACCATAGACACCAGAAGCGATTGCATATTCTGGGTGCTGTAAAAAACTCACCGCAATTAATATCGACATGGTGGCGTTTTGTGTGCCGACTTCAATCCCTAATGTGACCGTATCATTATCTGAAAAATTGCCTACTCGAGCTAATGCCACACCAATAACGGTAGCTAATATATTTAAACCAAACGTCAATACAAATACATTTGGAAAGGACTCAAGAAGCATTTCTTGCTCATCAATCGCGATAAGTATAATCATAGTCAACAAAAATAACGTGGAAATATGCCTAAATACGCCTTCACTGCGCTGGGCAAAACTCAAGGCGTAATGACGGACGCTCATGCCGATTATAATAGGTATCAAGGTGATGAATAATAGGCTTAATGAAGTATTAAGCAGAGAAAAAGGTTCTTTGGGAAGAATGGTAAAATAATCCACACTAAATTTAATTAACCATGGAGTAGTCACTACACATAACAAGGTTGTGATTGCAGTGAGTGAGACAGATAGTGCTAAATTAGCCCGTCCGATATGACTGAGCAAATTTGATGATGTGCCGCCAGGACAAGCTGCTAATACCATCAAGCCAATAGCAATATGTGGAGCAACATCTAAAGCCACACAAAGAGTAAATGTAACCAAAGGTAGACAAATCATTTGGCCAAACAAGCCTAACGATACGGCTTTTGGGGTTCGCATTAATCGTTTGAAATCATTTAACGTGAGCGATAGCCCCATGCCAAACATGATCAACGCTAAACTCCCTGGTAACAGGACTTGGGTAAAAAATGATGCCTCCATGGTCGACTCCTCGTTAGCTCATTTTCTTTAATATCGATTTAGGTGCGATGCGTAAAAACCATTGTAACCATGCCCAAGGCCAACCTGGTACGTAAGAGTTTTCGCCTTCTTTTTCAATTGCCTTAACCATCGCTTTGCAACCGGTTTCGGTATCGACAATAAAAGGAACTTTTTTTACTTTTTCGTTAATTTCACTGCGAATAAAGCCCGGATGAATAGTCGATACCTTGATATTCGTATCCATTAAATCAATGCGCATACCTTCAGACATTGAACTTAATGCCGCTTTGGTTGCTGCATACACTGTCATTGCTCGACGATAACTGCTAACCGCAGAAATAGACGAAATAGTCACTAAATGCCCAGCATTTTTAGGTCGAAAAATTTCTAAAGCAGCTTCACATTGTGCCAGTGCTGCAACAAAGTTAGTTTCGGCGGTTTGTTTATTGGCATAAAAATATCCAGTACCAATAGACGCACCTTTACCCATTCCGGCATTCACAATAATCCGATCAAGCCCACCCATTTCTGCGTCAAATTCTTTGAATACAGTAAACACAGCGTCATGATCATTCACGTCTAAGCTTTTGATCAACACTTTGATATCGGGATTGATAGCTAGCAGTTCGGCCTGTAATTCTGTTAAGCGTTCAACACGGCGCGCGCACAAGGCAAGATTACGACCAAGTTTGGCAAATTCAACTGCCATGCCTTTACCTAAGCCAGAGCTAGCACCGGTAATTAAAATATTTTGTCTCGTCATATTCAGCGAATTCCTATGCGTATTTATTTATTATTTTTCGACAACGATGAAGTAAGTAATGAGTAAAAATCCAGAAGTGTTTATATGCTGGATTACGAGTTTGCTTGTGATGATAGCGGTAATAAATTTGTAATACGATCGCCGCTAAACGAAATAATCCATACACTTCATAAAATGCGAATGTGCTAACATCTGCCCCTGTTTTATCCGCATAGTATTGTATGACTTCGGCGCGGGTCAACATGCCGGGTAAATGGGTTGGCTGCATTGCCGTTTGTTTACCTAAAAAGTCATCATCAGCTTGAACCCAATACGCTAGGGTATTTCCCAAATCCATTAGCGGGTCGCCTAGCGTGGCTAGTTCCCAATCCAGCACGCCAATAATCTGTGTCGGGTCATTGCTGTCTAGTACCAGGTTGTCAAAACGAAAATCATTATGCGTCAAACAAATACTTTCGTGTTGTGGCATGTTACGTTGCAACCAACCCATAATGCCATTAGCGGCGGGGACATTCCAAGTTTTCGCTTTGCGATAGCGCTTGCTCCAACCATCAACCTGGCGTTGTATGTAGCCTTCACCTTTAGCAATACCCGATAGATTAGCTGCTTGATAATCCACTTGATGCAATGCAATCATACTGTCGATAGCATTAGTACATAATTGACGTACCTGAGAGGTCGATAAATTTAACCCTCTGGGCATGTTCCTACGTGGAATGATCCCGTTCAGCTTTTGCATCACATAAAATTCAGAGCCAATAAGACTGTCATCCTCACAGTGTCCTAACATATCAGGGACAAGCGGGAAAACCGGTTTTAATGCTAGTTGTAAGCGAAATTCCCGACCCATATCGTGAGCGCCTTTGGCTTTGGTACCAGCAGGTGCTCGACGTAAAATCACTTCACGGTCGGGATATGTCAGACAATATGTCCAATTTGACGCGCCACCTGAATATTGAGTGACACTCGGTGTAATATTAGGCTCAATATTCAAGGTTGTGGCTAACCAAGGTTGCAGGGCTTGCATGGCTAACTCTTCACCATTACGTACCGCTTTTGCTTGATCGTTATACTGTACAGATTGACTCATTAGCTTACTTATATTTGCGTAATTCGAGACGAGAAACCATTGCCATATGCACCTCATCCGGGCCATCAGCTAAGCGCAGCATTCTAGCGCCTGCGGCAAATCTAGCTAGAGGGAAGTCATTACACATACCGCCACCTCCGTGGATCTGCACAGCCATATCGACAACGCTTTCGAGCATATTGGGTACGACAACTTTAATCGCACTGATGTCCACCATCGCATTTTTGACGCCGAGGTGATCTATCTTCCATGCAGCTTGTAACGTTAATAACCGCGCCTGTTCAATACTCATTCGAGCTTGTGCGATTCGTTCTTTGTTGCCGCCAAGCTCAATAATGGGTTTCCCAAACGCTGTACGTGCTAAACCTCTTCGAATGGCGAGCTCTAGTGCATGTTCTGCCATACCAATAGCACGCATACAATGATGAATGCGGCCAGGGCCAAGACGACCTTGGGCAATAGCAAAGCCTTTACCTTCTCCCATAATCAGGTTTTTGCGAGGCACTCGAACATTGTCAAAGATCATTTCACCGTGACCATAAGGCGCATCATAATCACCATATGCAGTGAGCATGCGTTTAATCGTTAAGCCTTCACTATCAACAGGGACTAACACCATAGAATGTTGCGCATGACGCTCATTTTCAGGGTTAGATAATCCCATAAAAATAATGACTTTGGCATCGGGGTGACCTAATCCTGTTGACCACCACTTAGTGCCATTGATAACAATTTCATCATCAACAAAGTCAATTCGCGCTTCCATATTGGTCGCATCACTTGAGGCAACTTGCGGTTCAGTCATCCCAAATACAGAACGGATCTCGCCAGCGAGTAAAGGCGCCAGCCATTGTTGTTGCTGGTAAGGCGATCCAAAATGATAAAGTACTTCCATGTTACCGGTGTCAGGCGCATTACAATTGAAAATTTCAGGGGCAAAGGAGTAATGTCCCATCGCTTCGGCGAGTGGGGCATATTCAAGCGTTGTCAGGCCTTGACCTAATTTGTCATCAGGTAAAAATAAATTCGCTAACCCGGCTTCACGTGCCGAGTGTTTTAGCGCTTCTACTTGTGGGTGTAGCTGCCATGAATGCCAATCTGCATGACTGTTTTGCTCATGTGCAAATTCATAGACTTCAGCTTCGATTGGGGCAATGTGTTCGCTGATAAATGCGTTGACTCGCGCTAGATATTCTTGTGTTTTAGGGGAATGAGAAAAATCCATGAATATACCTTGTCAGAATTAATTTTTACAAAAGATTAACCTAGTCCGCCGCTGCGACCTAATAGCATTTCGTGACAAATATCTATCATTCAAACCAATGCATAGCACACGCTAGAGATTAAATCGGTAAATGGCCCCAAACTAGTGATTTGAAGTGTTTGCGGCACATGGATTCGTAACGGTCGTTACCGCCTATTTCAACTTGTGCACCGTGTTTTGTCGCCTGGCCATGCTCATCTAAACGTACGACAAAATTGGCCTTGCGACCACAATGACAAACTGTCTTGAGTTCGGTTAGTTTATCCGCCCAAGCTAACAAATAATGGCTGCCCACAAACGTTTCACCAAGAAAGTCAGTTCTCAAGCCATAAGCCAAAACAGGAATATGCAAATCATCGACGACATGTATTAGCTGCATGACTTGTTCTTTTGATAAAAATTGGGCTTCATCAATGAAAATGGCATTTAGTGGCGCTTCATCATGGAGCTGTTGGATATGTTCAAATAAATTACTGTCTGGGCTAAATAAATGCGCCGGTTTAGCTAACCCAATCCGAGAGGTGACTTTGCCTTCACCAAAGCGATTATCTAAGGCTGCGGTAAATATTTCGCTGCGCATACCGCGTTCTTCATAGTTATAAGCTGATTGGAGGAGGGCGGTTGATTTGCCCGCATTCATTGCTGAATAATAAAAATATAACTGTGCCATACAAGTCGATGCGCCAAATGGAAAGATTAAATAATGGGTTAAGGATAAATCATTGTAGCGCGTTGGCAAATGCTGGTGAAAAAACGCGCAAAAAAAAGGCCACCCAAAGGTAGCCTTAAAGATTGATGCTAAATTATGCAGCGTCAGATTGGCTTTCCACAATCGGTTTACCGTTGACATCGACAAGTTCTAGATCAAACGTGAATTCATCTACACGGACAGATAGTTTACGTTTTTCGTTATAACTCAATAACGCAGTATGCTCATCTTGTGTGATTTGTTCTGCTTCTAACATTTTGTTGACGGCATGTTCAAAAGAAATAAATGGCACGACAGGGTATGAGCGTAATGCCTTTTGAACCTTATTAAGAATTGGCATGACTGCATGCTTAGCAATGAACGCTTGAGCATTAATATCGTTGCCGTCACCGGCTTTGATTTTCACTAAATGAGTCAATTCTGCTTTTATCGAACTATCTTGCATTGCCGCAGTCGATAACTCGCGCACCAGGTCATCGCTAATACCTGAAACACTTGACGTATAAGTATTAGTCAAGGTACGCATTAAGATACGCGTTGGGCCATTAGGGAAGTTATTCACAAAGTTGACAATCGCTAGCTCGGCTTGTGCCAATGACCATTGCATTGCATATTCAAAATAAGGTCGTGCTTCTTCACGATTTGATACGCGCTGCTCATAAAAACGAATTGTAGCCATTGCAGCATAGCTGTAACTCATTACATCGCCTAAACGCGCGGATAATAATTCGGCCTTTTTCAAATCACCACCTAATACTAACAGTGATAAATCTGCTAATGGAGCGAGTTTGGCAGAGATAGTATTTAAACGTTTTTCGTATGGTTTGACTTCATCAAGTTGTGAATCAGCACTGCGCATAAATGGTAAATAACTGTTA
This sequence comes from Glaciecola sp., assembly GCA_029246415.1. GTDB lineage: Bacteria > Pseudomonadota > Gammaproteobacteria > Enterobacterales > Alteromonadaceae > Opacimonas. The sequence continues at coordinate 20,477 of JAQWNF010000006.1, forward strand.
ATTTTACTCCTCATGGCGTTTTTGACACTAAACCAGACTGTTTTACCAAGTACTTTGTTAAATAGCGCATCAGCGGCTTGATCTTCTGAGTGAATCAAATCTACCATTTCTTTTAGATATGGATGACAGCGCATAGCACCTTGTCCAAAAATCATCAGATTACGAGTTAGGATGTTTGCACCTTCAACAGTAATGGCGATAGGTAAGGACTGGTAGCCGTGTGCAAGGGTATTTTGCGGGCCTTTTTGTATCGCTTTACCTGCTTGTACATCCATCGCTTGGTTCATTACATCACGACCTAATTCGGTCATATGATATTTAGCAATTGCTGTTACTACTGATGGTTTAATGCCTTCACCCAAGCCTTCGGTGGTTAATACGCGCATTGCTTCTAGTAAGAAAGTTTTGCCTGCGATGTCGGCAATTTTTTCTTGAATACCTTCAAAGCGGCCAATCGGCACACCAAATTGTTCGCGTACAAATGAATATTCTACGGTTGATTTAAATGAACTTTGCGCTGTGGCAACACCCATTGCTGGAAGTGAAATCCCGCGGCCTGCACCTAAGCAACTAACCAGCATTTGCCAACCACGACCGATATTTTTTTGCCCGCCGATAATAAAGTCCATCGGAATGAAGACATTTTCACCGCGCGTTGTACCGTTATAAAAACGCACGCCCATAGGATCGTGACGGTTACCTAGCTCAACACCTGGGTGTGATTTAGGCAATAGCGCACAAGTAATACCTAGCTCTAATTCATCGCCGAGTAATTGTTCAGGATCAAATACTTTAAATGCTAAACCTAACACTGTTGCAATAGGGGCAAGGGTGATATAACGCTTATCCCAAGATACACTTAGGCCTAATACTTCTTCACCGTTGTACATTCCTTTACACACAATACCTGCATCTGGAATTGAACCTGCATCTGAACCGGCTTCTGGGCCCGTTAACGCGAAACATGGAATGTCAGTGCCGACTGATAAACGTGGTAACCAATAATTTTGTTGCTCTTCGGTGCCATAATGCATCAGTAGCTCACCTGGCCCTAGTGAATTAGGTACCATGACGGTAACGGCGATAGCGCCTGAGGCAACCGCGATAGTCGCAACAATCGTTGAGTTGGCATAAGGCGAAAATTCAAGACCTCCAAATTTCTTTGGAATGATCATTGAGAAGAATTTATTTTGACATAAAAAATCAATTACGGGCTGTGGGATATGGTCTTCACTGGATAACGCATAGTCATCAACCATATTTATTAATTCGACGACAGGCCCGTCTAGGAAAGCTTGCTCTTCAGCAGATAAGGTTGCCTGGGGTAAAGCACGCAATGCTGCCATGTCAGGTTTACCTTGGTATATAGATGACTCAATCCATACATCACCGGCATCAAGTGCCTCTTGTTCGGTGATTGAAATTGGCGGTAATACTTTTTTTAGGCTTGTTCTGATACTCATAGCATGTCTCTCATTGGGTTAGCAATTTAGGTGTCAGGGAAACGAGTTTAACTCATCTGCTCATCTGACCAGTAGTAAGAATATACAAAAGAAAAAAGCATACTGCAAGTTTTTCACTATTGTTTTTTGTACCGCGTAAACTAAAAAGGCATTAACAGGGTATAAAATGAAAACTAAATACAAATTAAAGTATAGACCTAATCCTGATTTATGTACTAGTTAGCTATGTGCTAACTAGCTTCATACCAATCAGGTATGTATTAATCAGGTTTGTACTAAACATCGACACCACAACAGGCCGTTAAGCAATATGAAAAATGAATTAGAAAGTAAACTACTACTGAGTGTGTTTGATAAAATAAGGCAACATGGTGCTCACTCTGAACGCCAGTATCAACTTGATGGGATTACAGCCTACACAGACCATGATGGCTATACCTTATTTATAGAAGACGCGTTGGTCAAATTGCGCTTTGGTTTTCATAACCAGTATGTGTATGACTATATAAAAGAAGAGCACAAACAAGCATTTGATAAAAAGCTACAAGCGATTAATGCCAAATATTAGTCTGATTAAGTGAGCCTTAGCCAATATGACTAGGTGTTAGTAGGCATTAGGAGGAATTACAGCCATTTATCTAATTCGGCTTTTAACCGTTCAGAGTTGATCGGTTTAGCGATGTAGCTGTTCATACCTGCGGTGAGACATTTTTCTTCGTCTCCTTCCATCGCATGAGCGGTCAGAGCAATAATAGGTGTAAACCGATGAGAATGGTAAACCGAATCAGATCTGATCAGCTTAGTGGTTTCATAACCATCTAATTTAGGCATTTGGCAATCCATTAGGATCGCATGATAACGAATCGTCCTGTTAGCTAATAAGTGAAGTGCTTCTAGGCCATTATTCGCTATTTCTACATCGATAGCTAAATTTTCCAACATATTTGCTGCTACCGCTTGATTGATTTCATTGTCTTCGACGAGTAATACTTGTATGTCCGCAGACTGATGGGCTTGTTGGGTGAAAAAAGGCATCGATGATGCCGTGATTCTAGGGTTGTTCATTTGATGTAGAACGTACGTAAGCATATGTTGTTGCGCAAAATTGCTAAAACAACCATTGAGACCGATATGATGTAAATTATGTAAATCGCTTTCGGTTAATTGTGTATCAAGTAAAAAAAGATAAAGTCCTGCAAAATTGTTTTGCGCACGAATCGCTTTTACTAGCTCAACCCCTGACATGCCTGATAAATTTTGGGCAATGAATACCGCTGTTAATTCTTCATTTAATATATGTTCATGTAAAAATTTCATACACGTATGCGCATTTTCTACTAATTGAATATCATATAAGTCAGGATTGATATGAGTATTTAACTGTACAGAATAGCCTGATTCGCCAACGATTAATAGCGTTTGCTTTTTATGTTTTATTTGAGTCTTCGGCGCTGTTATATCTAAGTGCGTATCAATCGTAAACCAAAACTCTGCCCCAGATTTGTACGTTGGGTTGAATCCAATTTCCCCTCCGAGTAAGGTTACGAGTTGTTTGCAAATGGTTAAACCTAGCCCCGTTCCTCCCACTGCTCGAGTCGAAGTGGCATCTAGTTGAGTAAACTCTTGGAATAACAACGCGACTTGTTCATCCGTAATGCCTGAACCGGTATCCGTGACTGTGATGTTGAGAGCATTTTCTTGCGTCTGCAAAAATGACAAAGTGACATGACCTGTTTCGGTAAACTTAATCGCATTGACACATAAATTCATTAAAATTTGTCGCAATCTCAATGGATCAGTAGTGAGGTGAGTTATCGGAGCAGGTAAAATATGTAACGAGAGTCCTTTGGCAGTGAGTAGGGGCTGAAGCTCCGTCTCTAGCTCATTGAGTACTTGGTCTAATGCACAATGTTGAGGATTAACTTTTAGTTTGCCAGCTTCGATTTTAGAAAAATCTAAAATATCATTAATTAGGCTTAATAATGCCTCACCGCTTTGTTTAATCGCTTGTGCATAGCCAGCTTGTTGTGGTGATAATGTCGTGTGCTGCAATAGCTCATTCATGCCAATAATACCGTTAATAGGGGTACGGATTTCATGGCTCATATTAGCCAGGAATTGGCTTTTAGCCTTACTCGCTTCAGTTGCTCTATGCTCAGCTTGTTTCATTGCGGTGATGTCTTGAAACGTGCCCTTTATGCGGACAGCTTTACCATCAACATGCTCGGTAAACCCTATCGCACGAACCCAAATGTGATTATTTTTGGCAGTAATAAACGGTAGTTGTAAATCCCAAGGAGTACCTTCTTCGACAGAAAGATTTATTGCATTGGTAATAATGGGTTGGGCCTCAGGCGCATAATAGTTAATCGCATCCTCAACTATCACTTTTTCGTTTAATGGCAGTTCATGGATCCGATAGACTTCATCTGACCAATACACTTCATTAGTGAGAAGATCCAACTCCCATCCGCCTAAGCGAGCAATTTTAGAGGTCGCTTCCAATGTTTGCTGGTGACGTTCAGTTTGTGCTTTCAATGCATTAAATTGGGTAATATCACGGCCCATATATAAATAACCATCGAGGTTACCTGAACGGTCAAATAACGCAGTGACCGTCAGAGCAATAGTTAATTTTTCAGACTGACGGCTATAGAAAATAAAATCATATTCAATGCGTTGGAGCTTTGTTGTAGCGAGGTGGAACGCTGTAAAGTCATGTGCAACATCTTGGCCAATTACTTGTGCTATGTGTTCTGCAAAACGTGCATATTCAGATGGTCTAATAAACACATCCATCGAGCTTTGGCCAATGACCTCAAAATTTTGCCAGCCTAGTAGCTCGGTAGCATATTCATTAAATGTGACAATCTTACCGTTAATATCCGTTGAAATAATGATTTGTTGGGCACTGTCCAAAATAGCACGTTGTAAGTTATTTTTGGCACGGAGCTTATTTTCAACACTTTTACGCAAAGAAATATCACTTTCAATAAAAATAAACCCTGCTTGATTATTGTCGAGAGTGACGGGTTTAGTTTGCAGTTTTATCCAATAGCTGCGTGCATTGGCTTTAGTGAGTAGCAGCTCACCTTGATATGCTTCAGCATTACTCAAGGCGATGTGTAAACGTTTAACTTCAGCCGTGTTTGTTTGGGCATTAATTCTAAATAATGGATCTTTACCAAGTAGTTGCTGTTCGTTGTAACCAGAGAGCTCAGTGGCGGCTTGGTTTACCCAAAAAATATTACCCTGTTCATTGGTGATCATAATTGAACTATCAGACATTTGAGTCACGAGTGCAAGGAGTTCATTGGATGACTCATTGGCTTTTTGCCTTGATGCTTCCATAATCGTTGCGATTACTGATACTTGTTCACCGTCATCTATCTTTTCTAAAGAAATCGTCACGTCAATAAGCTGACCGTTGGCATGTTTACCCAAAAACACATTGCCAGCTCCCATGGCACGACGCGTATCTGAGGCGATAAATTGTGCAACAAAATTATGATGAATCGCATGGATATGATCGGGTAGTAATATATTTAGGGGCTTGCCTAGTAGCGCGGGAGAATGGTACCCAAATAGCTCATGAAGCATCGCATTGGCATAGATAATCTTCCCATCTGCATCCACATTTGCAATTCCATTAGCGCAGGCATCAAGCATTCGTTCGTAATGATTAGCAGGAAGATTATTCAAAATTATCGATATATCAAAAAGTTGCTGTATATATTGTGTAGCACAATTTATAGCACTTGCGGTACAATAGCTACAATTTCTTACTCGGAGAACGCTTTCACCTATGGCTAATTCTATTCACCAGCCGCGCTTTTCAATCGCTTTTTTTCATCCTAAATATTGGTTGATTTGGTTTGGCTTAGCGGTCTTATATACCATCACCTTATTACCCTTGCCGGTACTTCGTAAACTGGCTCATGGCAACGCTTGGTTACTCAAAAAATTAGCCAAAAAGCGTGTAGAGATTGCGCGACAAAACCTCGCTTTATGTTTTCCAGAGATGCCAGCCGAGGAGCAACGTCAGTTACTAGAAAAGCATCTTGTGACTGCGGGAATGGGCTTGTTTGAAACTGCGATAGGCTGGTGGTGGCCAGATTGGCGCTTACGCCGTATTATTGAAGTAGAGGGTATGGAGCATATCCATAGTATTCAAGCGCAACAAAAAGGGGTGTTAGCTTTAGCTATCCATAATGTAAATCTTGAAACGGGCTGTAGAATGTTAGGCTTATTTCATAAGAGCGTGGCATTTTATCGTCCTCACAATAATCCGCTAATGGATTATGTGCAATTCAAAGGACGGGTGCGCTCAAATGAATACTTGATTGATAAGCGCAGTTCTCGTGCACTGCTCAGTGCGCTGGATGAAGGGAAAATCTGTGCCTATTTGCCTGATCAGGACTATGGCCCCCGTGGCGCCGTGTTTGTGCCCTTTTTTGCCGTAGCAAAAGCTGCAACTATTAGTGCGACCCTAATGTTCGCAAGACGTGCTGATTGCATCCCATTAATGGTTAGTACCCAAGTTACGCCCACGGGCTACAAAATAAAATTTTATCCACCTATGGTAGATTTTGCCGATAAAGAAGATGAAGCGGCGTTAACTGATTTAAACCAGCGTATTGAACAAATGGTTCTCGAACAGCCTGAAAGTTATTTATGGATGCACAAACGCTTTAAAACTCGTCCGCAAGGTGAGCCTAGTCTCTATCAATAGACGAGCTGAACAATCGAGTCAACAGAGCGGCGTAGCATCAATATCAGGAGCCAGGTTATGGGTAAAAAAAGCTCACAAGTTAAGTTTTGGCTAATTTATATAGTCCTGGTTGGTGTGGTGATCGTGTTGGCTTTTACCTTAATAAAAGTCAATAAAGACAACCCCAAACCTAAAACGGCGACTAATATACAACAAAGTTTATCGGATTTTTATCGCCGTCACCGAAACGATGATGGTGCAGCTAAGATGAATGATAAAGGTGAGTTTGTGGTGGACTTGGCACCCGCTGAGCAATCTATTTCTCAGCGCCTCAAGGGTATTCCATCAAGCGCAGCAAATACTCAACGCGATCCTGCAGGAATGCTGCAAAATCGAAGTTTTGGGACTGGCTCACACTTGAGCAAAGTCATTAATGATTATGCTCAAAACGAAGGGTTAGTGGTCATATGGGATTTGCCACAAGACTTTGTGGTCAAAAGTGGCTTTCAAATCAGTGATACCATAGCGGGTACGCTAAAAACTCTGCGCGGCTCGATTAAACATAATTTTGCCGAGCCGATTCATGTACTGTTATGTCCAGAGAAACGTTCGTTAATCGTCACCATGCAAGCGCCAGATTCCTTAGACAAATACTGCACGGTACTATAGTTAAAAATTATAGCGCAAACATTAGGGGGCAAAGGTACGATCCCAAATGCGCTGAACTTGTGCTTCAAGCTCGGCATAAAATGGTGCTTGGTCGAGCTTCGCTCGGTGCAAAGCCTCATGATGCTTATGATGGCGCAAGTTAAGATACGCGTTAATTAATATTTGAGCGTCTTGCTGCGGGATTAATTGCGCGTCTCCCAATGCGGCTAATTGGCGTAAGTTATCCGAATAATGAATGATGTCAGGATGGGTAGCGGTAAATAATAGACACCAATATTGGGTGAGAAACTCAATATCTGCCAAACTTCCTTTGTCTTTTTCACCAAGATGGTCGCGCATTTTTTGGCGCATGCTACCTACATCATTGATTAATTGCTTAGGCTCTCGTGTTTGCCCAATAATACTTTGGCGTATTTGTGTAAACTGCGCACTTAAAGTGCGGCTACCTATAATCATTCTGGTGCGGCAAAGCGCTTGATGCTCCCATACCCAAGCTTCATTTTGCTGATACTCGGCAAACGTATCAATATGACAAATCACCAACCCTGAGTTACCAGACGGGCGTAAGCGTAAATCAATTTCATACAAATCACCCAATAGTGAATTGGTGCCAGCAAGGCTCACGACACGTTGAATTAATTTAATATAAAAGTGTTGGGCTGACACCGATTGCTTACCGCCTTGGGTCATGACATCGCTGCCGCAATCATGGACAAACACAATATCTAAATCGGAGGTGTAACTGAGTTCAAATCCGCCTAATTTGCCATAGGCAATCACGCCGATCCCCATATTATCAACCGAGTAGCCAACAGGCTCTCCGAGGCGACGTGAAGTTTGATGCCAAGCTTGTTTGATTTGCGCATCAAGCAATACTTCAGCGAGCATAGTTAACTTATCGCTGACTTGGGCAATCGGTAAATAATCGAGAATATCCGAAGCGGCAATTCTAAAGCGTTGTGCTAATTTAAATTGACGCATGGTATGCATGATGACTTCATCATCATCTTGTTCAATACGCAATAACACTTGTTGTAACTCGGAAGAAAACTCATTTCGCCAAGCATGTATATCATGTTCGCTATGCTGTAAATATTGAGGATGGATCAGTTCGTCAAGTAACACTGGATAGGCACAAATGTGCTCGATAACCCAGCTACTTTTGGTACAAAACAGCAGTAGTTGTTGCCGTACACCAAGGTTTTCCATGATTAATTCTAAATATGCCGTCCGCGATGCTATCGCCGTTAACAACGCACTAATAGATTGGACTGCTTGTTCATGCCCCTGATCTTGTTGGCTTATTTCATATATAAATACGGGAACAAGTTTAATTAATATTGCTTCACCTCGGTCGCCGATGTGGGCTTTATTTAAATTGTATGCAAGTTGTTGTAAGAGAACTAAGATTGGCTCAACCGATTCGCTCTTAATGTGCGAGTTGATTTGTTGTAGTTGTTGGTAAACTGATGCAGCACTAGGCAGGAGACTTGGTTCATGCGTGATTTCTTGCCAAAAATCATGGCTCCAATCATGTCGCTCTTGTTGCGTGTTATCTTGTGTTTCTTCTTGTATGAACACACTAAAATGCTGATGAATGACTTGTTGTACCTGCTCAATTCCGCGCATGATCCCATGTTCTGCCGGGCAATATACACTTAACTCTGGATGATCAGTTAAATAGGCATACATAATGGCGGCTAGCGTGTCTTGTCCTGACTGAGTATCAGGCAAAGTCTGTGTTTGAGCATTATTAAACTGTTGTAATGTGTGTTCTGCTTTGCGCAAAATAAGGTAGCAATGCGTAATGGATTGTACAACGTCTTGCGGTAATAACTCTTCTTGCTCAATCACGCTTAAAGCACTAAATATAGAAACTGTTTTGAGGGCCGGGATACGCCCTGCATAAATAAGCTGAAAAGATTGGACTAAAAACTCCACCTCGCGAATCCCGCCCGCACCAAGTTTGATGTTATGGGTAAGTTGTCTTCGACGAACTTCTTGGACGATCTTTTGTTTTAAATCACGCAAAGACTCAATAATACTAAAATCGACATAGCGTCGATAAATAAAAGGTCGGATGATATTGGCAAGAGCGAGTTTATTGGTATCTTGTGCTGCGGGAACAGGATTAATGATCCGTGATTTGAGCATCGCAAAACGTTCCCAGCTACGACCTTGGCTTTCATAGTAGTTTTCCATCGCTGAAAACGGTAGTACCAGGGGCCCACTTTCGCCAAATGGACGCAAGCGCATATCCACGCGATATACTTGCCCGTCAGTAGTTTGAGTGTTTAACAGGTGAATTAGTTTTTGTGCTACTTTGATAAAAAACTGTTGATACTCAAACGGTTTACGGCGCTCGCTAAATTCACCTACTTGCGGGTAAGTAAAAATCAAATCAATATCAGAAGAAAAATTCAATTCTTTGCCGCCTAGTTTACCCATACCTAAGATATATAACTCTTGGCGTCCATGCTCGTCGGTTGGGGTACCATAACGCTGTTCAAAGCCTTTATAAGAAAAGTCATAGGCTTGCATGATTAAGTTATCAGCCAAGCGCGACACTAGCTCAAGCGAGGTTTCGATCGATTGTTGATTGAGTACATCGCGCCATAAAAACAACAGCATCCCTAGATGACGACTGACCCTAAGTAGGGTTAGTTGCTGTGCTTCGGAAAGTGCAGCAAGCTCGGTATAGCCTAATTGTGTTTGCGCAATATCGACCACATCTAATGAATCTAAGGCAGTTTGCTGAGTTTGCACATCAGCAATAAGTGAGAGCATCCAAGGATATTGTTGTAAGGTTTCTTGAGCAAATTGACTAATATCAATGACTTGTTGAAGCTCATTGGTAAACGCAGATTCGAAGGCGACGTCTGGTACTAAAGATAATAATTCTTCTGAGTTCATGCAAAATGCTCAATTAAAGTAAATGAAAAATACTCAACAACAATACTGCGATAAATCAGCACAATAAGCAATATTAATGAAGCTAGTAGTGGTGTTATAAATGAAATGACTTAATCGTTTAAGGTAAAGCTTTATTTTTACCAAAAATCAATTTATATTAACATTGTAATTACATTTAAAAGGGTTGTTATGCGTTATTTATTATTATTGATTTTAAGTGTTTGTGGTGTTGTTAATGCCGAGCATCATCAAGAACAAAAGCCAGTGTTATCTGTATCATCGCCGGATCAGCATATCGTGTTAAGTTTTACCGACAATGATAATGTTGCGCAGTATCAAGTGTCATTTAATGGCAAAGCAGTCATTGAACCTAGTAAATTAGGTTTTTTGTTTAAAACTGCTGTGCCTATGTATCGCGACTTTACTATTAGTGAAGTGTCGCGCAATCAGTCTGATACATCTTGGGAACAACCTTGGGGTGAACAACGTGTTATCCGCGATCAGCACAATGAGTTAGTGGTTAAATACACCCACATCACAGATTCGAACAATATGTTTTTTGTGCGCGCTCGAGTATTTAACGACGGTATTGGCTTTCGTTATGAAGTACCTGGACAGGGTGAGCGAGCGATAACGCGAGAGTTAACCGAGTTTAATTTTGCTGATTCTCACCTTGCCACGGCATATTGGATCCCAGGTCAAGGACGCGAGCGCTATGAGTACTTATATCGTACTACGCCATTACAACAAGTGGATAAAGCGCATACGCCTTTTACAGTTGCTTACCAAGACGGCACGCATGTGGCAGTTCATGAGGCTGCATTAGTCGACTATGCTGGTATGAGTTTGCAAAAACAGCAATTAGGTGTATTTACCGCTGATTTATCCCCACGTGCAGATGGCATTAAAGTCCTTAAAAATGATTCGTTCACGACCCCTTGGCGTACTATCACAATAGGTGACGAAGCTGTTGATTTAATCAACTCGTTCATCGCATTAAATTTAAATGAACCATCCACGTTAACGGATACTTCATGGATTAACCCCGGGAAATACATCGGTATTTGGTGGGGGATGCATATTGATAAATACACCTGGGGTTCAGGTGATAAACATGGCGCAACCACCCAACGCACTATGGATTACATGGATTTTGCGTCACAGCATGGTTTTGATGGTGTGTTAGTTGAAGGTTGGAATACGGGGTGGGATGGTAACTGGATTGCTAATTCTGAGTTATTTTCGTTTACCCAATCCTACCCTGATTTTGATATCGATGCAGTAGCCAAACATAGTGTAAAAACTGGAGTGAAATTGATTGGCCATCATGAGACCTCCGGGGGGATTACCAATTATGAAGCGCAAATGGAAGATGGCTTTGCTCTTTATAATAAAATCGGCGTAGAACAGATTAAAACCGGTTATGTTGCTTTTGGGCAAAATCTTAAGCGTCGAGATGCCCAAGGGATCATGCGTTATGAATTTACCGATAGCCAAGATGTAGTGAATCATTTTATCCATAATGTTACTACAGCAGCAAAATACAAGTTGTCGATCAACACCCATGAGTCAGTCAAAGACACAGGTTTACGCCGTACTTATCCAAACTGGATCTCTCGCGAAAGCGCGCGTGGTCAAGAATACAATTCAGGTTGGGCGCCGCCGAATCCGCCGGAGCATATGCCATTACTTGCATTTACCCGCATGTTAGCAGGACCAATGGACTTTACTCCGGGGATTTTTAACTTTGATTATGAGCGTGTGCATGGTGGTGGTCCAGAGTGGGGGGATAAGCCTTACACACGTCCTTTAAGTACCTTAGCACAGCAATTAGCACAATATGTTGTAGTGTATAGCCCGATCCAAATGGCAGCCGATCTACCAGAAAATTATTTGGCCAAATCTAGGCCGTTTCAGTTTATCAAAGATGTGCCTACTGATTGGGAAACATCCATCGCCTTACAAGGTGAGGTAGGTAAATTTGTGGTGTTTGCACGTCAAGAAAAAGCGCATCGTCAATATTCTGGAGATGACTGGTATTTAGGCGCTTTGACCAATGAAGACGAACGTCAAATCACTGTGCCGTTAACATTTTTAGATAAAAACAGCACGTATGAAGCACAGATTTATCGTGATGGGGACAAGGTCGATTGGCAAACCAACCCTTACGACATGATCATAGAAACTAAAACTGTTACTGCTGCCGATACACTTAAAATTCGTTTAGCTGCTGCTGGAGGGGTAGCTATACGCTTTAAAATCTCGCATAATCAGGCAAACTAATTTTATAAGTAAGCTGTATGCTAGAAACCCTAGTTAATTTGATAGATTTGCCGCCAAGCGTCTTAACATACCTAGCGATAGATATTGCTATCGCGTTGGTATTGTTAGGTGTCATACGATGGTTGTCGGGTGTGCCGAGTGATATTAATGTCACTCAAGAGTTGGGAGAAAAAGACAACTTTGCGTTTGGGATCTCGGTTGCGGGGCGCATGCTCGCTTTGTGTATGGTGTTGTCTGCGGTAGTTGGACGGCATATTGGCCTAGGTTTTGAAGTGGCTGCAATGGGCACCATAATGTTTGGTGCGATTGGTATCATCTTGATTAGAGTCGGGCGCATCGCTCATGACAAAATTGTATTGCATTTGGTGGATAAAGAGCTCGCTATTCGCGAGCGCAATACTTCTGTGGCGATAGTCGATGCTTCTAGTGCGATAGCCTCAGCGATTGTTATTTATGGCATGATTAATTGGGTTGATGGTACTGACACGCATGCAATAGTCGGGATTTTAACGGGCTTTTTGGTCGTGTTAGCGATTTTGTTATTAACGACTCGTTTGTATGAAATTCGCTTTGCGCGAAACAACCAAAACGATTCGTTCCAAGGTATGCTGCGCAAAGATAATTTTGCGTTAGCGATCCAACATTCGGGTAATTTGATTGCCACAGCCATTGTGGTGTCTACGGCTGGTAGTATACTCAATTATGAAGCGCAAACTTATGTGAGCAATCTAACGGGTTGGTTAGTTTGTGGGATCGCGGCCTCTTTGGGACTTGCAATAGTGGTGGGGATTGCTAAGCGCGTCGTATTGTTCGGTTTGAATTGGAAAGAAGAAGTCGATCAGCAAGGCAATGTTGGTCTGGCATGTATTGAATGGGTGCTCAGTGTTGGTATTGCACTGATTGCACTAGGTTTGGTCTAATTTATTATCAACAACACGATATGCAAAGGGGGCAGTATGTAGGCCCTCAACATACCTGCGCTTGTTCGTTTTACTTTGTTGCTTAATCCAATATTCAAGCTGATAAGCTGAGGTTTTATCTGGACATTGTGCAACGCTGATTAATGTTAACGGACCTTTGCCTTTAAGCGCTTTGGCCGCTTTTTTACTGCTACTAGCATGTTCAGCAAAACGCCTTACAACATCGAGTGTCACTCCTGTGTACCAATGCCCTAATTTATTTTCAATAATGTAAACAAACCATTGGCTTGATGTGTCGAGCGCTTGTGACATATTAAATTTTCACTACTTTGGTGACCAAACTAAAACGTTAGTATTCAGTATTTTGTCGGTCAGTGCTATGATTTGTGCATAATCTTTTTATTGATGTGTATTTATGACCTTACCTGATTTTAATACCGCGCGCATATTGATTGTGGGCGACGTAATGCTAGACCGTTATTTTAGTGGAGCAACCCAACGGATATCTCCCGAAGCCCCGGTGCCGGTGGTAAAAGTCAACAACAGTGAAGACCGTCCAGGTGGCGCTGCTAATGTCGCGATTAATGCTGCAGCCCTTGGCGCTCAAGTGCAACTGATTGGATTGTGTGGTGGGCATATCATCAACCCTGAAACTGATAATGTGAAGGTCGATGAAGCGGCAACTATCTTAACCACAGCGTTGCAAGCACATGATGTTGCAAGTCATTTAGTCCCGGTACCAGGGATGGAAACGATTACCAAATTACGTGTGATAAGTCGCAATCAGCAACTGTTACGTCTTGACTTTGAAGAGTCATTTGCCAAAGTTGATAAATCACCATTATTGGCTACGGTTGCTGCACATATTGCCCAAGTGGATGTGTTGGTACTGTCTGATTATGCCAAAGGTACCTTGTCCGATCCCCAAGCGCTCATTGCACTGGCCAAAGAATATGATGTGCCGGTTGTCATTGATCCTAAAGGCACTGATTTTAGCGCTTATCAAGGTGCGACGTTAATTACGCCAAATATGTCTGAATTTGCAGTCGTAAGTGGCGAGCATGAAAGTGAAACCCATCTTGCACAGCTAGCCCAAGCGCTGCGTCATGAGCTTAAACTGGAGGCGTTATTGTTAACTCGCTCAGAAGAAGGCATGAGTTTGTTTAGTGATGGCCCTGATTATCATTTACCGGCTAAAGCCAAAGAAGTGTACGATGTAACGGGTGCAGGCGATACGGTCGTCGCAGTGTTAGCCAGTGCAATAGGCGCTAACGTACCTTTGCATGATGCGTGTGTTATGGCTAATCATGCCGCAAGTATCGTGGTAGGTAAACTCGGTACATCAAGTGTGACGCCGACAGAATTAGCCTTATCCTTACATGCTAAAGCACATGATGATGTCGGTGTGATGAATGCTCAGCAGCTTACTTATACGGTACGTCTACTGCAGTCTCAAGGGCAAACGATTGTAATGACAAATGGCTGTTTTGATATTTTACATGCCGGTCATGTGTCTTATTTACAAGCCGCAGCAGCACTAGGTGATCGATTAATCGTCGCGGTCAATGATGATGACTCCGTGACGCGCTTAAAAGGACCCGGTCGTCCAGTTAATAATGTGTCGCGCCGCATGGCGGTGATCGCTGGATTAGCTGCGGTAGACTTTGTTGTGCCTTTTAGTACTGATACACCTCAAGAGTTAATTGCGACTGTCTTACCCGATGTATTAGTAAAAGGCGGAGACTATACGATTGATGAAATTGCCGGTGGCGCTGAAGTATTAGCGAATGGTGGAGAAGTAAAAATCATGCACTTTGAAGAAGGTGTTTCGACTACCGCGATTATTAAGCAAATCGTGGATAATCAATAATATCTAAAACAATAATAATAATGACAGGAAATGACCATGAATTTGACACAAAAAAGTTTGATTGCCAGTATGGTGCTGACAGCTTGTATGGCATGTTCACCAGCGCCAAGCGCGTCTTTTGTCGCTGCACCAAACGATACAAATAACACAGCTAATGCACCTTTAAGCGCTGCCGATGCACGCGCTTTTTTAGCAAAAGTAGAAGCCGACATTGAAAAACTATCACAACCTGCTGCACATGCCGCATGGGCGTACGCAACGCACATTAATTATGACACAGCGAAGGTAAATACGTATTTCAATGAACAATTATCGGTTATTTTAGCTAAGTATGCGGTTGCTGCTGCGCAGTTTAATGATGTCGAGGTTGACGCCGATACTCGACGCCAACTTAATTTGCTTAAACTTAGTTTGGAAATTGCCCCGCCTGCCGATCCGACTAAGGCTGCTCGGTTAGCCACCATAGGTTCAGATTTATCAGGCATGTATGGCGCAGGTAAATATTGCCGCGACGAACAAACGTGTTTTTCATTGGTAGAGATGAGCTCACAAATGGCAACCAGTCGCGACGCAGATTTGTTGCTAGAGTTTTGGCAAGGCTGGCGCGAAGTATCCGTGCCAATGAAACCTTTATTTACTGAACAAGTCGGTATTGCTAATCAAGGTGCGGTAGAGCTTGGTTATGCCAACACCTCTGAGCTATGGCGTTCCAAATACGATATGCCAGCTGCTGATTTCCCTAAAGAACTGGACCGTTTATGGGGACAGGTCGAACCCTTCTATGAAGCACTACACTGTCATGTACGTGCAGAACTGTCTGAACATTATGGTGCAGATATAGTCCCGTTGGATAAACCTATCCCAGCGCATTTATTGGGTAATATGTGGGCGCAAAGTTGGGGGAATGTTTACGATATCGTAAAACCAGAACAAGAAATGAATGTGCCTGATGTCACTGCTGCATTAGCAGAGCTGGGCTATGACGAAATCAAAATGGTTAAACAAGCCGAAAACTTCTTTTCTTCGTTAGGCTTTGCACAGTTACCTGAAACGTTTTGGGAGCGTTCGATGTTTCAAAAGCCAGAAGGTCGTGAAGTGCAGTGTCACGCCTCAGCATGGAACTTGGATGATAAAGATGATCTGCGGATTAAAATGTGTATCCAAAAAACGGGTGAAGAATTCAATGTGATTCATCACGAATTAGGGCATAACTATTATCAACGCGCTTACAAAGACCAACCCATGTTGTATCGTGGTTCAGCTAACGATGGCTTTCATGAAGCAATTGGCGATACGATTGCCTTATCAATTACGCCCACGTATTTGCAACAAATTGGTTTGATTGATGAGATCCCTGATGCGTCAAATGATATTGGTATGCTGCTCAAGACAGCATTAGACAAGATTGCGTTCATTCCATTTGGGTTGATGGTCGATCAATGGCGTTGGCAGGTATTAGCTAATGAAGTTACTCTGGAACAATACAATACATTGTGGTGGGAGTTACGTGAAAAATATCAAGGTGTCATGGCACCTGTTGAGCGCAGTATAGATGCGTTTGACCCTGGTGCTAAATATCATGTGCCGGCGAACGTGTCGTATACGCGATATTTTTTAGCACATATTTTGCAATTCCAATTCCATCAAGCACTGTGTGATATTGCCGAGAGTAAAGAAGATTTACACCGTTGTTCTATTTTCTCGAGCGAAGAAGCCGGTAAAGCACTGAATGATATGTTAGAAATGGGCTTAAGTCGTCCGTGGCAAGATGCGATGGAAACGATGACCGGCACCCGAGAGATGGATGCCTCAACCATTGAAGCGTATTTTGCACCGTTGAAAACCTGGTTAGACGAACAAAACCAAGGACGTCAATGTGGTTGGTAAATGGGTGTATACCGGCATAGCGATGCTTGCCTTTGCTGGTAACTCCATATTATGTCGCTGGGCGTTGGCAGATACTGCGATTGATCCAGCGAGCTTTACGGCTATTCGTTTAGTCAGTGGAGCGCTGTGTTTGGCTGGTTTAGTATTTATGTTTAAACCTCAGTTTATTACTAATCCTGATTCTGCTGCAGTCCCACATGAGAGTCATCCACTCAAATCAGCGCCAAGATTACACGGCAGTTGGTTAGGTGCGTTAGGCTTGTTTACTTACGCTGCGTGCTTTTCCTTTGCGTACATTTCCTTAAATGCAGCGACGGGTGCGTTAATTTTATTTGGTAGTGTCCAGTTTACGATGATCACTTATAGTCTGGTGATGGGGACAAGGTTGAATCGATGGCAAGGGTTAGGGTTTGTTTGTGCGATTTTAGGTCTGGGGATCTTGTTTTTACCCAGTGCGACGACCCCAGATTTGTTTGGGGGAGTGTTGATGCTGCTCGCAGGAGTAGCCTGGGGTGGCTATTCTGTTTTAGGTAAAAAAGCGGGTGATCCGACTCTCGTAACAACAGGTAATTTTATTCGCAGTACTGCGTTTGCGTTACCGCTGGTATTGTTTAGCATACCTGACTTATCGTTTGATGCTAATGGTGTCGTACTTGCATTATTATCGGGTGCGATTGCGTCAGGCATGGGATACGCGATTTGGTATGCTGTGTTACCGCATCATCCAACGACTACCAGCGCCTCAATACAATTAAGTGTGCCGGTAGTGACGACTGTCATTGGCATCATAGTTTTAGGTGAGGCACTATCCGTCACTATGGTTATCGCGTCTTGTGCGATCTTAGGCGGTATATATATGGTTATCAATGGAAAGCGCGCATAACCTAACTTCATCTAATCTGCTTCGCTCCCGTTATTGATCTAACAACTGGATCGTTGCTAACTCTTGGTATAACTCACACTCTTCCAATAGTTGCGCATGTGTCCCTTGTGCAATGATGTGTCCTTTGTCGAGCACCACAATCAAATCAGCATTTACTACCGTAGACAATCTATGGGCAATGATGAGTGTCGTTTTGTTTAGCATTAAGGCTTCTAATGCTTGCTTAACGGCAAGCTCACTCGCCGCGTCCAAAGCACTGGTTGCCTCATCGAGTAATAGGATAGGACGGTTAGCTAGAATAGCGCGAGCTATGGCTATGCGCTGTTTTTGACCGCCAGATAACTTGATCCCGCGCTCACCTAATTGTGTTTCATACCCTTTGGGTAGTTGGCTAATAAATTCATGAGCCTGAGCTTGCTGAGCGGCATCGATTATTTCGGCTATAGTGGCATCGGTGCGACCAAATGCAATGTTATCCATCACACTTGAAGCAAAAATCACCGCATCTTGCGGGACTAACGCAAATTGCTCTCGAATATCGCTACTCGACAACGAATCCATGTGAGATTCCCATAATTCAATGTGTCCACGTTGAGGTTGATAAAAATCTAACAATAATTGAAATAATGTTGATTTTCCTGCACCACTAGGACCGACTAATGCGACTTTTTGGCCGTTGGTGATACGTAAATTGATGTGACTTAATACGGGGGTAGCGTTAGGTTCGTCGATGCCTATAGGGTAGGTAAATGTGACGTCTTTAAATTCTAATGGCAGAGCATCCATTGTCAGGATTTCTGCTTCGTTTAATTGTGTAGGATGAGTGCGTTTGATTTGCGTCGGTGACGTATCAAGTAATTGACGAATGCGTGCTGATGCCCCTATCGCCTTTTGGATCTCACCGATTACTTCGCTAATGGTAGCCACTGCCCCACCAGCCATTACGGCATAAAATATAAAAGCGGTAAAACTGCCTACTGACAAAGAGCCTCTGATCACATCATTAGCACCAATCCATGCGACAAATACAATTGCACCAATACTAATTGCCATGATGGATATCACCAACAGCGCTCGAAAATGAATTCGATATTGCGCTGCGACCATGACTTCTTCGACTTTACCAAATAAGTGTTCGCGGTCTGTATCCTCGCGATTGTATGATTGTACAGTATGTATTTCATGGACAGATTGGTCTATGTGCGCACTCATTTCAGCTATTTTATCTTGTGATGTTTGGGCATATACTCGCACTTTTTTACCTAATAACTTTATCGGTAATAACACCACAGGGACAGCCAGAAGGACTAATAAGGTCAATTGTACAGAAGTAAATAGCATGATAATTAATGCACCAATAAACGTGACACCTGAGCGAATAGCCATGGATAAACCCATACCAATAACACTTTGTACTACCGTTGTGTCACTAGTAAAGCGAGAGATGACTTCGCCAGTGCGGTTTTCGGCATAAAAGTCGACGCCCAAACGCAGCATGTGTTCATATAAAGTTTTACGAATATCAGCACTAACACGCTCGCCTAGCCACAGCATGTAATAGAAGCGAAAATAAGTAGCAACACAACCCACTCCAGCGATCATCAGCACGGTAAGCAAGGCCTGATTGAGCATTGTCATGTCATTTGCGACAAATCCTTGGTCGATGACAAGTTTGATCCCTTGACCTAAAATCAACCAACTTGATGCGCTGACCAATAACGCAATCATGGCGATGATAACCTTATTAATGTAAGGACGTAAAAACTGTCCAAGCCAACGGATTATATGGGTTGAAGATTCGTTTGGATGACTCAATGAAATGTCTCGTTAGTAATAATTTTATACTTTTGATGGTAGCACAACCGACAAAATAATGGAGTAGCAAATCAATCTATAGATATGGGTATTGCTAAAGGTGGGCAATCATGATTTACATCAGGTATAATACGCGCCTTGAAAATTAGGGGTCTAAAGTTTGATTACAACAGCTAACATCACAATGCAATTTGGCGCAAAGCCATTATTTGAAAATATCTCAGCAAAATTCGGTAATGGAAATCGTTATGGTTTAATTGGTGCCAATGGATGTGGTAAATCAACTTTTATGAAGATCCTAACGGGTGAACTAGCCCCTTCAGCCGGTAATGTTTCTATAGACCAAGGCGAACGCCTTGGCGTGCTTAGCCAAAACCAATACGCATTCGAAGAGTTTTCGGTATTGGATGCTGTCATCATGGGTGATACGCAATTATGGGCAATTAAACAAGAGCGCGACCGTATTTACTCGTTACCTGAAATGACCGAAGAAGACGGTATGAAGGTTGCAGATTTAGAAACTGAGTTTGCAGAGCTGGACGGTTATACAGCTGAAAGTCGCGCGGGTGAGTTGTTAATTGAAGCCGGTATTGATGAGTCTAGTCACTGGGGATTAATGTCTCAGTTACCGCCTGGCGTGAAACTTCGCGTATTGTTAGTGCAAGCGTTGTTTGCTAATCCTGATATTTTGTTACTCGATGAACCAACCAACAACTTGGATATCTATACCATTAATTGGTTGGCTGATGTTTTGAATCAACGTAAATGTACGATGATTATCATTTCGCATGACCGCCATTTTTTAAATAAAGTATGTACGCATATGGCGGATATCGACTACGGTGAACTGCGTATCTATCCAGGTAATTACGAAGAATACATGGCGGCAGCATCGTTAGTACAAGAACAGTTATTAACTGAAAATGCTAAAAAATCAGCTGAGATTGACGAGCTAAAAGCATTTGTTGCCCGCTTCTCCGCTAACGCCTCAAAGGCAAAGCAAGCCACTTCACGTGCTAAGCGTATGGAAAAAATTGAATTGGATGAGGTCATCGCGTCATCTCGACGTTTTCCGTTTATCCAATACAAGCAACACAAAAAATTACACCGTCTGGCGCTAGAGTTATCTAATGTAGAGCATGGTTTTGATGGTAATGTGTTGTTTAAAGGTGGCGAAATGCTACTTGAAGCAGGTACAAAATTAGCTGTTATCGGTGAAAACGGTGCGGGTAAAACCACGTTTTTACGCTGCTTAGTTGATGAGCTTAAAGCAAATTCAGGCCGCATCAAATGGTCTGAAAATGCCACTATCGGTTACTGTCCACAAGACACCTCGGCTGATTTTAATGTTGATATGACCATCTTCGATTGGTTATCTATGTGGCGTACTAACGGTCAAGATGATTTATTTGTACGTAGTATCCTAGGTCGTTTGTTGTTTACCGCGGATGAGGTCAACAAGAAGGTTGGCGTGTGTTCTGGTGGTGAAAAGAACCGTTTGATGTTTGGTAAATTGATGATGCAAGACATCAACGTCTTGATCATGGATGAACCGACTAACCACATGGATATGGAAGCCATTGAATCATTAAATAAAGCATTAGCAGCATTTGATGGTACATTGATTTTTGTAAGCCATGATAGAGAATTTGTTTCATCGCTAGCTGATAGTATTATCGAAATTGCTGATCAGAAGTTACATTACTTCCAGGGATCGTTCGACGAGTACATGAGTCACAAAGGTTAAAAAGTAACCATTTATATATTGGTTAACCAATTTTATTTTATTGTTTGACATTTATACTTTGGCCGGTATACATTAAATACATCAATCACAAGCAACTAGCATGTTTTTTCATAAGTGATTGTTTTTAAATGAATTTAAAATTATCCGGAGAATGAATATGTCAATGCAAGGAAAAGTCGCTATAGTTGCAGGTGGTGGTCGAGATATCGGTCGCGCTTGCGCACTTGAGTTAGCCAAACATGGTGCAAACGTCTTTATCACTTACCATTCAAGCAGTGCTACTGCGCTTTCAGCAGTCGCTGAAATTGAACGTCTCGGGCAACAAGCGTTTGCCATCCAAGCCGATTTAACTTCTCAAGCCGACGTTGATAAAACGATTTCTGCCACTTTAGATACATTTGGTTCCATTGATACATTAGTACATGTGTCTGGTGGGTTAGTTGGCCGCGTGCGTGTTGAAGAGATGACACTAGCGCATTACAACACGGTAATGAATCTGAATATGACGTCATTATTTATGATGACTCAAGCTTGCATTCCTCATTTACAAGCAGGTAGTTCAATCGTGACATTTGCTTCACAAGCCGGTCGTGATGGCGGTGGCCCTGGCGCTGCTATTTATGCAACATCGAAAGGTGCAGTCATGACCTACACCCGAGCTCTAGCTAAAGAACTAGGTCCAGATATACGTGTCAATAGTGTGTGTCCGGGTATGATATCAACTGGTTTCCACGATACATTCACACAAGATACAGTACGTAAAAACGTGGCTGGTGCAACAGCCCTAAAACGTGAGGGGTCTTCAGAAGAAGTCGCTAAAGTAGTGTATTTCTTAGCGTCAGATGAATCATCGTTTATGACAGGGAACAACGTAGATGTAAATGGCGGTCTGCTCTTCTCATAATTAACTTGTTTAATAGACATAAAAAAACCACCTTCGCGGTGGTTTTTTTGTTTCGAAATCAGTAGTAATTATTGATCAAGCAAATGATTTAAAGAATACAATCCACGAGTTTGGCTATTTTTCAATTTTATTTCTTCTAATGCTTTTGCTTCACTAGCATCGAATAACGCATTGATAAGTCGATTAAAATGCGCATGCATCGCACTTCTAGCAGCTTCGGGGTTATGTTCTTTTAATGCATTGAAGATATTGCGATGCTCTTCCATTCGTTGTTGCTCGCTAGTGCTACATACATTTGCATAAGCATCTTTAATGTTAGTGCAGCGTTCACGTAAACCCCAAAAGTTTTCTACCGCAAGTAATATCGCGCGGTTACGTGTGGAGGTTGAAATAATGCGATGAAATTCTTTGTCGGCTTTTTCAGGGTTATCACCATTGGCCATTGCAATCACCGTCTGTTCTAATGCATCTAATTCTTCATCTGAAATGTTAGATGCAGCTAACGCAGCTGCTTCACCTTCAATTAATGCACGAGCTTGGGTTAACTCGAAAGCACTAACTTGGGCTTCTGATGTCGACTCTGGTGCTTGCTCTAATAAATAAACACCTGAACTGGTCTTAACTTCGACCTTACCACGAACTTCCAAAGCAATAATCGCCTCGCGGATGGTAGGACGACTCACATCGAATTGCTCAGCTAACACTCTTTCAGGAGGCAAACGGCTACCTGGGACATATTCACCAGCGGCGATTCTCGATTCTATTTTATCTACTATGTTCCAAAATAATCGACGATGGGCCATAAATACCTCTTATTTGAATGCTAACTTAATTAATTTAGTTGCTTTATTTTATAGTGATTTAATTATTAATCAACTATCGCTATTGGTCAACCTTTATTACGTATTGGTAATAATATATTTACCGAAAGGTCGACAAATTGTTTGACATTGACGCTGTAGATTGTTTAACTAGCGTGATGAAAAATTGTATCTGTGCGCATGCGCGCGCAGATTAAAAACAAGTTCGAGGATGAGTTAATATGATGCAGAGAAAGTGGTTAGTCTATATATCAGTGTTTACATATATGGGACTAAATAGTTCGCTAATTAATGCTAAAGAGTACCTAGTCGACAATCCTCAAGCCTACATGGATATTGCAGGTTCATTAGAAGCCGGTGATGTAGTCACTTTAGCCGACGGTACTTGGACTGACTTTCAAATTGCTTTTTCAGGCCAAGGTACAGAAGATTCTCCTATTACATTAAAAGCTGAAACTGCGGGTAAGGTTATCCTAACTGGTGAGTCAAATCTGCGCTTGGCGGGTGAATACCTTTTGGTTTCGGGTTTATTTTTTAAAGATGGTTACTCGCCATCAAATGCAGTCATTGAGTTTCGTCAATCCAAAACGCAATTAGCTAATCATTCGCGCGTGACGCAAACCGTGGTTGAAAGCTTTAATAACAAAGAAAAGTTTAGCGCAGGTAACTGGGTTGCACTATATGGACGATACAATCGCTTTGATCATAATGCACTCGTCGGTAAAAGCACTTCTGGTGTGACTATGGCTGTCAAACTCAATACTCTTGAGAGTCAAGAGAACCATCACCGTATCGACCATAACTACTTCGGTCAGCGTCCTATTTTAGGCTCAAACGGTGGCGAAACATTACGTATCGGTACGAGCCATTATTCCTTATCTAATTCCTTTACTATGATCGAAAATAACTACTTTGATCGTTGTAACGGTGAAGTAGAAATCATTTCGAATAAGTCTGGCAGTAATACGATCCAAAACAATGTGTTCTTCGAATCACGAGGCACGTTAACGTTGCGCCATGGGAATGGCAATATAGTGCAAAACAACGTTTTCTTTGGCAATGGCGAAGATCACACTGGTGGCATTCGAGTTATTAATGGCGATCAGACTATCCGCAACAACTACTTAGAAGGTGTCACAGGATATCGTTTCGGTAGTGGTTTGACCGTAATGAACGGTGTACCAAATTCTAAAATCAACCGCTATCATCAGGTTGATAATGCAAACATTACACAAAACAGTTTAATCAACTTAGATCACATTCATTTTGCTGCGGGCAGTGACGCAGAGCGTTCTGCTGCACCGATTAATTCTCGATTTACTAATAACCTAATCGTGCATCAAGAAAACAAAGACGGGATCTCATTATTTGATGACGTTTCTGGAATTGAATTTGATGGTAATATCGTTCATAACGTCTCTGACTTAACCATAGATAAAGGCTTTGCGGTAGAAAATGTCGAGTTAGTTCGTGCTAAAAATGGTTTGTTGTATCCATCAAACCCTGAATTTTCAAAGACAGGTGTGGATAAATCACTTCAGCCTATTGCGAAACAAGACACAGGACCAAGTTGGTACAATAAACCAGAGCTGTCTGTTGAATTTGCTAGTGGTAAGACGCATCAAGTGTCACCTGGTAATAATGTTTTATATAAAGCCTTACAACAAGCTCAATCAGGCGATGTGATTGAGTTAGCGAAAGGGCACTATGTCGCTTCACGTACTTTACCTATCGATAAGGTAGTTTCATTTGTAGGTAAAGCGGGTGTGTCTATTTCTTTCGAACGTAAATCACTATTTGTTATTGAAGATGGCGGTAGCTTAGCCCTTAAAAATGTAGTAATTACAGGCGCAGATGCACCGGATTCTGCCGGTAATACATTGATCCGCAATACGCGTTTACCAACCATTAATAACTATCGTTTAGTTATGGATTATGTGATTGTTAAAGATTTAGATATTAATCATTCATTCCACGTTATTGATTCTGGCTATCGAGCATTAGCCGACGAGATTACCATCACTAACAGCCAGTTTAGTAATATCACAGGTGATGTGTTGCGTTTAAACAAAGAGCAGGATGATTTGGGGATTTACAACGCAGAGTATGTCACGCTAGATCGCAATGTATTTCAAGATATCCAAGGTACATTAATGAATGTGTATCGTGGTGGTACTGATGAAAGTACCTTTGGTCCGCATGTTACCGTTACTGCAAATACGATCAAAAATGTTGGTTTTGGTAAGCGTAACAAATCAAAAGCGCTGATGACGTTACACGGTGTTCAGGTCACTAATATTTTAAATAATACATTTACTAATGTGCCGGCAATAGCCATTGAGCACACGGTAGGTGAGCCACAAACACGTATTCAATACAATCACTTTATGGGTTCAGTTGAACCGGTAGTGCAAGAATTATTTACACAAGGCCCGTTAACGGCCGTAGTTAGCGACAATACCTTTAGCGCACAGTAATAGACGCTTGCATATATTTGTATTAACAGTTTTTAAAAATAATAAAAGGACCATTCATGAGAGTTAACAATTTACGTTGGTGGGTTATTGCGTTAATCGCTTTGGCTACCGTAATCAATTATATCGATCGCTCAGCGTTAAGTGTTTTATGGCCTGATATTGTCGAAGAATTATTCCCAGATGAATCAGCACTAGAACGAAAACAAATTTACGCAACGATTTCAATTGTATTTGTATTTTCTTATGCATTTGGTCAAGCGATCTTTGGTAAAATATTTGATTGGATTGGTACTCGTATCGGTTTTGTTATATCTATCGGTGTATGGTCTTTAGCGACTGTTGCACATGCATTTGCTCAAGGCGTATTAACCTTTAGTATTTTCCGTGCAATCTTAGGTGTAGCTGAAGCGGGTAACTGGCCTGGCGCGACAAAAGGTAATGCCGAGTGGTTCCCAACCAAAGAACGTGCTTTAGCTCAGGGTATTTTTAACTCTGGTGCAGCGATCGGCGGCATCATTGCAATTCCATTAATCGCATATTTAACCGTTTTCTTTAGCTGGAAAATGGTGTTTGTTATTATCGGTTTGACCGGTTTGTTATGGTTGATCCCTTGGATAGTGTTAGTGAAAGCGCCACCTGGCTCACATCCATGGATCACTGACGCAGAAAAAGAATATATCTTGACTGGTCAAAAGCGTGTAGAAGAAGATGGCAGTGAAGTAGAAGAGTACAATCCTGATACCGCTGAGCTTTTATCTCGTAAGCAAAGCTGGGGTGTAATTATTGCCTCTGCAGCAATTGATCCAATTTGGTGGTTGTTTGTGTTCTGGATCCCTATTTACCTGAACGAAGTGTATCAAATGGATGTTAAATCAATCGGTATTTACGGTTGGGTGCCATATGTAGGTGCTATGTTTGGTGCTTGGTTCGGTGGGCTATTTGCACAAAATAGACTTAAAGCTGGTTGGAGCACTAACAAAACCCGTAAGGTCGTTATTACGCTTGGCTGTTTGATCATGCTACCTTCATTATTAGCGATGGCGAGCCCTGGCTCTCCAGTTACAGCGGTAATCATCATGGCGGTGATCTTGTTTGGTTTCCAAACTGCGATCGGTAATGTACAAACTTTGCCAAGTGATTTGTTAGGCAAAAAATCTGTCGGTACATTAGCTGGATTTGCCGGTATGGCTGCGAAATTAGGTGCGGTAGGTCTAACGGCACTAGTGCCTATTCTAACCGCTGATGGTAACTATACTCCTGCGTTTGTAATTGGTGCGTCATTATCCATTATTGCAATGCTTGCGGTGTGGATATTAATTCCAAAAGTAGAGCCACTAAAAAAACTTAAGTAATTCCTATAACACTGCGCCTAAGTAGTTATGTATATATTACGTAACTACTTGGGCTTTTATCTGACTAGATTGACTAACGGTAAGTTACGTATATGAAAAATATTATTTTGATGGGTGAGTGCATGGTTGAATTACGCCGTGATGTAAATGGTGTAATCGCTCAGTCATTTGCTGGGGATGTATATAATGCGGGTGTTTACCTCAAACGTACATGTCCTTCTATCAATGTGCAGCTTGCCTCTCAAGTCGGTTCCGACACGTTAAGTGAACAAATGTTAGCGGCGTTCGCAGATGAAGATATAGACAGTAGTTTGGTCTTACAAGATCCACAACGTATGCCAGGTTTGTATTGGGTTAACACCGATGCATCAGGCGAACGTTCATTTTTGTACTGGCGCGAAAGTGCGGCAGCGAGGTGGCAAGTCGAAAATTATGACGCGGCATACATTGAAAAGTTAAAAGAAGCTGATATTTTCTTCTTTTCTGGGATCAGCATTGCGATTATTCAACCTGAGCATCGCGAGCGTTTTTGGGAAGTAGTACGTGAGCTTAAAGAAAGTGGGGTAAAGATTGCGTTTGATCCTAACTACCGTCCAAAACTGTGGAAAAGCGTAGAAGACACAAAAGCACAATATGATATTGCGTTTTCTCTTTCTGATATCGCTTTACCAGGAGTTGAAGATTTTGACATGCTGTATGGTTTGTCTGATTTTGCAGCTGTTGAAACATTTTTAGCTCCTTACAATATCAATGAACAAATCATCAAAGATGGCCCTAATGGCGTGGTAGTGATTGAAGATTCGACGCGCACATTTATAACAATTACACCGGTTGAAAATGTCGTCGATACAACCTCAGCAGGTGACTCATTTAATGGTGCATACTTAGGTTCTCGAATGACCGGTGGCACGATTGAAGCAGCAGTGGCAAGTGCTGCCAAGATGGCGGGGACGGTAATTCAGTACCCCGGCGCTATAATTCCAAAATCGGTTTAAATCGGTATAACACCCTACGTCAGACACAATTAAACACACACAAACATATACACTGTGCTATTGCCAAAATTATATGCAATAGGCTATTGGCTTTAAATAGTACAGTGCTTTACAAGGGGGTCATATGCCTACTTTTTCAGAATTAATGAACACGCAAACGTTACTACCGATTATCCAAGCTGATACGGTTGAAGATGGCGTTAAAGTCGCAACTACTATGCTTGAAGCTGGTTTAAATTTGGTTGAAGTAGTACTTCGTACACCTGCATCTATTGAAATGGTTGCAGCAATCAAAGCAGCTTGTCCTGAAATGATTGTTGGTGCAGGTACAGTTACCAACGCAGACATTTTAAAAGAAGCATTAGATGCGGGTGCAGACTTTATTATCACCCCAACTATTACACCTTCGCTATTAGCTGCTCTAGCTGATAGTCCAGTACCGGTTGTACCAGGTGTTTCTACGATGAGCGATATTTTATTAGCGATTGAACACGGCTATACAGAACTTAAATTGTTCCCAGCTTCATTGTCTGGTGGTGCGCCATTCTTACAAGCGGTTAATGCAGTGTTCCCACAATTACGTTTCTGCCCAACGGGTGGTATTTCTCCGAGCAATAAAGCTGATTATTTAGCACTACCAAATGTAGTCGCTGTCGGTGGTACTTGGGTCGCTAAAAAGGAATGGGTTACAGCTAAAAATTGGCAAGCTATCTTTGATGCATGCCAAGAAGCAAGCGTGTAACGTCATAAATTACAAGGAATGAAACAAATGAATATTATGCGTCCAGGCGTGTTGGATGGCAATGAAGCTATGGCTGTGTTTGCGCATGCTCGTCAACATAAATATGCGCTCCCAGCAGTCAATGTTATTGGCACTCAATCTATCAATGCTGTGTTAGAAACTGCAAAAGCGGTGAACTCACCCGTTATTATTCAGTTATCTTACGGCGGTGCGGCGTTTTTTGCCGGTAAAGGTCTAGATAAATCAGCCATCGATAATGCCGTAGCAGGTGCCGTTGCAGCAGCTCATTACGTTCATTTTATGGCAGTGCAATATAACGTGACTGTTATTTTACATACTGACCATGCTGCATTAAAACAATTGCCGTGGATTGATGGTTTACTAGCAGCAGGTGAAGCATATTTTGCTGCTCATCAAGCGCCATTGTTTTCATCACATATGTTAGATTTATCAGAAGAGCCTTTAGCGGATAATATCCGTATTAGCGCTGAGTATCTGGCAAAAATGGCAAAGCTCAATATGGCCATCGAAATCGAATTGGGCTGTACTGGTGGCGAAGAAGATGGGGTTGATAATACCCACTTAGATTCTTCTCTCTTATATACTCAGCCTAGTGAAGTAGCGGCGGCGTATGAAGCATTAAGTGCAGTTAGTCCTAATTTTAGTATTGCAGCGTCTTTTGGTAATGTACATGGGGTGTATAAGCCCGGTAATGTGGTTCTGACCCCATTAATTTTACGTGACTCTCAAACGTTAGTATCGCAACAGTTTAATTTACCTGAAAACAGCCTGAACTTTGTGTTTCATGGTGGTTCTGGTTCAGAAGAAGCCAAAATTCAAGAGTCTTTGGGTTATGGCGTAGTCAAAATGAACATAGACACCGATACCCAGTGGGCGACATGGCAGGGCGTTTTGGATTACTACACTGATAAATCTGAGTATTTGCAAGGTCAAATCGGCAACCCTGATGGTGAAGATAAGCCGAACAAAAAGTACTACGATCCGCGTGTTTGGTTACGTCATGCTGAAGTAAGCATGTCAGCTCGCTTAACGCGTTGTTTTGCTGATTTAAACTGTATAAATAGGATTGCATAATGCAAAGACTGATTTCAGTACTCAAACAAGATAACGTCGACTTAGAGTTGATTATGTTGATCCGCTCTATTTTAGCGGCATCCAAAGAAATTGCATTTCGTGTCAGTCAAGGTGCTCTTGGCGATGTATTAGGTTCAACCTTAATGCAAAATGTTCAAGGTGAAACGCAAAAACAACTTGATGTTATTTCAAATGATTTGCTCAAAGACTTGCTCCTTAGTGATGACTGTGTGCGTGCAATTGCTTCTGAAGAAGAAGACGATGTAGTGGCGGGTAATCCAAATGGTCGTTTCAATGTCGCGTTTGATCCTTTAGATGGCTCATCTAACATTGATATCAACGGTCAGATTGGTACTATTTTTACCATTTATGCCACGCGTCCAGAGTTTCCTGCTGATAGCCCTGAGCAATTTTTGCAAAAAGGCCGTGAGCAGCTGGTAGCAGGTTATGTCTTATATGGCCCTTCAACTATGTTAGTTATGTCGACAGGCGGCCCTACACGTGGCTATACCTTAGATTTAACTCATGGTGGATACCTATTAACCACACCGACTATGTCTATTCCAACCCACAGTAATGAATTTGCGATTAATATGGCAAACTATCAATTCTGGGCACCTGATATTCAAGCGTATTTCAAAGAAAAGTTTTTAGTACAGACCGAAGAAGCGGCTGGCACTATGCGCTGGAATGCTGCAATGGTGGGTGATGTGCATCGTGTATTGACACGAGGTGGTGTTTTTTATTATCCACAGGATGTGCGCCCAGGTCATGAGAATGGCAAAATCAGATTGTTGTATGAAGCAAATCCAATGGCAATGTTAGTTGAAAATGCTAATGGAAGTGCTGTTGTAAATAAAGCTTCTGTATTAGATTTAACGCCGACAGAGCTGCATCAACGCGTGCCGATTTTACTTGGGTCTTCTGATCTTGTTACGGCAGTGTGTGCCGCGCAGCAATAAAATAGATTTTTCGTTCAACGGATTTATTATATGATTAAAAGGTCAACGCATGTTGGCCTTTTTTATTGGCCTTGTTATAAGTATTTTACAGGAGTTACACATGCAGTTAGTTGTTGAGATATCACTTTATCCCCTTGCAGAGCAATATATTACCCCGATACAAACCTTTATTGACCGTCTTAACGATTACCCACAATTAAGTGTTAGAACCTGTGCGACTAGCACACTAGTAAAAGGTGACTATGCTGAAGTTATGGCAGTCTTAGGGGACGAAATGCAGCAAACACATGCCGAAGTGGGTCAGGCTATATTTGTATGTAAGTTTCTCAATGGCGACAACATCGATATTGCGTATCAAGGTCACCATCAGCAATAAGATAGTTGTTAGCCTAACGTGTCACTCAGCACTTTAATGTGCGCCGGTCCAATCTCACAGCAACCGCCAATAATTGTCGCGCCTTGTTGCGCCCATAATTGAGCGTGCTCGGCGTATTCTTGCGGGTCAAGGTCTTTGCGGGTAGTGAGGCTTTTTACCGTTGTGCCTGGGTAGAGGCTTGTAATCGAAGTAAAGCCGTTAGCATACACGCCAATCTGTCCGACCTTATCGGTTAAATAGGGCAGGGCTTGTTCAATGGCTTCAGGGCGGCTGCAATTTAGCAATACGGTATTGGTAAACTCAGGAACCAACTGTGCAATGGCATCGACCAGTGCATCTCCACCACGTAATTGTGCTGGATTATCATCACACACAGAAAATGCTAACCATACAGGTTTACCGGATTCTTTGGCGGCGGTGCAAGCTGCTTTTGCCTCATTAATAGAAGACATCGTTTCGCAAATAAACAAATCACTAAATGGGTTTTGCAACTGCACGAGCTGTCTATAGGTTTGCAAAGACGCTTCAAACTCAGGCGAACGGTCAGGGTGATAGCTGGCGACAAGCGGTGGTAGGCATCCTGCTATTTTAATATCACAGCCTGAACCTGAACCACAGCTTACGGCCGCTCGAGAAATCGCATCTTGTGCAGCCTTTCCCGCTAGGGCATGCAGTAGCTCGAGTTGCTCGCTGGCGTGGTTGAGTGCTAATCGTTGCGGTGTCGCGGTGTAGGTGTTTAAGGTAATAATTTGCGCACCAGCTTGAATAAAATCATAGTGCAGCTGAGTCACCAAATCCGGCTCATGAAGCATAATATCAGCCGACCACATGGTGGTAACTTCGCGTTTGGAACGAGCTAAAAGTTCTTGGCCCATTCCGCCATCGAGTATGATCATCTTAAAATCTCCATGCAATAAAGCGACTTGCTTTAGCGCCTTGAGCCATATTGATCGTTTTACATTCTGATACGCCGAGTGATTTGGCAAGGCCAGTTAATGGTGTGACGTTTTCTTTTTTGGATAATAACGACGTAAACCAAGTAACCTGATCTTTAAAATCTATACTTTCGCGGATCATGTTAGAAACAAAGCTCAATTCACCGCCCTCACACCACAATTCATTGTGTTGTCCGCCAAAGTTCAAGGATGATTGATGCTTAGCTGTGGAATCTTTACCGCGCCGTTTTTGACTATGTTTGGCTAAGTTACGGTTTTTCTTGCGACTACCGCTCATCGCTGCTTCAGCTGAGACATGAAATGGCGGATTACACATAGTAAAATCGAACGTTTCACCTGGTTTGATAATACCTGCAAATATTGCGTTGCGGTTCTTTTGTAAACGCACGTCGACTAATTTTCGAAGATTGGGATTGGATTCAGCAATTAAGGAGGCATTGTTATAGGACGCTTGCTCAATATCACTGCCGACCATTTTCCAACCGTAATGCTGTGAGGCAACAATCGGATAAATCAAATTCGCACCTGTGCCTATATCTAAGCCTTTTGCGCAACTGCCTGATTCTAGCTGAAGTAAGTCCGCAATATAATGCACATAGTCGGCACGACCAGGCACTGCAGGACATAAAAATCCATCAGGGATATCCCAATTCACGACTTGATAATATTGCTTTAATAATGCGCTGTTTAAGGCTTTAACGGCACTCGGCTGAGAAAAATCAATGGTTAATTTGCCAACAGGATTAGGCGCTAAACATGCTTGCAGAGGCGTATGTAATTGCGCAAGTTGAGTAAAGTCATACCCTTTATTATGCGGGTTACGCGGATGCATTTCTGATTTAGTTTGGGGTTGATTTGATTTCATTGACTATCACTGCGTACTTTTATTAGCGCTATTGTATCTTATGTGTCTAGGCAAAGCAGGGATAAATGGATGTTTTACTAAATTTTCATAAGAAAATGGCTTATGTATTGAAAATTAATTATACGGTAAATTAAGACGAGTCAATATAAGGACAAAGCATTTTAAAGGACGTCACTTTGCCAGTTGAAAAAGAGTTAAACCTTTCACAATTTATAACGTACTCAGTCATCATTTTGGTTGGGTGTCTCGCTGCTGAATTTTTCTTATTTGCACTATCCTTACGCTATGAAGTATATGAGAACATGGTGTGTTGGTATTTCCCTATTGGTTTTAGGTTATTGTTATTGTTGTATTTACCTATTCGTTATTGGGGCGTTGTTTGGTTTGGCGGTAGTCTTGGGTTGTTCTTATATTGGTCAAATTATGTCGAGCCTAATACGGTGTTTATTGACAATTTTAGCTACAATTTCTATTTATTATTATCGTTACCTGTTATTTATTTTGTCAAGGTTCGTTACGTTACCGAATCTTTAATGACTGTTAAAGCGTTGCTTGCGATATTAGGTGCGTTTATTGCTATTAGATTAATAGATACTTTCATTAATTTAGCCTCAGATGGACCTTTGTATTTAGGTGTGCCAGAAGCGTTACTGTTAGATGTATTTATTGCACATCAACTTGCTGCATTGTTACCATTTTTGTTCATGTTGACCTGTTACTACTTTGTTCAATGGCTAGTGAGTGGTGCTACCAAGTTGAATAATGTTCAGTTAGTTAAATTATTTATAGTTAATCTTATTATAGGGTTGTCATTATTGTTAGTGCACGTCATCCAGCCGAGTTTAGATAACTTGTTAGTCGTCTTGGTGTTCATTGGCATTGTATGGCTAGGGGCGAGTTATGGCTTTACGGCGTTGATGACATTTACGGTGACTATTAACACATTTTTATTGTTGTATTTGTTTGATACCAATAATGGTGAGTTACTACTCCGGTACATGCCTTTTATGTCTAGCTATTGCCTAGTGGCGTTATTTGTTGGCGGGTATTTAATTGAAACGGAGCGGGTGAATCTCAATTTACGTATAAATAACTCCACGTTAGCCGAGAACAACATGAAGTTGAAGGAGTTGTCTAACCGAACGATTAGCATCCAAGAACAAGAGCGCAAAGAGCTTTCTCAAGAGTTGCATGATGAAATCGGTCAAAACATCACTGCATTAAAAACAGAACTAATAATGATCGAACGCACAGGTCTACAACACTCAGATAAATTCAGTACTGAAGGGATCAGGCACGCGGCTGATATGATTTATGATAGTGTGTACAACATGATGAATTGGCTAAGACCGTCAGAGTTGGACGAGATTGGATTAACTGACATTTTGACGGGGGCGTTTTTTGCTAGTCGTTTATCTGCCGCAAACATTCATTATGTACATGATATAACAGCTAACTTGCAACAATTGACGGCGGCACAAGAGATTGCGATATTTAGAATTGTGCAAGAATCCGTGACCAATACGATAAAATACTCAACCGGAGATTTGTACAGCGTGAGTATCCATCAAGTCGCGGATATTTTGATCTTGAGTATGTCTGATAATGGTTTTGTTAAACAAGGGACATCCAAATCTGGTGGGTTTGGATTATCTGGTATCGAAGACCGGGTTACGTCGCTTGACGGCGATTTTTATATCGACTCTACAGATGGGTTTAACATTTATGTTAAGTTGCCATTAGCGCGTTGTACTCAGGAGAGTAATGCACTAGCATAAAGCGGTTTGTGATGTTTACAATCTGGTCTAACAATCGCATGGTTTATGATTAAATATTCGATGAAATTGTATTATAGTGGCGAAACATTGGCTATAACAATACTATAGGGCTATACATGTCGAATGTGACACCTCATCAATCTACATCCCTTAAAGCGTCTAATATAAACAAACTATTTGGATGGGGAGCCTTATTATTAGCGGCTGTCAGCGCACTCTTAATTACGCTATCGTATTGGGCAGTATCAGGTCCTTTTGTGATCGGCTTTTTTGTTAGTTTGGTGTTGTATTTATATACCCATGCCAAATATTCAGGGTTTGCATTTACCTTTATGATCCTTACGGCCGTAGCTGCCGCATTATATTATCCTAGTGTTTTTCAAAGTGTTGGCGGGGTCGAGCTCAAATCATTCATTGTGCCTTTATTGATGATCATTATGTTTGGTATGGGAACCTCGATGAGTGTGCAAGATTTTGTGCGCGTTGGTAAAATGCCTAAGGGGATCTTAATTGGCTTGATTTGCCAGTTTTCGATTATGCCTATTGTTGGTTTTGGTTTAGCGCTTGTTTCTGGTTTACCACCTGAAATAGCGGCTGGCATTATCTTAGTCGGCTGTTCTCCAAGTGGTCTAGCTTCAAATGTCATGGCGTATATATCAGGGGCTAATTTGGCCTTATCACTGACCTTGACAGCGGTATCAACTTTATTAGCACCGTTTATCACACCATTTTATATGTCATTACTGGCGGATGAGTTTGTGCCTATCGATGCGCTTGCGATGTTTTTGAGTATTAGTAAAATTGTGATTTTGCCATTAGTGGCTGGGTTGATTTTTAATCACATTGTACATGGTCGTTTTCCGTTAATAGACAAGGCGATGCCAAAAGTATCTATGGTCTCTATAGGGATCATTATTACGGTTATTACGGCAGCGGGACGAGATAGCCTACTGACTATCGGTGGAGTATTAATTATAGTGGTGATTATTCATAACGCGTTGGGATATTTAATGGGTTATGGTGGTGCCAAGTTATTTGGTATGGATGAAGCCTCATCACGCACCATTGCTTTTGAGGTTGGAATGCAAAACTCAGGTTTAGCATCTGGCATTGCTTTAGAAATGGGGAAAGTCGCAACTATGGGCTTAGCGCCAGCGGTCTTTGGACCCGTTATGAACATTTCAGGTTCTTCATTAGCTAGTTGGTGGCGAGATCGAAAACCCCAAACAGAAAGCTCAAAACAGAAAATTTAGTAAAATAATTGTATAACCAATATGTTATTTTTTTTTGTAAAACCTGTTAAATTTTATTTACAACAAATCAAGCCTTGATTGTTAAAATTGGTTGACCAATATCAAAGTTTAAGCATGCAGGTACGTATTATGAAAAATCATCGTTTTTCGGCTCTTAACCCTATTTCATTGGTTATTCTCTTAAGTTGTCTATCCGCTTGCGGCGGAGGGGGAGGAGGGACTCCTCCATCAACTGGGCCTGTAGGTGGTAATACCAATACTGCAGCAGTTATCTCTGGGGAAATGTCAGGCTCAGCTGTTGAAGATGATGTTTTAGTTACAAGTGGAACACTAAGTATTGTTGATCCTGATTCTGGTGAAGCGACCTTTACCGCCCAAACACTCATCCAAGGTAATTATGGTACTTTTACTGTCAATGCCACCGGGCAATGGAATTACACACTTTCTAACGAGTTATCAACCGTCCAAGACCTAAACGCCTCACAAAGCCTTACTGATAGCTTTACGGTTAGAAGTGCCGATAATACCTCCGCACAAATTATCGTAACGATTACTGGTACTAATGAAGCGCCGGTTATTGTGGACGCCTTAGCAAAAGGGCAAATTGGTGACAATGATACCGTACCAACGGTTAATTGTGATGTCGTGCATGCAAGTGTTTTGGCAATCCAAAATGCCGTAGATGGTAATTTTGCAATGAACCCAGGAGAAACCGTTTGCTTGGCTTCTGGAACATATTCAGGGTTAGAGCTGAGCTTTGGAGGAGTCGGAACCGAAAGCTTGCCTATCACTGTTGCTGCACAAGTACCTGGAACAGTGACTATTTCTGGAGAAGTATCCATTGCCATGACAGGGGAATATGTTGTGTTGCAAGGCTTTATCTTTAAAGATGGCAGTCAAGACAATCAAGTTATTCAAACTCGTGCTAATAGTAATACCCCATGTAATCACTGCCGTATCACTGAAAATTCATTAATTAATATGGATGCGGGTATGACTGACACGACCAAATGGGTGTACATTTATGGTAGTGATAACAGGATAGATCATAACTGGTTTTCTGGTAAAACTACTCGGGGTGCATTGTTAGTTATCGATCGATATCTAGCTGATGGTGTCGCCTTAGATGAGACTTTCGAAGTTGACCGAGCTCAAATTGATCATAATTACTTTGGTGATCGTCCGCCGGTAAATGGTAAACCCTATGCCGACAGCAGCGATAATGAGTATGAAGCTATTCGGATTGGTACCAGTGACTCGCATACTCTGAATTCTTACTCTGTCGTTGAACACAATTATTTTGAACGGATCCAAGCAGAGGCTGAAGTTATTTCCAATAAATCCGGCCACAATACTATTCGACATAATACGATCAGAGATAGTTATGGCTCAATTGTGACGCGCCATGGTGAATTTGCGACTATCGAAAATAACTTTATTTTTGGTGATGATCATCCTTTCTCTGGAGGGATCAGAATTATCGATGGCAATCATACTGTCGTTAATAACTACATCGAAGGTGCAAGATACCAAGATTCAAATTGGAATGGTGGTATCGTGTTAACCGGTGGCAATGGCTCAACCAGTAATGGATATCAAAATGTTGAAAATGTATTAGTTGCTAACAATACCATTGTCGATAGCGTAAATAGCCTGAATTTTCTTGGTGGGAACAATAGCAAAAAGCCTGATTCGGTTTGGCTGGTTAATAATATCATCGCTAATGCCGTTGGGCCGGTAATCAAAAATGCTGGCTCATTGCCAACAAACTCAACGTTCTCTGGCAATATTGTCTTTGGTCAACGTTTTGCTGATGATAGTAATACTAACGCTGCAGGATTAAGTGGGATGAGTTTTGTCACGCCCGTCTTAGAAAAATCAAGTTCAGGGGTTTATCGTCCCAGTACACAATCTCCTAATTTAGCAGCAGATCAAACGGTTGATATTAGTCCATTTAGCTATCCAACACATGATATGGATGGTCAGGTGAGAAGTAATAACACGACGATTGGTGCTGATGAGGCATTGCAAGACTCAGTGACGCGAGGGCCGTTAACACCATCGTTAGTGGGACCATTGAGTTATACACCTCCAGCTACAGTAGGGCATGTTGTATCAGTACCTATTACTAATCATGATTTTGATAGTGCAGATTTGATCGGATGGGTGAATACTGGCGCGGAAGTTATAGTCAATAATGATGAAGTCTTTTCTAGAGGAAGTAGCGTCAAAGTGGATAGCGCAAGTGATGCGATTGAACAAACTGTTACCGTTACACCCAACACTAATTATACTTTTTCGGCTTTTGTAAAAGGCGTAGGGGCCATATCAGTGATGGTCGGTGACACGGTATACAGCGCGAATCAAATCAATGATGATTATCGCTTTACGACAGTGAGTTTTAATTCAGGTACGGCGACTGAGGTGACTATAAAAGCTAGTCTACCTGAAGAAGTCAGCAACAAAGCAACAATACTGAATGCTAAATTTGATAATGCTCAAGTGGATTGGGGGATCTATGAAGGAACGGGAGTAGGGCAAGTGCAAGATTCAAGTAATTCATCTGATAGCACAGATGGCTCAATTAAGTTTAAGTACAATGCGGATGATTTTGGTACACCTTTTGATCCGTATATTGCACAGTCAATCACAGTCGTCCCTAATACGGATTATACATTAACCTCTTACTCACTGCTTAAAAGCAGCCAAAGTGGCAGTACAGTGCGATTTGGTGCATTTGCTGGAGGGGATGATTCATTATTGGCTAGTGCAAGCCCGAGTGCTGTTATGCTTGCTACTAAAGAGTCTGTTTATAGCGAGCTAGAAGCATCTGGAGCGATGAGTGGGGATGATAGCTTCTTACGGGATTCGGTTAGCTTTAATAGCGGCGATAATTCCACAATCACGATATTCTCTCAATTTAACACCACCACGGGTGATGAGATCCGTGTTGATGAGTTTGAACTTACTTATCAGGGGGCGCCAGCAGCTGGCTCTGTTGCTTACTTTGATAGTTTCCGCTTGGTATCACATGCTGCTTTGAATTAGCTTTAAGGTGTGTGGAGTTGAGTAAAAGCAAAAGCCACTTATTGATGAGATAAACAGACATCTAATAAGTGGCTTTTTTATTTGTAAGTGAGTCTTGTGGGCTAGGCGCAAATCAAACTATTTAGTTTCATAGGTGTAATTCGCGTTTGCCATATTCGCATTTCGCATGTGTACTTTCCCAGAAAAAGTTTTTGAAATATCGTGAATTTCGACATTTCCTGTG
This sequence comes from Glaciecola sp., assembly GCA_029246415.1. Lineage (GTDB taxonomy): Bacteria > Pseudomonadota > Gammaproteobacteria > Enterobacterales > Alteromonadaceae > Opacimonas. The sequence continues at coordinate 59,485 of JAQWNF010000006.1, forward strand.
CGAAAACGATCTAGATGCGAAGCGACTTCGTCATTAGCATTCATAAGTGCAAAATTTACTACGTTTTCACCATTGCAATGTAACTTATTGGCAATCAATTTGTAGCTTCTAAGTTTCATAGTTGTTGGTCTAAACTCTTGAATTTTAACCTTCATTTGTTGCTTAGAACCCGTTGCTGCCACCACACATAATTTACTTGCAAATGAATCATCGGCAGCTGTTATTTGCGATTTTGCAACAGCAGCTGATGATAATGTGGTTAATACAACTAATGCACTGACTTTAACGATACTCATGATGTTTCTCCATTTTGTTAATTTAATTACTACGGTTTGGCCCTGTTATTTATTTAAATATGTCTGTTGTTACATTTAAAATTTTCTCTTCTATCGTTTTTTTATCTTTGGCATTAAAAATCCAACCTAGTCTCATAATCCCACCGTATTTGTGAAATTCACACTGTGTATGATATTCAGATGTTGCTTCAACCCCGATCTTGAACTTTAATCTGACGCTTACATGTAAACCATTCCAACGGGCATCACATCCGATAATTGCATTGGGAAATAAACGTTTTTCGCCTAACGTAAAGTGCTTAATGGTAAAGTCCAATGTATCTATGATTTCCAATATTTCGTTATTTTCATGCTTAGCATTAATTTGGTTATAGAATTCATTTTGCAACGAAAGGTCTTTTATTTTAGGTGTTTTTATACTGTTGAACATGTGCGGTAAGCCCTCCGTTTACTATGAGTTTCTAGAAAGTACGTATATATTTTAGTTAGGTATTTGGAGGCTTGTATATAGGAGTTTCTCTTAATGCTGAGTGATTATTTTTGGACTGAGTTTTGCTTATAAATCTATATCGATTAAGTTAGTTTTAAGTTATTTCTTATTTTATTTTGTTATATTGATAGTTAATGGATGTTTTTTACAATAAAATTAATGATATAGCGGTGTTTTAATGTTTTTTCATACAAACTAAAGTTTTATTTATAGTTTTTTTTGTAAGTATTAATGTGTTAAATCAATATTAGTCGAATTTTTTTGTACGAAATAGCTCACAACTAAAGAATGTAAAAAAATGTAAAATTAATAAAAAACTTGCTAAATTGGCGCGTTAACTAGTAAGAGGTTTGACCAGCTAAGTGCTGAAAATAATGGAATCTGCAATGATTTTAGGGATATCAAAAAGTGAAGGGGGATTTGTTGAGCTTGAATGAAACCGTAAATGGCTCGTTGTAATGATAATACATGAGAGTAGAAACACGACAACGAGCTATTTAGGAGAATGATGTCACTATGCTAATTACGTTTTAGTTGTAATTAGTCTTCAGATGAACGCAGTTCAACTTCTTGATCTTTAAATTTACGAACAAATACACTTAGGCTTTGGCTGTTACATAGTACTTTGTTGTACATGTTAAATTTAGCGCGTGCTGCTTGCTCACCATTCACAACTGCATCAAGGCATAATTGAGATTCAAGGTTAGCATCCTTAGCGACCAATGCTATTTTTTCTACTTTGCTGACTTGTGTGCTTGTAGTTCTGTATGTTTTTGCAAATTTTCTAATGCTAAGACCATTACAAGTCACTGACTCTGCGTAGGCTGAGAAGTTAATGTCGTTTTCTTTTACTAATGTTTTTGCTGAATCATAGCCCTGCGTTGCTGCTGTGAAACAAACTTGAGTTGCAAAATCATTGTTGACTGTTTTGAATACGACTTTTTTGGCAAATGCACTAGTTGATGATAATGCAATTGTTGCTGCGATTGCTAATGTTGATAATTTCATAATATTCTCCAAAATGTAATAAAACTAGATAACGCTGCTGCGTTGATCATATCATGCCCATATATTGAGAGAAATACAGGTGTTTCTGTAATTAAATTACATTTATTTGTAATAATTACGATATTTTACTTTTATTTTGTAATTAAATTACAATTTGTTGTTTTTTGTTCGAGAGTTTGTTCCTTTCTATTAACAATGTATTTGTTTTCGTAACATTGTCTGTTTCTTTTACACTTTGGCAGCTTTGAAAATACAGATGTTGTTAACTACCTAATTGTATAGATGAATTTTTTTGGGAACGTTTATTGCTAAGTGTTTATTGCTAAGTGTTTATTGAAAGTTATTTGAAATCTTATGAATATGTAGCGCGACCAAGTACTGCAGCTATCACGGGTCACTTCGTCTATACCGAAGTAAACGCACCTAACGCTATTGCCTTGATGTTACTGGGTTTATTTGTACTTGCGTTCGCACGCAACAACACACGATTAAAATTAAGAAAGAAATGAAAATAGTGATAAGATAGCTTTCAGTTCATCTATACAGCATGCAATGTGGAAGCGGGCAATATGGTTAATTCGGTACATGTATTATCAACAAAATTAAATCTAAAGCTAACTTTAACGCTAAGCCCAAAGTTAAATGCGGAGCTAGTCTTAGTCTTGTTATTGGCCTTTCATTTCCCTAGTCACAGTGAGACGGTAGACCCGTGGCTCAAGATCAATGACTTTGAGTCAGCTGCGGCATTGCAAGATTGGACCATCATCGACACGCAAAATGAGACACAACCACGTATTGAAAATCCTCAAGTAACCGAAGTCCGAAAAGAGCCGTTACAGCCTAATCATTCTCAGCATTATTTGATAAAAAAGCCAGCAGCAGAAGGCGTTGTTGGTAATCGCAAGGCATTGAGTTTTGCACCCTTACCTGTCCCTATAGAAGTAGGGGATACGTACACGTTCTATTTACGTATTAACGTCGAATACTTTCCTAACAACCATGTGTTCGGTTTAAGTGATATGCGACCCGATGATATTATTAAAAACGCATACAATGCGATAGAGCCCAGTTTACGCGTCACTGACAGATATGATCCAAATATTGATTACAAAAATGATGGCACCTTGCTAGTGCGCAAAAATAATTGGTATAGCAAGATCCATCATCCACAATCCGGTACTCCTGCCAAGCCGATGGAGACAGATACTTGGTATGAAATATGGTTGGTCGTAAATAACCAAAAGAAATCTGAAGGCGGGCAGGGATATGATGTCTATATTCGCGGCGGCAGTGAATTTCCAACTCAGCAAAAAGTATTTACCCATGCTGATTTTCGCATGCAGCGAGAAAACCCTATTTTATATTTTTTAGCAACCTGTAATACTGGTCCAATAAAAGACCCATATGGTAACGGCGGTTTGCGCTATGACGATTTGTACATGGTAAAAGGTGAGGTATTAAGCTCACCTATTACTAATATTACTTTCTAGAATCATCCAGTTCAGCAATCGGGAACGACTTAGCAAATGCTACTAAAGCGTCCTCGGATAACTGGCTAGATTCGAACGTTAATATCCCACCGCTTTTTAAGGTGACGAGTAATTGAGGCGAGTCGCTTTGGTTGTTAAGTGTGGCGGTGCGTCGTTGAATACGGATTTTTTTCCCTGGTGTTGCGTTAACTCCAAACGATGCAAATGCCTCGAGCGCACTTGCCGCTATATTCGAAACGCCACCAGACAATGAGACTTGAACACTGTCATTGCCTTTGGTGTATCGGCGTTCGATCATAGACATGCCCATTGCCTGTTGCACGTCGAGTTTGCCACCTTTATAGCCATCTATTTCATCTTTGAAGTAAGATGAGGTTTGGCCTTGTTTGAGCTGCTCTAATTGAGTCACGCACCAACGCGCTTCTTCGAGTGCACCATCAATATCACCGTCATTAAAGAGTGCAACTACATTTGAGCAAGATTCTTTTATTTCATTATTTTGGGCATGCACGGATGAGACAAATAAAGTTGATGCAATAAGTAGGGTCGAGACTAAGGTATAAACGCGGTTTAGTTTAAAATTAACCATGATAAGGGACTTCCTTGTGAGTAAGAGGTTATATAAGATACTCAATATAGTGTTAGCCATTTGTACGTATTTTTCTAGTATGCAAAAAAGAAAAAGCTATAATTAGCATGTATATCAATATAAGGAATTTTTTTTGAAAAATATCACTGCCATATTATCTATATTATGCACTTGCATGATGTTCATGCTATCAGCCTCTACTAATGCCCAAACCGTTGAGTTTAAAGACGGACCTGTGATTATGGGGTTTGGTAAAAATGCCCCTGTATCGACTCACACAGTGCCAAATGATACTGTATTTAAAGTGGCTTTTGATGTGGGAAGTACTAGCGATAACAAAGATGAAGTTAATCGTAAATTTAATAGTCTTGCACGTTTTATTAATATGCATGTTGCTGCAGGTGTGAAAAAAGAAAACATTCAACTTGCGTTGGTTGTGCATGGCAAGGCGACATTAGATTTATTGGATCATACACACTATAAACAAAAATTTGCATACGATAACCCCAATAAGCCCTTACTGTTGGCTTTGATGGCTAACAATGTCAGAGTTATTTTGTGCGGTCAAAGCGCAGTTGCCTATAATGTTGAGGCGAGTCAGATAGTTGCTGGAGCGGAGGTGGAGTTATCGGCAATGACAGCTCATGCTCTATTGCAGCAACAGGGTTACACGATTAACCCATTTTAGGGTAAGTGTGATGTATTCATCGGATCTCTCGATAAATTGATATTTTTTTGATCACTTGTTACAAGCACAGGCTTTTTGGCCATTTGCTTGATACCACTCGTGATAATCACCCTTTGAGCAGGCACGTTTGACATTAGGGCAGGTTGAACCATCGTAACTAACCTTTGTGTTAGTGGCTTTTTCGAACGCCTCCTCAATGACAAACTCTGATAGTTGCTGGCTTAAAGGCTGTGATGAACAACCGGATATAAGGACTATAAATAGTAAAGCTAAATACTTCATACGTTCTCCATTTGTATATAAAGCCTCATTAAGAGGAGTGTTTGTTATGCGAATTAGCCACATGCTAATTTTGCTTGTTGCTTACAAGACTTTTCTGCTAACTCTATTGATTCGCCGCCCATACAATAATCAAACCTCAGAGTTCTTTTTTCTGGAGCCGAAGTGGCAGTATTGGAGGTATGAGTCCACTCCCAATTTTTGAGCATCTTACGCGATTGTTTGCCGAGGCTTTTTTTAGGTATTGAGTTGATGATCTGTATATTTTCAGTTTCTCCTGAGGCGGAAATATTGAAAGATAATATAGCACAACCACTTAAGCCTGAACGGGCAAGTGCTAATGGATATTTTGGTGTGTTTTTATTTGAACGTTCCCAAACAAAGTCATTAGATGGTGTTAAATTGGTTACCTGTACATCAGCGTACGTAATATTAACTTTACCTAGCACATTTGTTGAGGCAACGATAAGAAGAAATGGGATTAATGTTAAAACTTTAATAAATATTCCTTGTTATTTGGCACTTACTTCACACTTGAATTTAAAGGGCAACCCTTTAAATTTATCAAGTAAACACGAATTATATGCATAGTGCAGTGCATCTATACTCTATTCAAAAAGACTTCCAGCAGCATATTTGTGCAAAATACTTGAAACTAAAGTTTGATAAGGAAGGCCCTCTTTTGCCGCTCGACGTTGCAGAGCAAGCAGGTCTCGACTAGAAATACGGATATTAATTCTTTTATCTTTCTTAAGCGTCTCATCTGCCGCAGACTGAGCTGATTTTACAAGGGCAGGAGTAATGACTGATTCGAATTTACCGTCTTCGAAATCATCGATTATTTCCTGCTCCTCAGGATCCAATTTGATATCACTCATCATTTGCCTCCTAAATACAATTTTGTAGCTTTGCGGCTCGGTATGATTGTCTTAAGAAAAATTTCTTTCTCAGTTTCAACATATGGAACCAAATATGCGTAATTCTCTAGATCGATTATAAACATTCGTTGATTCTGATATTTTTCTTTGTTCGGATGCTCAACAATATCGAGCAGAACACCTTGCTGGATGCACACAACGACATCTTCGAATGAGATGCCTCGTTCACTCAGTAACAGTTGGTTCTTCTCCGCATTCCAATTTATCAATTTCATATGACTGACAATAGCACTACGTGTGCCTAATGTCATCAAAACTCTTTAAGGGGATAGCTAATAACTTATTCTTTCTAATCACAAATCAAACCTTTCTATTAAAAACTTAGCAACACCATCATCATAATTATGTCCGATAACCTTAGTCGCTTTGTCTTTGATAAAGGCCTTTGCGTTATCCGGCGCATAACACTCATCTGCTATTTCAAACATACTTAAATCATTATCACTATCGCCAAAACAGATGACATTTTTGGCACCTAATTTATCTCGTAATTTTTGTACCGCCGCGCCTTTATTGGCAAAGCAATGATGTACATCCATCCAACTATATTCTTTGCCCTCATTTGCCGGGCCCGAATAGGCTATGATGCGTGGATGCTGATTGAGCTGTGTCCACATTGCCTTAATATGAGTATTTTCACCAATCATACTAATGTTCGTTACCGCTCTATCATGCGCTAATGCGTCTAATGGCATCAATGTGGCCTGTGAACGCGCAAAATATTTAGTAATAAGCTCTTTCTCAATATTATGCTGAGGCGGGCTGTGATAAATCACATGATGATGATTTTCTACGGTATTTACAAAGGGCGTAATATTATGTTCTAGCGCCATGGCCAAGATCAAATCAGTCTCATTTTCAGTGAGTAAATTCTCAAACTCAATGCTTTGTTGTTGCGGATCCCAAAGGGTTACCCCATTGTTATAAATATGCGGTAGCGATAAAAACTGTCCTTTCAAAATCGGACTAGCAGATAACATTGTTCGTCCTGTGGCGACGGTATAGGCGATACCTTGCGAATCCATTTTACTGAGGGTGTCTATAGTGAATTGAGACAGTGTGGAGGAGCCATTTAATAAGGTCCCGTCTAAATCAAAAAAAACTAAATCCATAAATGTCATTCTAATTGTTGTGGTGAATAAGTATCTATACGCTCAATATCTAATTAAGCGCGAATAAAACAGCTCTTGCTTCAGAATTAACTGTTAAGTAATTGATAATGTAACATAAATCATCATGCAAAAATATTATCGATCAATGCTAAATTATACCCCTTACGTGTGAACACCTCTGAATTTGATGTTAACAGTTTGGGAATTTTTCCTATATCTATCTAATTCAGACCTCTGCTACATTAGGTTTTAAATACCGTTTAATTATTTAATTGAATACTAACAAAAATACTTTTTACCTATTGAAACTAGGAACACACACATGAAAATTAATAAACTGCACCTATCCATGCTCATCGCATTAGGGGGCCAACTTCCAGCAATCGCAGAAACTAACGAAGACAGCAAGATTGAGCGCATTAGCGTGACGCAATCAGTCCCTGAAAATACTAACTTTGTACCGGGAACCGTTCAGGTATTAACTCGCGAAGATCTTGACCAACAGCGCGTATTTTCAGTTAAAGAAGCACTAGAAAACATAGCCGGTATTAATGTTATCAGCGAAGACGTTTTTTCTGCACGTTTGAACATAGGTATTCGTGGACTAAACCCACGTCGTAGTTCACGTGTTTTGTTAATGGAAGATGGCATGCCGTTATTCCTTTCACCTTACGGCGATCCATCAGCCAGCTATTCAACGCCCATGGATAATGTAGACCGCATTGAGGTTACTAAAGGTTCTGGACAAATTATACATGGCCCACAAACTATCGCTGGTATCATCAACTTCGTAACCAATCCTGTTCCTCGTGATGGCGTTGAAGGGCAAGTCAATGTTGAGCTAGGTAACAACAACTTCCAAAGCTTATACGGTCGTGTAGGTGTCGGAAATCAACAAGGCGGTGTGATGATCAGCGTCATGGATAAAGAGGGTGACGGTTCTCGTGAAAATCACACTTTAGGCATCCAAGACTATTCAATCAAAGGTCTACTTCAACTCAATGAACAACATTCTATTATTGCCAAAATTTCACAATTTGAAGAATTATCACGTCAATCAGAAACTGGCCTAAGCGCAGCAGAATACGCTGAAAACCCTTTCCAAGCCCCTACTGGATTAATCGACCGCTTCCAACAGCAGCGCGATACTTTCCAACTTGTTCATGATTTTGAAATTAGTCCAACTGCGCAACTTTCGACTCAAGCTTACCGTGTTGAACAAACGCGTGCCTCGTTTAGACAAATCAATGGTCCAGGCGAAAATATTGAGTTTTGTCCTGGTGAAAACGGTGCCACTGGCGATATAGCGGGTGAAGAAGAAGCGCTTGCTCCTACATTAGAAAACTCACTGGTTTGTGGTGGTAGATGGCGTCCACGTGAGTTTGAATATTTCGGTATTGAACCGCGCCTATCCATTGTTCACGATTACTTTGGTGACAAAAGCGAAGCGGTTATTGGCTTTAGATATCACGAAGAAGATATCTTGCGTAACCAATTCCGAGGTTTTGACTCGCGCTTCCACAATTTAGGCTTTGCTCAGCAATATGCTGGTGTTGATGAAAATGATGGCCGTGCGGGCTGGCACAATGAACAAATCGAAACACAGGTTGAAGCTATGTCATTCTACTTACAAAATAGCGTATTCATGGGAGACTGGACATTGACTCCGGGTTTCCGTTTAGAAGATGTGACTCAAACCACTGATTATGTCCGTACTGAAGGTGCTGCTCCAACCAATCCTGAGAAAAAGTACACGCATGATTTTACTGTATTTTTACCGGGTTTAGGTGCGACTTATAAAGTGGATGAGAATACGACGTGGTTTGCGGGTATTCATAAAGGTTTTGCGCCAGCACGTCCAAGTCGTGAAGTGGATTCGGATGAGCCAGATGCGTCTTTCTTAGCTACTGACCCAGAAGAGAGCTGGAACTACGAAATCGGTCTTCGTTCATCAGTGATTAAAGGTGTCCAAGCTGAAGCGACTCTTTTCTTTACTAATTTTAACCAGATTGTTATCCAAACTGAAGCTGGTCGTTTCATTAATGCGGGTGAGTCACGTCAGTCGGGTATCGAGATTGCAGGTCAATTCGATTCGGCAGAGCGATTTGGTACTAAACACAACATCTATATTCAAGGTAATTTATCTAATTTGTTCTTAGCTGAATTTACTAATTCTCAAACAGTATGGGATGAAGAAGGTGAAGAAATCTTAGAAACGGCGAGCTTTGAGTCGGGTAACCGTTTACCTTATGCACCAAAATTATCAGCTACAGTTGCTGTTGGCTATCAAAGCCCTGACCGCAAGTTAGATGCACGTCTTGCCTTGAATCATACTGGTGAGCAGTTTGTTGATGCTGCCAATACTTCAGTGGAATCAGATGACGGCATGGAGGGTAAGATCCCTGCGTATACGCTTATCAATATGAGTGTGAACTACGAGTTTAACGACAATTTAACTGTGTTTTTGAGTGGTCATAATCTTACGGATAAAGAATACCTTGCAAGCCGAAAAGACGGTATGGTCGTGGGCCGTACTCGTCAATTGAATGCGGGCTTTAACTACCGTTTTTAAACCGTCCGTGACGTAAACTATTGAGGCGCTAACTTCACTCTTAGCGCCTTTTTATTTGTATTACCTGTATTAACATTCAATTACCTTACTATCTGCAAAAGTAGGGTGAAAAGTAGGGTGAAAAGTAGGGTAAATACCATCCCAAAGTATAGTACCTATCATAATCATCATGTTTATCATCAACTTCAAAGCACCTTTTATTCTTAAGTGCTAAAAACGAAGTTTTCTCAAAGGATGGTTAAATGTGAGTATTCGTGCACTTATTAATCTTAGAATTATCGCGTCACTGATATTAATTTTAGTTTTCAGTGGGATTGTTGCTATTTGGCAAGCAAGAAACTCTGTTGAAAAAGAAGTCCGTTCCTCGATAAATTTAGCCGTTCAAATGATAGAGTTTGGTTTAAATCAAGACTCTTTAGATAGCAACGACATAGCCTTGTGGATAGATAATATTAACAATATGCAACCGGTCAGACATTTAGATGTTCATGTTGGGAAAAATGAAAAGACAGAAAAAAATTCAACGTTAAGCAACGCAAACGAGCAAGAACAATCGGCACCTCAATGGTTTGTGAAAGCGGTAATGGTAGACTTTTTAACACACAATCATAATATCACGATTGCAGACGGTTCGATTAAACCCATTGTAATAAACGCTAATCCAATGGATGAGATAAACGAAGCGTGGGGTGAAACGAAAATATTTTTTTGGACCATTGTGTTTATGAGTGCAATTATATTTTTGACGATTAATTTTGTTTTTAATTCAATGTTACGGGCTGTCAACACTATTTTGTATGTGCTTCGTCAAGTTGAAGGCGGATATTTCGACCAAGTGCTGCCGCCTTTTAAAATAAGTGAATTTAATGCCATTGCGGTAGAGATTAACGGTATGTCTAACGCCCTAAACACAGCGCGAAAAAATAACCAAGCATTGGCACTGCGTACTATGCAAATCCAAGAAACAGAAAGAAAAGACATGTCTCGTGAATTGCATGATGAAATGGGGCAATCATTAACGGCAATCAAGGCAATGGCTGTTACTTGTCAACAACCGAGTAGTGATGTTAGCGCCATAACGTCTTCTATTATTAATATTTGTGATCACTTGTCTGTGGTAGTGCATTCGATGATGAAAACATTGCATCCGCTGAGCTTGAGTGAACTTGGTTTAGGAGCCAGCTTGTCAGAACTGGTAAGAGAATGGCAGCGCTGTAGTGAATCCTTGCATTTTGATTTAAATTACGATGCTAGTCTAGAAAGCTTGAATTCTGATATTGCAATTCACGTGTATCGGATTGTGCAAGAATGTTTAACTAATGTCGTGAAACATGCAAATGCGAGTAAGGTCAATATTGTGGTAATAAAACTTAACAATGAGGTTAAAATTTCAATATCAGATAATGGCCAAGGAAAGCAATCAAACTCACCTGGTTTTGGTTTGTTAGGTATGCGTGAACGCGCCGAAAATTTAGGCGGAACGTTTTCGTTAGAAACACCAGAAAACAGTGGAGTAAACGTAGTGGTTCAGCTACCGTTTAGAGGTAATAAGTAATGGATAAAGCAAAGATAAAAGTATTGTTAGTCGATGATCATATTGTTGTAAGAGCAGGCTTTAGAATGTTACTTGCTTCACAAAACTACATTGGTGAAATTGTTGATATTGACCGCGGGGAGCTCGCAGTCACGGAATACAAACGCTTTGCTCCAGATGTTGTGGTTATGGATTTATCGATGCACGGTATTGGAGGCTTAGAAGCGATTCGCCGACTCTGTAAACACGATCCTCAAGTACTTATTCTGGTTTATAGTATTCACGATGAAAACGTTTACGTTGAGCGAGCTTTACAAGCTGGTGCAAAAGGTTATATCTGTAAAAACAGTGCTGCTGTGGTTTTAGCAGAAGCGGTATCTCTAATTGCGAGTGGTAAACGTTATATTGAACCTGGTTTGTTACCTGAACACAGTAAGTCTTGTGAACAAGAACAAAAAAAATTTCGTCATGAGATCTACACCTTATCACCACGCGAGTTTGACGTATTTAGGCTCATTTCAAAAGGCTTTAACGCACATAACGTCGCGAAAGAGCTTTGCCTAAGTTACAAAACAATTTGTAACTATAACACTCAAATTAAAAATAAACTTAATGCGAATACATCTGCTGATTTAGCTAATATTGCTAGAGAGTGTAAAGTGATTTAGGTCATTACAATTGCATCGCGAGTAGAAGGGGGCAGATAAGTTTAGATGTCGAAGTCGGTAAGTGTCGGTTAATGACGGTTAGACCGAATTAACCCCAGCATATAAGCCATGTTATCTGCTGGATTATTATCCCCAACCCCCCATATATAAAAAAGTCCGCCTTTCTCAAAGACACCCATAGTGTACAGCTGTCCTTGGACTCGCGGTGCCCAAAACGCAGCGGATTGGCATATTGCTGTCATTGTTTCAGGGGGGATATCTGATTCTTTTATGACCCACATATCTTTTTTGATATAAAACGCATCATCTCCCATATCTTCTAATAATAGCGCAATTGTGCGGGGTTGATACGATCCAAGGATACAATTAACAGTGTCAGTAAAACGTTTGATGATAGTGGGGGATTCAAAATGTGTCGCCGTTGGCAATTTGGGTGAATCAATGGGCGCTGTTTTTAAGACCATATGATCGGGTAATTTAGCCAAATAGCTAATATTTGGCTCACCGATTAATTGGCTGATAGACGAAGTGATAATATTGGCGAGATCTTGATGGTCGAGTTGATGTGAGTTTGGCGCAGCTGATTGCAAAGCTCCATACACAGCTATATCGTTATTTAATAATTCATGGGCTAATAATGTTTGTATACACTCAGGAAATTGCTCAATAGTTGTTAATTGCGGTTCAGCCGTCACAACTTGCTGACGCACCCATGTGGTAAATGATTGGATACTCGCCTCACACAAATATCGAATGGCAAACATGCCTCGATGATTCAGTTCTTCTTCAATATACAACTCGGGCCATTGGGTTTGCCATATGGGGAGTTGGGCTTGCACTGATTTTTGATACTGAGCAGGAAGCCACCAAGAAAATATTTTAGATGTTGTTGTTTCGTTTTCAACAATATTCACGGATTTTATTTGATAAATAATAGGCCGCTTAATACTTTTTAGTACCTGTTCATTTTGAACGCTTAATTTATTACGCACTCTTCTAGAGACGTGATAAATGTCAGCTTCGGTTATGCCACTGGCAATTATAGTTAGAGCACTATCTTGGTAATATTGTGATTTGTAAGTATACACATCATGTGCAGTGATTTGCGCAAGCATATCGGGGAAACCACCCCAATGTTGATAGGCATCAGGATGTTGATCCCCTCGCCATATTTGAGACTGCCTTTGATAAGCGGGATGTTTAGCATAAAACGCCAGTTCGTGTTGGATCACTGATTTTTCTTGTTCGATATCACATGCTGCATAGGTATGGGTCATCAAACCTGCATATAAGTATTCAATCAATAAGAGTAAGTCTTCGGCAGTATTCGCTTGGACAAAATAATAGCTCTTATCCCCAGTCGTGCTAGCGTTCATTTTACAGCGAGTAATACTCGTCAGCGCAAATAGATTATGACGCTCTGGAAATAGGGTGGATGTTCGAAACACTAAATGTTCGACTAAGTGACCGATACCTGAATGATCCATTGCCGGTGAGGGAAGGGTGAAGACAGCTGCGAACTCAGGTTGTTTAACAATATGGATATTCATTAGCCTCCCTCAGCATGTTGCAGCATAGGCGATTATTCTTGGATCAAATGGACTGGAATATCAGTTTTGGGATCGCGGTAAAATAAGTTTTCTCTTGGCTGCTTGGACTTTGCGATAGCCGCCTGGATCAAATAATGATCAGGTGATTTATCACAGACTGGGTCGGTTTTATGCATATCACCGGTGAGCATAAATGCCTGACAACGACATCCACCAAAGTCCTTTTCTTTTTCATCACAATCGCGACAAGGTGAAGGGAGCCAATCTAGTCCACGAAACTTATTAAATGAAAAGTCTTCGTGCCATATTTTCTCTAATGACGACTCTTTCACATTAGGGAAAGTCAGAGGTAATATTTTCGCACTATGACACGGTAGGGCAGAGCCATCGGGTGTGACGGTTAAAAAGGTTGTTGCCCAGCCATTCATACAAGCCTTAGGGCGCGTTTCATAATAGTCTGGCGTGACAAATATAAACTTAGGCTCATCATCACCTTGAGTATCTCTAAATCTATTCACTGTTGCTTCAGCTGCCACAAGCTGTTCTTTCGTGGGCAGTAGATGGTCACGATTTAAATATGCCCAGCCATAATATTGTACGGTTGCCAACTCGACAAAGTCGCCTCCCAACTCACAACTCAGCGCGAGTACATCAGCGATTTTATCTATGTTTTGGCGCGTTAAACAAAAATTAAGCACCATCGGATAATCGTATTGCTTAACTAATTTAGCAACCGCTAACTTTTGTTCAAAAGAATGACGTTTGTTACCAATAAGATCATTTTCATCGGCATTGGCTGCTTGGAAACTTAGTTGAATATGGTCAAGTCCAGCCTCTTTTAACCCTTTTATACGTTTTTCAGTCAAGCCAATGCCTGAAGTGATTAAGTTAGTATAAAAACCCAATTCACTGGCATGTGCAACTAATGCTTCTAAATCTTTGCGTAGTAAAGGCTCACCACCGGAGAAGCCAAGTTGCACTGCGCCCATTTCACGAGCTTCGCTTAAGACCTTTTTCCACGTTTCTGTATCACACTCATCTTTGCGTTCACTCATTTGCACTGGATTAGAACAATATGGACAATGCAGAGGACAATCATAAGTGAGCTCCGCAAGGAGCCATAATGGATTTTTCACATCTGTTTTTAAGACAGGTTTACTCGACATACTTGATCCACTTTTTTTCATGGGCATGATCTAAGAACTCGTGAATATCCTTATCAATGCCTTCGACATCTGGAAATTTAGCTACTAGTTCACTGATGATAGTATCAACGTCACGTTGCCCATTGACCATTTGTATGATTTCACCGGCACTGCCATTGAGTGTGATCATCCCTTCAGGGTATAACAGCACAAAAGCATCTTGGGCTTTTTCAAATTGAAATTTATATAATGGATTAAGTTTGGGAGTTGCCATTACATGAAGCCTTTGTGAGAAATATTTTCGTCAGTCACCGCGCCAAAAGGTTTGCGGTTAAATTCATATGCTAAGCTGATACTATCTGCCATACTCCATAAGACATCAAGTTTGAATTGCAAAATGTTTAATGCACGCTCTTGTTGTTTACGAGTTTCAAAATGATCTAAGGTGATTTCTAAACCATGCTGTACATCTCGACGCGCTTGATTTAAGCGCATTTGAAAATAGGAGAATCCTTCTGGATCAATCCATTTATAATGTGTCGGCCATGTATCGAGGCGACTTTGATGGATTTCAGGGGCAAACATTTCTGTTAGTGACGAACAGGCTGCTTCTTCCCAGCTCGCTTTACGCGTGAAGTTAATATATGCCCCGACCGCAAACTTCACACCAGGCAATAAAAAGCGTTCGTTGAGCATATCTTCACGATTTAAACCCACCGCTTCACCTAGACGTAACCAAGCCTCAATACCGCCTAAAGTGGTATCTTCAGGATCGCCATCATGATCTAAAATGCGCTGGATCCATTTACGTCGAGTTTGCAGATCCCAGCAATTGGCCATGATCCCAGCATCTTTTACCGGGATAGCTAATTGATAAAATAAGCGATTGGCGACCCATCCTTGAATTTGTTCTTGGGTACATTCGCCTTTATTCATTGCTACATGAAAGGGATGATAAATATGATAGTACTCGCCTTTACCACGGAGCTTAGCTTCAAATTCGTCGCGAGACCAAGGTGCTTGCTTTGTCATAAGATATCCTTAAATCGTAATTTGCATGCCATCATAGGCTAATTCAATACCATTATCGCGCAGATAGGCATTAGCAGTTGAAGACTCATCGAGTATTGGGTTTGTATTATTAATGTGGATCAATATTTTCCGTTCGATATCGTACTGTTGTAACAATGCTACGGTGCCATCAGGACCATTTACTGGCATGTGACCCATTTGTGAGCCGAGTCGGTTACTGAAGCCTTTTTGGATCATCTCATCATCCAGCCATAAAGTACCGTCAAATAGAGCGCAGCTAGATTGTTCGAGCATATTTTTCACTAAATCACTGGCTTGTACACATCCTGGCGCATAAAACACACTTTTGCCGGTGGCATCATCCACAATCTGCAAACCAATGTTGTTCCCATCCACTATATTATCGCGATACTTCGAATAAGGTGGAGCATTAGATTCTAATACAATTGGGTGAAACGTTAAACCAGAGACCCCTTCAACTTGAAATCCTGGCTCATGAGTAGTACCAATCGCGTGGCGTTGCAATCCCCCATGCCAGTGTTTCAGCATGGGAAATACAGGAAAAGCGGTACTTAAATCTTCATAGACCACATCGGTGCAGTAAACGGGTAATGGTAAACCTTCACGCAACGTCAGTAGACCTGTGGTATGGTCGATTTGACTATCAGTTAAAATAATCGATTTAATCGCGGTACCACGCTGCTGTCCATCGGCGGGCCATAATAAGGGAGATTGATTAATTTGTTGGCGAATATCGGGTGAGGCATTAATTAAGACCCAATCTTTTCGGTTGCTCGATACAGCTATACTCGACTGTGTGCGCTCGCGTACCGCTAAGGTATTATTTCGGCAACCCGCACAATTATCACAATGACAGTTCCACTGTGGTACGCCGCCACCAGCACCTGAGCCTAAAATTAATATATACATAGTCCTTCCCTAAGAACAAAAAAGGCTGCCAGTTGGCAACCTTTTGACAAAAAATTAATGAGTGCTTAGCGATTGCTAATATATAGCGTTACTTCAAAGCCAAGACGCATTTCATTGTACTGAGGTTTAGTCCACATAGTATTTCTCCGTTGTTTACATTGTTACTTTATTTACGTTGTATTAACAAAGAATATATTACAGATTTGAACCTAAAAAAATATCCTCCTTTAGGAGGGATCATCTCATTCTAAGTTCCCAGTTTACTACTCATTTTTAAATATTGTAACAATAAGGGTAAAGGCCTACCTGTTGCTGAATTACCCGTTCCATGCATAAATGCTGTACCAGCTACATCCAAGTGTATCCAAGGTACATCATTAGTATAGCGTGATAAAAAACAGCCAGCACTGATTGCACCAGGGGAGTTAACACCAGCATTCATCATATCGGCAAACGGACTATCAATCGCTTCTTGGTATTCATCCCATAATGGCATTTGCCAAGTGCGATCAAAAGACACTTCACTAGCATTTAATAATTGCTGTGCTAAATCATCATGGTTACTGACCATGAAACTGCCCACATGCCCAAGGCTTTGAATGGCGGCGCCGGTCAACGTGGCAATATCAATAATAGCCCTTGGAGTAAAACGCTGAGCAAACGTCATAACATCAGCGATAACAAGGCGACCTTCGGCATCAGTACTCATGATCTCAACCGTTTGCCCTGATAGGGTAGTGAGAATATCACCCGGTCGATAGGCATCCCCATCGGGTAGGTTCTCTACTGCTGCGACAACACCAATAATATTAATATTTAACTGTAATTGGGCAATAATTTGGATGATCCCCACGATAGTCGCGGCCCCGCACATATCATAGGTCATATGACCCATCCCAAGTGCTTTTTTCAATGTGATCCCACCAGCATCAAAAGTTACCCCTTTACCAATGAGTACAATCGGTTTACCACCCCCTCCTTGGTAATGAATGACTGACATATGAGCAGGATTATTGCTACCGCGACCTACTGCTGTATATGCCCCCATTCCCAGAGCTTCAATAGCCTCGGCGTTAAATATATCCGTCGTAATAGTATCAAATTTTTCAGAAAGTAAACGTGAGTGCTCAGCAAGGTAAGCGGGTGTACAAATATTTGCCGGTAAATTAGCGAGGTCTTTGGTGAGCCACATGCCATGATTTAACGCGTTAAGTTCATCCAAACATACCATAGTTTCATTCGCTGAATAGAACTCGATTTGAGGCACACTAAAGTCAGGCTTGGCAGTTTTAAACACATCAAATTCATAAAAAGATTGGATAAAATGGGTCAATAAGCAAAACGTGATAGATGTGTCATGCTTGACCATATCTGCCAGTCTAACTGTGCTGGAAGCTTGAATATTGAGCCCTTTAGTAACACCTTTTATTAAATTGAAGAGCCGCTCTTCCGGCAACACTTCGGGCAAACACAAGAGTGTCAAAGATAATAATTCGGTACCTATTGGGCAATAAATGGATATGAGTTCGCCCTTATTGAAAGACGCTGAAAAGGTGTCTATGACCTTTTGAATGTGCATCCGAGTCGGACTCTCAAATACAGACAAGGCATGTTTTAATGACGTTTCAGACACTAGCATGATTAAATGCGTGTTCGATGTCAATAATTCACTAGAATCAATAACTGGTTGATAACATTGGTGGGGAAGTATTTTCATGCGTTCATGCTACTGAAAATATGAGTGGGAGACAAACTTTTTACACACAAAAGAAATTCATATTCAGATAGCATGGCATTTCTTGTCAAAGAAATAATAGTGAATCACTTGAGCTGATTATCTTTACTGTCGCTGAGCTAGCTTACTAGCACCTTAGGGTTATCCCTCATAAGTGGCCCCAACTTTTTATTATATCCTGATACTACCAAAGACTAGGATCATTTAATGCCTCGACACACTGAGTATTTCCCGACATCGGCTGAATCTTTTGACCATTAAGAGATTGTGCAAGCCAACCCTCAGGCATACTCAAAGGACAAGGTGCTTTCACAATACTTTCATTGATTTGCTCAAAGCCTATTTTAGAGTAGTAACTGGGGTCGCCATATGTAAAGGCCAAACTTACATTTTTTGACCTTAGATGATCTAGTCCATATTGTATTAGCTTTTGACCAATGCCTTGACCTTGATAATGAGATGCAATTGCAACAGGGGATAAGATGAATGCAACCTGCTTACCGGGAACAGTAAAGCGACTAAAGCACAAACTTCCAATTACGTTATCTTGCTCTTCTGCGGTCAAGATAATTAAATCTTGTGGTTGAGTCGTCTTAATTAAATTTGTAACAAAATCGGATATTATTTGTCCTTCGTTCTCTCCCTCTGATGCGGTGAATACATCTTTAAAAAGCGTAATCACTTTTTGAGGGTTAGAGTCATTAAATATCCAATATTTCATATTATTTATCCTGTGTCACCTGATTAGATACTAGAGGTTGGGGTATTTATTGCATAAGGAAGTGGTGGCCCGACCCGACATGAACAGGAGACCTGCCGATTGTTAGTTTGAGTGGTTAAGTGCATAGACAAAGGCTTTAACTTTATTACCATTTTCGAGTTTAACTTCCACTAGTACTCTACTATAACCACTACCCTCATAATCATCTAACATCGCCCAATTCTTTGATAAATCCTTGGAGGTGAGTACATAGCCTTTCACTTTTTCGCCTTCATTAGATGGAATAATTCCCGGACACCCTAATTCAGCTCCCCAGCCTTCATTAAATAATTTACCTCGTAAGGTTGCCATTTCCCAAGTGCCAATAATATCTTTCAATACACTATGATTTTCTTTTCCGGGTGCCAGTGTGCCATAAACAAAAAGCTTTTCCATATTATCTTCTTTTATGAATTTAATTCAAAAATTTAAACATGTTTTAATGTGAGTGGCAACGTCGTCGTGCGTTTATTTAAAAATATTGGAGCACTTATTTTTTTAGATCCAATTTGATAGTTGTATAGCAAAAACCTAAGCATTATAAGGTAGAGTATTGCAGGTGATAATTGAAAAAAATGGTGGCCCGACCCTGACTTGAACAGGGGACCTGCCGATTATGAGTCGGATGCTCTAACCAACTGAGCTATCGGGCCTTTCTATCTTACTTGCAGTTTGTGTTGCCGCGGAGGCAAAGCATCAGAACAATGCGGAGCGCAGTATAAGCACTTTTTTGGTAAATGTCATCTATACTTTTATCTCGAAATAAAAAAACTTCAGTAAATATGTAAAAAGTCGATAACATATTACTAGTATTAAATCTTTTTTGCCATTAGGATGTCGGCAAAAAACAGGAGAGTTCCATGTTTGAACGGCCTTACCTATTAAGTGGACGTAACACCATTATTCATAAAGCGCGTAAGTACGACTTGTTAATTATTAATGGATTAGAGCATCCGCCTTTGTTAGTCACGCATCGCGGGATAACTGAATACCAAGGTGAGATCCCTGAAACTAAGCGAGACGCTAAAATGCGCGATATGGAGTTGATAGATATCAGCGCTGTTGAAGTATTCGGCGATGAAAAAACACTCTTGTTTGTGCAAACGGTCAATTCAAAAGAATACAAGATTGATTATACAAAAGTTGGCAGCCCATTATTTATTAAAATGCATCAAGCGAGTATCTTTTAACTCGCTTTTCTCCCAACTCTTTTCCGACTTTTTCTCGACTGTTTCTCGCTTAAGAAATCCCCACAAAAGCCGATATATTTATACCTATTATTAATAGATTTGTTTTATGGCTTTATCTGTATTGATTTGTGACGACTCGCTCGTTGCGCGAAAACAAGTTGCCAAATGCTTACCGCAAGACTGGGATGTCAGTGTTCATTTTGCCAAACACGGTGAAGATGCCATTGGTCAATTATGCGATGGTAAAGGCCAATTATTACTCCTTGATCTAAATATGCCCGTGATGGATGGTTATCAAACCCTAGAAACTATTCGCACAAAGCATATTGATACCAATGTAGTGGTCATTTCTGGTGATATTCAACCCGAAGCTCACGCACGTGTAAAAGCCCTCGGCGCAATTGACTTTATCCAAAAACCAGTCGACGCAGCCATGTTACAGGCTGTATTGCACAAGCATCAGGTTTTGCAAAAAACAGAAGTTGTTGACACCAATTTGCCCTATGCAATTCGTGATTGTTATCAAGAAATTACCAATATAGCAATGGGGCAGGCGGGGGATCACCTTGCGCGGATCATGAATGTGTTTGTGAAACTTCCCATACCCAATGTCAATCTAATCGAAGTGTCCGAGCTGCACATGATGCTCAACGATATTGAAGCGCATGATCGTGTCAGTGCTGTATGCCAAGGATTTATCGGTGGTGGTGTCAGTGGCGAAGCGCTATGTATGCTGTCTGACTCATCGTTTGGTGATGTTGCCAAAATACTTAATATCACAGCAGATGTCGACGACCAAATGCAATTAGAAGTGTTGATGGATGCAGCCAGTATTTTGATAGGTACATGCTTGACGGGGATTGGACAGCAACTTGATTTATCACTGCGTCAAGGTCAACCTGTTGTTTTGGGGCAACACCGCAACGTTAGTGAGTTGATCACCGCTAATCTGAACAAATGGCGTCGAACATTGGCTATTGAGCTTAGTTATGGGATCGAAGGCTACGATGTTCAGTGCGATTTGATTTTGTTATTTACTGAAGACTCGATGGTGACGATGAATAAAAAATTAGCCCATCTATTGGAGGATGAAGCATGAGTCAAACATCAGCAGTCACCCCAATCAAACACGCACTTGATGATGTACTTGAATTTCATTGGATGATGGATATGTTACAAACGGTTGATGTGGGGATCGTGGTAATGGATCGTGATTTTACCATTCACATATGGAACGACTTTATGGAGTCCCACAGTGGTTTAAAAGCTGCCGATGCAAAAGGCCTATCATTATTCAAAGTTAACCCAAGTATCGAGCCAGCCTGGTTTGAACAAAAAACAAAATCCGTCTTTGATTTAAAAATTCGAAGCTTTATGACGTGGGAACAACGCCCTTATTTGTTTAAATTTGCTAATTATCGACCCATTACCGGTACGGAGGATTTTATGTATCAAAATGTGGCGATTTCCCCATTGACCTCCGCCAACGGTAAAGTCGATTTTATTTCGATGATGATTTATGACACCACTGACAAAGCAGCTGCAAAAAAACAACTTGAAGCGTTGCAGGTTCAGATTGACGAAGCTAGCGAATTATCCTAACAAGTCCAATTGAAAATTAAATGAGCGCTTACCAATCGGTCAGCGCTGCCATTTTAAACTTCGTACCACGAAATGATAACACCACGTATTGCGGCTCGATGCGCTCGATACTGACGTTGTTATCGACTCTACCACCTTCTTGTAGTCTGCGGTTATTTACCCGCACCCAACGATCTTCATCCGTCGAACTGTACATATGAGCAGAAAACACCATAGCAGGCAATTGTACCAATATATGCTCAGGTAATTGCGCTACGCCTTGCACTTGATCCACCACCTCAACGCTAGTCGTGCGTTCAGTCGATGTTGCAGGACGTAAATTGTCTTGGTTAGTTGCCGCGGCAGTTAAATTATCCAAGCCACCCAATGATTCTAAGGCTTTATTGACACGCGCAGCCATGGCAGCAGAAACCGGCGCTTCCTGTGGTGCTTGAGTAAGAAGTGTGCCTTGTTCTTCTTCCGTTGAAGTTTCTTCTGGGGCTATTGCTTCAGCTAATACGTCTTCTGCTTGCGCTATGTTAGATTGAGCTATTTCAGATTGGACTAACTCAGATTGAGCAACTTCAGGAGAAATGACTTCAACTGAGACAGCTTCAGGTAGTATTATTAAAGAAGTGGCTTCTTTAACAACGGGTGCATTTGCTTTGCTAGTAGCTGGTTCGGTTTTTACAGCCACTTCCGCCTCATGCTTAGCCGGTAATAATTTAGCAGCCCCATAACCGATTCCTAAACCAAGTATAAGAATGCCACAATATTGAGCGCCATATTTACCGATCACCGAAAACTGCGACGGTAGCGCCTGTAAGCTAGGTAAAAATAAACTACGATTGAATTGATCAGACATCGCGTTATTAACCCGA
Source organism: Glaciecola sp. (assembly GCA_029246415.1). Lineage (GTDB taxonomy): Bacteria > Pseudomonadota > Gammaproteobacteria > Enterobacterales > Alteromonadaceae > Opacimonas. Next base: position 81,953 of record JAQWNF010000006.1, read on the forward strand.
CTGGTTTGTTCATCATTAAACAATTGGCGTGTCGTCATCGGGCTGTTACTTGAATCCTCAGTGAGTGGCGGCGTGTCGTCGATTTCAATTGAGTTCTCCCAATCAATATTGAGACTCAACACACCCATTTCCTTTAGACCACTGACCATATCTTGGCTTTTGACTAAACCGGATTTACGAATTTTGACTGGACCGTTTTGGGCTTCGATAGCAATAATTGCCATGCCGGGTTTAAGATCATCAATAGCTAATGGATTAGTGCGTTTAGAAAAACTCATAGCCACCTCCAATACCAAAGCCCATACCGATTGCTACGATTAAGAAGCCAATTTGTAGCCATTTGTGTGGCAGTTGTATGCGTTGCGCAACCACATCCTCGCCCAGTATTTGATTGGCTGCTGCGATAAACAAATGTTTTGGTACGACTGCGGATTGTTTGGTGAAACTCAATGTCAATGCTCGGTCACACAATAAGTTAATCACACGAGGAATACCTGCTGTAATGGTAAATACCGTTTTGATAGTCGCTGGAGCAAACATACTAATATCTCCATCGGCGATGGATAAACGATGCGCGATGTATTGTTTCACTTCATCTTCGTTTAACGGCAACAGGTGGTATCGTGCGGTAATGCGTTGGGCTAATTGGCGTAGCTCATTGCGTTTTAATAAGGCTTGTAACTCGGGTTGTCCAATCAGCACGACTTTGAGCAGTTTTTCACGATTGGTCTCAAGGTTGGTCAGTAAACGCAATTGCTCAAGGACTTCAGGCAGCAAATGCTGAGCTTCATCAATGATCAACACGGTATTAATATTTTTGCTGTGATTGAATGCTAAGTGTCCCAAAATCAAATCGGTAAAATATTTTAAGCTGGCGCGTTGATAATCATATGCAATCGATAGTTCGTCACATACGGTCGCTAATAGTTCAAGCGCCGATAGTGTTGGGTTTAGGATCATTGCCACTTGTGTATTATCAGGGAGTTGTTGTAACAGCTTTCGTGAGACTGTTGTCTTACCTGTACCCACTTCACCTGTTAACATGACAAAGCCGCCGCTTTCACGCAGGCCAAAGTTTAAGTGCGCTAGGGCTTCTTTATGCCGAGCACTCATATATAAGTAGGCAGGGTTAGGTGCTATCGAAAACGGATTATCTGATAATCCAAAGTAAGACAGATACATGTGCAGCCGTCACTCCAATCGTGGTGTTATGATTGGCTATAAGCTAAACAGCTTTGGACTATAAGTCAAAGACTTAACTAATAAATATCTGTCAATCATTGGATATACAGGTCAAGCCCGTGCATAATAAGTTCATAAACTCAATTACCATGTTCTTATAATGATGCAAACCTATCTTGTTGGTGGCGCAGTCCGCGATAAATTATTGCAACGACCGATCAAAGACCGAGACTATGTTGTTGTCGGTGGCAGTGCTGAGGAGTTAGCGGCACTGGGTTATATTCCTGTCGGTAAGGATTTTCCGGTATTTTTACATCCTGATACTCGGGATGAATACGCGCTAGCACGCGTAGAGCGCAAGATTGCCAAAGGGTATGGTGGCTTTAGTTTTTGTACCGATAGGACTGTTACATTAGAAGAAGACCTCTCCCGACGAGATCTCACCATCAATGCGATGGCCATGGATGAACAGGGTAATATTATCGACCCGTATCATGGGCAAGATGATTTAGCGCAGCGGATCTTTCGTCATGTGTCTGATGCGTTTGTTGAAGATCCATTGCGAGTCATCCGCATAGCTCGATTTATGGCGAGATACAAAGAGTATGGATTCAGTATTGCGCCTGAGACGTTAGCGTTAATGCAGCGGATTGGTCAATCTGATGAGCTTGCTGCGTTAGCCGCTCCGCGAGTTTGGCAAGAAACAGCCCGTGCATTATTAGAAACCCAACCAACTGAGTATTTTAAAGTATTGGTACAAGCTGATGCTATCGCGCCTTGGTTTTCGGATTTAGCCCCATCTATGCAACAGATCCAGACGCTGGCGCCTGCTTTTACTTATTTACAAGAAATGGCGCGTGCAACTGACCTAGACGAGTCACAACAACTCGCTATCGCCAGTGCGCTGCTTACCTTGGATTGTTCTCCTGAAGCCTCAGCCAAATGGTGCCAACTGCTACCTTTACCTAATCACGTCAGTGATTGTATTGCGTTAACGCAAACACACCTTCAGTCTTTATTAGATCTTGAACAGCTTGATGCACAACAAATCTTACTTTTACTCCTCCAATGTGATGTGCAACGCCGTCCGCAACGACTGCGTTTAACGCTGCAAGCGATACGCTGTTACGCGCACGCTCGGTTACCACAACTCAACCTTGAGAGCCGTTTTGTTTTACTTGAAAACATGATCGCCGCGATGGTCAACGTTAATGTCAAAGACATCATTGCTCAGGGCTATACAGGTATAGAAATCAAAACTCAGCTACAAGCAGCACAATTAGCACAAATTAACGCTTTGCTTCACGCAAAATAAGGATGATGTGGTAAACTTAATAAGTATTTTATCCATCTGAAGATTTTATGTTTGAACAGTTAGAACTGCACTCTGATTTAACCCGCGCCCTCACTGATATGGGCTTTACGACGCCAACGAGTATCCAATCGACCGTTATTCCTGTCGCTATGGAAGGGCGTGATATTTTAGCCTCAGCACCGACAGGTACCGGTAAGACCGCTGCCTTCTTGCTACCGGCTGCTCAATTTTTACTCGATTTTCCTCGAGAATATCATGGCGCTACGCGAATTTTGATTTTATCACCGACTCGAGAGTTGGCGATCCAAACCTATGAGCATGCCTTGGAAATCACCCAACACACCAATATTGTGTGTGGCGTTATTACCGGTGGGATCAATTATGGGACTGACCGTGATACGTTGGCCAAAAACTTAGACATCTTGGTGGCTACGCCAGGCCGGTTGTTTGAACATATCGAAAAAGAATCGTTTGATTGTCGCGACATTGAATTGCTGATTTTGGATGAAGCTGATCGTATGTTGGATATGGGCTTTCGTAGTATTGTGAATCAAATTGCCAGTGAAGCACGCTGGCGTAAGCAGTCGATGTTGTTTTCTGCGACATTAGAAGGGCCTGGGATCGCACAGTTTTCAAAAGATATTTTGGTCAACCCTGAATCGTTAACGGTTGATCCATCGCGCAAAGAAAAAGCCAAGATCCATCAGTGGTATCACCTTGCCGATGATAGTCAGCACAAATATCAAATTTTAAAGCATTTGTTGACTGAACAAGCCGAGTCGGCAATCGTCTTCATCAAGACCCGCGAGCGTTTACAACAGCTTAAAGACCGTTTAGCCAGCGATCAAATTAATGTTGTCTGGCTACAAGGTGAAATGCCACAAGATAAACGCAACGAAGCGATGAGTCGCTTTAAAAGTGGTGAAATTAAGATTTTATTGGCGACCGATGTTGCTGCACGTGGTATCGATGTTGAAGATATTTCGCATGTCATTAACTACGATATGCCGCGCACCAGTGATGTGTATTTACATCGTATTGGTCGCACCGGACGAGCTGGCGCAAAAGGCACTGCAATATCAATCGTCGAAGCACATGACTTTGCGATGTTAAGCCGTATCGCGCGCTACATTAAAGAAGTGATTAAGCCTCGTGTGATTGATGAATTACGTCCTAAGCACAAAGCGCCGAGTATTAAAAAACCGAAAAAGAGCCGCATAGCGAAAGCCAAAAAAGCAGCGAAAAAGTCGGGTAAGCCTAAGAAAAAAGGTCGCGGTAAAAATATTACTTCGCGTAAACAAGATGGATAAAATTGTATTAGCCAGTGGTAATCAAGGCAAGCTCAATGAGTTTGCCCATTTGTTTGAACAATATCAGATCCAAATTGTGGCACAAGGTGAGTTAGGCGTACAAGACGTCCCAGAAACGGGTACTACGTTTGTGGAAAACGCCATCATCAAAGCCCGTCATGCTGCCAAAATCACAGGGCTTCCGGCATTATCCGATGATTCTGGTTTAGTGGTTGATGCATTAGGCGGCGCGCCTGGCATTTATTCTTCGCGTTACAGCGAAACTAGCTCTGGTGCTGATGATGCGACGGATTCTGGCAACATTGATACCTTGCTTGAGGCATTATGTGATGTTGCCCCAGCCCAGCGTACTGCGCATTTTATGTGTGTGCTGGTGTTTATGCGCCATCATGCTGATCCCACACCGATTATTTGTCAAGGGCAATGGCATGGGCAAATTGCTCTGGAGCGTGCAGGGGAGCAGGGGTTTGGTTATGATCCTGTATTCTATTGCCCGACCTTAGGTAAACATGCCGCTGAATGTGAAAAAGTAGAAAAATCGTCGGTTAGCCATCGCGCGAAAGCATTAACATTATTGATCAACGAAATGGAGTCATTACTTGGTCGATAACATTCAAGCGATCCCACTATCGCTCTATATCCACATTCCTTGGTGCGTGCAAAAATGCCCCTATTGTGATTTTAACTCACATACCCTCAAAGGCGGCATTCCAGAAAAAGAATACGTCGCGCATTTATTGGATGATCTGCGTGCCGATGCACATCTTGCCCAAGGTCGTGATATTCAGACCATATTTATCGGCGGCGGTACACCTAGTTTATTATCTAGCGATGCCTTGGCACGTTTATTACAAGGCGTCCGTCAAATATTACCGTTAGCACAAAATGCTGAAGTCACTTTGGAAGCCAACCCTGGCACCGTTGAAACGGGTAAGTTTGCTGGCTTTGTTGCCGGTGGTGTGAATCGAATTTCAATTGGGGTACAAAGTTTCAATGAGCCTCAGTTAGCTGCCTTAGGTAGGATCCATGATGCCGACCAAGCACGCTATGCGATCGCTGAAGCACATGAGGTTAACTTAAACAGCTTTAACGTCGATATTATGCATGGACTACCCGAACAGTCCTTAGCGCAAGGCTTAGACGACTTGTCGCAAGCGATAGCGCTAAATCCCAAGCATTTGTCCTGGTATCAGTTGACGATAGAACCTAATACGTCATTTCACTCCCGTCCTCCGAGGTTACCTGACGATGATACGCTTTGGGCTATCCAAGAACAGGGCGAGGTATTATTACGCGAATCGGGTTATGAACAATATGAAATATCAGGCTATGCCCAAGCCGGCCAGCAGTGTCAGCATAATCTTAACTATTGGCGTTTTGGGGATTATCTCGGCATAGGCTGTGGTGCACATGGCAAAATCACCACTGATAAAGGTATATTGCGCACAGAAAAGATAAAACACCCCAAAGGCTATATGCAAATTGGCCGCGATTACCAGCTTAAACAATGGTTGGTTGAAAAGGATGATTACCCGTTTGAGTTTTTTATGAATCGTCTGCGTTTAGTTGAAGCTTGCCCGCACGATGAATATCACATTAAGACGGGACAAAAGTTGCCTGATGCAATCAAGACAATGATGAATAAAGCCCAAGATAAAGGGTTAATGACACTTGCCAATGATCATTGGCAAGTAACCCCACTTGGGCGGAGGTATTTAAATACCTTATTGGAGCAGTTAGTCGATTAACTAACTGCTTAGATTAAGGGGCTATTTCCAACTTGCTAATTGCTGCTCATATGCTGCTATTTTGTCACCGTGCTCTAGGGTCTGACCAATCGCATCCAACCCTTTAATGAGATTATTCTTGTGATGAGGGGCAATCTCAAAACTAAACTCAAGTCCACCACACACCACAGTTTGCAAGCTTAAATCAATCGTGACTAATGCGCTGCTGTTCTGCGCTACTTCAGCAAACAACTGATCCATTTCATTTGATGCTAAGCGGATTGGTAACATGCTGTTATTGATTGCATTGCCATAAAAAATATCGGCAAAGCTTGTCGCAATAATCACTTGAATACCAAAATCCATTAACGCCCAAGGCGCATGTTCACGAGATGAGCCGCAGCCAAAATTTTCACGTGTGATCAAGACACTCGCGCCAGCATATTCTGGTTTGTTGAGGTTAAACTCAGGGTTTAACACTTGCTCATGTTGATCCAAGTAACGCCAATCATGAAACAAATGTTTGCCATAACCTTGACGTGTTACACCGGTCAAAAACTGTTTAGGAATGATTTGATCGGTATCGATATTAGCAGTATCTAATGGCACCATTGTGCCTGTATGAACGGTAATTGGTTGCATTATTGTTCCTCGAATTGACGGACATCGGTAAATTTACCGTTGATAGCAGCAGCTGCAGCCATAGCTGGGCTGACTAGGTGAGTGCGCGCCCCACGGCCTTGACGACCTTCAAAGTTACGGTTAGATGTCGACGCACAGCGATCGCCTTCTTTGAGCAAATCATCATTCATGCCTAAGCACATTGAACAACCGGGTAAACGCCATTCAAAACCTGCATCCAAAAAGATTTGGTCCAGGCCTTCTTGTTCTGCTTGTTGTTTTACTGCAGCAGAGCCTGGCACAATAATCGCCATCACATGGTTGGCAACATGACCGCGTTTTGCCACACTGGCAGCAGCACGTAAATCTTCAATACGAGAGTTAGTACACGAGCCAATAAAGACATGTGATACTTCAAGATCAGAGAGTTTTTGACCTGGCGCTAAATCCATATATTTAAGGGCTTTGGTCGCAGACTCACGCGTCACTGGATCGGCAAAATCAGTTGGCGCAGGGATCAAATCATCCACACCAATAACCTGGCCTGGGTTAGTTCCCCACGTTACTTGTGGCTTAATATCTTTTGCTTGTAGTGTGACAGTACGATCAAAATGAGCATCAGAATCAGAAAACAAGGTATCCCAATACGCAACGGCTTCATCCCAATCTGCTGCTTGTGGCGCTTTTTCACGACCTTTGATGTAGTCATAAGTCGTTTGGTCTGGAGCGACTAACCCAGCTTTAGCACCACCTTCAATCGACATGTTACAGATTGTCATGCGCTCTTCCATTGATAAGGCCGCAATCGTATCGCCACAATATTCAATGACATAACCCGTTGCGCCTGCATGACCGAGCTCACCAATGATAGCTAAGATAATATCTTTAGCAGTGACACCTAGTGGTAGCTTACCAGTCACTTCAACTTTTAGGTTTTTGGCTTTAGATTGACGCAGTGTTTGAGTGGCAAATACATGCTCAACTTCGGATGTACCAATACCAAATGCTAATGCGCCGAACGCACCGTGAGTAGCAGTATGTGAATCACCACATACAACTGTATGACCAGGTTGAATCGCGCCTAGCTCCGGCGCCATAACATGGATAATACCTTGTTTTTGATGGCCAACAGGGTAGAGGGTAATACCGTGATCTTCACAGTTTTGTAATAACGTTTGTAGTTGTAATTGATTAGCTGGACCACAGGCATCAAGCGCTAAAGAGCGTGTCGAGATTGAGTGATCCATCGTTGCTACCGTTTTTTCTGGGCAACGTACTTTGCGTCCTTTGTCATTCAGTCCTGCAAACGCTTGTGGGGTGGTGACTTCGTGAATAAGATGACGGTCAATATACAACAAGGTATCAGCGCCTACTTGTGAGACGATATGCGCATCCCAAATTTTATCATAGAGTGTTTTAGCCATGAGGTGTGTCCTTATGCCTGTAATATTTGTTGAGTAATATAGTCACCGACTTGTTCGGTTGAACTTGCCTTGTGACGTTCTTCTGCGCTCAATAACTCACCCGTTAATATACCCGCTTCGAGCGTATTAACCACAGCTAACTCAATGGCATCTGCTGCTTCATTTAAGTTAAGAGAATAGCGCAATAACATCGCGGCAGATAAAATCTGTGCGATTGGGTTAGCGATGCCTTTACCTGCAATATCCGGTGCACTGCCACCAGCAGGCTCAAACATACCAAAACCAGCGCCATTGACACTCGCAGAAGGCAACAAGCCCATAGAGCCAGTTAACATTGCACATTCATCAGAAATAATATCACCAAATAAATTAGAACATAACATCACATCATACTGAGCGGGGTCGCGTAATAATTGCATTGCAGCGTTATCGATATAGATATGCTCCAATTCGACTTCAGGGTAATCTTTGGCGACTTCTTCAGTCACTTCACGCCATAAACGGCTACATACAAGGACGTTCGCTTTATCAACGGAGGTGACTTTTTTATTGCGTTTTTGAGCAGCTTGAAATGCAGAAATGGCAATGCGACGAATTTCTGCACGGGTGTAGCGCATGGTATCAAATGCGAACTCTTCTTCGCCTTCGCCTTCAGTTCCTTTTGGAAACCCAAAATAAATACCACTGGTTAACTCACGTACTACTAATATATCCATACCACGATGTGAAATATCTTTGCGTAACGGCGATAAGTCTTCTAAGCCGGCATAAATTTTTGCTGGGCGAAGGTTAGAGAACAAATCAAAATGACTACGTAGCTTTAATAATGCGGCACGTTCAGGACGTTGATCTAACGGTAAGGCATCCCACTTAGGACCACCAATTGAACCAAATAAGATCGCATCGGCGGCTTCACAGCCTGCCAGTGTCGCTTCTGGTAGTGCCTGACCGTGGTGATCAATAGCATAGCCACCAACAGGATAAGCGGTACGGGTTAAGGTTAAACCAAATTTCTGTTCAATGGCATCCAATACTTTGTTGGCCTCGACCATGATTTCTGGACCGATACCATCGCCAGCTAATACCGCTAATTGATAAGTAGACATTTATACTCCTGAGGATATGTGTTGCTTTTGCTCATCAATTTGATCAGCAAGGTGCATATTATTTAAAACGAAAATGAGTGCCTTGACGCCTGATTCGACAATGTCGGTAGCGAGGCCTATTCCATGAAAACGACGGTCTTTATATTTTGCGACTATGCTGACTTGTGCCAATGCATTCGCGCCTTCGCCTTTTGAATCCAATTTAAAATCTACAATCTTGATTTCATCTTGATTGATAATTTGCATAATTGCATTGTAGGCAGCATCAACCGGACCGTTGCCGATTGCACTATGTGTAACGGTTTCTGCACCAATATTCAATGAGACAGTAGCACTAGGGATCACTTCCTTGCCAGAGCTAGCTTGTAAATATTCAAGAGAATAATATGCATGTTCATGTTTTTGTTGATTAAAAAACAATAACGCTTCTAAATCATAATCAAACACTTGACCTTTTTTGTCGGCAAGGCGTAAGAAGGAGGCATACACTTCGTCTAGATCATAATCACTTTCACTGTAACCTAACTCACCTAAGCGATGTTTAATCACATGGCGGCCTGAACGGGAAGTCAGGTTTAATTGGTTTTTGTTTAAACCAACAGACTCTGGCGTCATGATTTCGTAGGTGTTTTGACCTTTCAATACGCCATCTTGGTGAATACCAGATGAGTGGGCAAATGCATTCGCACCAACGATTGCTTTGTTAGCTTGTACAGGCATATTGCATAATTGACTGACAAGTTTAGAGGTGCGAGATATTTCTTGACTGCGAATATTGGTATTCAAGCCATAGCGTTCGTTACGCGTCTGTAAGATCATGGCGATCTCTTCTAGTGAACAGTTACCCGCACGCTCACCAATACCATTGATTGTACATTCTACTTGGCGCGCACCTTGTTCTACTGCAGCCAAAGAATTGGCAACCGCAAGGCCTAAATCGTTGTGACAATGGACCGAAATAATTGCTTGGTCTATGTTGGGTACACGGTTAAATAGTTGTTGGATAATACCGCCAAATTCAGTGGGGGTGGTGTAGCCTACCGTATCTGGAATATTGACTGTTGTAGCACCTGCTTTGATGGCAGATTCAACCATACGGCACAGATAATCAATGTGTGTGCGACCGGCATCTTCACATGAAAACTCAACATCATCGGTATATTTACGTGCATGTTTAACTGCCGCTACTGCCATCTCTACAATGTCATCTTGGGATTTACGTAGCTTGGTAGACACATGAATATCAGAGGTAGCAATAAAGGTATGAATCCGAAATTGCTCTGCCACACCTAAGGCTTGACCACATGCATCGATGTCTTTTTCAAGCGCGCGAGATAAACCACAAACCATCGCATTTTTCACTTCGCGTGCGATTGTTTGTACAGATTTAAAATCACCAGGAGAGGAGACTGGGAAACCGGCTTCAATAACATCGACACCGAGCTTTTCTAATGCCAGTGCGATTTGTAATTTTTCTTTAACTGTCAAACTTGCAGGTAGTGCTTGTTCGCCATCTCTTAAAGTCGTATCGAAAATTTTCACATGGTTCGTCATGTGCTGCTCCTCTTTGCTTACGCTATATATAAAAAAACCCGTGGATTACACGGGTTTGATTATTGTGAAAGTACAACCTACCCGTGCAGTCTGGCTACCAGTAACAGGAGTAAAGTTGATAAATATGTCTGAATAATAATTTTCATATTGCTACTGTACGATTATGTGTCCAGATGGTCAAGTTAAACTTGCTTCATATTAGAGATAATGAGTGTTTATATACTAAAAATCGTTTGTTAACAGCATGTAATTACGTCGATTATCCTTAATTACTGCTTATATTAGGATGTATATTCCAAATAATGATTTATCGTAGTCCTTTCCATTTAATACTAAATGATAAACGTAATTCGCGCATGGTGAGGACGCGTGGTGATATTTTTCCAGTATGTGACCAACGGTGACCACAACATGCACTCGTGAAGACAGATTTAGTCGGTTTAAGCAAAGTGAGAGGTTGTATTGCATGGGTTTGGTCAATGCGAATACCGTCAGGAGTGACAGGTTGACCGGAATAATTAAACCAACCAAATTTGTTTACATGAATTAATGCTAACTCATTATTCACTTTGTCGAGTGAATCAATTTCTAAATGCGTCATGCCTAACTCATTTACCGCAACAACCAAAATCGAACCAACATGATGATGCGTATTAAAATAAGATTGGATAGTGGTATGTGTTTGTTTGCTACTGGGGCATTTAGGAGATTGTTTGGCTTGATAGCTCGCATTGTGCTGATCGACGCTGAGCGGTGAATTATTGTTGAGAAGTCGTTCTGCGGATTGAGTCACATGAGTATGTAGATGCTTGAGTTTGCGTTTGAGTAAACTCGCCTGAGTTGGCCCATGTTCAGCCAAAAATGCACATTCTCGTTGATATAAAGCGTTACACAACTCAGCATAGGCCACTGAATTGGGATCTTGAAAAAAGATATCGCTTTGCTCAACCATTAAAATGTAAACCCTATCAAAAAGAGACTTATATGATACTGAGTTTCAATACATAAATCATCAAAACTGAGTAAAAGGACGAAAAAAAGATAAAAAAAAGCCAGTTGTTGAATCAATGTGATTTAGCACATTAATTTCCGCAACTGGCAGTTAGGTTGTGATTATTAATTAAGGCTTATTGACCTTTAATTTCACTGCGACCTAAGTATTTTGCATCAGCACCAAGTGCTTCTTCAATGCGTAATAACTGGTTGTACTTCGCAACACGATCAGAACGGCATAATGAACCCGTCTTGATTTGACCTGCAGCAGTACCTACCGCTAAATCAGCGATAGTCGCATCTTCAGTTTCACCTGAACGATGTGAGATAACAACGGTAAAGCCAGCTTCTTTCGCCATACGGATAGCATTTAAGGTTTCGCTTAATGAACCGATTTGGTTAAATTTGATTAGGATTGAATTACCAATACCGTTATCAATGCCGCGCTTTAAAATCTTGGTGTTAGTTACGAACAAATCATCGCCGACTAATTGCACTTTATCACCAATTTTCTTGGTTAAACTTGCCCAACCATCCCAATCACTTTCGTCTAAGCCATCTTCGATAGAAACGATAGGGTAGCGTTGTGATAATTCTGCAAGATAGTCACCAAAGCCTTCTGAATCAAACGACTTATCTTCACCAGATAATACATATTGACCATTTTTGTAAAACTCAGACGCCGCGCAATCTAATGCTAAAGTAATGTCTTCGTCCATTTTATAGCCTGCATTTTCAACCGCAGTAATGATGGTTGATAATGCTTCTTCGTTAGAGCCAAGGTTAGGTGCAAAACCACCTTCGTCACCAACTGCAGTATTTAAGCCTTTAGCGTTTAATACTTTTTTCAGGCTATGGAAAATTTCAGCACCCATGCGCAATGCTTCTTTGAAGTTAGGTGCGCCAACTGGCTGTACCATAAATTCTTGGATATCAATATTGTTATCCGCATGCTCACCACCATTGATGATGTTCATCATAGGTACAGGCATAGAGTACTGTCCAGGCGTACCATTTAAGTTAGCGATGTGCTCATATAATGGGATATTTTGTGCAATAGCTTCAGCTTTAGCAACGGCTAAAGACACTGCTAAAATTGCATTTGCGCCTAATACTTCTTTATTTTCAGTACCATCTAAGTCGATCATGACTTGATCAACGTTGGCTTGGTCGGCAGCGTCTAGGCCTAAAATAGCAGGTGCGATTTTGTCATTAATTGCTGCAACAGCCAGTAATACACCTTTGCCTAAGTAACGCGCTTTATCGCCGTCACGTAATTCTAAAGCTTCACGAGAACCAGTAGATGCGCCAGAAGGAGCACAAGCTCGCCCCATTGCACCGGTATTTAAATAAACATCTGCTTCAACAGTTGGGTTTCCGCGTGAATCCATAACTTCACGACCAATAATTCGGCTAATTGTTGCCATGTTTAAACTCTTCCTTATTAATGATTCAATTTTTGAAATTCACCTGCGGCAGCCACAAATCCTTCAAATAAAGGATGACCGTCACGCGGGGTAGAATTAAATTCAGGGTGGAATTGGCCTGCGATGAAAAACGGATGATCCGGTAATTCAATCACTTCAACCAATTGCTTATCTGTTGATAAACCGCTCACTCTCAGGCCAGCTTTTTCGATTTTATCACGTAGAGTATTATTTACTTCATAACGGTGGCGGTGGCGTTCGTAGATTTCTACATTACCATAGCAACCGTGTACTTTACTGCCTTCAACTAAATGACATAGCTGACTACCTAGACGCATAGTGCCGCCTAAATCAGACGCTTCATCACGTTGTTCAATACTGCCGTCAGAATCTAACCATTCGTTGATTAATCCAACCACAGGGAAAGGGGTTGCTGGATCAAACTCAGTCGAGTTGGCACCAGGCATATTCGCCACATTTCGGGCAAATTCAATTAACGCTACTTGCATACCTAAACAAATACCTAAATAAGGGACTTGTTGTTCACGGGCAAAACGCGCCGCTTCAATTTTACCTTCGACGCCACGTTCACCAAAACCACCTGGGACTAAAATCGCATCTAAATCATTTAATATCTGAGTTCCTTTGGAAATGATATCCGATGAATCGATGTATTTAATTTTAACACTGAGGCGGTTTTTTAGACCTGCGTGTTTTAATGCTTCGTTAACTGATTTATAAGCATCCGGTAGTTCTATGTATTTACCAACCATACCAATCACAACTTCTTTGGTTGGATTAGACTCTGCATATAAAACTTGTTCCCACTCAGTTAGATCGGCTTCTGGACAATCAAACTTAAAACGTTGCACAACTAGCTCATCCATACCTTGCGCTTTTAGCGCTGCAGGGATCTTGTAAATACTATCTACATCACGTAATGATATAACGGCTTTGTCTGGGACATTAGTAAATAAGGCGATTTTAGCGCGTTCATTACTTGGTAATGCCGACTCTGAACGACACACCAAAATATCAGGCATAATACCAATTGAGCGTAACTCTTTGACCGAGTGCTGGGTTGGCTTGGTTTTGACTTCACCAGAAGCTGCCATATAAGGGACGAGTGTTAAGTGCATATACATGGCACGTTCACGACCTAGTTCGGTCCCTAATTGACGAATCGCTTCTAAGAACGGTTGTGATTCGATATCACCTACCGTACCACCGATTTCAACAATTGCAACATCGTTACCTTCAGCGCCATCGATCACACGTTGCTTGATTTCGTTGGTGATATGCGGAATGACCTGAATAGTCGCACCTAAATAATCACCACGGCGTTCACGCTCTAACACTGACGCATACACGCGGCCAGTGGTAAAGTTGTTACGTTTGGTCATACGGGTACGAATAAAACGCTCATAGTGACCTAAATCTAAGTCAGTTTCTGCGCCGTCATCTGTAACAAAGACTTCACCATGTTGAATCGGGCTCATTGTGCCAGGATCAACATTGATATAAGGGTCTAGCTTTAGCATCGTGACTTTAAGGCCTCGCGCTTCTAATATAGCGGCTAGAGACGCTGCTGCAATTCCTTTGCCTAATGACGAAATCACCCCACCGGTGACGAAGATATAATGAGTCATATATTACCTAAAGGCGTAAATGTAATGGATACGGGTATTTTGCTGAATCAATGGTTGTTTTTTCATCATGGATTTACTCGATAAATAAACAGTCATTCACTCGAACTGGATGGAGCGATATTATACGCAATTTTGTTTTTGATCTCAATCTGTAGTTATATATTTACGTATTTATCGCATTGATTTGAGTACATAAATGAGGTCAAGTGCCTGCTTGGGTGATAACTCATCCGCAGATATTTGATCGAGGGTATCCAACAACGCTTGTTGGGAGCTGTCTAATGATAACTGCACAGGTGTTATTTCAGCTTTTGGCTGGGTCTTAGATATGTTCACTGTATTATCTGTGCTCGGTGAAGTAACTACTGTAGGCGTACTTTCTAAGGCGAGTAACTTTTGCTTAGCAACTTGAATTACGTGATCGGGTACACCCGCTAATTGTGCGACTTGCAAACCATAGCTTTTACTTGCTGCACCTTGTTGGACATTATGCATAAACTTAATTGTATCGTTATGTTCAATCGCATTAAGGTGCACGTTAGTCATGGTATCAGTATCTTTGGCTAACTGGGTTAGCTCAAAATAATGTGTGGCAAACAGCGTGTACGCCTGAATCGTATGGCTAATGTATTCAGCGCAAGCCCAAGCTAAAGATAAGCCATCATAAGTACTGGTTCCACGACCAATTTCATCCATTAACACCAAGCTATTAGCTGTGGCATTATGTAAAATATTCGCTGTTTCGGTCATCTCAACCATAAATGTTGAGCGGCCTGAAGCAAGATCATCTGACGCTCCGATACGTGTAAAAATACGGTCAATAGGGCCTAAGTGACATGCTTGCGCGGGAACAAAACAACCAATATATCCAAGCAACACAATAAGTGCCGTTTGACGCATATAAGTTGATTTACCACCCATGTTAGGGCCGGTGATCATTAACATTTTTTGTTTTTCATCAAGATGCAATGGGTTGGCAATAAAAGGTTGTTGCGACACATGTTCAACGACGATGTGACGCCCATCTTGATAATTAATGCCCGGTGTTGGCGTTAAAATGGGTCGGGATAAGTTTAAAGCTATCGACTGCGCGGCAAAACAGACTAATACGTCAAGCTCCGCCAATGCGTTAGCTGTCATGGTTAATTCATTTAGATGAGGGAGTAATTGATCGAATAACGCCTCATATAATTGCTTTTCTAGACTAAGCGCTAGGCTTTGTGAATTAAGCACTTTTTCTTCGTGCGCTTTTAGCTCTTCAATAATATAACGTTCGTTGTTTTTTAGAGTTTGGCGACGAATATAGTGACCAGGCACCAGATGCGCTTGTCCTTTCGACACTTCAATAAAAAATCCATGTACACGGTTATATCCGACTTTTAAAGTATTGATGCCAGTAGCATCTTTTTCACGTTCTTCTAAAACGCTTAAAAAATCAGTCGCCCCTTGTGATAATGCTCGCAACTCATCAAGCTGGGCATCATAGCCTGGGGCGATAACGCCACCATCTCGCAATACCACAGGAGGGTTATCAATCACTGCTCGGTGTAATAGCTCCGCCATTTCAGGGTAAGTACTAATGGTGTGCGCCAATGCTTGAATTTTGGGATCTGTATGTACCGCCAAACAAGTTTGTAAATCAGGTAATAAGCCAAGTGCATCACGGATCCGAGCAAAATCACGCGGTCGAGCAGAGCGCAGTGCTAAACGGGCTAATACCCGTTGTACATCCCCTATTTTTTTCAAAATTTGCGCAGGCGCGGTGCTGTCTTCTGCAACTAAACTATCAATCACATTATAGCGTTGCTCTAATAACGCATGTTGAGTGATAGGGCGATGGATCCATTGTTGTAATAGTCGAGCGCCCATAGGCGTTTGGGTGTCATTGAGTACTGCAAACACAGTATTGTCGATGCCGCCGGCTAAATTTTGCGTCAATTCTAAGTTTTTACGCGTAGCAAAATCCATTTGTACCGTGTCGCTGTGAGTTTGCAAACTGATACTTTTTATATGTGGCAAAGCGCGTTTTTGGGTATCTTTGACATATTGCAACAAACAGCCCGCAGCACCTAAAGCTAAAGGCGCATCGGCAACACCAAAGCCCGTTAATTCTTGTGTGCCAAACTGCATGTTGAGATGGTTAATCGCTGTATCTACATCAAACTCCCACTGAGCTCGACGAGTACTTTTGGGGTAATTAACTAATACTTGCGGAGCAATCAGGCTCTCATCGTACAATAACTCCGCAGGATTAAAGCGTTGCAAATCGGCCAGTAATGCTTGTTCATTTGCCGGCTGGGTAATCACAAACTGTCCGGTGCTTAAAGCAAGCGCGGCTAAACCATAACTAAGCTGAGGCGAGTTTGCAGAGCCAGAGCCGCGCTTAGATTGAGCGCTGGTAATGGCAACAATTAATGTATCTTGGTTATCTTGCAGTAGTGCTTCATCAGTTACTGTACCCGGTGTTAGTACTTGTTTGACTTCACGAGCCACAGGCCCTTTGCTGGTAGCAGGATCACCCACTTGTTCACAGATGGCAACAGATACACCCATCTGCACTAATTTTGCTAAGTACCCTTCAACCGCATGGTAGGGGACACCAGCCATTGGAATGGGTTCTCCGCCAGCCTTTCCGCGGGCAGTTAAGGTAATGTCGATTAATTGGGCGGCACGTTTGGCATCATCAAAAAATAACTCATAAAAATCACCCATGCGATAAAACAGGAGTTCATTAGGATGGTTTGCTTTGATGCCTAAATATTGTTGCATCATTGGGGTGTGTTGCGTTTGTGCTTGGCTCAATTTATTTTTATACTTAACTAAATATTCAATAGTATAAGCATAACAATATTTTGATTAGCTATCTAAAAGAAAATACACAAATTGCCCTGCATCGCTTAGCACAGGAGTTAGTCGCTCGAGGGTTGACTATTTCTTGTGCAGAATCTTGCACGGGGGGCGGATTAGCCTATGCATTTACCGCACTACCTGGCAGTTCCGCATGGTTTGAGCGCAGTGCTGTCACCTATGCCAATGATGCCAAAACGCAGATGGTAGGTGTACCGAAAAGCACACTCATGCAGTTTGGCGCAGTATCAGAGCAAACGGTTATTGCGATGGCTCAAGGTGTAGTAGAACATCTACATGCTGATATTGGTATAAGCATTAGTGGTGTTGCTGGACCCGATGGTGGTAGTCCTGAAAAACCCGTGGGTACTGTCTGGTTTGGTTTTGCGTATGCGGGTGACATATACACTTCGCAACAGTGTTTTTCGGGAGAGCGCGAAGCGGTGCGCAAACAAGCGATTGAATTTGCAATTGAAAAAGTCGTGCAATTAATTACGCAAAACTGATCAAAAGCACAGCTGTCAAACGTACTCAAATACCTTATAGTAGAATCACATTAAGACGTGGACTTGAAAAAAATTAATCTTTTTTGTTGCACTGTATAATTATACAGTATTATAATCCACAACATAGCAAGTACATCCTAACTCACATTTAAGGTTGAGGCACACATGGCAGAAGATAATAAATCACGCGCACTCTCGGCAGCACTAGGTCAAATTGAAAAGCAATTTGGTAAAGGGTCGATTATGCGTCTAGGCGATAATCAAGGTATGGATATTGAATCGATTTCTACAGGTTCTCTCACCATTGATATTGCATTAGGTATAGGCGGTTTGCCATGTGGACGTGTTGTTGAGATATATGGTCCTGAATCATCAGGTAAAACGACACTAACCTTGCAAGTTATCGCTGAAGCACAAAAGGTCGGAAAGACCTGTGCGTTCGTTGACGCCGAGCACGCATTGGATCCAGTTTATGCGCAAGCATTAGGTGTTAATATTGACGAGCTTTTAGTATCACAACCAGATACTGGCGAACAAGCACTAGAGATTTGTGACATGTTAGTCCGTTCTGCTGCTGTTGACGTAGTAATTATCGATTCCGTTGCAGCATTGACGCCGAAAGCCGAAATTGAAGGCGATATGGGAGATTCACATGTCGGCTTACAAGCGCGATTGATGTCTCAAGCTCTAAGAAAATTAACGGGTAATATTAAGCGTTCAAACACTTTGGTTATCTTTATTAACCAGATTCGTATGAAAATTGGCGTGATGTTCGGTAATCCAGAAACTACGTCTGGTGGTAATGCACTTAAATTTTATTCTTCAGTCCGTTTAGATATCCGTCGCATTGGCGCGATTAAGGAAGGCGATGAAATTGTCGGTAACGAAACCCGAGTCAAAGTTGTCAAAAATAAAGTTGCACCACCGTTTAAACAGGCTGAATTCCAAATCATGTATGGTAAGGGAATTTCTAAGCAAGCCGAGTTAATCGATTTAGGTGTGAAACTTAAAATGGTTGAAAAAGCAGGTGCTTGGTACAGCTATAAAGGCGAGCGTATCGGACAAGGTAAAGCTAACGTAGTGAAGTATCTTAAAGAACATACAGCGATGGCGGATGATATCGAACAACGTATCCGTGCTGAATTATTGTGTAAAGCAAAACCTACTGATGAAAAAGCAGAAGAATTAGAAGGTAACGAAGAAGCATAAACACTTCTCACTCATTTAAAACCGTAATCATGTTTGTCGCAGATTGCGGTTTTTTTATGCCTATTAAAATAGTATTAATTTAAAAAATCCTCTAAAAACCATGCTGAAAATTCATGGCGTCCTTCTAAATTACTCTTAGAGTAAACACTTGAGGCTTGCTGACGAACCGTCGCTTCTTTGGTATCTCGAACTGCGGCAATTTCTTTCAAACTACACCCTTTCAATATCAGTAACGCCACTTGTTGTTCGGTATTCGTTAATGACCATTCCTCAAATTGGGTTTTAATGACACCCGAATAATGTGTTCGCTCTTGAGCCATTTTACTAGTTAATGATGTTATTTGTTGATTGGCAGTAGATAAATCCTTGACTAGATTTTTTAACTTTTGCGACTTATTCCTGATATGCATGATGAGAAGTACCGCGCCAAGACCAGATAAAAGTACTAACGTCGCTTCTTGTACAATATGCCAAAAGGGCACTTGTAGACCTATATCAACAAACACATCGATACCATTGAGTATCATGATGATGATTAAGATTGCAGTGATCAATCCTTCGCGCATTATATGGTTGCCTTATTTGGAAGTGGATTTTAATAAACACTTTTAAAAACATGTCGTTATGTGCATACCATACACATGTATATAGATAATATAATTCCTATGAAATAGGATTAGCTCAAATCATTAATGAATGAGGTTTTAGTGAAAACGTTTAGTTCATCAACACAAACCATCTTTACTACAGTATTTATTGGAATATTTAGTGTATTGGTATCGGGTCACGTGAGTGCCAAGGATAGCACTAATAATAGTGATACTACCCATATTGACCGTACTAATAGTAACAATGCAGCACAAACATTCAATCAAAAATTATCTCTACAAGATGTATTAGCAGCAACAATGGCGACACAAGGTCGGGTTGATTTATTGAATCGCCAACAAGAGAATGACAATGATAGATCGCTTGTTTGGCTTGATTCGAATCCAACACTATCGTTGTTATACATGCATAATCAAACCCAGGATGCTGATAAAGAAGCGCAATTGAGTGTTGTTTTACCGATTAAATCCAAACTTAAGCGTGACTTAGATGGCCTTAGCACTAAATCTAAATTAAGTTTGCAAGGGCTGGCACAGCAGCAACAAGCTTTATATTACTCCGGACTCATTCGCACCTTGATTTGGGACAATCAAGAAACAAGCGTGTTAGTCAATGCAGAGCAACGTAAAGTAGCAGTATTAAAAGAGTTACTAGCGCAGTATAGCCAGATGGCAGAACTGAATGCATTGCCACAATATGCCTTGTTTTTACTGCAAAAAGAGGTCAATGATAGTCAAATAGCTAACTTGGAATATACCCAAAAATTAGCGTTTACACAGAAGCAATATAAACAATTAACTGGGTTGCAGACATTTCCAGAACAGATACTTGAGCACTCCACAGTTTTCAATATCCACGCATCGTTTGTTGACCATGCAGTTGATAATACAGTTCTAAATAATAATATTGCTAAGCACCCAGCTATACAATTACTCGATCTTGAGTGGCTGGTAATCAACCAAGGTATGCAAGGGCAAAGTCAGTCAGCGAAATCCTGGCAGCTACAACTTGCAGCCAAACGCATTGAAGGTGTCAATTTTAGCGATAATCAAATTGGTGTTGGGGTGGATATTCCGATCACTATCGGACATGAGTTGTCCACTTCACAGCGCAATGAATTAAGCCAAGCAAAACTCAATTATGAAGTGTCGCGTAGTCAACTACTGACAAACATACGAACAGATCTACACACCCAGATAGCGGAATACGATTTTTTACTTAAAAAGCAACATTTGCTAGATAAGAATCGTGAAACATTGGGCAAATTAGAGCAGTCAATTACTACAATGCTTGCTGCTAATACTCAAAACCAAGTTGTACATATTCGTAACCTTATCGAATTATTTACGGCTCAAACCAGCATTTCCTTAAATCAACTCGCGATTAACCGACAAATAGCGATAATTAATCAAGCCCAAGGACTCTCATTATGAAGCGATTAGTATCAACTACAGTGCGCAGTTTACATTTATATGCGTCAGTGATGTTAATTAGCATAACACTTGCGATACCGCTGTATGCTAAATCTGCAGAAAGCTTAAGAGTGAGTGTGCAACAACTAGGGGCATTACAGCAACAAATACATACCGCCAGCGAAATATCTCAATACGCAGGAAGCCCATTATTAGGCACGGTTACTGAATTACCCGGTCAGGCGTATATTCTAAAAGCCCCAATGAATATCCAGCAAGCGTTATATCTTCAACCCTCAGGTACAATAATTAAAGCGGGAGAAGATGTTGTTAAATTAGTTGGCCCAGAAGTGCATCACTATTATGCCCAATATAAAATCTATCAACAGCTGCACGCTCAAAGTGAAACCTTGTATGCAAATAACCAGCGTTTATTTAAGAATAAGTCGATTAGTGAGAGTGAATGGCTCTCAGTTAGCGAGCAATATTATAAAATT
Source organism: Glaciecola sp. (assembly GCA_029246415.1). Lineage (GTDB taxonomy): Bacteria > Pseudomonadota > Gammaproteobacteria > Enterobacterales > Alteromonadaceae > Opacimonas. The sequence goes on from JAQWNF010000006.1 coordinate 103,341, forward strand.
AAACTCGCTTATGACGAATACGAACATTTCTTTGCTTATGTAACACAGGTTGATGAAGAAAACGACACGATAACGCTAGGAGCACCGATAGGTGGTCACGTATTGTATGACCCATCTGTAGCGATGAATATTGATGATGTCATTGGCCGTTTTGTGCCTAAAAGCGCGGTTAGAGTGCATATTCAAGTACATGTTGCCAATCGGCTCAGTGAAGTGGGGCAGAGTTCGCCACCAATACAATCCATACAATTACCATATTGTTTATTAGGCATCAGTCACACCGATCAACGTATAGAGCAATTCTACCAAAGCGCCTGGTCTGCGCCGATTACTACAAACTGTCACCTGCAATTAGGTGAACAAGTATCATTGATCCCACATTATTCTACGCAAGCATATCAAATCAGCAAAGACAGTGTGTTTACCTGGGAGGGAGCGAGTTATGTGTGGGTTAAAGATAGGGACAGCTACATAGCAGTTGAAGTCGATTTACTGGCCAGTGAAGCGCAGACCTATATCGTGACAGCCGAACAAACGCTCGCGAACAAATCAATATTAACGACATCGGTTAGTGCTGCACAAGGAATTTTGTTAGGGTTGGGGGAATAATATGCTAGCAGGCATTATCCGATTTTCATTAATCCAACGTGTATTTGTCGTTATTATTTCGTTATTTATTTTACTAGCAGGGGCTTCAGCATGGTTTGCATTACCGATTGATGCGTTTCCGGACATCGCACCGACTCAAGTCAAAGTGATACTAAAAGCGCCCGGTATGACGGCGGAAGAAATTGAAGCACAAGTTACACTGCCCATAGAAACTGAATTGTTAGGGATCCCCAAACAACAAATTTTACGCTCCACCACTAAATATGCCATCACTGATATAACCTTAGACTTTATAGAAGGGACGGATATTTATTGGGCTAGGCAACAGGTAGCTGAGCGTTTGGCTAATATTATGCCGAACTTACCAGCTGGACTTGAAGGTGGTGTTGCACCAATGAGTACACCATTGAGTGAAATGTTTATGTTTTCACTGGAAAACCCGAATCTGTCATTGGTTGAACGTCGGCAAATTTTAGAATGGGAAATTCGTCCATTACTGCGCACTATAGATGGTGTTGCGGATGTAAATATTTTGGGTGGTTTTGCTAAAACCTATCAAATTAGCCCTGACCCCATTAAATTAGCACGCATAAAAATGTCGTTAGATGAATTGGCGATTGTGGTTAATAACAGCAACCAAAATGGTAATGTTGGGCGTATTAATATTGGCAATGATACCTTGATAGTGCGCAGTGAAGGGCGCGTCAACGATCTTACACAGCTAAATGATATGGTGATCGCCGTTCAATCTGGGACGGTAATTCGTCTCCGCGATATTGCTGCGGTATCCGAAGGTCATTTAACGCGATATGGTTCTGTTACGCGCAATGGGCAAGAGACAACTGAAGCGATAGTCATCGCTCTGAAAGATTCAAACACCGCACAAGTCATTGAGTTAGTGACACAAAAGCTGCAACAAATCGAAGCGACCTTACCTAAAGACTCAAGTATCAATATATTCTATAACCGAAAAAACTTAATCGACAAAGCGATAGGCACAATTGAAGAGGCGTTGCTAATTGCAATCTTGCTGGTAGTTGTCGTGCTTTCCTTATTTTTAGGAGATGTGCGAGCAGCTGTTGCGGTGTCATTAGTGTTGCCTTTTTCAGCTGCTTGTACTTTTTTATTAATGGAGCAATTTGGTTTTACTGCCAATCTCATGAGTTTGGGAGGGTTAGTTATTGCCATCGGTATGCTGGTAGATGCTTCAGTCGTAGTGGTAGAAAATACCGTCAATTCAATGCAAAAAAATGCGTCCTTACCTAAGTTACATTTGGTCTATCGTGCTTGCAAAGAGGTCGCAACCCCCGTGGTTTCAGGCACAATTATTGTGATAATCGTGTTTTCTCCTCTGCTCACATTAACTGGATTAGAAGGGAAATTATTTACTCCGGTAGCCGTCACTATTGTCTTTGCGATGCTTTCTTCTTTGCTCCTATCATTAACCGTCATTCCAGCATTTACTTCATTCTTATTAAGCCGTGATGCGGGGAGTGAGCCTAAGTTTGTACAAGCATTACAAATTCGCTATCAAGCGTTATTGCGCCGTACCTTAGTTGCTCCAAAGCTAATGATAGTCGTCGCGTTGTTGTTATTGTTAGCTAGTGGTGTGCTGTTTACCTCTTTAGGTAAAACCTTTATGCCAGTATTGGATGAAGGCGATATTATTGTTCAATTAGAAAAATCCCCGAGTATTTCGCTACAAGCGTCAACACAATTAGATATTCAAATCGAACAAGCTCTGTTGGCTCAGATCCCCGAAATAAAGCAAATTGTTGCAAGAGTCGGATCTGATGAAATAGGTCTCGATCCAATGAGCCTAAACGAAACTGATGTCTTTATGGAACTTCAGCCGATGGAGCAGTGGAGGTTTGCATCAAAAGAGGAATTAATCGACACCATTCGAGATGTACTGGCAGAATTTCCGGGGATCAACGTGGGCTTTACGCAACCGATTCAAATGCGTGTATCTGAAATGTTGACTGGTAGCACTGGCGCTGTGACCATCAAAATTTTTGGTGATGATATTCCTAGTTTGGCAAAACTCGCACATGATATTAGTGCGTTAACCAAAAATATCGCAGGTAGTGTCGATGTGAATGCTGCTGTGATTGAAGGGGGCGATTTTTTAAATATCTCGCTCAAACCAGAAATTGCTCAACAGTACAAAATGACCACTGCACAGCTAGCTAGGATAATTAAAAGTCAACTTGAAACGGTCACCATCTCCACGCTGATCCAAGGCAAAAAGAAAACTCCCATTGTCTTTGGTTTGAGTGATGGACATGAGATCAAACCAAGTAATATTTCTCAAATCAAACGCATGAACATTTTATTGCCGGATGCGTCTATTCTGCCTTTAGCGCTCATAGCGGATGTATCGTTTAAGCAAGGTCCGATTTTAATTGAACGGGAAAATAGTAATCGCTTTGCTGTTGTAACGTCGAATGTTAAAGAACGTGATATTGTTAGTTTTGTCGATGAATTACAGCTCAATGTAAATCAACATATTGCGTTACCAGTAGGTTACAGCATTACCTTTGGAGGTGAATTTGAAAACCAACAACGCGCAACGAACAACTTATTATTGGTCGTGCCAATGGCATTAGGGTTGATTTTAATTATTCTGTTCACCACATTTGGTTCGCTAGCTAAAGCGACGTTGATTTTGGCCAATATTCCCTTTGCTATTATGGGGGGCATCATCGCGCTGTACCTTAGTGGTGAGTTTTTGTCGGTCCCTGCGTCGGTTGGGTTTATCGCCTTGTTAGGTGTTGCAGTGTTAAATGGCGTTGTCATGCTCAGTTACTTTGAGCAGACCAAAGCACAAGTGCACGATTTGTCATTACGAGTCGTTAATGGCGCTAAACAGCGATTGCGTCCGGTATTAATGACCGCATTAACCGCGATGTTTGGTTTGATGCCATTAGTGATTGCAACGGGGCCAGGTGCGGAGATCCAAAAGCCATTAGCGATAGTCGTTATTGGAGGCCTTTTTACCTCTACTTTCACCACGCTTTTTTTAATTCCTGTGTTTTATATTTGGTTGGAGAAACGTAATGCAAACTGAGCAGCATGACTTGATCTTAATGGCCGTGGTACCTGAATTACTCAAAGATGATGTGGTCGACACTTTAATGGAGCTTGCGCTTATTAGCGGGTTTAGTTTATTTAACATTCAAGGGTTTAGTAAAGACCATAATCATTATAGTCTTAGAGAACAGGTCGAAGGCTATAAAGGGTTTTACCGTTTTGAAATTATGCATTCAGCACAACATACCACCGCCGTGTTACAACAGTTAAAACACGTGTCTCAAGGACAGATCCGTTATTGGCTAGTGCCAATAATTGAGCAAGGAATTATCTGATTGTAATGCGTTAATTAATGAGTTATGCCTCGGTATTAATTGGCTGAATACCTTGCCAGTTTGCAGGGTACTTTCCTTGTAACACATAAGAAAACGCAATAATTTCAGCCACGATAACAAAAATTTCTTGGGGTACTTCTTGTCCGATATCTAATGTGTTAAGAATTTCGGCTAAATGAGGATCTTCATGAATTAACACCCCATGTGCATGTGCTAATGCGATCATCTCTTCTGCTAGCGCATTATCACCTTTCGCTAGGACGATTGGAGCGGCGTTATCTTGTGCTGAATATTTAAGTGCTGCTGCCTGTTTTTTTGGGGCTTTGGTTTGGCTCTTTGAAGCTTGATATTTCATACCGATACCTCTTTTTCAAGGCCAAAAGATTTAGGCCAATCGACTAAACTATCGTTAATCACACCCTGATAAGCCGGTTGTGTGTCTACAGTAAATCCTAACTGGCGTAATCGTTGCTCTAATGCATGTTTGTGCTGGTTGATATTATCTAATAATGTTTCGGTCGAACCATATAATGCAATGTTGACAGTTTGTGCCTGTAAGGTGGCTTTAACTAACAGCGTTCCTTGTGACGAGGTTTCGGTATTATTTGTCGGTACATTGCTGTTGTTCGGGATATCAAACTGTAACGAGATATGCCATTTATTACCCTGGTGTTCCACTCGATCTTGATGCTCAGAGCCAGTCTGTTGTTCTTGCTTAATCAACAATTGTATCGGTTGTTTTGACCCCGATAAAAAATTCGGCAAGGTAAAATATTGACTATCAGGATGCTGTGTTTGCCATTCAAGACTCACCGCTTGTTGTAATCTATGACCGGTCAATAAACGAGTGATCCCTTGCAGTAACTCACTTGCAGGGTCGTGATTGCTATCTTGAGTTTTGCTATTAGATTGCTGTAAGTTACGTGATGCAATATGGGGAGCAATTAAGGTATTGAGGTGTTGTTCTAATGCAATGTGCTTAGCGCTCGCGCTACCCATGCCAGATAACTGTTGTTGTAACTTACTCGCTAAACTGATTTGCACCATAGTCGCTAGACCGCTTAACACAGTTGATTGTGGTGAATTACTTTGTGGTTGTCGTTGTGTCATTTTATGCAGCACCAATGACGCGATATCCGTTTGCGTTAATTCTTGTACTTCCGCTAACAATTGTTCGCTGTTGGGCGCACCTGTTGTAGGTGATTGCCCTGCAGGCAATAATCCCTGCAAGGATTGAGTGCTTAGTGCTTGTGTGTTTAGCAGAGGAGCACCTGCCAGTGGAGCTGGTGTCATTGAAGCCTGTACAAGTGCAGCTTGTGCAAGTGAAGGGCGCGACAAAGGCTGCAGCATATTGCCTGAATCTGGTCTTGATGTTTGGTTGAGCGATTGACTTTGCGTAATCATTTGACTTAATGGCTTGATGAGGGCACTAGGTAATGCAATGTCAGTCGCTATATTTGCACTTGCCAAGCGTAACACGTTTGCGCTTGCGGTCTGTTGTGCCGAACTATGTATAACGCCAGAACTTATAACGCTAGGGCGATCCAGTGATTCCGGCGCAATCGATAATTTATCAAGTTGTGGTGTCAGTAACAGCGATGATTTCTGGGGTGATAATGCTTGCATGAAGGGTTTAGCTTCTTGGCTATTGATGCGTTGAACGATGCTAGACAACTCGTTTGTCGGTAGAGTTATTTTTCCGCCGTGAAGTTGGTTAACCGCTTTCAAAAAAGTTTGTGTTGCAACATGCTGAGTATTGAGAGCGCCGGCAATAATCTGCTTGTTTAATGCTAATTGGATATCTACCATTTTTGCTCCATTGACGACTGATGCGGCGCTAGCCAGATGTTGCTTAGGTTTAGCATCAATCGTCAACATCGCTTCAGACGAAGTCGATGTAGTACTTTTATTCAGATTATTGACCAACGTTTGTAAGGCATTCGGTAGACGTTGCAATGGGACATTTACCACTTTGTCTAAAGGCGCGACAAACAGTGATAGTAAATTGGCTAAAGGTTTATTGGTACCTTGTATTTGTCCGGATAGTATTAGTTGATTGGCTTGCACTAACAACGCTAATGCAATCTGCGTTCGTTGCTGTGCTGGGATCTTGATACTAGAATGTGCTAGCGCTTGAGGATTGCTCAGCGCTTCAATGGACACGGTTAAGGAAGGTGTCTGTTGTGAATCTGAACGCGCATTGGCCTGTTGTGCCAGTAAGCTTTTTACGAGTTTGATTTGGTCGTCAGTTAACGGGATTGATACTTTTGCTTGCTGTGAGGATGTTTGCGCTTGATTCGACATGCCTTCGTGTAAACGAATAATGAGTTGTTTACCTTGCACTGCCAAGACTAAATTTTCAGCATGGGTAATGTGGGTACTAGTGCTTAATTGCTGGTGTAACTTAGTTTGGGCTTGTTGCGTCAGACCGTCATGCACAGTGGGTTGTGGCGCTCGCATATTTGCGGGCACCGCTGCTGCCACTTTGTTGATCAACTGATTAAGGCCACGCAACATATCTTGAGTCATAGCAGGTTATCGGCGGATCTTTACGACACTGTATAAGTTTTAATTATTTAAAGTAACTAGCTAAATCATTTGTCTAGGCCAATAGCAGCACAAAACTACTACTAAATGCTAGGGAAAAAATACTGCTTAAGTCGTTGATTATGGTATGATAAACGGGTTTAAATTAGTGGGTAAAAACAGTGAATGGCAAGACTAGTATAACTAGTAATTACACGGATATATTGCGCCTAAATGCTCAAGGGCTTTCGTGCATCAAGCAAGACCGCATTTTATTTGAAGATTTTTCAATACAAGTTCATGCCGGAGAGCTAATTCACTTAGTCGGTCCTAATGGTGCCGGTAAAACGAGTTTATTACGAATATTAGTGGGGCTTTCTGAGCCTGAAACTGGTGGTGTGATCGTGACCGATGCCGCACGTTCGGAAACCGCAAGTTTCTCAGGTACCGAGACGCCTTCCGAAAATAAAATTGATTATCCACTGTTATATTTAGGGCATAAATTAGGCTTAAATCAATACCTTTCAAGTGTAGAAAACCTTGCTTATTGGGCTAATATGCATGGCATAGCAACTGATCAACACGAGTTATATGCATTACTCGCACGCTTTAATTTGGTGGGACTGGAAGACGTACCTAGTGGACAACTATCTGCAGGTCAACAACGTCGGGTATCATTAGCGAGAACACAATTATTACATACTCATGTGTGGATTTTAGATGAGCCGTTTACCTCTTTGGACGTTTCGGGCGTGGCATTTATCCAAGATTTAGTGGATGACTTTGTGGCTCAAGGCGGGGCAGTATTGATGACATCACATCAAGCATTACAAAGCCGCTTACCGGTAAAAACCGTGACTTTAGAGTATCGCTTATGAAATCAGTCAACCCATTAACGAGTATCATCAAGCGTGATTTAGTCCTTGCTTACCGACAAAAAGCCGAACTATTACAACCATTGTTGTTTTTTGTCATGGTCATCACGTTATTTCCTTTAGGGATAGGTCCAGGTCCTGAGACATTACAAAAAGTCGGTCCAGGGGTGATCTGGGTGGCAGCGATACTATCTGCATTATTGGGAATGGATAAACTGTTTCGCGATGATTTTAATGATGGCAGCTTAGAACAACTACAATTAGCTCATGTGTCATTATCATGGGCGATGTTTGCTAAAGTGTTTGTGCATTGGTGCGGCTCGTTTTTACCTTTGTTACTGATTTCACCGCTCTTAGCGTTGTTTTTAAATTTAACGCCGGCCATGTATTGGGCGTTAATTCAGACCTTAGCGCTAGGCACTCCTTTGTTGTCATTAATTGGCGCAATTGCGGTGGCATTGACGGTCGGATTACAACGCGGTGGGGTACTATTATCCTTACTTTTAATACCTGTATTTATTCCTTTACTGATATTTGCAACATCTGCTGTTGATAGCGCAGCGATGGGATTAAACTATGCCCCACAACTTGCTATTATCGGTGCCATGTTATGTTTTGCAGTGGCTATTACCCCTTTTGCAATTAGT
>JAQWNF010000005.1 GCA_029246415.1 Glaciecola sp.
CGTGAGTATGTGCTTAATATCAAAAACCAGTACTTAAGAAAATCTCCGCCTTTGAGCAAAATTGTTTTTGACAAAAAAATCCATGTTGTGAATAATGCATTAGGCTTGCATAGTTTTGTGTCTCGAGTGCAGGGCGGTAAACTAAAAAGTAAAAATGAAATTCGGATCAGTACGTTATTTAAACATACCCCTGAGGCTTTTTTACAAATGATCGTGGTGCATGAGCTGGCGCATCTCAAAGAAAAAGACCATAACAAAGCGTTTTATCAACTTTGCCAACACATGTTGCCCGATTATCATCAGATAGAGTTCGATGTTAGAGTATACTTAACGCATCTAGAACAAAAAGGGGAAGTGTATGCACATGCATCCCACCGCCCCAAATTAACGCGTTGATCATTGAGACAATTATGAATTACCAATTTGTGTGGGATATAGAAGGCACGCCTCAAGCCGAATTTGAGATGGGATTTGAGTTATTTACGCAGTGGTTTTGTGATGAAATAGGCACCGATACTGCCAAGATAACCGAGCTTCAGACATTGATTAGCCAGCTCCAAAATGGCGCTATCATTGAGCACATCATTAAAGGCAATACGCTGACAATGATACTCAATCAGGATGAGATTGAAATTACTGCTGACAGTTTACAAGCTGACATCCCCGATGCCGATGATATGCCAGAAGGGACTGAAATTAGTGATGATGGCTGTATATCGGGCTGTGGCTTAGCAGATTTTGTCAGTGTCTTAGATTCGTGGGAAGCCTTTGTGGGATAAAAGGGATAAAGAGGATAAATGGGATAAATGGGATAAATTGGGATCTGACCCTATTTATCCCTTTATGTTAAACATTAGCAACGAATGGAATCGTTTATGCGCAGCACTCATCACTATTTTAATATCTTTACTGCGCCACGTCGTGCGCCGCTCCTCTATGCGATAATCTCAGGATTACTTGCTATCAGTATGATCAGCGTGATTATTATCGCACTAGAACAGCAAAGCCGCGAACATATTGAACGTTTAACGCAAAGTACCGCAAACAGTGTCGCTGTATTGATCCAAGATGAACTGGAGCTTGGACAACATCGCAGTATTAATGATGCCTTTGATGCTATCCCCGCCCATTTAAAATTTGATCATGAGTTTATCGTTAGTATCGATGGGCAGGTGATCTATGCCTCTGTAGCCCCAGATAATCAGATCATACCGCAAGCAAATGATTGGCAATATACAGTCAGCTTTTTAATCAACCAACAACTCTGGCAGGTACTCAGTCAACCTAAAGTGGATTGGTTGTATCGCTCTCACTATCGTATCTTTGGGATCTTGGTATTACTTGGACTATTGGTGAGTGTGACTGTCGCTTTAGCCACACTGACGGCTTTATCAGTTATTAGCGAAACCCGAGTGTTTAAGGATGAGCGTAACAAGAACCGTCATTTACTGAACATTTTACCAGGTATGGCCTACCAAGCTCATAACTCACCAGATTGGCCGATGATTGCCGTTAATGATGGTTGTGAGGCGTTAACTGGCTACTCGCGGCAAACCTTAATAAATGGGGAAATGTTGTGGGGTAAGATCATTCACCCAAATGATTACGAATACGTTATCCAGCGGGTTAACACCGCAGTCGAACAACAATCTATTTTTGAATTAGAATACCGCATTATTACTCATGATAATCAGACCAAATTAGTCTGGGAGCGGGGGGAGGCGGTGTATTCAGTAGTACACCAATGTTTGATTTTAGAAGGATTTATTACCGACATATCACAACAAAGAGTCGCAGAAGACCAGATGCGCGAACATGTTGAGCATATGGCCTATATTGACAGGTTGAATTCATTAGGTGAGATGGCGGCGGGTATTGCGCATGAGATAAACCAACCCTTAGCGGCTATTTCCTTATTTTCTCAATCAGGTAAACACTTATGTCAGAACGAACAATATGCGCGTTTGCCGGATGTTTTTGACCAATTAAGTACGCATTCACGTCGTGCAGGTGCTGTACTCGAACGCATGCAAATGATGACGCATCAAGGTGAACGGCTTAAGCAAGTTGTTGATTGTAATTCAGTGATCACTGACGTTATCAAGTTAATTGAGGCGGATGCGCGGATCCGGCAAGTCATCATTACCCGAGTTGATTGTGCGGCCCTGAAGCATATATATGTTGATGTTGTGCAGATCCAGCAAGTGTTATTAAACTTATTGCGCAATGGAATGGAAGCCATGCAAACTCATTTGTTTTCTCATGGTAACACTATCGAAATTAGTACCGAATTGCAGCAAGCCAATGAAAGTGGTGCATTGATTAAGTTTGCCGTCAAAGACACAGGAGGAGGCGTGGGTAAGGATATGCAAGCGACATTATTTGATGCATTTTCTTCCACCAAACCTAACGGTATGGGGATTGGTTTATCGATTTCTAAAACGATTATCGAGGCGCATGGGGGGAGGTTGCAGTATAAAGACTATCCACCGTTTGGCTCCGAGTTTTATTTTACTCTGCCGGTGGTTGAATAAATGGGGTCAGTGAATAAATGGGGTCAGAGCCAAATTATTAATTTGGCTCTGACCCCATTTATTACCAATCAAGAACTTGGGTATGCGTTTGCGTTTTTGAGGCTAGCGAAATCATTAAATCGCACCCCTTGCTGCTTCATTACTTCGTTGATTTTGTCGCTAATCAACTGGCGAATATAGAACGGTTGATTGGGGACATAATGATGGATCGTGTGCGTTTTACCAAAGTTAAAGCAAAACAAGTGAAACGGCATAAACAAACGGCTGGTCAACACATGAGTTTGTTCAAATACGTTATTTACACCACCGTAATAATGCATTGATGAAGTCACAAAGTTAAGTGAACTAGAGCGTATGATATTTGGTACCACTAATACCACCATCAAAAACTCAAACACATTCATAACAGATAATGCCCAAGCCGGTGCGTTAGCCGCAACAGGGAAAAACAAATCAGCAAGATGAAAAACAATCACGCTGTAGAGCACAATAAAGTAAGACGTCGTGATAGGAAAACCCGCATTAAACACGCGTGAGAAACTGAAGTTTTTGATTTCTTTAGAAAAACGTTTGCTGTTAATCAACAAGCCCAACAAACCATCTACGATAACCAATGCACGTAAAAATGGATTCTTGATGCCATTACCCACTAAACGCTCTTCTAAGTCTTGGTCTGTTCCTGACACAATATGATGTTGTAAGTGGATTTTACGACGGAACCAAGGGTTAACGGTGTTTGGACGCATTATCCATACGGTCAACATCATGAAGTTTTGCACCCAGCGGTTTTTGGCAAAATATTGATTGTGGATCAAATCATGTTCTAGCTCATGTGAGATAGACGTCACCATTGCCGCTAATACGATACACACCCATGCAGGTATCAGCGCCATGTAATACAGGCTACCTAAGCCGATTAATGCCCCTAATGACACCAACATCAATCCCATACCCAATATGTTTTGATGTGCAAGTACCGCGTACTTTGCACGCAGAAGTTTTTCCTCTGAACGAATAGCGGTAATGATGGTTTTAATACTGTCTTTGGCAGATTGATTAGTCATAGTCTGTTTAGTTTGCATGTATTGATTCTTAATATACAAATGATATAACATTTTAGCCCAAACTCGAAGTACTCAAATCTTAGATTAAGGTCTAAAGGTGAATTAAAACGGCAACCAAAACTTACGTTTTGATGATTTAGGTATAAATTAAACCACGCCGTATTAGCCATTTTTCTATTTCGACAGTCACAAAGAGTATCGCTGATATAGCAACACATATGCCCAGTTCGGGTAACGGAATTGGTTGAGTGTTAAATAACTCATTAAAAAATGGGATATAAATCAATGCAAGCTGTAACAGCACACTGATTGTAACGGCAACAATCAAAAAAACATTGGTCCATAACCCTTGACTCCACAACGAATCAATATCAGATCGTACAGCCAAGCTATGGAACAACTGCGAAAAAACCAGCACGGTAAAGACCGAGGTTTGCCAGTATGCATGTTCTTGAGTGAGCCCCCATTGCAGTGTGCCAAGACACAAAACACCAATCAGTACTCCGACCCAAATAATATGCTGCCACATTCCGTTGGCAAAGATACTTTCATCTTGTGCTCGAGGTTTGTGTTGCATAATATTGCGTTCCGCTGGCTCAGCACTAAACGCCAAACCGGGCAATCCATCTGTAACCAGGTTAATCCACAAAATATGGATGGGAAGTAACGGCATTGGCATGCCTAATATCGGTGCCATCAAGATCGTTAAAATCTCCCCGGCATTTGAGCTCAACGTATATTTGATAAACTTTCTAATATTGTCATAAATACGTCGACCAGCTGCCACAGCATTGACAATCGTTGTGAAATCATCATTAAGTAAAATCATATCTGCCGCACTACGTGCAACATCGGTACCTTTTTGTCCCATAGCGATCCCAATGTTGGCATGCTGTAAAGCTGGCGCATCATTTACACCATCACCAGTCATGGCAACAAAATGACCTTGCTGTTGCAAGGCTCGCACAATTCTGAGCTTTTGCTCCGGAGAAACGCGGGTATACACTTGGGTATGCAGGACGATATCGAGTAATGCCGAATCACTTAATTTTGCTAATTCGTCACCATTTACCGCATTGAGGTGCACATTATTAAAATGGAGTTGCCGTGCGATCGCCAGAGCCGTACCTTTGTGATCACCTGTTATCATCACCGGCGTAATCCCTGCAGCCACACAACTATCTACTGCAGCAGGCACTGCGCAGCGCACTGGATCAGTAATCGCCACTAAGCCTAAAAAAGTTAATTTGCTTTCTACCCTTTCTTGTGTCGGTAAAGCTTCCCAATCGCGCATTGCAAGAGCCATTACGCGATAGCCTTGTGCGGATAACTCCTCAACAAGATCCAGTAATGCCAGCGCATCAAACTCTCCCTGGCCTTGCTGCGTCACACACTGCGCGATCACTCTTTCGGGTGCGCCTTTGGTAAATGCGATAAAACCATCTTGGTCTTGATGGATTGTCGTCATCAGTTTGCGTTCGCTATCAAATGGGACAGTATCGACCAGTGGATAATTAGGTAATAACAGATATTTATCTAATCCATGTTGCAGCGCAAATTGATATAAGGCCTGCTCCGTCGGCTCACCAGTCCCAGAGCTCGACACATCGTTACTGATTGCCAATGCTGTCCCGAATAACAGATGTTCATCTTTTAAATCCGTGATTTTATCAACACCTGAGTAGGCGTCGGCCACAGTCATTTTATTTTCGGTTAACGTGCCGGTTTTGTCTGTACAAATAAACGTGACGGCTCCTAGTGTCTCCACCGCTGGTAAGTTACGGATCAACGCATGTTGGGCTAATAAACGGTGCGCTCCTAAGGCCAATGAAATGGTAATGACCGCAGGTAAAGCCTCTGGGATTGCAGCAACAGCTAAGCTCAACGATGTCAGGATCATCATAACAACTGGATGACCTTGCATTACCCCTGCAGCAAATACAACTAAGCAAACTACTACGATAGCAGCCACTAGCTGTTTAGAAAACACGGCTAAGCGCAGTTGTAGTGGTGTTTTAGCTTGTTTTTCCTGGGTCAATTCAGTGGCGATTTTACCTATTTCTGTCCGCGAGCCTGTCGCCACGACCACACCTTCAGCTTTACCGATAGTCACTATGGTACTGCTAAATAGCATATTGATTTTGTCACCTATTGGGATCTGCGCTTCGCGGATAGGTTGGGTGTGTTTATATACTGGTATCGATTCCCCTGTTAATGCCGCTTCGTCTATTTGGATATTGTGCTCAGAGATAATGCGTATATCTGCAGGCACGATATCACCTTGAGCCAAGACCACTAGATCACCAGGTACTAGCAAAGAAACCGCTATGGGTTGTATTTTGCCATTGCGTTTAACGTTAGCTAAAGGGGAGGCGAGTTTTTTTAATGCGGTTAATGCTTGTTGGGCCCGATATTCTTGGATCGTACTAAGCCCTGCATTCAAAGTTAAAATCACCATGATAATAGCGGCATCTTTGAATTCACCTACCATCCCTGAGATGACTGCCGCGATCAATAAAATAATCGTCATCACCTCGCTAAATTGGCGGAAAAACAGCTGAGCGAGATTCGCCGATTTTGCTTCTGGTAATGCATTGAGTCCAAATTGTTGTTGTGCTTGTTCGGCCTGGGCTTGAGTTAATCCTTGTTCGGATGAATGAAAATGAGTAACAATATCGGCACACGTGAGCGTATGCCATACTTGATGATAATCTGTTGCGGCGGTGTCGCTGTCGGTGTTTGGCATACTGTTATTGAATATGATATTGCGAATATGGGGTATACGGTAGCGGTTTGACTGCGTATTTTGGCTGCAAATACGTGACCACATCAATCAGCTCAGTTACAGTCATCACATCATTGTAGTTTGTCATCAAGGAATGTGATTCTCCGTCTGTCGTCTCCCAATGAGGTCCACGAGAAATACGGTGTGAGGGATTAATGATGCTCGTTACCAACTCAGCATATGTCGTTATTTTGGGCGAAGCACCACCTAGCTCAACTTTACGCGGAACTTCACTCTCCAGCAAACTATCATCAAGTCCATCTATCGTGTGGCATGCCATGCAACGATGTTTGATAATCGCTTGTTCTCCGGCAACCGCATCACCTTGCGGTAGGCTAAACCCGCGAGGGGAATCGACACCTTGGTCACAAGCCATTAAGCCAGTAGTGGCACTAATAATTAAAAAGGTACGGCATAATCCTTGGGGTATATTCATGGTGTTATCTCCCAGTTGGTATGGATAATTGTAGTACTTACCTAATAAAGCTTAGCGGTTGAGGTTTTAAAGCGGTTGATCCGTGTCAAAGAAACTGTGTTCCGTGTCAAAGAAAATTGGATTTACCCATTTAACGTTAATGAACGTCGAAATAGCGTTAGACTACTACTAAAAAATGCGAGCCCTAACCCCGCGATAATGATCATTTCTTGCCACACCAGCTCTAATCCAGCCCCACGAAATACCACTGCTTGAGCAAACGCCATATAATGACGTGAAGGCAATAGCCAGGTAAGTGGTTGAATCAGCTCTGGTTGGTTTTCAATCGGTGATAAGCCCCCTGACAGCATCATCATCGGTAAGATCAGCATCAATACCAAAAGTGCAAATTGCGCCATTGATTGGGCTATAGTACCTAAAAAAATGCCAATTGATGCAACTGCAAATAAATACAAGGTCGTACCTACAATCAATAAACCTTTAGAGCCTAAAATAGGCACCTTTAGGGTGCTGTCGATCACTAAAAATAACGACAAGGTAAACGCAACCAAAATAATTAACGCGTTAGCACTAATTTTTGCCATAACAATTTGAAAGGTGGTTAATGGCATCACTAACAAGTGCTCAATCGTGCCGTGCTCACGTTCTCGTAACAAAGCTGCACCCGTTAAAATAATCGTCAACATAGTCAGCTGGTTAACTAACGCATTGATTGAATTAAACCACATACCAACCCCATTGGGGTTATAGGCGCTGTGAAGTATTAGAGAAACGGGGTAAACGGTGACAATATTTTCACGGGCCGCAAAGAAACTGACTTCTTGATTGATGATATTTTGGATATAGTTATTGCCTAAACTGGCTTGTGCCACGGCGGTTGCATCTATATCGATTTGGATCGTCGGTTGACGCCCTTCGCGAACGGACGCTTCAAACTTGGGAGGAATGCTGATCACAAACATGAATTGATCATCATACATGGCTTGATCCACTGCACTCGCTGCTAGCATCATTGGCTCTTTAAAATAGGGAGGGTACAGGGCGTTGACGATAGCCCGAGATAACGACGAATGGTCTTCATCAACAATACCGACGGAGGCATTATTCACCGCTTCACTTTTGGCGGTAGATTCGGCATAGATCGCGAGACTAAATGAATAAATGATCAAGATAACGAGCATCATATCACTGAGCACACTGCGGAGTTCTTTGCTGCCTAACCAGCCTATATTACGCCATTGTGCCATGCGCTAATCCTCTTGTTTTTTGAGTATTACAGCGGCAATACTGACAAAGGTTGGGCCAAATAACACGAGCACTAAGATGTCTGGGATCAAATCCCAAAATACGAGTCCTTTAGTAAATGCAGCGACACTCAAATGCATGTAATAAGTTGCAGGCCAAAGGGTGCCAAATACTTTACCTGCACCTTCTAAAGTCGAGGTGGGTTGAAAGATCCCTGAAAATTGCAAAGTAGGCAGCATACATAAGATCGCTGTCGCAAAAATCGATGCCACTTGTGTACGCGTGATTGATGCGATCAATAGCCCAAAACCAGTGGACGCAAAGACATAAAAGAACGCCCCGATAAATAATCCAATAAAGCTGCCTTTTAACGGAACTTGCAAAATCACAATGACCATCAAGGTTAAAATCAAAAAGTTCAACAAACCAATGATGATGTAGGGGAGTTGTTTTCCTAATAAATATTCGAATTTATGCGTAGGGGTAACGTAAAAATTAGTAATAGTCCCGATTTCTTTTTCCCGAGAAATACTTACCGCCATTAATATAGCTGGAAATAACAATAGCAAGAGTGCTGGCGTTTTGGGGCCTATTGAGTAAATAGACTCAAAGGCAGGGTTAAATCGATAGCGAGATTCGATAGTAATATTGGCCATTGCAGTGAGATCAATGCCTGACTGTGCATATAGTTGGGTAATATATTGCGCGTGGACACCGTTGACATAGCCTGCGATGGTGCCTGAACGAGTAGTATTGGAGCCGTCAATCCAAATTGATACCGCTGGAGTCAGCCCTTTTTTGAGGGTTTTACCAAAGCCAGGCGGGATCTCTATGGCCAACGCGATCTGGTTGGCTTGCAGTTGTGTTTCTAATGCACCGATACTGGTGACTTCAGGTTGATTAATAAAATACCTAGAACCGGTAAATTGATTCAAGTATGCCCGGCTCTCCGGGGTTTGATCATTGTCTAATGCTGCATATCGCAACTCTTCAACGTCCAACGAAATGCCGTAACTGATGACCATCAATAATAATGCACTGCCAATAAATGCAAATGACAAGCGTACTGGATCACGCAGTACTTGCATCGCTTCGAGATAACTAAACGCGAGTAAACGGTGAATGCTAAATCTTGATAAATGTGCAGTAGCTAGCGGCGGATTAACTGATACCTCCGCGGCAGGCTCCGATACAGGTTCCATTAACGCCTCAGGTAGTTGTCCGGATTCCTGCTCTGGTACTTGTTCCGTCATTACAGTATGTTGCAAATAAGCAATAAACGCTTGTTCTAAGGTACTCGTCGCTTGATTTTCTATGAGTTGTTGCGGTGTGCCATAAACCAATACTTCACCTGCATGCATTAAGGAAATACGATCACAGCGCATGGCCTCGTTCATAAAATGCGTAGAGATAAAAATAGTGACATTATCATGTCGTGATAACGAGACTAATAACTCCCAAAACTCATCGCGTGCCACCGGGTCAACGCCAGAAGTCGGCTCATCCAAAATCAACATCTCAGGTTCATGGATCACCGCCACCGCTAAGGACAAACGTTGGCGCATGCCTAACGGTAGAGCTGCAGCTTTACTCTCCATATATGCTGATAAGCCAAAACGTTGCACTAATTCTGCAATCCTTAGTTGCGTGTGCTCCGAGGTCAAATGGTACAGGCGCGCATGTAATAATAAGTTTTGTTCAACGGTCAATTCGTCGTATAACGAAAATGCTTGGGACATAAAACCAACGCGTCGACGAGTATTCACATCATTGGCGTTGACGGCTTTGCCAAACAAATACGCTTTGCCACTGGATAAGGGTAATAATCCTGTCAGCATTTTCATTGTGGTGGTTTTACCACAGCCATTAGAGCCTAAAAAGCCAAAGATCTCACCTTGTTGAATTTCAAAACTGACTTGGTTGACGGCTGTAAAATCGCCAAATTTTCTAGTCAGATCCACCGCCACTATGGCTAGTTCACTATTGCTTGACTTGAGTGGAGGAATAACTAATTCACTGTGGTTGGCACGTTTTTCTGCAGGCAATAGGCGTAAAAATGCAGTTTCTAAATCCACTGAGTCTGTCATTGTTTTCATTGATTGTGGCGAACCTTGATTGAGGATCTTGCCTGCATCCATCGCTATCAAATAATCAAATCGTTCCGCCTCGTCCATATATGCCGTCGACACTATCACGCTCATTTGTGGTCGCGCGAGGCGAATAGACTCGATTAACGTCCAAAATTGTTGCCGCGATAACGGGTCTACTCCGGTCGTGGGCTCATCGAGCAATAATAAATCGGGATCGTGGATCAAGGCACAACACAGTCCGAGTTTTTGTTTCATGCCACCAGATAGTTTACCCGCCGGTCGCTGCAAAAATCCTTGTAAGCCCGTGGCTTGAGTTAATGTCGCAATACGTGATGCACGTTCAGTATCGGTTTGATTGAATAATTTTCCAAAAAAGTCCAAATTTTCTTGGACGCTCAATTCTGCGTATAAGTTTTTGCCTAGCCCTTGTGGCATATACGCAATTCTAGGTCCGATAACTGCGCGTTCTTCGGCGTTGTCGATATTACCTTCTAGGACTTGCAATGATCCTTGCTGAAGTTTTCTCGCGCCAGAAATCAGCGCCATCAAAGTAGATTTTCCTACCCCATCAGGGCCAATTAATCCCACCATTTTGCCAGAGGGGATCGCAATACTGACATCATCTAAGGCGATATTTTGTTGGTATTGATGAGTGATGTGTTGTGCGCTCACCACAGTGCTAATCGATAATGACACCTTTAGCGCTCCTGCACCTTAAGTGTGGTTTCAGAGGTCAGCTCTGTCTTGCTATCAAACGTAATCGGTGGAGGTAATTGGCTTAAAAAATCAGGCCAAGGGGAAAGCTCAGAACCTTGTTCTGGCATTAAGCGAATATATGCAACGCCACGTACGCCTGTTTTCACTTGATTAATATGACTGAGTACCAGTTCATTGGGCACGCGAACTTTGACTCTAAACATGAGTTTATCGCGCTCATCTAATGTCTCTACCTGTTTTGGTGTGAACTGAGAAGTGGGCGAAACAAAGCTAACTTTCGCAGGGACTGCAAAATCTAACATATCGAGTTTGATGCGTGCCTCGCTGCCTATGGGGGTGAGGTAAGCCTGAGCCGAAGGTAAAAATACTTCCATATAGATTTCGCCTAAATTAATTAACGTTAGTACTTTGCCTCCGCTTGGAAATACTTCACTGGGCTGTGCCAAACGATACAGTACTCGGCCCATCACGGGCGCTGTTAGGGTAGAGTCATCAATTTGTGTTTGGATCCGGGTGACTGCGGCTTGTGCTGCATTGACAGATTGTCGCAACGTATTGGTATGGGCTTTAGCTGCAGCGAGTGCGGCATTAGCTGTCGCAAACACCGTTTGTTTTTGGTCTGCGCTACTTTGCGATATCGACCCTTTTTGTGCTAACGCAAATACGCGTTCATATTCTAAGCGAGCGAGGGTAAGCTCACTTTCTCGTTGTTTCACTACTGCCTCACCTTCAATGACGGCTGCGTCGGTTTGGGCTAACTGGGCTTGGGCTTGTGCCAGCTCGGCATCGAGCGCAACGGTGTCCATGGTTGCCAATACTTGACCGACATTGACTAAATCCCCCTCTTGTACAAACAGCTGTTTAACACGTCCCGCATATTTGGTCGTCACATCAACTTGGTCGGCTTCAATGCGGCCATTTCCTGAGGCAAAATCACTAGGGATTTGCTCATGGTTTTGCTGCCAGCTCTGCCAACTAAATATAGCGATGACACTAATGATGATGATGATACCTACTAATTTAAATGGAGGTTTAGGCATGCTGGATTTCCTTTTTATCTGGCGAGTCATGCATTAATGCAAGGGTAGATTGAGCGATAACACTTTCTTCATCGGTTGGAATGACAAGTGCTGTTATGGCACATTGAGCTGGGCTAATAACGGAATGATGGTGCTGGTTGGCTATGGGATCTAATGCCACGCCGAGCCAACCAAGTTGGGCACAAATCCGTTCGCGGATGAGTGCTGAATGCTCTCCAATACCGGCTGTAAACACAATGGCGTCGAGACCACCAAGAGCACAGACTAATGACGCCAGTTCTCGCGCGGCTCGATAACAAAATATCTCAATAGCTTGTTGGGCGTGAGGGTGATTGCTCGTACTGAGCACTTGCATATTATTACTAATACCAGAGATGCCTTGAAGACCAGATTCATGGTAAAGCATGTGTTCAATTGCAGCAGGGCTGAGCTGATGCTGTTGCAGTAAATGTAATACCACACCAGCATCTAATGAACCGCAGCGCTGACCCATGATTAATCCATCTAGCGCCGTGAAACCCATACTGGTCGCTACACTGCGACGACCTTTGAATGCACACATACTTGCACCGTTACCCAAATGAGCTACGATAATCTTACCATTGGCCCGTTCACCCAAATAATGCGGCAAATTAGCGGAGATATATTCATAAGACAGACCGTGAAACCCATAGCGAATAATGCCTTGTTCGGATAGTGCTCTGGGTAAGCCAAACCAAGTGGCAACTTGTGGTTGAGTCGAATGAAAACTGGTATCAAAACAGGCAATTTGCGGAATGTGCTCGTTCCATTTTTGAATGACGTCAATGGCTTTGAGATTATGCGGTTGATGTAAAGGTGCAAGCGATACTAACTCAGATAATTTACCCATGATTGCAGGGGTGAGTTTAACAGGTTGAGTAAAATCCTTTCCTCCATGCACGACGCGATGACCCACCGCAGCGATGCGATAGCCATGCTCAGTATCGGTTAACCAAGTAATTAGGAGTGGTAAAATTTTACTATGGTCACAGCCCTTAGATGCACGCTCACTGAATAAAATGGACGTGTCGGTTTGCCAGCTTGCTGAGGTTTCATCATATATAGACAGCGTTGGTTGCATGGGTATTTGTGTGATTTTGCCCCGTAAGAGCATCAAATGCTTGGCCGAACTCAAAGTATATACCCCAAATTTAATACTGGATGAGCCCGAATTAATGACCAGTACCGCATCTTTCATACAATGGTTTTCCGCACATGAGCCACATATAATTGAGCAAGAACACATGAGGCTAACCTAGATAACTTACCATCTGCGCGACTGGTTAATATTATTGGAACTGTGGCGCCAAGCACGATCCCTGCAGATTCTGCTCCCGCTAAATAGATAAGTTGTTTGGCAATCATATTGCCAGCTTCGAGATCCGGAGCGACTAAAATATCCGCATCGCCGGCAACATCTGAAATGAGCTCTTTGGTTAAAGCGGCAGATTTTGATATAGCTGTATCAAATGCCAATGGGCCATCTAAGATCCCGCCAGTAATTTGCTGGCGATCTGCCATTTTACATAAGCCTGCGGCATCGACCGTCGAGGCTATATTGGCATTAACCGTTTCCACCGCAGATAAAATAGCAACTTTCGGTTCAGGGGTTTCTAGTGCATGTAAAAGATTTATGGCGTTTTGTACTATATCCGCTTTGATTGCTAAGGTAGGGGCGATGTTTATCGCCGCGTCAGTAATAAATAACGGCTTGTGATAAGTCGGAACATCTAAGGCAAAAATATGGCTCATACGCCGCTCAGTACGCAAGCCTTTTTGGCTATCTACAATGGCATCCATAAGCTCATCGGTATGCAGTTTGCCTTTCATGATGGCATCGACATTATGTTTACGGACTTCAACAACCGCTTGCTCTGCGGCGGCATGACTGTGCGGGACATCAATAATATCGATAGTAGATAAATCGCAGTCCAGCGTTTGGGCAACGCTCATGATTTTAGCTCGTGGACCGATTAAAATCGGAACAATCACACCTTGACGCTGTGCTTCCATTGCACCACTTAATGAAAGCTCATCACAAGGATGTACTACTGCTACTCGGATTGGCGCAATCTCATGCGTCGCAGCTAATAGCTTGCGATAATGCGCGCCCGTTTCATGCAAGTGAACCTCTGGCATGATAACGCGTGGGCGACGCACTTTTTCACTCGGTGCAATCACTTTTGCTTCGCCTTTAATGACCGCTTCACCATCTTGGTTGATGCATTCACAGGCTAATATAAGCTGATTTTTTTCGGGGATTTTTTCGGTCACGGAGACTTTGACAATGACTTTGTCACCAATGCCAACGGGACGCATAAAACTTAAGGATTGGTGCAAGTAAATTGTGCCAGGACCTGGTAGTTGGGTGCCTAATACTGCTGATATTAAGGCTCCACCCCACATGCCATGAGCAATGACTTTATGAAAAATATCAGATTGCGCATACTCCAAATCTACATGGGCAGGATTGATATCACCTGACATCACCGCAAATAATTCGATATCTTTAGGCTGCAACACTCGCTCTAGTTCGGCGCTATCGCCTACTTTAATCTCTGCAAATATTTTGTTTTCGATGTATTCCATGCGTCGCTTCCTGTTTGCTTACGCTTAACTCATAATGTGGAAACCTGCATCCACATACGTAATATTGCCTGTGATGCTTTTTGATGCATCACTGACGAGTCCTACAGCCACATTGCCCACATCTTCAATTGTTACTAATTGACGTTTTGGCGCTTCAGCACGAGCTTTGTTAATTAACTCATCAAAAAATGCAATCCCAGATGCCGCACGTGTTTCTAACGGACCCGGTGATAATGCATTCACCCTAATGCCTGCGGGTCCAAGCTCTGCAGCTAAATATTTGACAGAAGACTCTAACGCCGCTTTAACCGGTCCCATAATGTTGTAATGTTCGACTACTTTTTCGGCTCCGTAATAACTAACCGTTAATAAGCAGCCGCCATTGAGCATCAAAGGTTCGGTAAGTTTTGCCATGCGAATAAATGAATGACAAGAGATATCCATAGCTTGGGCAAACCCATCGCGTGAGCAGTCCGTCACACGACCATGTAAATCTTCTTGAGGACAATAGGCAATCGAGTGCAGTACAAAATCCAGTGTTCCCCAAGTATCAGTAATATGGGCAAAGACGGCTTCGAGTTGATTATCTACTTGAACATCTAAGGGTAATAACGCACTAGCATTAATTTTGTCGGCAACAGGTTTGACAAAGGGCTTTGTGTGCTCATTTAGATAGGTCACGACGAGCTCCGCGCCTGCGTTGGCAAACGCCTCCGCGCAACCAGCTGCAATAGATTTTTTATTGGCAATGCCCACCACTAATCCGCGCTTTCCTTGTAATAAATTACTGAGTGCTTGCATATCTCTATTCCTTATTTAATAAGTACGTAAGTGCCAGGTGCATCACATATCTGCGGAAGGTTTTTATCAGGTGCTCCCATTGATGGTGGTGCGGTTTTAGTACTTGAACGTTGAGCTAACCATTCGACTAACTCGGGCCACCAAGAACCTTCATGAGCGGCATTTTTACTCTCCCATGTATCGGTATCGGTGTAATTGGCATCTTTGTTAGTGGTGGATATTTGATAATGACGGCGCGGATGACCTGGTTCGCTGACTATGCCTGCGTTATGACCACCACTGGTTAGTACAAAAGTGACATCGGTATCACTCAATAAATGGAATTTATAGACTGATTGCCACGGCGCAACGTGATCTTTTTGGGTGCCGACGACAAAAGCAGGTACACGGATATCCGAAATAAAAATAGGCTTGTCATCCACTAAATAACGTCCCTCCGCTAAGTCATTATTTAAAAATAATTGGCGTAAATAATGGGAATGCATTTTATAAGGCATTCTAGTAGCATCAAAATTCCACGCCATTAAGTCGTTGATTTCAGTGCGCTGTCCCATTAAATAGTCATGCACCATACGCGACCAAATTAAATCGTTAGAGCGTAATAATTGAAACGCTCCGGACATTTGCTTAGAGTCTAAATAACCTTGTTCCCACATCATATCTTCTAAAAATGTGACTTGGCTTTCATTAATAAACAGCATCAATTCACCTGCTTCACTAAAGTCAATTTGTGCTGCTAATAAGGTTATCGAAGCAAGTCGTTTATCGTGGTGGCGAGCCATGGTTGCCGCTGCGATAGAAAGTAATGTTCCGCCTAAACAATAGCCAATGGCATGAATAGGATGCTTACCATTGATCGTATTAATCGT
Organism: Glaciecola sp.; assembly: GCA_029246415.1. Lineage (GTDB taxonomy): Bacteria > Pseudomonadota > Gammaproteobacteria > Enterobacterales > Alteromonadaceae > Opacimonas. Next base: position 16,192 of record JAQWNF010000005.1, read on the forward strand.
TTCAATTGAACGCATGATCCCCTGTTCACGGTAATCAGCCATATCTAAATCTCTATCGTCAGCGTCAGGGTTTTTCCAAGAGATCATAAAGACGGTAAACCCTTGCTCCGTCAGATATTTTACTAAGGAGTTATGGGGTGATAAATCCAAAATATAATATTTCATGATCCACGCAGGGACGATTAAAATAGGTTCAAGATGCACTGTTTCAGTAACTGGCGTGTATTGGATTAGCTCAATTAATTGATTGCGATATACAACTTTTCCTGGAGTGATTGCAACATTTTCGCCAGTAATAAAGACTTCCGTGCCCAGCGGAGGTTTTCCACCACTAGTCCGTTGCCAATCATCCAGTAAGTTATGCCAACCCCGAACCAAATTTTGTCCATTTTCGCTTGCTGTTTGACTCATTAGTTCAGGATTGGTCATTAAATAATTAGAAGGTGAAAACATATCCATCATTTGCCGAGTCGCAAATTCCATTACTTTTTCGTGTTGCGGAGTGACGCCACGTATATCCGTTGTGGCATTGGACCACCATTGCTGTTTCAACAAAAATGATTGATACATAATGTTGTATGGCCATTTTTGCCATGCAGGATTAACAAAACGTTGGTCAAACGGTAACGGTTCAATACATGGAGCTGAGGTATCTTCAGACGCGCTACACGCTCCAACATAACCTGCTAATCGGGCTGCTTTGCGCGCAGCTTTTTCGATTAACAATGCCTGTTTACCCGGAGATGATAATAAATGCTGCGCCCAATCAGCATAGGCAACCATTAATGCACTTGGAGAGAGTCCGGCAGTAAAGCGAGCCATAGTTGCGTGAATCGCTTTATCAATTATTTGTTGTTGAGACTCAGTTGGCATGCACATCGTTCCTTAATTTGTAATTACTATGTATAACTTTAACAATGGATGCTGCGTCGCAGCAAGTAGAGGTGCCCGACACAAAATGTGGCTAGCCACATAAGATTATTGATATTGCAAAAATACGAGCAGCAAACTATGGTTAAGGTACGATAGGATCACTCAATTGACATAATGGATATGGATCAACAGCAAGTAGTGTTCGTCATTGATGACGATGCAGGTATTCGCGATGGGTTACAGTTGTTACTAGAAACTACAGGACAAACGGTACAAGTATATGCCAATGCACGAGATTTTTTAGCTGATTTCACACCGAGCATGAACGGCTGCCTGTTGCTTGATATTCGTATGCCCAACATGTCAGGACTCGAGTTACAAACCCATCTCAACGATTTACAATCTACGTTGCCTATTATTTTTATCTCTGGTCATGGCGATATTCCGATGGCGGTAGAAGCGATGCGTCAAGGCGCACTGGATTTTATTCGTAAGCCTTTTCGTGAACAAGATTTACTAGAGCGGATCAACCAAGCATTACTGATTGCCTCTAACCTACATCAACAACAGCGGATGGCGGGTGAATTACAAAGTAAATTAGCCCTGTTATCTGAGCGTGAACGACAAATTTTTACCCGTGTAGCCAATGGGGATATGAATAAAGTCATCGCTTCAGATCTTGGGATCAGCGAGCGAACCGTCGAAGTTCATCGTTCACAATTGATGAAAAAATTAAAAATCAAAACTCTTGCACAATTAGTTCGATGTAAATTACAAGAAGAGCAAATGCATTAAACCCGCGCTTTTTCTTGCCGATAAGAACTTAAGAAACGTTTATCTAATTAAAATTTAAATCTAAATTAACGAGAACGCGCAGGAGCAAGGAATGCTTAACATTACGAATTTTAATGCCCGACAGGTGTATTTATTGGCATTTTGTTTTTCTGTATTAGGTAGCGCTATCATTGCTGGCTCGCATATAGCTTGGCACCTTACTATTGGCTCGCTAACCAGTTTGACCATAATTGGTGTTACGTTTACCACTGTAATTAGTGCCATTTTAGTCTTTGTTTATTACAAGGCAAAAAAACATGCGGCAATCATTCGTGGGATCTTAGATGAAATATCCGATGTCATTGTCGTCAAAGATTATGATGGTAATTTTGTTTATTGCAATGAGACGGTCGCAAAACTTTATCAAAGCTCCCCAGAAAAAATGCTTGGTAAAGACGATTTTGCATTTACCGGAAATCAAGAACAAGCGGATTTTTTTCGACAAAATGTCCAAGCAATTATGGATAGTCGCCAGACCGAAGAAATATTAGAATCCTCTACCGATTCAAGTAACGGCGAAACACGGCACTTTAAATCTATTAAAATCCCATATTTGGACGGCCAATCTCAACCCAAAATAGCCGTGGTAGCCAAAGATATTACAGATTTAGTATCGTTAAAAGAAGAGGCTGATAGAAATAAAAAACACCTTTTCCGAATTTGAAAGCTGCATATTAGATGAAGATAAACCTATTATCCATCGAGCTCTAGAGGCCTTAATTAACCATAATGCACCCTATAGTGTTGAGTTTCGAATAAAGCGTCCTGATGGCAAGATTATTTGGATTTGGGATCGTGGTAAAGTGGCAGAGCTAGACGACAATGGCAAGCCTATATTGCTGGTAGGGATCGTATTAGACATAACCGAACAAAAACATAATCAAGCGAAAATCATTAATCTTGCCTATTATGACCAACTCACCGGTCTGATTAATAGAGCGCAAATGGAGCTTGAATTACAAAAAGCGATAGAGCAAGGGACGCAAAACAACATGTATAGTGCTGTTGTCTTTCTTGATTTGGATCGATTCAAATTACTTAATGATAGCTATGGCCATCATATGGGCGATAAATTATTACAGTTAATTGCGCAGCGACTGAATGAAGTTGACGTTACGGAAGCCATTATTTCACGCTTTGGTGGCGATGAATTTGTCATGGTACTGCCAATGCTAAATGCCAATCAAGAGCTAGCATTAGCCAAAGCTGAGAATCACGCCTATGCCGTCATCGAATCGATTTCACAGGTGTTGTATTTGGAAAGTGAAGTACAAGATGTCGAGTTGAAATATTCGATAACTGGCAGTATTGGCGGCATTATTTTTAACTCGGATGACATCACGCCGGGTAAATTGATTCAGTTAGCTGATCTTGCTCTGTATAGAGCTAAAGCCAAAGGCGGAAACAACGTCATGTTGTTTAATACGGACATGCAAGACGAACTCCAGTTGGCTAGTGAGCTGCAAAAAGACATGCATGACTCCATTATTAAAGAAGACTTTATTATACATTTACAACCCAAATATAATATTGAGCAGCAGATTATTGGTGCTGAAGCTCTGGTGCGTTGGTGTCATCCTACACAAGGTATTTTAGCGCCCGCGGCTTTCATTCAAATTGCCGAAGAAACCAATATGATTATTGCGATTGGCGATATGGTTCTAAAACAAGCCTGCCAGCAACTTGAACTCTGGCAGCAACAAGATGAAACCCGAGACTTACAAATTGCGGTGAATTTGAGTGCTAAACAAATTTGGCAAAGTTTCTTTGTGGATGATTTTATTAATTTGACCGAGCAATACGATATTGATCGCACTAAATTGATTGTCGAAGTCACTGAATCGGTATTGATTCAAGATCTCAATGATGCCACCGTTAAGTTGATGCAACTCAAAGAATATGGTGTGTCTATTTCATTAGATGACTTTGGGACTGGGTATTCATCGTTAAGTTATTTGCGCTCGCTACCGATTGACGAAATTAAAATAGATCGATCATTTGTACAAGATATTGTGGACGATCCGCAAGCATATTTGGTGGTTAAATCCATTATTGATTTGGCACGTAACTTTGATCTTAAAGTTGTGTCAGAAGGGGTTGAATTAGAAGAGCAGTTTACCATCTTAAAACAACATAATGTGGCGCAATATCAAGGGTTTTACTTTAGTCAACCCGTTACTAAGCAGGCGTTTATGGAGTTGTTATATGTGCAACGTAAAGAAAACCAATCATCGTTACAATCACCCTCAGAAAGTAATGTATTTGAAGTGTTTTAGCTTATTGTAATTGTTTTATTCGTCTCGCTACTGAGGTTGGAAATTTAACTTGTTGCCATAATTTTTCACATAACCGCTCTGCGTCATGCCATTGTTTAGCTGCGATCCAATCTACTAATGTATTGGATTGGTCAGGGTAGGTTATGGGCGGGCAAGATGTATATGCTAACCAATCTTCAATAATATCAAAAGATAAATGAGGTAATAGCTCACATAAACCTAATTGCTCCAAAGTGATAATATTAGACATTTGTTCAAACTGCCCACCGAGTGGCTTTAGTAACAGTTTTTTACCTAAGCTAAGCGCCTCGCTAGATAATTCAAAACCGGCATTAGCGATGACGCCGCTACAAGATTGCAATGCCATCTGAAAAGGCTCATATCCTAGCGGACGCATTGATAAATTATTTTGCTCATAGGCATCGATAACATCGGGGTGGAATATAATGAACTTGTATTCTGGCAGCATGTTTAAACAGTCTTCGATTTGCGCTAGTGATTCAAAAGGTAAATACACTAATATATCGGATTTTATAACCGTATTCTCATTGCCAATTAAGGTAATGAATGGTGGCAAAATGGCAGCCCCAAAATGATACCAATGAACACCAAGATTAATTGTGCTAGGGGCAAAATACCTCATGATTAACCTGTCTACCCATGTTTTTTTTGCTTGAGGAATAGGAGTTAAAAAAGATGCTTGGTGACTGATATTAATACATGGTTTTCCTTGTCGTTTCGCCGCCCAAGCTGTTATGGGTTCAAAGTCATTTATCACTACATCATAACCACTCACATCAAGTTGCTTAATTTCTTTCCAGCAGGCTTTTACGCTATTTAGCCAAAAAGTTTTAATATATGAAATATTACCTTCATGTGTAGCAAATGATAAGCCTCTACGAGTTTCGAAGGTGCCAAATACTGCCATATCAAAATATTTGTCATGATCTCTTCCTGAAAATAAAAAATCAACTTCTATATCAGAGCGTGTGGCGAATGCATTTGCCATGATCCTCGCTCTAGCTATATGGCCGTTACCAGTTCCTTGGACACCATACAATATTTTCATAACCCACCTAATTGAGATAAATCGATGACGATGATAAACACGCCAATACTACTGCCTAATAATGCTCCGAGGAGAACATCACTAGGGTAATGCACACCAAGTAATACGCGACTTATACCGATACAACTTGCCCAAATATATGCCAGTGGGCTGATTGCGGGATAGAATAATGATAAAATTACTGCCATTAAAAATGCTGCAGCGGTGTGTCCAGACGGTAAACTAAATTTATCTGCTGGTGTAATGTGAGCGCTAAAATGTTGTATTAAATCAGCTGGTCTGTCGCGTTTAAAAGCATGTTTTAACATTAAATATAGAGGGATTTCGAGTGCATAAGCAAGCAGTGCAGTAGTGAAAAATATAGGACCATGTTCTGGCTCAAAGCCCCATAATAAGAGACCAATCAGTAAGTATAAATATCCGTCACCAGTGCGTGAGATCCAAATAATCCGGCGACACTCTTTATATTGGGTATATTGATAAATCCATTGCAGGCATTTGACGTCTATATCTACCACTTTTTCTAAGCGCATAATGAGCTCTAAGTTATTATTGACACTTCTAATTGTGACTAGAGTCTATGACAAATCAGTGACATTTTTACTAAACAATCATGACTAAGCATTAACCATAATTAGTTATTGAGATTGCATCACTTCGTGCAATGTATGTTGCAGATCTGTTTCTTTGGCGGGTTTAACAAGGTAGGCAGAAAATAACGCGAGATCATACTCGGGTTGTTCGTGTAAGTTGGCATGTGCAGATAGGGCTATAATAGGGATCTCTTTGTATCGTTCTCCTGCTTTGCCTGAACGGATGGTGACGGTCGCATCATAGCCATTTAGTACCGGCATTTGAATATCCATTAAGATGACGTCAATTGGCACCTGATCGGTCGTTAACATATCAAACGCACATTGACCGTTATTGGCGATACACACATCATGTCCCATTTGTGATAACTGCGCCTTCATGACTTCTTGATTTATTTCATTATCCTCAACCAATAAAATTTGTAACGCAGGTACACTAAGTGCTAATTCAGTATCACTCTCGTTATCTACATATTTGTTTGGGAGTCCCTCCATCGCCTGTGGCAAGACCACGAAAAAACTAAAACAACTTCCTTTCCCTTCGGTACTCTCCACTGAGAACTTACCATCCATTAGCTTGATCAATTCTTTGCAGATTGATAAGCCTAAGCCACTGCCCTCTTTGGTTCGTTCAAGCGTGTCATTGATTTGAATAAATGGGGTAAATAATTTATCTAGATCTTTGGGGGCAATACCAATGCCTGTATCGGTTACTGAAACCTCCAATTGATAATGGTTGGGCACAAACGTAGCCTGTATTTTAGCGGCAATCGTGATACTACCAAATGAGGTGAATTTAACGGAATTGTTGATTAAATTATTTAACACTTGCTGGAGTCTTAATTCGTCGCCAAGCAAAGGAACATCGACTAACTGATTGATATCTAAGATAATACGTAAATCAGAGTCTTTGCTGATTAAGACGGCATATTGTTCGACTTGTTGCATTAAATGATGCGGCGAAAAAGGTTGATGGGTAAATTCAAATTGACCTGAATCGAGTTTTGAAAAATCTAATACATCATTTACGGTATTGAGTAAATTTTCAGAGCAGTACATAGCTATATCTAAGTATTTTTTTTGAATTGGTGTCGGATTCTGTTTTGATAACAAGCTCAATGCGCCAAACATGCCGTTTATAGGTGTTCGGATCTCATGGCTCATTGTCGCCATAAATTTACTTTTTGTAGTAGATAATGCTGCGATGCGTAAGGCGTTTGTTTCTGCCGTTCTCTCTGCTTGTTTAGATTGTTTGAGTGCATGAACCAATACATTTTGTTTGTACCAAAACAATGCGAGTAATAACAATGCCGCAGCAACGATGATCATCGTGGTTTCTTTAGGATAATCTTCCCAAATAGTACTGGGAAGATTAATGATTTTTATGTTTGGTAGGTGATTGGGCTCGGAAAAATTAAATTTTTTGAGTTGCTTGTAATCAAAAATCCATTCGCCGAGATTAGGGTTGGACTCGAGTTTTCCTGTTTCTTTAATTTAATAAGATTATGAAGTGCATCGGACGCATATAAGTGCGAGTTCATCATGTATCCACCAACAGCTCCTTTTCCGACAAAGTTATGCCAAAAAGAATAAATAGGGACTGGTGAAAAAGGTGAAATAGCGCTTAATACTTGTGCTGCATTGAGATTAGTTTTAGCACTTGAGATAAAGGTAGGCAGATAAATAATGGCATCTGTTGTCGGGATCGATGGCAACACTTGAGTATATGAATCAAGATCATTGTATTGATAGTATTGTAACTCGATATTTAGCGCGTTATTAGCTATGAATTGCTCGACTAAGGTAGTATAAGGTTCATATACATAGCGGTTATTCGCGATGATATGCAATTTTTTAAGGTTGGGACGAGCCGAAAATAAATGACTAAGGGTTTGATTGACAGTCTCAATTTGAGCCCCAATTATGGTTTTCTCTTCTCGCTCGAACTTAGGAGGCGTTAAGGTAAAATAAATATAATAAGTGGGAATATCTTTAAAGAAAGGATCATCCTCGGGTAGAGCTTGCAAATATTCATATGCACTGCGCGAATCAGCAATGATCCCATCAAATTGTACATTCGCGTATTTTTCTCGCAACGACAGGTCAAAGTTATAGCGAGCACTGTTTAAGTGGGCAGGGGATTCGTACATGGATTCAATGTACAAATTGATCGGTTTATCTTGGGAGTTGACCGCAGAAATAAGGCCTTGTTGTACATTTTGAGACCAGGGGATTAGTGGGCTAAATGACATGACGACAAGTATATTTAATGGCTCATCAGTCCCTAACCAAGGTGTGATAATTTGATCTTCTGTGGTGCGATTTTGGGGAAGCTGTTGTTTTACGAGTGTTGCATTACTTGATTGAGCATGACTATTATGGCTGGTAGATACACTACAAAATACAATGCACAAACATAGCACAAATAATTTTCGACAAAATAAATATCCATAAATAAGGTAATGCATTAATAAGGTCAGGGTTACTTTTTTGTAATTAATGATGATAGTTCAAAAGTAGTCTACAATTTGAATATTAGCGAATAATAGTGGATGATTTTAGCTTAACGTTTATTACGATGATCAGGATGATATATGCACTACCTTCACCTCAGTGCGTTTTATTTTCATGTGTCTTTAGGCTCCATAGCTTTGATCTTATTTTGGATCCCTATAGCGACTAAAAAAGGCGCTAAGCAGCATATTAAATTTGGTCAATGGTACAGCTGTTGTATGTATGCTATCTCTCTGTTAGGGATGTTCATGACGTTGTTATTCTTGAGTGTGTTGACCTTTGCTTATATTGCTGGTTTTATCGGTAGTGTTAACCGTATTAGCCATCAAAAATAGTATTTTATTACATGGTATTTTTAGCGTTTGGTGGGAGAGTCATGTTTAGTGAAATGGGGCAATATCAAATACTGTTTTGGATTGCACCTGGGGTTATCGGAGGCACCGCAATCAGTTTGTTGGCGGGCAAATATAAAGGAAACAAAGCGAGCAGTTAATTTTATCATGGCACTTGCGCCGCTAAGTTTCTGCTAGCGTGCGGCTAATTGTGTTGTGGCTAATTTCGATATAACGTCTTAATTAAATGATAGCCAAATTTGGTTTTCACCGGACCATGAACGGTCAAAATTGGTTTTTTAAATACCACGTCATCAAATTGTTTCACCATTTGACCCCGTCTAAACTCGCCTAAATCGCCGCCTTTTTTACCCGAAGGGCAAGTCGAGTATTTTTTGGCAAGTACCCCAAAAGGCTTACCTTTGTTGAGCATAGCTAAGATTTCGTTTGCTTGTTTTTCAGTTTTGACCAAAATGTGTAATGCCGCTGCAACTGCCATTATATTTCCTCTCCACCATAAGTTTGTGCCAAATCATCCAGTTCAGAAATAGTGTAGTCAAAACCAGAACTATCAATTTCATAACTCACCGAAACGCTGCGTGAAGACTTAAATAATTTGGCCTTTACTTGTGCTTTAGACCAATGCTTGAGTTCGTTTAAGAAACGATTAGCCTCTGGTGCGCTGGCAAATTGATAGTGAATTTCATTGAGCATGAAGGCTGTCCTAATGTGAAGCGGATGTGTATGCTAGGTATTCACATATTAAAGCACATGGAATGGATTATGAAAACAATTGGTCTACTCGGTGGAATGAGCTGGGAATCAACCGTTAGCTATTATCAGGCGATAAACCAAGGGGTGAAAGCCCAATTGGGAGGGTTGCATTCGGCAAAGATATGTTTGCACAGCGTGGATTTTGCGGAAATCGCTGCTTTACAACACAGTGATGACTGGGATGCATTGGCGCAAATATTAACCACTGCTGCTCAGTCATTAGAACAAGCTGGCGCTGATAGTCTAGTGATTTGTACCAACACGATGCATAAATTAGCACCTCATCTTCAATCTCAACTATCGATCCCCCTTCTGCATATAGCCGACGCGACTGCCGAGCAATTGGTCAGTGATGGCATTACCAAGGTCGGACTCTTGGGCACGCGTTACACGATGGAACAGGACTTTTATACATCGCGTTTAACGCAAGGATTTGGCATTGAGGTGGTGTTACCGTCGGCAGATCAGCGAACGGTGGTACATAATGTGATTTACGAAGAGCTGTGTGTGGGAGAAATCAATGATATTTCTCGAAAAATTTATCAGGACATTATTGACTCGTTAGCGGCACAAGGGGCGCAAGCCGTCATTTTAGGTTGCACTGAAATTGCATTATTGATTAGTGCTAAGGACACGGATGTACCCATATATGATACAACGGCAATACATGCTCAAGCTGCGGTGAATTTTGCACTTGCTTGAGTGTATAAATACCCGCAAAATAAACAAAAAATGTTAGGAATAACGAATGATGGCAGGATGTAAATTAAGTGATTTTGGTGATGGGTTAAAAGTTATCGTCGCTCTTGGATGTATGCTTTTGGGGATGAGTAGCGTTGCGGCAGCTATGCTGGAAAGAATGCCGGAAACGTCGTCAAATACCCAAACATTGATTAGCAATGTCAATGGTTACACCTTAAACGCGGATGGAAAATTAGTGCAATTTTCTCAAATACTATTACGTGCCGATAGAGTATTAGCTGTGGGTGACCAACTCAATATACCAAGTGACGCGGTTCGCATTGACGGAGAAGGAAAAACCTTAATTCCAGGTCTGATTGATGCTCATGGGCATATGTTAGGGTTGGGACAGAATTTATTAGAAGCGGATCTGCGCGGCACACGCTCTGAGCAAGAGGCGATCAAACGGCTTACCAGTTTTGTTGCGAAGTCTACTAGCAACAATACAAGCACTAGCACTATTAACAATAATAGTGAGCAATGGGTCGTTGGGCGCGGTTGGAATCAAGTGTTATGGGACAAGCCTGAGTTTCCCTCTAAAGCCAGTCTCGATGCCGTCTTACCTAATCGCCCAGTAATGCTGTCACGTATTGATAGTCATGCGATTTGGGTTAACAGTAAAGCCCTAACACTCGCGGGGATCACGGCTGACACCACTGCACCTGCCGGTGGTGAAATTGTTAAAGATGCACAAGGCCAGCCTACCGGGATTTTAATTGATAATGCGATGAATTTGGTTGAAGCGTTACTACCACAGCCTGATGAACAAACTTTAACTGCTCAACTCGACGCTGCTAATAGGCATTTATTGTCTGTCGGCATTACCAGTATGCACGATGCTGGTATTCCTCATTCGGTCTATTATTTTTATCAAAAACAAGCCAAAGCGGGGGCATTAGCAGTGCGTATCTATGCAATGATTGCCGCGACTGATCCGCAGTTAGCGCAAATGCTGGCACTAGGTCATGTTAATGATCCAGCTGGCATGCTCAGTATTCGTAGTGTGAAAGTCTATGGTGATGGCGCGTTAGGGAGTCGTGGAGCAGCACTACTTGAACCATATTCAGATGCGCCCGATAAACATGGACTACTCGTCACCCCACAAGAACAGTTACCTCAGGTGTTCAGACAAGTGTTAGGGGCGAATTTTCAGCTTAATTATCACGCTATTGGGGATCGGGCTAACCGTTTAGCTGTGCAGCAGTTTGCACAAACGTTTACTGAGTTTCCAGAAAACATTGAACGTCATCGGGTTGAGCATGCACAAGTCATTGCCGTTGAAGATATCCCGTTGTTTAAACAATATGGGATCATCCCATCAATGCAGCCGACACATGCGACTAGTGATATGAACATGGCCGAAGATCGTATAGGTGCAGAGCGCTTAAAAGGCGCGTATGCGTGGCAAACGTTCTTAAAACAAGGCTCTCGTATCGCCTTTGGCTCTGACTTTCCGGTTGAACTTGCTAATCCATTTCACGGCTTACACGCAGCCGTGACCCGTCAAAATGCGCATCAACAACCTGCAGAGGGTTGGGTGGCAGAGCAACGGGTGACGCTCGCTCAAGCTTTTCGCGGGTTTACGTTAGATGCCGCTTATGCCGGTTTTCAAGATACTGAAATTGGTACATTAGAAGTAGGCAAAAAAGCCGACTTCATTATTATTGACCGAGATATTTTCACCATTAGCCCTAATTTAATACGTGACACGCAAGTGTTACAAACATGGGTAAACGGTCAACAACGCTATTGATTGCTATGACACAGAAGAAGATATGATTTTGACTTCCCGTTGTGGAAACGGGATTTCAATACCATTGTTTTTCAGTGTTTCAAGGATTATGAGATTTAAATCTCCACCGACACGATTTTTACCGTCATCAATACCTAAGATCCAAAATTCCACAAACATGTTTATCCCCGAATCGCCAAAACTATCTATTTCACAATCAGGTCGCTCTTCAATCGGATACTTTTCACCGTTAATCACCTGTGGATGCGCACCCACGGCTTCTTTAATTAACTCCACCATCGCGCGCACATCTGTGTCATACGCGACTGAAAAATCGACGCGATAACGCTGTTTGGGATCTTTGTGTGACCAATTGATAAACGTCGACGAGATAAATGTTTCATTGGGCACTACGATATCTTTACCATCATAGGTTTCTAAGACGGTGTAACGCATGCGAAATTCTCGAACAAAGCCTTTTTGGTCAGCATTAATTTCGATGTAATCATCTATGGTGATCGAGTTATCTAGCAAGATAATAATGCCAGAGATAAAATTTGAGGCTATGGACTGCAAGCCTAAGCCTAAACCAACACCTACTGCGCCACCAAAGACGGCGAGAGTAGTCAGGTTAATCCCCAATATGTTTAGTAGCATCAATGCGACTATGCAAAAGATGACCACCTCATAGACCTTGGTTAATACCTCTTTGGTGCGCACATCAAGGCGTTTTTGACGCTTGATGATCCCTTTGCCGTAATTATTGATGATCCGCGCAATAATGATAACGAACAAACCAACTAAACAAACTCGAATAATGTCATACAGCGAAATCGACAGGCTACCAAAGTTAAAAGCTAAAGATTGTAATGTGTGAATGAACTCATTCAGCATTTGTGAAACATCCATCAAAAAATTCCTATTGTGCGTTATTAGATTCTATCGAAGATTCTGTGTAACGATATTGTTCATCCAGGGTACTGATCCCTAATCCGCTTTGTTTAGTGATTTTAATTTGCAGTGGGATCCTTTGTTTCATTGCCTCTACATGCGAGATTACCCCAATCATTTTACCTTTTGCATTGAGTGTATCTAACACATCCAAGGCGGTATCTAACGTGTCACTATCCAATGTACCAAAGCCTTCATCTAAAAAGAGTGAATCAATTGAAATCTCTTGGCTGACCAAATCCGACAAACCTAATGCCAACGCCAAACTGACCAAAAAGCTTTCGCCGCCTGATAAGGTTCTGGTATCGCGCTCAGTATCACCTTGCCATCGATCAACCACCACCATATCTAACGATTGATTGTCTTTGCGTTTAAGCTCGTAACGGCCATCAAAATCGACTAATTGCAAGTTGGCCAAATATATCAGATTATCTAACGTTAAGCCTTGTGCAAATTTACGGAATTTTTTTCCATCGGATGAACCGATTAATTCATCCAAATATCCATAGGTCTGTAACGCTTCATGCAAGGCATCAATCTGTGTTTTAATCGTACTGATCGCAAGTTCGCGTTTTTCGTTCTCTGACAATTGTCCTTTGAGTTGGCCTAATTTTTCGCTAATCGACGAAAACTGTTGTTGTTGCTGTGTTAACCGCGCATTTACCTCATCTTCGCTGGCAGTTTGATAATCGTGCGCTTGTTCCGCTGAAAGGTGCTGTGTCAGATTTGCTTGAGCTTGATTGAGCACTGAAAGCGTCTGCGTTAGTTTTGTGTTAAGCTGGTTTTCTAACGCATTGAGTTGCTCTAATTCTGCTTCACTAACACACGCTTGGATAAAGTCACCTTCAGTGGCAAAGATACTTGTATTTAATGCGTCTTTAAATTGCGTTTGGGCCTCTTCAACCGCTTTGCTTTCTTGATCTAGCGTTGCACTATCTTTTTGGATACTGGAATTCAACGTTGCTAAGCGGCTTGTTAACGACTGCAGCGAATTACTTTGCTGAATATTAATAGTGCGTAATTGCTCGACTCGTTCATTCATCTCACGCATGGCTTGCTTGGGATCTTGATGACCAAATAAAGCTTCGCGTTGTTTAATATGTGCGGTTAGCTCTTCTTGTAATGTGGTCATCTGTGCACGTGTATCAGAAT
>JAQWNF010000039.1 GCA_029246415.1 Glaciecola sp.
GGCGACAACTTGAAATTTGTTGTTGAGCTAATTGCACCAATCGCGATGGACGAAGGTTTACGCTTCGCAATCCGTGAAGGTGGCCGTACTGTAGGTGCGGGTGTTGTTTCTAAAATTCTATAATTTTAGACAACTGTTAGATTAAAAAAGACCGCCTGATGGCGGTCTTTTTGTATGCGTAACATAAATAAATGCACAGAGTAATAAATACGCAAAGTGAATAATCAGTTATTGCGTTGTTACTCCATAAAAGACAGCTTCAATAACCGCTCCTTGATCATTCTTAAACTCAACCTTACCATCCAGTGACATCACACGATTGCGAATACCGTCCAAACCAAAAGAAGTGTGTTGTGCAATATTATCTAGCTCAAAACCAATCCCATTGTCACATAAACTCAATATCAGCTCAGCCTCATTTAACGATAACGAGAGCCACATTGTGTCGGCATGTGAATATTTGATGGTGTTGGTAATTGCTTCTTGAACAATCCGAAATAACATACTAAAAAATAAGCGATAATAAAAGGTTGGTATACTAACAAGGTTGCGCCATTATCAATATTGAATAAATAAACCAGTAAAATCGTATTAATGGGACATACTGACGTTAAGATCCCGATAAATCGAAAGCGGTGTGCAAACCACATGATTGGGACAAACGCGAACATTATAAATTTCAAATTTTTTGGCGTTGCTGATCTCTTCATACATATAGTGTGAAAATAGATAGGCATATGTTGTGGTAATCATTCTGCATACCACTATTAAACCAATAATGGTTGCTATGGTTTTTAAGGTCATTAGGTGGTTATGCCACCCTTTATATTTTACCCATGCTATGACTGGCATAGTAAGCAAGTATGATGGATATTGATTAAGGTGGTATGAAAACCCCATTGGGCTATCCAAATAATCCACATAAAACCATGCGCTACCAAGGTTAACCCCCAGCCAAGCGGCAAACCAATGGCGAAAAGGTAAAAATAGAAATAATAATATGCGAAAACCTGCTGGGAAATACCAGCTTACTTCATCGACGTAAACTTCATATTGAAGCGTGAGCCAAAATAAACCCTATTCTATTGCACCGCTGAGGATTAACAGGGCAAAACCTGTGCAAAAAAACGAGCATAACGCAGTGAGATGAAAGGGCGAACGTGACGTACCAATATCAGAAAGCATGTGTTACCAACTTGAAGGATTAACAATATTATTCTTTTTTTATTGATAAAGAACAACAAAATACTGCACAAGATCAGGGACACTTAAGATTCACTAAATCGATGAATGGAATTATGAGTAAACTTTCAACACCTCTGACAACAGTCAAAGATTGGACAGCATTAGTTAAATCAGGTAACCGCATCTATCTTGGATCAACGGCCGCAGTCCCTAGATTATTAATGGATCAATTAATGAGCTATAGACCTGATCTAGTTGATGTAGAAATTTGTCAATTTTTGACACTTGGTGATGCGCCTTGGGCCTCACCAAAACGTGCACAACAATTTAAAGTGAATACCTTTTTTATTGGTAGCGACGATATTCGTGTTGCGGTAGATGAAGGACGAGCAGATTATACACCGTGTTTTTTATCCGAAATTCACACTTTGTTTAGCAATGAAACATTACCCCTTGATGTTGCTTTAATTATGGTGTCTCCTCCCGATGAGCTTGGTTATTGTTCTTTAGGCGTGAGTGTTGATATTACTCTCAGTGCAGCTTTGGCAGCCAAGAATATAGTCGCGCAAGTTAATCATAATATGCCTAGAACTAACGGGCAGTGCTTTTTACACATCAATCAATTTACTGCCATGATTGATGGTGATGCCCCATTACCTCAGATTAAAATTCCGACAACTGATCCAATATATCAACGCATCGGTCAGTATGTTTCTTTATTAATTGAAGACCGTTCAACCCTCCAAGTTGGAATTGGTAGGGTACCAGATGCAGTATTAACAGCATTATCAAATCACCGTGATTTGGGTATTCATTCGGAAATGATCAGTGACGGCGTCGTCGAGTTAATTAAAAAAGGGGTGATAACAAACCGCTATAAGCAATTTCATCCGCGTAAATCTGTTACTTCGTTTTGCATGGGCAGCCAAGCCGTATATGATTTTATCCATGAGAATCCACACGTAGAACTTTATCCGTCTAGCTATGTAAACAATCCGACGAATATTGCACAAAACGAAAATATGATCTCTATTAATAGTGCATTGGAAGTGGATTTAACTGGGCAGGTTGTAGCTGATTCCATAGGCTATGATTTTTATTCTGGGATTGGCGGACAAATGGATTTTGTGACCGGTGCGACTATTTCTAAAGGCGGTAAATCAGTTATCGCACTGCCGTCAACAGCGAAAGACAAACAAATATCACGGATCCAAGCGACACTCGCACAAGGCTCTGGTGTGGTGACTTCTAGAGGACACGTGGATTATATCGTCACCGAGTTTGGTATTGCTTCGCTCAAAGGTAAAAGTATTCGTGAGCGTGCTTTAGAGCTTATTCGTGTCGCGCACCCAAAGTTTCGTGCATCCTTGTTATCACAAGTTCGCCAACATTACTGGGTGCCTGACTACCAAGCGTTAACTCCAACCGAAGTACCCGAATTTGGCGATATACAATTAACACCGGTGACACTTAATGACGAACAGTTTTATTTAAGACCGTTAAACCCTGCGGATGAACGTCGCTTACAAGAGTTCTTTTACTCACATACCAAAGAAACACGACAAATGCGTTACAGTTACGATCCTAAGCATATGTCACGGCAAAAATCGTGCGACTTGGTAAGTGTTGACCAAAGTGTAGATTTGGCTTTGTGCGTGGTGAAACAAAATGGTTCACGAGTAAGCATTCATGCCGTGGGACGTTTTTATTATTATCCACAAAATAACACCGCTGAGGTCGCCTTTGTCACACGAGAGTCATCTCAGGGAAGGGGGATGGCATCACTGCTGTTAAATAGTATGATTGATATTGCTCGAAGGCGAAAATTCACAGGGTTATTTGCGCTAGTTAAAAATCAAAATAAACCGATGATTAATGTGTTTAAACAACATGGGTTCATTGCGCAGCAGAGTGAAGATTTACATGAGAAAGACATGTATTTAGCGTTTGAAAAGGAGTAACCATTATGAGCGTAACTATATTTAGTCATCCAATGTGCAACACCCATATTATGGATAGTGAGCACCCAGAGTGCCCTGCGCGTTTGCATCAAATCAACGATCAGTTAATCGCATCGGGCTTAGAGTATGTATTGACCTTTGCACAAGGTACTAAAATCGATTTAGAACATTTATATCATGCGCATTCAAAGTTATATATCGATGAGCTGGTACTTCAAGATCAACAGCTTCAAACACAATCTGAGTTTGAAACCAACCCTCATATCTGGTTGGATGACGATACTATCATGATGAAAGCTTCGTTGAAGGCTGCGATGTATGCAGCGGGCTGCGCTAAGGATGCGGTAGACGAAGTTTTTACAAGTAATAATACCCGTGCGTTTTGTGCTATTCGTCCTCCTGGTCATCATGCTACTCATGCCTCGGCTATGGGCTTTTGCTTGGTCAATAATGTTGCAGTAGCGGCGACCTATGCGATGCGTGTTTATGATGTACAACGTGTTGCTATTATTGATTTTGATGTGCATCACGGTAATGGGACGGCAGACATCTTTAAGAATGACGACAATGTAATGTTTTGCTCTAGTTTTCAGCATCCTTTCTATCCCTTTGGCGGTCTCGAAAATCAACCTTCACATTTTAAGCCAGTACCACTTGATCCCGGTGCTGATTCAGCTACTTGGCGTGATGCGGTAACGCCTTGGTTTAATGCTATTAATGAGTTTAAACCTGATTTGATTCTAGTTTCGGCCGGCTTTGATGCACACCAAGAAGATGATTTGGGACATGTGCGTTTGGTCGAAGCCGATTATGCGTGGATCACTGAGCAACTTGTCGAATTAGCTAATCAACATTGTCATGGTCGAATTGTTTCGGTACTAGAAGGCGGCTATGCACTTAGCGCATTGGGCCGCAGTGTGGTTGCGCATGTTAAAGCACTCGTTGCACACCCCTATATGACAGGATGAGGATAAGGCGAAGATAATTTAGTCGCTTAAGATTATTTTCTTAACTGCAAAATAGTCTTATTATAGATCCTTTACGTACTGACCCATACTGAGTCAGTTACGATTAATAAATGATTATAATAAGAGGTAAGCATGCAATTTTCAGCGTTAGGTAATTCTGGTGAATCCGTATCTAGGGTTTGTTTAGGCTCAATGACATGGGGTATACAAAACACTCAAGCGGATGCTGACGCACAAATTAATTTTGCCGCTGCGCAAGGGATTAACTTTATAGATACCGCCGAAATGTATCCGATACCTCCAACTGCAGAAACGAGCGGAGACACTGAGCGTGTCATTGGTGATTATTTTGCGCGCCATCCGCATACGCGCAAAGACTGGTTTGTAGCGACTAAAATTGTTGGCTCGGGCTTTCCTTACATTCGCGAAGCAAGTGGAATTACAGGCCAGTCGGTTAAAGCAGCATTAGCAGGCTCACTGCAACGTTTACAATCTGATTATGTCGATTTATATCAGCTTCATTGGCCTAATCGCACCAGTCCACATTTCGGTAAGCATGGTATTAACCAAGTTAAATCGACTCAAACGGATGTGGCTGCAGAAAAAGCCAACATGATAGAGATTGTTCGTGCGCTGGATCATGCAATAAAATCGGGTCAGATCCGATTTTGGGGATTATCCGATGACACGCCTTGGGGAATTCATACCTTTTTATCGATTTGCGATGAATATGGTTTTGCTCGTCCAATATCCATTCAAAACGAATTTAACCTGTTACATACCAAAGACTGGCCTTATTTGATTGAAAGCTGTGTGTTCGAAGATATTGCTTATTTACCTTGGTCGCCATTAGCTGGAGGCATGTTGTCTGGTAAATATATCGATGGCGCTAGACCACAAGGCTCACGTTGGACATTAGCACAACGCATGGGCTTGTTTCGCAATACATCGGCCAGTGAGTCAGCTGTAAAAGCATATCGTGCGTTAGCGCTGGATTTTGGTATGACGCCAAGTCAATTAGCATTAGCGTGGTGTGACCAAGTCGATGGTGTGACGTCGACCATTATTGGTGCAACCACAATGGCACAATTAGAAGAAAATATTCAGGCATTTGCGCGTGGCTTAACTGCAGAAGAAATGCAGGCAGTTAATGCTGTTTGGTCTCAATACCCAGCGCCATTTTAAACCATTCATTTCCACATTCAGTGCAATGTTGAGTGTGGGACTCGTGTTGGGTTCGTGTGAGATTGTTGGATAATTAGCCTTTGGGTGTAAATGATGTGTTAATTATTTAGCCATTACTATCTTATTACGGTTTGTTTTATATGCGGCAATAGTCTGTGATACTTTGGTGGCAATCCTTACGTATCAAGGTGTTGAGTGATATCAGGTCAAATAAATTCATAGACCAAAGTCCTATTTTTATATCCCCGTAAAACGTTACATTAACAGAAGTAGTATTTAACAAAATTTTAATTAGCACATGGAGGCAACATGACTGCCAAGCTTTACCCAGTTCCAGAGACATTGCAAGCAAATGGAATTATCTCTGAAGAGCAATACAATGCTATGTATCAAGAATCAGTCACGAACCCAGATAAATTCTGGGGCGAACACAAAAACATGATCGAGTGGTATAAAGAGCCAACTATCATTAAAAATACCACTTTTGACCCTGAAAATGTCTCTATTAAATGGTTTGAAGACGGTCAATTAAACGTCTCATACAACTGTATTGACCGCCATCTAGCAAAAAATGCGAAGAAAACGGCTATTTTTTGGGAAGGTGATAAACCTACTGATAGCCAAGAAATTACTTATCAAGAACTCCACTACGAAGTATGTAAACTTGCTAATGGCTTAAAGAAACTAGGCGTGAAAAAAGGCGATTGTGTTGCTATATACATGCCAATGGTTCCTCAAGCTGCGTATGCAATGTTAGCTTGTGCCCGTATCGGTGCAATTCACTCTGTTATCTTTGGTGGTTTCTCGCCAAATGCTATTGCCGATCGCATCAACAACTCCGATGCTAAAGTCGTTATTACCTGTGATGAAGGCCGTCGTGCTGGTCGCAGCGTTCCATTAAAAGCAAACGTTGATGAAGCGATTGCAAACGGAGCATGTCCATCTATTACTGCAGTATTAACTCATAAGTTAACAGGCGGTGACGTGACTTGGAATGCCGACGTTGATGTCTGGTGGTCTGAATTAACCGAAGATTGTTCAGCGCAATGTGAGCCAGAAGTGATGGATTCAGAAGATCCATTATTCATTCTTTATACATCAGGCTCTACAGGTCAACCTAAAGGCGTTGTGCATTCATCAGGTGGTTATGCGCTGTATACAGCGATGACGTTTAAATACGGTTTTGATTATCGTGACGACGACATTTATTGGTGTACTGCTGATGTTGGTTGGATCACCGGCCATAGTTACATGACTTATGGGCCGTTAATTAACGGTGCAACACAAGTATTTTTTGAAGGTGTACCGACTTACCCTGATGTACGCCGTATTGCTCAAATCGTAGAAAAATACAAAGTAAACAGCTTATATACTGCCCCAACCGCAATTCGTGCATTAATGGCACACGGTACTAAGCCTGTTGAAGGTTGTGATTTGTCTTCATTACGCATCTTAGGATCGGTTGGTGAGCCAATTAACCCTGAAGCTTGGGAATGGTATTACAACGTTATTGGTCAAGCTCGTTGCCCGATTGTTGATACGTGGTGGCAAACGGAAACAGGGGCGATGATGATTGCTCCATTACCGACAGTTACCCCAAATAAACCAGGTTCTGCTTCTCGCCCGTTATTCGGTGTGCAGCCAGCGTTATTTGATGCCGATGGTAATGAACTAGAAGGCGCTGCTGAAGGTAACTTAGTTATCAAAGATAGTTGGCCATCACAAGCACGAACGGTATATGGCGATCATAAACGTTTTATTGAAACCTACTTTAGTGCCTATCCGAATGTCTACTTCACTGGTGACGGCTGTCGTCGTGATGAAGATGGTTATTACTGGATCACGGGTCGTGTAGATGACGTATTGAATGTCTCAGGTCACCGTTTAGGAACTGCAGAAATAGAAAGCGCATTAGTGGCACATCCTGCTATTGCCGAAGCTGCCGTTGTAGGTTATCCTCATGATATTAAAGGTCAAGGCATCTATGTATACGTCACACCAATCGAAGGTGTTGAAGTCACGGATGCATTAACTGCTGAGTTACGTACTTGGGTAAGAAAAGAATTAAGCCCAATTGCGTCACCAGATATGATTCAATGGACCAAAGGGTTACCTAAAACACGTTCAGGTAAAATTATGCGTCGTATTTTACGTAAAATTGCAGCCAATGAGCATGACCAATTAGGTGACACTTCTACATTAGCCGATCCTTCAGTCGTTGATTTACTGATTGAAAATAGGTTAAATAAATAAGCCGTATCTAAGGAGCTTCAATGATAACGTTACTCATAGCAGATGATCACCCATTGTATCGGGATGCATTAAGAGGGGCGTTATCCGTTTCCTTGCAGGATATTCGGTTACTCGAGGCGGGGGATTTACCCTCGACCATCGAGATCCTAAACAAAGAAGATGTCGATTTATTACTACTAGACTTGCACATGCCTGGTAGTAATGATCTTTTTGGCTTATTACACGTCCTCAAACTCTTTTCTGACTTACCTGTCGCTGTTGTTTCAGGTACTGAAGATCCTCTCATTATTTCTAAAATTGTTGGTTGTGGCGCGTTAGGGTTTATTCCCAAAACTGCAGGTGCTAATGATATCGCCAAAGCGATTAAGTCGATTTTGGATGGTAATGTATGGTTACCCGAGTCGGTAAGTGGCAAAATTGAAGAAGTCGATGAGGAATTTTCTAAACTAGCGGATAACGTAGCGAGCTTAACACCGTCACAATACAAAGTATTATGCTTTATGCGTGAAGGTCTGTTAAATAAGCAGATCGGCTATAACCTAGATATTGCAGAGGCGACCGTTAAGGCGCATGTTACTGCAATATTCAGAAAGCTGGGGATCAACAACCGCACCCAAGCGGTCTTGATTGCTTCACAGTTACAGCTCGAACCACCAGTCAAAGCTCAATAATCATTACTACCTCTTAGCCTGCTTAGCGAGTGCTTGAAGCACTGCTCGTAATTTTGCAGGTTTGAGAGGTTTATTCAAAAACTGCACCCCTTGTGCTAGGCACGTTTCTTTTAATTTGTGATCCTGTAATGCGGTAACAATCGCACTGGGGATGGTTTTATTCATTTTGGCATTAATCGCCGCAATCAGCGCTAATCCGTTCTGCTCTTTATCCAATTGATAATCTATCAATAATGCATCAGGGATAGGGTGATCAGCGTCTAACATGGCTAATGCACTCTCATAAGTATTGGCCATTACTACATTTACTTCCCAACGCGTCAGTAGGGTATCTAAGGCATCTAGATTTTCATTTTTGTCGTCTACACACAACACGTTTAGCCCAGATAAAGTCTGTTTGACTTTGTTAATAGCGCTTTGCGATACTTCAACGGGGGTCCCTTTACGCATAGTTAAAGTAAAACAACTGCCTTGATGTTTGCTTGATGTGACAGACATGCTAGCTTGCATTTGTTCGGTTAAACGGCGGACGACACCTAAACCTAAGCCAACCCCTGATTCATCGGAATCTTGAACGCGATAAAAATCGGTGAAAATGGCTTTTTGTTTATCTTGGTCAATGCCTATCCCTGTATCAAAGACCCGTACTTCAATTTTACCAGCCCGCTCGCGGATAGTAATTAAAGCTTTACCTTTATCGGTATATTTGATGGCATTGGTAAGTAGGTTCTGTACTATACGATAAGTAAATGTGCGATCGCCTTGAACCCAAACCGAGCGCAGGCGAGCTTTAAGTACTAAGCCTTTTTTCTCTGCTGCCATTTGCATATCGACAATCAGCGGTTTGATCAGCTCACATAACTCAAAGGCTTCATCATTTGGTGCAAGTTCGCCTTGGTCTAACCTTGATATATCCAATAAAGTTGAAATTAAACGCTCTGATGACATCACGCTATCGTTGAGTTTATTTAAAATATCTTGGGCGTTATCAGAAAGCTTAGCCTCCTGTAGAGCCGATAGGTAAAGCTTTGCGGCGTTCAGAGGTTGGATGATATCGTGGCTAGCGAGGGCTAAAAAGCGTGTTTTACTGGCATTCGCTTCTTCGGCTGCACGTCGAGCGCGAATTAATTCTTTTTCAGCATCGTTACGGCGTTCTATTTCCAAACGCAGATCGGCGTTAATTGAATGGACTTCTTCGGTCCGTTTTTTCATTCGATATTCTAAATCTATATTAGATTCTTCGAGGGCTTTTTGAATTTCAACGTGATTAGTAATGTCATTAAAACTGGTCACAAAGCCGCCACCAGGAAGAGGATTACCAATCATTTCAATAACATGTCCATCATTACGTTGCCGTGTGAAGCGATGCGGTGTGGCGTTTTTTAAATGTTCTAAGCGTCGTTGGATCATTTCTTCAATATCGCCCATACCTAGCTCACCGCACTTCGCATTGAAGCGCATCAGTTTTTCTATTGGTGTGCCAACTAACAGATATTCGTCAGGGTAATTAAACAATTCGGCATATTTTTTATTCCACGCCACGAGGTTTAGGTGCTTATCTATAACACTTATCCCTTGCTCCATACTTTCTAACGAGGTCAGTAGGGCGGTCATATTAAATTGCATAGCTTGGGTGGTATCATCAAAGAAATTAATCACCTCAGTAAAGTCGAGTTTTTTACCTTGTAACACGCTGTTGATCAAGGCTTGTGAACTAGATGAACCGATAACTCCGCCTAATGCGCGCTCGCAAAATGAAATGAATTTCTCGTCAGGTTTATCATTGGGCTGTAGCGTAATTTTGTGTAATTGCTCAAACTCTGAAATGAGTTGATCACACCGGCTTGTACCCATAAAC
The DNA here is from genome assembly GCA_029246415.1 of Glaciecola sp. Taxonomy (GTDB): domain Bacteria; phylum Pseudomonadota; class Gammaproteobacteria; order Enterobacterales; family Alteromonadaceae; genus Opacimonas. Next base: position 10,082 of record JAQWNF010000039.1, read on the forward strand.
GTCGACAATAAGGTAATCAGATCACTGGCATTGACATTGATATTGCTGTGTTTAGAGTTATCTTGCGGTAATTTACTGGGACGAACAAAAGCCTCTGCCTGGATTTTATCAATTAGTCTAGCGGGTGCTAAGTGAGAAAATACGATATAAGCAATCGTATTGGCAACTAGGCTGACTAATGTGCCTTGACTGAGGATTTCTGATTGCGAATAAATCGACATGTCGGCGTTTAACAATGGAATAATCAACCATAATGCCCAACTTACTAGCCCCATAAGCAAACCAGCATAGACGCCATGTGCATGGCCTTTTTTCCAATATAACCCACCCACAATCGCAGGTAATAACTGTATGACCAAAGAAAATGCAATTAAGCCAATCGAACTTAATGAACGCGAACCGGTTAATTGTTGCTGATAGATATAAGAAAGTAACAGGACCAAACCAATAATTAAGCGACGAACCAAACGAATGGTTTTGCCATAATCTTCTTTGTGGCCTGCTTGATTAGGGTTATCTAACAACTTAGGCAACACGACGTCATTGGCAAGCATGGTCGATAGCGTTAATGTCGCCACAATTATCATTGCGGTTGCAGCGGACAATGCACCGACAAAGACGAGCATTTTGATCAGTAGCGAATCAGAAAAAATCGCTAATTGAAGTACGTATGTATCCGATGGAATATTTTGGTCGGCAAACAATACTTTGCCAGACATAGCTATGACAGGGATAACTAATGCCGTTAATCCTAAATATAGAGGAAATAGCCAGCGTGCTGTTTTGATATGTTCGATGTTCAAATTATCGATAATGGCTACATGAAACTGCCTCGGTAAACAAATAACCGCAGCACCAGCGATAATGGTTTGTGCCCAAAAGCTATAAGAACTAAAAATATTCAATGCATCTTGAGTGCGATATTCATGTAAAAATGCATCAGTAGACATGCTACTCCATGCGGTATAGCCGACATAAGCAATGAGTATCAATGCAAATAATTTAATAATAGATTCAAAGGAGATAGCCAACATTAAACCACGGCGGTATTCGGTCACATCGGTTTGCTTAGTACCAAAGTAAATGGCGAAAATGGCAATAAATACCGTTGCGATGACAACGATTAACTGCTGATCTTCTTGTTGTGACATGATGGCAAAGGCCGAACCGATTGCTTTTAGTTGTAACGCTATATAGGGGATCGTTGCGAGAAGCGCGATGAATGTAACCAGTAAGGCAACGGCTTGACGTTTACCATAACGAGAAGCAATAAAATCGGCAACGGTATTGATGCGTTGTTTTTTACTGACTTGGGTGAGTTTAACAATAAACTTATAGCCAAACAGATAGACCAACATTGGCCCTAATAATATCGGTAAGTACATCCAATATTCGCGGGTGGACTGACCAACTGCACCCAAAAAAGTCCAGGCCGTACAATAAATTGCTAAAGCTAGCGAGTAAACATAGGCATTGGAGGTTATTTTTCTTGCGACGGTGGCGTTGCGGTCGCCCCACTTGGCGATCCAAAATAATACCATTAAATATACTAGCGCCAGCAACAACCAACCAAATACCATAACTATCCTTTAAACTAAGCTGTTTTTACCCTAACACTTTAGCATGAGGCTAATAAAGAAACCTAGTGATAAGATACTGAATACTACTAACCTCTATGATTGAAACATTTTATAGGAGTCACTTCACAGAAGTATGAGTCGCGAGCCCCATAATTTGTAAATCATGGTACTAGTACATGAACGCTATCTGTATATATAGCAAAGTTCAGAAGTATTGAAATCGATGGCAGATCCATAATCAAAAAAGCAGTTAATTTAAGTAAAAATTATAAATTTTATGTTAATAGTTTTGAGTTGAGACTAAAGTTTTATATCAAAAAATTAACATTTATATAAACTTTTCGGCTGGGGATGGTTTAATTTATCTGTTTTCAATGGGATTCAAATGAATGACATTTGTAACAGTTAGTCAAGTTATACCATCGTACTTTTATGAAAAATTATAATTCAAGTAGTCACAAACGACACTCGGATTATTTAGGAGATGCTTGTGGAAAATAAAAACACATATTGGCAAGAAAACCTCCGTCTAATCTTAATCTGCTTAGTCATTTGGTTTGTCGTATCATTTGGGTTTGGCATTTTATTAGTAGACGTGCTAAATGAATTCCGTCTCGGCGGTTATAAACTCGGATTCTGGTTTGCACAACAGGGCTCTATATACGCATTTTTAGGCTTGATTTTCTGGTACTCCAAGAAAATGAATGACCTTGATAAAAAATATAACGTGGAGTAAAAATAATGGATGAATTAAAGTTTTATACTTATATTGCTGTATTTGGTACCTTTGGCCTTTATTTTGCCATAGCAATATGGGCTCGTGCTGGATCAACCAGTGAGTTTTATGCGGCTGGAGGTGGTATTACTCCACTTCAAAATGGTATGGCAATTGGTGCCGATTGGATGTCTGCTGCCTCGTTTATATCGATGGCTGGTTTAATTGCATTCCTAGGTTATGGTGGTTCAGTATTCCTTATGGGATGGACCGGTGGGTATGTATTACTCGCCATGTGTTTAGCGCCTTATATGCGTAAACATGGTAAGTTTACCGTTCCAGAATTCGTTGGCGATCGTTTCTATTCGAAAACAGCTAGAATTGTGACTATTATTTGTCTTATTGTTGCCTCGGTAACGTATATCATTGGACAAATGAAAGGTGTAGGTGTTGCATTTTCTCGTTTCTTAGAAGTTGAATATGACACAGGCTTGTATATTGGTATGGGTGTTGTTTTCTTCTATGCTGTATTAGGCGGCATGAAAGGAATTACATATACACAGATTGCTCAATATGTAGTATTGATTACTGCATATACTATTCCAGCTGTATTTATTTCATTCCAGTTAACAGGTAACCCAATTCCACAATTAGGTCTTGGCTCAACGCTAGCCGATGGTAGCGGTGTGTATCTATTAGACAGACTCGACTTAGTGGTGACCGATTTAGGATTTAAAGAATATACCGTCTCCAAAATGGGTGGCACGTTAAATATGTTTGCATATACCTTGTCACTAATGATTGGTACTGCAGGTCTACCACACGTTATTATGCGCTTCTTCACTGTTCCATCAGTAAAAGCTGCGCGTGCTTCAGCTGGTTATGCACTAATATTTATCGCTTTATTATACACTGTTGCTCCAGCGGTAGGTGCAATGGCTCGCTACAACTTAATGAACACCATTGAGCCAAGTGCAGGTCAAAACTTAGATTATGAACAACGTCCACAGTGGTTCAAAGATTGGGAAAAAACTGGTCTTTTAGAATTCTCTGACAAAAATGGCGACGGCAAAATCCAATACACAGCTGATGCAACGACAAATGAAATGGTTAAAGTAGACCGTGACATTATGGTACTTGCTAACCCTTCTATTGCAAATCTTCCTAACTGGGTAATTGCATTAGTAGCAGCAGGTGGTTTGGCAGCAGCGCTATCGACGGCAGCCGGCTTATTATTGGCTATATCCTCTTCAATATCTCACGATTTACTCAAAGGGATATTAACGCCGGATATGACCGAGAAAACCGAATTGTTAACAGGGCGTATAGTCATGTCGGTATCAATTCTATTTGCGGGTTATTTGGGGCTCAATCCACCAGGGTTTGCCGCAGGTACAGTAGCATTAGCATTTGGATTAGCGGCTTCGTCAATATTCCCAGCCTTAATGATGGGTATATTCTCTCGTTCAATGAACGACAAAGGTGCAATAGCCGGTATGTGTGCTGGTTTAGGTGTGACAATGCTTTATGTATTCCAGCATAAAGGCATCATGTTTATTCCAGGTACTAGTTTCTTAGGCGATATGCCTGCAGATTGGTTCCTTGGTATATCACCTAACGCTTTTGGTGCTGTAGGTGCCATAGTAAACTTCTCAGTTGCTTTCATCGTACTTAAAATGACGCAACCTGCTCCTCAAGTAATCAGAGACTTAGTTGATAATTTCCGTTCACCACATGGTGAAATCGCGGAAGCACATGATCACTAAACATGATTAATCGTTGATTAAAAAACCTCCAACAGTTGGAGGTTTTTTTTTTATTTTTGAGTAAGTGGTCGTTTTATAATACAGTCTTATACTAGTCCTTAATGTAGTAACAATTTTAGTAGGTTTAACGCATGATTTTTCAGTACCTGAACAAACTCAACCGGCACACAAAAATAGCTATATTTGTTGCCCCAATTTTAGTAATTTTAGGTTTTGCCGCTTCCGATCTATGGATCGAAAATAAAGCCTCCGAAGCCCGTTTTTTTGTAATGACACCAGAGTCAGGGGTGTGTGATATTTTGGCTAGCAAGTGTGTGCTAGTATCAGGTGAATTTAAAATAAGTGTTTATCAAGAAAATGGCTTAACCACCATTAATTCAACTTTTCCTCTAGATACCGCCAACTTGTTTTTAGTTGATGAAAATGACATTGCAAGTGTGTTTCCGATGGGTATGAAAGACAGCCCTTACTATTGGTTTCAATCTACACCACTAGAAGTCTTAGCAAAATCGCCTGGTAGCCGTCAAAAAGTGCGTTTGATAGCTACGGTTAAGGGGGGGCAATATATATCTGAATTTTATTCCGTAACAGGTAGTTAATGGAGTATCTAGACCATTTTGGTCATGATGCAATTACTGACAGTAACAATTCTGCCGTAACCACCGCATCATTTAGTGAGTTATGGGCATAGTGTAATAAGGACATAATGTATGAGCGATATCCCTCACCAAGTCAGTGACTTTATCTCTAAATCAGCACCCTTTGATGTACTGGATGAAGATAAAGTCAGCGCTATTGCCACTAAAATCAAAGTCATTTACCTTACACCTGATAACCAAACCTCGTTGTTAAAAGAACATCAAGCTTCATTGTTTTTGATTCAAACAGGACAGTTCACCATTACCGATGAAAATGGCAATGAGCGACATTTAAGTGAAGGCGATTATTTTGGTTTTATCGCATTGATGGAACCTGGTAAAGGTCAAATAGAAGTCAAAATTGATAGTCCCGGGGTAGTGTATTGTATTCCTAAAACGATGTTCGATGTGGCATTAGAAAATCGTCGGGTGAAAAAATTTTTTACCGCTGCCAAAGATGATGTGTTGCTGAATCAGGCCGTGGAAGATTCAAATTCTATGTGGCTGTATAAACCGCTACATGAACAACTCACTAAAGCGCCTATTCAAATAGCTCAACACGCCAGTATTCAATTAGCCGCTCAAAAAATGTCAAAGCATGGGGTCAGTTCATTGATTGTTACTGAAGATGATCATCTCATTGGCATAGTGACCGATCGCGATTTACGTAATCGTGTCGTGGCTGAGGGAATGGATATTAGTTTGGATGTAAGTACCATCATGACCGAGAACCCTGCTTATGTATTACATAACCAAAATATGTTCTCTGCAATTTCGCTGATGAGTGAAAAAAACATTCATCATTTACCTGTATTGCATGCCGATGACCGTTCCCCTGTGGGTATGGTAACGACTTCAGATGTTATTAGAAAACAACGTGGTAATGTGTTGTTTATGATTGGGGAGCTCTCCAAAACTACAAATCTATATGAGTTAACTCGGATTGCGTGGCAGATACCTCAATATTTTGCTGCGAATGCAAAACGCGCGGGAGATTTTGATATTGCAGGCAAAGTACTCTCGCAAGCTACCGATATTATGACCAGAAAATTAATCGCGTTTTTTATTGAGCAACATGGCCCTGCACCTATGGGGTATTGTTGGGTGGTATATGGCTCGCAAGCACGCGAAGACCAAACAATGGGGTCAGATCAGGATAATGCGTTGTTATTAGCGCAAAGCCCCAATGAAGCGGAGGCAGAGTATTTTAAGCAAATGGCTGAGTATGTGTGCAAAGGCTTGGGTAAATGTGGGATTAAACTTTGTGATGGCAATATTATGGCATCTAATCCCGAATTACGTTTAAGTGTGGATGACGCTGTAGCTCAGGCTAAAAAATGGATCAATCAGCCAACCCCAGAAGCTATTTTAGCGTTTAATATCTTTTTGGATGCTAGAGCAGTCGAAGGTGACCGCACATTATTTAAAAACTTACAACAACGCCGCAAACCCTTGTTCAAAAATGCTTTTTTCTTAGCTGCATTAGCCAGAAGTGCTAACAGCGATGCCGTACCATTATCGGTGTTTAATAAATTTGTGTATCGCAAACACAATGGCAAGAAAGATTGTATTAATCTTAAAGTCAACGCTATCGCCTTGATTAACAATCTAGCGCGTTTATATTCACTTTCCGCCGGTATTACCGTATCCAATACCGTTGAGCGTTTAAATATTTTGGGACAAATCAACGCAATCAGCACTGAAGAGGCTAATAATTTACGCGATATTTGGTTATTCTTAAATCGCCTGCGCTGGCGCCATCAGTTGCGAAATAACGTGACGGATAATAATATTAGCGTGTCCGATTTATCTTCGTTGGAACGGCACCAGTTAAAAGCCTCATTTAAGTCTATTCACCGAGCCCAGCAAGCCGTTGTCATGAAACTATCCGGTGGGGTAGCTTAATGGGAATATTGGCCAATATATGTAGTAAATTAAAGGCTTTTTTTGGTCAGCATCAAGGACTACCTGAAGCTGTCGCTGATCGTGCGCTGAAAGATTGTCGTTGGCTTGCAGTAGATTTTGAATTTAGTTGTATGGATACAAAGACCGCTAAATTTATGTCAGCGGGTTGGATAGAGGGCACCTCAACGGGTATTGATTTAGAGAGTGGTTATTACCGTTTGATTAGAGCCAAAGGTGACCTGGCACAAAGTCCAATTATTCATGGATTAACTCCGCGGGATATAGCCCGAGGATTTCATGTGAAAGAATTATTTGAACAAATCATGCAATTCTCTGACAGCCATATTTGGGTATTACATAATGCACAATTAGATATGGTCATGCTCAAGCAGCTGAGTATTCGTTTAGAAATGCCTTTGCCTACCATAGTATGCGTTGATACGATGCAATTAGCCTTGTATCAATTACATAAAACAATGAGTGTGATCCCTACTGGGGCTGCAACGTTAGGCGCATGTCGCGAACGTCTAGAGCTAGCCCCTGCTTTAGCCCACAATGCATTATCTGATGCGATGGCGACCTTGGAGTTATGGCTAGCCCAAATGCATATATTAGATGCAACCGGGAAGACGACATTACAAGAGCTTAAATCAACAGGTGCTATTAAAGTATTTGCTCGTCCTGTGCCTTAAAATGCTCAGTAAGCGAGCTTATATAAGGCGCAAAGTGACGCCACTGGTGTTGTGCATTAGGATTGATAGGCTGGCGAACTTGTTCTGCACTTGGCGTTTTGACATTGCGTTTGGTTTTATGAAACTCTAAGCACGCAGGATGAAACTCTACCCCAATAAAATCAAGTAATCGACGTACTTGGCCTTCCAAATCCGCTACTAGCTCTTCGTGTTGTACGCGTAAAATACTTTCCTCAAAACACGTCTCCCAATGAGACATTAACGCCACATAGTCATCATAATATTGACTGATATCGCTCAACTGATAACTGAACTCTTGGCCTTCTGCAAATAGTTGTTTATAACCGCTAAAGCAACAAGCTACAGGCTCACGCCGAGCATCAATGATTTTTGCATTAGGTAGGATTTTTTTAATTAACCCAAGGTGACGGAAATTATTCGGCATTTTATCAATGAAATAGGGCGTATTTTGTGTGCGATGAATTTGCGTATCATTAATGTAGCTCTGACCCCATTTAGTTAATTCTGCTTCAGAAAAACCTGCAAGGTTAGCAGGGTAGGCGTTATCAGATTTGTAACGGCCTGTTAGCTTGCGTGCCAGTGCCAATATGTTGGGCAGCTCACTGGTCCCTTCAATCAGAGGGTGGGATGCTAATATCTGTTCAATTAAAGTAGAGCCTGCACGAGGTAAGCCGACAATAAAAATCGGGTCAGAGTCATTACATGTGGATAATACTTGTGTAAATATATCTGCTGGGCAGTGCTCGATTTGTGCTTGCATCTGTTGCGATGTCTCAGCAGCTTGATAGTTCAATTGTGCATGTTTCAGATCATTACCTTGCTCATAGAAGCTAAAAGATTGAGCATAATCACCTTTATCTTCAAACGCTTTACCTAGTGCGAAACAAATATGATATTTATCCATCACTTGCACATGAGATTGGGTAACAACTTTCACCATAGTGTTGATTATTGCACTGTCAAAACTGAATGTTTTTAAATTAGCTAAGCTCCAATATGCATCACCAAAATCAGGCTTAAGCTCGCAAGCTTTAAGATAATCGGCAACCGCAGCATCAGGCTGACCAATTGTTTTATAGGCATGGCCACGTTGAACGAAAACAGGGGCATGAGTGGGTAATTGCGCCAGTACTGAATCAAAATGGCGAATAGCTTGTTCAGTTTGGCCAATCGCTACACATTGATTCGCCAGTGCTAATTCAGCCAGAGGCAAATGTGGATGGCTCTCAAATAACGCTAGGGCTAACGTGTAAGCTTGGTCAAATAGCTGGCGTTTTTGTAAAACTTGAATCAGTTCAAGCTGTAAATCTGTGCTATGAGGCGCCATATCGGCAGCGCTGGATAACAATACTTGTGCATCTTCAAGGATGTTTAATTTAATGGCAATTTTAGATAACAACCGCATCGCAGGAATATGACTAGGTTGCTTCATCAAAAAATCACGAGTTAAGCGTTCGGCTTTAGCTATTTTGCCTTCATAGAAGGCGCTTTGTGCTGCTAACAAATAGGGTGGTAAGGCACTGAGTTCTTGAATTTTAGCTTTCGATTCACGCACCATCTCAGGTTCATTTAATGCTGCAAATATATGACTTAGCTGTTGCCAACTAGCAAGCAAACCCGGATGTAGTTGTACTGCCATTTGATAGGCATTTATCGCTTCTGGAAACTTAGCTTGAATGCGATAACAATGACCTAGCTCTTGATATCCTCGTGCATATTCAGGGTGCGCTGCTAGCAATAGCGTGATGGTATCAATGGCTTGTACTACATCTTGTAGATATCGATGACACACCGCCTTTAAATACAAACCTTGTCGATCCGTCGGATGAGCTTTTAAACATTGGTTTAAAATTTGTAACGCTGCCGGAAATTGTTGTGCTTTTACTTGCGCCTCTGCTTGTGCTAATGGTGTCTCTGTTGGCGAGTGTTTTATAGAGTCGGTAGTGGTCATTGTGATGTCATTATTCACTTATTAGGTACGAAAAAAAATCCCTGCATTATCAAACAATACAGGGATTATTGAACTAATAACAGAGCGTCATTAGTCTTAGTATAACGTATATATTAGTAATACGTATAGTTTACGCTCATACCAATAGTACGAGGACGATTGGTGCTAATACGCTTAATATCGTCTTGGTCGTTGATGAACAATGTTGCGCGTTCGTCAGTCACATTGTCGATATAAAACTTCACACGCCACGAGTCTTTGCTGATACCAAAGTTAGCATTGAGTAACTGGTAACCGTCTTGCTCTTCACGCTCAGAAGCAACAATCGAGCTGTAGCTTTTAGATGCATGTTGCAATGCTAGTTGCCAATCCATGTCAAAGTCTTGATATTCCCAGTCGTAACGTACACGCACATTCCCTTGTACCGCAGGGGTAACTGGTAACTCAGAACCGACTGGAGCCATTTCAATTACTTGGGCACGAGTTGCAGTTAGCTCGGTTTTGTTGAAAGAGAATGCACCGTAAATGGTTAAGTTGTCAGTCGCAATATATTCAAAGTCAGTCTCTAGACCTTGAATTTTTGAATCGGCAGCGTTTTCGATAAAGGTTAAGATCGATACGTTTTGCGGATCAAAACGAGACGTCTGCATGTTGCTCCAATCTATATAATATACATTACCGTTGAAACGTAAGCTTTGGTCTAGTAACAATGATTTCCAACCAAATTCATAGTTAGTCACATCATCGGTAGCATAAGTAATACCAACTGTTGGGAAATCAGGGTTAGTTGAGGCAACACCACCACCACGGTTAAAGCCACCTGGGCGGAAACCTTCAGAATAAGCTGCATAATACAAGATAGAGTCAGTCGCTTGATAGGCTAAGCTAAACTTAGGAATGACACCGTCTTCTTGTAAAGGCTCAGTAGTGTGACCACCTGAACTATCATAATCACGACCACGGTCAGTATTCATAGAACCTTGGAATATACCGTCGGCAAAGTTAGATGAACCAGTGTAATCAGACTCAATGTCATACCAACGCAAACCAATGGTTGCTGCTAGTTTATCGGTAATGGCATAAGAGGCTTCACCGAATACAGCAATTTGTTCTTCGCTACGCGTAATATCATTAAAGAATGAAACACCGACAGGACGAGTATTTGGGTTAATGCTATTAGCAGTACTTATAGGGGCATTAGGTGCAAAACCAAGTTCTTCCATGGCTACATAGACATAATCATCTTGAGTTTTGATTTCCACATCATCAAGATAAATACCCGCAGTCAAACTTAGGCGGTCATTAAAATCAGTTGAAAAACGTAACTCATGGGTAATACGAGAATGTTCTTGTTGGCCTTTAAAGCCTTTAGTTGGATCTTTACATTCACGGTTTTCCGTAATGAATTCGGGTGAAATGTTGTAGTTTACAACATAGTCAGGATTGGTATACGTACAAGTATAATACGCAATAAAACCACCTGAGTTGTTATAACCAGTATAATCGATAGATTGCTCTACTTCACGGTCAAGGAATGCACCTGCATATACCACGTCTAACGCGCCAAGCTTACCTTCTACAACCAAAGAGGTTAAATCGACATCATCACGTAATGAGTCAGGGAAATAACGCTCAACTTGCAAGTCGCCTACTTCTGGATCGTAATCAAATACCCCATCCGCACCCAAAGATTGAGTGGTATGTTGTAATAATAATGACCATGAATCATTGATGAAATATTTTAAACCAAAACGACCACCTTGATAGAAACTATCATTGAAGTCATCTTCAGCTAAAGCAAGGTTAGACGCACTTTCATAAGTTGCATCTGGACCTAGATCTAATACTGATGCGCTGTTAATCGCTGGATCGGTTGAGAACGTGCCAGCTACGTTATCAATATAACCACCACGGTTCACACTGTACATCGCAGCACGGAATGACAAATCATCGCTAAGTGGGATATTGATAAAGCCTTCAGCTGAAGTGCTCATCTCACCGTGTTTAGTAGATTCTAAACGAGTGCTAAACCCAGCTTCAAAATCACTAGTTGGCTTGTTAGTAATATAACGGATTGTACCCGCTTGTGAGCTTGCACCGAATAACGTGCCCTGTGGACCTGGCAATACTTCGATACGCTCTAAATCTGTTGCGTATAAGTCTAAGTTACGACCCGGTGCAGTTACTGGCTGTTCGTCAATATACAGAGCAACATTTGGCATTGTACCTTGCGCACCAGATAACATAACGGTGATTGGCTGGATTGCCATACCACGAATAAATACGTCTGATTGACCTGGACCACGACCACCTAGAGTAATGTTAGGAACATAACGTGCAAAGTCATCAAAGTTGCTGATGTTTTGTTCTTTCAGTGCTTCACCGTTTAACGCTTGCACGGCGACAGGAGTGCTTTGAATGTTTTGCGAACGTTTGGTTGCAGTGACTTCTATTGTTTCGATTTTTTGCTCTTCGGCAGCATTTGGCAAGGCGTTAGCGACAATAGTAGGTTGTGTTATAGCTAATGCTGTACATACCGCAAACGCTAGTTTTGACGGCTTAGGTAGGCGTTGTGAGCCTAGAATATGATTCATTTAAATACCAAATAGTTAGTGTTGAATGTATATTTCCAGATTGCAAGTGTACTGATTTACCAGAAAAATGCAAATTAGCTTGTGTACGAATTATCTGTGTTCTATCTTTTATTGTTCTTTTACTGCTATCTGGTGTGTTATGTTGAAATTTATTTTGTCTGTTTTTTGTGCGATTTAATTGGTTTTGCGACTATTTGTTGCTAAAAAAGCACCGAGCCTTCAAAATATATGGGATTTATAAATATAATGTGTAGTAATTAGTTAATGATAAACATATCTAAAAATAGTTTTAATGCAAATAAATTGAACCGAGGCGTGTTTGTTAGCGCAAGTGCGGTGATATTTATGTTGGTGGCCATTACCGTCATGTTCCCTACTGATATGGAAGCATTGTTTAGCGATGTCCAAAAAACGCTAATTGATACGGCTGGGTGGTTTTACGTTTTATCTGTAGCAGGTATTTTGGTTGCGGTGGTCTATTTGTGTGTGTCTCGTCATGGCCATATCAAGTTAGGGCCTGATCATGCCCAAGCCGACTATAGTCAACTCACTTGGTTAGCGATGCTATTTTCTGCTGGTATGGGTATTGGTTTGATGTTTTTTGGTGTAGCAGAGCCTGTCATGCATTATGTTGCTCCGCCTACTGCTGATCCCTATTCGGTTGAAGCGACCCGAGAAGCGTTAAAAATGACGTTTTTTCATTGGGGCTTACACGGCTGGGCCATTTATGCTGTTGTCGCGCTCATCTTGGCGTATTTTTCATTCCGACATAATTTACCTCTGACCCTACGTTCAGCACTACACCCGCTGATCGGTGACAAAATTTACACATGGCGTGGCGATATCATCGATTCATTTGCTGTTATTAGTACCATCTTTGGTGTGACGACCAGCTTAGGCTTTGGGGTCATGCAGATCAACTCAGGTCTTAACTATTTGTTTGGCATCGAAGTGAGTCAAACGGTGCAACTGTTTATCGTAGTTTTTATCATCTGTTTGGCATTAGTATCGGTTTGTTCGGGTTTGGATAAAGGCATTAAACGTCTATCACAGCTCAACATGATCATGGCGGTAGGTTTATTGTTATTTGTCTTAGTGGCTGGTCCGAGTTTGTTTTTATTACAAGCATTAGTGCAAAACACCGGCGCGTATTTATCCGATATTGTGCACAACACCTTTAACTTATTTGCGTATCAAAAAACCGATTGGTTAGGTGGTTGGACGATATTTTATTGGGCATGGTGGCTGTCTTGGTCGCCATTCGTTGGCATGTTTATCGCGCGTATTTCGCGTGGTCGTACTATTCGTGAATTCTTGATCGGTGTACTACTCATCCCTTCTGGTTTTACATTTGCGTGGATGACGATATTTGGTAACAGCGCTATTGATTTAATCCATGTACAAGGCATGACGGATTTGGCTGATGCCGTTGCTAAAGACTCATCTATCGCGTTGTTTGCTTTCTTGGAACACTTACCGTTTTCTCAAGTAATTTCTTTTATCGGCCTGGTCATGGTTATCATCTTTTTTGTGACCTCATGTGATTCTGGAGCGATGGTGGTGGATATGTTGGCGAGTCATGGTGAAAACAATACGCCGCTATGGCAGCGCTTTTATTGGACTATGGGCATTGGTGTAGTGGCGACGATATTACTGTTAAATGGCGGGTTAGCAGCCTTACAAACGATGTCAATTGTCAGTGCATTACCTTTTACTGTGGTGTTGATTATTGCCATTTACGGTATGTTTACCGCGTTGAGTATTGAATCAACCAAACAACAATCCATGAATTTTTCCGTGATGCAGTCACCGTCGATTAAAACCGATGATTGGCGTCAACGCTTAGCGACCATAGTCAACTTTCCATCTAAAAGTAAAGTGCTGCAGTTTTTGCAACAAAACGTCGGGCCGGCATTAACCCAAGTATCGAATGAGCTAAATAATAACCAAATTGCCACGGATGTCCTGATTGAGGATGATCGAATTATCTTGACGGTTAGTCACGTTGATCAACCTGATTTTATCTATGCAGTTCGTGCTCGCACGCATATTCAACCGGATTTATTAGAAGATGCGAGTGACCAAGATGAAGAACAGATGTATTATCGTGCAGAAGTGCATTTAGCAGAAGGTGGCCAAGATTACGATATTATGAGTTGGCCTGAAACTGCTATAATTAACGATGTGGTCGAGCAGTATCAAAAGCACGTCCATTTCTTACACCTATTAAAATAAGAGAAGCGTTTTCATGCAAAAAGATGAAGAGCTATTAGTTGCCTTACGTAAAGTAATACGTGCTATCGACATACGTTCAAAAGAGTTAAGCCGCGATGTCGGCTTAACTGGTCCACAATTGATTGTGTTACAAGAAGTCGGTAAACATCCAGGAGTCATGGTTAAGGAAATCGCGCAAAGCATTACGCTATCGCCTGCTACTGTGACCAGTATCTTAGACCGTATGGAAAGTCGTGGGCACGTTAATCGGGTTCGTAGTACGCAAGATAAACGCAAGGTTGGGGTGTTTCTGACCGACGCGGGGCAATTATTACTAGATAAAGCACCGTTGCCGTTGCAAGAGCATTTTTTAAATCGATTTAATGCGATAGAAGAATGGGAGCAATCACAGATGGTCGCTACGATGCAACGTATTGCGACTATGATGGATGCTCAGAAACTAGACGCCGCACCAGTATTGGAAGTCGGCAGTCTAGTGAATAGTGGGACTGAGCTGTAGTTTGATGCTTTAGTATTGAGTAGTGGCGTGAATTAAATCACGCCAAGTTCAGTTAACCGCTCATGCAAATAGCTTTTTGCTGTATGACGTTCAGATAACACTACGTCTGGACGTGGATGTAAAAACAAGGGTAACGATATACGCGACTTAGTCATATCGGCACCTTGTGGGTTAATCACGCGATGTGAAGTCGATGGAAAATACCCACCCGAAGCTTCTTGCAACATATCCCCAATGTTAATAATCAAATAACCAAAGTCACTCGGCACATCGATCCAGTTACCGTCTTTAAGTTGCACTTGCAGGCCTGGCTCATTAGCAGCAGGTAAGATAGTAATAAGGTTAATGTCTTCATGAGCCGCGGCACGAATAGCGCCAGCCTCTTCGTTACCCGCTAATGGCGGATAATGTAAGACGCGTAACAAGGTTTGATTAGATTGCTTGATCATGTCTGATAACGGCTCTCGGTAGTTTGCCGCAACTTCAGCTGGCGATAACGCCTCAATCCAACCTAATAACTCAGCTGCAAACGCAGTGGTTTGTTGATAATACGCATCGAGTTGTTCACGTCGATCCACAGGGCATTGTCCCCACGGGTAATAGTGAAAGTATTCTTTGATATCTTTTTGGGTAAAACCTTTGGCCGTTTCTGAGATCCGAGCAGGAAAAAAACCATCCTGTGTGCCTTTATTATACAAGCTTTGCTCTTTGATACTGTCATCGAGGTTGAACCAATCTTGCCAACGAGAATAAATCCCCTGCACGGTTGCTTGTTTTATTGGGTGGTTTTTTAACACCCCAAAACCGGTCTCACGCAAGGAGTTCACAAATTTTTCTTGGGCATCAGCAGCGAGATAATCGACTGCCTCTAAAGTGACGTTACTCATCGAGTCGCTCCTTTAAAATGATAAGAACAAGCCCGCTAATGCGGCGCTCATTAAGTTTGCTAGGGTAGCAGCGAAAACGGCTTTTAAGCCTAATCGAGCAATGTCTTTACGACGTCCTGGGGCCATTGCGCCCAAACCACCCATTAAAATAGCGATTGAAGAAAAGTTTGCAAAGCCACACAAGGCAAAGGTAATAATAGCTTGTGATTTGGCCGATAACTGATCACTAATTTCGATAAAGTTGAGATACGCGACGAACTCATTCACCACGATTTTTTGGCCAATAAAGCTGCCTGCTAATTGCGCTTCAGACCAATCAATGCCAATTGCCCAAGCAATAGGCGCCATGACATATCCTAAGATTTGCTCAAAGGTGACGTTTTCAAATCCAAATAACCCACCAGTCCAACCAATAATACCGTTAATTAGTGCGATAAGTGCCACAAACGCTAAGAGCATAGCACCAACGTTTAATGCTAGTTGTAAACCTGATGATGCCCCAGATGCTGCTGCGTCGAAAATGTTTGCATAGCTGGTATCTTCACCATCTACTTGGCTCAGTTCGTTATTTGGGGTATCTATTTCAGGGACTATAATTTTAGCCATTAATAAGCCCGCAGGTGCAGCCATAAAGCTCGCTGCGAGTAAATATTTGAGCTCGACACCGATTCCTGCATAACCTGCCATAATCGATCCAGCAATAGAGGCTAATCCACCTACCATCACGGCAAATAGTTCTGATTGCGTCATTTTAGGAATAAATGGTCGAACAATTAACGGTGCTTCAGTTTGTCCCACAAAAATATTGGCTGCAGCTGACATCGACTCTGGGCGGCTAGTACCTAAGATTTTTTGTAATCCGCCACCGATAATGTTGATGATGAATTTCATGATCCCAAGGTGATATAAAACAGTGATTAAAGCAGAGAAAAAGATAATCACGGGTAACACGTTGAACGCAAAGATAAACCCAAGGGATTTATTGCCAACGGCACCAAATACAAAGTTAATTCCTTCATCGGCATAGCTAATGACACCCGCTACAAAATCGGTAACGGCGAGTAATGCCGCTATCCCAGGTTCGAAGTACAAAATGAAAACAGCAATGAAAACTTGGATGGCAAATGCGCCGCCGACTGTGCGCCAGTTAATTGCATGGCGGTTATTGCTTAACGCATAAGCAATAGCAAGCAATGCGATTACACCGATTATTCCTGTCATAGTGTGTGCCTTTTATTATTGTTGGTTGGCAAAGTTAAGTTGTGATTGTACGTGATGTGTGACCACATTCAAAGCCGCTTGGTTATCGCCACCTTGAGTAATGATCATGTCAGCCTGGCTACGATTAGGTTCAATGAACTGATGATACATGGGTTTAACTGTCGCTTGGTATTGCTCCGCTACACATTCAATGGTGCGCCCACGCTCAGCGGTATCACGCAACATACGGCGCAATAAACATACATCTAACGGGGTATCGACGAACAATGTCAGGTCATACAGAGGTTGTAATTCTGTGGCGGCTAAGAGCATGATCCCTTCTATAATAATAATCGGAGAAGAGGTGATCCGCTGCGTATCAGGTTTACGCGTGTGAGTTTGATAACAGTACTCTGGATAGTCGATGGATTGACCGTGGCACAGTGCTTCGACATGCGTTTTTAATAGCTCATGCTCAAAGGCATTGGGGTGGTCATAATTAGTAATAACTCGTTGAGCCATCGGTTTATCATCTTGCGCGCGGTAGTAGCGATCTTCTTGTAGTACTAACATATCAGCACATTGCATTTGTAAACGATGCACTAGATTTTGCGTAAACAAAGATTTACCTGAGCCAGATGCGCCGCATATAGCAATGATGTAAGGCTTGGTGTTGATCGTTTCTTGGTTCGAATGCGTTGTAGTCATAGTAACACTTATTATTAGTTTTAGGATGAGCCGTTAGGATTGACGTTTATTAGAAATAATTATACTCAAAAATATAACTAATAAGTGAATTTATAATTATTTACACTTAATTTTTGTCATACTTTTGTCATTTCTGTCAAATACTATACAATTGTCGCTGAAATGACGTTTATTATAAACGGTAATCATGGATGATAATCAAGCCTCGTCGGTTTTTCGATAGTCAAAATTAAGACATTACACATAATACATAATTTTTAATTTAAACAGGAAACACAAACCATGTTTGCACCTACAAAGCTTAATCGCATTGCCATTGCTGTTGCCTTATCAATTGGCTTCGCAGCGCCAGCATTTGCGCAAGAAACTTCTTCAGGTATCTCAGGTAAAATCGTTACTCCAGCCGGTGCGCCAGCTGCGGGTACTGCCGTTAAAATTATTCACTTACCATCAGGCACAGTGCGTAATGCAATCGTGAACAATTCAGGTTCATTTAACTTAAAAGGCCTTCGTGTTGGTGGTCCATACCAAATTATTGTAGATTCACAAACATTTCAAGATACCACTGTTGACGGTGTATTCTTAGAACTAGGTGAAACGTTTGATGTAAATGTTGCATTACAAGCTGATCAAAACATTGAAGTAATCAACGTGACTGCTTCACAAGTAAGCACGGCAGTTTTCGGTAGCAACTCTCCAGGTACAGTGTTTAATCTAGCTGACTTAGAAAACTCACCTGCGATCAACCGTGACATCAAAGATGTTATCCGTACTGATCCACGTGTTTATATCGACGAAAGCCGCTCTGATTCAGTTCAGTGTGCGGGTGCAAGCCCACGTTTTAACAGCTTAACCCTTGACGGTGTGCGTTTGAACGATAACTTCGGTCTTAACTCTAACGGTTATCCAACTGAAAGAATGCCATTTTCTTTTGACGCGATTGAGCAAGTTGCCGTTGAACTAGCCCCATTTGACGTTCAGTACGGTGGTTTCACTGCGTGTAATATCAATGCGGTAACTAAATCGGGTACCAATGAAATCCACGGTGGTGTGTTCTTCGATTACACTAGCGATTCTTTCCGCGGTGACGAAGTTAACGGTGACAAGCAAGAAAATGGCGATTACACCGAAAAGCGTTATGGCTTTAACATTGGTGCACCATTAATCAAAGACGAGTTATTCGTATTTGCTGCTTATGAAAAAGTAGAAGGCGTACAGTTATTCGGTTATGCCGCACGTGATAATGGTCGTGTAACGGCTGACGAAATCGCTGAAATCACGCAAATCGCTGCAGATGTATATAACTACGATGTCGGTGGTTTCCCTGCAAGTGCACCAGTTGAAGACGAAAAATTACTCGTTAAATTAGATTGGAACATTACAGATCAACACCGTGCATCATTGGTGTACAACTGGAATGACGGTTTCTCAATCAGCCAATCTGATACTGGCTCTAGCCGTTTATCATTTGGTAACCATTTCTATGAGCGTGGCGCTGAGTTAGATTCATTAGTTGCATCAGTTTATTCTGATTGGTCTGATAAGTTCTCAACTGAAGTGCGTTTAGGTCAAACTAAACTTGATAACCGTCAAAATTCACTTGATCAGTCTGGTTTTGCTGAAGCGCAAATCCGTTCAGGTTCTGGTGCGACTGTATATATCGGCCCTGATGATTCTCGTCAATCAAATGATTTGAACTGGGAAAACATCACAGCGAAATTCGCTGGTACGTATTACACCGATAACGATCACAAAATCACCTTCGGTCTTGAATATGAAGACTTAGATGTATTTAACTTATTCATGCAACACACTGTTGGTGAGTACCGTTTTGATAACATCGCTGATTTTGCTGCTGGTACGCCTGCACGTATTTACTACAATAACTCTGCGGGTACTAACAACCCAGCGGATGCCGGTGCAAGCTTCTCTTATGCAACGACAACGTTGTATGTGCAAGATGACTTCTATGTAACTGACGATATCCAATTAATGGTTGGTTTACGTTATGACATGTGGTCTTCAGATGACCGTCCAACACAAAATGCTAACTTTACTGAGCGTTACGGTTTCTCTAACACTGCAAACGTTGATGGCATTAAATTACTACAACCACGCCTTGGTTTTAACTGGGCTGTTGCTGATGATTTAGAAGTACGTGGTGGTGTAGGTCTGTATGCTGGTGGTAATCCAAATGTTTGGATTTCAAATGCTTACTCAAACGATGGTGTAACTAACATTGGTTTACAAGACCGTACACGTAACAGCATTACTACTGCTGCTGACGGTTACTTAACGGGTGCGGGTCGTCCAATTTATGACATCCCACAAGCCTTGTTTGATGCAGTTGCAGCAACCTCTATCGCAGATGGTAACGGTAACGTTAACGCGACTGATCCTAGCTTTGATATTCCATCAGAGTGGAAATACTCATTAGGTGCGACTTATATCACACCGAATGATTATGTGATAACTGCTGACATCATGTATACCGATAAGCAAAACTCTGCAACGGTGGTTGATTTAGGTTTAACACCGTCTGGCTTTACAGCTGTTGATGGTCGTCCATTATATGAAACTTCTACTACAGGTCGTTACCCTGGTAGTGATTTCATGTTAACTAACGTTAATTCTGCTAATGATGGTGATTCAACAACTATCTCTGCGTCAATCCAAAAAGATTGGGAAAATGGTTTTAATGGTATGTTAGCGTATGCATACACTGAAGCAACGGATGCAAATCCAATGACGTCTTCAGTTGCTTACTCTAACTTCATTAACGTTGCCGTTGCAGATGTAAACTCACCACAAGCTGCGACCTCAGATTATGAGATCCCACATCGCTTCACGATGAAGTTTGGTTATACCACCGAGTTATTTGATGGTTATAACACAAGCTTTAACTTGTATGCGACAGCGAGTGATGGCAAGCCTTACTCTGCTACTTTCTCTGAAAGCGGCGGTGACTTGTTTGGTTTTGATTCTTCAAGTACTCGTGGATTGGTATATATCCCTGAAGTAAATGATGCTGGTGTGGTTTATGGCAGTGGTTTTGACCAAGCAGCGTTTGATGATTTCATCGCAGCGGAAGGCTTAACTCGTGGTGCTATCCTAGGCCGTAACTCGTTCAATGCAGAATGGTGGTCTAAAGTAGATATTCGTATCTCTCAAGAGCTTCCAGGATTTGTTGAAGGACATAAAGCCAGTGCGTTCTTCGTTATCGAAAACTTCACTAACATGCTAAATGATGACTGGGGCGTATTACGTCAAGGTTCATTTGTTGGTGAACAAATCGTTAATGCTCACATCAATGATGCTGGACAATATGTTTATGAGAGCTTCAATGCTCCAGAGACAAGCTATGTACGTGGCCCATCATTATGGGAAGTACGTGTAGGGGTTAAATACAGCTTCTAATCCGTATTTAACTTGTGGAAAGGGCATCCTTACAGATGCCCCCTATACTTTCTAATATCGTGTAGTTTACTATCTACATACTTAAAACCCGCATTAAGTTAATTAATGCGGGTTTTTAATTTATACGAAATAGTTTATGCGTGTTAGTTATGCGTAATTTTTAATGCGCAAAGGTAAGGTGAGTTGATAGCCAAAATTTCGAACCGACTTAATTGGGGATATATTTTTACTCAATGGCGCTAGCTTCTTGCGCAGGCGCGAAATAAACACTTCTAGATTTTTACGTCCTCGGGGATTATCCAAGGCTCCAATTACATCCAATAACTTCCATGTTTCCAGTTGTTGTTCAGTATTCAATATAAACAATTTGATGATTGATGTTTCTTGCGCATTTAACTCAACATAAGTATCAGTGCCAGTAAGGTGTAACTCATTGGTCACAATATCGAACATAACGTTGTTATTAATTAAAGGAACAGGCTGATGATTTATTTTCGCATTGGTGTACATATAACGCGTGACCAAGCCAAACTCGTCTTTAGAGATGTGATTAGACAAAATCAAATCCGCCCCAAGCTGCAAATAATCGATACGTTCTTGGAGCGTGATTGAGCTCCCCAAAAATATCACTTTTACATGTGGAAATGATAATTTGAATATATTGATGATATCCATGCACTCATCATGGTACATACCTACATCTATGTAGATAACATCCCAAACGAGTATTAATTTGTTGTCGCGCAGGTATTCAGCCGAATCTGCGTACACAAGAGAGTTGCCATAATGCTTGCTGTATGAATCAAACTGCTCATAGACGGCATGATCATGATGAACTAGTAATACACTAATATTGTGTAAATCTAATAATTGAACATCTTCAACTATTAAGTTTGTGTTGTACTGCAAATTGTTACTCCCGATAGCTGCTTTGTTCTAAAGATTAGATACTAAGAAATTGTCTTATAAATAATAAATATTGCCGTAAGAAATATCGTACAAAAATATTGTTAACGGAACATTGTAAAACATACTGTGCGGTTATTTTTTATACATTATCGAAAAGGTTTTCAACATATTGCCTTAGAGTTTCGATTTGTGTTACATCAGCAGGGGCGATAAAAATTGTGTCATCACCGGCAATGGTGCCTAAAACACCGTCTTTTTTACTTAATGAGTCTAATAATCTGGCGATAAGTTGAGCTGCGCCAGGGCTGGTTCGGATAACGACCATGACATTATTGTGGACGACATCTAGAACCAATTGCTTTAATGGGCTTTTGGCTGTGGGGATCCCTAGTTCTGCAGGTAAAGAGTAGACCATCTCACCTAAACCATTGCGCATACGCACTGCGCCAAATTTAGTTAACATGCGTGAGACCTTAGATTGACTAATGTTGTCAAAGCCTTGGGATTTTAAAATATTAACGATGTCGCCTTGAGAAGCGCAGCTCTCAGCCGTTAATATTGCGCGGAACGCCTTGATTAAATCGCCTTGTTTTTGGCTCGACATGCAGGTTACCTGTAAGGTTGATCTTTTATTATTAGGTTATTTTGCCGTAGACCTTGAAATTTAGCAAACAATACACACATTACACCTACAACTAATGTTTCATTGTGATTGTTTAGTTTATTTCATAAGGTGTTCATCACGTAATGCATCAAACACACCAAACACAATTTACACAATTTGCTCAATCCATTTAGGAGAATAACATGAAAGTAGCTGTTTTAGGCGCTGCTGGCGGTATCGGCCAAGCATTATCTTTATTATTAAAAACCCAATTACCAGCTGGTAGCGAGTTAGCATTGTATGATGTTGCTCCAGTCGTTCCAGGTGTTGCAGTTGACTTAAGCCACATCCCAACTGCTGTTGCGGTAACGGGTCACGGTAAAGATGACTTAGCGGGTGCATTAACTGGCTGTGATATCGTGTTGATCCCTGCTGGTGTTCCGCGTAAGCCAGGTATGGATCGTTCTGATTTATTTAATATCAATGCCGGTATTGTTAAAAACCTTATCGAAGGCGTAGCTGATACCTGTCCTAACGCTTGTGTTGGTATCATTACTAACCCAGTTAATACCACGGTTGCGATTGCCGCTGAGACATTAAAAGCGAAAGGCGTATACGACAAAAACAAATTGTTCGGTGTAACGACATTAGATGTTATCCGTGCGGAAGCATTTGTAGCTGAGTTAAAAGGTCTTGATGTTGCTAAAACTCACGTGCCTGTAATTGGTGGTCACTCAGGTACAACAATCTTACCATTGTTGTCACAAGTTGAAGGCGTAAGCTTCACTGATGAAGAAGTTGCTAGTCTAACTACTCGCATTCAAAATGCTGGTACTGAAGTGGTTGAAGCGAAAGCTGGCGGCGGCTCTGCAACATTATCTATGGGTCAAGCAGCGGCGCGTTTCTGCTTATCTTTAGTTGATGCAATGCAAGGCGGTGACGTAGTTGAGTACACTTATGTTCAGGTTGACGGTTCTGCTGATGCAGCATTCTTTGCCCACCCTGTACGTTTAGGTAAAAACGGCGTAGAAGAGATTTTATCTTACGGTGAGTTAAGCGCGTTCGAAGAACAAGCTAAAGCTGACATGTTAGAAGGTCTACGCGGTGATATTCAATTAGGTGTTGAATTCGTTAACGCATAAGCATGTTATGCATATAGCTAACTCTTATAGATAGACTAGCTTACATATTTAATATGAATAAAAAACCCGTTAAGTATTATGCTTAACGGGTTTTTTGATGCTTGAATATTATTTGTTAAAACGAATAATACATACCAGAACGAGTCGCACCTAACCAGTATTACGCATACCAATCGCAATACCTGTAATGGTCACCATCATGGCTTTTTCAATCGCACTGATTTCGTGCTCATCATCTACTTGTCGAGTACGTTTGAGTAATTCTATTTGTAAATAATGTAACGGTTGCAAATAGTCAGCACGGATATGCATTGAGTTTAGCCCTTGCGGATCATCTTGCATTAGGTTGTTCTTATGCGTGATATGCAACAAATCAGTACGACTTTGTTGTAATTCGTTACGCAAAGACTCACCAAAATGTTTCAACTCTGCATCCACTAAACTATCATCATAGGCTTTGGCAATACTGATATCGGCTTTTGCAAATACCATGTCGAGCATTGATAAACGCGATTGAAAGAAAGGCCATTGTTCGACCATCTCATCAATAGTTTCGTGCTGAGTTTCGTAACTATGCATAATTGCACGCATGACACCTAACCAAGCAGGCAGTACTAAACGAGTTTGCGCCCAGGCAAAAATCCAAGGGATAGCACGCAAACTCTCTACGCCACCTTGTGGATTACGTTTAGCTGGGCGCGAGCCTAGCGGTAACTTACCTAGCTCTTGTTCTGGTGTCGCTTGTCTGAAATAAGGGACAAAATCAGGATCGACACGCACAACATGACGATAGTTATCACGCCCTTGTGCAGCCATCTCATCGAGTAATTCACGCCAATGAGCTTTAGGAGCCGGTGGTGGGAATAACTTCGCTTCGATAATGGCACTCGCATAAATCCCTAGACTGCGTTTAGCCAATGCGGGCATACCA
This sequence comes from Glaciecola sp., assembly GCA_029246415.1. Lineage (GTDB taxonomy): Bacteria > Pseudomonadota > Gammaproteobacteria > Enterobacterales > Alteromonadaceae > Opacimonas. Next base: position 34,476 of record JAQWNF010000039.1, read on the forward strand.
AATTTGTAGCGAATTGTCTCACCTTGTTCAGTAACTCGAAAGCCCCCGTCCAGTGAGCCAGGAGGTTGCGATAATATGGCTGAGTGAGCAGGGAGTCCACCTCGCCCAATCGTACCACCGCGGCCATGAAATAATGTCAACGACGTATCATATTTGGCACATATCGCCACTAATGACTCTTGTGCGGTGTATTGTGCCCAGCCGGCAGCTAACGCCCCTGCGTCTTTAGCCGAGTCGGAATAACCAATCATAATATGTTGACCGTCCGCTAGACCATTTCGGTAACTATCAATAGCCAGGATTTGGTCAATAACCACTGGTGAGTGATTTAAATCATCGAGTGTTTCAAATAATGGCGCGACAGACATCGGCCAAGTCACTTGGCATTGTTGTAACAGCAGTTGGACGGCAAGTACGTCTGAAGCAAAGCTCGCCATAGAAATAATATAAATGCCAAAGGCATCACGATCATTCGCAGCAACAGTGCGGCAGGTGTCTAACACTTCTTGAACATCTGCACTCGGTTGCCAATCAGCCTGCCATGCGTTTGGCAGCAATGGGCGTTTGGATGCAATCTCTTTGGTCAAAAATGAGATTTTCTTATCTTCATCCCAGCTGTGGTAATCACCTAAAGACAAATAATCACAGATCTCAGCAATCGCATCAGCATGACGACCAGAATCTTGTCGGATATCTAACTTTAATAAGTACACACCAAAACAGTGCGCGCGACGAATGGTATCTAATAAGCCACCTTTCGCAGTTTGCTCTAAGCCACAAGCCACCAAGGAGCGGTAGCATTGCATTAATGGTTTGAGTAGCTCTTTTTGTGAATGGATCCAGTTACTGTCATCGGCAATGCGCCCTGCTAAGAGATCATCTATGCCATCTTTGGTGGCACGTAAACGCTTAACCAGTGGTTTTAAGATTGCACGGTAAGGTTCAGATGCATTTCCAACTTGGTTACGGATAGTTGCATCACACTTACTCATCGATAGTTCGACTTGCAGTGCGCTGATGTCTTTGGCAAAAAGCTTAGCAGCACGGCGGCGTGCCAAATTTAAAACGGTTTGCGTGACTTTGGATGTCACAAATGGATTACCGTCACGGTCGCCACCCATCCAAGAGCTGATTTGGATCGGTTGTGCATCAATTGGTAACTTGATGTCATACTCTTGTTGTAATTTAAGATCTAAATCACGCATAAAGTCGGGGATAGCATCCCACAGTGAATTTTCAATAACTGAAAATCCCCAGGTTGCTTCATCAATTGGTGTGGGGCGACGGTCACGGATTTCTTCGGTGTGCCATGCTTGTTCTACTAGATCGGCAATACGTTCGCTTAATTGTAATTTTTGTGCAGGGTGGAGCGTATCATTATGTTGTTGACGTAAACACTCAGCTAATGCGGTGTGCTTGTGGATCATGGTTCGTCGTGTAACCTCAGTCGGATGAGCGGTCAAGACTAAATCAATGTGCAAGGCGTTGACTGCTTCATAAATAGCTTCAGGTGATTGTTGTGCTTTGCGCAAATGGCTAAATAACACATCAACTGAGTCATCCAACTGTTTACTACTATTAAATTCTTGTTCAGCAATATTGGCAAGGTTCAAAAACTGAGCAAATGCCCTAGCAATAACCAATAGACTTTCATTGTTCATATCCTTGAACACATTTTGTAATGCAATATTGGCGGCGGCATCACCAAGATGGCCTGCGCGGCCTTGCAAGCGGATCGACTCAATTTTGTCTAACCATTCTTGACCCAATTCATGCTTAATGGTTTGGCCAAGTAATTCTCCTAAATCGCGCACTGTGTGCTTTAACTGAGCATCGATTTGCTTATCGTGTTGCATGAGCAATATTTCCTATATTTAATCGAACTATAACCATACGAAATTTTGCTTATCGTGTCTAAACCAATCTGACATATTTTATAATTATATTAATTGTACCTATGCTACAATTCTTTCTTTGAATGTTCTGCAAGCAATTCTCGTAGGACAAATTTAATCAACCTGCAGGAGTAAACATGGCAGATCTAACGACTATTGAAGGTCAAGCAAGTTACGGTATTGGTTTCCAAATGGGCCAACAATTAGCGTCTAATCCGTTTGACGGATTAAGCATCGAAGCAGTAATCAATGGATTACAAGATTCTTTCGGTGGTCAAGAAAGTGCCGTTGATAACGAGACTTTAGGTGCAGCATTCGGTGAAATCCATAAGCGTATGGAAGCTGAAAAAGCAAAAGAATTTGAAAGTGTGATTGCTGAAGCGCAAGCATACTTAGCGAAAAACGCAGAGCGTGCTGAAGTATCAGTAACGGATTCTGGTTTACAATATGAAGTAATCAACTCTGGTGACGGCGAAAAGCCAACAGCAGCATCGACGGTTCGCGTTGATTATCACGGTACACTAATTAATGGTGACGTGTTTGATTCATCTTATGACCGTGGTCAGCCAGCTGAATTTCCAGTTGGTGGCGTAATCAAAGGTTGGACTGAAGCGTTACAACTGATGTCAGTGGGTGATAAGTGGCGTTTAACTATCCCTCATGATCTTGCTTATGGTGAGCTAGGTGCCGGTGGTGCAATCGCGCCATACAGCACATTGGTATTCGATGTAGAATTGCACGCAATTTTAGGTTAAGCCTTATTTACACTGATTCAAGCGCTTGTTGAGTTATACTCCAAGCGCTTTTTTTATGCCTGTAAAGTACTCGTTTGACCAGTTAAGACCTCTTGCAGGTTTACAATACGCGGAAATATTTATAATTAAGGAAGCGGTAGATGGTTATTTCCCCAAAAGTACGAGGTTTTATCTGTACTAATGCTCACCCAGTGGGTTGTGCGAAAAGTGTTGAAAATCAAATTGCCTATATTAAAGGTTTGGATTTAGCACAAGATGCAGAGACAGCACCTAAAAATGTACTTATTCTAGGCTGTTCTACTGGCTATGGTTTAGCCTCGCGTATTACTGCTAGCTTTGGTTACGGTGCGAACACGGTTGGCGTATGTTTTGAAAAAGAACCATCTGAACGTAAAACTGGCACTGCTGGATTTTACAACACGGCTGCATTTCACGCTCAAGCTAAAGCGGCAGGTATTCAAGCGCATACATTAAATGGTGATGCGTTTGGTAATGAGATGAAAGCACAAGTTATCGCCAAGTTAAAAGAAACTATCGGTAAAGTTGACCTAGTGGTGTATTCATTAGCATCACCACGTCGTACCGATCCTGAAACGGGTGAAGTATATAAGTCAACGCTTAAGCCAGTTGGCCAAGCTTATGAAACTAAAACTTATGATACCGATAAAGATTTGATCCATAGCATCGCCCTAGAGCCTGCTAATCAAGATGAAATCGACCAAACAATCAAAGTGATGGGCGGTGAAGATTGGGAGTTATGGATCAAAGCATTAGCTGAAGCTGACTTACTTGCGCCAAATGCTAAAACTACTGCATATACCTATATTGGTAAAAAACTAACATGGCCAATCTACGGCTCAGCGACCATTGGTAAAGCAAAAGAAGATTTAGATCGTGCTGCAACGGCGATTAATTCAACGTATGCTAACTTAAGCATCGATGCACATGTTTCTTCATTAAAAGCATTGGTCACTCAAGCGAGTTCTGCAATTCCAGTGATGCCATTATATATTTCATTGATTTATAAAGTGATGAAAGAAGAAGGGACGCATGAAGGCTGTATTGAACAAATTGCTGGTTTGTTCAGCGAATGCTTGTTAAATGCCAATGCGGCCTTAGATGAAACCAATCGCTATCGTATGGATGGCAAAGAAACCAACGATGCAACGCAAGCTAAAATTGAAGCATTATGGGCCCAAGTCACCCAAGATAATTTCCATGAATTAAGTGATTATGCTGGTTATAACGCGGATTTCTTACAATTATTTGGTTTTGGCATAGACGGCGTTGATTATGCTGCAGATGTTAGCCCGTTAGTGGAATGGGTATAATATCTAGAAGTTTTTTGGCTATGCAATACTAAAGTGTAATTAACTGATAAAAATATCAATAAACCGCCTAAATGGCGGTTTATTTCTTTATACATCAAGCTGATACGTGATTTTATTAGAGTACTTGGCAGTATAATTGAACAACTGATTAATTTAATTATCCCAAACTCCCAAACATTATGCCGATAGGCAATAGATTAACGAAGCATTTTCCTTTATAATCCGCACGCTTAAATGACATTTATCTTAGACGAAATTAGTCTAGGTATGGGTAAGATGGGTGCCATTGATAGTTCTGCTACATATGCAATGCAAATTACCAGTCAATTAAGTGATAGTTCGCTTCTAGTATTTCTACAACAGAAATACCAACAATTTATAACAGTGAGACTGATTAGCCAAATCTCTCAACGCCTTACCGATGAGCGGGTGGGGATTTTGCTAATCAGTTACTAAACAGAGTAGTGCAATTGCTTATGTTAAATAAAATAAAGAAAGGGTTAGACCTCCCAATCTCAGGTGCGCCGGAACAGCAAATCCATACTGGAAATGCCGTTACCCAAGTAGCTGTTTTAGGTGAGGAATATAATGGAATGCGTCCTACGATGCATGTCCAAGTCGGCGATGCAGTAAAGCAAGGTCAGGTACTTTTTGAAGATAAAAAGAACCCTGGCGTTAAATTTACGGCACCAATTTCAGGTCAAGTCTCTGCGATTAATCGTGGCGCGAAGCGTGTTCTGCAATCAGTAGTTATTGATGCAGTCGGCGATGCAAAAGTCACGTTTGACAAGTTTGCTGCGGACAAGTTAACGGGTATTGCTCGTGAACAAGTCCAAACGCAATTAGTAGATTCAGGTTTATGGACAGCATTACGTACTCGTCCATTTAGCAAAGTACCTGCGCTTGGCTCAACACCAAATTCAATTTTCGTCAATGCAATGGATACCAATCCATTAGCAGCCGATCCGACTGTAATTATTGCGACCCGCAATGATGATTTCGTGAATGGTTTGAACGTATTGTCAAACTTAACTGATGGCAAAATTTTCGTCAGTAAAGCACCTGGTGCATCGGTTAATACCGGTAACGCTAAAGTCGATACGAACGAATTTGCTGGTCCTCACCCTGCAGGGTTAGTAGGTACGCACATTCATACACTTGACCCAGTGGGTCCAGGCAAAAAAGTTTGGCACATCAACTATCAAGATGTCATTGCGATTGGCACATTATTCACAACAGGTGAATTAGATAGCACGCGCGTTGTAGCATTATCTGGTCCAGTAGCGAAAAAGCCACGCTTAGTTTCTACAGTATTGGGTGCTTCATTAGCTCAACTGCTTGAAAATGAAACGAGTGAAGAATCTGTTCGCGCGATTTCTGGTTCAGTACTAAATGGTACTCGTGCGCAAGGTCCTCATGCGTATCTTGGTCGTTATCATTTACAAGTATCGTTGATCAAAGAAGACAAAGAAAAGAAATTATTCGGTTGGATTATGCCTGGTAGCAACCAGCATTCAATTACACGTGCATATTTAGGTCACCTAAATACTAAGCGTTTATTTGATATGACCTCAACCACTAATGGTTCTGACCGTTCTATGGTTCCAATTGGTAACTATGAGCGCATCATGCCGTTGGATGTGTTACCAACTTTATTATTACGTGACATCATCTCTGGTGATACTGATAGTGCACAAACATTGGGCGCATTAGAGTTAGATGAAGAAGATTTGGCATTATGTTCTTATGTTTGCCCAGGCAAATATAACTACGGTCCAATCTTACGTGACTGTTTAACTAAAATTGAACAAGAGGGTTAAGCCATGGGTTTAAAAGCATTTTTAGAAAAAATCGAACCGGATTTTGAACCGGGCGGTAAACATGAGAAATTTTACGCGTTGTATGAAGCAGCGGCGACTATTTTTTATACCCCTGGTAAGGTTAACTCCTCATCAACTCACGTAAAAGATAGCATTGATTTAAAACGTATCATGATCATGGTATGGATGGCGACATTCCCAGCGATGTTTTATGGTATGTATAATGTTGGTGCACAAGCACATGAAGTTATCTTAGCCGGAGCAGGTACATTACCTGACATGTGGCAAGCAGCCTTATTTACTGCCCTTGGCGGTGAACTAGGTACAGCTGATATCGGCACTTTATCGATGTTTTTCTACGGAGCATGTTTCTTTTTACCTATCTATGCTGTGACATTTGCTGTAGGTGGTTTCTGGGAAGTCTTGTTCGCATCTGTACGTAAGCATGAAGTTAACGAAGGTTTCTTTGTTACCTCGGTATTATTTGCATTGACGTTGCCTGCCACTGTGCCTTTATGGCAAGTTGCTTTAGGTATCACGTTTGGTGTAGTTATCGCTAAAGAAGTCTTTGGTGGTACTGGCCGTAACTTCTTAAACCCTGCATTGTCTGGTCGTGCATTCTTGTATTTTGCTTATCCTGCAAGCATGTCTGGTGACAGCCCTTGGGTTGCAGTAGCACCTGCAGATGGTTTCTCTGGCGCAACGTGGTTGTCAAAAGCTGCAAACGGCGACATGGATTATAGCAACATGGCTTTATGGATGGATTCGTTCTTCGGTAACATCCCAGGCTCAGTTGGTGAAGTATCAACCTTAGCAATTATGCTTGGTGGTCTATTTATTATTTACTTGAGAATAGCGAGCTGGCGTATTGTGTTAGGCGGCATCATCGGTGTGGTCTTCTTATCTAGCTTACTTAATTTTGTCGGTAGCGATAGTAACGCGATGATGGCAATGCCATGGTACTGGCACATGGTTATCGGTGGTATGGCATTCGGTTTGTTCTTTATGGCAACTGATCCGGTATCAGCATCATTTACTAACTCAGGCAAATGGGCATACGGTTTCTTCATTGGCTTTATGACGGTAGTAGTACGCGTACTCAATCCAGCATTCCCTGAAGGTATCATGCTAGCTATCTTATTTGCTAACTTATGGGCGCCGTTATTCGATTATTTCGTCGCGCAAAGCAACATTAAGCGGAGGGTCGCTCGTGTCGGCTAAAAAAGAAACTTTAGGTAAAACAGTTGGTGTTGTACTGGCTGTATGTTTAGTGTGTTCAATCATTGTATCTGGTGCTGCTGTAGGCTTACGTAGCTTACAAAACACCAATGCTGCATTGGATAAAAAATCTAACATTCTTACTGCTGCAGGTCTTGCGGATCAAGCATCTGGCGATATTGCCGGTACTTACGCTAAATTTGTAGAAGAAAAATTTGTCGATTTAGCCACTGGTGAGTACGTAGCTAACCCTGCGGAAGGCTCTGGTAAGCCATACAACATGTACGGCAAAGTCTCTAAAGCGGCAGATACCAGTACAAAAGTTGAAGGAAATGTTGGTTTTTCTCGTCGCGCTAACATCGCTAATATTTATCACATTAAAGATGCATCAGGTGAAGTATCCCGTGTCATCTTACCTATCCACGGTAGTGGTTTATGGGATTTGATGTATGGATTTTTAGCTGTTGATGCAGATGGAAACACTGTCCGTGAGTTGGTTTATTATCAACATAAAGAAACTCCTGGGCTTGGTGGCGAAATTCAAAACCCTGCGTGGCAAGCATTGTGGAATGGTAAAAAGCTATATAACAATGGCGAAGTTGCGATTGAAGTGAAGAAGCAAGCCGGTACACAAAACCCATATGCGGTAGATGCGTTATCAGGTGCAACACTTACCAGTAATGGTGTCCAAAACACCTTGTCTTATTGGGCAGGTGAAAATGGTTTTGGTCCATATTTACAACGTCAATCTTGGAAATCATAGGGAGCTATCATGGCTGATATAAAAGAAATGAAAAAAGCGCTCTTTGAGCCGATTTTGGGGTCAAACCCGATTGCACTGCATGTACTTGGTATTTGTTCTGCACTAGCTATTACCACCAAATTAGAAACAGCATTAGTAATGTCGTTAGCATTAACAGCCGTTACTGCATTTTCTAATTTATTTATTTCATTAATTCGTAACCAGATTCCATCAAGTGTACGTATTATCATTCAGATGACCATTATTGCGTCATTGGTAATCGTTGTTGACCAGATCTTGAAAGCGTATTCGTATGAAATCTCTAAACAACTCTCAGTATTCGTTGGTTTGATTATCACCAACTGTATTGTAATGGGACGTGCTGAAGCCTATGCGATGAAGTCACCACCTATGATGAGCTTCTTAGATGGAATTGGTAATGGTCTAGGCTATTCATTTATCTTAATCGTTATCGCGACAATCAAAGAATTATTTGGTTTTGGTACTATTCTTGGTTTTGAAATTCTACCATTAGTAACAAATGGTGGTTGGTATCAAGGTAATGGTCTGTTGATTTTACCATTTAGTTCATTCTTCTTAATCGGCGGCATGATTTGGTTTATCCGTACCATTCGCCCAGAGCAAGTAGAGCCTAAGGATTAATCATGGAACATTATTTAGCATTATTAGTGCGTTCAATTTTCGTTGAAAATATGGCGCTATCATTATTCTTGGGTATGTGTACATTTTTGGCAGTATCTAAGAAAGTCTCTACAGCAATGGGCTTAGGGGTTGCAGTTATCGTGGTATTGGGTATTTCAGTACCAGTTAACCAAATCATTTTTACCAACATCCTTGCACCTGGTGCTTTGGGTTGGGCGGGTTTCCCTGATGCGGATCTAAGTTTCTTAAGCTTTTTGACGTTCATCGGTGTTATCGCTGCTTTGGTACAGATATTGGAAATGAGTTTAGATAAATTTTTCCCAGCGTTATACAACGCATTAGGGATATTTTTACCGCTTATCACCGTAAACTGTGCCATCTTTGGTGGTGTTGCATTTGCCGTTCAGCGTGAATATAACATTCCAGAGAGTATTGTTTATGGTATCGGTAGTGGAGCAGGTTGGGCACTAGCTATTATACTATTAGCAGCGGTACGTGAAAAATTAAAGTATGCAGATATGCCTGAAGGTATCCGTGGTCTAGGTTCAGTATTTATGATTGCTGGTCTAATGGCACTTGGCTTCCAGTCATTTACTGGTATTGCAATTTAAGCCCTAAAGGAGCATTGATATGAATCAAGTTGAAATCTATTTAGGCGTGGGTATGTTCATTGCGATCGTACTAGCGCTCGTCTTCATCATCATGTTTGCCAAGTCAAAATTGGTACCTGAAGGTGATGTACAAATCTTAATTAATGGCGACCCTGAAAAAGCAATCACTACCTCTCCAGGTGGTAAATTGCTAGGTGCACTAGCTGACTCTGGGATCTTTGTATCTTCAGCGTGTGGCGGTGGTGGCTCTTGTGGTCAGTGTCATGTACACATTAAATCAGGTGGTGGTGAAATTCTACCGACTGAGTTAGATCATATTTCTAAGCGTGATGCAAAAGAAGGTCTGCGTTTGTCTTGCCAAGTAGCAATTAAACAAGACATGGACATTGAATTACCGGAAGAAATCTTTGGTGTGAAAAAATGGGAATGTGACGTTATTTCTAACAATAACGAGGCAACGTTTATCAAGGAGCTGAAATTAGGCATCCCTGATGGCGAAAGCGTACCTTTCCGTGCGGGTGGTTATATTCAAATTGAGGCGCCACCTCACCACATTAAATACAGCGATTTTGATGTACCAGAAGAATACCGTCCAGATTGGAATCATTTTGGCTTCTTTGATGTTGAATCAAAAGTTGACGAAGAAACAATCCGTGCTTATTCAATGGCTAATTACCCTGAAGAAGAAGGTATAATCTTACTTAACGTGCGTATTGCTACGCCGCCACCTAAGAACCTTAGTTTACCAGCCGGTAAAATGTCGTCATTTATCTGGTCTTTAAAGCCAGGTGATAAAGTGACGATTTCAGGTCCATTTGGTGAGTTCTTTGCTAAAGACACTGATGCCGAAATGGTATTTGTTGGTGGTGGTGCAGGTATGGCACCAATGCGTTCACATATCTTCGACCAATTACGTCGTCTTAAAACAGATCGTAAAATCTCTTTCTGGTACGGTGCACGTTCAGCACGTGAAATGTTCTATGTAGAAGATTTTGATATGTTGGCTGCAGAGAATGAAAACTTCGATTGGCATGTTGCATTGTCTGATCCACAACCTGAAGATAACTGGGAAGGGTTAACTGGCTTTATTCATTTAGTCTTGCTAGAAAACTACTTAAAAGATCACCCAGCTCCTGAAGATTGTGAGTTCTACATGTGTGGTCCACCCATGATGAATGCTGCTGTAATCAATATGCTTAAAGATTTAGGCGTAGAAGATGAAAACATTATGTTAGATGACTTTGGTGGCTAAACCCCCATTAGTTATCACGATAACATAACGTTAAGAAAGGGAGCCTACAGGCTCCTTTTTTTTAGTGGCTTACAAACCTATAGTAATAATAATGCATATCATAAATATTATTCTTATGAATGTTATGCAAGGATTGTCAAAATGTCAGGTATAATGTTACTTATTTGGTTTTGACATTTAATTTAAAAGTTTTCTGTGTTTTTTGTAAGGGGGAGTTGTGGTTTCATTACGTTTAGTTAGTTTGGTTTTAATTAGTGCAGTCTGGTTATCAGCATGCTCTGGTCAGCCGCAGCAAAAAGAGCATTATTTTACAGGTCAAACGATGGGGACTACATATAATGTTAAATTTGTTAGTTCACAAGATATCGATGCGCTTGCCTTACAACAAAAGATCGACCAACGGTTAATCGACATTAATCAAATGATGTCCACTTATATTGCTGATTCCGAATTATCAATGTTTAATCAAGCACCGAGTTTAACACCATTTACTTTATCTCCTGATACTGCATTTGTGGTTGCTGAAGCATTACGCCTAGGCAAAATGAGTGGCAATGCTCTTGATGTTACTGTTGGGCCGTTAGTCAATCTATGGGGCTTTGGGCCAACCAAACGTCCAGAAACGATTCCTAGTGATACACAAATTGCTACTGCTAAGGCACTTTCAGGCTTAGACAAACTAGTGCTTGATGGTGTGGTGTTAACTAAAAGCACAGATGGTCTTTATTTGGATCTATCAACTATCGCAAAAGGTTATGGGGTAGATGCGATCGCTGAATTACTTATCGACCGTAAACTCAATAATTTCTTAGTAGAGATCGGTGGGGAAATGCGTGTTGCCGGAACCAAACTAAACGGTGAAACTTGGCGCATAGCGATAGAGAAACCTGTTACTGAATCGCGGGCTGTACAGAAGATTATTAGTGTTGGAGATAACGCAGTTGCTACATCTGGTGACTATCGTAATTATTATGAGGATGACGGGATACGATACTCGCACTTGATTGATCCAAATACCGGTTATCCAATCCAACATAATACTGTTTCAGCAACAGTGGTTCATTCATCGTCTATGACTGCTGATGGTTTGGCTACAGCAATGATGGTATTATCTGCAAAAGACGCACAGGCGCTTGCTGAGATTCACGACATTGCGTTGTTGTTAATAGTCAAAGACGACGATAAGTTTGTAGAGTATCAATCACCTGCGTTTACCCAGATGGTTACCATAATTAATTAATACAGTAGGTCAATATGAGCACGTTTATTTTAGCATTTGTGTTTTTCGTTATCACGGTGGTTGCAATGGCCATTGGTTATATTTTACAACGTAAAACTATTGCTGGTAGTTGTGGTGGTTTGGGTGCTTTAGGTATAGCTAAAGCTTGCGATTGTCCCGAACCTTGTGATCGCAAAAAAGCTCGCATGGAAAAAGAAGCTATCCGCGCAGAAAAAATCAAAGAATGGGAAAAAGACAAAATTATTTAATGATTTTGTCACCCCTCTGTTCATTTATCATTTTGTAATATTTCACAATCTAGCGTCACAAATGTGACATATAAATGTCATATTTATTAGCCTTTGTCATATTCCTGTAATAAAGGCGCTATAAAGTAGCGCATATTCTGTAAAGAAGTTATTGCAAGTCACAAAACTGTTAATTTTAATCAAAGGTCTAATGTATGAAATTTATTCAATCAATCGCTGCTACTACACTAGTAATGGCATCATCTGCTCCAGTTCTTGCTGCTTCAGTATCGGCAGATCTTTACGGTAAAGTTAACATCAGTTTACAAGATTCAGATGGTCAAACCGAACTAAAAAGTAATGCTTCTCGCATCGGTATCAAAGGTTCAACAAGTTTAAATGACAACTTAGAAGTATTTTATACGTATGAGTTTCAAGTCGACCCTTCTGATGAGTCAGGTTCATCTAACCTAAAGTCGCGTAACCAATTTGTTGGTTTACGTGGTGCTTTTGGTGAAGTCGTAGTGGGTCGTAATGATTCAATCTTAAAACAGTCTCAAGGTAAATTTGATTTATATTCAGACCAAGAAGCAGACATCAAAGTGTTGTGGAAAGGCGAGAATCGCATGAGCGATTCATTGACATATAAATCACCTAAGTTTAACGGTTTTCAATTAGGCTTAGGCTATTATCTTGATGAAGAAAATGACGATGCAGGAACTTCTGTGTCAGTTTCATACGGTGACAGTGCTTTAAAGAAAGGTAAATATTACGCAGCTATTGCTCTAGACAATGAACTTAAAGGTTACAATGTTACCCGTTTAACAGTAGGTACAAAAGTTGCCGACGTTAAGTTAGGCGTCATGTTGCAAACTCAAGAAAATATCGTTGATGGTTCTGAAAAGGATGGTTTCTTAGTTAGCGCTCAATACAAGCTAGGTAACTATAATTTAAAAGGTCAATTTCAGACTGCCGAAGATGATAATGGCTTTACGTTTGGTGCGGAACGTAAATTAGGAAAGAATACGAAGCTATATGCATTTTACACCTCATTTAATTTTGACTCTGCCGAAGATGAGAGTTATCTTGCTTTAGGTCTTGAGCACAAATTTTAAACTATCATTTCCCTTTTATCTTATGCACTCTTTTGTGGATAAGCTCTTATGAGTTATTAATATAAAGGGTTTGGATAGCCTTCAAACCCTTTATAAGAGATAACCAATAACGCATGACTGAACGCGGACAACGTAAAATTATCCATGTCGATATGGACTGTTTTTATGCTGCCGTTGAAATGCGAGATAACCCTGCATTACGCAATGTACCGATTGCAATAGGTGGTAGCTCAGACCGCCGTGGTGTGATTTCTACTTGTAACTATCCTGCTCGACGATTTGGTGTGCGCTCAGCCATGTCTACCGCACATGCCTTACGCTTATGTCCTGAGTTAGTACTCGTTCCTGGACGAATGGCAGAATACAAAGCCGTATCTGACCATATTCGTGAAATATTTAGCCGATACACTTCATTAATTGAACCCCTGTCTTGGGATGAGGCATATTTGGATGTAACCGATTCGTCCTATTTTGGTGGTTCGGCCACTCGTATAGCTGAGGATATTAGGCGTGTCATTGAAGCTGAAACAGGTTTGACTGCCTCAGCTGGTGTTGCCCCAATTAAGTTTGTCGCTAAAGTTGCATCAGATGAAAATAAGCCAAACGGGTTGTGTGTTATCACACCGGCTAAACTTGATGAATTTGTCTTGCAGCTTCCTCTCAATAAAATCCCAGGAGTAGGTAAAGTCACTATTGAAAAGCTTAACCACTTAGGGCTGTTTACCTGCAAAGATGTGCGGGCGTTTCCTTTTGCACGATTAAATAAACAGTTTGGTAAGTTTGGTGCATTATTGTGGCATCGCTGTCATGCTATTGATGAACGCGAGGTACAAGTGCATCGTGTGCGTAAATCAGTTGGCGTAGAACGCACTTTATCCGAAGATATTTTTGCGCGCAGTGATGTAGAAGAAGTGATTGAATACTTATTGCCTAAGTTACAATCTAGGATCACGTCTGCTAATGTTGGTAGTCGAATCAAAAGCCAAGGTATAAAACTAAAATTTAATGATTTTCAGCAAACCACGATCTCTCATACGCGACAAATATACACAGAAGCGTATTTTGCTGAGTTGCTGACGGAAGTACTGGAGCGTCGCAAAGAGCGTGGTATCCGCTTGGTGGGTTTACATATAGGTTTGTATGATCCTGAAGATATCGAACAATTAAATTTACCCTTACCAGAACCCGGTGTATCCTAATTGCATTGTTTATCCGGAGTAGCTAATGTCAACATCAACACTATCCACTATATCAGCATATCCTCTTGCGCAACATCTCAGGCAGCACTCGACCCTTATTTATGGCTGTATGGGGCTCGGTGGTGGCTGGAATAGTAATCCGATAACTTCGTCAGACATCAGACAAACGCAAGCCATTATCGAGTTTTGTCTTGAGCAAGGGATCAAGATTTTTGATCATGCAGATATTTATACGTTTGGTAAAGCTGAAACCGCTTTTGGACAAGTACTACAACAAGCCCCGCATTTACGGGAGCAATTGAGTATTCAAAGTAAATGTGGAATACGTTTTGCGGATGAAAAGGGAGCGAAACGTTATGATTTTTCAGCGCAGTGGATCACCCAATCCGTCGAGCAGATATTACAACGTTTACACATCGAGCAGTTAGATGTGCTGTTACTACATCGTCCAGATCCATTAATGCAGCTTGATGAGTTAGCACAAACCCTTATTGCATTGCACACTGAGGGTAAAATTGCACATATCGGTGTATCAAATATGCACACCGCGCAATTGGCATTTTTACAATCAGCCTTACCTATGCCGATTGTTGCGAATCAGATTGAGCTAAGTTTAGCTAAACCTGGTTTTATTAACTCAAGCATTGAGCCTACACACAATTATGATGGCGTTGCTGAATATGCCCAACAGCATAATATACAAATACAAGCGTGGGGTGCATTAGCCCAAGGACAATTCACAAAAGAAATGAATCACGATGTTTCTATGAATGTTCAACATACAACAAACATGATAATGCAATTGGCAGAGCAATATGATGTTAGTCGTGAGGCGATTGTGTTGGCATTTTTAACACGACATCCTGTCGCCATTCAACCTATCATTGGCACAACGAACTTAGCGCGAATTGAAGCATGTGCCCAAGTGACGGATTGCGAATTAAGCGCCGTTGACTGGTATGGGTTACTGGAGTCTACACGTGGAGTTGAGGTGCCATAGCACTTAAAGCATTAATGACCTTGCTCCTTATCATTCACCAGCTGAATGGTAAGTGTGTTTTTTGTACGATTTTCGTATTAACCCTTTGTTTGTCCATTGTTCTTGGCGATTAAAACTACTACTATTGAATTGTGACATACCGATAAAAATAAAAAGTCACACTTTCATACACTAGTTTAAAACAATCGAGAAGTCACAAGCTGCTAGGTTTGTGGTGGACAAATCGAGGAGTACCCTACATGACCATCTCCCAAGATTTGCATGCTTATGGCATAACAAATGCGACGGAAATACTTCATAACCCAAGTTATGATGTACTGTTCAACGAAACGACCTTAGATAGCCTCACGGGTTATGAAAAAGGGGTCGTAACCGAATGTGGTGCAGTCGCTGTTAATACTGGCGAATTCACTGGCCGCTCACCTAAAGACAAATATATAGTCAAAGATGCTGTGACAGAAAATACCGTATGGTGGTCTGATCAAGGCAAAAATGACAACAAACCGATTACTCAAGATATCTGGAATGATCTCAAAAGCCTAGTCACCACCCAATTGTCTGACAAGCGCTTGTTTGTGGTAGATACCTTTTGTGGTGCGAACGAAGATACGCGTTTAAAAGTCCGCTTTGTGACGGAAGTCGCTTGGCAGGCTCACTTTGTGACTAATATGTTCATTCGTCCTACGGCTCAAGAGTTAGCAGATTATGAACCTGATTTTATCGTGATGAATGGTGCCAAAACTACAAATCCGAATTGGCAAGCTCAAGGCTTGAACTCTGAAAATTTTGTTGCGTTTAATCTCACTGAAAAAATTCAACTGATTGGCGGCACTTGGTATGGCGGTGAAATGAAAAAAGGGATGTTCTCAATGATGAACTACCTGCTACCGCTTAAAGATATTGCATCTATGCACTGTAGTGCTAATGTCGGTGAAAAAGGTGATGTAGCGATATTCTTTGGTCTTTCCGGAACCGGTAAGACGACCTTGTCAACTGATCCAAAGCGCGAACTAATAGGTGATGATGAACACGGTTGGGATGATAATGGTGTGTTTAACTTCGAAGGTGGTTGTTATGCTAAAACCATCAAGCTTAGTAAGGAAAATGAACCAGATATTTACAACGCAATCCGCCGTGATGCTCTTCTAGAAAATGTAACCGTTTTAGCGGGTGGTGAAATTGATTATGATGATGGCTCAGTGACCGAGAACACTCGTGTTTCTTATCCAATTCAGCATATTGATAATATCGTTAAACCCATTTCGCGAGCTGGGCACGCTAATAAAGTGATTTTTTTAACCGCTGATGCTTTTGGCGTGTTACCCGCGGTATCTAAGCTTACACCTGCCCAAGCACAGTATTACTTTTTATCTGGTTTTACCGCTAAATTAGCGGGGACTGAGCGCGGTATTACTGAGCCTACTCCGACATTTTCAAGTTGTTTTGGTGCTGCATTTTTGAGCCTACACCCTACTAAATACGCCCAAGTGCTAGAAAAGCGTATGCAAGCGTCTGGTGCTCAGGCATATCTAGTGAATACTGGCTGGAATGGCACGGGTGAGCGTATTTCAATTAAAGCAACACGAGCAATTATTGATGCTATTTTAGATGGTTCGATTGACGATGCGCCGACGCAAGTTGTGCCGGTGTTCAACCTCACTGTACCAACTCAATTGCATGATGTTGACTCGAATGTCCTTGATCCTCGCGGAACTTACACCGATGCACAGGAATGGCAAAACAAAGCACGTGATTTGGCAACGTTATTTGTTGATAACTTTACTAAGTTTACTGATACGGATAATGGTGCAGCATTAGTTGCAGCAGGGCCCAAGTTATAGTGCTTGATGTGCGTTGACGAATTGAATTAACGAGCAGTTACATTACTAGTTTAAAGCCCAGTTTATACTGGGCTTTTTTTGTTTTCATGTTTTTATTACTACGCGAATAACTCACCAATGTTTCCCAAGCAACACGTTGTAATATAGTCGCGTCTGCGTGTGAAAGATCTGCTGTATAAGGTAAACCAATTGGGGATTGTTGATAAAAGGCAGCATAAAACATGCAAGCTGCTAAATAGGTCCCGGCGAGGCTAGGATGTTTAATGTCTTTTTTGTAAAGGATATTGTGTATTAATTGTGGCAAACGCCAGTCCAACTGGAATTAGCATGACTTGATACGTTTGGGTTTCAGCGGCATAAGCATCCAGTAACGGCTTGGTCATTTTTGGGTCATTTAATATCGTTCTAGCGCCTCACATTCCCTAATATTATTATTTTTACTCTACTAATCGACCTGCTAAAATTCTTTAACTCGACATATCTATTAATCTAAATACGGCGGTTGTGTTAGATAATCTACGGCATAAATCTGCTGCATAGAAGCAGTCGCAATATTGCCACCAGACAACATAACGAGTACAGTTTGTCCTTTAGGCTGGTCGGTTAACCATGCCACTGCCCCTGCCATCGTCATGCAACATGTAGGCTCGATATGGAGTTTTAATAAATGTTGTAGCCATTGTGTCCAATAAGCAATTTGCGTCTCATTGACTTCATAAAAGCCATCTAATTGTTGTAAAAACTCAAAGGTAATATCGCCAACGGCTGGTGTCGCTGCTCCGTCGGCTAAGGTTTGTGCTGGTGTAGGTAGGGTGTAAATACTGCCCTGTTGTAGTGATATGGAGGCATCATTGGCATTTTCAGGTTCGACTCCAATCATTTGCGCATTAGGAAGTAACGCCCTCGTAGTTAATAATGCACCACTGGTTAAGCCTCCGCCTCCGCAAGGCGTAAAAACAGCATCAATCGCATGCTCAGAAGTTTGGCTAATAGCTTCTAATACTGCTGTCCCTTGTCCTGCAATAATATCGGAATGGTTAAATGGCGGGATCCATAGCACCCCTTCGGCCTCAGCCGCTGCAGATACCGCCGCATCCGCTTCTAATCGCGTTGGAAATAAATGTAATTGTGCGCCGTAATCTAGTGTTGCTGCGGCTTTTACGGGAGAAATGGATTCAGTGGAATAAATATCAACAGGAATGTTGAGCATGCTGCCAGCATATGCCACAGCTTGAGCATGATTTCCCGATGAGTTAGCGACAATGCGTTGAGGTAGCGAGTGGGTTTGACAATAATGATGTAAAAAATTAGTCGCACCACGGAGTTTAAATGAGCCTGTGCGTTGTAAGCATTCGGCTTTAAATAGTACCGTATGGCCTAACCAGGCATTGAGTAACGAAGACGTGACCACAGGAGTTTGGGTGACATGTGCTTTAATGCGTTCAAAAGCCGCTTGTACATCAGTGAAGTCAGGTAGGGTTGGCATTGCTCATCTCATTACAGGGCATTTGATTATGAGTAATATTAAATTATAAGCTACACTCTGTGCAATCAGAATTAAAGCAAGTGCACAATGAGTAAAATATTAGTGAGCACAAAATCAGTGCATGACAAGTAATTGACAAGGAGTACAGTGATGGGATTATTTAGTGGGATATTGGGTAATGCGGCAGAGATTGATATCGATGATATCCAAGAAGATCTGGCCCCTGTGTTAGCTAATGGGGAAAGCGTCACGAATGCGTATAAACTCTTACGCGACATGATCATTTTTACGTCCAATCGCTTGATTTTAATCGACAAGCAAGGTGTGACGGGTAAAAAAGTCGAATACCATAGCATTCCGTATAAGGCGATTACCCAGTTTAAAGTCGAAACGGCAGGGCGCTTTGATATGGAATCAGAATTAAAAATTTATGTATCAGGTCAAGCTAGTCCGATGGAAATCACCATGACACCTGACTGCGCCATGGGAGTGCAGCAATCCCTTGCTAATAATATGTTTAGTTAGTTAAGTACGTATCAAAGTGATGTGTAATGGTTTTAAACATATGAATTTGCGTGTTTTTACCTCGGATACTGTGTTTTTTCCCGGGGTAATCCATGACGTGAAATAACTTCGCGTTATCTTGCAGATGTTTATATAACTTAGTCGCATGCGTAAATAATACGTTGTCGTCGGCCATCCCATGATAAATCAGTAGGTCGCCTTGCAAGTTGTTAGCATAAGGAAAGACCGAGGCAGCATCGTACGCGGCTTTATCGGTATTTGGGTTACCCATATAGCGCTCGGTGTAATGCGTATCGTATAAGCGCCACTCAGTGACCGGAGCACCAGACACACCTGCGGCAAAATACTCCGGCGCTTTGAACATTGCCATCAGACTCATGTAACCACCATAACTATGACCATATACCCCAATATTATCTGGGTCGACATAATCAAGCGTCCGTAAAAAATCGACACCGCGTTTTTGGTCATCGATTTCCACACTTCCCATCGCTTTAAAAATCGGATCTTCAAACGCTTTACCACGGTAATACGAACCGCGATTATCAATGCTAAACACGACATAGCCTTGTTGCGCCCAGTACTGGAACATTAAGCCGCGATTTCCAGCCCATTTATTGGTGACGACTTGCGCTCTAGGTCCACCATAATGATAGACAATAACAGGGTGTTTCCCCGAAATATTAGCTGGTTTGTAGAGGCGATAATGCAGCTCAGTACTATTAGCATTAGTCGCGGATGTGTTAATCGTACCAAACTCAGGTGCAATCCACGCCGATGCATACGGCGCTAGCGGGTGACTATCATTGACGAGGTTTTGATCCAACCAAGTGATAAACTTACCACTTGCAGCATATAATCCAGTTTGAGCTGGAGTATTAATATCGGAAAAGACATCAACATAAATTGATGCGTCTCTGGCAAATTTAACATCGTGATGTTTGCCTAGTTGGGTGACGCGTTTGATTGTGGCTGTTTGCATATTTACCGCATACACGTGTGATTCTAGAGGCGTATCTTTACGTCCATTGATATAGATAGACCCGTTAGATTCATCGACTGCTGCAATACTGGTAACAACCCAATCACCGCTAGTGAGTTGACGGAGGAGTTCGCCGTTATTACGATATAAGTACAAGTGTTTAAACCCATCTCGCTCCGATGCCCAGATGAACGCATCTTGTTGACTTAAAAAATGTAAATCATCATGCAGGTTTAGCCAGGTATCGCTGCGTTCGGTCAATAACCTAGTGCTAGCTTTTGTGGCAAGATCGTAACCAAATAACTGTAATGTTTGCTGGTTGCGTGATTGGACTTGATACGTAAGCAGCTCACTGCTGTTTGACCATTGTACTCTAGGTAAATAAATATCTGGATTATCACCTAAGTTAATGGCTTGGCGTTGTTGCGATGTAATGTTCTGTACGTAAAGTTCAAGCAACACATTGGGTGTACCTGCTTTTGGGTATTTTTGTGTAATCGTGGTAATACGTTCAGCGTAAATCTCCGAGCGGGTAATCACATCTACAGGTGTTTCATCCACTCGAGTAAAAGCGATGTGAGATTCATCGGGCGCCCACCAATACCCCGTTAACTGGCTCATTTCTTCTTGAGCGACGAACTCAGCCATACCATACTTGATATTTCCGCCGCCTTGCGTTGTGACAGCTTGTTCAGTATTGCTAGCAATATGTTTGATGTAGAGATTTTGCTCACGAATGAAGGAAATGTAATTACCTTTTGGAGAAAGCTTAATATCAGTCTCAAACTCAGGTGTATCTAGTAGTTGTTGGGCTTTTTTGGCACCAATGCGGTAATAAAACACATCACCGGCTAATGGAAACAACAGGGCAGTACCATCGGCTGACCAGCTGTACGATAAAATACCAGAGCCTGACACACGCATTCTTTCTCTTCGTGCTTTTTCTTCATCTGATAAGTTTTCATCACCTTGATGCAAATCATCGGCATCAAACAACAAGCGAGATTGGTCATCTTTAATATTGTATTCCCACAAGTCAAAACGACTGTTATCTGTCGCTTTTGCACGAATAAAGGTAACACGTTGGCCATCTGGAGATAGTTTCACCATCGATGGCGCAGTACCTTGTAATGCCGGAGCTGAAAAAATCCGTTCTATGTCTAACGGCGCTGTATCAGCAGCAAAAACATAATTGTTGCTGAAACTTAAAGCGATAAATAGGGCGGTGACGATCATTAGTAGGTTATTTTTCATATTATTACCTTATCGTTACATGACTTTATAAGGCGCATAATTTACCATGTTTGCATTAGCGGATAAAAAATAATTAATAAACGATGAGCGATATTAGAAAAACGGCCTGTGTGATAGGGGCAAGTGGGTTAGTAGGTAAAGAATTAGTGAATCAATTATTACGCCATCCTGGTTACAAATCCATCACGTGTTTGGTGAGACGGCCGTTATCGAGTCAACATTACCCCGATCCAGAGGGCAAGCTTCAGCCGGTGGTAATTGACTTTGAACAGTTACAAGATTACCAAGGATACTTTACCGTTGACCATGTATTTTGTTGCTTAGGTACCACCATCAAAAAAGCCCAAAGTCGTGCGGCATTTAGACGCGTCGATTTTGAATTTATTCATGTCTGCGCTCAATTAGCACGAGCTCAACGGTCACAAGGATTTGTATGGATATCGAGTGTCGGTGCGAACAAAAACAGCAAAAACTTCTATCTAAAAGTCAAAGGTGAGCTGGAGTCGTCGATTATTTCTATGCCGCAATTACAGCATGCCGCAGCAGTGCGACCTTCATTATTAATCGGTCCGCGCAATGAGTATCGTCGTGCCGAGCAATGGTCAATTACAATAGCCAAAGTATTATCGTTTTGTTTTGTAGGGCCTTTAGCTAAATATAAACCCGTCCATGTAAGCGCTGTTGCAGCGCAAATGATAAAGCTGCAACCGTTGTAGCCTTTATTATTAGATAATCTTTATTTTCAATTAATGACGTTTGGAGTATGACATTGGACAACGTATGGGTTGCTGAAGCATTTGGTTTTTCAGCAATTTTATTTAATATTGTGGGATATCGCAGCAATAATATGCGTAGTTATCTGATATTATCCGGCGGTGCGATGCTCTGTTTAAGTGCGCATTTCTTTATGTTAGATGCGATGGCAGCGGGTATTGGTTGTGGATTAGCAGCAATTCGAAATGCAGTGACGTTAGCGGTAAGAGGCACTTGGGTGCTGGTGTTATTTATCAGTTTAAGTATCGGTTTTTTTATCTATGAGTGGGTAATTTTGCAGCATGGATACATTATTTTGCTGGCATATACGTCATCGTTTATATTCACCGCTGGCTCGATTTTGTTTACGGATGTGGCTTTGATGCGTCGCTGGTTTATATTTGCAGAAAGTATAGGCCTTGTTTATGCGTTAGCGGTTGGCAGTATATTCGGCTCGGTTTTTAATACCGTTAATTTATGTAGTATTGCAATAAAAATGTGGCAACAACGCCAACACAAATAAAAAAACCACTGTATCGTTGCCGATGCAGTGGTTTTGTATGCAATCAAATATCGTTACTTTTTGTCTTTAACGAGTACTGAAACTTTATTGATACCCGCAACTTTAGCTTGGTTCATTACTTCAACTACAATGCCATGCTCAGTATCTTCATGAGCTTGGATAGCAGCTGAGTCAGTGTTATTTTCAGCTAAGAAAGTTTGGATATTGGCAACAACACGACGAATGTCGACTTCACGACCGTTCATCTTAATCACGCCAAGCTCATCAATTTGAATAGACAAAGACTTGCTTGGTTGTTGTGATTCAGTGTTATCTTTAGGACGACTAGCTTCTAGTCCTCTTTCCTTTACAAATGACGTTGTCACAATAAAGAATATCAACATGATGAAAACGATGTCTAACATCGGGGTCATATCAATCTGAGCTTCGTCATCACTTGAGGTATGCTTTTTTCTTTTCATAGCCTATTTTTCTTATTCCTTAAAAACATTTCAGACCATAGTATAAAGAAAATCTCAAAAATGGGTAGGGGTTTGTAAACAGAATTTAAATTTTTTTGCATTGAAGCAGTAAATTAACGCAAAGATTGACCTAGCCAGCTAAAATACGTGAGCAATTGATGGTTAATTTCAAGTCGAGTTTGCCCAGTTGGATAGGCGCCGGCTTTAGCTAAAGTCGATTGTTTTGTTCCTGATACTAAAAAGTGGTTAGTAATGGCGTTATCTTGAATCAAAGATTCAAACGCTCTCGCACAGAGTTCTTCGGGTTTGGTAAAGTACACTCCACCGAATTGCTCATCGAGTTTTTTTGCCTGATAGAAAAACTCACTGGGTTGGGATTTATCATGACTGAGTAATATCTGAGTAAAGCATTCTGCAAGTTGCACATTCAGCGGGTGCTCAATTAGCGGCTGATGATGTAAATATCCGACGGAGGCAAACATGGAGGAAGGCGCATCTCGATACATTTTTTGTCCGATGTAATGGTCAAAGGCGTGAAACCATTCATGGGCTAGACTGCCTGCTCCGGCATTTTTGGCTAAACTGATTTCGTGCTTTGCTGGGGTATAGTGCGCGCAAACACCTTGTCTTCCGCCTTTACCAAATGCAATCGCTAAGCGTCCTTTGAGTGATATTACTTGTTCTGGAACTTGCAAAATATCACACAAGTCATAAAGCGCATCAAAAAATAAGTTCGCTGCGATTTGCTGCTCTTCCGCGCTAACCCAACGCCCAATTTCAATCGTGCGAAAGCCAAATAATTTTAGGATGTCTTTGAAGCTTACATCTGCGCCATCACGATGAGACTGCCCATTACGGAAAAAACCTTGATGTAAACGCGACGTTGCCTCCATTATATTCGGCTCTGACCCCATTAAATTAAGTTGAGTTCTGCTAATATTTGTTCACACCATTTAGCGATACGTGAATCACTTTCATCAAACTGGTTTTCATCGTCTAACGATAAGCCGACAAAATAGCTTTTGTCTTCGGTTAATGCTTTTGAGGCAACAAAGTCATATCCCTCATTTGGCCAGTAGCCTACTATATCTGCACCATTTGGCACAATCACATCATGTAACATACCGACAGCATCTTGAAACCAATCAGCGTATCCTAGTTGGTCACCTAACCCAAAAATAGCAGCAGTCTTTCCAGTGAAATCAACCCCGTGGATATCATCCCAGTGTGCTTCCCAGTCTTCTTGTAGCTCACCAAAATCCCATGTCGATATGCCTAACAACACAATATCAAATTGTGCGATGTCATCTAATGAGGTGTCTTTGATATTTAGCAAGGGGATATCTAGATCGGGACAAAGCCCTTCAAGTTGCGCTTTTATCTTTTCTGCTGCCATTTCGGTATAGCAGGTAGTGGAACCATAAAACAATCCAATATTGTGCTCAGCCAACGTCGATTACCTTTTGTTATGAGTGTGCAGTTGTATGTGGCGCATGATAGCAAAAAAGTAGATAAAAAGCAGCGCTCTGCGAAGTCACTTAATCTGCTGTAAAGGTGATTTTATCGCCTTGATTGGTAACAATACTGCACACTGTCGTGTCGTTCGATGCATTTGCCTCAGGGTCGAGTTCGAGCCAGCCTATAGCGGGAATGTTGAGTAACTCCCTACCGGTATAACCATCAGGCTCACGCGCAATAATTTTCATATCGCGGCGTTTAGTCAGCATATTTAATGGTGATTTGGTCGAATATAACCACTTGTTCAGTGTATCTAGTTTGGTTATTAGCTTAGTAGGAAAGGCATTCTTCAGGCCACTACAGGTAAATTGTAAAATTTGTGGTGAATGTTTTTTAAACCGTAATCGCACATCGTACACGAATGAATAATGGACATCGCCACTCAAAATAATAAAGCGCGGTGGTGTGCGTGCGTGTTTAAAGATGTTAAGCATCACGTTGGCAGTGCCTTTATGGGCCATCCAGTTTTCGGCATCGACCATTAACGCTTGGCCAATTAACGTAAAAAATTTCTGGATCGCTTCGATTAACTTCACCCCATAAATCGGCGCAGCTGACACTACAATCACGTCTTTTTTGCCTAAGATTGATTGTTGAAACTCAACCAATGATTCCCAATCCATCAAACCGGATGGTTTATTCGCGCTGGACTCTGACCGCCAGCGCCGCGTTCTGGTATCAAGCACGCGTACGGGAGGGTGAGTATCGAGTTGGTAGTGCCATTTTTGCCATTCAAACAATGCATCACACAGCTCGTCATGTTGCTCAATGCCATCACTAGCAAAATGCGTTTGTGTGGTATGACATAAACTCTTTGTTACTACAGGTTGATTACCTAGCCCTTGGCACAGCCAATAACCGATTAATGCGTTGCCAATTATCCGTCGTGAAAAAGGATGGCCATAGACATCTTCTTCCCATGAACGGGTTAAATTCCAGTCGTCAGTGACGTCGTGATCATCAAAGATATAGTAATTCGGTACATGCGCTAGTGCTCGCTGAACTGCAGGTAAGCTGCTGATAAACTCCTCAATAACGGGCAGTTCTTTGGCAAATAGCTCCGCAGCTTTACTGGGCAGTTGAGCATTCGATAGTTTGGTGAATTGCCATAATGTATCAGACCAGGTCAATAGATACATACCGATGATTTCAGCAAAGCTCATTAGGTGATTTTGAGCATTGACCGAGGTGAAAATGGGTTTGCGTTTACCTTTAAATAAGCTCGCAATGACATCTTCATTCGCCTCTGTATCGGGCAGTAGTTGCTCGCGTTGGTAAAACATGTCCGATTGGGATAGTAATTCTCCGGCACTTTCAATCGTCGTGCCGTCAAAACGCTCATCCCATAAACCTAGGCGCTCAATTATTTGATGAACGGCTTGTAACATAGGTCCTGACACATCATCGGCGTAGATTTGATCACCAGTAAAAAACACAACATCAGGTGCTTGTTCGGGGTGTGCATTCCCATTCTGGATTAAGTTGTCTAGTTGCGGGAGTGCATCGCTATCTGAGTGATGTGGTTTGCGGCAAGAGCCATGCAGTACGTTGCGTAATTTATTTGGAACACGAAAGTGAAAATATTGTTGTCCCGAATAGAGTAAGTCAGGGCGTTGCTGTGTAATACTTCGCTCAGGTTCTTGTGTAGCGTCAGACGATGGCTCAGTAGTATGACGGATAAGCTCGACATCGTATGCGTACTGCGTATCTGGTGCTAATAGATCCGTTTGATGTATATGTAATAAATGAATAAAGGCATGAGTGCCGACTTGATAATAAATGTGTTCGCTATTGTCATCTTGACATAAAGAAACAGAGGTATAATCTTGCTCCGCCACAAGATACAATGCAAGAACAGGTTGGCAGGGGGAACTCGTTACTAGCCAAATGGTAAACTCATCGGCACTGACATGGCGCAACATCGGCCCGGCGATTAATAATGGTAAAGATGGAGATTGCTCAAGGCTGTCATCATGCTGGGTTTGAGTTTTAATCGGGAGCTTCCTTAAACTGAACTATAACTAATACTTACTATATACAATTACATAAAGACCACAACATATGAAAAAGACTAATAATGTATTAATTTTGTTGCTAAGTGTGTTCATCAGCTCATTATTTGGCTGTACAAATGTAGCGGAACTTTCACCTGAAATTGACTCTACTGCTCCATCGACTAACGCGACATTAACGCTAACAGGGCAATGGTTGACAGATGGAAACGGAGGGGGAATTATTGATCCTCAACCATCTGGATTAACGATGTGGCAAGAACAGCTGGTAATGATTTCCGATGCCAGTGCCAATGACGGACAAGTAAAACGTCTGCATTTCATCGATCCAACGAGTGCTCAGCGCAAGACTTTGTCGCCTATATACCAAATTAGCCCGAACTTAACACAATCGTGTTTTAATCAATATTTATTGAGTAAACCCGATCTTGAAGCTTTGGTTAAAGATCCTTCAGAGCCAAATAGCTTTATTACGGTCACCGAAGATGCATCGGTGTTAGGGAAACTTACTCAAGAGTGTCAAGTCGCCTTTCGCGATACTCATTCAACGATTTATCCGACTGTTTTAGTGCGACTTCGTTGGGATGGAACCCAATTATGGGTAACGGGCGTTCGCGCAGTGCAGTTTCCTGTAAATGCTCAAATAGGCAATACACCCAACGACGGCGTTGAAGGGCTTAGTATTGATGGCAACACATTATTTATTGCGCTAGAAAAAGACGTGAACTATCGAGCACGGATCTTTAGTACCGTGTTAGACGAGCAGTTTTGGGCTGATAGTGGGTTTGTCAGTGTGGTCGATAGCACTTTTATGATCCCCGAGCTTAATCATCCCGATCAGCGTCCAGTACCGCACCCGATTAATGGTACAGATATATTTGAGTACCAAGGTAGTAAGTGGTTACTATCAGCTGCGCGCAACGATAATCAACTATGGTTGATAGATATTGCAAAAAAACGTCCAACTAAAGTCGTCGACCTGAAGTTTATGGCACCCACCAAAATAGGTACTGGGCCTGCTCCTGTCGACTGTCCTGCTTTTACATTAATGGATAATGCGTCTTTAGAGGGAGTGGCGGTTGCTAATGGCAAGGTATACTTAGTGAATGATCCGTGGAAGCGAAACTATTGGAAAAATATACTTTGTGAAGCCACTCGCCCCGCTTATGCGGAGCATATGAATGGCTTATTATTTACGACAAGTGTTGTGGAGTTATTCAGGCATACGCGTGATATGAGCGCCGAGTAGACTTAACTTATCTTCAATTGCTTCATACCCACGGTCGAGATGATAGATGCGGTTAACGTGCGTCTCACCCTCGGCCAATAGTCCGGCAATGACAAGAGATGCAGAAGCACGTAAATCTGTAGCCATTACTGGAGCGCCTTTAAAGCCCTCTATACCTTGGCATACAGCACTGTTTCCTTGTAAAGTGATTTTAGCACCCATACGTTGTAGTTCAGGTACATGCATGAAGCGGTTTTCAAAAATAGTTTCTGTAACCATTCCACTGCCTTCTGCGACACAGTTCATAGCGACAAACTGAGCTTGCATATCGGTCGGGAACGCTGGATGCGGCGCCGTTTTAACGTCTACCGCTCTGGGGCGCTTACCATGCATATTCAATTCGATGGTATCAGCAGTTGTGGTGATTTCAGCGCCTGCTTGACGCAGTTTACTGATCACCGCATCAAGGGTATCTGGAGCAGCATTCAGGCATTTAATATGGCCTCGGGTCGCTGCCGCAGCAACTAAAAAGGTACCCGTTTCAATGCGATCAGGTAATACCGAATAGGTACAGCCATGTAGGGCATCGACACCTTCAATTGTAATATGATCACTACCAGCACCACTGACTTTTCCACCCATTGCATTGATGCAATTAGCTAAATCAACAATTTCTGGTTCACGAGCTGCATTTTCTAATACCGTTGTGCCTTGGGCTAGCGCCGCGGCCATCATTAGGTTTTCAGTTGCGCCAACGCTTACAATATCCATAAAGATATGCGCGCCTTGGAGTTTGCCGTCAACGTGAGCTTTGATATAGCCATCTTCAACTTCTATGATTGCACCCATAGCCTCTAATCCGGTCAAATGAAGATTGACTGGGCGAGCACCAATGGCACATCCGCCTGGTAACGATACATTGGCATGTCCATGACGAGCCAATAATGGACCAAGGACTAGGATAGACGCACGCATTGTGCGAACCAACTCATACGATGCAACTGTGCTGGTAAGCTTACTCGCATCGAGCGTTAAGGAGTTTTTATTATTGAAGGTAACTTCTGTACCCATGCCTTGTAATAATTTCACACTAGTAGTGATATCACGTAATGCTGGTACGTTGTTAAAAGTAATCTCTGAATCTGCTAAAAGCGACGCCATAAGTAATGGCAATGCTGCATTTTTAGCCCCAGAAATAATCACTTCTCCGCGCAGTGCTGGGCTCTTGGTAATGACTAATTTATCCACGAGAAACAGCCCTTATTGAGGAAGATTAAATAATTTTTCTTTGCGCCATTGCTCGACCGTAAACGTTTTAATCGATACCGCATGCATTGAACCATCAGCAATTTTGTCTGATAGAGGAGCATAAATAGTTTGTTGACGTTTAACTCGCGACATATCAGCAAAATCATCACTGACCGCAATAATATTAAAATGTGAGCCATCACTTTTTACATGCACTTCATGCAGTTGTAATTGAGCGAGTAAAAACGCTTCTAGTTCTTGTGTTGTCATAGTGATAACCAATAGTTGGTCCCGTTTATACCGATCTTGGTATTAAGACTGGGAAGTTACAAAAAAGGATTCAGCACTGCTTAAGCGTGCGAGTTGTAGTAATTTATCAGGAATATGATCCCATGCAAGTGTCTTCTTGGCAGCATGCGCATCGCGATACAAATTTAAGAGCCAAGCTAAACCCGCACTATCTATATTGGTCAAGCCTTGTAAATCGATTTTAAGAGTGTTCAATAAAGCTAATTCGCGTTGATGCGACACAAACAAATCACGCTGAATTGTTTGATTATTCAGCACACCCGACAATAATACAGCATCAGCAGAAAATATGATCGACAAACTCATTGCTAATTAACCTTGTGGGGCAGGGATAGGGGCACTGCTTCCTGGTTTTTGCAATACAATCGGGTCATCGATTTTTTGTTGCATTAGCTCAATGACTTTTTCAATACCATCCTGGCGCAAAATCGACTCGAACTCACTGCGTTTACTCGATAACAAGCTGATCCCTTCAGCAACCATATCATAAGCTGCCCATTGATTGGTCTTGCGGTCTTTGCGCACTTTGAAGGCGACTTTAATATCGGGTTTACCAGTATCTTGAATGAGCGCCCTAACGGTGACTATCTTTTTGTCATCGTAATCACCAGCAGGTTCAAACGCGACGGTTTGATCATCATAATAACCCATCGCGTTGGCGTAAGTAGTGACTAGATATTCACGGAACACATTAACAAACTCACCGAGTTGTTGCTTTGGTACATTGCGAGCTTGATTACCCAACACCATAAACGCCGAATATTTGTAATCTACGTGCGGTAATAAATTTTCACGCATAATGGTACGCAAGTGCTCAGGATTTTGTGCAATTAAAGCTTGTTCATTTTTCATGCGAGAAAATGTTTCACTCGCCGCAGCTTGGATCATGGTATGTGGGTTATTAGATTCCATGTCCGACTGCGCATGACTCAGACTATGAGTGAACATTGCGATTAAGATTAATGCTACGTTAAAAATTGCTTTCACTTGTATTCCTTAAAAATTATTCACTGTCACGGCTAAACAAAAATTGGCCGATTAAATCTTCTAGCACCAATGCAGATTTGGTGTCTTGGATGTAGTCACCGTCGGCGAGTACAACAAAATCATCGAATGCAAAGCCAGGCTGAAAACCAATATACTGCTCTCCTAACAATCCAGATGTTAGGATAGAGGCTGAGCTGGTGTCAGGAAAATTATTGTATTTATCTGACAAGCTAATGACCACTATAGGGTTAAAGTCTTCAGGATCTAAATAAATTGATTCAACTCGTCCCACTGTCACGCCACCAACTTTTACCGCTGAACGTGTTTGTAAGCCGCCAATGTTATCGAACTTGGCATACAGGGTGTAAGTTGACTCACTATCTGAAAACCCTTGGTTCACAACTTTGAATGCTAAAAGTAAACCTGCAGCAATGGTTAAAATGACAAATAAACCTACCATAAGTTCAGTTTTTCGTGTGGTCATCGTGACTCCTAATTAATTCCAAACATAAGTGCTGTAAGCACAAAATCTAATCCTAAAACCGCTAATGAAGACAATACAACGGTTTGTGTTGTTGCTAGCGAAATCCCTTCAGAGGTAGGGACAGCGTCATAGCCTTTAAAAATAGCAATCCAAGTCACCACGATAGCAAAGACAATACTTTTAATAATGCCGTTTACTACATCTTTGTCCCATTCAACGGTCGCTTGCATAATAGACCAGTACGAACCAGAATCAACGCCTAACCATTCAACACCGACCAAGTGACCACCTAAAATACCGATAGCAGAGAAGATTAACGCTAGCATTGGCATGGCGATGACACCTGCCCATATTCTTGGCGCTACGATACGGCGAAGTGGATCAACCGCCATCATTTCTAACGAGCTGAGCTGTTCGGTTGCTTTCATTAAACCAATTTCAGCGGTGAGTGCTGAGCCTGCACGTCCAGCAAACAATAATGCTGTGACAACTGGACCTAATTCGCGTAGTAATGATAATGACACCATAGGGCCTAATGAGCCTTCAGCGCCGTAGCCCACTAAAATCGTGTAGCCCTGTAGAGCCATTACCATGCCAATAAACAGACCCGATACCATAATAATTAATAATGACTGCACACCAACAACGTATATTTGCTTGATAGTTAAGCTGACATTCTTCCATTGAGGAAATGCAATCAATGCACCAGTTAACATCAAAAATGCGCGACCAATGCCAATCACTTTAAATAATGTATTGGCACCAAGATCTATGATCCAATTCATTTATCTTCTCCTAACAACTGGGCTTGCATCGAGGGAGCGGGGTAATGAAACGGCACCGGACCGTCAGCTTGCCCTAATAAAAACTGCTGTACTAAAGGTGATTCAGATTGTTTGATTTCTTGGGCAGTACCGTGACCAATGACTTTTTGATTAGCTAAGATATAGACATAATCTGCAATATCAAGTACCTCATTGACGTCGTGAGTAACCACAATACTAGTGACTGATAGGGCTTCACTCAGCGCACGGATTAATTTGACTAGAACACCCATTGAAATCGGATCTTGTCCTGCAAAAGGCTCATCGTACATTATTAGTTCAGGATCTAATGCTATGGCACGTGCTAATGCCGCTCGGCGTGCCATTCCCCCGGAGAGTTCGCTAGGTAAAAGTTGCGCCGCTCCGCGTAAGCCTACTGCTTCGAGTTTTAATAAAACTAAGGTTTCGATAACTGATTCTGAAAGCTGTGTGTGTTCACGTAGGGCAAAAGCAACGTTATCGAAGACACTCATATCGGTAAACAATGCACCTGATTGAAACAGCATACTCATTGCTTTACGAGTTTGATATAAAGTCGAGCGATTCATCGATGGGATCGACTTTCCAGCGAATGTGATATCGCCTTTATCTGGTTTAAGCTGCCCACCAATTAGGCGTAACATGGTGGTTTTACCGATCCCACTCGGCCCCATAATGGCCGTGATTTTTCCTTTAGGGATACTGATGCTGATATCATCATAAATCAGGCGTTCAGACCGAGAAAAAGTGATATTTTGGATTTCGACTAAATTATCATTCATGAGTGAGTGGTAGTGCCTTTCCTTTGCGTTTTATATACATACGGAGCATAACGATATTGGGATTGATTATGCCGTTTCAATAGTAACAACGCAAAATCAAAAAGTAACAAGGTATGTACAATAAATAAGAACAAATAATTAGTAAAAGTAAAACAGATACTAATTACAGTGGTCTTTTACCTGTAATACCGCCATAATTGAATCATTATAAGCTAGATGATTGGTTAATCACACAATCTTTGTCGCTATGCTTACTATTGTCAGATAAAATAAATACAATAGGACGTCGATTCACATTCATTTTAAGGGATAACTACCACAGTGGTACTTCAAATTGTCATTTTTTTGATCGGACTAGCCGTGTTAAGTTGGAGCGCAGACCGATTTGTATACGGTGCTTCAGCTTTAGCTAAAAATATTGGTGTGTCGCCGATGATGATCGGCCTAACCATAGTTGCAATGGGCTCATCTGCTCCTGAAATTGTGGTGTCCGCGACGGCTTCTTTGGCTGGCTCCCCTGATACTGCTGTAGGCAATGCTATCGGTTCTAATATTACCAATATCGCTTTGGTACTGGGTATTACAGCGTTGATTAAACCGCTATTAGTTTCTTCTGGCACGTTAAAACGTGAATTTCCGCTGTTGTTTGCGATGTGTTTACTGGCCGCCTATGTCCTACACGATGAAATGCTCACCTTTTTTGAAGGCGCATTATTAATGGGCATGTTTGTAGTTGTTTTAGCTGGTATGGGCTGGTTGTCTTTTACTGCGGAAAAAGGCGATAAATTAGCGGATGATAATGAATCAGAGATCCCTAGTGGGGTATCGACTTCGGTGGCAGTGCTTTGGGTACTGGTCGGCTTAGTCATGCTTCCCTTGTCAGCTCATTTTTTGGTCGAGTCAGCAGTGTTTATCGCTAAATACTTTGGTATCAGTGATCTGGTTATTGGCTTGACCATTATTGCCCTTGGTACCAGTCTTCCGGAGCTTGCTGCATGTATTGCAGGCGTGCTTAAAGGTGAAGATGACCTTGCAATGGGTAATATCATCGGTTCCAATATATTTAATATTTTAGCCGTATTGGGCATGCCCGGTTTAATTGCCCCTGGTTTAATCGACCCTGCTGCGGCAACTCGAGATATGTATGTCATGCTCGGTTTGACCGTCATGTTACTGGTGTTTAGTTTTAATTTTGTTGGCACTCGACGGATCAATCGCGTTGAAGCGAGTATATTAATTGCTGCTTTTATCGGTTATCAATTTTTATTGTTTGCGTGATAATGTGAACTGGGTGAAAGCTACTAATTAGGTGGAGATGAGCATGTCATCATCGCAATTTGTCGAATCGGCTAAGCGTGTTATTGATACTGAATTACAAGGTATTGCGACTTTGCATGAGTGCTTAGGCGACGCATTTGTTCATGCTTGCGATACACTATTGGCATGCCAAGGAAAAGTTGTTGTCTCTGGTATGGGCAAATCTGGCCATATCGGCTGTAAAATTGCCGCTACACTTGCTTCAACAGGCACTCCTGCATTTTTTATGCACCCTGGTGAAGCCAATCACGGTGATCTTGGGATGCTAAGCCCACAAGATATCGTTATCGGTATTTCTAATTCAGGAGAAACCGACGAGATAATCGGGCTGTTACCTGTACTTAAGCGTTTAGGTATCAAGCTTATCGCCATTACTCAGCATGCGGACTCTACGTTAGGTAAGTATGCAGACATAGTACTGCAAATAAATGTCCCTGCTGAAGCATGCTCGCTTGGATTAGCACCGACGACTTCCACCAGTGTCACATTAGTCTTAGGGGATGCGCTTGCTATAGCGTTGTTAGATGCAAAAGGTTTCACTTCTGATGATTTTGCCTTATCCCACCCTGGCGGCTCGTTAGGGCGCAAACTGTTGTTAACTTGTGCTGATATCATGCGCAAAGGAAGTGAAGTACCCAATGTTTTCAGTGACACACCGGTGACCCAAGCATTATATGAAATCAGCAGCAAAGGCTTAGGTATGACAGGGGTAGTGGATGCCAACAAACAACTACTAGGTATTTTCACTGATGGTGATTTGCGTCGCGTGCTAGATCAAAAATTAGATATTCATACTTTAACCGCTGCCCAAGTCATGACTGCAAATTGTTTAACAGCCAGTGCTGATATGTTAGCCGTGGACGCGTTAAATTTAATGCAACAAAAACACATCAATGCGTTGTTGGTGGTAGATTCAAATAATCAGGTGGTGGGTGCATTTAATATGCATATGCTCCTGCAAGCCGGAGTAGTGTGATGACGATGGTCTCAACCTTGTATACAAATGATTTTTCAGCGTCGCTGTATGCTCAATTAAAGCAGATCAAACTATTGGTGTGTGATGTAGATGGAGTATTTAGCGATGGGCGCATCTATCTTGGTAATCAAGGTGAAGAGTTAAAGGCGTTTCATACCCGAGATGGGTATGGCATTAAATCACTAGCGCAATGTGGCATTGCTGTGGCAATTATTACCGGTCGACAATCACAATTGGTGCAAACACGAATGACTGCGCTAAATGTTGATTATATTATTCAAGGTGAAGAAGATAAGTACACAGCCTTAACTCAATTAATGCAAACTTTAGAATTAGCTCCAGAGCAAGTCGCCAGTATGGGGGATGACATGCCTGATGTCGGCATGTATCGATGCTCTGCAGTAAAAATCGCAGTACAAGATGCTCACCCTTTTGTTCGCAGTCAAGCCAACTGGATAACTGAAATTAAGGGGGGCTTTGGCGCAGTTCGTGAAGTCACTGATACCTTTTTACAGGTGCACGATAAGCTTGCGGGTATTCATGGTGCGAGTGTCTAATGAATCGTGTTGGCTATAGTATTTTATTGTTGTTTACGTGTATCGCAGCGTTATACTTTTATCCACTCGACGATGCTACGCAGCAATCTAGCGCAGGAGAGCGCAGCCAGATCTTTGAAACGCCTACGTATCGTGCCGAAAACCTGACATCGCAACGTTATGCTGCGGATGGCACACTGAGCCATAAAGTGTTCGCAAAAGTCATGGAGCAATATGATAATCTAGGTTTTATGGTGTTCGAATATCCCCGTTACACTATATATCTAAACGAAGTTTCTCCGTATATTGTCACGGCTGATGTCGGCACATTATTTTCAAACAATGTGATTCGCCTTGAAAAAAACATCCGAATTACTAGCTTAAATAAAACTGATTTTATTCAACAAATTAGTACGGAGTTTATTGAAATAGATCTGACCACCAATACGATGTTTTCGGATAAAGAAGTCCTAATGACGGGGGCAGAATTTTCGATGTTAAGTCATGGTTTTAATGCAGATATGCAAACCAAAACATTTAATTTGACCGGTCATGTTAAAACTGAATTTGCTGCTAACAGCGCAGTCCCACTGTAGAGAAAAAAATAATGAACTACCGATTTTTAATTATAGCCTTAGGTTGCCTAGCTTTTGCGGTTACCGCTCAAAACTCAGACGTAAATGCGCCGATATCCATTAGTGCTAAGTCGACCTTTGTAGATGGCGTATCAAAAATGTCAGTTTATAAAGACGATGTTGTTATCACGCAAGCGGGATTAAAGATCAATGCACAGAGCTTGAGTATTGATGCTAGCGCTGGAGAAGGGCAGGAAATCTTTATTGCGACGGGTAAACCTGCAACGTTTACCCAATTGCTTGATGATGGCACCAGCGTGACTGCTGCAGCAAATGAAATTAGTTATAATGTCGTTTCACGCACAGTAACATTTAATGGTGATGCGCAGTTAGCACAAGAGACTTCCGTAGTAAAAAGTGAGCTAATTGAATTTGATTTAATCAACAAGCAGTTAATTGCCAAAGCGGATAAAAGTACAGGTGGACGAGTGACAACAGTCTTTCAGCCAGAAATTCTCAAGCAGCAAATTCAAGAACAAGAGAGTGAAAAAAATTAATGGCGGTTTTAAAAGCGACGCATTTGGCAAAATCTTATAACTCTCGACAAGTCGTACGAGATGTCAGTATTGAAGTAGAGTCGGGTCAGATTGTCGGTTTACTTGGTCCAAACGGAGCAGGTAAAACCACAACATTTTATATGATAGTAGGACTGGTACCATTGGATCACGGTGAAATCATGCTGGACCAAACACAACTGACCTTTCAGCCAATGCATGAGCGCGCCCGTCAGGGTATTGGATATTTACCGCAAGAAGCATCGATTTTTCGTAAATTAACGGTTTACGAAAATATCATGGCGATTTTAGAAACCCGAAAAGAACTTTCTAGTCAACAACGTGAAAGTGATGCTGATGCATTATTAGATGAATTTAATATTAATCACATTCGCAACAGTGCAGGTATGGCCTTATCGGGTGGAGAGCGCCGCCGCGTTGAAATTGCTAGAGCATTAGCGGCAAATCCTAAGTTTATCTTATTGGATGAACCGTTTGCAGGGGTTGACCCAATCTCCGTAGGGGACATTAAACATATCATCCAACATTTGAAACAACGTGGAATCGGAGTGCTAATTACTGACCACAATGTAAGAGATACATTGGATGTGTGCGAAAAGGCTTACATTGTGAGTCATGGTGAACTTATCGCGTCTGGAACTTCTTCACAAGTCCTTGAAAATAAGAAGGTTAAGGAAGTGTACCTTGGTGAAGAATTTAGGCTATAATAAATCTTAGGTTAGTATGTCGGAAGTTACTAGCGCGTAAGATGTTAAAAGGAATTCGATGAAACACTCGTTACAACTCAAATTTAGTCAACAGTTAACCATGACGCCGCAACTTCAGCAGGCGATTAAACTATTACAACTGTCGACCCTCGATTTACAACAAGAAATCCAAGAAGCGATTGAAGCCAATCCATTGTTGGAAATCGAAGAACCCTATTCTGATCACAACGACAAAGAACGCTCCGGCGACACTAATGCTTCGGTTGATTCTGATAAAGTGACCAGTCATGACGCCCTTGAAGGTAATGCGGTTCCTGATGAACTGCCTCTAGACAGTACTTGGGATGATTATTACAGTGCATCTTCTGCTCCAGCTCCGATGACGAGCTCCGGAGGAGGTAGTATCGATGATGATAATGTCTATCAAGGTGAAACTACCGATGATATTCAAGCTCATCTTTTATGGCAAATGGGTCTTACTCCTTTTAGTGATACTGATCGCGCCATTGCCATTGCTATTATTGACTCTATAGATGAATCGGGTTACTTGACTGTATCTAGTGATGAGATTTTAGAGTCAATGCAAGATGATGAAATCGAACTAGATGAAGTCGAGTGTGTATTAAAGC
This sequence comes from Glaciecola sp., assembly GCA_029246415.1. Lineage (GTDB taxonomy): Bacteria > Pseudomonadota > Gammaproteobacteria > Enterobacterales > Alteromonadaceae > Opacimonas. The sequence goes on from JAQWNF010000039.1 coordinate 72,055, forward strand.
GCATTCAAATGTTTGATCCGGTTGGTTCTGGTTCGCGTTCTCCACAAGAATGTTTGTTAGTTCAATTACGTCAGTTTGATGAAGCAACACCATTTTTAAACGAAGCTAGGCTCATTATTACTGAACACACCGATTTGTTGTCGAGTAAAGACTATCGCAGCTTGATGCGTAAGACGCGTCTCAAAGAAGATCAGTTACGCGAAGTCATGTTGTTACTTCAATCCTTGAACCCGCGTCCAGGGAGTGCTTTAATTACAAAAGAGCCTGAATACGTTATTCCAGATGTTTCAGTCGCGAAGAAAAATGGACGCTGGACGGTTGAGTTGAACCCTGATAGTTTACCTAAATTAAATATAAACCAACAATATGCTGCATTAAGTAAAAATTCACGGAACTCTTCGGACTCTGCGTTTGTCAAATCTCATATGCAAGAAGCAAAATGGTTTATTAAAAGCTTAGAATCACGCAATGATACATTGTTAAAGGTCGCTAACTGTATAGTGCAACAGCAGATGGGCTTTTTTGAACATGGGCCGGAAATGATGAAGCCGATGGTGTTAAACGATGTAGCAGAGATGGTTGATATGCATGAATCGACTATTTCACGGGTGACAACACAAAAATATATGCATACACCACGTGGTATATACGAGCTGAAATATTTCTTTTCGAGCCACGTTGCGACAGACTCAGGTGGTGAATGCTCATCAACCGCAATACGCGCGTTGATCAAAAAATTAGTCGCTGCTGAAAACACAGTTAAGCCACTAAGTGATAGCAAGATTGCAGACGTTTTGGCGGATCAAGGTATTAAAGTTGCCCGCCGAACAATTGCGAAATACCGGGAGTCCTTATCGATTCCACCATCCAACCAGCGTAAAAGCTTGGTTTAGTTATAGAAAAAGAAGGAAGTCATTATGCAGATAAACCTTACTGGTCATCATGTTGAAATCACTGATTCACTACGTAACTATGTCGATACTAAATTTGAAAAATTAGAGCGACACTTTGACCATATCAATAACGTTCATGTCATCTTAAATGTCGAAAAAATTCACCAAAAAGCGGAAGCTAAACTAAACCTTAATGGCGGAGAAGTGTTCGCTACTTCTGAGCACTCAGACATGTATGCAGCCATTGACGGGCTAATTGATAAGCTTGATCGTCAGGTTATTAAGCATAAAGAAAAGTTGTTACGACACTAAACAATGCAATTATCATCCATCCTAAAAGAGAACCGCATATTATGTGCGGTTCCTTGTCAAAGCAAAAAAAAGATATTCGAGATAATCAGCGAGTTAGCTGAGGATACCGAAAACGAAATCTATCAAGCAAATATTTTAGAAAGCCTTGTTCATCGAGAAAAATTAGGCTCTACAGGTATTGGCAATGGCATTGCGATCCCTCATGGCCGTATTGCGGGTCTTGAAGATGTTATGGCTATTGTCGTGACCACAGAATGCGGGATTGATTTTGAAGCGATTGATCACAAACCGGTTGATGTATTCTTCGCCTTGTTAGTCCCACAAGAGCAAATAGAAGGCCATTTACAGACGCTTGCCGCTGTTGCAGCTAAATTAAATGATCCTAAGATTATCGCGGGTATACGCAGCGCTAAACAACCGCAAGATATTCTTAAACTGCTTGAGTAATTTATTCTCAAAAACCTACATTTTTTGATTTACAAAGCAACACCTAGCCACTAGTCTAGTAAAAAACTCTTTGGTTGAATTAGATGAAACTTATTATAATTTCAGGTCGTTCTGGTTCTGGAAAATCTATTGCGTTACGCGCATTAGAAGACTTAGGATATTATTGCGTAGATAATATCCCTGTAAACTTATTACCTGCGTTGACTCATTCCATTTTAGGCGAATACGAAGATGTGGCTGTGAGTGTCGATGTTCGTAACTTACCTAAAGAATCCAATGAGTTACCTGAGATCCTAAATTTTCTACCCGAAGATTGGAATGTCTCTATTGTCTATTTAGATTCGAGCACCAATGTTTTATTAAAGCGTTACAGTGAAACACGTCGCTTACACCCTTTAAGCAAAGGCAACCAATCATTAGAAGCGGCAATCCGTCTTGAAAAACAGCTCTTGGAGCCAATGCAAGAAAGGGCTGATTTGTGTATAGATACCGATCAGTTAACGGTACATCAGTTAGCCGAAATTATTCGCGAACGGATCTTAGGTAAAAAGAGTTCTCGCTTAGTCTTGGTATTTGAATCATTTGGTTTTAAATACGGCATTCCTAAAGATGCGGATTATGTATTTGACGCGCGATTCTTACCTAACCCTCATTGGGAGCCAGATTTAAAAAACTTTACGGGTATTGATTCTCCGATTGAAGTGTTTTTAGGAAGTCAGCCGGTGGTGACCAAGTTCATCTGGCAAATTCAAAATTTAATCACGACTTGGTTGCCTCATTTGGAGCGCAACAATCGCAGTTACGTAACCGTCGCAATAGGGTGTACTGGCGGTAAACATCGCTCTGTGTATGTCGCGGAGCAATTAAAGAAAAATATGCAAGAATTTCACCCCGATGTACAAATACGTCACCGAGAACTAGGTCGTTATCTAGAGAAACCAGAATTATGACCAAAATCGCTGAGCAGACCGTCACCATTCTCAATAAAATGGGCTTACATGCCCGTCCGGCAAGTCAACTTGCGCAGTTAGCCTTGCAGTTTAAAGCCGACATTACGGTGCATCAAGGTGATAAGCAAGCCGATGCAGCCAGCGTGTTGGGACTGATGATGCTAGAGTCGCGCCAAGGCAAAACCGTTCGCGTGGTTGCAAGTGGTGATGATGCTGAAGCAGCCTTGCAAGCAGTGGTGGATTTAATTAGCCACAAATTTAACGAAGACGTGTAAGCTTTATCAATCATTTCATGACATTACCTAGCTTTCACGTTATCCTATAAGCCTCCTTAATACTCCTCGCAGGTATGGATTATGGCTGATACCATTGCTGCAAAATTCACAGAAAGTCAATTGACTGAAATTACCGATGCATTGTCATCAGGTAAGTTTGTTTCTGTGCGTAAAATTTTGCATGAAACACCTGCTTGTGATGTCGCATTAATCCTTGAATCTACCCCGCCGAAAACCCGGGATATCCTATGGCAATTGCTCGACGCTGATTATCACGGCGATGTATTAGAAGAACTTTCCGAAGAAGTGCGTAACGGGATCATCAGTAAGATGATGCCTGATACTGTGGTTGAAGCACTAGAGGATATGGATACCGATGACTTGGTGGAAACACTGAGCAGCTTACCGGATGAGGTATTACAAGATATTTTGGTGTCGATGGACGTTCAAGATCGCTATCGTGCTGAAAAAGCCTTGAGCTATGGTGAAGAAACCGCTGGTTTCATCATGAACACGGATACCATTACCTTGCGCCCTGATGTCGCGGTTGATGTGATCTTGCGCTATCTGCGCCTCAAAGGTGAGTTACCTGAAAACACCGATACGTTTTATGTGGTTAATCGCAGTGATTACTTAATCGGGTCCGTGCCAGTCACGCGTCTGTTAACTTCTCACCCCGACGTTACAGTCGCGGAGGTGATGGACGAAGAGCCTGATGCAATTACAGTAGATATGCCAGATGATCAAGTAGCCAGCTTATTTGAGCGTTATAATTGGTTATCCGCACCAGTAGTGGATGAAGACTACCATCTGGTAGGCCGTATAACGATTGATGACGTGGTTGATATCATTCGCGAAGATGCTGAACATTCGATGATGAGTATGGCGGGTCTTGATGATGAAGAAGATACCTTTGCTCCGGTACTACAATCTACTCGACGTCGTTCGATATGGTTAGGGGTTAACTTAGTCACGGCTTTATTAGCTGCGATGGTGTCAGATATGTTTGAGCAAACCTTATCGCAATTAGCAGTGTTAGCGATCCTCAATACGATCGTACCTAGTATGGGAGGGGTTGCCGGGAATCAGACCTTAACTTTAGTGATCCGTGCAATGGCTTTGGGACATGTTAACGATTCCAACTCCAAAATCATCATTCAAAAAGAATTAGCGATTGGTTTTCTCAATGGGATCATTTGGGCAGTATTGATTGCGAGTGTCGTCGCCTTGTGGAAACAAGATTTTGACTTAGGCTTGATTATCGCTTTTGCGATGCTGATGAATATGATTGCAGCTGGGCTTGCTGGTGCAACGTTACCTCTGATCATGAAAAAAATGAAAATCGACCCCGCGCTTGCCGGTAGTGTTATATTAACCACTATTACCGATGTCGTCGGGATCTTTGCATTCTTAGGCACCGCAACCTTGTTTTTAACTCTTTAAAAGCGCTGCGAAGGTTTTCTTAAACTTGACTAATTTGGGGCCAACCACAAGATTACAGTAAGTATTGCTAGGGTTATTAGCAAAGTAATCTTGATGGTAATCCTCGGCTTGTGTGTAATTATCCAGGGCTTCGATCTCTGTTACAACAGGTGCATCATAGGTCTTATCTTCTATCAACTGTGCAACGAATGCTTGTGCGGCAGCTTGTTGCTCTGCGTTGTGATAATAAATTCCACCGCGATATTGCGTGCCTTTATCATTACCTTGGCGATTAAGTTGGGTTGGATCGTGTAGTGCAAAAAAAATTTCAAATATTTCTTGAAGACTAATTACATCGCTATCAAATACCACTCTGACGACTTCATTATGGCCTGTGGTTCCACTACATACTTGTTCATATGTAGGATTAGCAGTATGCCCATTGCTATATCCGCAGTAAGCACTTACTATTCCTGAAACCTTATTAAATGCTGATTCTATACACCAAAAACAGCCGCCGCCGAGGGTGATTTCTTGAATTGTCGCCATAAATTTCTCCGTATTGTTATCACAACATTATGGGGGCTATGTACAAAACATCAATACATACTCATCCAAATAGACAGAGTCTACGTAATCATCCACATACAAAATGCAAATTAGACAATACAACCTATGAAATTAACCTTATTTTACGATGGCATGTGCCCTTTATGTCAAAAAGAAATGCAGCATTTAGTCAAATATAACACTGCCGGAAATTTAGCATTCGTGGATATCATGGAGCCGGGTTTCAATGAGTTGTATCCACATTTAGATTGGGATGCGTTAAATAATCGAATTCATGGGCAAACTGATACGGGTGACGTTATCACCGGTCTGGATGTTACCTATTTAGCATGGAAATTAGTGGGTAAAGGTTGGGTCTACGCTCCCACAAGATGGCCTGTGATTCGCTGGTTTGCGGACAAATTTTACAATGTATTTGCCAAACATCGCTACACCATTTCCTACTGGTTAACTGGGCAACGTCGTTGTGAACGTTGCGTCTTAAAAAATTAGAGAATCCAATTATGAGTCATGCCTTAGTCATCGGTGCCAGTAGTGGCATTGCACAAGCTTTATTAAGCCAACTAGCTGCTTTACCTGAAGTGACAGAAGTTCACGCTGTGTCGCGTTCTAGCAACTCTTCAAGCCACTCGAGTATCAAGTCGTTCTCTTTTAACACACTTGACGAAACGTCAGTAAAAGCCTTTATTGACGAACAGCGTCAACAAGGTGTCAAATACCGCTATGTTGTATCAACTGTGGGTATTTTGCATCGCGAAGCGGATGAAGAACACGTAGCATTAAAACCAGAAAAGCGCCTAGAGGATATCGATCCTCAGCAGTTGCAGGCCTATTTTGAAGTTAACACCATATTACCTGCGATTTGGTTAAAGCACCTCGTTCATGTCATGGCGAAAGGCTCTACTAGTGTGATTGCATTTTTAAGTGCTAGAGTGGGCAGTATTAGTGATAATCGACTTGGCGGTTGGTATGGATATCGCGCTTCAAAAGCAGCGCTGAATATGATTATCAAAAATGCCGCTATCGAGTATGGCCGTCGTAACAAACACGTCGCATTGATGGCATACCACCCTGGGACTGTCGATACGGGTTTATCCAAACCGTTTCAAGCCAATGTTAAAGCTGATAAATTGTTTACTCCAGAATACACAGCGCAATGTCTGGTTGAGTTACTAACGAGTGCACAAACGGAGCACAGTCCGTATTATCTTGGCTGGGATGGTAAAACTATACCGTGGTAAATGACTTTTACGCCGAGTCTTGCTAATATCTCGACATAATAATAATTTAGGAATACTCATGGGCGCATCTCGCGAACAATTCGGTTCTCGTCTTGGTTTTGTCTTAGCTGCAGCAGGTTCTGCGGTCGGCATTGGTAACTTGGTAGGCTTTCCCGTCGGAGCTGCTAAAAATGGTGGTGGCGCATTTTTGTTTATGTACGCCATTTTTGTATTTTTCATTTGCTTACCTGTAATGCTTGCAGAGATGTCTGTGGGGCGCAATACCCAAAAAGATCCACTCGGCGCATACTCCATCATCTCCAATAAAAACCCAAAATGGAATATCGCGGGCTGGTTGTCTATTTTTACGCCGTTTATGATAGCGGTGTTTTATTTGGTTATTACCGTGTGGATTTTTGGTTATTTGGTCGGAGCCGTGACGGGTAACCTAGCATTTTTAGCTGACCCTGCGCACTTTGGCTCATTTATTCAATCCAATACTATTTTCGTTTATATGGCATTGGTGTTAGCTATTGTGTATTTCATCTTACAAGGCGGTGTTAAGCAAGGCATTGAAAAAGCTGCCAAGACGATGATGCCAGCATTATTTATTATGTTGGTCGGCATGGTAATTTTTGTTTTAACACAAGACAATGCTATGGCTGGGGTTAAGTTCTACCTTATCCCAGATTTTAGTAAGATTGATTCAGGTGTGGTCAACGGTGCATTATCCCAAGCATTCTTCTCTCTGTCATTAGGGATGGGGATCATGATCACATATGGCAGTTATATTGATAAACGCGCAGATATTCCAGGTTCAGCTAAACTTGTGGCATTGACTGACACAGCTGTCGCATTTACAGCCGGTTTGATGATATTGCCAGCTATTTATTCTTTCAATCCCGAAATTAAGCCTGAAGAATTAAGTGACTCGTCGGTGGGTTTGATATTTACTTTTTTACCGAAAATATTCTTAGCATTACAAACATCCATTGGGTTTGTTGGTGCGAGTACTGTCGCCAGTATCTTCTTCTTGTTAGTCTTTTTTGCCGCGATAACGTCTTTAGTATCAATTTTTGAAGTACCAGTTGCATCATTGATGAGTGAAAAGAACTTTAGCCGTAAAAAAGCGCTATTAGTCTGTGGTTTCTTACTAATAGTGTTATCGCTAATGTGTGCTGTATCGTTTGGTATGGTCGGGTTTTTGACAGAATTTACGAGTTATGCCGGCACAAATAAATCGTTCTTTGATGTGGTTCTTGATGTATTTTATGACACTATTTTACCCCTCAATGGTTTGTTGATTTGTTTATTCGTGAGTTATCGTTGGAAAAAACAAAACTTCAATAAAGAACTCGAAAGCGGTGCCCCTAATTATAAATCAAGTTTATTTGAAAAATACGTCAATGTTTCGGTCGGAACGTTTATTCCGGTTATTTTGTTAGTGATTTTCGTGAACACGGTTGCCAGTAAGTATTTTGGTGTTACGCTTATTGGCTAATTACATGCTAATCAACTGCATAAGCAGGTTAACTTCCTAATGGCTCACAACATGTCATATGGAGACGGATACTGATACTCAAAGCCCAGCAACTGCTGGGTTTTTTGTGCCTGGACGATCTTGCCATTAGCGTTACTATTAATGGAGTTAGCATTAGAATGAGCATTAGCATCAAGATCAATGCTAAACGATAAACTACCTAACCCTTTATGAAGCGCGGCTGCTTGGTAATAATCTTGGCGAGTAGGGTGATCTGGTGCGCATAAGTGCATTGTTTTCCCTGCGATATACGTGAAATCCGCAGTAGGCATGGTCAATATTGTCATTAGTGCAGCAATGACATCTTTTTTATGTACAAGGTTAACGCGCTGTGCGCCGTTGGTTAATGTCGGACGTTTAACCAGAGCTGTGACGGGGTGGCGTTGTGCATCAATCAAACCCGCCAGACGTACTACGCAGGCTTGTTGTCCATACTCGTGCAAACACCATTGTTCAAGCTCTGCATGGGCTTTACCTGACGCGGTTACTGGCTCAACTTGAGTGTCTTCATCGACATCACCTGTCATGTCACCAAATACAGAGGTCGTAGAGATAAACACAATCTTAATTTTCGGGTTGCGTACAATCGCGTGCTGAATAAGCTGCTTAATTCCTGCAATAAACGGTGTCGCATGCAAATGACGTCGACCCGGTGGAATGTTTACCATCAACACATCGCTATCGGTTAAGGCATGTAAAAGTGTTGCTGAATAGACCGTGTTGCCCACATCAGCTTTGTCCAGTACAAACTCTACAGGCTGGATCCCTTGTGCTTGCAACACACCCACTTGTTCGGCGCGTGTTGTCGTGCCATAAACGCGGTGCGATAACTGTATCAGGCGACTGGCTAATGGCTGGCCGAGCCAACCACAGCCACATAACATGATGGTATTGGCGTCTTGCACTGGCTGTAAATTGATATTGTTGTTTGTCATGTGCTTATTGTATGCTTTTGTTAGTGTTATCAGTGACGGTAATCATATTTAATTGTGCTAACTCTGGAATGCGCTGCGCTACGATAACCTCAGCTTCATCGGCACTGCGAATAATGTCACATAACAGCTCGGCAGACTCACCAAATTGACTCGCATGTAAGCCAATTTTATCTGTGACGCGTTGACCGAGTGCATCTGGGTTAAAAAAGTCTGCTTGCATTTCGCCGTCACCAAACAGCATTTCTTTGCCTATTATTAAAAATAAACGTCCCATGGAGTCAGTGATCGCGGTTTTTAACGCATCTGCAAATTCGGCTTCCCATTCAGGGCTGGCCCATTCGTTGGCGCTATCTTGTTTAGGATCGATAAATATACTGCCATCTGGCGCATAGATACTATTTTGCACCGTGCCAGAAAGGTTAGTCATCAATTCATTCATTTTCACGATTAATTCATCATCAGGACCTAACAGTTCGGCAAAGACTTCATTAACCGCTAAATTAGCAATCTCTAAGCCTTGCGCCGCAAACTCAACGCCAATCGGGATCGCAGCTTTAATATTATAATAATAGCTCTCAACTGCAGCTCGTTGGGAGGGAGTTAATGGCAATACCGTGCCGTCAACCGTTAATTGTTGTTGTGCATCTATCACTAGTGTTTGTTCAGGAGAGGTGAGAGTGAGGACATCATGTTGAAAGCCTAACGTGCCTGCTAAATCCATTTTGCACTGTTCGATTTCAACATTAATGCCATTGGCTTGTGCAGTAGGGCTAGCGCAAAAGCTCAATGCTAGCACGAGCGAGGTCGCTGCGATTGTCTTGGTCAATGTGTTCATGATGTTCCTTGAGTTAAGTCTGTAGTCTTGTTGATCAATTATTGTAGTTCGTATTGTGGTTCGCACATGCATATGTGTTATTTATAATTTACAATAACCGTGCCAACACAGTTAAGACTGAAAGCCTATTAAATAAAGGCGTTTATGTGGGATATAATACACGCGTAAAAAAATTTGACTAGATTTAGGTAAAACTCATTATAAAATGTCATATTTGACCAATATCAATGAATTGCCAGAAAAGTGTATTTGGTCGTACCGTTTTTTATCTTATCTAGGTATAATGTCCGCAGTTAAGATTATTGGAGAAAGTCATGAGTGAATGGATCAATGCGATTGTATTCGGTGTAGCTGTATTAGCGTTTGTATTAGGTGTATCTAGTATCGTTATGGCGGTTATCTCAACAAAAGCAACCGAATCAGGTATGCAAGAAAAAGTAGAGTATGGCTTTTTCGGCGCAGCTGGTTTGATTGTATGTGCTTTAATGGGCTATGCATTAGCATAAGGCATCTAAGTTAGAGTGGCTATGTCAAAGTAGCCAAATCAAGATCAATAATAAAAAACCGTTGTTCCTAAGGAGTAACGGTTTTTTTATAACTGCAAATCAGCGGCTATTTAATGCGGCGATTAAATCCGACTAGCATCAGTGATACTTTGATATGGACGCAGCTTAAACAATGGCATCATGGCTAACACATGGTCAAAAATGTCCGATTGGATCCCTTCATACTCGACCCAGTTTTTGTTACTGCTAAAACAATATATTTCCAATGCCAAACCATGTTCAGTCGGTTTAAGTTGGCGCACCATTAAGGTCAATGTTTGGTTAATTTGTGGGTGTTGGCGTATATAAGCTTCGATATAAGCTCTAAATGTACCTATGTTGGTTAATCGTCGCGCATTTAAAAGATCATTTTGGTCAATGTGTTGATCTTGATGATAGGCTTGAAGCTCGGTGAGTTTTTTATTCAAATACTGGTTAATCGAACGGATATTGACTAGGTTATCAATCATAGCTTGGTCTAAAAATGTCACGCTTTGCATATCAATCTGAATACTGCGTTTAATACGACGGCCCCCAGATTCAGTCATACCGCGCCAGTTTTTGACGACTTCATTAATAAGGGTGTAAGTAGGTAAAGTGGCAATGGTTTTATCCCAATTTTGTACTTTAACGACATTTAGGCCGATTTCGCGGATCTCGCCATCCACGCCATAGGCTTGCATTTCTATCCAATCACCAGTGTTAAACATGCGATTTGCAGCGATTTGAATACCGGCTACAAACCCTAAAATCGTATCTTTAAATATCAATAATAAAATGGCAGCAATCGCGGTTAAACCAGATAACAGCAATAATGGGCTTTTATCTAAAATTAACGAGATGGTTAGCAATATGGCAATAATCGCAAATATCAGTTTACTAACTTGAATAAAGCCAGTGATAGGGGCTTTTTGCGCAAGGTTGGAGCGCTCATACAAGACTTCGACTGTGTTTAAGAGTGCAAAAATAGCAATGATTGAAGACACGACTAGGTAAATTTGTGCCGCTTTCAACACAAAGCCAAGTAACAAGGTGTTAGATTCTAACAACACGGGGGCGACAACAAAGACAAATAGCGCAGGGGTAATATGACCTAATCGACTAAAAAAACCTTGCTCGTGTAAGGTGTCATCCCATTCGTGGTTGTTGCGCAGTAATATTGTTAGTACTTTAGAGCGCACCAGCATTTTGACCGCCCAAAGCACTATTGCCGCACTCATAAGAAGTAACATCACTGAGATGAATTTGTAGCTGGTGTCTTGCATCGTTATCGCTGGATCGGGATAGCGAAACATGGCGTTGAGTATGTCTAATATGAAATATTGTATGGTCGAGGCTTGCATAAATACCTTATAAAACTATGCTGCAGGTTAACTTAACTAGGTTATAAAAATTGCGTAATACGAGCGTCTTTTTCAGCCCATCGCGTATTAAGTTGTTCCCTAAATGCGTCCCTAAATGCTTGATTACCTTGATAGTCACCGAGCATTTCCGGAGTAACAGGTAATACTTTAACATCAATGACGATACGTTTCATGTTACCACATAGCATATCCATCATCGGCCAGCGTGTATTTTCTGGATACACAATACTGATATCTAATACATGGGTAAACAAATCACCCATTGCTGCCAGCGTAAACGCGATACCTGCTGCTTTAGGCGGTAATAAATGAGTGTAAGGGCTTTGTTTATCAGCATGTTTGGCTGGGGTAAAACGCGTTCCCTCTACAAAGTTGATAATGGTGGTTGGGGTAGTGCGATATTTTTCACATGCTGCTTGGGTAGTCGCAATATCTTGGCCTTTTAACTCAGGACGTTTTGCTATCGCAGCGCGCGTATGCCGTTGCATAAATGGCATGTCTAACGCCCAGGCACCTAAGCCGACAAACGGTAGCCAGATTAATTCTTTTTTCAGAAAAAACTTAGGGGCAGGGTAGCGTCCTTTGGCTAATCCAATTAATAAAATAATATCGAGATAACTGCGATGATTTGCCGTGATCAAATACCAGTTTTGCTTGGATAGCTCCCCTTCGATGCTCAAGTCAATATCGATGCGGTTAAACAGTTTAATTAGAAAAATGCTGATCACGCCAAATGCAATTTCAAAACGAGCGTTCAGCGCATTGAGTAAACGCGTAATTCGCGCAACAGGAGAAAGTAATTTAAGTAAGCCCACTAGTACAATCAAACTGGCCCACCATCCAAGATTGAGCATTTGTAATGTAAAGTGAATGGGAAATAGACAGATCGCTTTAAGCCAAGACATTATTGTTCCTTATTATTATGCTCGCATCCTAGGAAAACTTTGCGGTAAGGTCAATAACTATTATGTTGATGTGTGTACAGGGTGTTGCCTTATTATTTTTTAATTCCTTGAGTAATGCTATAATACGCCATCAAATTTTTACTTATAAATACACGAGTTACCAATATTTTGACCCCAAGAATCCTAGAACGCCGCGTTTCTGTTGCCCCAATGCTTGATTGGACTGATAAACATTGCCGTTACTTTTTACGCCTGATCTCTAAGCATAGTGTTTTGTATACTGAAATGGTGACCACTGGCGCGATTATTTTTGGAAAAGGCGATTATTTGTCGTTTAATGACCAAGAACATCCGGTGGCGTTGCAGCTCGGAGGGAGTGATCCTACTGATATGGCACGTTGCACGGTGCTGGCCCAAGAATATGGTTATGACGAAGTCAATATCAATGTGGGTTGTCCATCTGATAGGGTTAAAAATGGTCGTTTTGGTGCGTGTTTAATGGCAGAGCCAAATATCGTTGCTGATTGTGTTAAGACTATGCAAGCTGAAGTGGATATTCCGGTGACGGTGAAATCGCGGATCGGTATTGATGATATGGATGAGTACGAAGATTTATCTCGTTTTATTGATATTGTTGCTAATGCCGGCTGTAATGCATTTATCGTGCATGCGCGCAAAGCGTGGTTACAAGGATTAAGTCCTAAACAAAATCGCGAAGTGCCTCCTTTGATGTATGACCGTGTTTATCAACTCAAACAAGAATTTCCACAACTGCACATTAGCATTAATGGGGGAGTAAAAACCCTAGCAGAGGCACAAACCCATCTTAAGTATATTGATGGTGTGATGATTGGGCGTGAAGCGTATGCTAATCCGTATATATTGAGCGAAGTCGATGCACTCATCTATGGTGATAATGAAACAGTATTATCACGTGCTGAGATTGTCAAACGTATGCATGCGTATACGGTAGAGCAGTTGGCGAGTGAGATCCAATATGGACGAGGCACTAAAGTCTGGCATATTGCTAGGCATATGCTGGGGTTATTTCAAGGTCAACCCGGTGGGCGAGTGTGGCGTCGCTATTTAAGTGAGAATGCGATTGGGCAAGACACGTCACCCGATGTGTTATTTGATGCGCTCAATGCGGTATTAGAGACTCAAGCCGCTTCTCAGGCGTATCTCGATAGTAAAATTGACTAACGATGTTGTTATTTTGACCAGTTGAGTTGGTTAAAATAACAACATGCTCACATATTATTTTTTATACCAAATAAAAAATACAAGTAATTCAGTAGATTAAGAAATATTTCAATATTGGCACAACCTTAGCAATAGTTATTACGACTTACACAATAACTGTTAAGCACAACTTAAAACCAATAGGAAATATGATTATGTTAACTTCTACTCTACTTGCCGCTACTCTTGTTACTGCTGTTGTTAACCCTACTATGGGCAATACCGCTAACCAATATGTACCATTAACACAGTATGTTAATCACTTAGTCCAACAGACTGTGGGGATGACCAAACAAGAAATTAATATTGATGTGCAAACGATGGTACTGACAGCCACGCACAATTTTAGTTTGCAAGGTGATACACCTGTACTAAATGCTAGAATTCAAATGCAAGACATTGTTCAAGTAAACGCACCTTCAGCTGCGCAACTTGATAGCTTAGTAAAATCAGAGCAACTCACTGCGATTAAATCTGATAAAGCCACAGCAGAGTAAGCGTCCATGTTATATTTTATGGATGTGATGTTACTGCTCGGTGCGCCAGTACTGGCTTTTATATTCGGTGTTTTAGTGGTGATGGTGTGGCGCTTCCTCCCCAAACAACCCCTGTATTCATTACAGCATTACTTACTTAAGCTAAGTAATGTTCACTAAACGGACTCACTTTAGGTAGTCCGTTTTTTTTGGCTTAAATTTACCCCCGCTACATTATGTGAAAAAGACCACTTGATGGTCTAAATGACTATTTCGTACCTTTACTCTTCTTCACTATTCTCCTGTATAAATAAAAAATCATAATAAATTCAGTGTGTTGCAAGTTTGGCATAAGGATTGTATTAGTAAATAGTGTACAAGGTGGAACCAACGCAATTATGCAACGCTACCTACCTCACCATCTAAGGAGATGATTATGGGAATGTTTACAAGAATGAATGACATCGTGCAATCTAATATCAATGCGATGTTGGATAAAGCCGAAGATCCACAAAAAGTCATGCGTTTGATTATCCAAGAAATGGAAGAAACGTTAGTTGAATTACGCACTATCTCAGCACGTAATATCGCAGAGAAAAAACAATTTACGCGCAAGATTGCTCGCTTAGCAAAAGATGCACAGCACTGGGCTGGTAAAGCAACATTAGCCATTGAGCATAACAAAGACGAGTTAGCTCGCGCGGCAATAGTGCAAAAGCAACAATGTATCGAAGAGCAACAAGTGTTAGAAGAGCAATTAACGGTAATCAATGAGAATTTACAAGGACTAGAGGCCGATGCTCAGCGCCTGAATGCGAAGTTAACCGAGGCGCGCGCTAAGCAAAAAATACTCAATACACGTGAAGTGACCAGTGCAACACGATTAAAAGCGAAAAATAAGCAAGCGCAGTATGATATTGATCATGCGATTGAAAAGTTTGAATCTTATGAGCGTAAAATTGAAGATTTAGAGGCGCAAGTAGAGGCTTATGATGTGGTGACGTCCGCTTCGGCACTGGAACAACAGTTTGCTGCTTTAGAACAAAATGACAGTATTGAAGCCGAACTAGCTCAACTTAAAGCTAGCATGCAGTCGGCAACAGCCAAAACTACGCAGCATGTTGCTTAACAGCAGATGCTGGGGTTATACAAATAAAGCATTAAGAGGAAATTATTATGCGTGAATCATATCAACTAAATCGATTATATCGCGATGGTCGCCGTGCCATGGTCAGCGGCGTATGTGCTGGGATCGCAAGGCATTTCGATATACACCCTAACTGGGTTAGAGGAGCAACGGCTGTTGGATTTTTAATGGCGCCTGTTGCGGTTGCCCTTGCTTATGTACTTGCCGTGTTGTTGTTAAAAACACGGTAAGTTCGGCCGCAAGGTCTAATAGACATTGTGAATGTCTGATATTTAATACTAAAGAAACGCAACCCTGACAAAACCCTGTTATAATTAAGCTACTTGTATTAGCAGTAGCATAAAGGACAGCTATGAACGATTATTTTTCTCCGAAACAAATCTTATCCACACTGGGTGGTGTACTAGTAGTACTCTGGCTCCTCGGTGTGTATTGGAGTTTTTCTCCCGATACGTTTTCCGTCAAAGCTAGCGTCGCCGCATTCACTCAAGATACAAATTTACAACCAGTGACGGGTGTTGCCACTACTACTGCGGTCATCGATGTGGGTGATACGTTGTTGCATAAATCTGGTGGTTACTTATCTAATGATATGTTGCCGCCTTCGGTGCTCCTAGATAATATGCCTGCTTGGGAGTTTGGTGTGCTAGAGATGTTACGCGATATCACCTTATCCTTGCGTAAGGATTTCTCCCGCTCGCAATCGCAATCAGTCGAAAATGAATACCTAGTTAAAGCACAGCCTAATCTTAATATTGATAGCACTAATTGGATCTTGCCATCTGCCGAATCACAATATCAAGAAGCGTTTGATTTGATTAAATTATACCGTGCAGATTTAGCCGATGTCAGTAAAGGCAATAGTCAGTTTTATGCGCGTGCTGACAACCTGCGGGATTGGCTCAAAGAAGTCGAAAAACGCCTTGGTAGCATGTCACAAAAATTATCAGCTAGTGTTGGTAGTGATGTGATTGATACTAACTTAGCAGGCGATCCGGCGGCAACGCAATCTACTTTTACACCTGAACACAAACAAACGAAAACAAGCTGGTGGTTGCTCGATGATAATTTCTACCAAGCACGCGGCATGTCTTGGGCGTTAATTCATTTTTTAAAAGCCGTAGAGATTGATTTTGCTGATGTACTGGAAAAGAAAAACGCATTAGTTAGCTTACGTCAGATCATCCGCGAATTAGAAGCCACCCAAGAGGCGGTGTTCAGTCCGTTCATTTTAAATGGCAGTGGTTTTGGTATTGTAGCCAATCATTCGCTAGTTATGGCAAATTATATATCACGTGCAAATGCAGCGTTGATTGAACTCTCAGAATTATTAAACCAAGGATAAAACAACATGAATCAACTTGCTAAACTCGGTAGTGCAGTTTTAGCGTTAGGCGCATTGACAACGAGTATGGCTCAGGCAGATACCCTCTTAGGTGTTTATGCCGGTGGGCAAATGTGGGCTATGGAAACCGAAGGTTCATTTGCTACTAATAACGACTTAGCAACATTTTCATTTGATGATGAGCGCAATAGCTCGTTTTACATTGCTTTAGAGCATTTTGTTCCTTTGATCCCAAATGCCAAAGTAATCCGCACGTCATTAGATACGAGTGGTGGCGGTGTATTGTCTAATGATTTTAGTTTTGCAGGGCAAGACTATGCGGTAAGTGCTGATCTGGGTACTGAGTTTACTGTTACCACTACTGACTATATTTTGTATTATGAAATTTTAGATAATGATTTAATTAGCATTGATCTTGGGATTAATGCTAAGAACATCGACGGTATTATCACGGTTGTCGATCGCGATACGGGCTCAGTCTCAGATGCTAGTTTTAACGGCTTTGTACCAATGGCTTACTCGCGTGCCGAGTTAGGATTACCGTTTACTAACTGGTCAATTTTTGCTGAGGGTAACTACTTATCGTTCAACGACCAAACCATCAGTGATATGCAAGCTGCCATTGAGTATCGAGCGATTGACAGTCTAGCCCTTAACTTAAGCTTTCAACTCGGTTACCGTGCATTGAATATTGAGTTAGAAGACTTAGATAGCGTTTATACTGAGCTCGATTTTAGCGGTGTGTTCGCGGGTGTTGAATTTCATTTCTGAGTAAAATAAGCGCTGCTTTACCATTCCTAAGCCGACATAAATGATTCATTTACGTTGGCTTTTTTCTGTTTAGTCCATTAAGTAATAAAAAAGCGCTATTTATTCTTTTATCTTCTTAAGAAGTTAACGTAGCCTTGCATTATTCTTGATGAGGTACCCTATAAAATGTCAAATCATAACAATCTTGGTACGGGTGGATTAATCGACCCAAGCCAATTAAATCAAATAACACAAGCTATAAACGGCTTAAATGCAAATCAACTCACTTGGATGAGTGGTTATATGGCTGGATTGGCCGCGGCACAGGACCCTGCTTTAGCAGCTCCACAGCAAATTAGTGCTGTTGCAGCAGCAGAGCCAGCTGGTAATTTAACTATTATATATGGCTCGCAAACGGGTAATGCCAAAGGCATAGCTGTTGCGTATCAAGCCAAAGCATCTGAAGCGGGTATTCCTGCAACTGTTGTATCAATGGCTGACTACAAACCTCGTCAAATTAAAAATGAAACGCACGTTGCCATAGTCGTCTCGACTCATGGTGAAGGTGAAGCACCTGATGATGCGGTTGAATTACATGAGTTTTTAGGCTCGAAAAAAGCGCCTAAATTACCTAATTTAAAATATGCAGTATTGGGTTTAGGCGATACCAGCTATGAGTTCTTCTGCCAAACGGCCAAAGATTTTGATACGCGTTTAGCGACCTTAGGCGCAACAGCGGTGATAGAACGTGTAGATTGCGATGTGGATTACGATAGCGCTGCGGCAAAGTGGCAAGACGATATCCTAGCCAAGATCAAAGATGATTTAACCGCAAAAGCCACACAAGTACCAGTTGCTGCCGCTGCCAACACAGCCAGTGTTGCAAGTATTTATACTAAGAAAAATCCATTTTCAGGTACATTATTAGCAAGTCAAAAAATTACCGGTCGTGACTCAGTCAAAGATATTCGTCATATCGAAATTTCTTTAGAAGACTCGGGTATTCAATATCAGGCGGGTGATGCGTTAGGTGTGTATTTCTTAAATGATGCAGACGTCGTGGCGCGTATTATTGGTGCGTATGGCTTAGATGCAAACGCAACAGTGACAGTTGCAGACGCTTCACTATCACTGAGCGACGCACTCACTGAAAAATGCGAATTAACGTTAGCCTATCCAACATTTATCAAAGCTTTAGCTGATTCCACCCAAGATGCAGGTCTTACCGAGCTACTAGCTGATAAAACTGTATTACGTGAATATTTGGTGCCGCGTCAAATTGTCGATATTGCGATTGATTATCCAGTTGCGATTACGGCTCAGCAATTAGTGGATGCATGTCGTCCCTTAACTGCACGTTTGTATTCGATAGCGTCAAGTCAGGCTGAAGTTGAAGATGAAGTTCACTTAACGGTTGCGTTAGTTGAATATGAAGCACATGGTTTTATTCATCAAGGCGGAGCATCGGGTTACTTGTCCAAACGCTTAGAAGAAGGTGCTGCGGTTAAGGTTTACGTGGAAAATAATGATAATTTCCGTTTACCTGCAGATCCAAATACACCAGTGATTATGGTTGGCCCAGGGACTGGTATTGCCCCATTTAGAGCGTTCATGCAAGAGCGTGATGCGCAAGGCGCGGAAGGTAAAAACTGGTTATTCTTCGGTAACCCTAATTTTACCCAAGATTTCTTATACCAGACTGAATGGCAAGGCTATGTAAAATCAGGCTTGTTATCTAAGGTAAGCTTAGCATTTTCGCGTGACCAAGTTGAGAAAATATATGTTCAACATCGTTTAGTAGAGCAAGGTGCTCAAGTCTTTGAATGGCTGGAGCAAGGCGCTCATTTTTATGTCTGTGGCGATGCCAATCATATGGCAAAAGACGTCGAACAAGCATTATTAGATATATATAAAACTCATGGTAAGCAAACGGCTGATGAAGCTAAGAAAAGTCTTCTTGCCTTACGCAAAGCAAAACGTTATCAAAAGGATGTCTACTAATGAGTGACAACAAAAACCTTATCGTTGAAGGTAAATTAGCCGTCAATGAACGTATCAAAGGTGAAAGCAATTTTCTACGTGGTACCATTGCCAAAGATTTAACAGATGATATGACTGGTGGTTTCACAAGTGATAACTTCCAATTGATTCGTTTTCATGGCATGTATCAGCAAGATGACCGCGATATTCGTGCCGAACGCATGAAGCAAAAGCTAGAGCCGTTACACAACGTGATGTTGCGGGCGCGCTTACCTGGCGGGGTAATTTCTCCTACTCAATGGTTGGCAATTGATAAGTTTGCTGATGACTACACTATGTATGGATCAATTCGCTTAACGACGCGTCAAACCTTTCAGTTTCATGGGGTCTTGAAGCCGCATATGAAACTCATGCACCAAACACTTAATGCGGTTGGTATCGACTCGATTGCAACTGCAGGAGATGTGAACCGTAATGTGTTGTGTACTTCTAATCCAGAAGTGTCGCATTTTCATCAAGAAGCCTATGCGTGGGCAACTAAAATATCTGAGCATCTATTACCTAAAACTCGTGCTTATGCAGAGGTATGGTTAGATGGAGAGAAAGTCGAAACGACAGATGTCGAGCCAATTTTAGGCTCAAATTACTTACCTCGTAAATTTAAAACGACTGTTGTGATCCCGCCACAAAATGACGTTGATGTGCATGCTAACGATTTGAACTTTGTTGCGATCCAAGATAATGGCAAGTTAATTGGTTTTAACGTGCTAGTAGGTGGTGGCTTAGCAATGACTCATGGTGATCTTGCAACTTTCCCACGCAAAGCGGATAACTTTGGTTTCATCGGCTTAGATGATACCTTGGCGATTGCGGAGGCGGTAGTTACAACGCAACGTGATTGGGGTAACCGTGTTAATCGAAAAAATGCAAAAACCAAATATACCCTTGAGCGAGTAGGCGTTGAGACGTTTAAAGCGGAAGTGGAAAAACGCGCAAATGTACAATTTGCAGCCGCTAAAGATTTCGAGTTTACTGGACGTGGCGACCGTTTTGGTTGGGTGGAAGGGGTTGATGGCAATCATCATTTAACTTGTTTCATCGAAAACGGCCGTATTTTAGATTATCCAAGTAAAACCCTGAAGTCAGGTTGTAAAGCGATTGCGGAGATCCATTCTGGTGAGTTCCGCATGACAGCGAACCAAAATTTAGTCATTGCTGGCGTTACGCCTGAGTTGAAAGATCAAATTGATGCCTTAGCAAAAGCCAATGGGTTAATGCCGTCAGTCAGTAATCAGCGCAAAGATTCTATGGCGTGTGTATCGTTACCGACTTGTCCATTAGCGATGGCTGAAGCAGAGCGTTATTTACCTGATGCAGTGACCGAAATTGAAGGCATGTTAGCCAAACATGGTATCGCAGATGAAAGTATTATTTATCGCATAACAGGCTGTCCAAATGGCTGTGGCCGAGCGATGTTGGCTGAAGTTGGCTTAGTCGGAAAAGGACCGGGTAAATATAACTTACACTTAGGCGGCAATAAAGCCGGTACTCGTATCCCTAAAATGTATAAAGAGAACATCACAGATACACAAATCATGTCTATTTTGGATGAGCTAATTGGTCAATGGGCACAAGAGCGTCAAGCCAATGAATGCTTTGGTGATTTTGTTATCCGTGCTGGTGTGGTAGCGGAAGTAGTAGATTCGGCTAAGGATTTTTATGCCTAACACACTACTTAATCAACCATTTGAGAGTGATATTATGAATCAATTAGATCAACATAATACTGCGCTTGAATCGTTATCGCCGGTACAACGCGTAGAATGGGCATTTAAACACTTGCCTGAACAAGCGATTGTATCGTCATCGTTTGGCGCGCAATCAGCAGTGATGTTGCACTTAATCAACACCGTTGCGCCTGGTACGCCGGTGGTGTTGACTGACACGGGGTATTTGTTTGCCGAAACGTATCAATTTATTGATGAATTGACGACTCGACTTAACCTCAATTTACAGGTGTTTAGCGCCACTAAAAGCGCAGCATGGCAAGAAGCCTCCTACGGTAAACTGTGGGAAGAAGGTGTCGCGGGCATTGAACAATACAATCAAATGAACAAAGTAGAGCCAATGCAACGAGCATTACGCGAATTGCAAGTCGGTACTTGGTTTGCGGGGTTACGTCGTTCACAATCAGCTGGCCGGAGTAAACTTGCGGTACTACAAAACATCGGTGCGCAGACTAAGGTATATCCGATTATTGATCAATCCAATAAGCAATTACACGAATACCTAAAAGCCCATGACTTACCTTATCATCCTCTATGGGAAAAAGGTTATGTATCGATTGGTGATTGGCACACTACTCGTGCATTAGAAGCGGGAATGACAGAAGAAGACACGCGTTTCTTTGGTTTAAAACGCGAATGTGGGCTGCATGAATTTGGTGATGGTATTTAATATCGCTCAAAGTCAAATAAGTACTTAATCAATCAAGTTCTTGTCACAGAAACCAAAGTTTTGTCTACGAAGGCCTAAATATTGATGTGTTTAGGCCTTTTTCATTTTTTTTTTATAGATACAAAATAAAATTCTCAAACCTATCCTATACTTAAAAAATGAGCAATAGGAAGCGTCATGACACTTAAATCGACTCAATCAGCGGTATCAATACCAATAAATAATCCTGAATTCGTTCCAGCCCGAATTGCAGATGAACAGGATGTTGAAAGCCTGAATAAAATTATTGGCTCAGCAACCAATTTTTTTAAACAAAGTTCGTTGAATGATTTTTGCGACGGAGTGATTTCGCAAATTGCGACACTCTATGGACTGCATAAAGAAGATATTATTTGTGCCAAATTAGGTTCGTTATTTGATCGCCGTGAATCTAATATTCGCTTTTGTGGTGTGGCGGGTAAAAATGATAATCTGTTTAATCATTCTCTCAACCAGCTCAGTGATCCGCATGTTGAGAAACTATTAGAAGATGCGTTTACTTTAAAACATGAACTGTTATTGGAAAATGAAAGTGTTTTGTATTTCATTTCTACAGACTTTCAAATGGCGCTATACGTCAAAGCCCATCTTACTAAAGAAGATAGCCTTTATAAGACACTGCAATTTTTTTTATCGAGTATTTCATCTGGTTATATCTCTATTGTCGAAGTTATCCATTTGCGGTCAACCGCCTATAGTGACCAGCTCACACATTTACCTAATCGTAATGATTTTATTAATTTGTTAAACAACCCTGACTATTCAACCAGTAATGATGGCTTGCATGTTGTATTGGTTGACATCAATCATTTTTCTGATATCAATGATGGACTAGGGCAAGACGTTGGTAATTTACTACTCAAAGCTATTTCAAAGCGGTTACGCGCCTCATTTCATGAAACGGTTAAATTAGCTAGGATCGGCGCTGATGTGTTTGGTTTTTTAGGGCCTGCAAAGTATTTATTACCCAATCAAATTAATGAGAAGTTTGACGCTCCATTTCGCGCTGGGCAATATGCATTACCGGTAAGTGTTTCTATGGGATTATGCAAAATTGAGAGTGAGTTTGATAGTGGGTTAAACATCATTAAGCGCTGCAATATCGCTCTCAACCTAGCCAAGAAAAAAGCAGGATTAAATTACCGTTGGTACAATTCTGAATTAGAATCTCATACTGCATGGCGTTTAGAACACATACGTAAATTATCAATCGCTTATGAGCAACGTAAATTACAAGTATGGTATCAACCGCAACTAGATTTTAAAACCAAACGAATTGTAGGTGTTGAAGCATTGCTGCGTTGGCCTGATGGGCATGGTTGCTTTATTGCGCCAGATATCTTTGTTCCTTTAGCAGAATACTCAGGGTTAATTGTGGATATGGGGTATTGGGTATTGCGTGAGAGTTTAACCGCGATAAAACGGCTCAATCAACAAGGTGTGAATGATATTCGAGTTGGGGTTAATGTATCTATAATGCAGTTACGAAATCGAGATTTTGTTCAAAAAGTCAAAGATATGCTAACAGAATATGATATTGAACCGACGCGACTAGAATTAGAAATTACCGAAAATATTTTGATGGATGAACCTCAAATTGTGATTGAGAGTTTACACCTCTTACGCAATTTGGGCGTGTATATTGCGATAGATGATTTTGGAACGGGTTTTTCTTCTATGAGTTATTTACAAAAGATGCCGTTGAATCGGTTGAAAATTGATCGCTCGTTTATCAAAAGTTGTTCTCATGCACATCCCGCAATATTAGCGGAAACGGTTATAACCTTGGCACAAAAGCTAAATCTTAAAACAATTGCTGAAGGGGTTGAACGCGAGGAGCAGGCAGAGTATCTTGAATCGTTGGGTTGTGATGAAGTGCAAGGTTTTTTGTATGCAAAGCCATTACGTTTTAACGAATTATCCAACACGTTACAAATGCAGCAGAATAATGATTCGCCAGATATCAAATTATCATCATAGACAAACCCCATATTGATTACTCAGTATGGGGTTTGTATTTAAAGGTTTAAAATACTCTATTTAACCCGTTTAATGCCGCTACTCGATAAGCTTCTGCCATCGTTGGATAGTTAAACGTGGTGTTAACAAAATACTCAATCGTATTATGTTCACCGGGCTGTTGCATAATAGCTTGGCCAATGTGAATGATCTCTGATGCCCTTTCACCAAAACAATGGATCCCCAATATTTCTTTTGTCTCTATATGAAACAGTATTTTTAGGCTTCCTACCATTGTATTGGCAATCTGAGCGCGAGCTAAGTGTTTAAACTGAGCGCGCCCTACTTCATAGGGAACTTTAGCTGCGGTTAATTCTTGCTCGGTTTTGCCCACTGAGGAAATTTCTGGAATGGTATAAATACCAGTTGGGATATCTTGAACTAAGCTGTTATGGGCTTTTTCAGATAGCATTGCCTCAGCAGCAAAGCGTCCTTGATTATACGCAGCAGATGCTAAGCTAGGGTAACCAATCACATCACCGACTGCAAAGACATGTTTAGCTTCTGTTTGATAACTTTCGTTTACTTTAAGCTGACCACGTGAATCAGGGGTCAAGCCAACTTCTTCTAGGTTAAGCATTTCGGTATTACCCGAACGTCCGTTAGCAAACAACAAACAATCAGCGCGTAATTTTTTACCTGAATCAGTCGTAACGATGACACAATCATCAAATGTTTCTACTGTGGCATAAGTCTCGTTGTGCTTAATAACAACGCCGCTGTTCCATAAGTGATAACTTAAAGAATCGGAAATTTCATCGTCCAAGAAACTAAGTAGACGATTTTGAGTGTTGAGTAAGTCAACTTTGACACCCATGCCTCTGAATATCGAAGCATACTCTGTACCTATTACCCCTGCACCATAGATGATCATATTTTTAGGATCGTGATTTAACGATAGAATCGTATCTGAGTTGTAGATCCTAGGATGAGAGAAATCAATATCCGGCGGGGTATATGGACGAGAGCCCGTGGCAATCACAAATTGCTTGCCTTTAATTTGCTCTTGAGTTCCATCTGCACGATTAATCAAAAGTGTATTGGCATCAATAAATGAAGCCTCACCGTGGATTAAGGTGACTTTGTTGCGGTCATAAAAACTCCCGCGCAATTTAGTTTGTTTGCGTATCACATCACTGGCATGGGTCATGATCTCTGCAAACGTCAAATGACGGCTAGCGTCTTCTTGGTTAAATAGCGGTGATTGGTTATATTCGACCAAACGGCTAACTGAATGACGCAACGCTTTTGAAGGAATGGTTCCCCAATGCGTACAGCCACCACCAACATGTTCGTAGCGCTCAATCACGGCAACGTTTTTACCTGCCTTGGCGAGTTGCATTGCTGCACCTTCACCTCCAGGACCGGTACCAATGACAACAGCATCAAACATAATATGGGCGTGGGGCATAAATCAAATTCCAAAAAAAAGCCAATAACAAATCGTTATCGGCTTATTGTACCAGTGCTTGAACTTATAGTCATGCCTTGTGCAGCTTAAGCTGGCTGTAGAGGCATACTGATAAGTGAATTAAAACGCAATTTTTGTGCTTGGAATGCTGCTTTTAGCTCTTCGCATTTGGTGTGCATATCAATACTATCTACTGTTCGTTTAAGCTGTCTTTGCTGTATACGCATTAAACGTTTTTTACTCAGGTAGTATTCATTACACTTGGTGACCAACAGTTCGTATTCGGCTTCAAGCTTTGCAATAACCTCTTCAGGGTTGGGGTAACGGTGCTCTAGTTTTTCTTTCGCAAACTGTAATTGCATGGCAAATTTGGCTTGTTGGATCTTATCTTCAGGACACTTACGTAAATTTTTGGTCCATCCAATTAAAGACAAGGCTTTGATAACCCATTTAGTTGGGTCATAGTGCCACCATTTAATTCCGTTACGATAATCGTATTCGAAAATATGATGATAGTTGTGATAACCCTCTCCAAAAGTAAATAAGGCTAAAATACTGTTATCTTTTGCGGTATTACAATCCGTGTAAGGTTGCTTACCCCAAATGTGACATAGTGAGTTAATAAAGAAAGTTACATGATGGACTAATACGATACGACAGATCCCCGCTAGTAACATCATACCTAAGACACTGCCATTTAAGTAGCCTAATAATGCTGTGATAGCAATATTAGAAACTAGGACAATAGGAACGTAGTAATTATGTTGCCACATTACGATTTTGTCTTTTTGTAGATCTCTACAGTTCGAATAATCGGTGTAACGTTCAGCTTGATACTCTCGGAGCATCCAACCGATATGTGAGAACCAAAAACCACGCTTTGCTGAATAGGGGTCTTTATCGTTTACATCTACATGACGGTGATGCACACGGTGGTCTGAAGCCCAATGTAAAATGCTATTTTGTAGTGTCATTGCACCACCAACAGCTAAGACAAACTTAACGAGTGCATTCGCTTCATACGCTTTGTGAGACCATAAGCGGTGATATCCTGCGGTAATTGACATACCAGTAAAGAAGAACAATACGACGGTCGTGACAATTTCAAAAGTATTGAAACCGTAAGTCAGCGCCCAGTAAGGAACGCCAATCACACTGATTAGAGTAAGTACGGTAAAGAGTACAACGTTGAATACTATTATAGGGGGTTTTTTCATAGGGTATTTTTACTATTTTAAATTAAAGCTTTATATTTCAGCGTACAAGTGTAAGCTTAATGTAATTGAGTTATCCCGTTTTAGCAAGGAATTAATAATCCATGACGGCAAAAAAGAGTCGTGAACAACAGAAGCAAGAGACACGCCAGAACATTATAAATGCGGCTTTTGCGTGTTTGGATGCAGAAAAAAGTCTGTCTTCTCTGTCACTTAGGGAAATAGCTAGAAACGCAGGTATTGCACCTACGTCATTTTATCGACACTTTAAAGATGTGAACGATTTGGGTATGACACTGGTTGATGAAGCTGGATTAATGCTCAGGCAGTTAATGCGTAGTGCGCGTCGACGTATAACTCAAGAATCCAATGCGATTGATACTTCTGTTGATACATTGATGGAGTTTATTAATGAAAACAAAAATGTCTTTCGGGTACTACTGCGTGAACATACTGGGACATCAGCAGAGTTTCGCTCCGCAGTTCAACGTGAAATTCAACATTTTATTAAGGAATTGTCGGATTATATTATGCATCGACAGAAAATTTCACAGCAACTTGCCGATTTACAATCAGAAGCTATGGTGATGATTGTGTTTAGTGCGGGTGCTCAAGCATTAGATGCTCAACC
The DNA here is from genome assembly GCA_029246415.1 of Glaciecola sp. Lineage (GTDB taxonomy): Bacteria > Pseudomonadota > Gammaproteobacteria > Enterobacterales > Alteromonadaceae > Opacimonas. The sequence continues at coordinate 98,979 of JAQWNF010000039.1, forward strand.
GAATCAACAAATTGTTATTGCTGAAAAGGTAAAGCATCAGTTAATGTTTGTGCAACTTGGAGTGCGGCAGTTTAAACCGAAGTAGATTATGAATCTATACAATTTGACTTAACGCTTTTTTAGTATGACGCCACTTTCAATATGGTGTGTGAATGGAAACTGATCAAATAACGCACTTCTCACAATTTCATGTGTTAGCGTCAATGTTGCTAGATTATCAGCTAAAGTGTCAGGGTTACATGAAATATAAATGATATTGTCATAGTTGCTAATCATGGCAATGGTCTCACTATCTAGTCCTGCACGAGGTGGATCGACCAGAACCGTTGAAAAGTTATACTCATCTAAATTGACATCCGCAAGGCGCCTAAATTCACGCTCTTTGTTTTTAGCTTGCACAAACTCTTCACTCGACATACGCAGTATGGTGCAGTTGTCTAAATGATTAGCTGCGATATTAAACTGGGCTGCGTTAACTGAGGTTTTAGATATTTCGGTTGCGACGACATTATCAAAGTAATCACTTAGCGGAATAGTAAAATTACCTGCACCACAATATAACTCTAATAAATCCCCTGGGATATCCTGGGTATGAGTTGCTACCCATTCAATCATATGACAGTTTACTTGTGCATTTGGCTGAGTAAACGAGTTTTCAATATGCTTAAATGTGTATACCTTACTATGGATAGATAATTGCTCAGTAACAAAATCTTGGGACATAATCAGTTTTTGTTTTTTTGCACGGCCAATAAAGTGTACATTATAGTGCGCCGATAATTCTTGTTGCAGTGTGGTAATTGCGACTTCCCATTCTGAACCTAATTGCGTGTGATATAGCATAGATACGACAATTTGATTCGTTGTGGCACTCAAATAATCTATTTGAAAGAGCTTTTTGCGTAAGACAGGATTAACCTTAACCTTGTTAATAACTTCAGCCATAACCTGGTTGATTAGTAAAGACGCGATAGGAAAGGAATCAACTCGGTACTGTTGCTTGGTTTCTTGATTAAACATGATGTGATACAAATCATCACCTTCATGCCATATTCTAAATTCGGCACGTTGACGGTAATGTTGCTCTGGTGAAGCATAGGTATCAAGAGAGAGGTATGACTCCCCTTTATTAATAAAAGGGGAGAGTAAATCTCTGACGCGAGATTCTTTATCAGCAAGCTGACGGGTATATTCGGACATACTAATTAATCTTCAACTTTCTCTTTGGCAAGACGCACGCGTAAGGTGCGTTCTTCGAAAACTGAATCATTCAGTTTTGTTATCATTTTATCAGCAGCATTAGCTTCAACTTCAACAAAGCCAAAGCCTTTGCGACGACCAGTTTTACGATCTTTCATTAAACGAACTGAATCTACATAACCATATTGTTCGAAATACGCCTTTATAGCGTTCTCATTCACTTTATAGTTTAGGTTACCTATATATAAGGTAGTTAAATCATTGGTTTCGACTGATTCTTCAGTAGAACTGGTTGTTTTAACTAATGATACTAGTATACCAGAGATAACAGCACCTGCAGCAAAAGCGTATTGGGGAGAGACTGCATCCGAGAAGAAAGTAATTGCAACAAATCCTGCAACAGTGATAATTGCTATAAGAGTATAGCTTGTGACGTTAGACGATTTCATAAATGACCCTTGTTGTTATAATAATGAAATGCAAAAGGCAAAAACATTTTACTCTTATAGGTATTTTGTGCAACTTTTCACAGATTCAAGCTTATGTACTGTTAAATAGTCCTATAAATAGCTAGCTAATGATTACTTTTTAAGCATTAGAGTGCGATATTCATTAATAATGCATAAAAATACAAATAAAGTGTATTTGAGTGTTGACGAATAGAATTAAGTCTGTAGAATGCGCTCCTCGCTTGAGGCAACAACGGCAAGTCGGCAACGACAGAGCCAATAGCAGCAAGCGTTTGAAGATGTTTTAGTTAGATGGTTTGATTGATGATTCATTAAGAAAAACTTCAAATAAAACGTTGACAACCAGATTCAAAAGCGTATTATACGCATCCCGATTGAGAGGGGCTACAAGCCAGCTCAT
>JAQWNF010000040.1 GCA_029246415.1 Glaciecola sp.
ATGAGCTGGCTTGTAGCCCCTCTCAATCGGGATGCGTATAATACGCTTTTGAATCTGGTTGTCAACGTTTTATTTGAAGTTTTTCTTAATGAATCATCAATCAAACCATCTAACTAAAACATCTTCAAACGCTTGCTGCTACTGGCTCTGTCGTTGCCGACTTGCCGTTGTTGCCTCAAGCGAGGAGCGCATTCTACAGACTTAATCTAATTGTTCAAGAGTCTTTTTAATAAAAAATGCATTTATTTATTAACCCATTGATATATATAAGTTTACTCATAAAAAAACCGATGTGAACATCGGTCTTTTTAATACTCAGGTACAAATAAGGTACTACTCTTGGTTATTAGCCATACCAGAAGTGCCTTTTTCTGCCTGTATTCTCATGTAAATTTCTTCACGATGAACTGATACTTCTTTTGGCGCATTCACACCAATTCTTACTTGGTTGCCTTTAACACCTAATACAGTAACGGTGACTTCGTCACCTACCATCAAAGTTTCTCCAACACGACGAGTCAAGATAAGCATTTTTGCTCCTATTCCTTTTTATTATTCATCCATGTTTTAGAAAACAAAAACCTGTTTTCTTATTTCCCTGTAATTTTGGTCACATCAAAATTACTTTTCCTAATTATAAGTACAAGTTTAAGAAAACACTAAATTTTTTCTGAAATAAAATCATACACTGACGTGAGAGCATGTTCTAAATTTTCAGGTTGAGTGCCACCGGCTTGAGCCATATCAGGTCTACCACCACCCTTGCCACCTACTTGAGATGCAACAAAGTTAACCAGTTCACCTGCTTTTACTTGATTAACTAAATCACTTGTAACACCAGCGATTAAGTTAACCTTTCCTTCACCAGGTACACCTAATACGATGATACCTGTAGAAACTTTTTGTTTTAGTTCATCTAACATACCGCGTAAAGCTTTAGCTTCTACGCCTGGTAAGTTTGCGACTAAAACATTTTGACCTTTAATAACTTGAACTTTACTAACTAGATCCGATCCTTGTTGGCTCGCTAGTTTTTGTTTAGCTTGACTCAAAGATTTTTCAGTTACCTTGAGTAAATCTTGAATGCTTGTTATACGATCTACAATGTTAAAAGGTTCAACTTTTAATAAATTAGCTGCATTTTGCAATACTTGTGCTTGTTGTTGCACATAGGCAAGTGCTGTAGCACCGGTAATTGCTTCAATCCGACGTACACCTGATGCAATGCCACTTTCAGATGTTAGTTTAAACAAACCAATATCGCCAGTTTGATTGACATGAGTACCGCCACAAAGTTCAGTTGAGAATTCTCCCATAGAGACAACACGCACTTTTTCATCGTATTTTTCACCAAACAATGCCATCGCACCAGAAGCTTTTGCTTCATCAAGATCCATTAGTTGTGTGTTTAACTGATGATTCGCTCTTACCTGTTCATTGACAAGCTGTTCAATCGTATTCAACTGCTCTGACGTTATTGCTTCAAAATGTGCAAAATCGAAACGTAACTTGTCATCATCCACTAATGAGCCTTTTTGACTAACGTGATCACCAAGTAACTGTCTTAGCGCAGCATGTAATAGATGCGTCGCACTATGATTTAATTTAATTGCATCACGTCTTGTACTATCTACAACAGTCAAGAGTGACTGTCCTATACTAATACTTGCTTTGGCTACCCCTTGGTGACCAAATGCATTGGCTATTTTTTTGGTATCAGTAACCGTGAATACATTTATATCATTACTTAATAATGATCCGCAGTCACCTGCTTGACCACCTGACTCTGCGTAAAATGCAGTGGTATCCAAAATGACAATACCTTGCTGCCCAGCTTCGATAGTTTCTACCGTTTGGTTGTCGACAATAATTTCTAGAACCTTGGCTTGCTCTTGAGTTTTACCATAGCCTGTAAATTCTGTGCTGTGGGTTATTTTTAAGGTTTCGTTGTAATCAGTACCAAAATTACTCGCTTGTTGGGCACGTGCACGTTGAGCTTGCATTGCAGCTTTGAAACCAGCCTCATCAATCGTGAAGCTTTGTTCACGAGCTACATCAGCGGTCAAATCCGCAGGAAAACCATAAGTATCATACAATTTAAATACAACATCACCAGGGATAACTGTGCCATCTAACTCAGTTAAACTTTGCGATAATATATTCATACCGCGTTCTAGAGTTTTAGAAAACTGTTCTTCTTCTACTCGTAATACTTTTTCGATAACCGGTAATTGATCTACTAACTCTGGGTATGCCTCACCCATTTGCACCGATAATGCACCGACTAACTTATAAAAGAAGATATCCTGAGCACCTAGTTTATATCCATGGCGAACTGCACGACGTATAATGCGACGTAATACATAGCCACGACCTTCATTGGATGGCATTACTCCGTCACAAATCAAGAAACTGCAAGAACGAATATGGTCAGCGATCACTCGTAATGATTTATCATTCAGATCATCAGTCCCAACAATTTTTGCAGCTGCTTTGATAAGCGCTTGGAAAATATCAATTTCGTAGTTACTGTGCACATTTTGCAAAATCGCAGAAATACGCTCTAGACCCATTCCGGTATCAATAGATGGTTTAGGTAATGGCTCCATAGTACCGTCTGCAGATTTATTAAACTGCATAAATACTAAGTTCCAAATCTCGATAAAGCGATCACCATCTTCTTCTGGTGAACCAGGAGGCCCCCCCCAAATATGCGCACCATGGTCATAAAATATTTCAGAGCATGGGCCACAAGGTCCCGTATCACCCATAGACCAAAAGTTATCTGAAGTGGCAATACGAATAATTTTATCTGCAGGTAAACCGATTTCGTTTTCCCAAATAGCAAAGGCTTCATCATCCTCCGCATATACTGTCACTAGTAATTTGTCAGCAGGTAGACCTAGTTCTTTGGTTAAAAACGTCCACGCAAATTTAATCGCATCCGTTTTAAAGTAATCACCAAAGCTAAAATTACCTAACATTTCAAAAAATGTGTGGTGACGTGCGGTATAACCAACATTATCTAAGTCATTATGTTTACCACCAGCACGAACACAGCGCTGAGATGAAACTGCACGGCTATAACTACGCTGTTCTGCGCCTAAAAAGACATCTTTAAATTGGTTCATACCGGCGTTAGTAAATAACAGCGTCGGATCATCACTAGGAACGAGTGATGAAGAAGCCACAGATTGATGACCTTGTTGACCAAAATAATCTAAGAATGCCTGTCTAATTTGGGCAGTTGAACGCGTCATGGATAATCCTTTGAAGATGCAATAATAAATGCAGGAAAAAAATTTCACTAAAAATTAATCGTGTAATCTAACACAATTTTTGTGCATAATTAACACTAGATTAATGTTTTATAGGCAAAATGTTTTAAAAATTTTCTTGATAGTCGACTGCGTGGGATATTTGTTCTTGATTAAACCCTCGGTACTGCAAAAAGCGCATTTGTTTTTGTTTTAACGTCCAGTCAGTTTCAGGATAAGCTGCGTATTTTTTGCATTTCACTTGATAAGCGAGTGCAAACCAATCTGGTTGCAGTTCTGCTAATGCTTCGTTAAGCATACTTTCATCTATTTGATGAGGATACAGTGCTTGTTTAATTCGCGATAAACCTTGCCCTTTGGCCATACAATTTCTGACAAAATGAAAGGTGAAACGCGCATCCGATTGAATATCTTTTGCTACAAATTGCTGTAATACATGAGTCACATCGTGTTCTGGTAATGCTAATACTTCAAGTTTTTGCAATAACTCGGCATAACTATGTTCACGTTTAGCTAATAAGCGAGTTATTTTATGGCGAATAATACGCTGTGGATTATCTTGTTGAATCGGAATATTATCAATATCCATGGTAGAACTGACTCCATCATAATTAACCGCTGTTTATTTTGGCGAGTAAGAATAACTAATTATAATTAAAAAAGGAACTGACCTTGACGTTTACAGTCATCGCTTACACCGACATTAGTCAAATAGAGCCAGCTCTTTGGGATCGATGTTTTGCTGAACATGGCGGCCCTTGTTTAACGCATCGCTTTTTGCATTGCCTAGAAAATAGTAAGAGTGTTGGAGACGATACCGGTTGGCGATCCTATCACCTGGGGATATTTCAACATGATCAGCCTATTGCTTTTATCCCTGGTTATATTAAAACCCATAGCTATGGCGAGTATATTTTTGATCATGCTTGGGCCAGTGCGTACTCACACCATGGTCATCAGTATTATCCCAAATGGATTAATGCAGTCCCATTTACCCCGGTAACATCACAACGCATTGGCTGGGTGGATGGGAAGCCTCGTTGGCATGATTTGCCTGCGATCATAGAACAAGTAAAAACCTTTTTGTATGAACAACATTACTCGTCGATGCACTTGCTATTTGTCAACCAAGCCGAACAGGACGCGTTGCAACATGCACCTGTATTACATCGTTTATCGTTACAGTTTGAATGGCAAAACCAAGCTTACACATCCTTTACCGATTATTTATCGTATTTTACGTCGCGTAAACGTCGCTCTATTAATAAAGAACGTAAAAAAGTACAGCAACAACAAGTCACAATTGAGCGTTTGGCTGGTGCGGAGATTACAACGGAGCACATGGCGTTTTTTTATGACTGCTATCGCGTGACTTATCTAAAACGCAGCGGGCATGACGGTTACCTCACCGCTGAATTTTTCACTCAATTATTCGATCAATTAAAAGACAATGTGTTACTGGTTTTAGCCAAACAAGACGAACAGTATATTGCTGGTGCGATGTTCCTGTTTGATGATAGCCAATTGTACGGGCGTTATTGGGGAGCATTACGCGAAGTTGATGGCCTACATTTTGAATGTTGCTATTACCAAGGAATTGAATTTGCTATTGAGCAAGGTATTTCGCGCTTTAATCCAGGTACTCAAGGTGAACATAAAATATTACGAGGCTTTGCACCGACATACTGCCACTCGTTTCACAGCCTAGCACTGGCCGATTTTGAAATCGCGGTGGATGATTTTTTACAAAGAGAGCGCATCGGCGTGAAAAAATATAAAGCACAATGCGAACAACTACTTCCATTTAAACAAGATGAGCTAGCGCCATCCTAAGAAATTAATATGTAAATAGATATGTCTATCACCTAGGCAGGTTAGGCGTAGATTGGTATTATCATAGTGTTATAACTACTATTATATTAATTGGAATTTGAAATAATGATGAAGAAAACAACAATAGCAACATTAGTTGCAGCGAGTTTTATACTCGGCGGCTGTACTGGCCAAGCCCCAACGACTTCCACGCCTGCCGCAGTTGAAGCTGTAGCGGCAAAAGCTGAATTAGGTACATTTGGTGTTGAGCTAAGTGCCCGAAACTTAGATATTAAACCGGGTGATGATTTCTTCATGTATGCCAGTGGTAACTGGTACGATAATTATGAACTGCCTGCCGATAAAACTCGCTTTGGTGCTTTTTCTAAACTAGCAGAACGTTCAAATGATGAAGTTAAAGCGATCATTGAAGATCTAGCCGCAAAAGAAAACTTAACTGGTACCGAAAAACTCGTTGCTAATTATTACAATGCTTATATGGACACTGACACGTTAGATGCACTCGGTATTAAGCCGTTACAAGCAACATTAACTGATATTGCAAATATCGCTGATGTAGCAGAATTAACCAAAACGTTCGGTGAAGCTTGGTTAACAGGCACTACGACTCCTATATGGGGCGGCATGTGGACCAACCCCAAAGATCCTAATCAATACCAATTACATGTTGGCGTTGGCGGTATTGGTTTACCTGACCGTGATTACTACTTATTAGATACCGAACGTTTTGTGAATATTCGCACTGAATACCAAAATCACATTGCTCAAATGTTAGCCTTTGCAGGTATCAGTGAAGCAGACGCACAAAAACAAGCAGCAGAAATTCTTGCCCTTGAAACTAAAATTGCAGAAATTCAATGGCCTCGTGAAAAACGCCGTGACCGTGATCTTGCTCTAAACCAATTTGAACGAGATGCTTTCGAAGCTGAATATGCAGGGTTTGATTGGGATAGTTTCTTTGCCTCTTCTGGTTTTGCCATTCCTAATCTAAACGTACGTCAACCAGAGCCAGTTAAAGGTGCGATTGACTTAATCAACGACGAAGACTTAGCGACGTGGAAAGCATACTTAACCTACCATACAATCTCAAACAACGCGTCAATGTTGTCGCAAGATATCTACAACACCAACTTTGCGTTCTTTGGTACGGTATTAAATGGTCAAAAAGAGCCGCGTCCTCGCTGGAAACGTGCAATTAGCGCGATGTCAGGAACAGAAAGTTTAGGTTTCGCCATTGGTGAAATCTATACCAAGCGTTATTTCCCTGAAAGCTCAAAAGCACAAATGGCTGAACTAGTTGAAAACCTACGTACTGCGCTAGGTCAACGAATCGACGGTTTAGACTGGATGGGTGCAGAAACTAAGGTTAACGCTAAAGCGAAGTTAGCAGCGTTCCGTCCTAAAATTGGTTACCCAGATCAAGGTATTGATTTTGCTGGTTTAGATATCAAAAGTGATGATTTGTTGGGTAATGCTAAAACATTACGTAAATTCTTCCAAGCCAAAGACGTGGCTGTCGAAATGGAACCAACAGATCGTGAACGTTGGGGCATGACACCACAACAAGTTAACGCATATTACAATTCATCTTTTAACGAAATTGTGTTCCCAGCTGCGATTTTACAACCACCATTCTTTGATCCAAATGCTGACGCAGCCGTGAACTACGGTGGTATTGGTGCGGTTATTGGTCATGAAATGGGTCATGGTTTTGATGATCAAGGCTCTAAATCAGATGCCGAAGGTGTACAACGTAATTGGTGGACTGACGAAGATCGTGCTGCATTTGACGCTAAGGCAGAAAAACTTGCTGCACAGTATTCAGCCTATGAACCAATTGAAGGTAACTTCGTTAATGGTAAAAACTCTCTGGGTGAAAACATTGGTGATGTGGGTGGTTTAGCAATGGCCTATCACGCTTATCAATTAAGCCTAAATGGTGAAGAAGCACCTATTATTGATGGCACTACTGGCGATCAACGTTTCTTCCTAGCTTGGGCACAAGTTTGGAAAGAAAAACGCACTGAAGAAAGCATGCTTAACCAGCTTCGTGGTGGTACACACGCACCAGGTCGTTACCGTGCACTTGCTCCGCGTAACCATGATGCATGGTATGCAGCGTTTGATGTCAAGCCAGGTGATGCATTGTATTTAGCACCAGAAGATCGTGTACGTATTTGGTAATGTTAGCTTATAGCTAAGACATAGTTAATAAAAAGCTCCGCAGTTGGTAACAGCTACGGAGCTTTTTTATGCTTTGAATAGGGTTTATTTACTAGATTGGATTGGGCAAATATTGATAAAGCTGATTAGTCTGTTCATAAAGCTCAATATCACGTTGATAGACAAACCCCAGTCTCTTTAATAATGTAATCGATCGGGTATTCGTCGGCAGCACTATTGCTAAAATATTCTCAAGCCTAAGAACAGTCAACGCATGCTTAATCACAGCCTGACAAGCTACAAAGGCATAACCTTGTCCAGAATATTCATCCAATAACGCAAACCCTAAATCAGGATGTGCTAGCTCCGGACGTTTTAATAACCCGCACACGCCAATCGAGAGCTTCAAGCTCGTCACGGTTGGCAGTTGAGGATCGGGGATCGACACCACATCAAGCGCAAAACCATGCTCTGCAAAACAGGCCATTGGCCCTCCAGAGATATATTGCTCAGCAGTGCTAATATCGCTTATGTGTTTATCTGCAATATAACGAATGAAACTTGGCTGATTATACAACTGCATCACAAAAGGCGCATCACTCAGGGATAAGCGCCTAATTGTTATGTCCGATGACGAAATCAAGCCGCAAACTCAGCTAAGGATTTAGGACGAGCAACCGCAGAATGGAGCTCCCAAAAATACTGATGCGAATCATATTGCGCGGAGTTTAAATCGACCACAGATAACTTATTAGGATCAGTAAAGGTCATTGACGCTGGCGCGAATGACTCAAGGGGTAAACGCAGCTCAGCATTTTGCGTAAAATATGCCACAAAATCATGTGCTAAATCGACCGTATACGGATACGCTAAAGCATCATCCGGCATTGCTGCTTGGTTCACTGCGATCACCGTCGCTAATGCAGATGCTTGGCCTTGCACTAAAGTTGATGCAGCAGTTGATGTTAACGTTGATGGATATCGCGCGGTGATATAAGCATACACTTCTTGATAAAAATTCGCCCAACCTGAAGGCATTGACTTATCTTCGTTGAAGTAACGCACTGCCCAAGTCAGTAATGGATAAACATCGGGTTCAGCCTGACTATCATCAAGTAAATTAGCTAAAAACTCCCCCGCCATCACACCATGCTCCCATTGCATAAAACGTAGCACATAACGTAATAAACTATAACCATCAGCCATCACATAGACTTCATACAACGCACTCATGCGCTGCATATCCTCTGGCGTATAACTAAACGTTGAGGTTAAAAAGCTATGTTCATCGGTTTTAATTTCATATTTTGCCATATAGCCTGGCTCGGCCATGGGGCTGTTGGGTAATAGCTGCGTAGGATAGGCTTTAACCGACACATCCATATCAATGTAACGTTGTAAATCGGTGATGAAAGACTCGACCGTCATACCCGGCAAGCCAATCATTAAATCTGTAGACAATGGCAAGTTTAAATCGGTAAATGCTTGTGCTAGCTCATCGTAACGCTGCGTACGAATGTTTTTACGATTAATCACGTCTAACGTTTGCTCATCGGTAGTTTGAATGGAAATGATCCCTTGCCCAATGATCCCACCCTCTGAAAAGATTTTAATGATCTCGACTAAGCGCCACGTAGAATTTTTGGTGTAGTTCACAACGATCTCTTGTGGATATCCATATTGGGCTTTGGTATCGACAATAAATTGTGAGATCTCAATATCGCGATCATACAAGCCATAGTTAGCATCAGCGATCCACATGACGCGGATTTTATTTTGCCCAATCCAAGTAATTTCATCTTTGACCCGCTGTAAGTCAAACTTACGAATTTTTTGATTGGTCGCACTGCCCCAATCACAAAACGTACAGCCATAGGGACAACCGCGATTAGTTTCAATAATAGCCGCTTCAACCCGACCTTGGTATTGATCAAACAGACCTGATAAATAAGGCGATGGCACACTGTCTGGATGTTTCATGCGTTCGCGACTACCGGTACGAATAAACCGCCCCGTCATCGCTTCTCGATAAGTGATCCCTGTGACTTGTGCCAAGGCATGATTATCCGCTTGGATATCACGTTTATACGCTGTGTTGGGTTTCGATATTGCAGTTAACGCCTCAACCACTTCGGTGATCGTAATCTCACCTTCACCATGCACAGCCACATCGACTGAAGTATGCTCAGTCAAAAAATCTTCACATGCTTGTTGGTAATCAGGCGTACTCGGTCCTCCATGAATGGTGAAATTACCAGCATGTTGTTTCACCGCTTGGCTGATCTGCATGTTCACATCGATTGACCACATGTAGTTTGAAAACAACCAGACACCTGCACCAAATTTGCGATATGGGCCATTAAATAACGTATTCGGCTCAAGATAATTAAGCGGGATAAACTGAAATTTATCCAGTAACACGCCGTCTTGATACGCAATCAGCGCACTGTAGAGGACGCCTAATGCCAGTGGAAAATGGTTTTCCATATGCGGTACAAAATACACAGGGATTTTATCTTCGGCTAACGCGTCTTGCCATTTAGCGGGGATCGGTAGTGCGTTTTTTGTTGTGGTAGAAAAAGGGGTTAATACCGGCGCTGTTTTAGCAATATTAGTTTTTTCATCGGCTAATAGCCCCGCTGCACGCCATGCACTAATGCACGCTAAATAAGTATCAGTAGCAATCCCTAACGGTGCTTTTGCCGTCAATACTTCGGAGATTGATTTACCTTCACCAAAGCTCAATAACACCATAACATCTAAAGCTGTCAGCGCAATAAATCCTTGTGCTTGAGTAGACCATGCACAAAACCCATCGGCAGCAAACGAAATGGCAAAATGCGTTCCTATGCGTAATTTACTCATCGGCTCAAGCAACCCCTCGACTGGTTCTAAACCTGTAGGCTTGAGCAACGGCGGATCAACAAAAGGCGATTCAGCAAGTGCGTTCACTTCGATGTACTGAGCGATGCGTTTTGCCACTTGAGCTTGAGATAAAGACGCAAACTGTTGCTGCATTAATGGCAACGCTAACACTTTATCAACCAACTGACTTTGCGTAACAAAATCAGCAGCACCAGATTGGTATTGGGACTGTAATGCGCATTCAAGCATCACAAAATCAGGCTCACCTAAAGGAATAGACTGGGCAGTACCGGAGACATTGGCTAATAAAGGCATGCCTTTTCGAAAAAAAATAACTTTTTGTTGATTGATGAACACGAGTGAGCCCGTTTTATTGTTTTTTCGATTATAGCGGAAGTGTTACAAGCTGTTAACCCGTCATATACAAAAGTTTCGCCACAAGATAAAAACGCCTTTATTGCTGCACTTAACTTAACAAACGATCGATAAGTGCAGCGTGTTTGTCACACTCTAACCGTTAATGTTAGGCCCTAACCACATTTGTGCCGTTTGTTCATCCCAGCCTTTACGCGTAGAATAATCCGTCACTTGGTCGGCTTGAATTTGCGCTACCGCAAAATAACGCGCATCTGGATGAGCAAAATACCAGCCAGACACAGCCGCACCAGGAAACATCGCGTAACTCTCGGTCAATTTCATGCTCGTGCGGGCTTCAGCCTCAAGCAGATCCCAAATTAATTGTTTTTCGGTATGCTCTGGACACGCAGCATAACCAGGTGCAGGACGAATGCCTTGGTATAACTCACGGATCAACGACTCATTATCCAAAGTTTCATCAGCGGCGTATCCCCAGCCTTCTACCCGAACCTGTTGATGCAAGTATTCTGCAAACGCTTCGGCCAACCGATCCGCCAGTGCTTTTACCATTATACTGTTGTAGTCATCGCCATCTGCGATAAAACCAGCAGATAACTCTTCTTCGCCAATCCCTGCGGTAACGGCAAATGCACCAATGTAATCTTGGCGCTGTGATGTAGCAGGCGCAATATAATCACTTAAACAATAGTTCGCCCCTTTGGGCTTGTGAGTTTGTTGACGCAAATGATGAGCTACGACGACTTCACCTTGGCTATTAGTAATATGAATATCATCATCGACGCTATTAGCGGCAAACAAGCCATATACGCCTTTGGCGGTGAGTAATTCATTATCACATAGATGGTTTAGCATAGTTTGAGCATCGTTAAATAACTCCGTTGCTTCAGTCCCTACCACTTCATCTTCTAAAATACGTGGGTATTTGCCTGCTAATGACCAAGTTAAGAAAAACGGCGTCCAGTCAATATATTCGCGTAAGGTTGCCAATGACACAGAGACACTTTGCACGCCGAGCTTTTTAGGAGTCGTAATGGGTGCTTTTGACCAATCACAGGTAAATTTGTTATCACGAGCTTGAGCTAACGTAATCGGTTTAGTACGCGGAGTTTTACGCGCATGCTGATCGCGCACTACGGCGTATTCTTTTTGCAGTTTTTCATGAAAAATAGGACGCTGTGTCGCTGAAATTAACTGCTGACATACGCCAACGGCGCGACTTGCATTAGACACATACACCACAGGATGATCGTAATTTTGCTCAATCTTAACCGCAGTGTGAGCTTTGGATGTGGTTGCTCCGCCAATTAGTAAAGGCAAATCCAAACCGTTTCGTTGCATTTCTTTGGCAACGTACACCATTTCATCTAGTGAAGGCGTAATCAAACCAGATAAACCAATCATGTCTACGTTTTCGTCTTTGGCAACTTGTAGGATCTTGGCACAAGGTACCATCACCCCTAAATCAATGACTTCAAAGTTGTTACATTGGAGCACGACACCCACGATATTTTTACCAATATCATGCACATCGCCCTTGACCGTTGCCATCAGGATCTTGCCATTAGAGCTAACTTTACCGTCTTTTTCTGCTTCAATAAAAGGCTGTAAATGCCCCACGGCTTTTTTCATTACGCGGGCAGATTTGACCACTTGTGGCAAAAACATTTTACCTTCACCAAACAAGTCCCCTACTACGTTCATGCCATCCATTAATGGCCCTTCGATAACGTGGAGTGGTTTTTCCGCGGCTAAGCGCGCTTCTTCGGTATCTTCGATAATGTAATCGGTGATCCCCTTGACTAGACCATGCTCTAAACGCTTACTTACAGGTAATTCACGCCATGCTAAGTCTTCAACTTTAGCTGCTTTGCCATCGCCTTGATATTTAGGTGCTAATTCAAGTAGATTGTCCGTCGCTTGATCGTGACGATTAAGGATCACATCTTCTACTGCATCACGCAGCTCTTTGGGGATCTCGTCATAGACTTCTAACTGTCCAGCATTAACAATCGCCATGTCCATACCCGCTTTAATGGCATGATATAAAAACACCGAGTGCATCGCTTCACGTACTGGATTGTTGCCCCGAAACGAAAAGGAAATATTCGACAAACCACCAGATACATGGGCGTGGGGCAATTCTTGACGAATTTTACGCGTCGCTTCAATAAAATCGACCGCATAGTTATTATGCTCTTCAATCCCAGTTGCAACGGCAAAGATATTCGGATCAAAAATGATATCTTCAGGTGGAAAGCCCACTTCGTCGACCAAAATACGATAACTACGCTCACAAATATTGAATTTACGCTCGATGGTGTCAGCTTGACCCGTTTCATCAAATGCCATGACTACAGTAGCCGCGCCATAACGTTTGATTAATTTAGCTTGCGCAATAAAAGGCTCTTTGCCTTCTTTTAAACTGATGGAGTTCACCACCGATTTACCTTGGACGCATTTTAAACCCGCTTCAATGACTGACCATTTGGAGGAATCAATCATGATAGGTACACGTGAGATATCCGGTTCAGAAGCGATCAGGTTTAAAAAACGCACCATCGCCGCTTCGGAATCCAACATGGCTTCATCCATATTGATGTCAATAATTTGCGCGCCGTTTTCGACTTGTTGTTTGGCGACTTCTAACGCGGTTTCGTAATCTTCTTCTAAGATCAAACGCTTAAACATAGCGGAGCCGGTGACATTGGTACGTTCACCGATATTTATAAATGATGAGGCTGCTTGAGACATGTGACGATAATCCTAGTGTACAAACGGTTCAAGACCGGATAAACGCATTTTGGTCGGTAATTTAGGGACTTTTCGAGGTGCTAGCTTCTGCACAGCTTGGGCAATCGCAGCAATATGCTCAGGCGTACTGCCACAACATCCACCAACAATATTGACCAAACCTGACTGCGCCCATTCTTGAATATGTTCCGCCATTTCAGCAGCATCCATATCGTACTCACCAAATTCATTCGGCAAACCCGCATTGGGGTGAGCAGAGACTAAACAGTCAGCTACTGTAGACAATTCATTGACATACTGGCGTAACAAGTCAGGCCCTAATGCACAATTTAAGCCCATTGCTAATGGCTCTAAGTGACGCATAGAATGATAAAAGGCTTCGGTAGTTTGGCCTGATAATGTGCGTCCCGAGGCATCCGTAATAGTGCCAGACACCATTACAGGCGAGCGTTTACCACGCTGTTCAAACACGTTTTCAACAGCAAATGCCGCCGCTTTGGCATTGAGCGTATCAAAAATGGTTTCAAGCATGATAATATCCGCTCCACCATCTAACAATGCGTGGGATGATTCTTCATAGGCAACCACCAATTCATCAAACGAAACGTTGCGTTTACCAGGATCATTTACATCAGGAGAAATAGATGCTGTTCGGTTAGTAGGCCCTAGCACTCCTGCAACAAAACGCGGCTTGTCCGGCGTTGAGTATTTATCTGCGGCTTGACGCGCTAAACGTGCAGCAGCTAGATTGATGTCTTTGGATATATCTTGCATATCATAATCGGCCATAGCAATAGTCGTGGCGTTAAACGTGTTAGTTTCGATAATATCGCTACCCGCAGCAAGGTACTGTTCGTGAATAGTACGGATCGTATCAGGTTGCGTAATCGCTAATAAGTCATTATTGCCTTTAACATCACAATGCCAATCGGCAAATTGCTCACCGCGATAATCTTCTTCAGAAAACTGATACGCTTGGATCATCGTTCCCATCGCACCATCTAAAATTAAGATCCGCTCTTGGGCGAGTTGCGCTAATAGAGCTGGAAGCTGTGCGTTAAATTGTGTGGTAAGTGGAGTAGACACGTTGTCATCACCTTAAAAAATAAAACGTTAGGAAAGAGTAGTTAAGTCATACGGTGTGGTCTGATACACATAATAGTTCAGCCAATTAGTATAAAGTAATGTTCCATGAGAGCGCCAAGAAACTAATGGTGCTTTAGTAGGATCATCGTTGATAAAATAATTAACAGGTAACGCTGTGTCTTGGCCATTAGCACAATCTCGCGCATATTCGTCAGCCAAGGTATTAGCATCATATTCAGGATGCCCTGTCACAAACACGTGGCGTTTATCTTTGGTCGCAGCTATATAAGTGCCCGTTTCAGCAGATGCTGCCAATACATCAATATCAGGAATACGCTCGTAAGCAGCCTGAGGCACATTGCCAAAACGCGAATGTGGTGCATTAAACACAGGATCAAATCCACGCATCAGCTCGTTAGTCGGTGCCAAGACTTGATGTTGATATACCCCAAAAAGTTTATCTTTCCGCAATTCGCGCATTTGCCCATAAAAATGGTACATCGCCGCATGAGCAGCCCAACACAAATATAGAGTCGACTGGACATTGGCTTTGGCCCAATCAAGGATCTCTTGCATATCAGACCAATATTTAACGTCCTCATATGCCATAAAACCAAGTGGTGCACCGGTAATAATCAATCCATCATATTTTTTATTTTTTACTTGGCTAAAGCCTTTATAAAAATCGTCCATATGCGATTGCGGGGTGTTTTTGGATAATTGATTATCGATACGGATCAGATCAATATTGATTTGTAACGGTGTGTTAGAAAGTAGACGCAAGATCTGTACTTCAGTCTCAATCTTATTAGGCATAAGATTCAATATTCCTACTTCCATAGGGCGAATATCTTGATTTGACGCACGCTCCATATCCATAGCAAAAATATTTTCACTATCGAGGATACCTAGCGCAGGTAAGTCAACGGGGATTCGAATAGGCATACACACCTCACAATTTTGTCCAATAACAACATTGTGAATGATTTTACCTAAAAGTCAATATTTACGTCTAGACGTCTAAACGTCTTAACTGCTATTTTAATTACTCGCGTGTAGATTTTTTAACAACTCGACTTCTGCGCGATCCAGACAGCATGCCGCCATTATATCATCGATAGCTACTACTGGAGGTACTGATTCTATCAACTCAAGCATTAGATCCCGCCTAATTCATCCCACTCATCGTCATTGAGCATTCTATTTAAGTCGACTAATATTAGCAGCTCATCGTCTCGATTAGAAACACCTTGGATAAATTTAGTACTTTCTTCA
>JAQWNF010000001.1 GCA_029246415.1 Glaciecola sp.
GATGGTCAATCTTATACGTTGGCTGTAATGAATATTGAAAAAGGTAATCTTGTCCCGGTCTTTGACTAGGTTCATCAAAATAGGAATAGAGTATCATGAGTAAAGAGATCTTATTAGTTGCCGAAGCGGTTTCAAATGAAAAACAAGTTCCAAAAGAAAAAATCTTTGAAGCCCTTGAAATAGCGCTATCTACTGCCACCAAAAAGAAAAACTCAGGCGAGATTGAAGTGCGCGTAGCCATCGACCGTGTAACAGGCGATTTTGATACATTTCGTCAGTGGTTAGTTATTGCTGATGACCAAGAGCAAGAAAATCCATATGCAGAAATGACTCTTTCTGCTGCACAAATTGATGAGCCAGACATTCAACTTGGTGATTTTGTTGAAGAACAAATCGAATCAATTAAATTTGACCGTATTACCACGCAAACGGCTAAACAAGTAATTTTCCAGAAAGTGCGTGAAGCTGAACGTGCGCAAATGATTGCCGAATACGAAGACCGTGTGGGTGAGCTAGTAACCGGTACAGTTAAAAAAGTAAACCGCGATAACATCTTAATTGACTTAGGTAATAATGCTGAAGGCGTAATCTACCGTGATGATATGTTACCACGTGAAAATTTCCGTCCAGGTGATCGTGTTCGTGGTCTATTATATGTCATACGTCCAGAAGCTCGTGGTGCTCAGTTATTTATTTCTCGCAGCCACCCAGACATGATTGTTGAGTTGTTCCGCTTAGAAGTACCAGAAATTGCTGAAGAAACACTTGAAATTAAAGCAGCCGCTCGTGATCCAGGTTCACGCGCTAAAATTGCTGTTAAAACGAATGATAAGCGCCTTGATCCTGTGGGTGCATGCGTTGGTATGCGTGGTTCACGTGTTCAAGCTGTATCTAGCGAACTTGGTGGAGAACGTGTTGACATCGTATTGTGGGATGAAGAAGCACCACAGTTTGTCATCAATGCCATGGCACCTGCTGAAGTAGCACGAATTGTTGCTGATGAAGACACGATGACAATGGATGTTGCTGTAGAGCCAGAAAACTTGGCACAAGCTATCGGTAAATCAGGCCAAAACGTGCGTTTAGCTAGTCAGTTAACTGGCTGGGAATTAAACGTCATGACTATCGAAGACTTAGAGAAAAAGCAAAAAGATGAAAGTGCTCAAGTCATTGATGTATTTGTCGCTGGATTAGATATAGACGAAGAATTTGCTGGCGTATTAGCGGACGAAGGCTTTACCTCTTTAGAGGAAATTGCTTATGTTCCGGTAAGTGAACTGCTAGAAATAGAAGGGTTAGATGAAGATACTATTGAAGAGCTACGTAATCGTGCTCGTGCGTATCTAACCACCAAAGCGTTGGCCAATGAGGAATCATTAGAGCCAAAAGAAGAGTTGTTAAATCTTGCTGGCATGACCAATGAAATTGCGGTCGCGTTAGCTAAACAAGGCGTAACTGATTTAGAAGAGTTAGCCGAACAAGGTACCGATGAGATTTGTGATATTGAAGGGCTTGATGAGAAAAGCGCAGGTGAATTTATTATGGCTGCACGTAATATTAAGTGGTTCAACGAAGAGTAATCACGGTCGACATAGAGGAGAGGGTAATGTCTGAAGTTTCCATAGAAAAACTCGCGGGTGACATAGGCACCAACGTTGATCGCTTAGTTCAACAGTTTAAAGACGCTGGTTTAACTAAAAAAAGCGGTGATAACGTCACTGAAGATGAAAAAAAGCAATTGCTTGATCATCTTGCAAAGTCACATGGCAGTGAAGGTAACGTCACGCCAACTAAAATGACGTTGACACGAAAAACGACAAGTACATTATCGGTAGGTAAATCGAAAAATGTTAAAGTTGAAGTACGTAAAAAACGTACATTTGTGAAACGTTCACCTGAAGATGAAGCGAAAATCGCAGCTGAAGAGTTAGCTCGTCAAGCTGCAGAGCAAGCTAAGCTTGAAGCAGAGCAACAAGCTGCTGAAGCTGCAAAGCTGGCTGCTGAAGAAAAAGTTCGTTTAGCCGCTGAAGCACGTAAACAAGCTGAAGCTGAGCAAATTGCTCGTGCTGAAAAAGCCAAAAAAGACGCAGAAGAGCGCAAGAAAAATGAACCGCAAATGACAGCGGAAGAAAAAGCTGCTCAAGAGCAATCGCGCAAAGAAGCCGAAAAGCTACGTAAAGCACAAGAAGATGAGACGCAACGCAAGCTTGAAGAAGATGCGAAAAAAGCGGCTGATGAAGCTCGTAAACTTGCTCAAGAAAATGAACGTCGTTGGAAAGAAGAAGAAGAACGTCGTAAAGCGCAAGAAGCTGAAGAAGTTCACGTTCATTCAAACCGCTACGCTCAAGAAGCTGAAGACGCGGAAGATTTACAAATTGAACAACGTGGATCTCGTCGTCGTAAGAAGAAAAAAGCTGGTGAAAACCTTAAGCAAGGTTTCAATAAACCTGCAGCACCTGTTGAGCGTATTGTTAAACTTGGCGAGACCATCACCGTTGGTGAGTTAGCAAGTAAGTTAGCAATCAAAGCCAATGAAGTTATCAAAACCATGATGAAAATGGGTGAGATGGCGACCATTAACCAAATTCTTGACCAAGATACTGCTGTACTAGTAGTAGATGAAATGGGCCATAAATATGAGTTAGTTAATGACAATGCCCTTGAAGATGAATTAATTGCAGACGCAACGGGTGGTGTTAAGACTCCACGTGCACCAGTAGTTACTATCATGGGTCACGTTGACCATGGTAAAACATCATTACTTGATTATATTCGTCGTGCGAAAGTGGCAGATGGCGAGGCGGGTGGTATTACCCAGCACATTGGTGCATATTCAGTTGAAACTGATAACGGTAAGATTACTTTCTTAGATACCCCTGGACACGCGGCGTTTACCGCAATGCGTGCTCGTGGAGCCACCGCTACTGATATCGTTATTTTGGTAGTTGCAGCAGATGATGGTGTAATGCCACAGACCAAAGAAGCAGTACAGCATGCTAAAGCAGCTGGCGTTCCTTTGATTGTTGCTGTGAACAAGATGGATAAAGAAGCTGCTGATCCCGATCGCGTTAAGACTGAATTGTCTCAACTTGAAGTTATTTCAGAAGAGTGGGGCGGTGAGCATCAGTTCGTCAACGTTTCGGCTAAGACAGGTATGGGCATTGACTCATTACTTGAAGCGATTAACTTACAAGCTGAAATGTTAGATTTCCGTGCAGTACCGACTGGTCCTGGTCGTGGTCTTGTTATTGAATCACGTCTTGATAAAGGGCGCGGCCCAGTAGCATCTGTATTGATCCAAGAAGGTCAACTTAAAGCAGGCGATATTTTATTATGTGGTCTTGAGTACGGACGTGTTCGTGCCATGCGTGATGAAAACGGTAAAGAAGTTAAAGTTGCCGGACCTTCAACTCCTGTTGAAGTATTAGGTCTATCAGGTGTACCAGTTGCAGGTGAAGACGCATTAGTCGTCAATGACGAGCGTAAAGCCCGTGAAGTTGCTTCTAAGCGTTCAATTAAACAACGTGAAGTTAAACTTGCTAAGCAACAGAAAGCGAAACTTGAAAACATGTTTGCGAACATGGAAGCAGGTGATGTATCTGAGCTTAACGTGGTACTTAAAGCTGACGTACAAGGTTCGATTGAAGCGATTGCTGACTCACTAACTAAGCTTTCAACTGATGAAGTTAAAGTGAATATTGTTGGTTCGGGTGTAGGTGGTATTACTGAAACTGACGCTTCATTAGCTGCAGCTTCAAGTGCTATTATCGTTGGCTTTAACGTACGTGCTGATGCAACTGCACGTCGTATCATCGAAGCTGAAGAGATTGACTTGCGTTATTATTCTGTTATCTACAGCTTGATTGATGAAGTTAAAGCTGCAATGAGCGGTATGCTTGCACCAGAATTCAGACAAGAAATTATTGGTCTTGCTGAAGTACGTGATGTATTTAAATCACCGAAAATTGGTGCCATCGCTGGTTGTATGGTAACTGAAGGCGTTATTAAGCGTAACAACCCAATCCGTGTATTACGTGATAATGTCGTGATTTACGAAGGTGAGCTTGAATCACTACGTCGCTTTAAAGATGACGTTCAAGACGTGAAGAAAGGTATCGAATGTGGTATCGGCGTTAAGAACTACAATGATGTTAAAGTAGGCGACCAAATCGAAGTATTTGAAATCGTTGAAGTAGCGCGTGAATTGTAATTCACCGTTATAACAATTAGTTAAGACGGAGGCCTTTGCCTCCGTTTTCGTTTATATAGATCGCACCCAATTGAGTCGATCTCAGATAGGATATATATTATGGCTCGTGAATTTTCGCGTACCGATAGAGTCTCGCAACAAGTGCATAAAGAAATTGCGAGCATTTTAAACCAAGAATTTAAACATCAAGCCCCTGATCTTTGTATGGTGACGGTATCGGGTGTTGAGATATCTCGTGATCTCGCCCATGCAAAAGTGTATGTCACCTTTTTAGAAATGGACGAAGAAAAAGTCAAAGCGTCAATGGCGTTACTTGAAGAAGGCAAAAGCTTTGTCCGAGGCTTGTTATCGCGTCGTGTACGTATGCGTAACACCCCTGCGTTGAAATTCATTCAAGATCGTTCAATTACTGAAGGCATGCGTATTTCTAATATCGTGTCACAAGTAACGCGTGAAGAAGAAGCAAAGCGCGGTTCTCAAATCGATTCAGAGCAAGCCTCTGAAGATAACAAACCTGCTGAGTAAGCAATGGGACGTCGTCGTAAAGGCCGTGCAATCAACGGTGTGTTTTTGTTGGATAAGCCGTTAGGCGAATCTTCTAATATGGTATTACAAAAAGTGCGTGCTATGTATGGTGCGGCGAAAGCTGGTCACACAGGCGCACTTGATCCATTAGCCAGCGGTATGTTGCCAATCTGTTTGGGTGAAGCGACGAAGTTTTCACAGTTTCTACTCAATGCTGATAAAACCTATGAAGTCACTGCTACTTTGGGTGTGCGCACTACCACCTCGGACGCCGATGGTGAAGTGGTATCGACACTGCCAGTAACATCTACCCCTGAACAAATCACTCAAGCCTGTTTGAGCTTTTTAGGCCCATCTAAGCAAATTCCATCGATGTTTTCTGCACTCAAGCACGAAGGCAAACCGTTATATTGGTATGCACGTCAAGGAATAGAGATTGAACGTCCAGCACGAGATATTACTATTTTTGCATTAGATATTTTGCGCATAGAAGGCAATCAAGTCGATATGCAGGTGCATTGTTCTAAAGGTACTTATATTCGCTCATTAGTGGATGATATCGGTCAAGTTTTAGGGTGTGGTGCTTATGTCAGTCGTTTGCATCGCTCTCAAGTTGCCGGGTACCCAAGTGATAAGATGATGAGCTTGGATGCTTTGCAATCGATGGTTAATGAGCACCGTGTCGACAAAGGCAATGAACACCATGCTTATATCGACCCGTTATTATTGCCTATGGATACACCATTATATGCGTTAGGATCTGTTGTTGCGACAGCCAAACAAATTGAAGGTGTAAAAGTCGGTATGCCGTTTATCCCTGCACATATTAACCCTGCGCAAGTAGATGAGAGTATTGTAGATGTAAAAGCAATGGCACTGTCTGCTGATGGGCATGAACAGGTCAAAATTTATGATGAGCACGGCGCGATTTATGCGGTTGCCGAACTCAAACCCGATAGGTATTTGCAGCCTAAACGGGTAGTGGTTTACGAACAAGTGTAAACTCACTGATTATACTTGCGTTATTGGATAACATCCGTATAATACGCGATTCTTCGACACAGCTGAATTAGTGATTGGCTGTGTTTACATTCACTTTATCTGGAGATAATTATGTCACTAAGTACACAAGAAATCGCTGCAATCGTAGCAGACTACGCAACTAAAGAAGGCGACACTGGTTCACCTCAAGTACAAGTAGCTTTGTTAACGCACAACATCAACAAGCTTCAAGGTCACTTTAAGTCTCATAAAAAAGATCACCACTCACGTCGTGGTTTATTACGTATGGTTTCTACCCGTCGTAAATTATTAGATTACCTTAAAGGCAAGAACGTTGAAGCGTATCAAGACCTTATTAAGCGTTTAGGCCTACGTCGTTAAGACTGGCTAAAATGCAAAAAGGGCGCTTAACTGTTTGGTTAAGCGCCCTTTTTTTGTGGGTGACGTAGCATCAATATCTTCTAACAACACCATAGCGAATTTGGTGCTAAATATTTTACTGACTCTTTTGCTAAGCACTACAAAAACATGTTTAATTATGATACATTTCAACATCAAATTTGATGATAAGACGGCAATCTTTTATGAGAACTACGATTAGTATTGATGATGAACTTTTTGAGCAAGCTGCTCAATTTTGTCCGCCAAATAGCGACAAGGCGAGCGTTATAAGAGAAGCAATGCAGTCTTTTGTTCGACTACAAGCAGCAAAACGCCTAGCTTCTTTAGGTGGAGCAAGCCCTGAAATGAAAGATATACCAAGACGGGTAAGTTAAATTTTGGTTCTGGTCGATACCTCAGTTTGGGTTGCGCATTTCAAATCTCCCAATAGTAGATTAATAGAGTTATTGATAACAGATGACGTTTGCTGCCACCCTCTGATAATTGCTGAGCTTGCCTGCGGAACGCCACCACAGCCAAGAACTACTACTCTGAAAGATTTCTCACTATTAAAAACATCAACTATTGCAACGATGCAGGAAGTATTAGCATTTATAGAGCAACACAAAACTTATGGAAAAGGGTGTGGATATGTTGATATAGCACTACTAGCATCGGCTTTACTTTCAAAAGAAACAAAACTTTGGACCTTAGACAAACGCCTACGTAAACTAGCAATCGAATTTAATCTAGATTTTTAATAATGTTTATCAGCAACATTAGTTTTCATAAAAGTATTGATGACATATTAAAAGTTGTGAATATTAGATTTACTCTACAGCTTAACCTACATACCTTCGCGGCAAGCGTGCTCGCCACCCCGTAAGAATTTCGTAGCATACGGTCTTCTTCCATTTGACCAAATCGCGTGGGTCGATCCATTCATCACCTTGTCCACCCATCAATACGACTTCATCACCAATCGCCACATCGGGTATATGGGACACATCGACCATCATTGCATCCATGGCATTGCCACCAACCACCGGACATTGTTGTCCATGGATCAATACATAGCCTTCATTGCGCACGCGAGGGTAGCCATCACCATAACCTATCGGTAAGATTGCAATTTGCATGGGCGTGCTTGCAGTAAAGTGCATCCCGTAACCGACACAATCGCCTTCATGTAATTGACGTAAAGCTGGAATACTCGCCTTGACTGACATCACTGGAGCCAAGCCATCGATACGTTTACAGACCAGCGAAGGGTACACACCTAAGTGTAAAATACCGCTTCTGATCATATTAAAATGGGCATGGGGCAAATCTAATAATCCGCCTGTGTTGGACATATGGACCAACGGGATCGTTATGTCAGATTGCTCTAAAGCCTCTAATACCGATACGAAACGGCTATGTTGTAGATTGGCGTACGTTTTATCCGCTTCATCTGACATCGCAAAGTGACTCATGAGTCCTTCAAGGTACAAATGTTCACATTCATTTGCGATGTATTCTATCACCGAAAACGCCTCATCCCAACGTACACCCCAGCGGCTCATACCACTATCAATCTCAATATGCACAGGGTGAAAGGCCTGTGATGTGTGTTCGGCCGAACCTTGTTGCACATACTCATTAAAGCGCTTGGCTTTACTAATATCGTTGACACAACAGGTGATCTTATATGCTACACAGGCGGAAAACTCTTCATCACTCACTTCACCGAAGATCAAAATTGGTAATGCAATGTCCGCTTCGCGTAATTCTATTGCTTCATCGATCGTCTCGACTGCAAGATAATCATAGCCTGCATCAACGGCAGCTTGAGCGACTACCACTGCGCCATGTCCATAAGCTTGGTCTTTGACTACGCAGAGCTTTTTGAGATGAGAGGGGGTATCTGCATTGATCAAGGTAAAGTTTTTGATGAGTTGTCCATGGTCAATTTCAACCCACGCGCTGCGAATACCGGAAAATTCATTGTTAACATGTTTATTGGTGTGCATTATTCCGCTCCTGGTGGCCACATGGTTGCGCCAATATCGGTGCGGTAATAACTATTTGAACAACTTATTTGCGTAAGTAAGGCATAGGCATTTGATATCGCGTCGTCCTTGTTTAACCCATATGCATTAACATCAAGCAAGCGGTGCCCATCGGCTAGAGGAGTGTTCTTATTACTTGCAATAACTTCATTTAACCACACATCGCCTTTCAGTGAGGATAACTGCGTAGGCAAAGATAATGGAAACGCGGGGCCTGTTACACTCAAAAACGGATAACCATAGCCCGCAAGCGTAATGGAACAGCCCATAGCTTTGTCGTGATTAAATTCAGGGGTAAATTTCCTACCATCTATTACGGCACGAAGCATATCCAATGGATTCTTGAGCATGCGCATAATCATCGGTCCACATGTCACGCCCAAGCGAGAATTGTATTCAATGACCGACCAAGTACCTTGTTTCAAAATCGCAGTCACTTGTAAAGGACCGGTATAGTTGACTTGTTTTAGCCATGGTTGCAGTGGAGCAATCAATGTAGCAGCCAAACCATATTGGTCATCTGGATCAGCTTCAATCAGCCCTCCTAACGGTGCACCGGCAATTTTACCCATGTTGCCATTAAATGCGCGCTTGTATTCTTGGTTACTGACTAATGATGTGATGTCACCATTTTGCACAAACACAATATGCCCGGCTTCTTTGTGCCCCATATACTCTTGAAAAAACACGCCTTCGGCATAATCAATCCTATCCAGCCAGCTTTGTGTATCCGCTAAGGTTTCACAGACAATCGTGTGGATTGGGCTAGTGGGAGAGCATAAGGTGTTTTTGATCACGTATGGGTCGGGATGAGTATCTAAAAAGGCTTGTGCGTCGAGACGATTTTGGGCCACAAATGAGCGAGGAAACACGATACCAGCCTCTTCACCAACCCGCTGAGCAAAGGCACGGTCACGCTCGATTAACAAGGCTTCACCCGATGGACAAAACACGGCGATACGTTGGCTTAACTCAGCTGCCCAAGATTGTTGTGCCCAATCTATAGACATGGGGATCATAATATCACACGGGTGTGTATCTAATAATGCCAACGGTGAAGGATAATCATGCTCGTCATAAGTCGAACAGACTTGTTGTGGACCATAATGTCCATAGTCGCGACTTAACCAAACGATAACGTTGGCACCGGCGTCTTGTAAGGTTTGTGCAAGGCCGTGGGTAAAAGCACCCACACCGATTACTAACACTGATAAAGGGGTTTGCATGACAACTCGTTGTTATTATTTTTTGTCAATTTTAGACAGTTAGGACGCAAATTGCGAGGGAAATGTGGCTCTATGGTATTAAAGGCGATGTGTCCATTCTTTTATGTAATATTCGGATTATCAAAATCGTATCAATATCAGTCTGTTTAAAGAAAATAATATGACTTCCATGCGGTGATTTTAAATAGCCATTTGAGATTCAGTGAACTTCGCGAAGTACAACCCGATATTGTATTGGTTGGTGCAGGAGTAAGAACTGATCCAGACCATTTTTTATTGTTTGAGCGGCTTATCAATGTCATTCATACTCAAGCGGCCAATGCGAAAATTGCTTTTAATACACTACTATATGATTCGCTTGAATCAGTGCAAAGATGGGGCTAGATAACCATTAAAAACAGAACATTTACAATAGGTTACTTGTCCTTATGAATTTTTACGCTCTGGGTATTGAATTACTCGTTGGTAGTTTTATCTTACATCAATTGACGGTACGCAAAGCAAAACAAGCTCAGTGGGCGTTTCCATTTTTGTTGGCAACATTCCCTGTATATTATTGGTTGTTAACATTAACGCCTCCTGCACATACATAAGCGAATCAAAAAACGTACACACAATATCAAACTGTGTGTACGTTTATATCGAGTAGCATTAAAGGCTTACTTTTCTGTAATTTCCCACACAGCCAAACTACCGCTAACTTCATTTCCGACTAATAATAACGGTGCACTTGTAGGGCTATCTTCTGCTGGGACAAATACCAAGCTTTCAGGGGCTAAGTCACCAATCGCGTCATTAAAGTCTAAACCTTCAGTGATGTTTCGGTTATTGTAGTAATCAACAAAATCGACAGAGAAAGGGTTGGTGATATCAAATACCATGATCCCACCCATGCGTTCTAGGCCAACAAATGCATAGGTCTTATCTCCAACAGTACCAACGGTAATAGCTTCTGGCTCAGGGCCTTTGTTTTCTGAGCGATCATCACTGGCATTTTCATCATCCGTAGAGTTAAAACTGTTACCGTAAATTGCTGCAGTAATGCGTTCAAGTTGATCCGCAGAATCATACACGACGACACCATTTTGATCCCAAATCGTAAATGAACGAGCGCCATATGCTACGGCAATTTCATATTCACCCTCTGCATTGGTTGGCCCTGCTGAGGTCACTCTTAGATCACGCACGCGATCATCATCAGCTAACACTTCAAAAGCACTACCAGGTGCCGCTGGTAAATCTTTGATTTTAAATTCATCGGTGTAGGCAAGACAGCTATCACCTGAATCGTAATCTTGACCATTGGCTGCAGTACAGGCTGCTTCATCGGCAACATCAAAGAAATACTCACGTGCATCACCCTCATTGGCTGTGACTAAGAAAGTCTGACCTTGCCATGAAAAATTAGCAATCGAATCAGGTTGATAGGCGCCATATAAACCGCTGAACGAAGCAAAGCTTACACTGCCATCTTCTTGGCTATCGATTAATAAATCTTCCCAGCTTTTTAAGCCAAGACCAATAACCGAGACGCTGTTATCAGCTAAATCAACAATAGCTAAGCCGTTATTTTCCTGCAATGTGACATAAGCAGTAGTGTTGGTTGCACTGATATACTCAGGCTCTAGATCTTGTGCAACAGTGCTATTGATTGTAACTCCGTTGATAGTCCGCCCATTGGGAGTAGGGAATAACATACCTTGTGCTTCAAGTGTAGCTTGCTCGCCATTATATGCTGCAAACGTAATGGCTGTCGCAGTATCAGCTGGGACACCATCGGTCACCGTGATCACCGAAATAGATCCTTCGGGATCGATACTATAATCTTTGGCTGGTTCACCTTCATTAGCGACGAGCACTTTGCTGCCATCAGGGGTGAAAGTCACCATGTCAGGTAGATTACCGACTTCAACCGCTTTGACAAATGCCGGTGCTTGGTTGTCTAAATTGTTATAAAACAATACGTAGCCATTATTTGCTTTGTCGTCTGCTGGTACCGCCACGGCCATAAGGTCACCTGAAATAGCAATAGATGTCATACCATCTAATGCGACTTCGCCAACCGCTGATTCAATGGTTAAGCGCGAAAATGTCAGTGAATTATCATTGCTAGGGAGAGTGAGTGGTGTGGAATTCACACCTGAAATATCGATCATCGCTACAGTATTATCGGTGCTGTCGGTGGCATAGGCGACTTGCGTAGCTGCGTGATATTGCACTATCTCCGCTGCGCCACCGAGGTTTACGATTGCACGCGCGAGTAAATCTAATTCGATACCTGTTTTAGCGGCTTCGCCATCTGTGCCTGCAGGACCTTGTGTACCTGCTACGCCCGCTGGGCCTTGAATGCCAATGGCACCCGTTGAGCCATCTTCTCCATCCAAGGTGCATCCAGATAACAATAATGCGCCAGATACAAGAAGACTAATTGTGGTTTTTTTCATATGTTTTCCTAATGTGAGATTGTATTAATGTCTCAATATAGGAAAACAATATTATGTGACGAGGAGATTAAACTAGCATGACATTCGAGTTAAGTAACTATGACAGTTGTATGACTGCTCTCTGCCTTTTCTAATAAAGAGTGTAAAGGGCTAGACTCCCGTTGAACTCGATTTACTAGCGATTGCTTTTTCAAGCAATGATACTTTATCGCGAAGAGCAGTGTTACGTTGTTCTAAGATCGCGATTTTTTCGTTAATAACGATATTCGCGTCCTGGCCATTTAACAAACCTTGTTTAATCGACTCGAGTTCCATACTCACGGATAAGACTTCATTTTTCGCAGAATTAAAATCATTTTGCAGCGCGTCAAATTTAGTGTCAGATGAAGCTAAGCCTTTATTCAGAGACTCAGTCACTGTATTCACATTGGATTGTGCTTGTGTGCGATTGTCTTCGACTACTTTGGTTAAGTCTTTGATTTCAGACTGGTTTCGACGCCATGCAGAAGCCCAGAGCTTATCCATTTGTTGCCATAGTTCTTCTGAACGATTGGCCAGTTCGGTGACTTTTACTTGTAATGCGACGGTAGAATTACCCATCTCTTCGCCAGTTGCGGATAAACGGTTTTCTAATTCTACAATCCGAGCGGTTGCGCTTTGTAACGCCAATTGACTTTGTTGTTGGCTATATAATAAATAACCTGCTGCACCTGCAGATACCAATGCCAATAATAACGCACTAATCACTAAGCCGTGATTGCTAGCTTTGACTACAGTTGTAGCGGGAGGAGGCGTACCGTTTGGATTATGCGATTGTACGGAACGATCAGAGGCATCGATACGAATATTGGGTACATCATCAAAAGAATGTTGGCTCATGGATATCTGTTATATAGAAAATGATTAACGCAATCATAATGTGTTTTGCGTTAAAAATCACTACGAAACAAACAGATATCCATGATTAAAATTAGCTAACCGCTTTTTGGATGGCTTGTTCAACATCAGCAATAATATCGTCGATGTGTTCAATACCGACGGATATACGCACCAAGTCTTGTGAAACGCCAGCGCTGGCTAGTTCTTTTTCATCTAATTGGCGATGCGTGGTACTTGCAGGGTGACACGCCAATGATTTTGCATCACCGATATTGACTAAACGTAGGATCATATCTAACGCATCGATAAATTTACCGCCAGCAGTAATCGGATCATTTGATTTGATACCGAAGCTGACAATTCCGGATGCTTTACCATGTGACATTTTTTGACAGGTTGCATGATAACGACTGCTATCTAATCCCGCATAATTAACCCAGCTAACATGCTCGTGTTCACTTAAGTACTCCGCTAAGGCTTGAGCGTTATCACAATGACGTTCCATTCTCAAAGGTAAGGTTTCAAGACCTTGAAGTAATAAAAATGCGCTCTGAGGTGCTAATGCTGCACCTGTATTACGTAATGGGACAACACGACAGCGGCCGATATACGCAGCAGGACCTAAGGCTTCGGTATACACCACGCCATGATAAGAAGGGTCTGGTTCATTTAATAATGGGAAACGTGCTTTATTCGCGACCCAATCAAATCGACCTGAATCAATAATTGCACCTCCAATGGTTGTACCATGACCACCAATGTACTTAGTCAAAGAATGGATAACAATATCGGCACCGTGCTCAAAAGGCCGGCATAATACGGGTGTTGCCACTGTGTTATCGACAATGACCGGAATACCAAAACTATGTGCGATGTCAGATAGCGCTTCAAGATCGACAACATTACCCGCTGGGTTACCGATAGACTCACAAAAAATAGCTTTGGTGTTGTCATCAATGAGCTCTGCTATCGTTGATAAGTCATCAAACGAAGTCATGCGCACCTCTACGCCTTGACGTGGTAAGGTGTGTGCAAATAAATTATAGGTACCGCCATACAACTGACTGGTTGAGATAATATTGTCACCCACCTGAGTTAACGCTTGAATAGCATAGGTGATGGCTGCCATACCTGAAGATACACACAAGGCTGCAATACCACCTTCAATCGCAGCTAAACGTTCCTCTAACACATTGTTGGTCGGATTCATTATGCGAGAATAAATATTGCCAGGGACTTTTAAGTCAAACAGATCGGCACCGTGCTGAGTGTCGTCAAAGGTAAAAGACGTGGTTTGGTAAATAGGCACAGCGGCCGCTTTAGTCGTAGGATCAGACTTAAAGCCATGATGTAAGACTTTGGATTCGATTTTCATGTGGTTGATTTCCTAATAGTTGGGGAAAGTATTAGGCAAAGATAACGAATTATTAACAATCGTTTTGTACGACTTTGGTATTATGGGTGTGCCTAAATCTTGGCGACACCCATAATTACCTTAATGGATTGTTAAAAGATTAGTTCTTTGGGAAAGAAATAAATCAAAATATCCACAGCAATAAGTACGATAATAATCCATTCTAAGAAAGCAGAATGCTTATGGTTTTGCTCTTGTGAAAGCATATCCAACAAGGTTTGAATCGTTTCTAGCTTGTGATTAAGTATATCTAAGCGCGGAGCTAATTCTAAATATTTTGAGCCTAATTGATAGATAGGTTCGTATTCTGGATAGTCCCAAAAAAACTCTGGCGTATCTAATAAATTAAAGTGCAAGATAATATCGCTACTGGTAGCAAATAGCCGACCACGCAGTTTAGCCAATTCTTTGCGGTTTAACGGGATCTCACCAGTATGTGACAATGTTTTAGATAAATCTGTATTTTCTTGGATCACGCGCTGGGCTTGGTCTTCAAAAAATGACAATTTATAAGACTGAGCAAATGCATGACTTAACGCTAGGCGTGTTAGCGGCTCATTGTTAGGCAAGCTAATCACATCGTGTTTAATGCTCAACGGTGCATCGGTATTCAGTGTATATTTGTAATGTTCCAATGCGATTTTTTGTGCAGGTTCAACAATATAAGCCGCAATAGCATCAATAAATGATTCTCGGTCTGCCTGGGATACATTCCAACTAACAATGATCCCATAATCAAATAGCCAAATTTCGCCTTCATCGATCTGGATCTGAAAAGCATCTCGATATTGTTGAGCGGAAAAATCGTTGAGTAATAATGGTTTTAATGACGCTAGTGCTAATTCGCGACCTAGCTGGCATAACGCAATTGAATGATGCGTGTGCATGAATATTCCTTAATGTAAAAATGCATCATAATTATGGATGCAAATTCAAGGAATACAATAGAATAATACTAAAATAAATAACAAAAAAATAATAAAAAAAACCGGTATCAATTTAGTGTTAGCTATATATCGATCACCGGTTATGGGTATTATGGCTTGACCTGAATATTATTCTGGTGCGTCTAAGCCTTCAACGAAATCTTCACGTGGTGGGCTAAACACATCAATTAAGATCCCACCAGTAGGGCAGACCGCACCATGATCAACATGAGGTGGCACAAAGAAGCTATCGCCCGCTTTTAATACTTTGATTACACCATCAACATTGACGTGAAATTCACCTTCAACAACATGTGAAACTTGAGAATGACGGTGAGCATGGACATAACCTTCAGCGCCTTTATCAAACCAAATTTTCACAGCCATAACTTCATGGTTGTAACCTAACATTTGACGCTTTAAACCACCGCCAATATCTTCAATTTCAGTTTCATTTCCAAATGAAAAATGTTCACTTTGACTCATTATAAATTCCTCTTAATTGTGACGTAATCATTACCCAAAGTTAGGGTACAAAAACAAACCTAAAAACGTTTTATTTTATAAATGGTATGGTCAAAATTTAACCTTGAGACCTAATTTTGTCAACCAATTTAATTGACCAACAAGGGCAAGGATATAGCTGTATTTTTGACCAATACACATGTTACTAGTTATTATTTTATCTACTATGATAACCAGTAAAACGCAGGCTAGTATGTATAAAAAAGCCTCTACTATAGAGGCTTTTAATATTTTTTGTATAAGCAGAAAAACTACTTATCGCAAAGGTAATCTATTGTATTACTTCGCTAATTTAGTATTGAAGTAATCAAAAATTACTGGCACATCGTTTTGACCAAGACCTGCATCAACAGCAGCTTGTAAGTTAGCAGATGTACCTTGTGCAATCAAAGACTCGCCACCTAGGTCTGAAACCATTTGGTTAAAGTAACCAAGATCTTTATTAGCATTAGCAACAGAGAAACCTAATTTTTCTTCACCGTCGACAGCATAGAATTTAGTGAATTGCATGAATGGTGAGTTAGATGGACCTGCAGACATGATATCAAACAATTGTTGGCCATCAACGCCAGCAGCTTTAGCAACCGCAAATGCTTGAGACATAGCAGTAACCGTAGTCATACCAATAAAGTTATTAATTAACTTAGTTGTGTGACCTGCACCAAGTGCGCCAAGGTAGAATACGTTCTCGCCTTGTTCGTCAAGCACTGGCTTAACTTTGTTAAAAGTATCAATATCACCAGCAGCCATAATGTTTAATAAACCATCTTTAGCGTGTGCAGGAGTACGACCTAAAGGAGCATCAATCATGCCAGCACCTTTAGCAGCAAGATCAGCACCAATTTTACGTGTTGAATCTGGAATAGAAGTACCAAAATCAATAACTGTTTTGCCTTCACTAATACCGGCTAAAATACCGTCTTCAGCATACATTACTAGTTCAACTACTTTTGACGTAGTAAGTGCTAGCATTACAATGTCACTTTTTTCAGCAAGTTCTTTACCTGAAGTTACTTCAGTAGCATTGCCACGAGCAATAACTTTAGCAACAGCATCTTTGTTAAGATCCATTACGTTTACTTGAAAACCGCGAGTTTGCAAGTTTTCAACCATGTTGCCGCCCATGAGGCCAAGGCCGATGAAACCTATAGTAGGTTTGGTCATATCTAACTCCTAAAATTTTTATTATGTATTTATCTGAGTGTGAGATTGATTCACGTTGGCCTCAGAATCGCGTTTAACATGTGTATACTAACCAATTATAGAAAATATTGTCAACCAATTTAACTGCAATTGGATAACCATAATTAGCTTGTTATTTGAAAAGGTGTTGATACTGGTAATAAAAGTAATATATTACAATTAGTTACATATTGCTTTAAGGTGATGCCGCAACGCTATGAGGGCAAAAAAAATAAAGGTTAAACGTGCGAGATAGAGATAGTAGGACCGAAAATATCAGTAAGCGAACGATAATTATTCATTATCGCCTTCAATTCTATTTCCCAGATCGTTGTCCGCGCATTCTTTCACTTTGTTCTTGACGTTTTAATTCACGTCTTTCTTTGCGGTCTTTTTTACCAGGGGTTAATGAGCCATCTTTGAAGCTTTGCTTACGTTTTGCTTTATCCGCAATTTTCTTAGCAGCAGCATCGCGCATCTCTTGTTTTTCAACCACTAACATCTCAGGGGTTTCTAATGTGATGCGGCCAATCTGCCCGGAAAGTAATTCAATGACCATCAACTCGCAGATTTTGTGCATGTTGACGCGCCCCCCCGACATGATTGCCCCGCGTTTTTTAGCCGCCATTTCTAAAAACTCAATTTCGGTGTCGGGTATTTCGTCTAGCTTATAACGTGCTTTAAGCAGCTCAGGATAGGATTTTATCAGATAATCTGCGGCATAAAAACCAACATCGTCATATTCCATTGCGGTGTCTTTAACGGCTCCCGATGCGGCAAGGCGATAACCGGTATTAGGGTTTTCTAGTTTCGGCCACAAGACTCCGGGTGTGTCATATAACACGATACCTGAGCCAAGATTAATGCGCTGCAAGTTCTTGGTTACAGCCGGTTCGTTACCTGTTTTAGCAATAACACGTTCAGCAAGTATATTGATAAGTGTTGATTTACCAACATTAGGAATACCGATAATCATCGCAGTGATGTTTTTAATTGACGCATCTTTTTGCGCACATGTTTTACGAATAAGATCGATTATTTGCTTACTTTTGTCAATGTTATCAGTGGTCGTGGTGATGGTCTTGATGCCACGTTCAGATTCTAAGTGCGTTTGCCAACGAGCAGTAATCTCAGGATCGGCTAGATCCGCTTTATTAAGGATTTTAATACAAGGTTTATCACCGCGGATCTTGGCAATTTCTGGGTTTTCACTGGAGTAGGGGATACGTGCGTCGAGTACTTCAATCAAAATATCAACACTGTGAAAATTCTCTTTAATCTCTTTGAGAGTTTTATGCATGTGTCCGGGAAACCAATGAACTGCCACTATACCTATCCTGTAAAAATTTCTGAGGGCAGATTATACTTTATTTTAGTGTTGGAGGTGATAGATAATTTGTGCAGGCGATTTCAGATATTGGAGAAGTAGGCGTGAATCTATGAAATCTGGTATATTTATGTTCCAGTTATCAAAATAAAGTTAATTATGTACAGCGATGAAGATCTCAACCTAGCCGTTGCAAAAGGTATTTTCACTGATTCCTCAGTCGAACAGTTTCGTCATTTATTATCCACAGAACGCAATTCACCGGCAGTTGACAAAGAAAATTTTAAACTTATCGGTGGCTTCAATGATATTTTCGTCGTTATTGCTTGCTTGTTGTTATTATTTTCATCGCTTTGGGTGGTGGAATTTACTACTCAAAGTACCAGTGTAGGCTTTCTTGTGTTTAGTGTTCTAGCATGGGGCTTGTCAGAGATTTTTGTTAAGCAACGTAAAATGGCATTACCCGCCATTGTATTGTTAGTCTCTTTTATCGGTGGTGTTTTTTGTTTTGTGCATGAGTTGTTTGCGTCAGAAGATGCGATGATTACCGCTATTGCTGCTGGCACATCGTTCATTGCCGCAGGTGTGCATTGGTGGCGCTTTAAAGTCCCTATCACGGTTGCAGTAGCCACAGGTGCATTGATTGGATTGATTGTTTCGGTGTTGCTTAGTGTGTTCCCGCTTGCTCAAATGTGGTTAATGCAGGCATTATTTATCTGTGGATCAGTCGCCTTTACCTTCGCAATGTATTGGGATTCGACAGACACAAAAAGGATAACATATCATTCTGATGTTGCGTTCTGGTTACACTTATTATCTGCACCCTTGATTATTCATCCTATATTTTCAAGTTTAGGCATTCTGGAGGGAACTGAAAGTCTGCTAGGGTTAGCATTGGTAATGTGCCTATACGTAATAATGAGTGGCATATCAATAATTATAGACCGACGCGCGTTTATGGTGTCTTCCTTGATATATGTGATTTATGCGATTTCGTCGATTATCGAAAACTACGGTGGAGTAGGCTACAGCTTTGCCATAACGGGTGTGCTTATGGGGGCAGCCTTATTGCTACTCTCTGCTTATTGGCAGCCATTGAGACGAGGTTTGGTCAGTAAATTGCCGTTGCTTGTGAGAGATAAAGTGCCAAGTGTAAAACCTCAAATTGGAATATAAATTAATAAAATTCTATAGTTATAAATTGTCTGTTTGACACTTTGGTACTAACTCCATTATAACGCTGTCTGGAATTTTGGTAGCTAAGTATTCGGGTAATTCTTGTAATACCTCATCCATATATTTAGCAGAAGCATTCCCAATTTCGCATGTATATTCAGAAAATTCACCGTTAGGATGGTCTACTTTCCATTCATCAAAGTCTGTTTTTTCAAAATAGCCCGCAATACCAATACCAACAATTGGAATTGCAACTAGTGCACGCTTCATTCGTGCAATTGCTTTTGTGCGTGTCTTTGTTTTAAGCGTCGCAGCCGCCACTTCTTTTGATAAAATAGCTCTATGTTCAGCAATTGAAATCAAACCCTCTGTCACAATCGATAGTGCGTGATATTTTTGTCCCACAAAGAAACTGCCAGCACTAAAAGATATTAATATCAATACACTAATTATCTTAAGCATCATTTAATCTTTATTTTGTTTAGTCATACAGTAAGTTATAACACATTGTTGGAACCCTGTTTGACTAGTTTTACCCTAGGTAAATCGTTTTTCAAGATACGTAATAATAGCAGATGACTCATATAGCCATTGTACTTGACCATTTTGTTCAATGCGTAAACACGGTGTTTGAATTTTTCCACCACCATTAAGCAATGCTTCACGATGAGGTGAGCCTTTAGCTGCACTTAATGTTTTGATTGGTAAGTTTAATTTATACATTTTACGACGTGTTTTTATACAAAATGGACATGCAAAAAATTGATATAAGCTCAAGGCTTCAAGCTCTACCTGTACATGTTGTTGCGCTTGAGGACTACGTTTTAATTTAGTTCCTCGAGTAATAATGTCAAAAAACACTAATATGCCGCCAATACCGTTACGAATTAATGAAATTACTACGCCCATTGTTACTTCTTTTTTGTTTGATGAAATGTTGGAAGGGATTATACCAACATTTCAATAGAATCTAAATGAAAGGTGGTGCTTTACGACTTTACAACGTTGCTGAGAGTTGTACTTCAATAACATGAATTTTTAGAAGATTTCAGACATAAAAAAAGACACCCTAGAGTGTCTTTAATTATCGATTTGGTGGAGCTGGCGGGAGTTGAACCCGCGTCCAGAAAGCGTCAGCCGTCGGTACTACATGCTTAGTTTGTCATTTATTTAACCTTAAGGACTCCGGCAAACAGGATTCCGTCAGGCTGGCCTAATACTATTTCGCGGTTCAGCCTTAGACAAGCTTCCCTCGCTATCCTACTGGGATGACCTCCCGAACCTCAGCTAGTAGAAAGAACTTGAGTGGGAGGGCCTATACAGGTTATTAAGCTGCTAGTGCGTAGTTTTCGTCGTTTGCGACTATTTTTTTGCGGCTTTTTTAAGAGGCAAACCGCACCTCTGCATGCACCTAAAACATCATTGAATCCTGTCGAATCCTAATCAGCCCCAAATGTTAACCATATTCTAGCATTAACTACAGATTAAGCTATTAAAATTACAAGCATTTTGATACAAAACAATCTTTATCTAACCATTGCTTGCTTTTTATTTTCCAGTCCGTTAAGTTTCAACCATTGCTGACCAAGG
Source organism: Glaciecola sp. (assembly GCA_029246415.1). Classification (GTDB taxonomy): domain Bacteria; phylum Pseudomonadota; class Gammaproteobacteria; order Enterobacterales; family Alteromonadaceae; genus Opacimonas. The sequence continues at coordinate 20,859 of JAQWNF010000001.1, forward strand.
ATTTAAAGCAAAACTTGCAATCTATACATATTCTGATCATTGTCGTGTTGAGTATCAATAGCTTACTCGCTAGCGCGTTAAACAACCAACGATTAATTTCGCTTAACGATTCGTTGAGTGATAGTGCGCGCGCGAGTGTGCATGAAAGTGCCTTGGTGATCTGTACAGGGACTAAAGTTAAGTTGATCTCTGCATATCATTATTTTGAATTAGGTGAAATCAAAGAGCTTTCATCTGACACTCATTCAACAACCAATGCTATTACTTCATTAGATTGTCCTACCAGCTCTGGTATTCAGCTGACATTGTTTGATTGGATAGATGCCAATCCAATTGTTAGCTTGTCTCAGTGGTTCAGTGCTCAAGTCGATGTGGCTTTACAGGTCTTTGCTCATCGTTTTTATTATCTATTCTTTACTAGTCGAGCTCCGCCAATCTTCAACTAAATAAATACCATTTTAATATGTGTTCACACATTAGATTTAAGTTTAGTTTTTGAAGGTTTTATCATGCAAAAATTTAGTTTGTCTGCGGCGTCTCAGCCGCAACCTTATTACGCACGTCATGTTTTATCAGTGGCAGTGGCGAGTATCATAGCCAGTGCATTGTCTGTTACATTTATGAGTACATCGGCCCATGCTAATACGACGGCACTCGAAACGATCACAGTGACAGGGCAGCATCACCCTTTATTAGTAGAAACAACGCTAGATCCGACACTATCAAGTGCCCCTGATATGCGCGATCAACTCTCTCAATTACCAGGTGTTAGTATCAATGGTAATGGGGCGGTAAGTGGCATCATTCAATATCGTGGTATGTTTTCTGATCGGGTTAATGTACAAATTGACGGAAGCGTTATCACTGCTGCAGGTCCTAATGGAATGGACTCTCCACTATCTCATGTTATTGGTTCTATTGGTCAAGAAGTGCGATTATATCGCGGCATTGCCCCTGTTAGCGTAGGTGCTGAAACTATCGGTGGGGCTGTAGCGATTAATCATGTTACACCGGAACTAAGCGACTCTTTAGAGCGGAGTATTTCCGGAGGATTAAGCGTCAGTCGCTTTAGTTTTAACAAAACCCATTACAGCCTATTGGCTAATGCCATTAACCACAATACGTTCCTCTCTATTAGCGCCGATAAACAAATCTCTGATAACTATCGCGCAGGAACCAGTGCTGGTAATGCCATAATGATCCCTTCTAGTTTTTATGATCGTCATGGCGTTAAGATCCGTGGCGGGTATGTGTCTAAAAACTACAGCTTAGATGCATTCGTCACGTCTCGAACGACCAATGAATCGGGCACACCGACTTTAGCCATGGATATTATTTACATTGATGCATTGCTTGCAGGTGTGGATTATACCCAACGTTTAAATGAGAAATGGCAGCTTAAGACCCAGTTACGTGCTAATAACAACGAACACATTATGAATAATTTTACCTTACGTACTAATACAAACAATACGGCGTATCGTGAAAACTATGTGGATAGTGAAGGGCGAAGTATGAGTATCAAAGCGACAAAAATGGATACCCAATGGCGAACTGAATATGGGGTTGATTGGCAAACAAAAGAACATTACTCAAACATTACTAACCCTAATATGGCGATGTTTTATCTGCGTAATTTCAATGAGGTACAGCGCGATACTGCATCAGTTTACGCTCAATGGGAACAGGATACATCTGAGGATTTACAGTGGCTTTTTGGAGGGCGCTATAGTCGTATTGCCGCAGATGCAGGAAGTGTTGATTCTAATATGGCGATGATGAATCCCAATGTCGCGAATTTACGCGACGCATTTAATACAGCCGAGCGCAGTCAATCATTTGATTTACTGGATCTTGTTGGACAGGTCACGTTACCTAAGAATACCGATTCAGTATGGTCATTCTCTGCTGGTGTAAAAGAACAAGCCCCTATCTATCAACAACTCTACACGTGGTTTCCGTTGGGGATCTCCGCAGGTATGGCTGATGGTCGAAATTATTTGGGTAACTTAGATCTAGCTAAGGAAACGGCCTATAAAATTGATGTGAGTGCAGAGTTTACTGGTCAACACTGGCGTTTTGCCCCTAGCGTGTATTGGTCTCAAATTGACAACTATATTATGGGAATGCCATCGGATAATATGTCTGCCAATATGATTGCGCAGATGAATAATATTGCATCTCCGTTGATATGGGCTAATGAAGATGCCCGAATTACGGGGATTGATGTGACTTTTCAATATGCAATTAATGATAATTGGTCGCTGGATATGTCTGGTCAATATGTTAAAGGGAAACAAACTGGTACTGTTAGTCAGGATCTTTATCGCTTAGCTCCATTGACCGCAGATATAACCTTACATTGGCAACAAGCTTTACGGGCTGATAATTATGGTTTAAGCATCCATACTCAATTAGCTGCTGCACAAAATAACGTCGCTGAATTACAAAATGAAACGCCAACGTCTGGTTATGGGGTCGTTAATCTGAGTGGATATTATCAGTTTAGTTCCGGCGCAAAAGTGCAATTAGTGGCGGATAACGTATTTGATAAAACGTATGCGCCGCATCTTTCTGGAGTGAACCGAGTCGCTGCAGCACAATTAGCTGTGGGTGATAAAGTACTCAGTGCAGGCCGCAGCTTGGGTATTAGTGTGAGTTATAAGTTTTAAAGCATAGAACGGATTATGCTTTTTTCATCATCCGTTCTTTTTGGCGTGCCCAATCGCGATCTTTGATTGCATCGCGTTTATCGTGTTCTTGTTTACCTTTTGCTAAACAGACTTCGATTTTTGCCCAACATGCTTTCCAGTACATTGCTGTGGCAACAATCGTTAAACCTTGACGGTCTAATCCACCCATCAATTGTTCTATTTCGCGTTTGTGTAACAGTAATTTACGCACTCGATCTGGACTACAAATTACGTGAGTCGAGGCTTGATTCAATGGCTGTATCGTCAAGTTAGTAATAAAGGCTTCACCGTCTTTGACAAAGACATAGCTGTCCGTCAAATTGACTTTGCCGGCACGGATACTTTTGATTTCCCAGCCCTGGAGTTGCACGCCTGCTTCAAATTTGTCTATTAAACTAAACTCGTGCTTGGCTTTTTTATTAAGTGCAATCGTGCCAGTTGGGATTTTGGAATTCTTTTTACTCATGTGCGCTATTGTACCTGTGATTTGTCGCAGTGCAATCTAATATGGGGGAATAGTCTTAACAATCAAGCTTTTCATGATAAACTTATTCCAATATTTTAGTGGTAAGTGATGTTAGGTACCCATGGCAAAAGTAAATAAAAGTGCGTTAGTGCCATATAGCGCGAAAACAATGTTTGATTTAGTCAATGACGTGATTGCATACCCCGAGTTCATTCCTGGGTGTGTTGCTACACGCATCAACAGTGTCGATGAGACGCACATGCAAGCTAGTTTGGATATATCAAAAGCCGGTATCAAGCATACCTTTACGACAAATAATACTTTGTCGGCGCCAAATAGCATTGCGATGACACTTGCTGATGGGCCGTTTAAATCATTAAGCGGCGGCTGGGTGTTTACTGAGCTTGATGAGCATGCGTGCAAGATTGAATTAAATTTAGAGTTTGAATTTACCAGTCGCATTATTGAAATGGCATTTGGTAAAATTTTCCACAGCTTAGCCAACAGTATGGTCGATGCGTTTATTCAACGTGCGAAACAGGCAACAATAATATGAGTTCAAATCAACAAATAAACATAGAAGTCGTTTACGGGACGCCCGAAAAGCAACTTATTTTAAATGTGTCTATCGCGCCTGAAACTAGCGTTGAGCAAGCAATTGCAGCGTCAAATATGAGCCTGCATTTTCCGGAAATAGATTTGACTGAAAATAAAGTCGGGATATGGAATCGTACCTGCAAACTCACCGATACCTTAAAAGAAGGCGATCGTATTGAGATCTATCGACCGCTCATTGCTGATCCCAAAGAAGTGCGACGTCTGCGTGCCGAAAAAGCCAAAGAAGAAGGGCGTGCAGATAAAGTAACTGGCGGTAGAGCTAAGGCTTCTAAACGCAACGTGGAAAAATCTGACTCAACTGAACCAGATAATTCGATCCCTTAGTATTTACGACGTTGTAATCCCGTTGTCGCTAAAATTTTGGCTGAGATCTCTTCAATCGAAAACTTTGTCGAATTTAAAAACGGGATGCGTTCTTTGCGATACAAACCTTCAACTTCTCTTAATTCCATACGGCATTGTTGTAATGATGCGTATTTTGAATTTGCTCTGCGCTCCGATCTAATCTGATGTAATCGCTCCGGATGAATAGTCAACCCAAAGAGCTTTTCTTTGTAGCGTTTTAACGCTGGGTTGAGTTTGATCACATCCCCTAGATCTTCCTCAGTGAATGGGTAATTCGCAGCTTTAATTCCATACTGTAAAGCCAGGTATAAGCTCGTTGGTGTTTTCCCTGAGCGTGATACGCCCACCAAAATAATATCGGCATCGGCATAGTTTTTCAGATTAGCGCCATCGTCATTGGCTAATGCATAATTGACCGCCTCGATCCGAATATCATAGGTTGTTTCATGAATACTGTGAGTTCTGTGTTTTTCAGGTTTAGAAGGAACGCCCAAGATTTTTTCTATTGGGGCGACAAACTGATCCAAAAAATTGTAATTGATCCCGACTGAGTTCGATATAATTTTGCGCACATCTGTATTAACTATTGTATAGAAAACCAACGGGCGAGTTTTAGAATCTTGAAAACTTTCAGATATTTTTGTTAACACATCGTAAGCCTGTTGTTCGGTTTCAACAAAAGGGATGGTGATGTGTTTGAATTCGATCGGGAATAAAGACAGTAAAGCATGGCCGAAAACCTCTGACGTAATGGCTGTCCCATCTGAAATATAGTATGCCGAACGCATAACAACTCCTTAACATTGGTGTAATTTAATTACAGCTTGCAATTAAATTTTACAAGCGTAAGTACATCATTCTACAATGAATTTTCATTGGCAAGGTTATTTTTTGTACATGTCTGTTGGAAGTCTTTTTAGACACACACTGCTGCTCAATATTGAGCAACACAGAGACAATCAATTAATAATCTACATTTAGTTAGACACAATACGGCTGGAGGCTTAAAAGTGCAAGAATACGTTCTATGGTATCAACAACTTGGTATGCATGATGTTGGCAGAGTGGGAGGCAAAAATGCTTCTCTAGGTGAAATGATTTCAAACCTAGCTAACGCAGGGGTGCAAGTGCCTGGTGGATTTGCTACAACGGCGGATGCATTTAACGAGTTTTTAGAACGCAGTGGCGTGGAAGCAAAAATTCATGAGATCCTCGATGTACTTGATGTGGATGATCTTGGAGAGCTGGCCAAAGCCGGTGAGCAAATTCGCAATTGGATCATCGAAACTCCATTTCAGCCTGAACTCGAAGAAGCGATTAAAACAGCATTTGTAGAGTTGCAAGGAGAGGCGGGTGATGAAGCTTCATTTGCAGTTCGTTCCTCTGCAACAGCTGAAGATATGCCCGATGCCTCTTTTGCTGGTCAGCAAGAAACATTTTTAAATGTCAAAGGCTATGACTCGGTTATGGTCGCGATCAAACATGTTTTTGCTTCGCTATTTAATGATCGTGCGATTTCGTATCGAGTACACCAAGGGTATGATCACAAAGGTGTTGCTTTGTCAGCCGGTATTCAACGCATGGTTCGTTCTGATTTATCCTCATCAGGCGTCATGTTTACGATTGATACCGAATCAGGTTTTGAAGATGTTGTGTTTATTACCTCCTCATATGGTTTAGGTGAAATGGTCGTTCAAGGTGCGGTTAACCCTGATGAATTTTATGTTCATAAACCGACATTGGCCGCCGGTAATCCAGCTGTAGTACGTCGAAATTTAGGTAGTAAATTAACACAAATGATTTACTCAGAGGATCAAGCTCACGGTAAGCAAGTAGAGATTGTTGACATCGAACGTGATCAAAGCATGCAGTTTTCTATTAACGATAGCGAAGTGCAAGAGTTGGCGAAACAAGCTGTAATCATCGAAAAACACTACGGTCGTGCGATGGATATTGAGTGGGCCAAAGACGGTGTCGATGGTAAATTGTATATTGTCCAAGCTCGACCTGAAACTGTGCGTAGCCGTGAAGACATGCAAGTAATCGAAAGTTATCAGTTAAATGGTAATGCTCCGACTATTTGTACGGGACGTGCGATCGGTCATAAAATCGGAGCAGGTAAGGCCAAGGTACTCGGGTCAATTGACGAGATGGATAAAATTCTACCTGGAGATGTCTTAGTAACAGACATGACTGATCCAGATTGGGAGCCGATTATGAAGCGTGCTTCTGCGATTGTGACCAATCGTGGTGGACGAACTTGCCACGCTGCTATTATTGCTCGTGAATTAGGTATTCCTGCTGTGGTAGGTTGTGGTAACGCAACGGATCTTATCAACACGGGCGACCAAGTTACCGTCTCGTGCGCAGAGGGTGACACTGGATTTATCTACGGCGATGAATTAGCGTTTGATGTGGTCACATCGCGTATTGATGCTATGCCTGATTTACCGCTTAAGATAATGATGAATGTCGGTAACCCTGATCGCGCATTTGATTTTGCCCGTTTACCCCATGCTGGTGTTGGTTTAGCGCGTTTAGAGTTCATCATTAACCGCATGATAGGGGTACATCCAAAAGCGTTGTTGAACTTTGATACTCAACCTGAAGATGTTAAAGCTGAAATTGTTGATATGATGGCTGGCTATGCATCACCGACTGAGTTTTACATTCAAAAATTAGTTGAAGGTATTGCTACTATTGGCAGTGCGTTTTCCCCTGAAAAAGTCATTGTTCGGATGTCAGATTTTAAATCTAACGAATACTTTAACCTTGTGGGGGGGCATCAATACGAGCCAGATGAAGAAAACCCAATGTTAGGTTTCCGAGGAGCATCACGCTATATCTCAGAAGATTTTAGAGATTGTTTTGCGCTTGAATGTGAAGCTATCAAACGTGTACGTAATGATATGAAATTGCATAATGTTGAGATCATGATCCCATTTGTTCGCACCTTAGAAGAAGGTCGCCAAGTGATAGAATTGCTTGCCGAACAAGGCTTGGTAAAAGGTGAGAATGGCCTACGTATCATCATGATGTGTGAGTTACCGTCCAATGCATTGTTAGCGGATGAATTCTTGGATATTTTTGATGGATTCTCTATCGGTTCAAATGACTTAACTCAGTTAACATTGGGACTGGATCGCGATTCTGGTTTGATTGCGCATTTGTTTGATGAACGTGATCCTGCAGTTAAAAAACTACTAGCAATGGCAATTCAAGCTGCCAAGAAACGTGGTAAATACGTCGGCATCTGTGGTCAAGGTCCATCGGATCATGAAGATCTTGCTGCTTGGTTGGTTGAACAAGGTATTGATAGCGTGTCATTGAATCCTGATACCGTTGTCGAAACATGGTTGTATCTAGCTGAGAAACATGGCTAACGCCAGCACTTAGGATATATATCCTACTTATGTAAAGATTTAGAACCGTTACGTTCAGTTAATCCTGAATTTAACGGTTTTTTTATGCCTATATTTTGCCCATTCATAGTGCTTCAGACGGTTTTTGCGTATAATGCACCCATCATTGACCACATTGTAAATACTTTATGTTACCTGTACTTGATAGTAATAACGCCCTCGACCAACAATACTTAGATTATCTTGCCGCACTAGCACAAGCGGGTTTCTCTGGAGATATCGAGACACAATATTCTAGCCGTTTAGCCATGGCGACGGATAATTCAATATATCAAAAATTACCGCAAGCGATTGTTTATCCAAAACATATTCAAGATTTAACCTGTATCGGTCAGGTTGTACAAGCATTCAGTGATGTGGTTTTTTCTGCGCGTGGTGGTGGTACAGGTACCAATGGTCAATCGCTAACTAGCGGAATTGTGGTGGATTTATCTCGTCACATGAATCAAATTTTAGAAATCAATGCCGAAGAGCAATGGGTAAAAGTGCAAGCTGGCGTGGTGAAAGATGCACTCAATGATGCGCTGCGCCCGTTTGGTTATTTTTTTGCTCCAGACTTATCAACGTCAAATCGTGCGACAGTTGGTGGCATGATCAACACCGATGCATCGGGTCAAGGCTCATTGGTATATGGCAAAACCTCCGATCATATTTTGGGTTTAACCTCCGTATTAGCTAATGGCGATGTATTGACTACTGAACCCACTGCAATATCAGAGTGCCTTGAGCACTCACAACCGAGTTATCAGGCCATTGCTGCACAAATTCAAACATCATGTGTCGAAAAACGCGACGCGATACTGGCTAAATTTCCGCGCTTAAATCGCTTTTTAACCGGTTACGATCTCGAGCATGCCTTTGCCCCTGATACTCAGCAATTTGATATCAGTAGACTCATTGCTGGCTCAGAGGGTTCACTCGCTTTTGTTGCCGAAGCTAAACTAAATATTACGCCTATCGCCAAACATAAAGCGTTGGTCAATATCAAATACAACTCATTTGAATCAGCATTGCGCCATGCTCCCAAAATGGTTGCTGCCAATGCTACTTCGGTTGAGACCGTTGACTCAAAAGTACTGAACCTTGCCCGTGCCGATATTATCTGGCATATGGTGTCAGAGCTTATTACTGATGTGCCTAATCAAGAAATGTTAGGGTTAAACATGGTGGAGTACAACAGTAATGATGAAGCACAAATCAAAGCGCGCATAGCTGCATTAAGTGCCGAGCTAGATGATGATATAAAAACTCATCGCGGCGGCGTGATTGGGTATCAAATTACCTATGAAGTCAGCGATATTCAAAAAATCTATGCGATGCGTAAAAAATCAGTGGGTTTATTAGGTAAAACCGATGGCGCAAAAAAGCCAATTGCGTTTGCAGAAGATACCGCTGTGCCACCAGAGAATCTAGCTGATTTTATCATGGAATTTCGCGAGCTGTTAGATGCACACAAGTTAGATTATGGCATGTTTGGTCATGTTGATGCGGGTGTCCTTCACGTTCGACCTGCATTGGACATGAACGATCCGCAACAAGAAGTGTTACTCAAGCAGATCTCCGATCAAGTCGTTGCATTAGTGGCTAAATACGGCGGTCTAATGTGGGGTGAGCATGGTAAAGGTTATCGCAGTGAATATGCACCGGCATTTTTCGGTGATGAGCTGTATGCCGAGTTACGTAAGATCAAAGCGGTGTTTGACCCACAAAATAAAATGAATCCAGGAAAAATCTGTACACCAATCGACTCAGATGCAACACTAGTCCAAGTTACAGATACCAAACGCGGAACTTATGACCGTACTATTCCTGTCGTTTTTAAGGAAGAGTTTGCTCCTGCAATGAGCTGTAACGGCAACGGACTATGCTTTAATTACGATACGACATCTCCAATGTGTCCTTCGAGTAAGATTACTAGTGATCGCCGCCATTCTCCTAAAGGTCGCGCTGGCATGATCCGTGAGTGGTTACGCTTACTCGCACAACAAGGCGTTAAAGTTGATGCCTTAACTGCGCAGCAGTTCAAAAGCAGCTGGTGGACACGTATGGTGAATACCAATTCAGCTAAATCTAGCGATGATTTTTCGCATGAAGTATTTGAAGTGATGGATGAGTGCTTAGCTTGTAAATCCTGCTCAGCTCAATGCCCAGTTGGTGTCGATGTACCTGATTTCAGAGCAAAGTTTTTAGCGATTTATTACCAGCGTTATTCTCGTCCGGTAAAAGATTATTTGGTTGCCAATATCGAACAAATGGCACCGTTATTAGCTAAAATGCCACGATTGGTCAATTTCTTCACTAACCTAGGTTTGAGTAAGTTATTGCTCAAAGAAAGTATTGGTTATGTTGATACGCCATTACTGTCGACACCAACCTTAGCTAGTTTATCCGCAGGATATACACCATTTTCGCTGGAGACACTGAGTCAAATTCAAACACAAAACAACACCAACAAAACGGTACTAGTCGTCCAAGACCCATTTACCAGCTTTTATGATGCACAAGTTGTGGCTGACTTTATGGCGTTAGCCAAAAAATTGGGGTCTGACCCTATTTTATTGCCATTTAATCCTAATGGGAAACCGCAACACGTTAAGGGCTTTTTAGATAAGTTTGCACGCACGGCGCAATCTACGGCAGATTTCTTGAATGAGATTGCCCAATTTGATATTCCTATGGTTGGTGTCGATGCATCCTTGTTACTGGTGTATCGTGATGAGTACAACAAAACCCTCGGTGAGAAGCGCGGTGATTTTAGTGTGTTAGCCGTGCATGAATGGCTGTCACAAACGGCAAGTGATGCGCTAAGCAATGCACAAGTCGCATCTCAACCTGCCACTGCATTGGGTTTGTTTACCCATTGCACAGAAAAAACAGCATTGCCGGTTAGTGAAAAACAATGGCAACAAGCATTTGCCAAACTCAATGTGGATGTTGATATTGTATCTGTGGGTTGTTGTGGCATGGCTGGTACCTATGGTCACGAAGCATCACACTTAGCTAACAGTATTGGTATTTTTGAATTAAGTTGGGAGCAAGCGATTGCCAAATATCCAGTCGAGGCACGCATCGTAACTGGCTATTCATGTCGTAGCCAAGTTGACCGTTTAGTTGGTGCTAAACCTAAACACCCATTACAAGTCTTAAACCAACTAATAAAGTAATCAAATAAAAGCAATCTACTAAAAATAAAAATAAAAAGAGGATTTATGAGCGATACCAACACACCAATGACTCAAGCCGAACATGACCAATGGGTGCGTGAGCAATTTCAACGTGCGAACAAACACTTAGCGGAAAACGGCGTGTTGTTTGATTCTGTTGTGGTTGAAGAAAGTCGTTACTTAGCGCCATATGTGGCTGTGTGGAAAATCAAATCACAACAGGGTAAATACTTTTGGGTACTTAGTGGCGATTTACCCGCCGACTATATACCATTTGATACTGCTGAAGATGTACGCAATGCATTGAAACACTTTTCATTGTCATGGCAGTTAAAAGCCGAGAATATCATCTCGACTAATGGCATTGATGAAACCCAACAAAACTATGCTAAGTTGTTAGCAGACCGTGCAATTAGCTTATATCAGTTAAGTGAACAGCAAGAGTTGTGGGCGTAACTTATTCGTCCACAATCTCTATATAGCCTCGGTTAATTAACTCGCACAGCATGTCAATCCAGCTTGCGCTGGGCGCTTCATCGCACTGAATAACACTTTGAAAATTATCTAATAAGCGGCTGGTGATTGGTCGCTCATCTACTGATGTTGCAAATCGTTGGCCATTAATAAAAAAGACAAACATATCGTCAGCATGCTGGCAATCATCGTCGGCATTTTGCTCATCTAAATATACTGGTCGCACGCCACAGGCATGCTCAATAGTCACACCTTGGCTAACTAGTTCGAGTAATTCAGCGCTCGACACTGGTGTGTCTAGTTCATAGTTATCCAACGCATCATTTTGTTTTGACAAGTACTGGGTCAATACTTGGTCTATTTGTGGACTTGTTACATATTGTTGTAGTAGCTGTTTTAGCAGCAGCATATCTGTGTTGGTTAACGCAGCAGGGGAGTCACTGATTTGTCGATTTGTGTCGCTAAAGCGTTGTGTCGTTTTATCGTTTTCTAATATATCATCTGCAATGACCTGCAATAACTCTGATTGATCAGGGGCTCTGAATCCAATGGAATAATTGAGGCACTCGCTGATTGATTCGCCTTTATGCGGAAAACCCGGCGGTATGTATAACACATCACCTGGATTTAACAGCACATCAATGATTGGTTCAAACTCATCGGTTTGTTGTAATTTAGGGTGAGGGTAAAAACGCTTCGATTGTATTGGTTTTGCACCAACTTGCCAACGACGCTGCCCTTTACCTTGGACAATGAATACATCATATTGATCGATATGTGCTCCCACTCCAGCACCAGGCTGCGAAAAGCTGACCAACAAATCATCCATGCGCCAATGTGGAATAAAATTAAAAGCATTCATGAGTAAAGCCGCTTCTTCTATATGCGCATCTACTCCCTGAACCATCAATGTCCATGCACCTTGGCATACGTCGGTAAACTCAGTGAACGGGCCTTCTGTCACTGTCCATGTATCATTTATATGACTAATGATACGGCTATCTATTTCTGCTTCTTGGGCCAGGCCCGCAAGATCATGTTCGTCGAGCGGATCGTCAAAATCAGACAATACATTAGTCAGTACACAAGGTTGACGTTGCCAGTTTTCCGATAAAAACGTTTGGGTAGAAAATGCAGATAATTGATACATGAATAGCCTATTAGTGAATTTGATATACGCAGGTATTACCAAAATCTTTGAGTTGCAAATGGTGTTTTGAAACTCGATTCGGTAATGTATGACGTTGGGCTGTATTATGGCATACATAAATAGCATTACTAGGTGTTGTCCCTAGTATTCGTGCACAGCGATCGACAATGTTGCCCCATATATCGAATTGGCTTTGATTGATGCCAATGTATCCACCCATTACATCCCCACATGTAATAGCATATTTAGTGGGATAGGGCAGTCGTTGTTGTAAAGCAAGGCTTAAAGCAATCGCTTGATTGAGACTATTGTTTGTGGATTTCGGGTGTGATTGCGGCTGAGATCGCGGTTTAAGACAGCTCAGGGGAGTGTGTGCAAAATCAGGCCCACAAACCAATAAACAGCCATCACCTAAATATTTTATGATCTGAGCGTGATATTGCTTTGCTGTAGCGTCAAAAACAGTATAAATATCATGTAGTAAGGCAACACGTTGTTGATCAGATAATGTGTAAGTGCGTGCCACAAAACCCGCTATATCAATGAAGATAACAGCGACATCGGCATATAAAGTAGTGTGCGGTACAGGGGGAGAAAGTGTCATCATCATCCTTAATTAAAAGCATGATGATGACTGATATTACTTAGTCTGACAACTGATCCACAAAGGCAATCGCTTGGCCTATGTAGTTTTGTGGAGATAATTGTTTGAGTTCAGCTTTAACTTGATCAGGTAGTTCAAGACCATCAATAAACTCAGCCATGACTTGAGCATTGACCTTTTTACCACGAGTTAATTCTTTTAATTTCTCGTAAGGTTTTTCGATGCCATAACGGCGCATGACAGTTTGGATTGGCTCTGCAAGCAGTTCCCAGTTGTTATCAAGCTCTGCAAGTAAGCTAGCTTCGTTTACTTGTAGTTTACTGATCCCTTTTAAGCTAGCTTGATAAGCAATCAAAGAATAGCCAATACCCACACCTAAATTACGCAGGACGGTTGAATCAGTTAAATCGCGCTGCCAGCGAGATACGGGGAGTTTTGTCGCTAAATGACTAAATAAGGCATTAGCAATACCAAGATTACCTTCTGAGTTTTCAAAATCAATTGGATTGACTTTATGTGGCATCGTTGAAGAGCCAATCTCACCCGCAATGGTTTTTTGTTTGAAATGACCCAGAGCAATGTAGCCCCAAATGTCACGGTCAAAATCTAACAAAATAGTGTTAAAACGAGCAATCGCATCGAATAATTCAGCAATGTAATCATGCGGTTCGATTTGTGTTGTATAGGCATTCCAGCTAAGGCCTAGACTAGTAACAAACTCTTCTGAAAGTGTATGCCAATCCACTTCTGGATATGCCGATAAATGTGCATTGTAGTTACCTACAGCGCCGTTGATTTTACCTAAAATATCGACATTGGCGATTTGGTCACGTTGACGCACAAGACGCATCATCACGTTGGCCATTTCTTTACCCATAGTAGTAGGAGAGGCCGGCTGACCGTGTGTTCGTGCCATCATTGGAATAGAACGATATTCAATCGCTAAGCGTTTTAATTCGCTAATAAGCTGGTTTAAGTAAGGTAATAACACTTCATCACGCGCTTGGGCAAGCATTAAGCCGTGTGATAAATTATTGATGTCTTCAGAGGTGCAAGCAAAATGAATAAATTCATTTACGGCGTGTAATTCTGGCAAATCAGCTACTTGTTCTTTTAAGAAATATTCAACCGCTTTCACATCGTGATTAGTGGTTTTTTCAATATCTTTAATGCGCTGAGCATCTGCTTCGCTAAAGTTAGTCGCGATATTATCTAATAAGGCATTGGCTTCATCAGAAAACGGCGCGACTTCAGTAATGCCTGAAGTTTGTGCTAGTTTTTGTAACCAACGTACTTCGACGATAACACGGTATTTAAGTAATCCAAATTCAGAAAAATAAGGACGAAGTTCGGCTGTTTTACTTGCATAACGACCATCAACTGGCGATAAGGCCGTTAATAACGATAGATCCACAATAGGCTCCTAATAAGCATTAGTGTATTTGTTGTAACGCGAGTTTTGCGCTGTGTAAAATACGTTTTCGATTAAATAATATATGACGACGTTTGCCGCCCATTTGCCGCCACATGACGGCAGCACGTACTCCGGCTAATAATAGCGCACGGACTTTGTGTTGATTCGTTTCTGATTTTAAATGTGTAGGGTTTCCAGTAATTTGGATCTTAGGGGCAAGCGGGCTGACGATATCAACGTAAGTACTTGCTAGGGACTGTAATATTTGATTATGTTCAAATTCAACATGCCCAAGTTGGCGTTGCACATTAGATATGCGCACACCTAATTCGTTCATGACCTTGGGTTTGGCTGCTAATTTTCTTTCAAGTCCTAGCATGCTAGCTATGTATCGGGTAATTTCGGCATCTTTGGCGACTGCTTTATTACTTAGCTGCCCATCTAAACCGGTAAAACCGACTTTGAGATTATTGAGCTGACCAAACACTTGTTGCGGTGTTTCAGGATCGGTCACACAAATACTAGAAATACTGGCTTCAAAAGCTTGCTCATCACAAGTACCTGTGCGGGCAATTTGCTGTACTAATATTGCAGCTTGAACGACACCAGCTAATGCGAGTTGTTGCTCAATTTTAGGATCTAATGTACTCATGTCCGTATGTAACTCTCGATTATGCCACCGCCTAAACAGACTGGGCCTTGATAAAATACTGCTGATTGGCCTGGTGTGACGGCTTTTTGTGGCTCATCAAACATGACTTGCACTGAGCCATCGCTATGAGGGGTAACTGTACAGTTTATATCTGATTGGCGATACCGTGTTTTAACTGTCATCTTTGTTGCTTCAGTCAACGGTTGACGACTTACCCAATCAAGCTGGTTAGCGATTAAACCATCGGAAAATAACCGTGGATGATTGGTACCTTGACCGACAATTAACCGGTTGTTGGCCATGTCTTTATCAACCACATACCAAGGATCTTCGCCATGGTCGCGTGAACCACCAATCAATAGTCCTTTGCGTTGACCTAATGTGTGATACATCAAGCCTTGGTGTTGGCCAATCTTCTCACCTTCAAAGGTATAAATATCACCGGGTTGAGCAGGCAGATACTGACTGAGAAAGTCTGTAAATTTGCGTTCACCGATAAAACAGATCCCCGTGGAATCTTTTTTATCATGAGTAATTAATCCTTGGGCTTCTGCGATTTCACGCACTACCGGCTTATCTAAATGACCGATAGGAAATAACGTTTTAGCAATGTGCTCATGGGATAAAGTGTAAAGAAAATAACTTTGGTCTTTGTTTTGATCATGACCACGTAACATACGCCATTGACCATCGGCAAAATCTCGCGAGACATAGTGGCCCGTGGCGATATAATCTGCACCGAGATCTTCTGCTGCGTACTCTAAAAATGCTTTGAATTTAATTTCTTTGTTGCACATGATGTCGGGATTAGGTGTGCGTCCCGCTTTGTATTCGGCTAAAAAATACTCAAATACATTATCCCAATACTCAGCAGCAAAGTTGATACTGTGTAAGGTGATCCCTAATTTATCAGCGACGGCTTGTGCGTCAGCCAGATCTTGTGCGGCTGCACAGTACTCATCATTGTCATCTTCTTCCCAGTTTTTCATAAACACGCCTTCAACTTGAAAGCCTTGTTCTTGCAATAAGTAAGCGGATACAGAAGAATCTACACCACCGGACATACCGACGATGACTTTGGTTTGTTGCGGATTGATATCACTAGGTAAAGGCATACTCAAAATCGATAAATCTCATGTATAGAGTGGAAAGAAAAAACAAAAAATCTAATTTCTTATTATATCAATCCTTGGCGTTGCTTTCACCTGAAATTACATATTGTCCATTAGCAATGCCGTCAATACTCCAATTTCCAATTCGATAACGAATTAATCGCAGAGTGGGGAAGCCAACATGTGCGGTCATTCTTCTCACTTGTCGGTTGCGACCTTCAGTAATCGTGATGCTCAGCCATGATGTTGGAATATTAGCTCGTTCGCGAATAGGCGGATTGCGCGGCCAAATTGCTGGCTCGGCAATGTGTGCGATCTTTGCAGGAGCGGTCATGCCATCTTTGAGTTCCACACCTTTTGATAACGCTGCAATTGCTCCATTTGTGATTGCCCCTTCGACTTGAGCCCAATAGGTTTTCGCCGTTTTTTTTGACGGGTGAGCAAGTTGATGTTGCAACGCACCGTCATTAGTCAGCAACAATAGTCCTTCACTATCACGATCTAAGCGTCCAGCTGCATATACATCGGGTATATCGATGAAATCTTTTAAGGTTTGGCGACCTTGCTCGTCGGTGAACTGTGTTAACACATCAAACGGTTTGTTGAATAAGACAATCTTGCGGTCTTTGACCGTTTTTTTAATGGGTTTCTTGGTTGGTTTTTTTATTAGTTTCTTTATTGGCTTATGCATGATGCTTTGCTACCCGTATTAGTACAATATAGGATAACGCAAAGCAGGGAGATGGTGAAAGAATAAATTGCAGACATAAAAAAAGCAGCGTTTGTAATGAATTAATACAAGCTGCTTTTTTTATACGCGAATGAGTAATTGTATCTAGCGATTATCGCTCCGCGTCTTGGTCAAATGCGATGTTCTCTGCGTGTAACCCTTTTGGTCCTTGCGTAACATCATAGGTAACTGCCTGACCAGCCTTTAAAGAACGGTATCCTTCCATCTTAATTGTGGAATAATGGGCAAAAATATCTTCTCCGCCGTCCTCAGGAACGATAAATCCGAACCCCTTTGCGTTGTTGAACCACTTAACTTTACCAATTGCCATACTACTATTTCCTTTGAACCTTGATCTGTGATGATAAAACCCCACTATAAGTATTATGATTGTTGCTTTTGGATAGCGGGTGGTGATGAATGGACAACTCAACACAAACATCTATATTTAAAGGTAGATATTGCGCGGTCGATCTGTCAAGGTAGACATTGATAAATAATTAATGAAAAAATCGGGTAATCCGGCATTTAGGTTCTATATTTAAGTTATGAGTAAAGAAAATACCACTATAATTGAAGGCGATAAGCAAAAAGAGTCTTTGCAAAAGAAAACTCAGCCGCCACCAATGTACAAAGTAATGCTAAACAATGACGACTATACGCCGATGGAGTTTGTAGTGGACGTGTTGTGTCGCTTTTTTAACATGGATGGTGAAAAAGCAAACCAGATAATGTTAACGGTCCATTATCGTGGTAAAGCAGTATGTGGGTTATATACCGCCGAAATTGCAGAAACGAAAGTGATGCAAGTCAATCAATACGCGCGCAAGCATCAGCACCCGCTACTGTGTTCGATGGAACAAGCTTAATTTTCCGACCTTTGAGGTTCATTATATATGTTGAATAAAGATTTAGAACAAACGTTAAACGAAGCATTCATATTTGCGCGCCAGCATAAGCACGAATTTATGACCGTTGAACATTTGTTGTTGGCCTTACTTGATAACAATGCAGCACTAGAAGCACTGAGAGCATGTAATTCCGACATTGATGCGATTAAAAAAGAACTAACAGATTTTGTTAAAGACACTACGCCTTTAATGTTAGAAGATCCTGAGAACGAGCGTGAAACTCAACCAACCTTAGGTTTTCAACGCGTATTGCAACGCGCCGTTTTCCATGTGCAATCATCGGGCAAAGGTGAAGTCACTGGTGCCAATGTGCTTGTTGCTATTTTTAGTGAACAAGAGTCACAAGCCGTATATATATTGAAAAAGTCAGACGTTACGCGCCTTGATGTCGTTAATTTTATTTCTCATGGTGTCAGTAAATTAGACGATGAGGCAGCCCCTCAACATGAAGCACAAGCAGAGCCGGGTGAAGGTGACGAAAATGCTTCGATGCTTAGTAAATATACCACGAACCTTAATGTGTCTTCGAAAGAGGGCAAAATCGATCCATTGATTGGTCGTGATCAAGAAGTCGAACGCACGATTCAAATTTTATGTCGTCGTCGCAAAAATAATCCATTATTAGTTGGTGAAGCTGGCGTAGGTAAAACCGCAATTGCTGAAGGTCTAGCTTATCGCATCGTTAACGATGATGTACCTGATGTCATTGCACCTTGTACTGTCTATTCCTTAGATCTAGGTGGTTTACTCGCGGGCACTAAGTACCGAGGTGATTTCGAAAAACGCCTCAAAGGTATTTTAAAAGAACTTAGCCGCGATCCAGATGCGATTTTATTTATTGATGAGATCCACACTATCATTGGCGCAGGTGCTGCATCCGGCGGCGTAATGGATGCATCAAACTTACTTAAACCTAAGTTATCCAGTGGAGAACTTCGCTGTGTTGGCTCCACAACTTATCAAGAATATCAGTCAATATTTGAAAAAGATCGTGCCCTTGCGCGTCGTTTCCAAAAAGTCGATATTGTTGAGCCGAGTGTTGCTGATACCACTAAGATTTTGATGGGTTTGAAGTCTCGTTATGAAGATCACCACAAGGTGAAGTATACGAACAAAGCAATTCAGGCCGCAGCAGAGTTAGCTGCTAAATACATTAATGAGCGTCAGTTACCTGATAAAGCGATTGATGTCATTGATGAAGCGGGTGCATCACGTCGTTTATTACCTGAAAGTGAACGTACTGAAACGATTAGCGAATTTGATATTGAAAAAGTTATCGCAAAAATAGCGCGTATTCCAGAGAAGTCAGTATCAGCCTCTGATATGGAAGTTCTGAAAAACTTAGGTCGTAACCTTAAGATGGTGGTATTTGGCCAAGACAAAGCGATTGAGACGTTAACAGACGCGATTCACTTGTCTCGTTCTGGCTTAGGTACAGAGACTAAGCCGATTGGTAGTTTCTTATTTGCTGGACCTACAGGTGTAGGTAAAACTGAAGTTACGGCACAACTAGCTAAAATTATGGGCGTGGAATTAGTGCGTTTTGATATGTCTGAATATATGGAACGTCATGCGGTATCGCGCTTAATTGGTGCACCTCCAGGTTATGTTGGATTCGATCAAGGTGGCTTGTTAACGGATGCGGTGATCAAAAATCCATATTCGGTTGTGTTATTAGATGAAATTGAAAAAGCTCACAGTGACATCTATAACATTCTATTACAAGTTATGGATCACGGTACTTTAACGGATAATAATGGCCGTAAAGTTGATTTCAGAAACGTTGTGTTAGTCATGACAACCAATGCTGGTGTGCAAGAGACTGTTCGTAAATCGATAGGCTTTAAGCAACAAGATCATTCTCATGATGCGTTGGCACAAATCAATAAGGTATTTACCCCTGAGTTTAGAAACCGTTTAGATGGCATTATCTGGTTCAATCACTTAGAGCAGGATGTGATTTTGCAAGTAGTAGATAAGTTCTTGATTGAGTTAGAAGCACAGTTAGACGCTAAGAGCGTCTCTATTGATGTAACCGCTGAAGCTCGTAATTGGTTAGCTGAGAAAGGCTACGACAAGTCGATGGGTGCTCGTCCAATGGGCCGATTGATCCAAGAAAAAGTCAAAAAAGAATTAGCTAATGAGTTGTTATTTGGCTCGCTTGCAGCGGGAGGCAGTGTCAAGGTAACGCTTAAAGACGACAAGCTTAATTTCGCTTATGCATCGACTGAATTGCCAAATGAAGTCAGTACCGTTGAAAAGTAAGACTTAGTTGTAGTAATTCACAGACATTAAAAAACCGACATAACAGTCGGTTTTTTGGATTCGCGGGTTAATTAAAAATTAACGAGCGCGATAAATGATACGGCCTTTAGACAGATCGTAAGGCGTGATCTCAACAGTGACCTTATCGCCTGTTAAAATACGGATATAGTTTTTACGCATTTTACCTGAAATATGTGCAGTCACCACGTGACCGTTTTCAAGTTCTACGCGGAACATAGTGTTAGGCAGTGTATCTAACACTGTACCTTCCATTTCAATACAATCTTCTTTTGCCATTTTTCGGGAAATACCTTTAATGATGCTAATTTGACGCGCAGACAATACAGAATATCGAGCGAACTGTAAAGGAATACCTACTATTTTTTCGAAATTATACCCAAAACTCGCCATTAAAACGCTGATTAGGTGTAAATGCACTTTTGTAGTTCATTTTTCTACATTCATCAATTTGGTAGCCCAGATACAGATAGGGCAAATTAAAGGTCTGGCAAAATTCAATTTGTTTTAAAATCATATATGTCCCTAGCGAACGAGATGCTAAATGCGGATTAAAAAACGTATAGAATGCGGAGAATCCCGATTCAGTTTTATCGGTAACGGCAACGGCAACGACGTCATCGCCAATTTTAGCTTCGAGTAATAACGGAGACTGCCATTGTGAATGAATAAAATCGGTAAACTGTTTTTCTTGAGGGGGGTACATCGAGCCATCTTGATGGCGCTGAGTAATATAATCACTATACAAAGCAAAATAATTATCGCGCTGAGTTAGGAAATAATCGGAGCCATGTTCTACCATTTTACAGCTAATATCGGTGTTTTTATTGAGAATACGTTTTTGGCTTTTGCTCAGTGTAAATTGTGAGGCTAGGACTCGAATCGATTCGCATTTGTTGCATTGTGCACAATGAGGACGATAAACCTGATCACCACTGCGACGAAAACCAGATTGGATCAGTGATGAATAACTTTTTGCGTGTGCTTCATCTTCGGGAATATACACCAATAACTGTTCTTGGCGATCAGGCAAATAACTACAGGCAAAAGGTTGGGTAACGCCAAATTTCACAATATCACTTCCTGGGGAGACCACATTGATTCGGATGAAGGAAGCGCGATGGCTAACTGTAATTTTTCTAAATATAAATCTCTAGGGACTTCGATTACACCCATTGATGCCAAATACGGATTTTGCATCTGGCAATCAATAAACAAGCCGCCATGTTTTTTCATATGCTGGACTAAAGTGATAAAAGCGAGTTTTGAAGTGTTAGGCTCGATATGAAACATAGACTCACCACAAAACACACCGCCAATACTAACCCCGTATAAGCCACCAACTAATTCACCTGCTGTATTCCAAATTTCAATAGAGTGTGCATGACCAGCTCGATGCAGTTGGATATATGCCTCTATCATCGTCTGCGTGATCCAAGTGCCATTATGCACTACTGATCCATCTTCAGCAATAATAGGTCCTCTAGGGATGCTAGCGCAAGCTTCTATGACGTTGACAAAGGCATGATTAATCGTAACAGAATGAGTCGAACGTCTAAGCCATTTTTGGGTGGTTTTACTAATATATAGTTCGTCAAGAGGGAGGACACCTCGAGGATCCGGTGACCACCACAAAATCGGTTCATCAGCACTGAACCAAGGAAATATTCCGCGAGCATAAGCGCTTAATAAGCGTTTGACGGATAAATCACCACCAAAAGCGAGCAAGCCATTAGGCTCAACCAGTGCCTGAAGCGGATCTGGAAAGTCAGTTGAGTAATGCGCAAGCTCTGGCAGAGTAATCATAATGTTCCATTAAAAAAGCGAGCATGATGCTCGCTTAAATGGGTTACTCTAATGCGTCTAAATATTTTTCTGCATCTAGGGCTGCCATACAGCCTGTACCTGCTGAGGTAATAGCCTGACGGTAAATATGGTCAGATACATCACCTGCGGCGAAGATACCTTCAACACTTGTTTGTGTAGCATTACCTTCAGTACCTGATTTGACAGTAATGTACCCGTCTTTCATGTCCAACTCACCCTCAAATATATCTGTATTGGGTTTGTGACCGATAGCAACAAACAATCCCATTACTTCGATGTCCTCTTTAGCGCCTGTTTCAGTATCAGCAACACGCACATGAGTTACACCCATTTCGTCACCTAATACTTCATCTAATGTGCGGTTGAAGTGTAAAACAACGTTACCGTTTTTAGCTTTGTCCATTAAACGGTCAGCGAGGATTTTTTCACTGCGGAAACTATCACGACGGTGGATCACGTGAACTTCTGACGCAATGTTAGATAAATATAGCGCTTCTTCCACAGCAGTATTACCGCCGCCAATTACCGCTACTTTTTGATTGCGATAAAAGAAGCCGTCACATGTTGCACAAGCTGAAACGCCTTTACCTTGGAATGCCGTTTCTGATTCTAAACCTAAATATTTAGCTGATGCACCAGTACAAATAATTAACGCATCACAGGTATAAGTACCGTTATCGCCAGTTAATGTAAATGGGCGCTTGGAGAAATCCGTTTTATTGATATGATCAAAGATGATCTCAGTGTCGAATTTTTCAGCATGTTGCTGCATTCTAACCATTAGATCCGGACCCGTTAATCCTTCAGGATCACCTGGC
Source organism: Glaciecola sp. (assembly GCA_029246415.1). GTDB lineage: Bacteria > Pseudomonadota > Gammaproteobacteria > Enterobacterales > Alteromonadaceae > Opacimonas. The sequence continues at coordinate 43,542 of JAQWNF010000001.1, forward strand.
CAGTTTTCTACTTCGGTGGTTGTCGTTAATTGACCACCTTGCTGAATACCAGTAAGTAAAACCGGGTTAAGGTTTGCACGTGCTGCGTACACGGCTGCTGAATATCCAGCAGGACCAGAACCTAAGATAAGCAATTTAACGTGTCTATTTTCAGACATTGAAAACTCCAATAAGACCAATATGGGTCGATAAAATTTAAAAGATGAATTGTATATAGTGCCATTGTACGTTTATTCAAGGCAATACATTGGTTACAAACTACATTTATTAAAATAAATAACAATTAATTGCCGCGTATATTACCTAAATCATGAATTATTTAGTATAGTTATAATGTGAAAACTAAATATTAAGGAGCGTTGATGTCATTATCTATTGCCACTATGGTAAAGGATGGAGACGATTATATGAAAACATGGCCTCTGAAAAAAGAGCTATACAGCATGTTTCCCGAGTGTCGTGTAATCAATGCCACCAAATTTTCGGTTAAAGTGTTACCTGCTTTAGGTATTTTCACGATTATTTTATTAATCAACAATCATTCTATGACTTACTTGCCTCAAGCTATTGCTATGGGCGGGATGTTTTTTATTATTCCGCTGCAGGGCATAATCTGGCTAGGGCACCGATCTAATCAAGAACTACCGCCGAGTCTGCGCGCTTGGTATAGTGATATTCTACAAAAAATGCAGCAGCAAGGTTGCAATATATCCTCATCAAACCAAGCACCTCGATATAAAGAGTTAGCTAAGTTATTAAAAATGGCATTTGATGATCTGGATAAGGCATTTACTGAACGTTGGTTCTAACCTTTTTAAAAACTAATCTTATTAATACGCTTCTTGGTCAACTTGCGTAAGAGTCACACCACAGACTTTACAGCGATAAGACTGTATACCTTTTCGCACTCGGTTATGCCTAATCATTGATAAAGGCACGACACCACACTGGCAAATATACTCAACTTGGCTCACGCGACGCAAATGCTCGCAAGGTAATTGATGTTTGGTAGTGGGATTGAGTTGGTATACATGACGCATAATCGATTGCCATTCTTTACCATGAGGTCGTACGCGGCCAAATAATGCAAAACAAATTAAATGCGCTATCTCATGTGGGACCACGTCACTCATATAATATTCAGGATGTTGTTGATAAAGTACGCGGTTTAAATATACCTCATTGCTTTGCAACTTAGCGTAACCGGCATTGGTTCCCCGTTCAAACCAATGCAACTGTGGCATTACAAAGCGGCGATTATAAAAGCGCTGGGCTAGGGTAATGCATTGTTGTATTTGATATGTAACTTGCTCGATAGCATGCTCGTCGGAAAATTGCACAGTACTGTATTGCTCCTAGTAAACTTCCCTTTGCTTTTGTGTTTCCTATGATATAAAAAAAACGCCCAGAGCGTAACCGCAACTGAGCGTTAATAACGATGATTCGTTATATGATTTACATCTTACTATCTACAATTTACATTCCAGACACAATGCGTAGGTCGCCTTAGGATCGTTTAAGCGGGTAACACCATCTATGTCTCTTACGACAGAACGGATCATACCAATTAACGGGCTAGTAGATTGTTGTATTTGCGTTTCGACTAACCATACTGCCGCATTGTTCAATAACTCTTGAATGAACAACTCTTTTGGCGATAGTGAACGCTGAATATAGGTTACTTCATACTTATCTAACTCAGCTAGTTCAGCAGCTGCAGCAAGGGCTTCTTTCATTGTGCCTAGTTGGTCAACTAAACCTAACTCTAGTGCTGTAGAGCCAATCCATACTCTGCCTTGAGCGATTGAGTCTACTTGCTCTAACGTCATGTTGCGATTATCAGCCACGAGTGTGATGAATTTTTCATACCCTCGCTCGATGCTACGTTGAATCAAGTTACCTAAGCTATCAGGTAGTGTTTTAGCAGGAGATGTAAAACCGAATTCAGTGGTTTGTACACCATCACTGTATACGCCTAAATAGGCTAGCGATTCTTCGTACGTCATAAGCATGCCAAAGATCCCAATAGAACCCGTAATAGTGCTTGGTGAGGCAATGATTTTATCGGCACTTGCTGAGATCCAATAACCGCCAGATGCTGCGTAGGTACCCATTAATGCAACAACTGGTTTGCCTGCTTGTCTCAGTTCTTCAACTTCTTGACGAATAATTTCAGAAGCAAATGCGCTACCTCCAGGTGAGTCAACATGCAACACAACCGCTTTTACATTATCGTCCAAACGCGCTTTGCGCAGTAAACGAGAGGTTGAGTCACCACCAATAGTGCCTGCAGACTGGCTACCATCTAAAATAGTACCTTTGGCTACGACCACTGCAATAGCATCGCCTTTTGTTTGTTTCGGAAATGGACGGTTAATGACTTTCATGTAACGGTCATAAGTAATGCCTTTATAACCTTTACCGTTTTCACTTTCACCTACCAAAGCAAACATCTCTTGGCGCATAGCTTCACGAGTTTTTAATTCATCCACCCAGCCATTTTGCAATGCATATAATGCTAAATCACCATTCGCTGCTTCAAATTTAGGCATGAAGTTAGCGACTGTTTCATCAAAGTCAGTTACTTCAATGCCACGTGCAGCAGCTACGTCGGTTTTGTATTGAGTCCAATAAGCGGATAACCATGCTTCGTTGGCTTCTTTGGCGGCATCAGACATATCATTGCGCAGATATGGTTCGATCGCTGATTTAAAAGTACCGACTTTAAAGACGTGAGTTTTAACTTTTAATTTTTCAATAGCGTCTTTGTAATACATGCGATTACGCGTGTAACCATCAAATAACATGCCACCTTCTGGATTAAGGTAAACCTTGTCGGCGTGTGCCGCTAAGTAATATTGGCTTTGAGAATAGTAATCACCCATAGCGATAACGGGTTTTTCAGACGTTTTAAAATCTGCAATCGCATCAGCAACCGTACGCAGTTTATCTAAACCACCGCCGCTAAAACGCCCTAGGTCTAATACTAACGCAGCAATGCGTTTGTCTTGTTTTGCGTTTTCAAGGGCTTTGACGACATTGCGAACTAAGATTTCTTTGGGGATATCACTGCCACCAAATGCTTCAGAGGCAAATTCATCAAAAGGGTCTGAGTGTTGCTTTTCAATGACTAATGCACCATTAAGTTTAAGTACAAATGCGCCGCCTTTAGGGACTTTTATTTCGTCATCACCTGAGTTAGCGATAGAAATAATAATGATTATTAACAAGCCAATAAAAATCACGTTGAAAAACAACTTGCGACTAAAATTAAGCACATTCCATAACCCTAAGAATAAGGACTTGGTAAATGAAGAATTTGCTGCCATGCAGTACACCTATGATATGAATAGAACCTACACTCTAACTAATCATGCGCAATCTGCCACCGCTAATTTGTAATTTTTTGTAACACTCTCGATATAATTGATTTTCGGATAAATATTTAAGGGGTATACTAGGCTAAAGCAGTATCCCAACGTATTTTATTATCAACCAATGACTCAATGCTAAAAGGAACTATTATGGATGCATTAACGTTGTTATTAACTCGACATTCTCAACCTCGATTAACCGCTCCTGCACCCGCTAACGCAGAATTAGAAAACATAAAACAAGCAGCTTTACGCGCACCAGATCATGCAGGTTTAAAGCCTTGGGATTTTATTGTTTGTACCGGTAAGGGGCTTGATAAATTAGGCGATATCTTACAAGACTCAGCAATATCTTCAGACAAAGCACCAGCCAGTATTGACCGAGCACTGCAATTACCTCATCGCGCCCCTATGGTGATTATAGCGATAAATAAGTATCAAGCGCATGACAAAGTACCCAAAGAAGAACAAATAGCGTCGACAGCATGTGCGGTTCAAGCGATGCAGATGGCGGCGTTGGTACAGGGGTTTGCAGGGATCTGGCGAACCGGCGACTATGCACAATGTCCTTATGTTAAAAAATCGCTTGGATTAGATGAAGATGATGAGATCGTTGGGTTTTTATACTTAGGGACGTCTAGCTGCAAAGCCTTGCCTAAGCCTGCAATTGCGAGTGATGATTATTTTACCCATTGGCAATAATTGGATTGCGCATTAAAAGATAATGCCGTTTAACGATTGTATTACGTGTTTACATTTAGCGATTAAACGGCAATTTGTTCGATTTACTTTTCTTCGACTTACTTTTCGATAGTGAAATATAAACCAGCATTATTGATTAAACGTTTTATTAACGCCTCGCCCATTGCTGGGGCAGGGGTATAAATACCACCAAGTGTTGCTAAGTCATCAAACGCTAAACACATCGCGCTTTCTGTTAGCATTTTGGACGTCGATCCGTAACCTGGATCTAAATGCCCGCCAACACTTGCCACAAACTGTTTATCGTTCTCTTCGGCAATAAACATAATATCGTAATTACCGTTTTCACGTTCTTCTTTGCTTGGGCCTTCGCCTGGTTTAGGGGCGTCTTTGCCCGCAAGGGATTTGTCATTGGCTACGAAATTTGCAATTTTTTCGCCTTCCTCACCTGGACCGGTCAAAATCATTTCATCATAGACAAAATCTTTGCCATATAGATGGTCAAGTAACGCGTTTGAACGGTGAATATTTTTGGTATTGATGGTTGCCATAATAAATGGTGCAGACCAGCTATTAAGTGCTTCATCAAAATACGATTGATTGCCAGCCGGTTGCTCAGGCCCAGTAAAGCCATTGGCTAATGCAAACGGATTGGCAAGATATTCCATGATTTTAGGATCATTGGCAGCTGCCACCATGGTTGCTTTTAAGCTTGCCGCAGTCCCACCAGAGAACTTACCATTCATTGCACGGACTCGACATTTCACACGAGAGAAAGTGTGGCCTGTGTGTTGTTGAATATGCTCTTGTAAAAAGAATACTCCTAAATCAAAAGGAATGGAGTCAAACCCACAGGAAAACACAATACGTGCACCAGAGGCTTCTGCTTGATGATGTAGCGCATCAATTTTTTGGCGCATCCAAGATGGTTCACCACATAAATCTACGTAGTCAGTGCCTAATTCTGCGCACAGGCTAACTAACGTATCACCATAAAGCTGATAGGGGCCGACAGTGGTAATCACCACTTTAGTTTGTTGCACAAGGTGACGTATTGCAGCTTCATCTTGACTATCTGCAACGATAATGGGCAGTGTTTCGGTAAGTCCGAGTTGGGATTTGATCAGGTTGAGTTTGTTTTCAGAGCGGCCTGCAATGGCCCATTTGACATCAGTATTGGCATATTGAGCATGCATGTATTCGGCAACGAGTTGGCCAGTAAAGCCAGTTGCGCCATAAATAACAATATCGAAAGGTTTGTCGTTGTTGAGTGGATAAGTCATGCGGTGATCCTTATTATTATTAGTTGACTTGTAAATTAATTGTTACTTTACAAGTCAACTATAAGGTCACTTTTATAGCAAGTTATTTTTACAAATTAACTAATGGTAACGATTTTACAAGTGTTAGTTGCACCTACCGTTTCCATTTGATCACCATAAGTGAAGATTATTTGGTCACCTGACATTAATAAACCTTCATTTTTAAGATGCTCAACCACATCAGCAGTTACTTGTCCTGGCTTAGACACAGTTGAATCAAAGTACAAAGGTGTTACACCACGGTACAATGCCATCATATTCAAGGTATCGGTATGACGCGATAAACCAAAAATAGGTAATGAAGTAGTGATGCGTGACATCATTTTAATACTTGAACCAGACTCAGTTAAACCAACAATCGCTTTGATTGATTTGTAATGGTTCGCTGCATACACGGCTGCCATTGCAGTTGTTTCACTAATATCATCAAATGTTTCTTCTAGGCGGTGGTTAGACACATTTACACTAGGGTGTAATTCTGCACCTACACATACGCGGGCCATCGCTTGAACGGTTTCGATTGGGAACTTCCCCGCGGCAGTTTCAGCAGATAACATTACAGCATCCGTTCCATCTAGTACGGCATTTGCCACATCCATTACTTCAGCACGTGTAGGTAACGGTGCTTCAATCATCGATTCCATCATTTGTGTTGCGGTAATGACGATTTTGTTTAATTGACGTGAACGGGCAATCAATTTTTTCTGAACGCCAACTAATTCGGCATCGCCAATTTCAACACCTAAGTCACCACGAGCAACCATTACTGCATCTGATGCTAAAATGATATCGTCAATCGCTTCATCTGTTGCAACGGTTTCTGCACGCTCAACTTTAGAACAGATTTTAGCATAACAGCCAGCTGCTTCAGCTAGCTCACGCGCATAGTCTAAGTCAGCACCATTGCGTGGAAAACTAACCGCTAGATAGTCAACACCAATCGCAGCTGCAGTTTTGATATCTTCTTTATCTTTGTCAGTTAATGCCGCCGCTGATAAACCACCACCTTGACGGTTGATGCCTTTGTTGTTTGATAACTTACCGGCAACACTTACTGTAGTATGAATTTTGCTTCCTTCAATACTATCGACAACTAATTGCACTCGACCGTCATCTAGTAATAATACATCAGCAGGATTCACGTCTTGTGGTAATGCTTTATAATCGATACCAACGCTATCTTGATTACCTGAATCTTTATCTTGAGCAGCATCAAGAGTAAATTTATCACCTAGAGATAAATAAATCGGACCTTCAGCAAATTTAGATACGCGAATTTTAGGACCTTGTAAGTCACCTAAAATACCTACATAAGTATTCAGTTTTTTTGCGACAGCACGAACCCGTTGTGCACGTTGAATATGGTCATCAGCAGTACCATGTGAAAAATTCATACGTACAACATTAGCTCCTGCAGCGATTAGTTTTTCGAGCATCTCTGTGCTATCGGTTGCTGGACCTAAAGTGGCTAATATTTTGGTTCTACGTGGGGATGTCATATTTTTCCTTGAGCATTTGTTATGCTGTTTATGTTACGTTTGCTGGTGATGATGTCGTAATTATATTACAAAAAAATGAATATTTCTCATATTATGTTCAAAAATTACGTAATAACATTTCAATGTTTTTTTATTGTTAATGCGTTTAATTTTTGACTAATTAAGCGAAAAACGTGAATCTTTAAGCGATTCTTTAACCCGTTTAAGGTTTTCTCTAAACTTATTGCCGCGTCTTAGCGTAAAGCCAGTAGCCAAAATATCAATCAGTGTAAGTTGCGCGATACGTGAAGCCATCGGCATATACATATCGGTATCTTCTGGCACATCCAATGATAAGACATAATTACTTTCGCGACCTAGAGGACTATCCGCTGCAGTAATACCGACAACAATTGCATCATTAGCGCGTGCCATTTGTGCAATTTCGACCAATGATTTTGTGCGACCTGTGTGTGAAATAAGGACAATCACATCGCCTTCGGTGCTGTTCATCGTTGACATACGTTGCATCACGATATCTTCAAAATATACGACTGGAACATTAAAACGGAAGAACTTATTTAGCGCATCATGGGCGACAGATGCAGAGGAACCAAGTCCAAAGAACGAGATTTTTTTAGCTTGAGTAAGCAGGTCAACAACGCGGTTTATCGTACTGATATCAACAGATTGTTTCGCTATATCGAGTGCAGCCATAGTCGATTCGAATATTTTATTAGTGTATTCCTCAGGGCCATCATTTTCGTCTACGTTGCGGTTAACGTATGGAGTGCCATTTGCAAGGCTTTGGGCTAGGTGCAATTTAAAATCGGGAAAGCCCTTGGTGTCAAGACGGCGACAAAAGCGGTTAACGGTGGGTTCGCTGACACCTGATAAATTAGCTAATGTAGCGATACTAGAATGTATAGCCGTTTGCGGGTTGGCGAGAATCGCTTCAGCGACTTTCTTCTCAGATTTGCTGAATAGTTCGCTGTTACGTGTAATTTTATCTAAAATATTCATCTACTTCACTCTTGCTTGAATGCTGCAAGGTAACAAATGACTCGTGTGTAAGCCTAGGTATTACCATCATAGCCCTATTCTTATTGAGGGATTTTTGCTCAGTATACTCTTATTTTTGTAATTCATTACATAAAATCTTATCAAAAAACACGATTTTCGATATTTTTTAACATTTATATGTAACTTAAGTTGTAATTTTACTACAAAATTGAGTAAACTCTGATTAATCTCTTGAAAAGTACTATGCTATAGCATGATTATTTTCTTAAACTAAAAGGTCCTTATCCGTGTTAAATACATCTTTTGAACCCGTAGATTTTGTATTGTTTGGAACTGCTGGCGATTTAGCTCGTCGCAAATTATTACCTTCTTTATATGAACTTGAAAAAGCGGATCTCATGCATGCCGATACCAAGGTGATTGGCGTCGCACGAACTGAATCCACTATTGCTGAGTATCAGCAAACAGTAAAGGACAACATTGAGAAATTTACTAAAGAGTCTGTGTGTGAAACGACATGGGCCCGCTTTTGTAGCAAACTCGATTATGTGAAAATTGATATGAAAAGCCCTGAAGATTATTCAGGTTTGTCAGAGCATGTAAATGAAGACCGAATTATGGTGTGTTACTTTGCTACGCCACCTGCTATTTATGGGGATATCTGTAAAGGTCTTTCTGCGGCACAAATCATCGATGAGTCGGTTCGCGTTGTATTAGAAAAACCGATTGGTCATGATCTAGCGTCTTCGAAGTTAATCAATGAAGAAGTCGCTGAGTATTTCAACGAAAATCAAATTTATCGCATTGACCATTATTTAGGTAAAGAAACGGTTCTCAACTTGATTGCGTTGCGTTTTGCTAACTCAATTTTTGCGACTAACTGGGATCACAACTGTATTGATCACGTGCAAATTAGCGTTGCTGAATCAGTCGGTATTGAAGGGCGTTGGGGTTACTTTGATGATGCAGGGCAAATGCGTGACATGGTACAAAATCATTTGTTACAAGTATTGAGTCTAGTTGCCATGGAGCCACCAACAACATTAGACGCCGATAGTATCCGTGATGAAAAACTAAAAGTATTAAAAGCACTGCGTCCAATTAACAAAACTAACTACCAACAGTCGACCGTTCGCGGACAGTATATTGGTGGGTTTGTAAATGGGGTTGAAGTACCTGGATACTTAGATGAGCCAGATGCGAATGAGCGCTCTCAGACTGAAACATTTGTTGCGATTAAAGCACATATCGATAACTGGCGTTGGGCTGGTGTGCCGTTTTATCTAAGAACTGGTAAGCGCATGCCTGCTAAGACATCTGAAGTTGTCATCTATTTCAAGCGTCAGCCGCATAATTTATTCGGCGATAGTTTTGCTAGCTTACCACCTAACAAATTGGTTATTAGACTTCAGCCAGATGAAGGTGTTGAAGTCACAGTAATGAATAAAGTACCAGGTTTAACCACTAGCGGTTCGATGGATCTACAAAAATCAAATCTAAACCTGAGTTTTTCTGAAGCTTTCCAAGGTGAACGTATTCCTGATGCTTACGAAAAATTACTACTCGAAGTCATGTTGGGCAATCAAGCGCTATTTGTTCGCCGCGATGAAATTGAGCAAGCCTGGTCTTGGGTTGATTCAATTATTGCAGCCTGGAACAGTAGTAATGAGCCTCCAGAGTCATACCAAGCAGGTACCTGGGGCCCGGTAGAATCTATAGGCTTATTAGCTAAAGAAGGGCGTGCTTGGTATCAGTCCAAAGCCGTTAAATAAGGAATAACAATGTCATTACAAACACATGAATTTGCCTCTAAAGAAGCATTGAATGAAACTTTTGCGACTAAAATAATCGCAATTTTACAAATCGCGATTGCTGAAAAAGGTCAAGCAAGTTTAATCGTCAGTGGTGGTAATACCCCAAAACCATTATTTGCTGCATTATCTCAAGCTGATTTAGATTGGTCTAAAGTCGTGATCAGTTTAGCGGATGATCGTTGGGTTGATATCAATGATGATGCGAGTAATGACAAACTAGTGCGTGAACATTTATTAGTAGGTAAAGCTGCAGCAGCTAAATTTATTAGTTTAAAGCATGATTTTGCCGATGCCAACGATGCCGTAGTGGCTTGTGAAGCTGCGCTAGATGATGTGCAAATGCCATTTGATGTATTAATTTTAGGTATGGGCGAAGACGGTCATACGGCATCGTTGTTTCCTTGTTCACAAGAATTACCTGCGGGGTTAGATTTGGATTCAGGTAAAAAATACATTGCTGTGCAACCAACCACTGCGCCGCACCAACGTATGTCATTAACTCTGCCTGCGTTACTAGCATCAAATCATATATTTTTGCATTTGACGGGAGATGCAAAGCAGGCTGTTGTGGCTCAAGCGCTTGCCAGTACCGAAACCCAAATGCCAATCAAAGCGGTGCTTGATCGCGCCAATGTTCAACTCATGTGGGCACCATAGGATTTATTACCATGAACAGTTTAATTAACGAAGTCACCCAACGCATCATTGAGCGCAGTGTCAAAACTCGTGCCGATTACTTAGCCAAAATTGAAGCAGCGCGCATCCAAGGCCCACACAGAGGCTCGTTGTCTTGTGGTAACTTAGCACATGGTTTTGCTGCTTGTGGTAAAGCAGACAAGCAAGATTTAACCAGCATGGTTAAAGCGAATGTTGCGATTGTTTCTTCATACAACGACATGTTATCTGCGCATCAACCTTATGAAGCCTATCCTGCGATTTTAAAAGAAGCCATTAGCGGTGTTGGTTCGGTTGCTCAGTTTGCAGGTGGTGTTCCTGCGATGTGTGATGGTGTTACTCAAGGTAACGCAGGGATGGATTTGAGTCTAATGAGCCGTGATGTGATTGCAATGTCAACTGCAGTTGGTTTATCTCACAACATGTTTGACTCAGCACTTATGCTTGGTATTTGTGACAAAATCGTCCCAGGGTTATTACTCGGTGGGTTGAGCTTTGGACATTTACCAACAGTGTTTGTTCCAGCGGGTCCTATGCCGTCAGGTTTACCTAATAAAGAAAAAGCACGAGTACGTCAAGCATATGCAGAAGGCAAAGCGGGGCGTGATGAGTTACTTAAAGCAGAGTCTGAGTCGTATCATTCTGCCGGCACTTGTACTTTTTATGGTACGGCTAACTCCAATCAATTAGTTGTAGAGATGATGGGCCTGCATTTACCCGGTGCTAGTTTTGTTAATCCAGGCACACCGTTGCGTGATGCATTAACTAAAGCTGCTGCTGTACAAGCTACGCGTATTACCGACTTAGGTGATAGCTATGCGCCTATCGGTCATATTGTTGATGCCAAAGCCGTAGTTAACGGTATTGTTGCATTATTGGCCACAGGTGGTTCAACTAACCACACAATGCATTTAGTTGCGGTTGCGCGTGCTGCTGGATTTATTGTGAATTGGGATGATTTCTCTGATTTATCTAAAGCGACGCCACTATTAACGCGTATTTATCCAAATGGCTCTGCGGATATTAACCACTTTACTGCTGCTGGTGGTATGGCATTGTTGTTCAAAGAATTATTAGACAATAAATTACTGCATAATGATGTGAAAACGATTTGTGGTGAAGGCCTTGACCAATACACCAAAGAGCCGGTATTGCGTGATGGCGAATTAACTTGGGTCGACGGACCTAAAGAGTCTCTCGACAAAACTGTGGTTGCTACCGTAGCTGAACCATTTAAACCAGACGGTGGTTTATCAGTATTAGAAGGTAACTTAGGTCGTGCGGTAATGAAAACTTCTGCATTACGTAACCCACATTGTACCTTTACTGCTCCTGCTGTGGTATTTGAAGACCAATTTGATTTGGATGATGCGTTTAAAGCGGGCGATCTAAATAAAGATTGTATCGTTGTTGTGCGTTTCCAAGGCCCTTCTGCTATCGGCATGCCAGAATTACACCGTTTAACACCGCCTTTAGGTGTACTCCAAGACAAGGGGTTTAAAGTGGCACTAGTTACTGATGGCCGTATGTCTGGTGCATCAGGTAAAGTGCCTGCGGCAATCCACTTAACACCTGAAGCTTACAAAGGTGGTTTATTGGCGAAAGTACAAAATGATGATTTGATTCAAATTGATACAGTGACAGGCGCATTAACATTGTTAGTTGATGAAGCGGAACTGGCACAACGCGAAAACAAACCTGCAGATTTAACCAAACATGCACAGGGTATGGGTCGAGAAATGTTTGCTTCAATGCGTTTGGCATTAACTGGAGCGGAAGAAGGCGCATGTGCATTATTTACAAAACAAGGAAGCTTACATGACGCATAAACTCATTGCTGATATTGGCGGCACCAACGTACGTTTTGCACAAGTGTCAGATACAGGTATCAGTCATATTGAAAAATATCTTGTAGCGGATTATCCGACTATCCAAGATGCGATTGAGCAGTATTTTGCTAATAATGCAGAGTTTACGTTTAGTGCGGTATGTTTGGCTATTGCTGCGCCTGCGAATGATGATTTTGTTGATTTTTCAAATAACCATTGGTCATTTTCACGTGCAGATCTTCAAGCCGCACTGGGTCTAGCACACTTATATATCATCAATGACTTTACTGCAGTTGCACATTCTTTGCCGGTGTTAGCCGATGAACAAATTGTTCAAATTGGTTCTGGTAGTGTTAACCCTAAAGGCAATATCGCTGTTTTTGGACCGGGTACAGGTTTGGGTGTTGAGCATTTAACTTTAACCCAAGAAGGCTGGAAAACACTAGACGGCGAGGGCGGTCACGTTGATTTTGCACCTGTCGATCTTACGCAAATGATTGTTTGGCAGTATATATATAAAAAATTGGGCCGTGTTACCGCTGAAGAAGTCATGTCCGGTCGCGGTATCGTCAATATTTATGAAGCCTTGTGTGCCCATAATAATCGAGATGCTGAGTTTGATGATGCGGCAGATATTACCGATAAGGCATTAGCTGAATCATGCGCTATTTGTGTTGAAACCTTACATACTTTTTGTAATGCGATGGGCACATTCGCAGGTAATTTAGCCATTAATCTAGCCACCACAGGTGGTGTATTTATTGGTGGTGGTATCGCTGCAAGATTCATTGATTTCTTAAATTCCAGTAAGTTCAGAGCACGATTTGAAGCAAAACCGCCGATCCCTGGCTATGTAAAAAATATTCCAACATTTATTATTAACGAGCCCGATCACGGGCTAATTGGTGCGGCAGCGTATCTTAACCAACAACTAAGGAGTGCGTCATAATGAGTAATAATTGGCAGCATACAGTCGAAGACGTTTTCGCCACAAGTCCTATCGTGCCTGTATTAGTTATTCACGATTTAGCCCATGCGGTCCCATTAGCTAAAGCATTGATTGCTGGTGGTATTAGCGTATTAGAAGTCACTCTACGTACTCCTGTAGCACTAGATGTCATCAAATTAATAGCCACGGAGTTACCTGAAGCCATGATCGGTGCTGGAACTGTAACTAATGCTGAGCAATTACAAGCAGTGACAGACGCAGGTGCGAAGTTTGCAATCAGTCCAGGTATGACGGCAGAGCTATTAAAAGCAGGTCAAGCTGGCACAATTCCATTGATCCCAGGTATTTCATCAACATCTGATTTGATGAAAGGTAAAGATGCTGGCTATACTCACCTTAAGTTCTTCCCAGCAGAAGCAGTGGGTGGGGTAAAAGCCATTAAATCGATCAGTGGTCCTTTCCCAGATATGGTGTTTTGTCCAACTGGCGGGATCAGCCCGAGTAATTACCTGACCTATCTTGCACTACCAAACATTCCTTGTGTAGGCGGTTCTTGGGTTGCACCTGATGATATGGTGCAAAATGGCGATTGGGAAGGCATTACGCGTTTAGCAAAAGAAGCTGTAGCTGGTGCGACATCTAGCGCATAATGTGTCAGCGTAGCGCTAGTATGTAGTTATTCAATAACTATAGTATGCATTTCTAGTAACAACGTCATGAAACAAAAGGCTTAATTGATTAAGCCTTTTGTTTTTCTTTATCTTAACACGTGTTAAGATACATTTTTTTAACATATTATAATTACAGCTGTGAAAAATAAATCTCATACTCTTCGTTCGATTGCTGATACCTTACATGTCAGTATCGCGACCATTTCTAATGCGTTTAATCGTCCTGATCAATTATCCAAAGCAAAGCGTGAAGAGATATTAGCAGCATGTCAGCAACTCGGATATTTTGGTCCGAATAAAGCGGCTCAATCATTGCGACGTGGCCACTCTGGTATCATTGCCTTAGTTTTGGCTGATAGTATTGATTACATGGTTAGTGATCCTGTGGCGTCATCGTTTATTCGAGGCGTATCTGAAGTACTCAAATCTCACAAATCTCATTTATTACTGTTTTCAGGTAGTTCAGATTCTATTAATTCAGTTATTGATTTTGTCGATGGGTTTATTTGTTATGGTATGCCACGTAACCCTTTGCTTTTAAAAGAGTTAGCGGTTTGCCAGAAGAAAGTTATCACGGTAGATTTTGCATTACCTGAGCGAGCATCGATTGGCGTTGATAACCAACAAGCTGCCTTTGAAATCGCCCAGCGCGCCATTGCTCCAGATGATCGCGTAGCGATTGTTGGCTTGCGTATTACGCATGGCGACGATACGACTAAGGTAATGGATTCGCCGTTAGTGGAAGTGGAAACATCGGTTGCGCATCAGCGTTATCAAGGCTACCTGCGGGCTATCAAAGAGGCTGGTGTGGTTCTCGACGAGTCGTTGGTCTGGAACGTGCCGGAAAGTAGTCAAGCCTATGCCAAAATAGCAGCGTTAGAAATACTCCAAGAGCCTCAATTACCGACGACAATACTATGTATGTCAGATTTAATCGGTTTATCCGTGTTACGCGAATTATTAAGTGCCGGTATCAAAGTACCAGAGCAAGTCAAAATTGTCGGTTTTGATGGAATTGAAGAGACTAAACGTCATCATCCAATTTTAACAACGGTTTATCAAAACAGTACTGAAAAAGGGCGCATCGCAACGCGTATGTTTTTTTCTGATAAACCGCAAAGTAAAGTCTTAGATTATCAAATCTTTAGCGGTGAATCTTGTTAATCAAGGTAATACTTAACAAGGTAATACCGAGCTAAGTGATAGTTTGTTCTAACACATGAGATTGTCCTGCAGCTAAACTAAACCCTTGTGTTAATGCGGTTTCAATACATAGCATAGATAAATACTCTGTATCTGCCATATCGCCTAATGCGCCACATTTTTCTGCCCAAGGATTCCACACCACCAACGAATCGTGCCCTGAATGCAATACCTTCACAATAGTATGTGAATCCTTGCTAATACTCGTTTGTGGCACTTGAGTTGGATGAATACGATCTACTTCTGCATTAAACAGGTAAGGGGTTGGAGTTTGTTTTTCCACTCCATTATGTGCGTTGTCATTAAAGCGACCACTAAGCCCATTCAATTGAATAGTAGTGACATCAGCTACTACAAAATAACTATGTAACGCGCATGATAGAGGAATTGACGTCGTGTTGTCGTTGTATGAATGTAATGCTATAGACAAACAGTCATTCGTTAACGTAACAACTAATTGTGCGCTTAACCCTTTAGGCCATAATGGCGATGAAATATCTGTAGGACTTAACGTTATACTAGTGAGCTGTTCAGTTTTGACTTGTGCATCGATTTGCCACAGTTGATTGCGCACCAGACCATGTGCTTGTTTATGTTCTGCTATGTTGGGATGCAACTGTCCAAACCAAGGCCAGCATATGGGGATACCACCTCGAATAGGCCGAGACCCATCTAGTCGCGCAGCTTCACTAACAAAGAGCTTTTCTTGACCATGTTGTTGATAACTTAAGACATGCGCCCCAAATAAACTGATTATGCAGTGGCTGTTGCCGTGAGTCAAAGTCACTAAGGGAAGTGTAGAGCTGGAAAAATCGTTCATCAAAAACTCCGTGTAAGGGGATGCGATCGGGAAAAGTAAAAAAACCACCAACAGTATAAACCTGATGGTGGCTTTTAGAAAATCAAAACGTCAATTGACGCAGAGAAATAATGTCTTATTTAGAGATGTGTGTCACTAAATCAAGTACTTTGTTTGAATAACCCATTTCGTTGTCATACCAAGAAACTAGTTTTACAAACGTATCAGATAGTGCAATACCCGCTGACGCATCAAAGATTGATGTGTGCTTGTCACCGATAAAGTCATTAGATACAACCGCGTCTTCGGTGTAATCCATAATGCCTTTCATGTACGTTTCTGATGCTTCTTTGATAGTCGCACAGATTTGCTCATAGCTTGCAGGTGTCTTTAACGTTACCGTCAAATCAACAACAGATACATCTGGAGTTGGAACACGGAAAGCCATACCAGTTAACTTACCATTCAATTCAGGAATAACTTTACCTACAGCCTTAGCCGCACCCGTTGATGATGGAATGATATTCTGACCAGCACCACGACCGCCACGCCAATCTTTAGCCGATGGGCCATCAACGGTTTTTTGTGTCGCTGTTGTTGCGTGCACAGTCGTCATCAAACCTTCTTTAATACCAAAGTTATCGTTAATAACTTTCGCTAACGGCGCTAGGCAGTTAGTAGTACAAGATGCATTTGATACAATCGTTTGTCCTGCGTACTCATCATGGTTAACACCCATAACAAACATTGGCGTATGATCTTTAGAAGGTGCAGATAATACTACTTTCTTGGCACCTGCAGTAATGTGTTGTTGAGCCGTTTCTTCAGTTAAGAATAAACCAGTTGCTTCTACGACAACATCAGTACCAACTGCATCCCAAGCGAGTGCTTCAGGGTTACGTTCGTTAGTAACACGGATAAACTTACCATCGATTTGTAAACCACCTTCAACTACTTCAACGCTACCAGGATAACGACCATGAGTAGAATCATATTTGAACATGTAAGCAATGTAATCTAAGTCTAACAAATCATTGATCGCTACTACATCAATATTGTCTCGTTCTAATGCAGCACGCATTACTAAACGCCCAATGCGTCCAAATCCATTGATTCCAACTTTAATCGTCATATGTGACCTCGTTAATGAAATAAACTTTCATAATAATAGGCTTTTAGTCTGATATTTGCAATAATAATGTAGTTTTATTACAAGGAATTTTGTGTATTTTCCTTTTGCAAACGTATTCAATTAGCCCTTGTGTCATAATCATGAATAATGTGTGATGCAATTTTTTTATAGAATGGATTAGTGAATGACCCCTTCAATTATTGATACCTTGGTTCAACTACGTGGAATAGAATGCGATTTTGTGGATGCGTACGGAAAACCAACCACAGTTCATCCCGGCACTAAAGAGAAGCTATTAGAGGTTATGGGTTATGATGTTAATAATCTCAGTCACTTAGAGCAGCAGTTAACGCAGGAAATTGACGACGTGTGGATGACACCGTTAAATCCTGTACAGGTGTTTCGTGATGGTGATGATTTAGCATTTGCTGTGCGCTTACCGATTGAACTGGTGACTGAACCTGTCAAGTTCATAGTGACGTTTGAGTCAGGTGAGAGCCATGCGTTTTCCACACAATTAGTTGACCACGAATTAGTAAATGTAACGGATGTTGCTGGCGCTGAATTTCAAGAATATATTGTGCAATTATCCATCGATATACCACATGGCTATCATTCACTCACCTTAGTGATGGACGAGGATGATGTCATTGGCCAAAGTCGAATTATACAAGCTCCCAAAGCATGTTATACACCTGACTCTATTGCTCAGGGTAAGAAAATCTGGGGTTTAAGCATTCAATTATATTGTGTCCGCAGTGAAAACAACTGGGGTATGGGGGATTTCAGTGATTTAACCCAATTGATTCATAAAGCTGCTGACCAAGGCGCTGATTTTGTTGGTTTGAATCCAATCCATGCGTTATATCCGAATGAACCTGATGCCTGTTCACCGTATTCACCTTCGTCGCGTAAATGGCTCAATCACTTATATATTGATGTGACGAGTGTACCAGGCTATGACACACCAAGCATTCAAGCATTGGTCAATGATCCTAAGTTTACACATAAACTCGCTCATACTCGTGCGATTGAATATATTGATTATGATGCAGTTGCCTCGTTGAAAATGCCTGTTTTACATGCACTGTATGCTGCAAACAAAAATAATGTTGAGTTACAAACCCAGCTTGATGCGTTTATTGCTGAGGGAGGTAAAAGTTTAGAAACGCTTACCCGTTATGACGCGTTACAAGCTCATTTACAAGCTCAACAACTAGAGTGTTGGGGCTGGCCGGTATTTCCAGAGCAGTTCCAAGATGCAGATGCGCCTGCCGTAGAAAAATTCGCAGCAGAGAATAGCGATGCAGTGCGTTTTTATGGTTTCTTGCAATTTCTTGCGGCGCAACAATTTGCTCAAGCAAGTCAAGCTGCTCGTGATCGCCAAATGATTATCGGTTTATATCGAGATTTAGCGGTAGGAGTGAGTGAGGGCAGTGCAGAAATTTGGGGAGCGAAGGATTTATATGTCACATCAGCGTCTGTTGGCGCGCCACCTGATATTTTAGGTCCGTTAGGACAAAATTGGGGTTTACCTCCAATGAACCCACAAAAATTATACGAGCAAGCCTATCAGCCGATTGTCGATCTATTTGCCTCTAATATGCGCGATTCAGGTGCATTGCGAATTGATCATGCAATGGCACTGTTACGCTTATGGTGGGTTACTAAAGGTGATTCTGCCGATAAAGGTGGCTATGTATATTATCCGGTTGATGACTTATTAGGTATTTTAGCCTTGGAGTCACATCGTAATCAAACACTGATCATCGGTGAAGATTTAGGTACGGTTCCAGAAGAAATACGTGAAAAATTAGCAGACAATGGTGTTTATTCTTATCGCGTGTTCTTTTTTGAACAAGCAAAAGATGGAGGGTTTTATTCACCTAGTCATTATCCCGTGCAGTCGATGTCGACGTTAACTATTCATGATTTTCCTACTTTGATTGGGTATTGGCATTGTAATGATTTGGAGTTAGGTAAAGAACTCGGTCTCTATCCAACAGAAGAAATCTTGCAACCTTTATATGCTTCGCGTCATGATAATAAACAACAAATTTTAAATACGTTGCATGGACACGGTGCTATATCGCATAATGTTTCACATCATGTAGAGCATGTCGGTATGACTCAAGAGTTAAACTATGGCATGCAAACCCATATGGCAACTGGTTCAAGTGCATTATTATCACTGCAATTAGAAGATTGGTTACAAATGGATAAACCCGTAAATATTCCTGGTACATTTAAAGAATACCCGAATTGGAAGCGTAAATTATCTCGTAACCTTGAAGATATATTCGGTAAACCAGAGATTATAGAGTTAGCACAAAAAATAGATGCTGCTCGACGCAATGCTTCGGCATAAAAATTGACACACAACAGAAACAAGGATTTTAGTTTTTCATGGCAGATTTAACGCATTTACACACCGCAAACGCATCTCATCCCTTTACTGATTTGGGTGCGTTTGTGCATGCCGATGGGACTTTCTTTCGTTTTTGTTTGCCTGGAGCGATAGCTATTGATGTTATCGCTTTGGACGGGAGCGTATTAACTCAATGCCAACAGATTGCAGATGGTATTTTTGAAGGGCAAAGCAAGCTCAGTGTGTCGCAGTATTCACTTAATGTGACCACGCAAGATACACAATATCAAGTATACGATCCGTATGCATTTAAAGAAGAAGCCTATCACGCGGTGCATTTTGTCGATCACCTGCCACAAAATGTCTATGAACAACTAGGCGCCCAGCCAATTACGTTAACCTTAGATAATGGCGAACAAATCAGTGCCGTGCGTTTTGCTGTGTTTGCCCCTAATGCTCAGTCTGTGAGTGTTGTTGCAGAATTTAATTTATGGAATGATTTGTCACACCAAATGCAAAAAACCGATATGGGCTATTGGGTGCTAGTCATTCCACAAGCATCCATAGGTGACAAATACAAATACGCGATTAAAGATCAACATGGGCATAGTCTGCCACACAAAGCGGACCCCGTTGGCTTCAGTGCCGAACAATATCCGTCACATGCTTCCAAAGTTATCGATCATAATGCGTTTGAGTGGAGCGATAGCGCATGGATGAATCGAAAAAATCACGACCCGTACCATCAACCTATGAGTATTTATGAGGTGCAATTGGCATCTTGGAAGCGTCCGCATGATAGCCGCCGTTATTTGAGTTACCGTGAACTCGCCGTTGATCTAGTTCAGTACGTTGTTGAGATGGGTTACACACATATTGAATTGATGCCGATTTCTGAATATCCATTTGATGGCTCATGGGGATATCAACCCGTAGGCTTATTTGCTCCGACTAGTCGTTTTGGTTCGGTCGATGATTTTAAATATTTCGTGAATGCCTGTCATCAAGCTAACATTGGTGTGATTATTGATTGGGTACCTGCACATTTCCCTGAAGATGGGCATGGCTTAGCGCGTTTTGACGGTACCTGTGTTTATGAATACGAAGATCCTCGTAAAGGTTGGCATCCAGATTGGAACTCGTGTATTTATGATTTTGGTAAATCCGAAGTTAGGCAATTTTTAGTCGCAAATGCGTTGTTCTGGTGTGATAAATTTCACATTGATGGCTTACGTGTTGATGCGGTGGCGTCGATGTTATACCTAGATTATTCGCGTAATGATGGCGAATGGATCCCCAATGTAGATGGTGGTAACCATAATTATGAAGCGATTTCATTGTTGCGTTGGGTCAATCAAGCGGTCTATGCTGCACATCCTAATGTGGTAACGATTGCAGAAGAATCGACATCATTTGCCCGGGTATCACGACCAGTAGATATGGATGGTTTAGGCTTTGGTTTTAAATGGAATATGGGCTGGATGCACGATTCGTTACACTATATTGCCAAAGATCCCGCTTACCGTCGTTATCACCATAATGATATTACCTTTAGTATGATGTATGCGTTTGATGAAAATTTTGTCTTGCCTATTTCTCATGACGAAGTGGTGTATGGGAAAGGTTCCTTGCTTGGTAAAATGCCAGGCGATGAATGGCAACAAGCGGCAAATTTACGAACTTATGCTGCATTTATGTATGGCCATCCAGGTAAAAAGCTCAACTTTATGGGTAATGAATTTGCCCAGTTTGAAGAGTGGGATCATGATGGTGAACTTGATTGGGGCTTGTTGCAACATAGTAAGCATCAACAAGTACAGCATTTATATCAAACATTAAATGCGCTTTATAAGCAATATCCAGCTCTGCACGCTTGTGATCACGAACATACTGGCTTTTCATGGTTGACTTATGATGATGCTGAGCGTTCTATTTTATCTTTTTTGCGCCACGATCCACACACTCAACAAACTATTTATGTGTTATGTAATTTCACGCCTATGCCTGTCGACCAAGTTCGTATTGGGTTAGAGCAGGGGGCGTATAGTGTATTACTCAATACTGATGATACTGAGTTTGGCGGCAGTGGTTACATGCAAGAAAGGCAATTAGAGGCACAAAACATGCCTAGTCATGGCAAAGACTACAGTATTGAACTAACATTACCTCCATTGTCTACAATGTTCTGGATCAAACAGGACTAACCACATTTATTGTCGATTTATTGCTTATATAGAGGTGTTATGTTAACCCGAGCAAAACCGTATCCCTATGGTTGCAGTTATTTACCACATGATATTAATTTTGCGGTTTACGGACCGCAATTAACGAATTGCCATATTTATATATATCACCCTGACACGATGGAGTTGATGTATGAACATGAAATGCGTTATCGAGAGGGCAATGTGTGGTATGACACACTCTCTATAAATGTCGATGGATTTTGTTATTTGTATGTGACTAAACTTGCCGAGTTGGTAGAAGGGGAAGAGTTACCACATACTCGGTTGCAATTTTTCTCAGACCCATTTAGCCGCGAACTTACCTCAGCTTGGCATTGGGATGCGCAGCGATATGCCAATGAACCTCATTTGTTTTACCCTAAAACGAAAATCACGCGTCAAGATCTGCAGCGTATCCCTATCGCTAAAAAAATCGACCCTGCACATCGGGTGATTTATGAAATGCATGTTAAAAGCATGTCTATGCGCCACCCTGATGTACCCGAAAAAGAACAAGGTACGTATGTAGGTGCAGCTCATCCTGCGATCCTTGAACATTTACAAAAACTGGGTGTAACGACGATCCAGTTAATGCCTGTCACTGCATTTATGCCGGAGCCGTTTATCTCGGATAAAGGTTTGACCAATTATTGGGGCTATAATCCCGCATCATTACTCGCTCCTGAGCCTAGATATGCATTGGCTGATGCACACGCAGAAATGCAAGCCTTGGTGCAGGAATATCACAAAGCGGGCTTTGAAGTGATTCTTGATGTGGTATTTAATCATACCGCCGAATCAGGTCAAGATGGTCCGATTATCAATTTACGTGCAATGTGTGAAAATGAAGCTTATACGCTAGTAGGCAAAGACAACCATTATGCAAACTATAGTGGTTGTGGTAACAGCCTTAATCTAGACAGTCCATTTATTTTAACCTTAGTGTTAGAGGCGATGCGCCATTGGGTGTTGATTTATGGGGTGGATGGATTTCGCTTTGATTTGGCAACGGGGTTAGGGCGTGAGCCGCATGCGTATTCTAAACAAGCTGCTTTTTTCAAAGCGGTTGAGCAAGATCCGATTCTGCGCGATTGCTACATGCTTGCGGAACCTTGGGATTTAGGTGATTACGGCTATCAGCTTGGTCAATTCCCAGAGCGTTATGCAGAAGTGAATGATCAATATCGAGATACTGCACGGGCTTTTTGGCGTGGAGATAAAGGTATTACCGGTACGTTTGCGACACGAATGTTTGGTTCCCGAGACATTTTTCATAAAGGACAGCGTAGCATTCACACCTCAGTCAACCCTATTACGTATCACGATGGCTTTACCTTACATGATATTGTGAGTTACAACGACAAGCATAATGATGCGAATCTGGAAGACAATCGCGACGGGCATAATCATAACTTAAGTTACAATTATGGCGTTGAAGGTGATACCGATGATGTGGTGATTTTAAGTTTGCGTGAACGTCAAAAACGCAATTTAATTGCATCGATGATTTTTGCTCAAGGCACCCCTCATTTTTTATCTGGGGATGAGTTAAGTAAAACCCAAATGGGTAACAATAACGCTTATTGTCAAGATAATGAGCTGAACTATCTTGACTGGCATTTAGTTAAAACTAAGCAAGATTTCTTATCATTTTGTCAGTACTGTATTGCGATCAAACGCAATAGCCGGATTTTGACGGATGCACAACTGGGCGATGACAGTTATTTTTTACAAAGTAATGTTGCACAAGTTAATTGGTACAAAATTGATGGCAGTGAAAAAGGCGACAGTGACTGGGAGCATCCAGATGTGCAAGGCTTTGCTGTTGAGATGATTGAAGCAGCTAGTTCTTCCAACGCAGCTAACGTAGCTAGCACAAACGAGGCTGCAGAAAGTGAGCACTGGTTATTATGTATTAATGCGAGTGCTAGCGATGAGAATTTCGTGTTACCGTCATTACCTAAAGGGGCGCGTTGGGAAGTACTCCTAGATACTCGCATGTCGGAGTTTAGACCTACCGGTAATTACATACCTAAACCTGAATTTGTGATCTCAAATCGTTCTGTTGTCTTATTTAAAGTAGACCGAACCACAAATTCATAGAGGTAATTAAGCATGCAACTAACAAAAGATCAACTACGCGCAACACTCTCTGCTGATGCCTATTATGTTACGCAAGAAAAAGGCACAGAACGACCTTTTACTGGTGAGTATAATGACCATTGGGAGCAAGGGCACTATCATTGTGTTTGTTGTGATGCGCCATTGTTTACTCAGGCACATAAATTTGATGCAGGTTGTGGTTGGCCATCCTTTTATGAACAAAGCGCAGAACAAAATGTGAGTTTTAGGCAAGACAATAGCCACGGTATGAGCCGTACTGAAATTGTTTGTAAACAATGTAACGCTCATCTTGGTCACGTCTTTAACGATGGCCCTGCACCAACCGGACAACGTTACTGTGTTAACTCTGTTTCCTTGGGTTTTACTCCTGATAGTGACGATAATTGTTAAGGTAAAAGCGCAGGAAATTAAGCAAAATACCCTCATTCACATCATTAATATGAATTATTAAGACAATTTTCATGCGTTTTTAGTATTAGATTATGAGGTATTTTTGTAATCTAGTTTCTATATCAAGCATGTCGAAACGAGTTTTGTCCCAAGTAATGGTATAAAACTTTGAAGCATGTTGTAATCCTACATAAAGACCGCTTTTTTATCTGCGAAAAATAACAAATCCTGTAATAAATCAACAGTTTGGCATTATGTCTTTACACGTTTACACTACCCGAGAATTATACCGACAAGCGATGCATTGATGCATGCTTGATTAATATATTAAGAGTCATTTAAGGGTGGACAATGAATCAGAAAGTTGAACAGGATCTGCAAAATAGTTGGCAGGAGCGTCAGGAATACGCCGAAACGATGTTGCCGCTAATTGGTAAACTTTATCGAAATCGAGCGATAGAAATATCAGTTTATGGTCGCTCGTTATTAAATGCGAGTGCGATTGATGTGATTAAAGCCCACCGTTCAGTGCGCTTACACGAAGGTCAAAAACTACGTTTACGTGAATCGTTCCCTATTGTTGAATCATTATCTGTAATGCAGCTTGCACCAGCACAGATAGATGTCGGGAAATTAGCTTGGGAATTTAACTATGGACGGGGTAAAGAGCAAACCGATTTAAGTAAGTTCTTAAACCAAGAGCTGTTAGATATTGTTAATCAAGGTGATGAGCAGGAACCTCAAGATGTCGTGTTATACGGTTTCGGGCGAATTGGTCGCTTATTAGCGAGATTATTGATTGAACGTCAAGGTACAAATAATAAGTTGCGTTTACGTGCTATTGTTGTACGCGGTGGTAGTGACGGTGATTTAGAAAAACGTGCCAGCTTATTGCGTCGTGATTCTGTGCACGGTCCTTTTAATGGCAGTATCACGGTGGATAAAGAGCGCAAAGCATTATTAGCCAATGGGTCATTCATCCAAGTCATATATGCTAACGGTCCACAAGAAGTAGATTACACTCAATATGGCATTAATAATGCGATAGTCGTTGATAACACCGGAATGTGGCGTGATCGTGATGGGTTAGGTATGCATTTACAATCAAAAGGTGCGAAAAAAGTATTACTTACTGCACCGGGTAGAGGCGATATCAAAAACATTGTTCACGGTGTGAATCATAGCGATATTTTAGATTCTGATTTGATTATGTCGGCAGCTAGCTGTACCACCAACGCGATTACGCCAGTGCTAAAAGCGCTTGATGAAAAGTTTGGTATTGTTAATGGACATGTTGAGACAGTGCATTCTTACACGAATGATCAAAACCTGATTGATAATTTCCATAAAGGCGAGCGTCGTGGGCGAAGTGCACCACTGAACATGGTATTAAGTGAAACCGGCGCTGCTACCGCTGTAGCTAAAGCATTTCCTAAATTAGCGGGTAAGCTAACAGGTAATGCGATCCGTGTGCCTACACCGAATGTGTCGATGGCAATATTGAGTTTAAATTTAGCAACAAACACGACTAAAGATGAGGTGAATGACTTTTTACAATACGCGTCTTTGTTTTCTGATTTACAACATCAAATTGATTTCACACAGTCGACCGAAATTGTATCAAGTGATTTAGTTGGCGCGAGAGCAACATCTATTGTTGATTCTACGGCGACCATCGTTGCTGAGAATCGAGTTAACTTATATGTATGGTATGACAACGAGTTTGGTTATAGCTGTCAAGTTATGCGAGTAGTGCGCGATATGGCTGGGATCACTTCACCAACTCTACCCAAATAGCATTACTCTAATTCTGTACCCTACGTCATATAAATTACCGCAGAGTAATGACAACTTAAAGTAATGATAAAAAGCTCGAGCCTAAGTGCAGCCAATTTAGCGGCCACACTTAATCGGGCTTTTTTATGCAATTATTTCCCCTAAACTCAGGTCTTACTGTAGGATACCATCACCGAATTTAGGAAATATTATGTCTATCCAGCAATCTCCATCTAGCGATCCTGCTGTTACGCCTAGCAAAGCTAAAACATGGCGCGGCTATGCCTTTGAAATCGTAATGGTTTGTCTTATGGTTGGCGCGGTATTTGCCTTTCAACAACGCAATATGCTACCAAGTGATGGTTCTGTGGTAATACCTGATACGCAGTTTGTTACGTTACAAAGTACTACACAGGGAGCTAGTTCGGGTACCACTTCGGGTACTACGCGGATGTTATTAGCTGAGAATAAACCAACACTGGTCTATATATTTGCACCTTGGTGTTCTATTTGCCGGATAAGTATCAATAACCTAGATAGCCTTGATCCGGACAAAGTGAATGTTGTACGTATTGGTGTGGATTATCAGAATGTCGAAGCATTATCTCAATTTGTAGATGAAGTGGGGGTTAAAGGTGATGTGTTAATAGGCAATCGACAAACAATGCTAGATTTTAAAGTAACAGCGTTTCCTAGTATTTACATTTTGCAACCAGATGGCAGTGTCGTTGGCCGCTCTGTTGGCTACACCACGTCTTTGGGTCTTAAATTGCGCACTGCATTTGAATAAATAACTTACCTCACACCTAGTATTTTTCACAACTAATTGGTAAATTACCAAAAAGAAAAATAACAAGGTGCGATTCCATGCAAATCAATGCTAAATTCGACAGTGGTAATATCTACGTCGTCTCTGCTGATTCTCCCGATGCAATACGCTTACGCATCAACTGTGACAACCAATCTAATTTTTATCAATGGTTCCATTTTCGCTTACATACCCAAGCTATGGTTAATCATACTATTATTATCGAAGATCTCGCTAAATCAGCTTACCCTAAGGGGTGGGAAGGGTATCAAGCTCTAGCCAGTTATGATCGTGATGAATGGTTCCGTGTCGATAGTCAATTTGACGGCGATGAATTAACCATTGATGTGACTCCAGAATATGAAGTCATGTATTTTGCTTATTTTATTCCATACAGCTACGACCGTTATCTTAATCTTTTAGCATCAGCGCAAACGTCATTTGATTGCCAGCAGGTACTACTTGGTGAAACCGTTGATGGGCGCGATGTGTCTATGCTGGTGATTGGCGACCCACATAGCGAAGAGCCTAAACACAATATATGGGTGACGGCTCGTCAGCATCCAGGCGAAAGTATGGCTTCGTGGTGTGTAGAAGGGCTCATTGAACGTTTGTTAGATGAAAATGATGGCTTGTCTCGTGATTTATTAAACCATGCTGTGTTTTATATTGTGCCGAACATGAACCCTGACGGCTCTGTTCGCGGTCATTTACGCACCAATGCGGTTGGCGTCAATCTCAACCGTGAATGGCAATCTCCGTCATTACAAACCAGTCCTGAAGTGTATCATGTGTTAAATAAAATGCGGGAAACTGGCGTCGATATGTATCTAGATATTCATGGCGATGAAGCGTTACCCTATAACTTTGTCGCTGGCTCTGAAGGCGTGCCAAATTACGATGAGCGCATGGCTGGTTTAGAAAACACCTTTAAACAAGCGTTATTAAATGCAACACCTGAGTTTCAAGACGTATATGGTTATCCTAAAGACAAACCCGGTGAAGCAAATTTGACGGTTGCTTCTAATGCCGTTGCGCATCAATTTAATTGTATGTCTTATACCTTAGAGATGCCGTTTAAAGATAACGCGGATTTACCTGATGCGGCTTTTGGTTGGTCTGTGCCTCGCTGTGCTCAGTTGGGCGAAGATTTATTGATCCCAATTCGTGCGGTAATCAATCAGTTAAACGAGACAGAATAGAAATCAAAATAAAACCAATATAAAAACAACAATAAAAACAACAAAAGGAAGATACAAAGTGGATGCACTATATAACGTACTACAAACACTCGATAGCTTTTTAGGGGGCGCTTTTTGGTTTCCTTATGTGCTACTTGGGGTCGGTTTATTTTTTACAATATACTTAAAATTCCCACAAATACGATTTTTTAAACATGCTTGGTTAGTGGTGACGGGTAAGTATGACAAAGCCGATGATCCAGGTGATACCTCACATTTTAAAGCATTGACCACAGCCTTATCGGGTACGGTTGGTACCGGTAATATTTCAGGTGTGGCATTTGCTATATTCTTAGGCGGTCCGGCGGCACTATTTTGGATGTGGGCGACAGCATTTTTAGGGATGACAACTAAGTTTGTCGAAGTAACCTTATCTCATAAATACCGTGAACAAACCGAAGATGGTACTATGTCCGGTGGCCCGATGTACTATATGGATAAGCGTTTAAATATGAAGTGGTTAGCGGTTGCCTTTGCAATTGCAACAGTAATCAGCTCATTCGGTACTGGTAATTTACCACAATCAAATGGGATTGCCACGTCGATTGAAGCCACTTTTGGTTTTGATCCTATGCTTGTAGGTGGTGTGTTAGCAATCTTACTCGGTCTAGTAATTATTGGTGGTATCCATCGTATTGCATCAGTGACATCGACAATTGTGCCAGTGATGGCATTAATTTACATCGTTGGCGCCCTAGCGGTAATTTTTGCCAATATAGAAAACATTGGACCTGCATTTGCCTCAGTCATTTCTGATGCCTTTACTGGCTCTGCGGCTGCCGGTGGTTTCTTAGGTGCAACCTTAGCGTATGCGTTTAACCGTGGTGTAAACCGAGGCTTGTTTTCGAATGAAGCGGGTCAAGGTTCAGCTCCAATTGCGCATGCTGCTGCAAAAACCAAAGAGTCTGCTTCTGAAGGTATGGTATCGATCCTTGAGCCTTTCATCGATACGATTATCATCTGTACCATTACCGGTTTAGTGATTTTGTCTTCTGGTGTATGGAAAGAAAAACATCAAAACGTGTTCGATGCATCGGATATGGTGTTTTTAGCTGGTGAATATTCGGATAAAAAAGAAGAAGATTTAAGCAATCTGTATAAGCTAATCAATAATGTTGATGGCAGTACCGTCGAAAATTATAATGGTGTGGTAACGATTGTTGGCGGTAAAGCGCAAAACAATAGCGATTTCACTCTAATGAATGCGCGTTCAATTGCTGAAAATGTGACTTACAGTGTAGGTTCTGAAGAAGACTTATTTACTGGACGTTTTGAAGTTATCAACGGTGTGCCACAAAAAGATAATTTAGTGGTTTCGGGAATGTCATTAGTGCACTCGGCTAAGTTGACGACCATCGCATTTACTCGTGGTTATTTTGGTGATTTCGGTCAGTATATCGTGTCGGTAGGCTTACTCTTATTTGCTTTCTCAACCGCCATTGCTTGGTCTTATTATGGTGACCGTGCCATGACGTATTTGTTGGGGCCTAAGTCAGTTATGCCATATCGAGTAATTTATGTCGCGGGCTTTTTCTGGGCGGCATTTTCGGATACGACCTTGGTTTGGGCATTGTCGGCAGTGTCGATAGTTGTGATGACCTTACCTAACCTGTTTGGCATTATGATGTTACGCAAAGAGATGAAAGACACAATGAATGAATACTGGAACAAAGTTAAAGATTAATTTTGTACTAAGTTTCGTGTAATATATCAACCTAGTGAGGCTTGCCTTGCTAGGTTTTTTTATACCTGAACAAAAAATAAGAAAGATTAATAAATATAGGAAAGTACTTCGATGTTGACAGATTGCCCGGCGTGCAAAAAGAAAATTTCAGATAAAGCGGATGAGTGTAATCATTGTGGTTTTAAGGTTTCAGCAGATGATGCAGAATCGATTTTACGTAAAAAGAAATTGGCTCAATACATGCGTCATCAATCACTGCAAACACAATCATTTATTGCGGTATTAGTCTTTATTACTGGGTTTGGTTTTATGTATTGGGGCTTTCCTGAAGTAGGTAGCACTCAGCACAGTATTGCAATGTTGGTATGTGTCATTGGTTTTGTGTGGTATATCATCAATCGGGTACGTATCTTGTTGACTAAGCGTAATAAAATGTTCAATTAATGATTAATTTAGAAGAGTAAAGTGCAATGAATGTAGAGCAACTTGTAAACGCGATGACGCCAGAAGTGTTTACTAATCTAAAACAAGCTGTGGAAACCGGAAAATGGCCTAATGGTGCTGCGCTAACAGAAGAACAAAAAGCCAACTCATTGCAAATGGTCATGTTATATCAAGCGAAAGTAGAACGTTCGAATGAACACATGACTATAGGCGCGGATGGTGAAATGGTACATAAATCAAAATCAGAATTACGTAACGAGTTACGACAAGCTGGCCAAGCACCTATTGCTCAGGTCAAACTTTCAGACTAACTTCACCTCTGAGATCTTGTCCTAAAAGGGCGACGCGTTCAGCGTAGTCGTCCGTTTGTGATAATACAAAGTGTAGTTTGGTTAACGCAGCTTCGACTGTCATATCATAGCCTGATAACACCCCAACATCTGCTAAGCGCTTACCATTGGCATAGCCATCCATGTTCACTTTTCCCGATAAACACTGAGTACAGTTCAAGATAATAATGTCGCGGTCTTTTGCTTCGGCAAATGCACTGAGCATTGCTTCATTTTGTGGCGCATTGCCGACGCCATAGCTCAACAGAATGAGCGCTTTGACCGGTTGGCGTAGCAAGTTATTAATAATGTCGACACTAATACCTGGGTATAAACTGACCAAGCCAACTGGTTGAGCATCAATATTGTGTAATATTATGTCAGTGGGACTAGGTTCTTTAGACTTATCGTGATTGACCAAATTCTCAGTTGTATTAACTTGAATATTAATTCCCGCTTCAATCAATACAGGGTAGTTAGGAGAAGCAAAGGCGTTAAACCCATCAGCATTGACCTTACGCGACCGATTACCTCTGAAGAGCTGATTATTAAAAAATAATGTTACCTCAGCAATTGGATAATTGGCAGCTAGGTACAATGCATTCAGTAGGTTTTCTTGGCCATCAGAGCGCAGTTGCGCGAGTGGAATTTGCGATCCGGTGACTATGATAGGTTTAGTTAATCCGGCAAACATAAACGATAATGCTGAAGCCGTATATGCCATCGTATCGGTTCCATGCAAAATTATAAAGCCATCATAAGCGTGATAATTATCTTTAATATCTTGGGCAATCATTTGCCAGTCACTTGGTTGCATATCTGAAGAGTCGAGCAATGTCTCATATTCATGTAAGGTAAACTCTGGCATCTCTGCACGATGAAACTCGGGCATCCCTTGTAATGTTTCACCCAAGAAACCAGATACTGGAATATACCCATTTTCAGATGGGCGCATCCCGATAGTTCCGCCGGTATAAGCCACATAAATATGTTTACGTAACTGCGGATTTGTCTCGTTTGATGTTGAGGTCGTGCCATGATTAAGGGTATTGATCGTGATATTAGTCATTATTATTATCATTATTGTAAAATACGAGCCGATTGTAGCAAATTTTGGTTGAATATCATCTTAGTCTGTTGCAAATTGGTGGGCATCGATTTTTAACGAGTAAAAAAAATAGTATGCGGATTTTGGCATTAATTACTTTAATACTGGCTGGATGGGTAACATCACAACAGCTACAAGCCCAAGAGCAGTCGGGATTAAGCTTTATTCAAGCGTTAAATATTGACGCTCTCACTCCTTTATCTCGCAACGAAATACTACCGATGAAAGCCCGAGCTGAAAAGATCAATGCGATGCTTGAAGATAAGTTAAACAGCACATTGCCACAGCTTATGTCGCGAGAGGGCATTGATATGTGGATCTTGATTTCCCGCGAATATAATGAAGATCCTATATTAAAAACGATGTTGCCTTCAACTTGGCTATCAGCGCGTCGCCGAACAATTTTAGTGTTATTTAACCCAGGCGAAGGCAAACCGATTGAACGATTTGCTGTTGCGCGCTATCAAGTTGATACGTTATTTCAAAAAACTTGGGATAAAGAAGCCCAGCCATCTCAATGGCAACGTTTAGTAGAGTTGATTGAGGCGAAACAACCGAAAACTATTGCGGTGAATAAGTCTGCTCATTTTGCCCTTGCTGATGGACTAACAGCTACAGAATTCGAGGATTTTATTGGTGTGTTGCCTCTGCGTTTACAGGGGCATGTGATGTCGAGTGAGTCGCTAGCTTTAGCTTGGTTAGAAACTCGAACACAAATGGAGTTAGCTATTTACCCTGAGATAGTGGCGATGGGGCATCGCATCATCAAAGAAGTATACAGTCAAAAAGTTATCACTCCGGGTAAGACGACAACCGATGATGTTGTATGGTGGTTACGTGACAAATCGACAGGGTTAGGCTTACAAAACTGGTTTCATCCAAGCGTTTCTATCCAACGCGCCTCGACCGATGCATTTAATCACATTGATGCATTTACCAATGTTAAACCGGATAACACCATACTTGCAGGTGATCTAGTCCATTTAGATTTTGGTATTACGTATTTACGTCTCAATACTGATCAGCAGCAACATGCCTATGTATTAAAAGATGACGAAACAGATGCGCCAGAGTATTTACAAGCGGCATTAGCAGATGCCAATCGCTTACAAGATATTTTTACCTCGTTGTTTGAGGTGGGTAAAACTGGGAACGCCATACTGCGTCAAGCCCGTGCACAGGCAATTAAAGAAGGTATCAAGCCATCAATTTATACGCACCCTCTTGGTTATCACGGGCATGCGGCTGGAACCACCTTAGGAATGTGGGATTCGCAAGGTGGTGTGCCTATCCAGGGTGATTATCCGTTACATGCTGATACTGTTTATTCAATAGAGTTAAATGCTGCAAAGTTTATTGAGCCTTGGGGTAAGGAAGTGCGGATCATGCTCGAAGAGAATGCTATTTTTGATGGGAAGACAGTTTCATATCTCAATGGAAGACAAACCAAGTTTCATTTGATTCCATCAAAATAAACATTTTTAGCCGTATAACTACAACTATCTGAAATACCTTCTTTAATTTAATTGTGTAAAATAATCTTAAAATTCAATGTTTTTTAATATTTACCGATACAAATTAAATTATAGCACTGTAAGCAAAGTGAGCGAAGACGTTACCTTTGTATGGTATTTCAAGGATAGAATATGAGAGTTAACAAACAGATAAAATGTACTGTTGCAGTGTGTTTATTGCTAGTAATTTCAGCTTGTGGCGGCGGTGGCGGCGGTGGCGGCGGTGGGCCGACCACTCAACCTGGTGGAACTGTCACACCGTCCAATTCAGCGCCCGTAGCCGATGCTGGTATTAATCAAAGCGTTAATACTTCACAGATAGTAACCTTATCAGGCGCCAGCAGCAGTGATGCCGATGGCGATGTGTTAAACTATTCTTGGATCATTCTCGATTCCCCTGTTAATTCCAATGTTACTTTGTCTGGTAACTCTATCGTTAATCCTACTTTTACGGCTGATGTATCAGGCGATTATATATTTGGCCTAGTTGTAAATGATGGGACTGTAAATAGCCCTGTTGACCAAGTGACGGTTACTGCGAGTGTCGTGAATCTTGCGCCAAATGCCAATGCTGGAGTCGATCAAAA
The DNA here is from genome assembly GCA_029246415.1 of Glaciecola sp. Lineage (GTDB taxonomy): Bacteria > Pseudomonadota > Gammaproteobacteria > Enterobacterales > Alteromonadaceae > Opacimonas. Next base: position 77,111 of record JAQWNF010000001.1, read on the forward strand.
TACCGTTGATGGCTTATTGATTACCCTTGACGGTTCGCTGAGTAGTGATCCAAATGGTGATATGATTTCTTATACGTGGCTGCTAACAGATGCACCGACAGCAAGTACAGCAACATTAAGTAATACTAGTATCGTAAATCCGACCTTTACGGCCGATACTGTTGGTACCTTTATGTTTGATTTAGTCGTAAGTGATGGGGCATTGGTAAGTGCGACTGATTCGATTACAGTTACGGTGACTCAAAGTAATGCAGTGCCGGTTGCAAATGCGGGCACGAATCAAAATGTCCTTTCGGGCAGCACAGTCAATTTAAGTGGAGCAGGAAGTAGTGATGCTAATGGCGATATACTATCGTATCGTTGGACTCTGGTGAGTCAACCTGCCACAAGTGATGTGGTAATCGCTGATGCTGATAGGATTTCTCCATTATTTACCCCTAGTGTAGATGGGTCGTACGTTCTACAATTAATCGTCAATGATGGGACTGTCGATAGTAGTCCTGATACTGTTATGATTACGGCACAAACAGCTAACTCGGTTCCAGTGGCTAATGCAGGTCCTGATCAATCCTTATTGGTCGGACAGCTAGTGTCATTGTCAGGGGCAAGTAGTACTGATGCAGATAATGATGCAATCACCTATCTATGGTCATTTGTCAGCATACCAGTTAGTAGTACCGTGACCTTAGACAATGCTGCGATAGTCAATCCTCAATTTACGCCTGATGTAGAGGGTAGCTATGTACTCAATTTAACCGTTAATGATGGTCAAGATGATAGTGTCGTTGACGCCGTCGTGATCGACATTATCCTGCCACAAATCAAGTTGCAGCGTGTGAGTCGGGGCGTAAACCCTGCATACGAAGATGTACCTTTTCCATTTGATAATCAACTCGCCACGATTGCAGCGAGTATTAATTCTGCCAACCCACCTAATTTTTATGTGGTTGACCGTTTTAAACTGATCAGTGTCGGGCAAGCATACACCATTACTAATATTAGTGTTGGCGCATCGATACAAGGTTTTACTGCATTTTTTCAAGATCTACAAACTGGTTTCGTCTTAACCGAGGGGACTACAGTTACTGCTGACACAGAATTTGAATTTGCAATTGGCGCGTTATTTACTGATGGTGCTGCGATTAATTTGAGGTTTACCTTTGAGATAGCAGAGACCAATGAGAAATTTGATATTACTTATAATTACACGACGCTATTTATATAATTTCAAAATAAAATCATAAGCTGAAAACAAAAAATCCCTAATGAATAAATATCATTAGGGATTTTGTTATATCTAGAGATATACAGTATGTATAAAGATATTTATTTTTTACTTGGCTGGAACTGTCCTACGACGTCTTCACCTGCTGCTTGTTTATCAGCATGGTAGCTTGAACGCACCATTGGACCACATGCTGCATGTGTGAAGCCAATTTCATTCGCATAATCACCTAATTGTGTAAACTCATCAGGCGTGACATAACGCTTCACTGGATAATGGTGACGCGATGGTTGTAGGTACTGACCTAAGGTTAACATGTCAACATTGTGAGCGCGTAAGTCATCTAATACGACTTGGATCTCTGCAACTTCTTCCCCCATGCCCATCATTAATCCTGATTTGGTCGGGATATGAGGGTGTGCAGCTTTGAATTTTTTCAATAAATCTAGCGACCATTGATAATTAGCACCAGGACGACACTCGCGATACAGGCGCGGAATCGTTTCTAGATTATGATTAAATACGTCAGGTAAACCCGTACTTAAAATCTCTAACGCACGGTCCATTCTGCCACGAAAATCAGGTACTAATACCTCAATCTTGGTGTTTGGGCTATGTTCGCGAATGGCATTGATACAATCCACAAAGTGCTGAGCACCACCATCGCGTAAATCATCGCGATCTACTGAGGTAATTACCACGTATTTAAGATCCATTTTAGCAATCGTCGTCGCTAATTTTACAGGCTCTTCGGCACTAGGTGGTAATGGCTTACCATGTGCAACGTCACAAAATGGGCAGCGACGAGTACAGATATCACCGAGGATCATAAACGTAGCTGTACCATGGTTAAAACATTCTGCTAGGTTGGGGCAGCTTGCTTCTTCGCATACCGAATGCAAATTATTCTCACGCAGTGTTTGCTTAATCTTTTCAACTTTTTCAGTGGTACGCGGTAATTTGATTTTAATCCATTCCGGCTTACGCAACATCTCTTCTTTTTCAGAAGGAATAATGGTGATAGGGATATGTTTTACTTTTTCATCATCGCGGAGTTTAACTCCTGCTTCTGGACGTGAATTACTCATCAAAACCTTCTCTAAACTCTACTTGTTGAGCACCAATTAAGGTGCAAAAATGTGCAACGATATCTGGGCCTACAGATGCTAAATCTGTAGCGCCGCCTAATCGAGCACTATCCGTCATTTCTAACCCTGCATAACCGCAAGGGTTGATATAATTAAATGGTGTCAGATCCATATTAACATTTAATGCTAACCCATGAAACGAACATCCTTTACGGATCCGTAATCCGATAGAACATATTTTTTGCTCGTTAACATATACTCCAGGCGCGTCTTTTTTTGGGTAAGCTGGAATATTAAATGCCGCCAAATGTGCAACAATGCATTCTTCAAGGGCAGTCACTAACTGCCGTACACCCACTTTCAAACGCTTAATATTGAGCAATACATACATCATCTGCTGTCCCGGTCCGTGATAGGTAATTTGCCCACCTCGGTCGACCTGCACAACAGGAATTGAATTTGGATTTAATAAATGCTCAGGTTTACCTGCTTGGCCTTGCGTATATACAGGCTCATGTTCAACGAGCCAGATTTCATCTGGAGTATCGGCATTACGATTATCCGTAAACTCGTGCATTGCTCGCCAGATTGTTTCATAGGGTTGGAGCTGTAGGTCTCTAACAATCACAGTCATTAAATGACAACACGCACTAGCTCTAAGGCTGAAATTTCAGTGTAGATTGTTTCCATATGTTCTTTGGAAGTCACTTTTACACTAATCGATAGTGAATGGTAATTTCCTTTTTTACTCGGTTTAACCGTCGGAGAATAATCACCCGGTGCTAACGTTTGTAAGCTGTTGATTACGGTATCGGGTAATTCAGGATGTGCCACACCTAACACTTTGAATGTTTGAAAACACGGGAACTCTAACAACTCGTCAAAATGTGTATCCATGATTTGGACCTCAGTTAAAAAATGATGCGCTTGGGTTTAAATATATATTGCCTTAACAAGTTTATATTATAACACAAACAAAAACGGCCTGATTATACACCCAGACCGTTATTTTTCTAGTTTTAGCGGGGATTAATTTGTGCTGTCATCGCTAAATTGTAAACGAAAGTAATCTAAGGCTTTATCAAACATGCCACCTTCGTTGACATCTTGTAAAGCGACAAGTGGATAGTCAGCAATGGTTTCATTTTCGATTTGCAAGCTAAGTACGCCAACGACTTGACCTTTTTGCAAAGGTGCTTGTAATTGACGGTCGATAATGAAATTAGCTTTTAGGTTTTTCGCTTGTCCGCGAGGGATGGTCAACGACACATCTTGGGTAATTCCTAAATCAACAGTCTTGCGATCTCCCATATAAATTCGGTGCGCAACAAAACTGTGTCCGGCTTTATAAGGTTCAACTGATTCAAAGAAACGAAAGCCATAGCGTAATAACTTTTTGTTTTCGACTTTACGTGCACGTTCTGAATCGGTACCCATAACAACCGATACTAAGCGCATATCACCTTGCGTAGCAGATGTGATTAGGCTGTAACCTGCGTCGGATGTATGACCGGTTTTGATCCCGTCAACACTTAACGCTTTGTCCCATAAAAGACTGTTGCGGTTATATTGACGAATTCCGTTGTAAGTAAATTCTTTTTCACTGTAAAGGGCATATTCTTCAGGATTATCAAGTATCAATGCTCTCGAAAGTAATGCCATATCGCGTGGAGAGGTAAAATGTTCACTATCATGCAAACCATGAGAGTTAATAAACTGACTCGAATTCATCCCTAATTTAGCGGCATGAGCGTTCATCATTGAAGCAAACGCTTCTTCAGATCCTGCAATATGTTCAGCCATTGCTACACAAGCGTCATTGCCTGATTGAATGACAATGCCATGCATTAAATCAGATACACTGACTTGAGTGCCTACTTCAATAAACATTTTCGATGAATCTGGAAAGTTTTTAGCCCATGCATTTTCTGAGATAATCACTTGATCATCCAGCGCGATATTACCTGCTTGTAATTCTTGACCGATCACATACATCGTCATGATTTTAGTTAATGACGCTGGGGCCAGTTGCATATCCGCGTTTTGTTCTGCAATAACATCTCCGGTATTTGCATCAAGTAAGATATAACCTGATGCAGCAACACTTGGAGCAGGAGGAATGATCACTACCGCCTGTGCGAACAATGAACAACAAAGAAAACAAAACAAGGTAACAATTTTTTGCATACAACACCTGGGGCAAACTGAATTAATTGACAACATGATAACATTTTCATGCGTAAATTTGACTATACAAGAGTAAAAAAGTTTCAAATACTCAATACTTATTCACTTAAATAGATGAAGGCTTGGTCATAGCCTGTACCACGAACATCAAGCAGCAGCGCATCAGCCAAGATTCGGTTCTCAATCGGACCGATTAATGTACGAAAAATGTTATTTTCAGCACTACTTATGGTGGCAGGGTGCTGGTAAATCACATTTGCAGCTTGTGCTAATGATTCTGCTTTTTCTTTATCATTAAATGCTGCAATTTGAATAAATAACTGATTGGTCTTTTGTTCAATTGGGCTTGGATCTAAGTATTGGTCGAGGGGAATACTCGGGTTGTTGGCAACCGTTACCATATTATCTTCATCGACATGAATAACTTCTAATTTTATCGGTGCGGTACCGCTTGACAAATAATCTAGCTCTTTTGCTGCAGCAAACGATAAATCTAAGATACGGTTGTGATGAAAAGGTCCACGGTCGTTGATGCGAACGATAATACTCTTGTTGTTTTTAGTATTGGTTACTCGGGCATATGACGGTAGTGGCAATGTCTTATGCGCAGCCGTAAATTCGTACATATCAAATACTTCACCATTTGATGTTAAGTGGCCGTGAAATTTTTGCCCATACCACGATGCGTATCCTTGCTCGACAATCCCTTTGCCACTTAATATCGGTTGGTAGTCAATTCCGCGGATCGTATACGGACGCATATTGGCTAAACGGTAAGGTTCATATTGCGGAATAATGATGCTAGGTTCATGATCCGATATTAACGTAATTGGTGCAGAATCAACACGCATTGAATAGCGGCTTTTCGGCGCTGTTGCGCAGGCTGCTAACACACAGATCGATAATGCTAAGCATAGAGTTCGTGGTAATTGTGTCATCGAGACATTACTCTTTTTTGGGTTGAAATCGCCATTAGTAAACCAAATCCTGCCATTAATGTCACCATTGAAGTGCCACCATAACTCACCAAAGGTAAAGGCACACCTACAACCGGCAATAGACCTGATACCATGCCCATGTTAACAAATACATAGACGAAAAAGGTGAGGGTAATGCTACCAGCTAGTAATTTACTAAATAAAAACTGACATCTAGATGCGATGATCAAACCGCGTCCGAGAATAAAACCATAGACTAATAACAGACCAATGACGCCTAAAAATCCAAATTCTTCACTAAATACGGCAAATATAAAGTCAGTGTGACGTTCAGGAAGAAACTCTAGTTGTGATTGTGAGCCTTGCAACCATCCTTTTCCTGTCATACCGCCAGAACCAATCGCAATTTTCGATTGAATAATGTGATAGCCTGCACCAAGTGGGTCGCTTTCTGGATTTAAAAAAGTGGTGACACGTTGCTTTTGATACGCTTTCATCAAAAATAACCACATAATCGGCGTGAAACCGCCAATTAATACCCCAAACATAGCGATAATACGCCAACTCATACCAGCCAAAAATAATGCAAATATCCCTGAGCTAGCAATTAACAGAGATGTACCTAAGTCTGGTTGACGCGCAATTAAAATTGTAGGAATAAATACGATTAATAAGGCTACCATCAATCGTTTAAAACTCGGTGGCATACCATATTTACTGATATACCAAGCCACTGTCATAGGGACAAATAGTTTTAAAATCTCAGATGGTTGAAAACGAAATACGCCTAAATCTAACCAACGTTGCGCTCCTTTTCCTGTCACTCCTATTGCCAGTACTGCGATGAGCAATACAATGCCGATGCCATAGACGAAAGGTGATATGTTACGATAAAACAATACAGGTACTTGAGCGAGTGCAAACATTGCCACTAACGCAATAGCCAATCGGGTTACTTGCCGTTTGATCAACTCCATATCTTGTCCACTGGCGGAGTAAATCGTAAACAAGCCAATGGTCATTAATACTAATAACCCTGCAAGTAACCAGCCATCGATATGAATGCGAGCTAAAAAGCTATCGGATTGTTGCATTGCCGTTTTTGAAACTGGCATTAGCGCGTTTCTCCTAACCAATAATCCATGACACTACGCGAAATGGGCGCCGCATTCGAGCCACCTCCACCCGCATTTTCTAAAGCAACAATGACGCTTAATTTAGGATCGTTTGCGGGTGCATAGCCGAGGTACATCGCATTATCTTTTAAATAATCAGCAATGATTAAATCATCGACATCTTCATCTTGCCCAACTGAAAATAGTTGCGCGGTGCCGGTTTTACCAGCTGAAGCGTACGTGGTATTTTGAAATGCTTTAAACGCAGTCCCGCGTGGTTCATTGACCGTATCAAACATGGCTTTTTTGACTAGATCCCAATTCCGTTGTTGTAACACTCTGATAGGCTGTGCAGTGTTGAGTGCCTCTGCAATTACTTCATCATCTTGGATAGTGGCTTTAAGTATTTTGGGACGATGTTTTACACCATAATTAATAATCGTATTGACCGAATCAACTAGTTGTACCGGAGTAGCGGTCCAGTATCCTTGACCTATCCCTACAGAAATAGTGTCTCCAATATACCAAGGCTGATTAAACTTGGCGCGTTTCCAACCACGGCTAGGTAGATTGCCATCAGACTCTTCTAATAAATCGATATTGGTATGTTCGCCAAAACCAAATTGCGCCATATATTCATGTAGCGTATCGATACCGAGTTTATAAGCCAGTTCATAAAAAAACGTATCGCAAGAAACTTCTATTGAGTGTTTCACATCGACGCGACCATGTCCTCGCTTCAACCAATCACGCCATACATGTTCCACCCCTTCTAATTGATAGTAGCCTTTATCTTGGATCTTGGTTTTCTCAGAGATAGTTTGCGACTCTAGACCGAGTAGTGCCAAGTGGGGTTTAATCAATGAGGCAGGGGGGTATTGGCCTTGTACCGCTCGGTTTAGCAATGGACGGTCATTATTTTCAATTAATTTAGAGTAATCTTTTTGCGAGATCCCATTTACAAATAAATTGGGATCGTAAGAGGGGCTAGAATACATCGCTAAGATCCCACCGTCAGTAGGATCAGACACGACCACAGAGCCTTTTTTATCACTTAATAATGATTGCACATACAGTTGTAGTTCAATATCAATATTGAGGATCAGATCCTCGCCAGGTTGCGGCGGGGTTTGCTCTAACACGCGCAAGGTTCTACCTTTACTATCGACCTCTAAGTGGGCATAACCCACTTTGCCATGCAGGCGTTCTTCGTAATATCGTTCAATTCCTTGCTTACCAATATTTTTACTGGCAGCGTAGTTAGACTGAGCGCCCCAACTGGCAATCAAGTTCAAATCTCGAGCATTGATTTTGGATACATACCCAAGTACATGGGTTAAGGCACTGCCGTAAGGATAATAACGAGCTAAGCTGGCTTCTACTGCCACACCATCAAAACGATGTTGTTGTGCTGAAAACAACGCCATCATATCTTCGTCCATATTAGCAATGAGCGTCACGGGATGAAAACGGCGTTGACGTTTTCGATTGCGTTCAAAGCGAGCGATATCTGCTGGTGTTAACGATAACAGTTGCTGTAATTCGCTTAATACCTGATCAATATCTTCGACTTGTTCAAGCGAGACTTCAAGATTAAACACAGGGCGATTTTCAGCAATGATGAGGCCATTACGATCATAAATAATACCGCGATTGGGCGCGACAGGGATCACTTTGATACGATTGCCATCCGCACGGATTTGATAATCTTCAAATTGGTCAACTTGCAATGAATACAAGTTACTCAAGACCACTAAGATAAGTGCTAGACATAAACACACTGAAACAAGACAACGACGGAGAAACAAATTAGATTCCGCAGTAAAATCTCGAATAGTTTGACGTCGTTGGTTCATGCTATCGAGGTGTCCTATTCTCTATGGTAAGGATGGTTTTGGGTAATTGACCATGCACGATAAAGGCTCTCAACCACAATGATGCGAACCAATGGGTGCGGAAGCGTTAAAGGAGATAATGACCAACGTTGTTCAGCTAACGCAATACAAGCTGGTGCTAAGCCTTCTGGACCGCCGATTAATAAACTGACATCGCGTCCGTCCATTTTCCAACTGTCTATTTGTTTGGCTAAAGTAGGGGAGTCCCAAGGTTTACCTAACACTTCAAGCGTGACGACACGGTCATGTTTACCGATAGCTTGTATAGTCAGTTCACCTTCTTTTTCTAAAATTCTAGCGACGTCTGCGTTTTTGCCTCGTTTACCTGCAGAGATCTGGGTAAATTTGACGGGCATATCAGAAGGGAATCGTTTGAGAAAATGAGCGCATCCGGTTTCTACCCAGTCAGGCATTTTAGTTCCAACTGCAATAATTTGGATGCGCATCGTTATGCTAACCTAAGGTAATTAAGACCAGAGTTTTTCTAGTTGATAAAAATCGCGGGTTTCATCTTGCATAACATGCAATACAACGTCACCTAAATCGACTAATACCCATTCACCTGTTTCTTGTCCTTCAATACTCAAAGGAGGTGAACCTGCGCGTTTCATTTCTATGACGACATTTTCGGCAATCGAGCGAACGTGTCGTTTGGAGTTACCTGAACACACTAACATAGTGTCAGTAACAGTTGATCTACCAGCTACATCAATATCAATGATGTCTCTACCTTTCATGTCTTCAATTTTATCAATGACGAATTTTTTTAAGCTATCGTGGTCCAAAGTTGCCTCAGTTTGCAAATAAATGATGTCTACGTATATAGTTTAACACGCTTGGCGTAATATATTGACTTTCTATATCGTGGTTTGCTAATTCTAACCTACATTGAGTTGATGAAATATTCACTCGAGGTAAGGTAACGCGGGTGATACAGCTTGTTTTATGCGGTATCGGCCCATGCGATAATGTGTCCATATTTTGCACAATTATTTCGGGTAATTCAATTATACGGCTCTGTTCTGTATTTCGTGGCAGTACAATGATGTGGCATAACTGCATAATTTCAACATACCGATACCACTTGTCTAAGCTCTGCAGACTATCTTCACCGATAATAAAAAATACACGATATTCCTCACAAAAATGCATCAGTGTGTTGATCGTAAAGCTAGTTTCAGACTGGGTTAACTCATAATCACTAATGGTTAAGGTAGGGTATTGTGCCGTGCATAACTGTAACATGGCTAAACGGTGTGCATTGGACACCGGCGGTTGGTTTAGTTTGAGTGGTGAAATATGATTCGGCAATAACGTAATAGTGCCAACGTTATACTGTTGTTGCAATGCTAACAATGGCTCAATGTGACCACGATGCGGTGGGTTAAAACTGCCACCAAATAAATACAATAGGGGTTTATGCATAGCTCAAGGTAAACTCATCTAAACCATATGGCGTAAAGAGAAGGCATAAATGACACAACAACACGTAAGGACGAGTTGGTTGGGTGTTTTTAAACTGAAAGTCAGCTTCTTTTAATGCTGCACGTATAGCGGAAAACTTTTCGGGTGTAAACTGCTTGAGTAAGTTGGTATACAAGCCTTGTTTGTTGCCCCATACGCGCAGCGCCGCCCAATTAACCCGTTCACCGTTGCGTTGCAGTTGATCAATGGTATATAAAGTTTCCCATTCTTTAATCAATGCCCAAATGATGATGTTAGGTTCAAGCCCTTCACTCTCAAGGCGGAACAACAACTTAACGATACGCTGTGCATCACCTGCCAGCATAGTATCAATGAGTTGGTACACCGTAAAACGCGATTGTTCGACAACCGCGGCTTTACATTGTGTTATATCCAGCGTGCCACCAGCATATAACAAACCTAACTTATCGATTTCTTGTTTGGCTGCAAGCATGTTGCCTTCACAGGCATCGGCTATAAACGCAATACAGTCAGGCGTGGTATGAATAGGGATCTGTTGCAACAGTTGTGCAACCCAGTTTTCTAAGTCACGTCCTTCAAGTGCAAAACAAGGAATAAACCAACCCGCAGATTGATAGGTTTTAAACCACTTTGTGTTTTGTACATCTTTACCGACACGAGGTCCGTAAATGACGATTAGTACATCGGGGGAGGGTTGTTCAGCAATACTCAATAATGCCTTACTGCCTTCTTTACCCGGTTTACCGGTTGGTAAGTGCAATTCAATCAGTTGTTTGTCGCTAAATAATGACATTGTTTGGGTTGCATCTAGCAATGTTGACCAATCAAAATCACCATCCGCAGTCAAACTTTGACGTTCAGCAAATCCCGCTTTTAGTGCGTATTGACGCACTGTATTCAATGCTTGGATGGTTTGTTGCGGTTCATCACCAAATATCAATACAAACGGCGCTAGTCCATTTTCACACTGATTCGCTAATTGATTTAATCGCAACTGCATAGTTAACGTCCTTGCAACTGAGCTAGATGCGCAGGTAAACGTTGGTATATGGTTGCAGCGGCCTCTTGGCGTAGCTCATTGAGGACTAAATTCAGCTCACGTGTTTTGGCGAGTACTTGACGGGGATCGTCTTGATATTCTCGAATTAGCGTAAACGTATAATTAGTAGGTTGGTTATCGTCAATATTCAATGCGTATTTGACTGCGTAGATTAGTTCGTATTCAGCCACTTGACCGGTAGAAAATACCGATAATAAACGTCTCTCAACCGCTTCTGGTTTGATAGAAATGGTATGGGTAACCGTACCTTCAATATCCGCTTGAATGCCTTGCTTGGTAAAATACAGTTCGACGGTATCATGCAACGCAGAGTAACTGGCAGGTTGTTCCACGTGCAGGTGTGATAATACGGATTTTGGCAGTTGTTGACCACGTAGGGTAAAACCACAACTACTGGTTAGCCCAATTAGCAGCAATACACAGCACCAACGTACTAACCAAGATTGGCTGTTACGAGGTGATGCAGATTGTGATATTCGATTAACCGTCGTCATGGATTTTATCCTTGTGCGTACTAATTAGCGACAATATTGAGTAATTTACCCGGTACATAAATCACTTTACGGATAGTTTTACCATCAATAAAGTTTTGTACGTTACTGTCAGCTTGACCTAATGCTTCTACTGTTTCTTTTGATGCGTCAGCAGCAACAGTGATCTTGGCACGTAACTTACCGTTGACTTGCACAATAATAAGCTTTTCAGCTTCAACCATCGCAGCACTATCTGCTTGTGGCCAAGGAGCAATATGGACATTGTCGTGACCTAATGCTTGCCATAATTCATGAGAAATATGTGGCGTAATTGGCGTCAGCATCAACACAACAGCTTCAATACCTTCTTGCAAAATAGCACGGTCTTGTTCATTTTCACTTGGGGCTTTTAATAAATGATTACTCAGCTCCATGATAGCGGCAATCGCAGTGTTAAATGTTTGACGACGTTCAATATCATCACTCACTTTGGCGATGGTTTGATGCACATGTCGACGCAAATCTTGTTGTGATTTAGTTAACTGTGCAGCGTCAACTTTAACTGTTGCGCCTAGTGCAACATGCTCAGTCACTAATTTCCACACGCGTTTTAAGAAGCGGTTTGCTCCTTCAACACCTGAGTCAACCCATTCGAGGGTTTGCTCTGGTGGCGCAGCAAACATAGTAAATAATCGTACTGTATCAGCGCCATATAAATCGATGACTTGTTGTGGGTCGATACCGTTGTTTTTTGACTTGGACATTTTGGTCATGCCGCCATGTATCACCGCCTCACCATCACTATCGAGTGTCGCGGTAATAATACGACCTTTTTCGTCTTTGCTGGTCGTGACATCGGCAGGTGAGTACCAAGTCTTTTTACCTGCGGCATCTTCACGGTAGAAAGAATCAGCTAACACCATGCCTTGGCATAGCAGACGCTTATACGGCTCATCAGAATCAACTAAGCCTTCATCGCGAAGTAGTTTATGGAAAAAACGAGAATACAATAAATGCAATATAGCGTGTTCAATACCACCAACATACTGATCAACCGGTAACCAGTAGTTTGATTCTGCAGGATCTAGCATCGCATTACTAGGTTGTGAGGTATAACGAGCGTAGTACCATGATGACTCCATAAAGGTATCAAAGGTATCGGTTTCACGTAATGCTAGCTGACCATTAAAACTGGTTTTAGCCCATTCCGGATCGGCTTTAATTGGAGACGTTACGCCATCCATCACGACATCTTCAGGCAAGATGACCGGGAGTTGTTCTGTTGGTACTGGCGCTGATTCACCATTTTCAAGGTTCAGCATCGGGATAGGGGCACCCCAGTAACGTTGGCGCGACACGCCCCAGTCACGTAAGCGATAATTAACGGTTTTGTTACCTTTGCCTAATGCAGCAAGTTTGTCGGCGATGGCATTAAAGCCTGCTTCAAAATCCAGTCCGTCAAATTCAGCAGAGTTAACTAATTTGCCTTTTTCGGTGTAAGCGGCCACACTGATATCACAATCATCGCCGGTGACGACTTGTTTAATTGGTAAATCATACGCTTTAGCAAATTCAAAATCACGTTGGTCATGACCAGGAACGGCCATAACAGCACCAGAGCCATAGCCCATTAGTACAAAGTTAGCGACCCAAATTGGGATGCTCTCGCCAGTTAAAGGATGAATAGCGGTAAAGCCGGTATCAACACCTTTTTTCTCCATTGTGGCCATTTCGGCTTCAGCGAGTTTGGCATTTTTACAGGATTCGACAAATTCAGCGAGTTCTGGACGTTGCGCGACGGCAGCTAGGGCGATTGGATGTTGTGCAGCGACAGCAACATAGCTCACTCCATACAAAGTATCAGGGCGAGTAGTGTAGACTTCTAGCTCATTTAACTCAGCTATTTTATGTGGTAAATCAAATTTGATTTCAACGCCTTCTGAGCGGCCAATCCAATTTTTTTGCATTGCCTTTACTTGTTCAGGCCATTGATCTAGCTTATCTAAATCATCTAGAAGATTTTGTGCATAAGCGGTGATTTTGATGAACCACTGTGGAATCTCTTTTTGCTCAACAACTGCGCCAGAACGCCAACCGCGTCCGTCAATAACCTATTCGTTTGCTAGAACAGTCTGATCAATCGGATCCCAGTTAACCGTAGATAGCTTTTTGTAAACTAAGCCTTTCTCATATAAGCGGGTAAAGAACCATTGTTCCCAGCGGTAATAATCAGGTTGGCAAGTGGCAAATTCACGATCCCAATCATAACCAAAACCTAATGAGTTTAACTGTGACTTCATATAATCGATGTTCGAATAGGTCCAGTTAGCTGGAGCGGTATTATTGTTAATCGCGGCATTTTCAGCTGGCAGACCAAACGCATCCCAACCCATAGGCTGAAGTACGTTTTTGCCTAACATGCGTTGATGACGACTAATCACATCACCAATTGTATAGTTACGTACATGCCCCATGTGTAGCTTGCCACTGGGGTAAGGAAACATAGATAAACAATAAAATTTCTCTTTGCTGTCATCTGGTTGTGCGGTAAAACACGCGTTTTCTTGCCAGTATTGTTGAACTTTGGCTTCTAATGCTTGGGGGGAGTATGGCTGTTGCGACATGTAATTAACTATTCCACATAAAATTAATTGTTCTTTAGCCCTATAGAATACCTTAGCTAGGGGCGTAACGCTATGCTCGAAAAGGAATTTTTATGCGACTATTGGCATGACTATGTGTAGACTAATACGTAATAAAACAATAATTATGACACAGTGATAGTATCTATATGACCCAATCGTTATTTTCTGCACATTCAGCAATGCTTGATTTGATGGCACGTACCCGCCTTGAATCTGAACAATGCCATGCTCAGTTAGGGGCGTTTGACATCCCTGCATTAACCGCTGATTACTTAACATCACAGCATAATAACAAGATCTTTATTGGACAAAAAAGAGCGAAGCGTGCACTCGAATTTGGTCTAGGTATAGATGCATCTGGTTATAATTTATTCGTTATGGGCGAACTCGCCACAGGGCGTTCGACTTTGGTCAAAACCTACATCGAACATTACGGTAAGATGTCCCATGCACCCGATGACTGGGTGTATGTTAATAATATTCAGGATGAACGCACGCCAATTGCCATTTCGTTTCCCTCTGGTCTGAGTCAGACCTTTGACAAAGATATGCAAGATTTGATTGCTAATCTGCTCGATACCTTTCCTGCGGCCTTTGATAACCCTGGTTATCAGCGTAAAGCCTTGGGCATTACCAAAGATTACGATGCCTTGTATGACGGCGCGTTAGAAAAAGTCGAAGCGTCAGCGCGACAGTTTAATATCGCTTTGTTTGAAGATGATGGCAAGGTGGCATTTTTACCAATAGTCGATAATAAACCAGTTGAAGATGAGCAGTTCCATGCATTAGCAGATGACGTTCAAGCCGAGTTTTTGCTACACATAAAAGAATGTGAATTGGAACTTGAAGAAGCGTTATTTGAATTACCCGCGTGGAAGCGAGCGCTATCCGAGCAGTTGCGCACCTTAAAGCGCAATACTGCTGAGCAAAGCATCAAACCATTACTCAAAGCGCTAGAACATACTTACGCTGATAATTTAGCGGTATTGAAGTATTTAAAATCGATTAAAGACCATCTCATCGACTCGGTGATGTGGCTCGATGATTTAGACGAAAAAGAAGATAAATATGATGCTGCTGAAGCTAAAGCGATGCTCGAAAGTCATTATTTACCTAATATCTTAGTGCAACATGAAGTTACGAGTACTGCTCCAGTGATCTATGAGGCACATCCAACCTACCAAAATTTGTTTGGACGGATAGAATACTCTACCGCGCAAGGTAGTATCATGACTGATTACAGCATGATTTTTAGTGGTGCGTTACACAATGCTAATGGGGGTTATCTATTATTGGATGCCGACAAAATGATTGACCAGCCACATGTATGGGAGTCATTAAAGCGGGCATTGAAACAACAACAATTAAGAGTTGATCTGCCGCAACAAGACGCTGGCATGGTTAATTCGATGACTTTGTCTCCTGCTCCAATACCGCTACAAGTTAAAATTATTTTACTCGGTTCTCGTGAGTTGTTTTATACACTGCAAGATTATGATCCTGAGTTTGAGCAACTGTTTAGCGTGTTGGTGGATTTTGATTACGAACTTCCGCTTAATCGCAGCAATGTTAAAGATTTTATCACTTGTGTTTGTCAGCATATTAATCAACTGGGTTTTACAGAAATATTACCTGACTCGATTGTGTTTTTATTAAAATACTCATTACGCATGAGTGAACATCAAACTAAATTAAGTGCTAAGTTTTCATCGATCATTGAAATTATTAATGAAGCCGCTTTTTTTGCCAAACAAGCTGGAGCTAGTGAGTTTTCGGCTAAGTATTTACATACCGCGCACATCGAAAAAGAACACCGAATGTCACGCGTCGCAACAACGCTACTAGAAGACATTAAAGAAGAACAGATCCTGATCCAAACCGAAGGGACAGCGACGGGCAATGTTAATGGCCTTACCGTTCTCGATGCTGGTGGGACTGCTTTTGGGACACCTGCACGAATTACTGCAACTGTGTATGTTGGTGCTAGCGGCGTTATCGATATCGAGCGTGAAGTAGAATTAGGTCAATCAATTCATTCCAAAGGCGTTATGTTGTTAACTGGGTATTTAGGTCAAAAATACGCACAACATTTTCCACTAACGTTATCAGCAAACATTGCGTTGGAGCAGTCATACGGCTATATCGATGGGGATAGTGCGTCATTAGGTGAACTCGTTGCCCTGATTTCTGCTTTGACCGATATTCCTTGTTTGCAGTCTTTGGCTATCACCGGTTCAATTAACCAATATGGTGAAGTGCAATCCGTGGGTGGCATCAATGAAAAAATCGAAGGTTTCTTTGATTTGTGTCGTCATCGTGGGTTAACGGCTGAACATGGTGTAATTATTCCATTTTCGAATCAACATCATTTATTATTGCGTGATGATATTATTCAAGCTATCAAAGTGGGGAAATTTTCTATTTTTGCTGTAAGAACCGTTGATGAAGCGATAAGTTTATTAATGCAACGTGAAGCCGGTCAATATAACCTCAAAGGGCGTTACCCGAAAGGCACAATCAATTATCAAGCATTGAATCAACTGTATAATATTTCTAATATTATTAACGGTAGTGACGAAGAATAAAGGATGCTGCAAAGAGGGGCGTGCATGACACAGCCCTTGGGTAGGTTTCTTTATGGTAATACCAGAGCAAAGTACCTAAATTATTTTTTAGGTACTTGAATCTTTTTCTCTTCAGATGGTTTGAAGATGACTAATATATGACCAATAGTTTGGACTTTCACCGCACCAGTCTCACGTACAATCGCATCCATGATCAGTTGTTTTTCTTCGCGGTCGTCAGTTGGGATCTTCACTTTAATTAGCTCGTGGTGTGCTAGTGCTGATTCGATTTCTGCCAACACCCCTTCAGTAAAGCCATTTCCACCTAGTTGTACAACAGGTTTAATTGGATGAGCTAAGCCTTTAAGGTATTGCTTTTGTTTATTTGATAAATTCATGAATATTTGTCTTTAATTTCATACATTGGTCTTGAAAAAAAGTATTCTACCTCTATCTACCTATTAAGACCATTGTCGATTCTCAATTAGGCTAGAAATTCTTTAAAAAAGACCATTTGAATAGGGAATAATAGCTATAATTAAGTATAGACAAACTATTGAACAAAATAAGTCTACTTTACGTATAACGTATTAAGTTTACTTAGTGGTAAGTATTTATAATCTGTAGTAGGCTTGATAAATCATCAAGATGTATCAATATCGGACAAAACAAGAGGTTAACGGCGTTGAGTGATATGGCAAAAAATTTAATCCTATGGTTAGTTATCGCAGTGGTGCTGATGGCTGTCTTTGAGAGTTTTTCACCAGGTGAAAACTCGCGTCCTCAGACGGATTACACAACTTTCCTAAAAGAAGCGAATCAAGGCATGATCCGCGAAGTGCGTATTGATAGTAGCAAAAATGAAATCCGTGGTGTGAAGCGCTCGGGTGAAAATTTTGTGACTTATATTCCGTATTTTGATGATCAATTGGTATCTGATTTAGTTAAACAAGATGTGCGTGTACTAGGTGAGCCACCTGCAGAGCAATCTTTTTTAGCGAGTATCTTTATCTCATGGTTCCCGATGCTACTGCTGATAGGCGTGTGGATATTTTTTATGCGACAAATGCAAGGCGGCGGTGGTCGTGGCGCAATGTCATTTGGTAAATCCAAAGCTCGCTTGTTAGGCGAAGATCAGATTAAAACGACTTTTGCTGATGTCGCTGGTTGTGATGAAGCGAAAGAAGACGTGTCTGAACTAGTTGATTTTTTACGTGACCCATCTAAATTCCAAAAGCTTGGTGGTAAAATTCCTAAAGGCGTATTGATGGTAGGTCCTCCTGGAACAGGTAAGACACTATTAGCAAAAGCCATCGCTGGTGAAGCGAAAGTACCATTCTTTACTATTTCAGGTTCTGATTTTGTTGAAATGTTTGTCGGTGTAGGTGCGTCACGTGTGCGCGACATGTTTGAACAAGCTAAAAAGAGTGCACCTTGCATTATTTTCATCGATGAAATCGATGCTGTTGGTCGTCAACGTGGCGCAGGCCTCGGTGGCGGTAATGACGAGCGTGAGCAGACTCTTAACCAAATGTTGGTAGAAATGGATGGTTTTGAAGGACACGAAGGGATCATTGTTATTGCTGCGACTAACCGTCCAGACGTATTAGATCCAGCATTATTACGTCCAGGTCGTTTTGACCGTCAAGTGACAGTTGGTTTACCAGATATTCGTGGTCGTGAGCACATTTTAAAAGTCCATATGCGTAAAGTACCGATTGCAGATAATGTTGAACCTGCAGTTATTGCTCGTGGTACTCCAGGTTTCTCTGGTGCAGACTTAGCCAACCTTGTTAATGAAGCTGCTTTGTTTGCTGCTCGTGCTAACAAGCGTGTTGTGGCAATGGAAGAGTTTGAAAAGGCCAAAGATAAAATCATGATGGGCTCTGAACGTAAGTCTATGGTGATGTCTGAAGATGAGAAAGCCATGACAGCTTATCATGAAGCTGGCCATGCGATTGTTGGTAGAATGGTGCCTGAACACGATCCAGTATACAAAGTATCGATTATTCCTCGTGGTCGTGCGTTAGGTGTTACTATGTATCTACCAGAGCAAGATCGTGTAAGTCATTCTAAACAACATCTTGAAAGCATGATTTCTAGTTTATATGGTGGTCGTTTAGCTGAAAAAATCATTTACGGTGCTGATAAGGTAACTACTGGTGCATCTAATGATATTGAGCGTGCAACTGAGATTGCTCGCAAGATGGTTACACAATGGGGCTTGTCGGATAAGATGGGACCACAGTTGTATGCAGATGAAGAGGGTGAGGTCTTTTTAGGACGTAGTTCTGCTAAATCAGCGAGCATGTCAGATGAAACCGCTAGATTAATTGATTCTGAAATTAAAGTATTAATTAACCGCAACTATGAACGTGCTGAAAAAATCCTAAACGATAACATCGACGTGTTACATACAATGAAAGATGCATTAATGAAGTATGAAACGATTGATGCGTTACAAATTGATGATTTAATGGCGCGTACTGAAGTTCGTCCACCACGTGATTGGGATGATAGAAAGCCTAATGATGATGACAAAACGAGTGGCATGTCTGCAAAAGGTGACGATAAAAGCGCACCAGATCTAGATAATGCGGGTGATGTCCCTAACTAATCATATTTAATTAGATACTCAATTTCTGAATAATTCATTATTTTATGGTCAGTAAATAAATTAAAAACGTCGGTCAATAAGCCGGCGTTTTTTGTTTTTACGTGTTTTTATCGTATAATATTTACTAATTTGTTACGGAGAACAATTATGCAATTTGGCAACAAACATGTTTTCTTTGATACCCCACAAATTATGGGGGTTCTCAATGTCACTCCTGATAGCTTTTCTGATGGTGGGCAATTCTGTTCAATCGATAATGCGCTCAAACAAGCCGAGCAGATGGTGGCTGATGGCGCCGTATTTATTGATGTAGGGGGTGAATCGACTCGTCCTGGCGCTGATGCAATCTCTGCTCAAACAGAAATCGAACGTGTTGCACCTATTATAGAAAAAATTGCAGCAAATCTTGATTGTGTAATTTCTATTGATACGAGTAAAGCTCTAGTCATGCAAGAAGCAGTAGCTGCGGGTGCCAGATTAATCAATGATGTGTGTGCCTTACAGTTAGATAACGCTTTATCGACTGCTGCTGCGCTTCAGGTTCCCGTCTCTTTAATGCATATGCAAGGCGATCCGCGAACGATGCAATCAGCACCCGATTACAACAGCGTTGTCGGTGAGGTATATGATTTTTTGGAAGCGCGAATTGATATTTGTTTAGCTGCAGGCATTAAACAAGAACAAATTATTATTGACCCAGGTTTCGGTTTTGGAAAGACACTGGATCATAATTTTCAATTACTCAAACATTTTGATAAGTTTAAGTACTTGCATATGCCGACCTTAGCTGGGATGTCCCGTAAATCCATGATTGGTAATCTTTTGGACCGCAACGTAGATGAACGTCTCGCTGGCAGTTTAGCGTGTGCGTTAATCGCGAGCACTAAAGGGGCAAGTATTTTAAGAGTGCACGATGTGCGCGCAACATCAGATGTGGTTACAATATTAAATAAAATGAATAGTGTTGAGTAAGCTGCACATGACATTATGCAATAGATCAAACTCATAAAGGAATGTAGTCAAACATGAGCGAACGTAAGTATTTTGGTACCGATGGTATCCGCGGTAAAGTAGGTCATTCAGCGATTAATCCTGAATTTGTCACTAAGTTAGGTTGGGCTGCCGGTAAAGTATTAGCAGGCAAAGGCACCAACAAAGTATTAATTGGTAAAGATACACGTATTTCGGGTTATATGCTTGAGTCAGCACTAGAAGCGGGCTTATCTGCTGCGGGGATTAATGTTGGTTTATTAGGCCCCATGCCGACACCTGCCATTGCTTATTTAACCAAAACATTCCGCTCTGAAGCTGGAATTGTGATCAGTGCTTCGCATAACCCATATTATGATAATGGTATTAAATTCTTTTCAGCAAATGGCTATAAGCTAGATGATGAGGTTGAGCTTGCTATTGAAGCAATGCTAGAAGTCCCGATGGATTGTGTTGAATCAGATAAGCTTGGTAAAGCTTCGCGTATCGATGATGCAGCTGGTCGCTATATTGAATTTTGTAAAGGCACTTTCCCAAGCGATTTATCACTCACAGGTATGAAAATTGTTGTTGATTGTGCTCACGGGGCAACATACCACATTGCACCTAGTGTATTGAGTGAGCTTGGTGCTGAAGTCATTGAAATCGGTACTAAACCCAATGGCACCAATATCAACCATCAAGTTGGGGCGACGTCTATGCGCGCTTGTGTTGATGCTGTCTTAGAGCATAAAGCTGATTTAGGTTTTGCATTGGATGGTGACGGTGATCGTATTATGCTAGTTGACCATGAAGGTAATGTGGTTGATGGCGATCAAATTATCTTTATTATTGCCCGCGATGCACTTAAAAACGGTCGTTTATCTGGCGGTGTCGTTGGTACCCAAATGAGTAATTTAGGCTTAGAGATTGCCTTAGATAATCTTGGGATCCCATTTGCGCGCTCCAAAGTCGGTGACCGTTACGTCATGGAATTACTAAAAGAAAAAGGTTGGCACATCGGTGGTGAAAACTCAGGACATGTTCTAAATCTATCTACCATTTCAACTGGAGATGGAATTGTCGCTGGTTTACAAGTACTCACGGCAATGTTGCATACCGAAAAATCATTGAAAAGTTTGTTATCGGGCATGACGAAATTCCCTCAAAAACTGGTCAATGTCCGCTATGAACCATGTGCAATGGACTATTGTGCTGACCAACGAGTCTTAGATGCTGTTGCTGAGGCCGAACACGCTCTAGGTGATACTGGACGAGTGTTGTTGCGTAAAAGTGGTACCGAACCATTAATTAGAGTAATGGTCGAAGCACAAAGTGCAGATGATGCAGATAAATGGTCAGCACATATTGCACAAGTGGTAACCAAAATAGCGGTGGGATAAGGGCAAACGCCCTTATTTTTGCCCGTAGAGTGGTATTTAACTTGTATAATGCTAAGAGGTTGGGTAATATCGCCGACCTGAAATTCATTGGTAAATGATGTAAAGGATTGAATCAGATGACTAGACAGAAGATAGTTGCAGGTAACTGGAAATTAAACGGAAATGTCGCGTTAATTAAGCAATTTAACGAAGCATTTAAATCACCAGGACTAGATAACGTCAAGGTCATGATTTTTCCACCCGCTTTATTTACGAATGCGTTTGAATCAAGTAATTTGATTATTGGTGTACAAAATATCTCAGAACATATCTCTGGTGCTTTTACAGGAGAACTGAGTGTTGCAATGTTAAATGATTTAGGCATTTCACATACGTTAATTGGCCATTCCGAAAGACGTGATTTGTATAATGAAAGTAATGACATCATTGCCAAAAAAGTAATAACTGCTTTAGCGGCAAATATTACACCAATATTATGTATCGGTGAGTCGCTTGCTACTAGAGAAGCTGGTGAAGTGAATCAATTTATTCAATCACAACTTGATAGTGTACTTGACGCTGTAGGTATTGCTGGGATTGCTAAGTGTGTTATTGCGTATGAGCCGATTTGGGCTATAGGTACGGGGCAAACGGCTAGTCCTGAACAAGCGCAAGAAGTCCATGCGTTTATTAGACAGTATATTGCCAGTATCGATGCACAAGTTGCCGATTCAATCAGTATATTATATGGGGGGAGTGTGAATGCACAAACCGCAACCGAATTATTTGCACAACCGGATATTGACGGTGGCCTTGTAGGCGGTGCAAGCTTAAAAGAAACTGAATTTTTAACTATTTGCCAAGCGGCAAATCAAAGAGGCTAACTATGTTACACGAAGTATTGATCGTTGCTTATTTAATCGTAGCGTTACTACTAATAGGTTTAGTATTAATCCAACAAGGTAAAGGCGCTGACATGGGTGCATCACTTGGTGGTGGCGGTTCAAATACTGTCTTTGGTTCTGGCGGTTCAGGTAACTTTTTGACTCGTTCTACCGGTATCTTAGCAACTTTTTTCTTTCTTATCAGTCTGTTACTTGGTAACCTTACGGCCTCTAAAGAAAAAGCTGTTGATGAATGGCAAAATTTAGAAGTACCAGTTGTTGAAGCACCTATTTTAGATGTCCCAGCAAGTGATGTACCAGCTGGCGATGTGCCAGTTACGACTGTTACACCTACTAGTGGTGTACCTGCTGCAGAAGAGGCAAAAGATACAGACGGTAATCCTAACTAGTCAACAAAATTACGCGGACGTGGCGGAATTGGTAGACGCGCCACCTTGAGGGGGTGGTGATTTTTAATCGTGGGGGTTCAAGTCCCCCCGTCCGCACCACATAAAAAAACCAGCTAATTGAGCTGGTTTTTTTTGCTAAAATTTTATCTAGTTGATTCTGTTTATGCTTAATGGTTTATTGAGTCAGCATCGTTTTGAGCTGCTTAACCACAGCTTCTTGTTCACCTATTTTAACCCAAATTACCGCTCCAGGTTTGTGCTCATAAGTAATCGGTTTAGGTAACGCTACAACATCACATAATTCAATTGCGTTAAGACGTTTAAAATCTTTAGCATTGTAATCTTTCGCAAGGACTCCATGTTTAGATTTAGCTGCTTTGAGTTCTTCTTTCGATAAAGGCCCATGGTAGCCTGCGATTTTTGCATAGGCACAAATTTGTTTAGAGCCTTTTTCAACTAAACCTATATATCCAGATTTTTTGAACTTAGTGGTTCTAAGTTCCCAAATATGTTCACCGGAGATTATCTTTTGCAGATGATCGAGTTCCATAATCAACGCACCGTTATCGACAATATCAGCCAATATTGCATGATGAGCTGATTTAGGAGTCGGTTGAGGTGCAGCCTTAGCCTTTGAACTCTTTGTCGATACTTTTACTTTTTTTTTAATATCTTGAATATCGTTTTTTAAATATTTTTTGATAATCAATTGGCGTTCCCCATTACTGTACATTTTATCGTAGTAATAAATGCCGTATAAGGTAATGGCAACGAGTAGCGTGATAGTTAAAATCATGATGATGTGACACTCCAGTGTGTAGGTAGTGATAAGTGATTTTCATGATTGTATTTTTGCAAATGTAATGCCATATATATTTAGTACTATAAACAATGAGTTAAATATTGATATTAAACACGAGAGTTCAAGGTGTAAAAATATCTGACAAAAAAAAGCTAAGTATAAGAACTGAGCTAATGTAGAAGGAAACGAATTAATTTAATATTAAGCTACGCTAGTAATATCATCTTGAATATTATCTCGATTTGCAATGGCATCCTGTAAATCGAAATTGTCCATTAATAATAATAAATCAGCAATGCGTCCTCTAAATTGGACACATAATTTTTCTGAATATTTTTGTTTTTTAACGGTGCAACGAGTTTCAAAGCGATAGATACGATCGAGCAACTTCCGTAACGTCGGTTCATTCATATCGGTTAGTTCGGGGAGATTGATTTCTTCTTGTAACAAATCGTGAAAATATTTTACTTCTTGTGTAACTGTTTCTACTCTAGACATAAGACCTCTTAACCTCATTACAAATGTGTAGTACGTATTTGTAATAGCTATAGCAATCTTTAGTCCATTATTTCAACTTGTTGTTTTTTATAGTTTTAATTGATTTTTAAAAGTTATAAATATCACAAGTGTAAAAATTTCAGACGGCATATATCCTACGTTTTTAAACTTATCCCATGCTGATACTCTGTGTTGCGCAGGTGTGACTTCTTGAAGGGGTTAGATCCACACCTTGTAAATACTGGATCCGACGAAGCACGATAGCTCTCTCTGGTGAGCCGTTACTAAAGCGTGGCAGTATTTGTTGGAGTTCGGCGATCGTATAGTGCGCAATACATGCATGAAAAAATTGGATAGCTTGGATATCTCGCGTTCTTTTGATCACAGAAAAAATATAAGTCACACTGCTTAACATGATGAACGCTAACCAACCGTAAATGCTGGGTATTTTACTTAACAACGCAAGTCCAATGACATAAGTCGTCAAGGCAGTACTGCAATAAAAAATACAATATTCGAACCATCCTGGTTGACTACGAAAGTCATGAATACGCACCAGTAGCATTTGTTAACTCTCATTTAGTCGATTGATATAGACTAAAGTATAGACAGAATTTTGGATTCATTAATAGCACTTTAGTGCGATTTATTCTCACTAAAGAAGGAGGGCATAGCACGTTAATTTTGAGGGTTTTTATTTGGGGTCTGAATTATCAGGTTTTGTGCGTAATTCTAAGTACAATTTATAGCATTTTAGAGCAGAACGGCTTATACTATGCACCGCAATTAATAGCGTATGAAATCATTGAAATTAAAGGATAAATAGTGACTCCTATTACTCAAAAATTCCAGTATGGTCAGCATACTGTGACATTAGAAACGGGCGTAATCGCTCGTCAAGCCACTGCAGCCGTTATGGCTAGCATGGATGATACTTGTGTTTTGGTTACCGTAGTTGGTAAAAAAGAAGCCAAAGCCGATCAAAACTTTTTCCCATTAACAGTTAATTATCAAGAAAAAGCCTATGCTGCGGGTAAAATCCCAGGTGGCTTTTTTAAACGAGAAGGGCGTCCTTCAGAAAGTGAAACACTAATTGCACGTCTTATTGACCGTCCAATTCGTCCATTATTCCCTGAAGGCTTCAAAAATGAAGTTCAGATAGTTATCACTGTTGTTTCTGCTAACCCAGAAATCCCAACTGATATCATCTCTTTAATCGGTACGTCTGCTGCGTTAGCAATCTCTGGTATGCCATTTAGTGGTCCAGTTGGTGCAGCACGTGTTGGTTATACTGACGGTGAATATGTATTAAATACTCGCACTTCAGAGCAAGAAGCGAGTCAATTAGATCTAGTTGTTGCTGGTACTGAATCAGCGGTATTGATGGTTGAATCTGAAGCTGACATTCTTTCTGAAGAAGTAATGTTAGGTGCTGTTGTTTATGGCCATGAGCAATCACAAGCCGTAGTAAGTAACATTGCTGAGTTTGCAGCAAATGTTAACACGCCTAAGTGGGATTGGACAGCTGTTGCTGAAAACACAGAATTAAAAGATAAAGTTGCTGCTCACGCCAAAGAAGGCATGACTGCTGCTTATCAGATTTCTGATAAATTAGCGCGTAAAACCGCTGTAGATACAGTAACTGAAACTGCTTTAGCTGCAATTATTGCAGAAGATGAAGCACAAGATCCAAAAGAAGTATCTGAATTACTACATGACTTAGAGTCTGATGTTGTTCGTTCACGTATTCTTGCTGGTGAGCCACGTATTGATGGCCGTGATCCTGCGATGATCCGTGCACTTGACGTTGCAACTGGCGTATTACCGCGTACTCACGGTTCTGCTATCTTTACTCGTGGCGAAACTCAAGCACTTGTAACAGCTACACTTGGTACAGAGCGTGATTCACAGTTAATCGACGATTTAACTGGCACACATAAAAACCACTTCATGCTTAACTACAACTTCCCTCCGTTCTGTGTAGGTGAAACTGGTTTTGTTGGTTCTCCTAAGCGTCGTGAAATCGGCCACGGTAACCTAGCTAAGCGTGGTATCCAAGCTGTAATGCCAACATTGACTGACTTCCCATATTCAATCCGTGTTGTATCTGAAATTACGGAATCAAATGGTTCATCTTCAATGGCATCGGTTTGTGGTACGTCTTTAGCGCTTATGAACGCAGGTGTTCCAATTAAAGCCTCAGTTGCGGGTATCGCAATGGGCTTAGTTAAAGAAGAAGAAAACTTTGTTGTTCTTTCAGATATCTTAGGTGATGAAGATCATTTAGGTGATATGGACTTTAAAGTGGCTGGAACTAAAGATGGAATTACATCACTTCAAATGGATATCAAAATTACTGGTATTACTTTTGAAATCATGGAGCAGGCTTTAAAACAGGCTAAAGATGGAAGAGTTCATATCTTAGGTGAAATGAATAAAGCTTTAAGTGAGTCAAGAGCTGATGTTGGACAACACACTCCAAAAATGGAACAGATTACAGTTGATAAAAAAGATATCGCTGCTGTGATTGG
>JAQWNF010000002.1 GCA_029246415.1 Glaciecola sp.
TTCGTCGCGCCGATGAGCTGGCTTGTAGCCCCTCTCAATCGGGATGCGTATAATACGCTTTTGAATCTGGTTGTCAACGTTTTATTTGAAGTTTTTCTTAATGAATCATCAATCAAACCACTTAATTAAAACATCTTCAAACACTTGCTGCTACTGGCTCTGTCGTTGCCGACTTGCCGTTGTTGCCTCAAGCGAGGAGCGCATTCTACAGACTTATTTTGGTGCGTCAACACAGTATAGTAATAAAATTGAAATAAAGTGATATTTATTGTTTTTAGTTGAAATATTACCCGTTTAGTTTGTTTAACAATCAACATTGGCCTTTATAACGTTTTCAGCATGAACGACCTGTTGATTATTTGTGCATTTACATTGCGTCTACTCTTGGTTTTAGTAATATCTTCCAGTAATAGATGATAAAGCAGCTAAAAGCAATGATTCACAAGCCACCAGATACCCCCCACCATAACAATGCCTGACTTGGAACTGCTGCCATTAACACACTGCGTATTAGTCCTGCCGCCAAGACTGCAACGAATGCGATTACTATTATTGGTTTACTGTGAAGTTTTTTCCAGTGTGACCTAAAGACACTCGCGCCTTCATTGCCAAAATCATTCCGCTTATGACCTCTACCGTCAAACTATGTAATGCAGTGCTTATACTAAGGGTGTTTATTAAGTAGTGAATACTTAATAATGTTAAACCAATAGGTATAAATGCTAATGATAAATGTAACGACTCGTCCACCGATAACAGTGATTAATATAGTCGCCAACAGGACCATTCCATGTAAGCCTTGATATAGAAAACTAGGTGCAAATCCTAAATTAGGTTAATAGGTCATTACATTTGCACTTGTCATAAGCAATAGAATAGGAACCAATATCAAATTTCGATACTGTTTTATCTAAATCCCCCGCCTCAGGCAATGTTTCAAACACTTCCGAGAGTAACCATAACAACACTGTGGCATAGAGCTTGGGTGACTGGTTAATCAACTGATTCACCGCAAAAATATTAATTACGCCTCGACCAGACATATCCGTCGTCATCAGATCATGTATATAGTACTCCTGTTTGGGTATCATTTAATTGCAGTAAATTCGTCATGAGTAATGGCCCGATTTCACTGACGGTGGTGCGCATTGGTTGACCCGATTTACCAAATACATCCCAGAACACCACAGGGTTAGGGGTAAAAGCATGATCATCAATGCCAATGTAGGTTAATCGTTCTGTTATTTTAGGGTGTGCTTTTCCTGCGCAGGCTAAGCCAGATAAGTCGCCTTTTACATCGACGAAGAAAACAGGCACCCCCGCATGAGAAAATTGTCCGCTAAGGTCTGTAAGCTCACGGTTTTGCCAGTGCCTGTTGCCCCTGCAATCAAACCATGCCGATTAGCCATTTTAAGATTTAATGAAACGTGCTGCTGACCATTACCGCCAAGGGTAATATGAGAGGGAGATTGCATAGCCTAAATTCGTTTTTAGATTGATTCCTTTACCTTAGACCTAAATCTGGATAAATCCCGCTGTAAAAAGGTATTAAACTGTGCCACTACAAACCACCCCATACTTGGTATGTAGCTAGAGATCAGTTGTTGAGCACTTTGAATGTTTGGTAACTCGGACTCAAACCGATTGAAAGCTAGCTTGGTTAATAGAGCTTGTGCAGCTGCATCGGAATAATGTTGTTGCAGCGATGTTTAACTAGGCTAGTAACGGTTTTGTGAAACATCGATATCTCCAAAATCACTACGCAATCACGTATCTATATATAGCAAAGAAATGACACCCCGCACCTAACAAGACAAATACATGCCATATCGCATGAGTAAATTGTGTTTGTTTGGCCATATAAAATGGAATACCT
The DNA here is from genome assembly GCA_029246415.1 of Glaciecola sp. GTDB lineage: Bacteria > Pseudomonadota > Gammaproteobacteria > Enterobacterales > Alteromonadaceae > Opacimonas. The sequence continues at coordinate 1,877 of JAQWNF010000002.1, forward strand.
AAACTATATGCCAAGCCACCTAAAAACAGCAAAGCAAATCCCATAAATGGCAACGCGTTGTATATAGGAACAATAATCACTAACGCTAACCAGCCCATGACAGCATAAGTCGCGATAGCAAGTTTGGGGTATTGATTATGAAACAGTGTCTTGAACAACACGCCTAATAGCGCAATGCACCAAATACTAATGATACTAACAGTAGATACCCAGCCCTCTAGCGAAACTAATAAGAATGGCGTGTACGAGCCAGCGATTAGTAAGTAAATCGCAATATGATCTGCTCGTTTGAGTATTGCTTTCCAATGTGCATCATCAACCCAATGATATAATGTGGATGCCCCAAACAATAATATCATCGAGCTACCAAAAACCACAGATGACACATTTTCAATCAGGGTTTGGCTTTTTAACACCAAGGCAATGGTGCCAATAATGGCTAATATCCAACCCAGCAAATGACTCAACGCATTAAGCTTTTCTTCTAATGCGCTATAACTTTGAATCGCCTTGTCATAAGTCGGCGGTTTACCCTTTGACTGCGTATGCTTAGGCCGTATATTGCTGGGCTGCATATTTTGAGGGATCAGCGTTTATTTATAAAACGCTTTAACAGTCCCTTTAAGCTTGATCAACATTGGCTGACCACGGCGGTCGAGTGCTTTAGGTGATGGCACTTTGATCCAGTTTTCGCTGATACAATATTCATCTACGTTGGTGTGCTCTCTGCCATTTAACGTAATACCGATATCACTTTGAAATACCTCTTCAATATAATGTGGGCTACGTGGGTTAGTAGAAAGACGGTCTGGTAATGCAGGCAAAGATTGTGAATCACTCATGTAGATAACCTTGAATATAATAATTGTGCGCTATTGTAGGGAATATACGGCATTTGCTCAAGGTGAATTCGTTATCGTCGCTGTGAGCCTTGTATTTGCGCTAGCCATGCTTGTTTATCTGCTTCTGACAAAAAGCTCGCCTGGAAACTATTGCTAATTAATTGCACAATTACAGCACTATTTAAGTTGAGTTTTTCTACTAATCCGTTGAAATTTTCATGCAGGTAACCACCAAAATAAGACGGGTCATCCGAGTTCACCGTCACCAGCAAGCCTTGCTCAAATAAACTCAAAATATTATGTTCAGCCAAATCATCCACCACGCACAATTTGACATTACTCAAGGGACACACGGTTAATGGGATCTGCTTATCGCGTAAATATTCCATCAACACAGGATCTTCTTGGCTGCGTACACCATGATCGATGCGGTCAACGTGCAGGTCGTTAAGTGCCCCCCAGATATATGCAGGTGGACCTTCCTCACCTGCATGTGCCACTAATTTAAAGCCTAAGGCTTTTGCTTGCGCGAACACCTGAGTAAATTTCTCCGGAGGATTACCGAGTTCAGAACTATCTAAGCCTACTGCTTTAATCATCGAATAATACGGTTTTGCAGCGGCTAAAGTCTCGATAGCGCTTGCTTCATCAAGGTGGCGTAAAAACGACAGAATCAGATAAACAGAGATCCCGTACCGCGTTTTAGCTTGTGCTATAGCGCGTGCAAATCCCGCCATAAAAACAGGATAGTCAATGCCTCGTTGAGTGTGAGTTTGAGGATCAAACATGATCTCTGTGTGCACCACGTTTTGTTCGGCACATTTACTTAGATATGCCCACATTAGTTGGTAAAAATCATCCTCATCTAGCAGTACATTCGAGCCTTGATAATACAAATCTAAAAAACTTTGTAAGTTATCAAACTCATACGCGGCAGTAATCACCTCAACATTCGCAAACGGTTCACTTCCTTACAAATATTGCGCTAGCCACTGCTTAAATTGCGGTTTGGGTAAGGCACCAGACATGCGCGCGACTTCTTTACCGTGCTGAAAAATCATCAACGTCGGTATCGAACGAATTGTATAGCGACTAGCCGTTTGCTGCTGCTGTTCGGTATCTAACTTTATAAAGCACGCTTTAGTCGACATCTCGGCAGCAACGTCTTGGAAAGTAGGTGTAAATTGCTTACAAGGACCACACCAAGGCGCCCAAAAGTCAACAACCACCGGCAAACCATTGTCCGTCAGATAACGATTAAAGTTATAATCAGTCCCTTCGATTGGACGAATTGAGAGTACCATTTCACCGCACTTACCACATCGAGGCTCATCATTGAGCTTTTCTCTAGGTAAACGGTTTTTGGTACCGCAATGGGCACACACTATTTGTATTGGCATATCTGTCATAAAAAATCCTCAGAAAAATCGCCGCTGAATATCAACAATACCACAATGATGTGTGTTGTTATAAATCTAACGCCGCAAACTGACTCAAAGCTTGCATCGCCTCTATACCATACACCACTGAGGGCCCGCCCCCCATCAAAATTGCAACAGCAACCGTTTCGGCGACTTCTTCTTTACTCGCGCCTGCTTGCATCGCATCATGCACATGAAAAGAAATACACCCATCACACCTCACAGTAATGGCGATACCTAATGCAATGAGCTCTTTGGTTTTGCTATTTAACGCGCCTTCTCTCAGGCTAGATTCATGCAGAGCACCAAAGCCATGCATAACGTCGGGCATTGCTAGCCCAAGCTTATCCATCCAAGAATTAAGTTCTTGGTAATGATCTGGGAAATTTTTCATGAATACCTCACAATAATAATCAATAAAATGTTGATAAATTGGCAATCGCAGATGTGCCGTATATAACAGACTTCATTATTAAAATTAGGTGCTATTGAGAGTTATTGAAAGTAGATCGTCACAAAGCTTGCGCTAGATCATGTTTATTTACGGCTATCAATAACAAATAACAACAAACACTTGATAATGATAATCGTTATCATTTAGAATGAAGACGCTTAATTCTGTCTTATCACTTATAGAGTAGTCACTAATGAAAAATACGTTTATCAACCAGACCTGCGCTTCGGTCGCTTTATTTTTTAGTGTTATCGGTATGAGCCAAGCGCTCAGTGATGGTAATGCTAGTGCCAATCATTTTCCATCTGTTGCATCAGCATCTGTTGCACAAGCACAATGTAACCTTGCCAAATATAACGCATCATTACAGGATATTATCAACCAACCTAAACTGACTGTCACAGATATGCTAAGTGTCCATGAGTTAACGTACACACTTGAGCAAGCCATACAACGACTTCAAGTGTCACTCGCTGACGTGGCAGAAGAATTAGAAAAAGTTCACAAAGCCTCAGAGCATTTAGACCCGAACGTCATCGTCAGTTCAGGACAAATCTATCAAGAAAAACTACAGGCTATTTTACAAAATGCTCAATGCCCGATAGACACAGTAAGTGCTAATTAAGTTGTCATTGCGACATAATTAGGCTGAGCTTGAATGCGAGCGAACCAGGCGTGAAGTGCAGGGTATCGCTCCAGACTCAGTTCAAAATGCCATCACTATCTTCATCGAGTGTCATATAAATACTAGGAGAATCCGGGGATGCATTATAAAACTTAATATACGTTTCCGTATCCGTTTCATCACTGCCACCACATGCTGATAATAAAACGATTGAACATAAGGCACTGATACTTTTTATGGTATTTATTATTGATTTTTTGCTGTCACTAGTGGAAATACTCTTGCTGGTAATTGAATACTGGGAACACACATGAGCGGTGTTGGTCATGTTGTTACATCTCCTAAATGCTATTGAAATCTCATTATGAGTGAATGATAGATCGATAACAGGCTAGAGAGTTCATAGCTTTACAATTCTTTACACTGCCCCCACAGGTTCTGCACAATTGCTCGATAAAAAGTCTACCTACAACTTTCCTTGGAGCGTTAAAGGTTAGGATTTGGGCTTCATCGAACGCCCAGGACTAGCTAATAACGGCTCTTCTGGCCAACGATGTTTCGGGTAACGTCCTTTCATATCCTTGCGTACATCAAAATACGAATTACGCCAAAAATGCGCTAAATCACTGGTGGTTTGCAGCGGTCTGCGTGCAGGAGATAACAACGTAAAGCACAACGGTACCTGTCCTTGCGCAAGCAAAGGAGAACTCAGTTGACCGAACATTTCTTGTAAAATTACGTGTACCGATGGCGCTTGATGCGCAGTGTAAGTAATCGTAACGTGTTGTCCGTTCGGCGTTGTATAATGAGTCGGTGCGTGAGATTCGAGGAATTGTTGTTGCTGATAATCTAAGATCGCCGTTAACAACGGTTTAAGTGCAAATGCTTGTAACTGACCTATCGATTTGATGTTGGCACAATAAGGAAACAACCACTCATCTAACGTATCGAGTAATGTCTGGTGTGAAAGCAACGGGATAGCGTCAGGACATAACTGAGCTAACCAATTGACTCTTTGTAGCCAGTTTTCACAGTGTTTATCCCATGCTAAAAAACCTAAACCTTGAGCTTGGATCACTTCTGCAAAACACGCTAAACGGTCTGCTTCGGGGATCGTAGTGATGGGTGTTTCTTGGATCACTATCTGTCCAATACAGGTTTGTTTACGCGCAATCAACTTGTTACTTTCAGGCGCGTAACGATAAGTATTGCGACTAATCACTTGCGGTAACGCTTGGATAACTGACAAGGTAATACTGACCGCCAAATACACGCGACCATCAGTGTTTTGCCCATCACAATCCACAACCACACACCAAGGCGATTGCGCTAAAGGTTCATCATTAAACATACTGACACCCCGACCATTGGCCAACGTAAACCCAATATGAGTACCCGAAATTGGATTGTTACCGTGTTTTTGACCTTGGCTATTGCGCCGTTTTGCAATGCGATCAGCAAAAGCCACAGCGCACAAACGTGAGACTTGATGGTCAATATCGACGAGCTGGGCAAGACTAGAGGGCAGCGACACAGCTGACTGATTAACATTATCACTGACTTGTACAGCCCGATACCACCGCTGCGCTAATTGCAGCACTTGAAACATGATTCCTCGGGTGGGCTTTTGCTGACTTTTTCCTGCTTGTCCTGATTCAATACAGCTCAACACTAAGCGGACTCGCGCAAGTAAATCGACACCGAACGAATAACGCGCAAAGGCAGGATCACGGCCAATATCTCGCTCTGATAATAGCGCGGCAATGACGCAAGCAAGTGCCTGAATACTAGGCGTTTTATCGTGTAATAACATCGCACCTAAACGAGGTTCAATGCCTAATGCCAATACTTGTTTTCCTTGTAGACTGATCTGTCCATTCGCTAACTGGGCACCTAAAGCTAGGTTTAGCGCATGCGCTTGCTCCACATGCGTGACAGGAGGCGCATCTAACCAATTTGCTTGTGTTGCGTCCAAAATACCCCACGCACTTAAATCCAATACCAAAGAGGACAAATCAGTTTGCATCACCGCTAACGGCGCAAAATCAGATAATGCATTATGCTGAGGCTCAGACCACAACCGTAAGCAATACCCTGCCTGCACACGACCGGCTCGCCCGGCACGTTGATCAGCTGATGACTTGGCAATGCGTTGGGAGACTAATTTTGATAAGCCGCTTTTCACATCAAACACTGAGACCTTTTCTAACCCCGTATCAATGACACAAGTGACATTCGGGATCGTCACACTGGTTTCTGCAATATTAGTGGCTAATATAATACGTTGACCTGTCGTACTAAGATCTGGGCGAATAATCGCTTCTTGTTGTGCTAATGGCATAGCCCCATACAATCCATGCAATGTAATCGATTGTGCATGTTGCTTAATGACAGGGGGTAACGCAGATAAACATTGTTGAATTGCCCCTTGGCTAGGTAAAAATACCAGTACATCACCACCCATGTCAGATAACACATTTGAATCGAACAGCACATGTGTCACAGCCTGAGTCACTTGTGCTGCAATATCACGATTAGACCAATGCTGAATGCCGCCACTATTACCTATACTATGATTTCTGCCCTTGGTTAATTGCAATTGCGGGGTAAAATACGCTATATCGACAGGATAACTACGACCGGGACATTCAAGTATTGGGGCAGCATCAAGATAAAGAGACACCGCTTGCGTATCCATTGTTGCCGACATGACCAACACCCGCAGATCATCACGTAAGCCTTGTTGCACCTCTTGGCAAAGTAATAATGCTAAATCCGCATGTAATGCCCGTTCATGAAATTCATCAAAGATCACCAGACCCACACCAGATAGTTCAGGATCAGCTTGTAAGCGACGAGTGAGTATTCCTTCAGTGATAACTTCTATACGAGTATGACGAGAACGCTTGCGCTCATTCCGGATCTGATAACCGACGGTTTGCCCTATAGACTCGCCGAGTTGCCGCGCTAAGTATTGTGCGATTGCTTTTACCGCGACCCGACGCGGTTCGAGGATCAATATCGTATCTGATTGATTCAACCACGGGGCGTTTAATAATGCCAACGGCACTTGGGTGGATTTGCCTGCGCCCGGTTGCGCAGCTAATATCACTGATGGGTATTCAGTTAGCAACGCATGCAGCTTAGGTAGTACAGAATGAATGGGGAACGTATCAATGCTCATACTCACAATGATACAGGAAATTACCGAACGTCCAATGTTAAAATATGGTGACGCTAAAGGCAGCCGAATTTTTGCGTAAAAATATGCCATTCAACATAGGGTAGTTTAAGCAGTATCTTTTCAAACAAATCGTTAACTTCCTTAAAAGGCAATGCTGTTTTGTTATCCCAAACAGGCAAAGACACACAACTCAATCCCAAACGATCCACCTCTACAACCAAGGCTTCAAGGCTTGCAGAGAGATTTTCTAATGTTAGTTCATCGTCCCAATGTTGTTTAACCACTGCATTGATAATGAAGTAAGGCCCCTGAGACGCCCCCTCGGTATTCTTAACCGACAAAATGTCTCCAATGTGCATAGAATGATTTGCACATGCCGCTTGATAAATTTGCTGGTTATACGAAAAATTAGCATTTACTTCAGCGAGTAAGCCAAATCTGGCCTCTCCATCACAATTAGTAGGAATGACGAGCGCACAAGACTTTTTGTTTTGAAATTCGCCAATTTGATAATGGATTTTGGCAGGTGAGTGCTCAGACTCTATCGACAATGGAAAGTTAAAAATATCTTGTTTCATGATAGTGCTCCATTTTTGCTGGTTAACTAACGTCATCTAAATTTAACGTTATATCTTGATCAACATTCATAGGAAACAAATGAGTGGCAACAACGACACAATGTTCAGCGGCGTAATCACTAATTAATGCATATATACACATTTGATTTTGACTATCTAATCCTTCAAAAGGTTCATCAATTAATAATACATCTGGTTGACGCAATAAAGCTCGAGCAAGGGCAAAACGTTTTATTTCACCACCCGATAACTGCCGAGCATTTCCACCAATCCAACTACTTAATTGATCGGTCAAGTTTGTCAAACCGACCGCACATAACACCTGCTGTAATTGCTCATTGGTAAGGGTTACATCCCCCATTCTTAAGTTATCTTCGATACTTGTAAATAATATTGTAGGATGCTGCTGGACTAATTGCCAATTATCATGAAAGCCGAATCGAGGGTAACGATCATTTAATTGACATAGCGCATGTTTAGGATACATTCCTTGCATAATCTCTAATAAACTTGACTTACCCGAGCCTGAAGAGCCGGTGATCCAAAGAGGAACACCCTTTCTTATTTGGATGCCTGGATATGTTTTTTGTCTATATGGCAAGCTAACTTTAGACCAGCGAATGGTTTGTATTCCATCCGCTAAGATTCCTGTGTCCTCAAACTTTCCATTGTCACTATCTGGCTTGAGTTGTACACCAGAGATATGTGTTAGGCGCTGTTGGCTTTGTTGAAAAGTTAATAACTCAGGTTGTGCTTGAAACCACACTAGCGCCCAATCTTGAGCGGCTAAAAACACAATAGAAGGAACGACCAATAAGGCATTGCCCAACATATTATCGGGTATGTGTGTTAGCGTATAAACTAACCCTGCACTTGTTAACACCAATAAAAACACAATCCCACGCTGAACCTGCCCTTGTACCTGAAAATAAACCTGCCAATATTGAACGGGATTAATCGTCGGTGTTTGAGCGTATAAATGCCATAAACTAGTGCTATTTAAGGTATGGTTGATATTATCTCGCAGGGCGGTTTGAGCGCTAACCAATGCCCTAACCACGCTATATGATTGCCATAATAGCATCGCCCATACTAGCGCTAGAGTGACCGCGAATCCGCCCCAAATTAGCGCGTCATGCGGGGTTAATACAATAATAATAATCTGACATAAAATCAGCCCTATCACCACAGAAGCATGCTGAACTAACCAATTCACCCACGCACCCGCTATGGATAACGTATCTTGTTCTAATTGGGTTTCGAGCTCTGCATTTCCGGTTAAAATGGTGTTTTTTAAGCGTGCAAACAATGCCGCTCGAGTTTGCCGTAGGCGCACAAATAAACGTTGATGTCCCCACCATAAGTGGCCATAACCAGAAGCAATACGGGTCAACGCTAACGCCCTAATAGCCACCGCAGGCAACATATAGTTGAACCCAACCGTTGCCGTTGCACAAGCAGCCAAAAACCAAGTTGCAAAAATAACCAATAGCAGGCCTGCGATCTGATGAATCACCCCAATACCAAAACTAAACCAAGGCTTGGTTAAACGCTTTGTCATAGGATTAATTCTCCACTTTCAGAAACCCGCCACTGCTCAGTGAACCATGTCGGCGGTAACCCTTTATGTGATACCCAGATGACATGTTTATGTGCAAACACGGTATGCATCAGCCCGCTTATCTCATTGTGTAGTTGTGCTGTTAAAAATGCCGTCGGCTCATCTAACAAGACAATATCTACATCCAACAACATAATGCGTGCCAATGCAATGCGCCGTGCCTCGCCTCCAGATAGTGGCGGATAGTCCCCCATTTCCGTCGCTAGCCCTTGTGGTTGTTGTAATAACCATTCTGCTAATCCGACTTGAGTCAGGACGTGAATAATCTCTGCAGTTGGGTATTCTCGATCAAGACAGACATTTTCACGAATTGATCCCGGTAAAATAACCGACTCTTGAGTGAGCATTGCCACTTTCAACTGCAAAGACGAAGGATCTCGTAACAGCAGCTCAAATATACCTTGTAATAAACGCGTCTTGCCTGCTCCAGATGGACCCGTCAACGCGATCCAATGTGGCTTAGGAGGTGTGCTTGTGGAGCTAACGAGTTCATCTAATCGCGCAATGGCTTGGTTGGCCACCTCAGTTGGAGCATACGTTAAATCAACTTCTAGCGCAGCACTCGCTGCGATTGCCGCTTCTTTTTGATGATATAACTGGCCAAGACGTTTGAGTTCGGCAAACAACAGCGGAACCACTAACAAAATGAACATCCCATCGACAAACTGAATACTGATCCCAAAATCGATTTCACCCAATAACGAAAAACCAATATAAACCGCGATAATTGCAATCGACAGGGTACTAAAAAAATCGAGCAATGAACTTGATACAAACGCTAGTGTCAGCACGTGCATCGTTTTAATATTATATGCTGTACTGGCTTGATCTAATATTTTGGCCTGCGCATCATGGTGCTTAAACTGAGCTAACAATTTACTATTTCGTAAGCGATCAGCAAACAATGTCCCCAGATCAGCCAACGCCTGGAAGTGAGCTTGATGGCGATGTGCCGTGCCTTTGCCAACCAATATCATAAACACAGGTAGTAGAGGAAGAGTAACGAGTAGCGCGATACCAATCAACCAATTAATCGCAGTAATAATTCCAATTACTAGTAATGGAATTAACGCTGAAAGCCATTTTTGCACGACAAAATCAAAGAGGTAATTAGCTACCGTAGGGATATGCTGTAACCATATTTGCTGCCAAGCATACATACTTTGGCTGCGGATCTGATGCTGGCTCGCTTGGGCGAGATCTTGACTGAGTTGTTGATGAATCGACTGTTGATAAGTCATCTTTAACTGAGTCCGTACCTGCGCCAATACAGCATAGGCGATGCACATACCAATACTGCTGACTAACAAGATTTTGAGAGTCTCAACACTCACAGGCTGACGCTGAATTAACAAGGCGGCAAAACTTTGAGCTAGCGCCCACAGCGCGCCTATTTTACATGCGATGTAAGCACATTGTAATAGCAAAACAATAAGCAAAGCGGGTCGTTGTTCCACGCTTTGCTTAACTAACCAGTCTTGAGACAACTTCATCAGGAGTTATTCTTTATCCATATTATCATTGGCTTCTAACCACATCGCATTAATAATACCAAATGAACATGCTAACAACACACCTAATATCCAAGCAAAATACCACATAATAACTCCTAATAAATTGTATGAGACTGATTGAGATCTTGAGTACTAATTCGACCTCGCATTACCCAAAAACCATATAATGTATAGCCCAATACAATCGGGACAAAAATACACGCAACAACAAACATAGTCTGCAACGTTAGCTCACTGGAGCTGGCATCCCACAATGTAAGACTGGCATTAGGCATATTGGCACTGGGTAAAATAAATGGAAATAATGAAAATCCAGCAGTCAATATTACCCCAGTGATCTGACTTGCGCTGCCCACAAACGCTAGCCATGCGTTACCTTGACGAGAGGCAAACCAGCACAGTAGACCACCGGCAAAGGCGATAATTGGTGCGCTGATCATCCAAGGGTACAGACTATAATTGTTTAGCCAAGCGCCACTTTCTATCACAACTGTTTTGTTAACAGGGTTAGACGTAGCACTACTATCAATGACAGAAGTAATCACCATACCATCAACACCCAATGCTAAATATACACCACTAATAGCAAATAACCCCATAGTTACCAAGGATAATTTTGCACTCACTGAACGCGCTTTGAGTTGTAAGTTATCTGTGGTTTTCATTTGTAACCACGCTGCACCATGAGTCAAGATCATACCAACAGACACTAAACCACTGAGCAAAGCAAACGGTGTTAATAATCCAAAAAATGAGCCGTGATACGTTGAACGCAATGTCTCATCCACCGAATATGGTACACCTAAAAACAAGTTGCCAAACGCGACTCCAAAAATAAGCGCGGGAATAAAACCACCGGCAAACAATGCCCAGTCCCATGATTTTCTCCAAGTCGGATTGCTTAATTTTCCGCGGTAATCAAAGCCTAACGGTCTCATCCACAACGCAATTAAGGTTATCGCTAAGGCAAGGTAAAAACCGGAAAATGCGGTGGCATATACCATTGGCCATGCAGCAAAAATAGCCCCTCCTGCAGTAATAAACCACACTTGATTACCATCCCAATGTGGCCCGATAGTGTTTATCATGACACGTCGCTCAGCATCGTCTTTGCCGACTAAGGTTAATAATGCGCCCACCCCTAAATCAAAGCCATCAGTTACCGCAAATCCGATTAAAAGCACACCGACTAACACCCACCATACGAGGCGTAAAAATTCATAATCAATCATTATTTAACTCCTTGAGGATCTAATGTAGGTGTCAACACGGGGGCTAACATTGCGGCTTCTTCGGCTTGTTGCTTGGCATAAGCTGAAGGACCCATTCGTGCAAATTTTTGCATGAGATAAAACGCGATAATAAACATCACTAAATAAAATGTTGAATAGCCAACTAATGTAAACACAACATCACCCACAGATAAATTCGATACTGATGCATGAACCGGCAAGATCTCAGCAATAGACCAAGGTTGACGCCCAAACTCAGCCACGAACCAACCCGCTTCTGAAGCGACCCAAGGCAGAGGTAATGCAAACAGAGCCGTTTTTAATAACCAACGAGGTTTAGGCGTTTGCTGTTTGGCACTGTAATAAAATGCTAAACCGAAAATCACGAGCATAGCAAACCCAGCTCCGACCATGATTCGGAAACTCCAAAACAGTGGTGCAACAGGCGGGATACTATAATCCACAGCTTGTTCTATATTTTCGGGTGATATGTTTTGTAACTTATCGGTAAATGGCTCCAATAACATGCCATACCCTAAGTATTCTTTGGTTTGCTCAAAGATCGCTTGCTCAGCTTCCGTGGCCGTACCGCTACGGATCTCATCTAGCAAGACATACGCTTTCGCGCCTTCGATGATTTTTTCGCGGTGAGTGTCGCGGATCTGATCGAGTCCTTTTACTTCTTCGTCCAAAGAACGAGTTGCAATCAAGCCTAACATCCACGGAATTTTCACCGCATAATCTACATGTTGTGTCTCGTCATTGGGTAACCCTACTAACGTAAAAGGAGCTGGTGCAGGTAATGTCTGATATTCGGCTTCAATTGCAGCGAGTTTCACTTTTTGTACGTCACCCATTTCATAGCCGCTTTCATCGCCTAATACGATAACGGATAAGGTGGCAGCTAAACCAAAGCTGGCAGCAATGGCAAACGAGCGTTTGGCAAATGCCACGTCAATATTTTTGAGTAAGTAATAACTCGAAATCGCCAATACAAACATCGCTCCTGTCACATAACCTGCGGAAACAGTATGGACAAATTTGACTTGCGCAACAGGGTTCATCACCACTTCCGCAAAACTAGTCATTTCCATACGCATGGATTCGTAGTTAAACTGTGAACCGACTGGATTTTGCATCCAACCGTTTGCAATCAAAATCCACAATGCAGAAAAATTAGATCCGATGGCCACTAACCATGTCGCCATTAAATGTTTTACTTTAGACATCCGATCCCAACCAAAGAAAAACAATCCGACAAAGGTAGACTCAAGGAAAAATGCCATTAAACCTTCAATAGCCAAAGGCGCACCAAAAATATCACCCACGTAATGTGAATAATAAGACCAGTTCATGCCAAATTGAAACTCCATGGTTAACCCAGTGGCGACACCGATAGCAAAGTTTATCCCAAACAACTTACCCCAAAACTTGGTCATTTGTTTGTAGACTTCTTTGCCTGTCATCACATATACCGATTCCATTATCGCGAGCATAAAGCTCAACCCTAACGTCAAAGGTACAAAAATAAAATGGAACATTGCAGTCATTGCAAACTGCCAACGCGATAGCTCTATCAGGGTTTCATTCATGGGATACTCTCTTGCTTGTGACTAAATTATAAAATTTGGTTCGCTATTGTTAGTTTAACTGCAACCTTTATGCCATCAAGCTAAACCCCTGTGTTTGTTGACCTGTATCAATTTAATCTTGTCTTTTAATTCATTTGGCGAAGCCTTTTATGTCATTCCTGACAAACTTCTTGCCATAAATGACAGGTGGAGTATGCTATGAGTATTATTTTCTTAGGTATGTCCCAATATGAATATTCCATTAGTTCAATCAATGATCAAAGCCATTGATAAACCAGCTATTTTTATTGATTTAAACTATTCGATACTCGCTGTTAATCAAGCGTATAGAGACACCTACAGTCAAGTAGTACAAACCGGTAAAAGTAAATGCTATGAAGTATCACATGGGCAATCAGTACCTTGCGATCAAGCCGGCGAGGAATGCCCTTTACAACAATGTAAAACAACCGGCAAGGTCAGCTCAGTCGTTCATATACATCAACTGCCCAAAGGGAAAAGTTATTGTGATATCGTGATGCGTCCCGTTGTTGATGATGACGGTATGACGATTGGGTATATTGAAATACTCGATAAAGTAGAATTTGCCAGTCATCAAGCATCGCCTAATGTCGATCCGAATACCATGATCGGACACTCTCCTGCTTTTAAGCAGCTGATTAATCAAATCAATCGCGTCGCACCGACTCAAGCCAATACCTTATTACTTGGCGAAACAGGTACGGGTAAAGAGCTAGTGGCACAAGCTATTCATCAATACAGTCAAACCAAAGATAAACCTATGGTGATAATCGAGTGCACGGGGATCACGGATAACTTATTTGAATCAGAGTTATTTGGACATGAAAAAGGGGCGTTTACTGGCGCGACGAGTGCAAAGAAAGGGCTGGTTGATTTGGCTGATGGCGGTACCTTGTTCTTTGACGAGATTGGTGATGTGCCTTTGAATATTCAAGTTAAATTATTACGCTTAATTGAAACCGGTACCTATCGTAGTGTCGGGGGGGTAAAACAAAAACACGCTAAATTTAGACTTATCTGCGCTACTCACAAACAGCTTCCTGAAATGGTTCAGGCGCAAACATTTAGAGCTGATTTATATTACCGTATCGCAACTTTCCCAATCCAGTTACCTCAACTACAATCGCGGGCAGAAGATATCCCTGAGCTAGCGAGATTGTTTTTGCAACAGATCGGCTTTAAACATAAATCATTTACCACAGCAGCAATGGCACAGTTAATCCAGTATTCCTTTCCAGGGAATATCCGTGAGTTAAAAAACATGGTGGAATACGCAGCGATCATGAGCCATGACCTGCTTATTGACACTGAACATTTGCCTTTATCGATGAAAAGTACTGGAGCGGATCTTGATAATACTGAACAACCAGTGATCCCTTTAGCCCAATTAGAGCCTAATTATTTGGCAAACGTCATCGCGCAATATCCTGGTAATATGAAGCAGCTCGCCCATGATCTGCAGATCAGTGAACGAACGCTATATCGAAAATGCAGTCAATATGAACTCAAATTAGAAAACTAAAAACTATCCGTAATAACACAAATACGCACATGGTTGTGCAATTTTGACATTAAACTCTACATTAGCAACCACATTAAACTCTGCCCCTTGAGCGATAGTCTGCCATGCATCAGAACCGGGTAACTGTACCGTCATTTTTCCGTGTACAACCACCATGCGCTCAGCTTGTGATGTACCAAACGTATATTCACCTGGAGCCATTACACCAGAACTGACCGGACCTTGCTCTGACTCAAAGCCAATAGACACAACATTGTTGTCAAAATAATGATTAATTTCCATGGGATTTCCTTAATAAATAAAAATGAATTGAAAAAATTGAGAATACATCACGTAGTTATTCAATTAAACGTGATTGAATTTGTTGCATAAATAGCGACTTAGCGGATTCTGGTAACGCTATATTTAATATGGAGTGCGAACTATATGCACACTCTTCTACGAGTCCATGATACTGCTCCACACAATGCCGAATATACTGTTCGTCTTTGAATGCTACAGCAACGCTAATATGGGAGAGTGGAATATAAGGTGTTGTCGCCAAGTTTTCAAGCACTAAGCCCGTCGCTTTACTATAAGCGCGCA
This sequence comes from Glaciecola sp., assembly GCA_029246415.1. Taxonomy (GTDB): domain Bacteria; phylum Pseudomonadota; class Gammaproteobacteria; order Enterobacterales; family Alteromonadaceae; genus Opacimonas. The sequence continues at coordinate 17,068 of JAQWNF010000002.1, forward strand.
CTAATCCACCCGCGCCGAGTTTAACACCACCAAAATACCGGCTGATCACCACCATGACGTTACCTATTTCACCATGTTGTAATACGTTTAACATGGGCTTGCCAGCGGTACCACTTGGCTCACCATCATCATTGCACGCTAAGGTGATTGGTTGGCGCGGATCACCAATCAAATATGCCCAACAATGGTGACGAGCATCAGGGTAGATAGCTTGTTGCTGTGCCAAAACTTGCATGGCTTGTTCACGGGAGTTCGCTGTATCTGCGAAAGCGTGAAATAAACTCTTTTTTTCTTCGTAGGTATGAGCATGGCCTGAACTAGGGAAATGGTAGGTCATGTTAGATTCACTTATTGGTTTAGCTTGATTCCTGTTATCCTAGTATATATGAATAAATCCTCGCGACGCTACTGTACTCAATGCCATTATCCTCAAACGACTTGCATCTGTGAGCACATCACGGTGCTTAACTGTCCAGTTCAGATCACTGTGTTACAAGATAGCAGCGAGGTCAATCATGCTAAAAACACAGTGCGCTTATTACAACTTGCGATCCCGACAACACAGGTTATCGTTGTCAATGAAGGTATGATATTAAGCGAAGCGATGCTTGACGATGCCGTGATCATTTATCCTTGTGATCACGCCTCGCCGCTCGAGCTACGTACTAGCCAGGCTTCAGATAAACTACCTCAATTACCTAAGCATATTATCTTGCTAGACGGGAGTTGGCGTAAAACACATAAAATTTGGATGCAATACCCACAATTACATGCAATCCCAGCATTAACATTTACGCAAGCTGCGGCGACACAATATCGCATTCGCAAGGCTAATAAACCTAATAGTATGTCGACCTTAGAAGCCTGTGCATATACGTTGGAACAGTTATATGACATGGATTGTAACGCATTACATCAGCTACTCGCTGCGATGCAAGGTCACTGGGAAAGGTTTGCCTTACCGATAGCAGATGATTAAACAGATATAATCAATCGACAGCCGTGACTTTATATCCTTTATCACGTAATAGCTGAACGACAGAATCACTTCCAACAAGATGCCCTGCACCTACTGCAAAAAAATCCGTACCTGATTTGGCTAGTTCTTGCTCTATAATCGCTACCCACTTTAGATTTCGTTGCGTGAATATCAAATCATAAATCTGTGGATAAAGGGTTTTAGTTTCTTGAATCAACAAGCTATCTAATTGCGATAAGTCACCTTTGCTCCAAGCATTAGCAATATCCCTTAGTAATTCAGCGCCATCTTGCGTATCGTCCAAAGTACTTTCTAAAAACATTGCTTGCTGGGCATCACTCATAGTACTAAACAAGGTAATTTGAAAACTTGCCGTTTCTAACCCTTTCACTGTCTTGTTTTGGGTCATAGGGCGTAAAACCGCTTCCACCCCATTTTCAGCGGACCAACCATTGCGTTGTAATTCAATATTCATAATGGTCAATGCCAATAACCAAGGTTGCATTGTTTGTACTTGTGTTAACGCAATATTGTTCACAGCCAGATATGCCGTCAATTTTTTGAGTAATCCAGGGGCAAGAGAATCACCCAACGAACCAGCTTGATAACCATGTTTGGCTAGCAATGTACTCATATTTTGTTGATCAAGCTCATCAGGGATCACCTCGAACCAGACTTCTTGGGCATTATTGATAACGCGCTTGAGCTCGGGAGTTTGCCATTGCATTTTTTCCGGGAGTAAATGCACCGTAGGATAAAGTGTAACGGTACTGTCATTATCAGTGATTTGCCACATCTTAGGAGCAGCTTGAGTGAGTGCTGAAAACAAGACTCCACAAGTTAAAAACGGCAGTATGAGAAAGGTTGCTAGGATCTGACGCGTGTTATTATTCATAGTTATTGCTTTTCATATTGATTACTTATTATAGCTGGATGCTGCGACATTCATTAATAAATGCACGATAAAAATTAATGGCGCTTGGCGGCGGCGTTAAGTCGTAGGTGCGTATGACTCGAAAAAAACGCGCCACATATGCACATTGATTTTTAGGAGGCAGCCATTGCTCTGGGCCTTTTGCGCCTTTTTGTCGATTTAAACTCGCTTCTACAGACAACAAGTTTACCGGATCATTAGCAAAAACGATGCGTTGTTCACGCGTCCATTGTGCTGCCCCATTGAACCACGCCCATTTGAGAGGAACAAGATGATCAATATCAATACTGGTAGGATCTTGAATGACTTTATTAGTAAATACAGAGATCCAACGACCTGCAGTTATATGACACTGCTTGTTTGAGCGAAAACGGACAGGGGCAGTCGATTGTGCATTCAAGACTTCCATACGTGTATTCTGACAATCTTTATCACTATCAATCCAGCCAGCCCCAAATTCACTGCGAGCATAGACAGATTGTGCATACGCACTATCAATTGATGCGGAGATGACACAGCCTACTAAGATTATGCTAAATAAAATGAATACGAATGAAGTCTTTTTGATTATTGACACAATGTGTTTAAGCTAGTGAATTATCACCAGATAATAGCATGGTTATCGATAACTATGGCATACTTGCATGAGTGTTATCACTGTCTGTAAGATCAGAAAGCACAAACATATCACTTAAATTAAGACGTCAAAAATCACTCAGTCGGATATACACTTTCCTATGAATAATCAGTTCGTAAACGATATATTATTTCGCCACTTTACGACGCAGGCGATACATAAAACGCATACAATCCAACGTTTGTGGAGTGGTTACGGAGAAATTGCTAAATATCAGGTTGGTAAGCAATCACTAATTGTTAAGCATATTGATTTAGGCTATGCCAATAAGCACAATATCCAACATCCAAGAGGTTGGCATAGTGATTTTGGCCATAAACGTAAATTATCTTCGTATCGCAATGAAATGCGTTTTTATCAACAATTAGCGCCGCTTACCTCGTCAGAATGCAGAGTGCCAAAGCTATATGTCAGCCAAGATGAATCTCAACAACTGGTACTAGTAATGGAAGATTTAGATGCACAAGGATTTCCCCTACGCTATGAAGATGCGCCGATATTGACTAATATAGAAGAGACAAGCATCACCTTAGCCAAACTCAGTCCCGTCGCTGCAAGTGTGATTAAATGGTTAGCGAATTTTCATGCTCAATTTATGCAAGCGCCGTCGAGTAAACCGATTGATATCTCCGGGCAATGGCCGCAAGGCTCTTATTGGCATTTAGCAACTCGGCCAGATGAATATGCCAAAATGCCTGACTCGCCACTAAAAAAAGCTGCTAATAATCTCGATCAACAATTACGCAGTGCCTCATTTCAGACGTTAATTCATGGTGATGCAAAGATTGCTAATTTTTGTTTTAGCAAAAAAAATGGGGAAATTGCAGCCGTTGATTTTCAATATTGTGGACAAGGTGTCGGTATTGTCGATGTGGTGTATTTTCTCGGAAGTGCGTTTTCTTCACCAGTACTCACTAAATTTGCTCCATTGATGTTAGAAAATTATTTCGCTCATATCCGACATTCCTTAAATGACCGATTTGAGCAAGTTCAGTTAATGCGTCTAGAGCAAGAGTGGCGTGCCTTGTACCCCGTTGCATGGGCTGATTTTGAGCGGTTTTTAAGTGGTTGGTCACCTAATCATTACAAACTTCACACGTATTCTCGTACACAAACCACTTTAGCTATTCCGCCATATTGAGTTATAATTGAACAGTGTGTTAGATAATGCTGTACAAGGATTAAATAGTTATGGCGAGTAATAATGTGTATTTCAAGTTTTTGCATTTGGCGCAAGCTGTGCAAAAGCTCCCATCGTTTCCGGAGTTAGATTCGGTCGAAGAGCGCTTAATAAATGTGTGCGCCAGCGTGTGGTACAGTGACATGAAAGTTTCTGTAACGGAAATTGCCAATATGTTACCAGGTACCTCTGAGCGAACCAGTCATCGACGGATAAAGTCGTTACTGGCTAAAAATATGATCGTACTGAAAAACGACGACAAAGATAAACGCGTCAAGTACATCATGCCGACCCAGCTTGCTGATAAATACTTTAAGAAAATGGAAGATTGTTTGCAATTAGCGTGTCGCTAAACAATGCATATCGATTTATCACAACTAAGTAGCAGTGGCGTTTATCATTTAATGACGCAAACGATTATTCCTCGGCCTATCGCATGGGTGCTTAGCCGCAACGAGGATGATTCTCACAACCTTGCTCCTTTTTCCTATTTCAATGCGGTTTGTAGCGATCCACCCTTGATGATGTTATCTATGGGTAAAAAGCCTGACGGTTCAGCCAAAGATACGGTAACCAACTTACAGGTTGGAACTGAATGTATTGTCCATATAGCTAATGCAGCACAAGCTGAAACAGTCACTCAAACCGCCGCGAGCATGGCTTACGGCGAAAGTGAAATCACTGCAAATAACATTGAGTTAATAGACCATCAAGGCTGGCCACTCCCGCGTATCAAAGAGTGCCCGATAGCTTATCATTGCAAAGTCCATAGCACGCAAGAGATCGGTAATACGCCACAACAGCTCGTATTTGTCGAAGCGTTATCTTTGTATGTCGATGATAGGGCTGTAGTGTCTAGTGAAATAGATGTACAAAAGGGGCGTGTAACCATAAATGCCCTTGCAATTAACCCTCTGGCGCGACTAGGCGCGGCGCAATATGCTGATTTGGGATCGGTGTTTAGTAAGGTGAGGCCGGAATAGTAATTCAGGTTATGTATTAGCTTGAGGCCAATTGATAATCCATGATTAAGCTCTCTAGTGGAATATTTAATTGAGCATGTAAATTGCGGATCATACTCATACTTAATTTTCGTTTACGATTCAACACTTCAGATACTCGACTACGTTGCCCAAAAATTGGGACTAAATCTGCAGCGGCTAAACCTTGTTGTTCCATGCGAAATTTAATCGCCTCGATAGGGTCAGGTGAGTCGAATAGCCTGCGACTTTTAGTATTTGACATAAATTTTAGTACAACAGCCTATTTGCCAATGCTTTTTGCAGTGATTGCTTTTCATGTAAGATCATCACAATAATAATAGTCTTTTGTTTTGCGTCGTTTATTTGAATTTTGTAAATCAGTTTGAAAGGTTTACAGATATGCTGTCTATAAATATTGCCTAAGTATGGACCTATCAATGGATGATTTTTTCCAATTTCTGGTTGGGCAGATATTAATGCAAAGGCACTCTGTAAATCGTTAAGGGTTTTATCAATTGAAGCTTTATTTACCACGGATAAATAAAAATCACTAATTTGCTGAATATCTTTTACCGCAGAATCAGTCAAACGTACTTCGCACATTGTCATCATTATTTTGCTAAACGTTTTTTAATATCATTAATAACATCCTCTGCATTGACTGTTGCATCTTTAACGATGTCTTGCTCGCTCTGCGCAATCATCTTCAACATAGCCAACATATCTTGAGTTTGCTCATATTCATGAACCGACTGAACCACCATAGCTGGTTCACCGTTTTGTGTGATCACGTAATGCTCGCCTTCTTCTCTCAACTCATTAGCAATACTAGATGCATGTGATTTTAAATAGCTGATCGGCTTGGTGTTTGTCAGTAAACTCATAAGTAACTATCTTTAATAAATGTTAAACTAAATATAGACTAAATTCAGTCTTATGCAAATGTACATTTAACTCATCACACTAATTACCAGATTACGCGACCCACCATGATCACGATGCTCACCTAGGTAAATCCCTTGCCACGTACCTAATGCTAAGCGACCGTTCATAATAGGTATCGTCACACTCGAGCCATATAACGAGGCTTTTATGTGTGCCGGCATGTCGTCATCGCCTTCATAGGTATGAATAAAATATGGTTCGCGCTCAGGAGCAAGTTTGTTGCTATAGGATTCTAAATCAACACGCACACTTGGGTCTGCATTTTCATTAATCGTCAACGATGCACTAGTGTGTTGTATAAATACTTGCAACATACCATCTAGCGGTAACCTTCCTAGATTTTCCTCACAAGCACGTTCAATCTCATCAGTAATAATGTGAAAACCTCGATTAAATCTAGGTAACGTAAGTTGGATGTGAGTAATCATAAATATCTTCCAAATCAATGTATTATGAGCTTACAATATCAGTCTTTGTGTTCCTGTGACAATATACTCTGTCATTATTTTATAAGTACTAGAGAGCTTGCGACAACATGCTTAATTCAACCACAGACCCTTCACCTTCCATCAATCCGACTTTTATTGGCGTGCTCGCGATCGCCATGTGGGCTGCCTTAGCATTACTAAGTGTATTAACGGAGTCACTTTCGCCATTTTTATTATTGGCGTTATGTTTTTTTATATCTGGATTACTTGTTTTAATTAAGCGCGCTTGCAATCGCGAACCCTTACTCTCCCTCCCTGCACTAACTAAAATGCAATGGCTAGTCGGCGTGGGTGGGTTATTTGGGTTTCATTTTTTTTACTTTATGGCTATCCGTCACGCCCCGCCCATACAAGTTAGTTTAGTATGTTACTTATGGCCGTTATTGCTGGCGTTATATGTCTCAGCAAAGGGTAATCGCTGGCTTACTTTACTGGGTGCAAGCCTCGGATTTATGGGTGCCGGAGTAGTCATTACTGATGGCGCTTTATTTAACGTTGCTAATAGCTTTGCCAGTAACGATGCCGTTGGGTATGGCTATGCATTAGTTGCTGCGCTAATTTGGTCAAGTTATTCGTGGTACATGGGTAAAAGTAACAATAATGTCGAAGATATTGGTTGGATGAGTATGGCTGTCGCCATTTTAGCGTTTATCTGTCATTTACTTTTAGAGCCTAGCTCCTTGTCAACACTAACGCAATTAGATGGCATAACCCTTTTAGCCATTCTATTACTTGGTTTAGGCCCCGTCGGTGGGGCTTTTTATCTATGGGACATTGGCATGAAGTTTGGCAAGCAATCTTGGCTAGCCTCATTGAGTTTTGCTACACCCGTTTTATCGACAATGCTACTTGCGTTGTTTGGTATCGGGACACTCAGTATCAATGTATTGATTGCACTAGCCTTGATTATGGTAGGCGCAGGTATATGTAACATTAAGCGTGATTAGTTTTACTTCACGGCAAATCAAACCACAAGGCTTCTATGTTTGTCTTTGCTAACAACGCTACTTTTTCATGTTGCCCTAACGCAAACGCATCACCCGCTGTAAACACTTCGCCTGCAGCTGACAACTCTCCTTTCACTATATGTAAATAGCCATGACGTTCGGCGTTAGCTAGTGTTAACTCTTCATCTTTCACCATGCGCAGTTGATATAAACTTGCATCTTGGTTCATCGTTAAACTGCCTTCGTGTCCATCTGGGGTCACTAAAGGCGTAAATGTTCCTTTGGACTGTATTGTCATTTGTCCATAAGCAGGAACCACACCTTTTTTATTTGGTTGGATCCATATTTGTAAAAAATTAGTTTCAATAGCATTCGAAGGATTAAATTCTGAATGGCGTATACCGCGTCCGGCACTCATTATTTGTACATCCCCTGCAGGTATAATTGCTTCGTTTCCTTCACTGTCTTTATGTGCAACAGCACCACTGACTACATACGAAATAATCTCCATATCCTTGTGACCATGAGTAGCAAAACCTTTCCCCGGTTGTACAATATCGTCATTAATGACTCGTAATGCTGATATCCCCATATATTCTGGATCATGGTATTCGCCAAACGAAAATGTATGATGGCTGTGTAACCAACCTAAATCAACTACTCCGCGATCGTGTGATTTTCTAATAAATTGCATATCTACCTCTCTTTTAATATTCTCTAATTTGTCTATATAATGATAGGCAACAATTTAATAGAATTAAACATCGTAAAATTTGCTATAACATGCGAATTAATCGAATTTTCTTTTAAATTACTTTCACTATTGTGCAACTTACTGTTAATACGTCTATGGTTAATTTAAACGTGTTTCCACGTTTTCATTTAACTGATAAGGATATTATTATGCAAGCACTGATCGAACTTCTTACAAACCAACTCAATATTGATTCTGCTCAAGCAGAAGGTTGTTTAGGCGCAATTGCCAAATTAGCTCAAGACAAACTTGGCTCAGCTGATTTTAGCCAGTTAACCGATGCTATACCTGATTTTGATACTTTGGCAGCTAATTCGCCAGAAGCTGAGAGTGGTGCCCTAGGTGGTCTATTTGGCAGCGCTATGAGTGCATTTGGTGGAGAAGGTGCCGGAAATATTGCTCAACTTGTTGGCATGTTTGATAAAGTTGGCTTAGATGCTGACATGGTTACCAAGTTTGCACCAATTGTTATGCAATTTGTAGAAGAACAAGGTGGTGAAGGCGCAATGGGTCTATTGAAGAAATTGTTTTAAATAGACGTTTTTTAATGGTTTTCCATAGAGTACGACATTACACTTATAATTTTCTCATAAAAAAACCCAGCAAAAGCTGGGTTTTTAATAACTGACTATAACTAGAAAATTAGCCGCGTAATTGCTTAATTAAGCGTAATTGCGCTAATGCTTCTTCAAGTTGTAATGTTGCAGCACTATGGTCAAAATCAGCACTTGGATTCGCAATCATCTCTTCAGCATGACGTTTAGCTTCTTCAGCACCACTTTCATCCAAATCATCAGCACGGATAGCCGTATCTGCTAACACAGTCACTGTGTTAGGTTGAATTTCAAGGGTACCACCAGCAATGTAGATAAACTCTTCTTTGCCGTTTTGGACCAAACGTACCATACCAGGACGAATGTTAGTTAGTAATGGGGCATGACCAGGATGAATACCTAGCTCACCTTCACTACCAGTAACCTGAATCGCTTCAACATCACCAGAAAAAATCGCTTCTTCTGCACTTACCACGTCAAGACGTACGGTAACTTCTGCCATGTGACCTCCTATATTAGGGTATTGTGTAGCATGGAGCTAAAGCCTTAGGCTTTAGCTTTTTCCAATGCTTCGTCAATAGAACCAACCATATAGAACGCTTGCTCTGGCATGTCATCGTAATCACCTGCAAGAATGCCTTTAAAGCCACTAATAGTATCTTTAAGAGACACGTACTTACCTGGAGAACCAGTAAATACTTCAGCAACGAAGAACGGCTGTGATAAGAAACGCTGAATCTTACGTGCGCGTGTTACCACTTGCTTATCTTCTTCAGATAATTCGTCCATACCAAGGATGGCGATGATATCTTTAAGCTCTTTATAACGTTGTAGTACTGATTGAACACCACGAGCAGTATCATAATGCTCTTGACCAATTACTAATGGGTCAAGTTGACGTGACGTTGAATCTAGTGGATCAACCGCTGGGTAGATACCCAATGACGCGATATCACGAGACAATACAACAGTTGCATCTAAGTGAGCAAAGGTTGTTGCAGGCGATGGATCGGTCAAATCATCCGCAGGTACATATACCGCTTGGATTGAGGTGATTGAACCCGCTTTAGTTGACGTAATACGCTCTTGTAATACACCCATTTCTTCAGCTAGTGTAGGCTGATAACCTACCGCTGATGGCATACGACCAAGTAGTGCAGATACTTCGGTTCCCGCTAGGGTATAACGATAAATATTATCAACGAAGAATAATACATCACGACCTTCATCACGGAATTTCTCCGCCATGGTTAGGCCTGTTAATGCTACACGTAAACGGTTTCCAGGAGGCTCATTCATCTGACCGTATACTAACGATACTTTATCAAGTACGTTAGAATCGTTCATTTCGTGATAGAAATCGTTACCTTCACGAGTACGCTCACCTACACCAGCAAATACTGAGTAACCGCTGTGCTCGATCGCGATGTTACGAATTAATTCCATCATGTTTACAGTTTTACCAACACCAGCACCACCGAACAATCCAACTTTACCACCTTTAGCAAACGGGCATACCAAGTCGATAACTTTGATACCTGTTTCTAGTAGTTCAACTGAACTTGATTGTTCTTCGTAGCTTGGCGCTTCACGGTGAATAGACATACGCTCTTCTTCACCGATTGGGCCTGCTTCGTCGATTGGATTACCTAATACATCCATGATACGACCTAAGGTCTTAGTACCTACTGGTACTTGGATTGGTGCATTGGTATTCATCACTGCTAAACCACGGCATAAACCATCTGTAGTACCTAGTGCGATACTACGGACAACTCCGCCACCTAATTGCTGTTGCACTTCAAGGGTTAACCCTTCTAAGCCACCTTCGGTCACTTTTAGTGCGTCATAAACACGTGGTACTGAATCTTGTGGAAATTCGATATCCACAACAGCACCAATGATTTGGACGACCTTACCTTGACTCATAATTTGTCCTCTATATACCTTATTAAACCTTTGCCTACACCGCTGCCGCGCCGCCAACAATCTCACTAATTTCTTGTGTGATCGCCGCTTGACGTGCTTTGTTGTATACCAGTTGCAATTCGTCGATTAAGTTACCGGCATTATCTGTTGCCGCCTTCATCGCTACCATTCTCGCTGCTTGCTCAGAAGCTACGTTTTCAACAACGCCTTGATATACCTGTGATTCGATATAACGCACCATTAATGTTTCCAAAATTTCTCTTGGATCCGGCTCGTATATATAATCCCAGCGGTGTTGTACGCTTTCGTTTTCTGATTTAGGCAAAGGTAACAATTGATTGATCACCGGCTCTTGAACCATAGTGCTCGCAAAATGGTTGAATACCAAGTTAACCTGATCAAGCTCGCCCTTGTCGTATGCATCAAGCATGACTCGAACAACCCCAACCACATCACTTACCGATGGTTTATCACCTAGTCCTGATTCTGCAGCTAGTACAGAACCACCAAAACGTGAGAAGAACCCAACCGCTTTTGAACCTAATGCTGCAAATGCAACCTCAACTCCATTATCGCGTTGTGCCTTTACATCTTTTGCTACTTTCTTGAATAAGTTGGAGTTAAGACCCCCACATAATCCACGATCCGTAGAAATAACGATATAACCTACACGTTTGACCTCGCGCGCTTCCATATATGGATGGCGATATTCGAGGTTACCATTGGCAATGTGACCAATCACTTTTAGCATGTTTTGTGCATATGGACGGCCAGAAGCCATGCGGTTTTGCGCCTTTCTAATTTTAGACGCAGCCATCATTTCCATCGCACTGGTAATCTTTTGAGTATTTTTAATACTCCCAATCTTACCTTTAATTTCTTTACCGCTAGCCATGACTATTTCTCCGATTACCTAACGAAACGCTCTAGTAAGTTACCCTACTAGAGCTCATTGATTACCATGATTGTGTATTTACAAACTTGGTTAAAGCATCGTTAAGCTGCTTTTCAATGTCGCCGTTATAGTTACCAGTCTCATTGATAGTCGCGACTAACTCAGCATGCTCAGCACCCATATATGAGTGTAAAGATGCTTCGAAATCTAGGACTTTATTCAATTCAACATTTTTCAAGAAACCTTTCTCAATCGCGAACAATGATAATGCCATATCAGCAACCGATAACGGTGCATATTGGTTTTGCTTCATTAGTTCGGTTGCGCGCTCACCATGCTCTAATTGAGCACGTGTTGCGTCATCAAGGTCAGATGCAAACTGCGAGAATGCCGCAAGTTCACGATACTGTGCTAGGGCTAGACGAATACCGCCACCTAGTTTCTTGATAATCTTAGTTTGCGCAGCACCACCAACACGTGATACTGAAATACCGGCGTTAACCGCTGGGCGAATACCCGCGTTGAACAAGTCAGTTTCTAGGAAGATCTGACCATCGGTAATCGAGATTACGTTAGTTGGTACGAATGCAGATACGTCACCTGCTTGCGTTTCGATGATAGGTAGAGCAGTTAATGAACCTGTTTTACCTTTAACTTCACCGTTTGTGTATTTTTCAACATAATCAGCGTTAACACGAGCAGCACGCTCAAGTAAACGTGAATGAAGATAGAATACGTCACCAGGGTATGCTTCACGACCAGGAGGACGTTTAAGAAGCAATGATACTTGACGATACGCTACAGCTTGCTTAGATAAGTCATCATATACGATTAACGCATCTTCACCGCGGTCACGGAAGTATTCACCCATAGTACAACCAGAGTAAGCTGATAAGTACTGCAATGCTGCAGACTCAGATGCTGATGCTGCCACTACGATAGTGTTAGCAAGGGCACCGTGCTCTTCTAGTTTGCGTACAACGTTAGCAATAGTAGAAGCTTTTTGGCCAATCGCTACGTATACGCATTTAATACCTGTATTTTTTTGGCTGATAATGGCATCGATTGCAAGTGCAGTTTTACCCGTCTGACGGTCACCGATGACTAGCTCACGCTGGCCACGACCGATTGGGATCATCGCATCAACAGACTTATAGCCTGTTTGTACTGGTTGATCAACTGACTGACGTTCGATAACACCTGGTGCGATTTTTTCTACTGGCTCAAAACCAGCAGCGTCGATCGCGCCTTTACCATCAATTGGCTCACCTAGTGTGTTTACAACACGACCTAGTAGACCTGGGCCTACTGGTACTTCTAAGATACGACCAGTTGATTGTACTTTATTACCTTCTTGAAGATCCTGGTATGGACCCATAACTACTGCACCAACAGAATCTCGTTCTAAGTTAAGTGCGATAGCGTAGCGGCCACCAGGAAGCTCGATCATTTCTCCTTGCATTACGTCGGCTAAGCCAGTAATGCGGATGATACCGTCGGTTACACCAACAATGGTACCTTCGTTTCGAGCTTCACTTACTACTTCAAACTTCTCAATGCGTTGCTTGATCAGTTCTGCAATTTCAGTGGAATTAAGTTGCATGCTCTTATCCCCGTTATGCTTGTAACGCGTCTGCTAGACGGTTTAATTTAGTATGTATGGAACCATCGATAACTGTGTCACCGGCTTTGATTACTAAGCCAGCTACAATTGCCTTGTCCACGTTACAAATCAGATTTACTTTGCGTGACAAACGTTTTTCTAGCGCTGCACCGATGCTGGTTTGTTGTGCTTTGGTAAGTTTGATAGCAGATGTAACATCTACTTCAATTTCTTTATCAAAGTCAGCTTTATACTGATTAAACAACGTTGCCACATCAGGTAGTGCTGATAAGCGTTTGTTTTCTGCCAAAACCTTAATCAAGTTTTGCCCGTTTTCGTCGATTTGTTCACCGCAAACACCGATAAATATCTCAGCTAGCTTGTCAGCAGAGTAGGCACCTTTCAACACTTGTTTGATTGATGCGTCCTGTGCAACAGCGCCAGCGAATACCAGCATTTCTTGCCATTGGGCGACGGTTTGTTTCTCGACCGCGAAATCAAAAGCCGCTTTGGCGTAAGGGCGAGCAACGGTAGTCAATTCAGACATGGCTCATTCTCCCTTATAGCTCGTCGACAAGTTTTGCAACAATGTCGGCTTGCGCATCTTTATCGATTTCACGTGCTAATATTTTTTCAGCACCCGCAATAGCTAAAGCAGATACTTGCTTACGCAAATCTTCTTTGGCACGATTACGTTCAGCGTCAATCTCAGCATAACCCTGAGCAATGATTTTCTCACGCTCTGAATGGCCACGTTGCGTTTCTTCGTCAACTAAGACGTTTGCACGCTTTTTGGCTTGCTCGATAATGTCCGCTGCTTGCGCTTTGGCTTCTTTAAGTTGTTCAGCAGCTTGTGCTTGAGCAACCGCTAGATCTTTTTCAGCTTGGTCAGAAGCTTCAAGCCCATCGGCTATCATCTTTTGACGCTCTTCAATTGCGCCTAGTAGTGGTGGCCACACGAACTTCATGCAGAACCATACAAAAACAGCAAATGCGATTGCTTGACCTATTAGAGTGGCGTTAATGTTCACGTCGACTCCTCCTATTTAATGTTCGCTAAACTTTCGGGTTTAATAAAATTAAGCACCAACCGCGAACAATAGGTAAAGAGCGATACCAACACCGATCATCGCGATAGCATCAATAAGACCTGCTACGATGAACATTTTAACTTGCAATTGTGGTGCAAGTTCTGGTTGGCGAGCAGCAGATTCTAAGAATTTACCACCTAAAAGACCGAAACCAATAGCGGTACCTAGGGCACCCATTCCGATTAGTAGAGCAACTGCGATATATAACATTTTATGTCTCCGAGTTTTCGTAGTTAAAGTTTAAAGTTAAAGTTAAAAAAAACTATTAATGGTCTTCGTGTGCCAAGCTTAAGTACACGATGGTCAACATCATGAAAATAAACGCTTGTAACGGAAGAACCAAAATATGGAACACAGCCCAAGGGAAATGCAGTGGTAACTGCCATAAACCAAGAGTTGCGATTAGAATAAATATTAATTCACTGGCGTATAAGTTACCGAACAAACGCAAGGCAAGTGATAACGGACGAGCGATTAAAGTTACTGATTCTAAAATGAAGTTGACCGGGATAAATGCCCAATGGTTAAACGGTTGTAATGTTAATTCCTTAACGAAACCGCTGATGCCTTTAATCTTAATTGAGTAGTAGATAATTAAGAAGAATACACCCAGTGCTAAAGCAAAGGTCAAGTTTAAATCTGTCGTTGGTACCGCTTTCATGTATACGTCATGCGGGTCCATACCAAATGCACTAGAACCTATGAATCCAGCGATGCTTGGTAAAATATCTACCGGCACTAGATCCATCAAGTTCATTAACAATACCCATACAAATATGGTTAATGCTAATGGTGCGATAAGAGCATTTTTACCGTGAAAGGTCTCTTTGACGTTTGAGTTAACAAACTCAATCGTCATTTCGATAAATGCTTGTCCTTTAGTAGGTACACCCGTTGTCGCTTTGCGCGCAGCGTTGGTGAAAACCCATAAGAAAAGAACACCTAAACCAATTGACCACAGAAGTGTGTCGATGTGCCATGACCAGAAACCTGCATCGCTACAAGCTTTGTTGAATGCAATACCATTTTCGGTAGTACACATGACAGCATTGGTTAAATGGTGTTGGATATATTCAGTAGTAGTATATTCAGATGCCATTGTAGAACCCACGTTTAATTAGAAATTGTTTTTTGGCACTTGCTCAACCAAATAATAGCTATGGTGTGCGTCGCCGTAGTGATCGCAAATCCAATTAACATAAACACTGGTTGTAGTAGTGTTAATTGATATGCAAGCACAAATAATATGATTGTCATTGCCAATTTTAATTTTGAGCCTTGGCTAAAGCTCTTCATTACCAATTCTTTTTTGGTAGCGCCGGCAAACCGGAACGCGAAAAATGCGAAAACTATGCTAGGTAACACGCTAACACAAGCGCCAATAAAGTATGAAATGCCAGCATCAGTGTTAAATATTACTAGGAAAAGTAACGAAAAAATAGCCATTACATAGAGCTGAATCAGTAATGTTTTTCGGGCCAGTACTTTACCTTTACTAACCATTGAATGCATTACTCTAACTCTCTTACTTTATATCCTAACTTTAGCGGATGGAAGTATACTGAGACTGTGGATTATTTCAACTAATAAAGATCAATGATAATTATGATGCTGTGCATACATTCTAATGATAATACACTGTAATTAGGTGCTCTAGCCCTTTAAATCCCTAGATAGCGATAAAGTAGTAGATCCAAAGTCGTAAACATTTCCGACCAAACTAATGTGTTTTTCTTACTTGAAAAAGCCTAAGATGCCGTCTAATTGATCTAAATCCGCAAAATCGATGACGACTTTACCTTTGCCTTGTTTATTAGCATTGATTTTTACCTGAGCACCAATTTTTTCGGCTAAATCAGTTTGCAGTTGTGCCACATCAGGATCAACTTTTTTGGGTGGGACTTGTGTCGGTGGATTTAGTAATTTGCGTACATAGTTTTCAGTTTCACGAACACTTAGCCCTTTGCCAGCTACATGTTTACCCGCTTCAACTTGCATATCATCTGATAACGCAAGTAATGTTCGAGCATGACCCATTTCAATATCACCATACTCAAGCAGTTTTTTAACTTCGTCCGTCAATGAATTTAAGCGTAACAAATTTGTCACTGTTGTACGTGATTTGCCCACTGCTTGTGCTACTTCTTGATGGGTTAATTCAAATTCTTTCATCAGGCGATCAAGTGCTTGTGCTTCTTCCATCGCGTTGAGATCTTCGCGTTGAATATTCTCAATTAACGCAATGGCAACAGCTGCTTCATCTGGCACTTCTTTGATTAAACAAGGTACTTCATGTAATTTTGCCATTTGAGATGCACGCCATCGACGTTCACCCGCAATAATTTCGTACTTGTTTTCACCTATACTGCGAACTACTATTGGTTGAATAATACCTTGGGCTTGAATTGACGTTGATAATTCTTCAAGGGCTTCAGGTGACATATCTTTTCGCGGTTGATATTTACCCGGTTGTAAAAATTCAATTGGAATATGACGTAATGTGCCGTCAAGGGAAACTGAACTTGGCTGACCATCAGAAGTAACTTCATCAGGGGCAGTAGCGCGCGAAGAGGTTAACAACGCATCTAATCCTCTACCTAACCCTTTACTTTTTCCAGCCATTTTATGTTAATTCCTATGCAATTTTTTGTGTAGCGACAGTATCTTTTCGACGAAGAATTTCTCCAGCTAATGCTAGATAAGCTTTGGCACCGGTTGAAGATTTATCATAATACATCGCAGGTGTGCCATAACTTGGTGCTTCTGCTAAACGAACGTTGCGTGGGATCACCGTGCGATATACTAATTTTCCAAAATGTCGTTTTAGTTGTTCTGAGACATCATTGGCTAATCGATTGCGCGGATCGTACATGGTTCTCAAAATTCCTTCAATGCATAAATCTTTGTTTACCACTGACGCTAACTTTTCAATTGTGCCCATTAATTCAGTTAAGCCTTCCAACGCATAATACTCACATTGCATAGGAACGATCACCGAATCAGCAGCGGCTAACGCATTCACTGTCAATTGTGACAGCGAAGGCGGGCAATCAATAAAAATAAAATCATAATCATCACGAACCGAATCAAGTGCATTGCGCAAGCGAACTTCTCGAGCATACAGTTCCATTAATTTAACTTCGGCCGCGGTATTATCAGAATTGCCCGCAATCAAATGATATTTCCCACTGGTTTCTGTGATAATCACTTCTTTGGCAGGTTTATCTTCAATCAATAATTCATAACACGTATTTTCTACATCGTGTTTTGACACGCCACTGGCGGTCGTTGCATTTCCTTGCGGGTCAAGATCAATCAATAAAACCCGACGTTTAGTTGCAGCCATTGATGCCGCGACATTCACTGTCGATGTGGTTTTACCTACTCCACCTTTTTGATTCGCTATTGCAATAATTTTAGCCACGCGGCATTCTCTTTTATCTGATTAAACAGTTGATTTAATTCTGATCAAGTGACGATCACCAATCAGTTGCGGTACATGAAGTTGTACGGATTCAGTGAGTACATAACCAGCCGGCATATCGGTCAATTCGTTTTCTGGGTATTGCCCTTTTAACGCTAAAAACTCACCGTTAGTATTTACCAAATGACCGCACCAGTGCAACATATCTTTTATACTTGCAAATGCACGCGATATCACACCGTCGAAACCATGCGGGTCCGTGTATTCTTCTACCCGTGATTGCACTGGCAAAATATTACTCAATTTTAACCCATATGCAACTTGTTGCATAAATCTTACGCGTTTTCCTAATGAATCTAACAACACAAATTCGTAATCAGGATGCATAATAGCCAATGGAATACCGGGTAATCCAGGTCCGGTACCCACATCGATAAAGCGTTTTCCTTTCAGGAGCGGCGCGACCACTATAGAATCTAAAATATGCTTAACCAACATATCATCAATCTGACGAATAGAGGTCAAGTTATACGCTTTGTTCCACTTGTGCATCATCTCGATGTACATCACCAATTGCTGTTGCTGCAAATCTGACACATCCAAATCGGTTTTACTGATCAAAAATTGTAATTTTTGTACCAATTGTTGGTCGTTTGCTTGTAATACTTGTGACTGTTGAGTCATTTACTGCGCCTTATTTTTTTTGCAAAAATCTATGCAGACTTACGCAGCATGTTATGTTTTTTCAAATATACCAATAGCAATGAAATCGCTGCAGGCGTGATCCCTGAAATACGTGAAGCTTTACCTAATGTTTCTGGACGAGCATCGGTTAATTTTGCCACCACTTCATTGGATAATCCTGAAATTTGCGAATAATCAAATTCTGGTGGTAACAAAGTCATTTCATGACGTTGGGTTTTAGCTATTTCTTCTTTTTGGCGTTCAATGTAACCGGCATACTTAATTTGTATTTCAACTTGTTCGGCCGCTTGCATGTGCGTTAAGCCTGGACCTAAACTTTCTATTTCCATTAATTTGGCATAAGTCATTTCTGGTCTGCGGATCATTTCTTCCAGTGAATGTTCACGGTTAATTGCATTTTTTAACATTGGATTTAACACAGGCACCGCTTCGTGGTTAGGATGGATCCATTGACCTTTCAAGCGCTGTCTTTCTAATTCAATTAATTCTAATTTTTCGTTAAATGCAGCCCAACGCGCATCATCTACTAATCCAATTTCACGACCTAACGGCGTTAAACGCATATCTGCGTTGTCTTCACGTAGCAATAATCGATATTCTGCGCGAGATGTGAACATGCGATACGGTTCTTTGGTACCCATAGTTGCTAAATCATCAATCAACACGCCGATGTATGCTTGATCTCTACGTAAACTGATCGCTTCTTTATCTTGAGTTTGTAATGCAGCATTAGCACCGGCAATTAATCCTTGTGCACCAGCTTCTTCATAACCAGTAGTACCATTGATTTGCCCAGCAAAAAATAATCCACCAATAAACTTGGTTTCTAAGGATTGTTTTAAGTCTCTCGGATCAAAAAAGTCATATTCAATCGCATATCCAGGACGAATGATGTGAGCACTTTCAAATCCTTTAATGGAACGTACCAAATCAAACTGTACATCAAATGGCAATGACGTTGAAATACCATTGGGATAGATTTCTATTGAGTTTAACCCTTCAGGCTCAACAAATATTTGATGCGAGTCTTTATCGGCAAAACGATTAATTTTATCTTCAATACTTGGGCAATAACGTGGCCCAATGCCTTCAATGACTCCGGTGTACATGGGTGAACGGTCTAATCCACCACGAATTATCTCATGTGTACGTTCATTGGTATGTGTGATGTAGCATGGAATTTGTCGAGGATGTTGAGCGACATTGCCCATGAATGAAAATACTGGCAAAGGTGTATCACCTGGTTGCGGTTGCATCACATCATAATTTAACGTTCGGGCATCTAAACGGGCAGGGGTGCCTGTTTTTAAACGATCAACTCTAAATGGTAATGCGCGTAAGCGCTCAGCGAGTGCTATTGATGGTGGATCGCCGGCTCTGCCACCTTTATAATTCTCTAATCCTATGTGAATTGTACCACCGAGGAAAGTACCCACTGTGATGACGACAGTTTTTGCTTTAAATTTTAAACCCATTTGTGTTACCACACCAGTAACACGGTCTTGTTCAACGATAATATCATCACAAGATTGTTGGAAAATGGTCAAGTTTTCTTGATGCTCAAGCATATTTCGTACGGCATTTCGATATAAGCTTCGATCAGCTTGTGCGCGCGTAGCGCGCACCGCGGGGCCTTTCGACGCATTCAGCGTTCGAAATTGGATCCCAGCTAAATCAATAGCATGTGCCATAGCACCACCAAGTGCATCTATTTCTTTGACTAAATGTCCTTTTCCAATCCCACCAATGGCAGGATTACAAGACATTTGTCCTAACGTATCCATGTTATGCGTTAACAATAACGTTTGCGCACCCATGCGGGCAGCAGCAAGCGCAGCTTCGGTGCCGGCATGACCACCACCTACTACAATGACATCGTATGCTTTTTCGTAAAACATGTAACTTGACCTATAAAATTTGACGTTTGCATTTTAGCTGATTTGCTAGAAAGTTAACAATGCTTTGTGAAAAGCATCTCCTCTAATATATATAAGCTTTTAAATAGAGTATAGATTATTACTATTATTATTAAGGGTGGTGTTTTCTGTGTGTAAGGCATTTTTTTCTATATAAATTATAAACTTACAGCGATCATAACTGTCCTTAAGCAGCGTTTGTAAGTGCGTATAGCTTGTGTATAACATGCCTAGTTATCCACAAGGCATATTTGAAGAAAAGTTATGATCTTAATATACAGTAGTTGAACTCAAGTTATTTGTGTAGTTATCCACATATATGTATATGCTTTGATCAACTTGTGGGTAAATATGTATATCTACATTAAGTTATTGATATTATTGTTTTTTCGTATTTTAACACTACCACCTGATGTGTGTAATATTAGTTTTGGACCACCACCATTAATTTTGCCCTCAATTTTGCGTTTACTGATCTCACCATTGACTAAAAAATCAGATGATACTCGACCACCAGAAGTACTAGCCTTTAGATCTACTCGGATTTGAGCAGGTAAAGTGGCCTCAATACTGCCTCCAGACGTTTTTAATTCTGTATTCTGAGTAATTTGTTGTGCAAACGTGGCTTTAATACTCCCTCCTGAGGTTTTAGCGCTCAGTTCACCCTGAACTTCACCTACTTTAATGCTGCCTCCAGAAGTATATAGCAGGACGTTACCATTGATATTACCTGCCTTAATGGTGCCACCGGATGTTTTTGCTTGTACGTCGCCGCTGATATTACCGAGGTCAATGCTGCCACCAGATGTGTGTATATCGACATTTCCGATTAAATCTTCTATACGTAAACTGCCACCAGCGGTGCTCAGTTGCACATTATATTTACTTGGCACTGTTATATTGAAACTAACGCGCAATTGTTTGCTCCAGCGCCAGTTGTTATTTTTGTTATAGCGATCACCGATAATTTGTAGATTTCCATTTTTAGGAATAAATTCAACACTAAAATCATCTTGATCTTGTCCATCTATTTCAACTTTTACCAAAATAGTAGGATTATTATGAGTAGTTACGTTAATTTTTCCGGCATCAGTTTTGACTTGTAAACCGCCACCAGGCGAAGCTGAAAAGCTTTCTTGTAACGTTTTTGCATGAATAGAGAAGCTAATCGTTGCCGAAATAAAGATAAATAGGGTGAGTGTTAGAGTGAGCGGTAGGTTAAACAGCTGGTTAACAAAGGCTGGAGTAGTAGCCCATTGCTTGCGTTGAAGTAGTTTCATAATGACTATCCTGTTGTATTGATTGATTTTGTATCAGTCTTAACAGTGTAGTCGCAAGCAATGGGTAAAAGGTTGTAAAAAGCGTAAGCAAATATGTTTATTTTATACTTTCATCTTTAATATCAATAGTTTGTAAAACTACATTATTGTTAATAGTAACAATGCTAGCAGTATGATTATGGGTATCTACATGTAAACAAATCACATCTTCAGCTAATTGCCACTGCAAGCTAAGTACCTTTTCATCAAGTGTAATGGTAAATTCACCATTAAATGCTGGATGGCTATTACGTAATTGTATCAAGGTTTTCATTGCAGCAAAAAATGGTGTAGCCAATGCATTTTGCAAAATGGTTTCATCTAAGTAAGGTCTATTAATATCACGACCTACTTGTGATTTGGCTAACAAAGGCATGTCATTGTTTAGGCCTAACACCCCTGTATAATAGACTTGAGGGATCCCAGGCGCAAAAAATTGAATTGCTCTTGCCAACAAATAATCTTGTTTGTTATTCCCTAATGCATCGAGATACGTGCAGTTAACCTGGTATAAATCGACGTTACTTGCCGCAGCGCCTGTAGCTTTTCTGCTTTCATCTTGTGAATTACGGTGAATTGATTCGACTAAGTTATCTATTTGTTCATGCGTTAACAAGCCTGGCTTATCGCCTTCAGGTCCTATATCAACAATACCAATACCATCGTGTGTGTCTAATACTGTGACACAATTACGTGGTGCGATACTCAACCAATCATACAATGCTTGAGGATCGTTGTTAAACAAAGTGTGCAGTACCAAAGGCGGTAATGCAAAATCATAAACAGCTTCGCAACGTTTGGCTATTTCTATTTGAGTTTTGTAATACGAGTGTATTTCTACTAAACAATTCATACCACGAGAGTTAGCCTTAGCTGATAGTGCATTGATAAAATCAAATGTATCATCCAGCATAAAGCAATTAGTCCCGGCTTTTTTAATTGCATATCCAGCTGCATCAAGGCGTATTAGTTTGATATTGTTTTGTTCAAATGTATCTAGAATACGGTCTAAGTAGGCTTGGCCTTGTTCACCAGTAACATCGATATCAATTTGATTGGAAGTAAAAGTCGTCCACACATTCATTACTTCGCCTGTGGCACAGGTCATAGGAGTAAAACAAGGAGTAGGGCGCGGGCGGTAAATTTTATCTATATCTGCCTGTGACGCCTCATTGCCAAATACTTTTTCTTTGGTCATGATCAAGTCAAAATAGGGAGATTGTGAACCTTTTGCTAATACATCTTGGAAAACTAAAGATTGCGCAGACACATGGTTGACGATCAAATCTGCCATAATATCGTGAGTAGCCCCAATAGAAGCAATGTCTGCCCAAGTACCAATACGTGCATCAACTTCAGTATGGTCGATGGGATCAAATCCAGCATCTTCGCCATCAATTGGGTTGAAAAAAGGTAATAGGTGAACGCCACCAAACAGACCTGCAAATTCGTTTGTAAGCAGTGTATCGAGTTTATCCAATCCGCCATTAGCAAGGCGATCTACATAGGTGATAAGTTGAACTTTATTTTTTAGTGACATTTTGTAACCTTTAATTTGATACTTAATCGATTAAGCTATATGATATAGTTTACATCGTATTTACATAAATACAATACAAAAATTTTAAATAGGAGCGTTACATGGCTATTATTTCATTCGGTGAGGCATTAATTGATTTATTACCTTCAGATACTAATCCATCACACTGTATTAAATGTGCTGGTGGTGCCCCTGCTAATGTAGCTGTAGGCGTGGCTAAATTAGGACAAAAAAGTGTTTTTATTGGCACTTTAAGCACCGATGCGATGGGACAGTTATTAAGATCTGAATTAGAAGGTGTAGATGTCGATCTTGTATTTAGTCCTGTATCTGAAAATTCAACTGCCTTAGTTTTAGTTAGTTTGGATAACAGCGGTGAGCGTTCTTTTCAGTTTTATCGTCATAATACTGCAGATTTAGATTTTACTGCAGAGTCGTTAACAGCCTATCCATTTACTTCTGGCGATATTATTCATTTGTGCTCGAATACGTCTACATTACCAGCTAATCATAATGCAACGTTATTAGGGTTAATGGCAATCCAAAAAACGGGTGCGTTAATCAGTCTTGATGTCAATCTACGAGAAAACCTGTGGCCAGTAGAACAAGTCCAGTATTTACCAGAGAGAGTAGGTGACTTGATGATATTGGCTGATATTTTGAAATTTAGTAAAGAAGAATATGCCCATTTAGAAACTGTTATTCCTAATTTTACAACAATCATTAATGATAGTGTTGCCAATGGTGCGGTGATTTTGATTACCGATGGCGCTAATCCTATTACGGTGATCAATAAATCAGTGAATGATCTTCATATCACACCTTACATGCCGCAAAAAGTAGTGGATACCACTGGTGCAGGTGATGGATTTATTAGTGGTTTTTTAAGTTACTGTACAATGCATGATATCAGCTCAACTCAGTCCTTTGATGCTGATACATTGATTAAAGCAGTTAAGTTTGCGAGTCAAATTGGGGCTAAAACTTGTGAAAAGAAAGGCGCATTTAACGCCTTACCCCACTTAAATGAATTGTAATATAGGCACTAATAGAGTGTTTTAAACAACTACTTATATAAGTCCTGCCCTGGTCGGTAACCACCTTGAGGTCGATTAGTATAGTTACTATGTGTGGGAGCTTGCGCAGGGGGTTGTGGATAAGTTTGACCTGCATTTTTAGGTACACCAGCAGAGTGCTGCACCGGAGTGCTAGTAATCGCCTCTGGGCCAAGTTGTTCTCGACGACTAGGGCCGGTAAACCTTACTTTGTACTTATCGTATTCGTTAATCGATTCGGCGCAATACTTACCTAATGCTATTTCTAGATCAGGGAGATCATGGTTAGTAATCAATATACAATTTTTATGATTGACCAAGCGTTGGCGCAGTAAATTACCTAACCAGCTCTGTGCATTTTTCTTAAGCATAGTCTCGTTGACACACACTTCATCCAAAATAAGTAAATCAACATTAAGTAAATCCCGTTGTAGACGACGGAAATTTTCACCTACGCTATCTTTAGAATTAAAATCATAAGAGAAAAAACGCATATCTAACAGTGAACTTAACTGGCGGTACAAGACGCTCGTTTCATATTTTTCTATTAACTCATGCGCAATTGCACCCGCAATATGAGATTTTCCTCGGCCATAATCCCCATAAAAAATCATCATGTGCGAGCTGTTATTACGCCAATGAGGATCATCATGTGCGGCAATAAACGACTGGGCAATACTGATTGCTTCATTAACATCATCGGCATCATTAACTAGTGTGGTAAAACGCCAATCGGGATTAAGATCGGCATTACCATGCAAAGATGCGATGCGATCTTTTTTGGTTGCGTGTTGTAATTGCCTGATCTCAGCATTAGCTTTAGATTCATAATCACTACGTAAGTTTTCATAGCTAATATAATCTGTCTCTAGAGGAGTGCGCTTCCCTAAAGTTTTGGCTAAACGATCAATTTTATCTGCAATATTATCCACAATTATTCTCAATCTTCGTTATTAGGTTTATTATATTTTTCAACAAGGGCTCGGGTTTTATCATCCGCTACAATGCCTGCGGTTACTTTGACTTGTTGACTGCCTATCAATGTTTGTGCTGTCTGTTGTCGACTACTACGTTGTGCAAATTGCTTACGTTGTAATACAAATTTTTGGGTCCATTGAAATAAGGTAAAACGATTTTGTGGTCGCCCTAACCAATAAGCGACAAACTCACCGACATCTTCTAATGTATAACTTTTATCGATTAACCCTACCAATGATGATAGTTCTTGGTACAAGGTTTCATCGGGCAACCAATCAGGCTGCATTGCAGAGACCGCTCCGTGTAATACATGATAAGCGTCATCTTTTAATACCATTAATGGTAGCGCAACACGTTGATCTTGGATACTGCGCGAAAGATCGGTTTTAGCATTGATATTGACTAGCCCAACATCTATTAACTCTTGGAGCACTGAATTAATCTGTCTGCCTTGCGTAAATGATTTATATTCATCACCTAATAATAGGCCTATCGCTTTGTTTTTAATAGGTTCACTTGCGGCACTCAAACTATTTGCATGCGGCCGTAAATACACACAATATAAAACGCGTGCGTAATGACTGATAGGTTGTTGCAAAGCATGGAGTTCAGCTTGATTCATATTAATGCTTTATTCACCGCAGGTATTATTAAGTGCTGTCAAATGCGGCGTGATCCATGTCATTACCACATCTTCTGGAATCGGGTGGTGCAATACATCAACTAAATAGGGGGGTTGCAAAGCAGTTGCACCGGTATTTAGCATAGTATCATACAATGTTTGTGCACCTTGGCAGTAGGTATCGTAGCTACTGTCACCTAAGCCGACTATTAAAAACGAATTGGTTAAGGCACAATCTTGTAATTGTTTATTAAATGCTTGAATATTATCAGGTAAATCGCCAGCTCCATGGGTTGAGCTACACACTATCCATGTTGCATCAGGATTAATCTCTATAAAATTAGGCGAAAAATGCACATTGGCCGTTAATTCAAGCTCTTGGCATGCCGCTGCAATTGCATCTGCTACATATTCTGTTGCGCCTAGTACTGAGCCGACAATAATTTCAATTTGTTGCATGATTATTTACCAATACAGAATGAAGAGAAAATTTTACCTAATAAATCATCAGAACTAAATTCGCCTGTAATTTCATTAAGTGATAATTGCGCTAAACGTAATTCTTCAGCGAGTAATTCACCTGCAAAATGAGATTCGAGTTGTTCTTTACCTGTATATAGATGATTAGCCGCATCTTCAATAGCCAATACATGGCGACGCCGAGCGATAAACTGACCTTCGCTAGTGGTATCAAAGCCCATGCAATCTTTTAAATGCGCAGTGACCAGATCAACACCATCTTGTAATGCTGCGCTGATTGTAAATGTAGGATAACCATGATCATTACTAAAACCAACAGGCGCACCACTTAAATCTGCTTTATTACGGATCACAGTAACCCCTAATTCTGGCGGCAGTTTTGCCATAAATTCAGGCCAAATTTGATGCGGATCAGTACTGTCATCAGCTTGAGTATGGCTATCAACCATAAATAATACACGATCGGCATTTTGAATCGCTTGCCATGCTCGTTCAATGCCAATTTGTTCTACAATATCTGGGCTATCGCGCAGTCCTGCAGTATCAATGATATGCAGTGGCATGCCATCAATATGAATATGTTCGGACAATACATCACGTGTAGTCCCTGCTATTTCAGTCACAATAGCAGCATCTCGTCCTGATAACGCATTGAGCAGACTCGATTTGCCAGCATTAGGACGACCAGCGATCACTACTTGCATACCTTCGCGCAAAATACTGCCTTGTTTAGCTTGTTGCTGTACATTGGCAAGGGTAGTGACAATATGGTTTAAATCGCCTTGAACTTTACCATCGGATAAAAAGTCGATTTCTTCTTCTGGAAAATCAATAGCAGCTTCTACATACATACGTAAATGAATGATGCTTTCTACCAGTTCATTGATACGTTTTGAAAACTCACCTTGAAGTGAGCGCAATGCGCTGCGTGCCGCTTGCTCCGATGATGCATCGATTAAATCTGCTATCGCTTCGGCTTGTGCCAAATCTAATTTATCATTCAAAAATGCACGTTCAGAAAATTCACCAGGCTTGGCTAAACGAATATTAGGTTGAGCTAGGATAGCTTGGATCAGCATGTCCATAATGATCTGACCGCCATGCCCTTGTAACTCAAGGACATCTTCGCCAGTGAATGAATGCGGATTGGGAAAAAAGATCGCAATCCCTTGATCAAGTACAATGCCATCAGTGCCAACAAAGTCACCATAATGGGCATAACGTGGGGCGGGGCAATGACCAATAATTGCCTGCGCGACAGTTTGCGCTTGAGGCCCCGATACACGAATGATACCCACTCCGCCTTTTCCTACAGCAGTAGCTTGCGCTACTATGGTATATTGATGAAAAACATCAGGGCTGGCAGTAACTTGATCAACAACACTCATAGTGAATTAGTCTCGGAAGTTTTCAAACTGAAATGGTTGGTCTAAGTCAGCAGATTTTACTAACTGCATGACTTGCTGTAAATCATCACGTTTTTTACCAGTAACACGAAGCTTTTCACCTTGAATAGCTGTTTGTACTTTCATTTTGGCATCTTTAATCAACTTAACGATTTTCTTAGCGGTAGCTTGGTCGATCCCTTCTTGGAATACTATTTTTTGTTTATGTAATTTACCTGTGCGATCGACACTTTGCATATCTAGAGATTTAGTATCGACACCGCGTTTGACACAAGAGTTACGCAATATGTCCATCATTTGTTTAAGTTGAAACTCACCTTCACCGATGATTTCAACGGTTTCATCAACCAGTTTAAACGAGGCTTCTACGCCACGAAAATCAAAGCGTGTTGCCAATTCACGATTAGCATTATCAACAGCATTAGCGACTTCAACTTTATTAATTTCAGAGACAATATCAAAAGTAGGCATGGAGGTTTCCTTATAAAAAATGGTTGTTGCATATTATACGGTGCTTTTAGGTCACAAGTACAATTTGCCAATAAAAAAGCCGTTTGCTTTTATCAAGACAGGCTTGAAACAAACGGCTTATCGATATGGTGTTAAAAGCTTAGTGTGCTTTTATGCCACGTTTTTCCATTGATGCATAAATCATTTTTGCTTGGATCAACGTAATAACGTTACTTACTAACCAATACAGTACTAGACCGGCTGGGAACCACATAAAGAAAATGGTCATCATAACAGGCATAAACTGCATGATTTTCTTTTGCATTTCATCAGTCACAGTCATTGGCTGAAGTTTTTGTAACATGTACATTGAAATACCAGTTAATATTGGTAGGACAAAGAATGGATCTTTGGTTGATAAATCCGTGATCCACAATACAAAGTCAGCTTGACGTAATTCCACACTTTCTAGGAATACCCAGTATAAGGCTAGGAAGATTGGCATTTGTAATAAAAGAGGGAAACAGCCACCCATAGGGTTAACTTTTTCTTTCTTGTATAACTCCATCATCGCTTGAGACATTTTCTGACGATCATCGCCAAAACGGTCTTTTAGCTGAGTCATTTTAGGTCCTAATACGCGCATCTTTGCCATCGACTCATATTGTTTTTTGGTCAGTGGATACATGATCCCTTTAACAATAATGGTGATGATAATAATAGCTACACCCCAGTTAACCACAACACCTTGGATGATTTGTAGTAACCAGAATAACCATTCAGAGATAAACCATAAAAAGCCATAATCGACAGTTAAGTTTAAGCCTGTCGCATATTGCTTGAGTGTATCTTGGTCTTTTGGACCTAAATATAGAACACTTTCTAACGTTGCCTGTGTACCAGCAGCAATACTGATAGGTTCAGAGGTATAACCGATTGTTGCATACTCGTTATTGATTGAACGCGTATAAATAGTGTTAGTTTTATCTTGCGGTGGTACCCAAGCTGATAAGAAATAATGTTCAATCATTGCGATCCAGCCAGCTGGTGTCGCTACGCGTAGATTTTCTTCTTCAATATCGCCAAATGAATGCTTTTGATATTGTTCTTGCTCTGTTCCGTATGCTGCACCGCGATATGTTGGCATAAACATATTGCCTTCAGGCAAAGCGAAAGTTTGTTTTAACTGTGCATATGGCTGAACAATAGCAGTGTTACTAGAGTTGTTAGCAACAGTTTGTTGTAATTCAATAGCATGACTACCACGGGTAAATACAAAATTCTTGCTAATTTGAATGCCATCATTACCGACCCAAGTTAGCGGGACAGTTAAGGTATCGTTGCTCATTGTATATTGCATGCTACCCGTTGTGTATAAAGGGCGACCTTCAGGATTTGCATCTGGGCCATTTGCACCAATTAAACCACTTTGTGCGACATATAATGCTGCAGCGTTAGGACGTAATAAACTATACGAATCGCTAGAACCTTCTGTTACTGGATATTTGACTAAATTAGCTTTAACAACATCGCCACCTAGTAAATCAATAGTAACCAATAATGTATCAGTAACTACATCTACAAAACGCTGACTTTGACCTTGTTGATTTTGTGCAACAGGAACATTAGGTTGACTTGCCATTCCTGCGGGTACATCAACGGCACTGTTAGTAGCCGAGCTGTTTTGTGAGATAGGGACGGTTGAATTAGTACTCGCGACAAATTTAGCTTCTGGTAACGCTAATTCATTTTGTGATTGCTCTACTGGCGTGACCGCTTTTGGCCCGTATGCTAACTGCCATTCTTGCCAGAGTAAAAAACTCACTAGCGCAAGGGCAATAAGCATAAAACTACGTTGTGATTCCATTTTGGTCTCTTACTTAGGTTTATGGTTTTTATTGTTATCAGGCACGGGATCAATCCCACCTGGATGAAACGGATGACATTTTAATATGCGACGGCCAGATAACCAAACACCTTTTATACATCCATAGGTCTTAAATGAATCTAATGCATACTGAGAACACGTTGGATGAAAACGACAATTACTGCCTAAAAAGGGAGAAATCGCGATTTGGTAAAACCTAATCAGCGCTATGAATGGAAAAATTAAGATTTTTCGCAGCGTGTTTTTAGTTTTTTCCATAGGGTGTTAAGCAGTTCATTAAATTCTTGATTGCTAAGAGTATCAAGATTACTCTTTCCGATCACGATAATATCAACATTTGGTAAAAAATGCTGGTAATGACGGAAACTTTCTCTGATAACGCGCTTTAATCTATTCCTGTCGTGTGCTTTCTTAACACGATTTTTGGCAATAGTGATGCCTAACCGAGGATGGTTATTTTGCGGATTAGTTCTAGCTAATATTGTGACGTGTTTTGAAGGTGCAGGAATAGCTTCAGCAAAAACATAACTAAAGTGGGCCGGAGTTAACAGGCGCAACTCCCGAGTGAACGATACGTTACCCACTTTAATAATCGTTATGTGTTTTGATTATGCAGATAAACGTGCGCGACCTTTTGCACGACGATTTGCAAGAATCTTACGACCATTTTTAGTTGCCATGCGAGCACGGAAACCATGTGAACGAGCGCGTTTTAAATTGCTTGGTTGAAATGTTCTTTTCATTACCTAAGTCTCTACTTTATAGTTTAGTTAAACACAATGCGTAAAAAATGTTGTTACTGGCTGAACATATACCACTATATAAATATAGGTTCGATTAAGCCAATGACGTGAAATTCATCAATACCGCTGTAAAAGGACGCGCAATAATAGAGATCTAATCCAGCTTTGTCAATGATTATTGCTCCGTTTATTGTATAAATAGCACAGAAATTGATCAAACGTTTTTAGCTTACAATCTGTTTATTCGTTTTCTAGTTTTTGAACGATTATTATTATTTTCTTATTCTTCACTTTGGTGCATGCGTTGGATAATTATTAATGTTTATTTTTTATCCACAGTACCTTTTTGTAACGGATTTTCATTTGCTGTTTTTTACTCTAAAACGTTCTTTTTAGAATACTTTATTGTTGTAAAGCTAATTTTATCGATCTTTTGATATTTTTTATCCACAAGTAAAATATCAGTAATAACATAGTGTTAATGCGTTTACTGACAATAATTATTGTCTGCCCTGTGGATAGGCGTATACTTAGCCACAGATAATAATTATAAAGGGTGAGTCATGCAACTTTGGGAGCAATGTCTAGAGCGTTTATCGCTTGATTTAGACGCACAGCAATTTAATATGTGGATAAGACCATTACAGGCTGATCTACAATTAGAAGATGGTCAAATAGTTGCTATTACACTTTTTGCACCAAATCGTTTTGTACTTGATTGGGTCAGAGATAAATACCTAAATCAAATTTCTCATTTGATCACTGAATACCACACGGGTTCAGGAGAGACTCCGAAGTTAATATTGGATGTGTTTGCAAAGCGCACTATCCAAGCAAATAGCGCAGTCACTTCTGCTGTCTCAAATTCATCTATTCAGACCAGTTTACCCAATACTACAAATGCACAACCAGAGGTAGCTACTCCAAGTGTGGCTGCTCCGACAAATATTCCTGCGATGGTGTCACAGCATAAAAGCAATATTAACCCCACTTATCAATTTGATAATTTTGTCGAGGGTAAATCAAACCAGTTAGCTCGTGCTGCTGCGACTTCTGTTGCAAACGATCCAGGTGGCGCTTATAACCCGTTATTTATTTATGGTGGAACGGGTTTAGGTAAAACTCATTTACTACATGCTGTTGGTAACGGTATTGCCGCGACTAAGCCTAATGCTAAAATTGTGTATATGCACTCTGAGCGTTTTGTTCAAGATATGGTTAAAGCACTACAAAATAACGCAATTGATGAATTTAAACGGTATTACCGATCGGTCGATGCATTGTTGATTGATGATATTCAGTTTTTTGCAGGTAAAGACCGCTCTCAAGAAGAGTTCTTTCATACCTTTAATGCCTTACTTGAGGGCAACCAACAAATCATTCTTACTTCAGATAAATACCCCAAAGAAATTGTTGGGGTTGAAGATAGACTTAAATCTCGCTTTGGTTGGGGATTGACGATAGCGATCGAACCACCAGAATTAGAAACTCGTGTTGCGATTTTAATGCGTAAAGCTGAAGAAAATAAAATTAAGTTACCCAACGAAGTTGCTTTCTTTATTGCCAAACGATTACGTACTAATGTTCGAGAATTAGAAGGGGCGTTAAATAGGGTAATAGCAAACGCTAATTTTACGGGTCGAGAAATTAGTATTGATTTCGTTAGAGAGGCGTTACGTGATTTATTAGCATTACAAGATAAATTAGTTACCGTTGATAATATTCAAAAGACAGTTGCTGATTATTATAAAATTAAAGTTGCTGATATATTATCCAAACGCCGAAGTCGAAGTGTTGCTCGGCCAAGACAGATGGCTATGGCACTTGCTAAAGAGTTGACTAATCACAGTTTACCGGAAATTGGTAATGGATTTGGGGGTAGAGATCACACCACCGTCTTACATGCTTGTCGAAAAATCGAACAGCTAAAAGAAGAAAGTCATGATATAAAGGAAGACTATAAGAATTTAATTAGAACTTTGTCTTCTTAAGCATTAGAATGGCATAATAAGATAACGCTTACAGCCAATGAGATCCTGACCATGAAATTTACGATCAGCCGTGAACAATTTTTACAACCGTTGCAATTAGTTTCTGGCGCAATTGAACGTCGCCATACATTGCCAATTTTATCTAATATTTTATTAGTCGTAAAAGATGGTACGTTGACTTTAACGGGAACAGATTTAGAAGTAGAACTAATTTCTCATCTTGCATTATCTTCTGAAGGATATGAAGAGGGTGAAATTACTGTCCCTGCTAAAAAGTTAGTAGATATCTGTCGTGGTCTTTCTGATGGTAATGATATTACTTTCCAAGTTGATGGTAATAAAGCGACGATCCGTTCAGGTCGTGGTCGTTATACTCTTTCTACATTAAATGCTGCTGATTACCCTAACCTAGAAGATTGGCAAGCTGATGTTGAGTTTGTTATTTCTCAAAGTGATTTAAAACATTTAATTGATAGCACTAGTTTTGCAATGGCGCAGCAAGATGTACGTTATTACCTAAATGGTATGTCTTTAGAAACTGAAGAAAATAACATTCGAACTGTCGCTACCGATGGTCACCGATTGGCATTATGTAACTTAGCGTATACAACGGAATCACTACCAGTACGTCAGGTTATTATTCCTCGTAAAGGTGTGCTTGAAATTAATCGATTGATTGAAGCGAATGACAGTTCAGTAAAAATTAAAATTGGCTCGAACCATATTAGTGTTAAGTCAGCAGATTTTGTTTTTACATCTAAATTAGTTGATGGCCGTTTCCCTGATCACCGTCGTGTGTTGCCGAAAGAAACTACAAAAGCGGTGATTGCCAATAAAGATGTAATGAAGAAAGCATTTAGTCGTGCGTCTATTTTATCAAACGAAAAATTCCGTGGTGTACGTTTAAACTTATCTAATGGTGAGTTAAAAATTACTGCCAACAATCCTGAGCAAGAAGAAGCAGAAGAAATTGTTGATGTTAACTATCAAGGTGAAGATCTTGAGATTGGTTTCAACGTTGCTTACTTGATTGATGTGATGAACGCATTAAAAACTGATGATGTGAAGTTTAACTTATCAGATTCAAATGCAAGTGCGTTGATTGAAGATGCGATGGATAGTTCGGCATTGTACGTTATCATGCCAATGCGTCTATAGTCCCTCTAGCTTGAATTCATTATGAAACTGGACAAAGTCCAGATCTCGCAGTTCCGAAATATAGAATCTGCGACTATTTATCCCTCACCACATCTCAATGTGGTGGTGGGGCAAAACGGCAGCGGCAAATCTTCCTTTTTAGAATCCCTTCATTATCTTGGTTTTGGTCGTTCTTTTCGTACCAATAAACATCGTTCTGTTATTCAATCACAACATTCTCAATTTAGTGTTTTTGCTGAATGCACAGATAATGAAAATAAAAGCCATAAAATTGGTTTAATGCGAAATAACAAAGATGAATTTCTTTGTAGTATTAATGGAGAACGT
The DNA here is from genome assembly GCA_029246415.1 of Glaciecola sp. Lineage (GTDB taxonomy): Bacteria > Pseudomonadota > Gammaproteobacteria > Enterobacterales > Alteromonadaceae > Opacimonas. Next base: position 50,989 of record JAQWNF010000002.1, read on the forward strand.
TCACAGCGTTTGGCCAGTTTAGTGTCTTATATTCCTGTTCAAATTTTCACACCACAATCTACTGATCTCCTTTTGGGTTCGCCAACTCATCGTCGACGATTCTTAGATTGGGGATTGTTTCACGTGGAACAATCATTTTTTGACTTGTCCATTGGTTATGCCAAAGTTCTCAAACAACGCAATGCCTTATTGAAAATGCAGCAAAGTGGTAAAAAAATAGACAGTATTCAATTGGATTATTGGAGCCATCAGTTAGCGATATATGGTGAAAAGATAGACGGGGATAGGCAAAAGTATATTTCTGCGCTTAAATTGATATTTAAACGCATTTCAGAGCAATTTTTACCTGAGTTTTCCCTAGAAATTTCGTATAATCGGGGTTGGGATAAATCCATTGATTTCATTTCTGCTTTGCAAGAAAAAACAACATATGATTCGCGGATGGGATTTACCTCTATAGGTATTCATAAAGCAGATATAAAAATTAAAGCAGATGGTGTGATTGCGATAGAACGTTTATCACGTGGACAATTACGAATGCTAGTAGCAGCATTACAGTTATCCCAAACGTTACATTTATTTGAAACCACCAATAAGTCCGGCATTTTTTTGTTAGATGATATTGGTGCAGAGTTAGACTTAGATAAGCGTAAAAACTTTATTGAAGCGCTCTTAGCAACAAACACGCAATTGTTTGTAACAGCAATCGAGAAATCTCAACTTTCGTTTGTTGAAGAATATAATGATAAGAAAATGTTTCACGTGGAACATGGCCACGTAGAAGAGGAGCAGTGAGTATATGGCTGAAGAAAATAATTATGATTCGTCCAGTATCAAAGTCCTAAAAGGACTTGATGCAGTTCGTAAACGTCCAGGTATGTATATTGGTGACACCGATGATGGCACTGGTTTACACCACATGGTGTTTGAAGTAGTAGATAACTCAATCGATGAAGCTTTAGCAGGTCATTGTTCCGATATAAAAATCAAAATCCATACTGACGGTTCCGTTGCTGTTTCGGATGATGGTCGTGGTATCCCAACTGAGATACATGAAGAAGAGGGTGTGTCTGCAGCCGAAGTTATCATGACAGTATTGCATGCTGGTGGTAAATTCGATGATAACTCGTATAAAGTTTCAGGCGGGTTACACGGTGTTGGTGTCTCAGTAGTGAATGCGTTATCACACAAACTACGTCTACGTATCAAACGTAGCGGTAAAGTTTACGAACAAGAATATATTCATGGTGTGCCATCTGAACCATTAGCGCCTGTCGGCGATACCACATCAACAGGTACAGAAATTCGTTTCTGGCCAAGTGAAGATACGTTTACCAATATTGTTTTTCATTACGATATATTAGCCAAACGTTTACGTGAACTTTCTTTCCTAAACTCCGGTGTCTCTATTATTTTAGAAGACGAACGTGATGGTAAAAAAGACCACTTTAAATATGAAGGTGGTATCCAAGCATTCGTAGAATATTTAAACCAAAACAAAACTCCGGTTCACCAAAAGCCGTTCAACTTTAATATCGAACGTGAAGATGGCATTGCTGTTGAAGTATCTATGCAGTGGAATGACTCGTTCCAAGAAAACATATTCTGCTTTACCAACAATATTCCACAGCGCGATGGTGGTACTCACTTAGCTGGTTTCCGTTCTGCGTTGACGCGTACATTAAACACGTTCATGGAAAAAGAAGGCTTTAATAAAAAGAATAAGAACGCGACTAGTGCAACGGGTGATGATGCTCGTGAAGGACTAACAGCCGTTATTTCTGTTAAAGTCCCTGATCCTAAATTCTCATCGCAGACAAAAGATAAGTTAGTATCGTCTGAAGTGAAGTCTGCGGTAGAGTCAGCAATGGGTGAAACATTAACAGAGTACTTGTTAGAAAACCCTGCTGACGCAAAAATCATTGTCGGTAAGATTATTGATGCTGCACGTGCACGAGATGCTGCCCGTAAAGCTCGCGATATGACTCGTCGTAAAGGTGCATTAGATTTAGCTGGCCTGCCAGGCAAGCTTGCTGATTGCCAAGAAAAAGATCCAGCATTCTCTGAACTATATATAGTGGAAGGGGACTCTGCGGGTGGTTCTGCTAAACAGGGGCGTAATCGTAAAAACCAAGCGATTTTGCCATTGAAAGGAAAGATCCTAAACGTAGAGAAAGCGCGTTTTGATAAAATGTTATCTTCACAAGAAGTCGCAACGTTAATCACTGCATTAGGTTGTGGTATTGGTCGTGACGAATATAACCCCGAAAAATTACGTTACCATAGCATTATCATTATGACCGATGCTGACGTCGATGGTTCTCACATTCGTACGTTATTGTTAACTTTCTTCTTCCGTCAAATGCCTGAAATCATTGAACGTGGTTATGTCTATATTGCACAGCCGCCGTTGTATAAAATTAAGAAAGGTAAACAAGAGCAATACTTAAAAGATGACGATGCACTAAATGCATACTTAACATCGATTGCTGTTGATAACTCATCATTATTTACTGCAGAAGGAGCACCAGCAATTACCGGTGTGGCTCTCGAAACCTTAGTATTACAATATCAAGCTACAGATAAAATGATTGCTCGCATGTACCGTTTAATGCCAATTGATATACTTAATCAGTTAGTTTATTCAGATACGTTAAGTGCCAGTGACTTTAGTGATGAGGATAAACTGCAAACTTTCACTACTAAGTTTGTCAACCAAATGACCAGTGATGAGTCCGATGGTGCAACGTATTTAGGTGAAGTAGTTAAAGACGAAGAGTTTAACCGTTTTTATATCAAGTTAACTATGCGTATGCACGGTATCGATTACAACTATAATATCGATTATGATTTTGTAGATTCGAGTGAATATAAAAAGATCGCAGCTCTTAACGATGCGATTAATGGCATGATGAGTGACGGTGCTTACATCCAACGTGGCGAGCGTACTCAGCCTGTAGAGTCGTTTAAAGATGCGTTGGACTGGTTGATGCATGAAGCTAAACGTGGTCAATATATCCAACGTTATAAAGGGCTAGGGGAAATGAACCCGAGTCAGTTATGGGAAACCACGATGGATCCTGATTCGCGTCGCATGTTACAAGTTAAAATTGAAGATGCGATAAGTGCTGATCAATTGTTTACTACATTAATGGGTGATCAAGTTGAACCGCGTCGTGACTTTATCGAGTCGAATGCACTAAACGTAGAGAACTTAGACGTATAACTGCTAACGATCAAGTGTGAGTAGTAGAATTTAAAAAAGCCTTTTACTGAGATAAACCAGTAAAAGGCTTTTTTTATCAATCAATTTTATTGTTGGCTAAACTCAGAATTAACTGAAAATAACAGCTAATTGAAATCGAATAGCAGTTAAATATCCACTCGAGTAATTATTAGTGTAGGATTACCATTGGCTAGCAATTTAAAACGGTAAGTGCCTGTTTCTGATGGGATAAATTGTAGATTGTGAGATCCTGATACACACACTAGATCGCGAGTTTTACCCTGTGCTAAAGGTGTGTCAGGTGTATCCGCACCACAATTGAGTTCACTAGTGTAATTACTATCAGCAAAACGAAAGTCATATGGTTGACCATCTGCGATAAGTTTTACGTCAACATAAAAACCATCATCTCCAGATACAACTAAGTAAGCTGGCTCAGCTTCCCACCAATTAAAAATACCACGTAGATACAAGGCTTCATAATTAATCGATGGGGTAGTTGATACAACCGGAAAGTATTCACGGATGTTGACATTAGTTGCACAACCACTGAGAGAGATCGCAGCGGCGAGTACTAGCAGTCGTAATTTTTGAGAAAGCATATTACAGCATGGATCCTTTATTTGTTCGCTAGCACAGAAATATCTGCGGTAGATAAGAACAATGTACGAAGTTGTAGCAATAACGCTAACCGGTTTTGACGTAATGACGCATCATCACTCATGACCATTATGTTATCGAAAAATGCATCAACCGCATCTTGTAATTGAGCTAACGAGGTTAAAATAGTCGTATAGTCATTAGTAACTAACGCTGAGTTAACTGTAGCTTGTTGCTGAGTAATTTGCTGATATAAATTGCTTTCTTGGGTTTCATTCAGCAATGATTCATCCACGCTAGAACTGTCAGGAACTTCATTCTTCGCCAGAATGTTTGCAACGCGTTTATTTGCCGCAGCTAGGGATTGGGCTTGGGGCAGTGCTTTAAACGCGGCTACGGCGTGTACACGAGCCGCAAAATCTGCGGGTTTTGAAACATTTCTTGCACTGACTGCTTGAATGACGTCTGTATCAATACCTTGATCTTGATACATTGCACGGAAACGACCTAAAACAAATTCAACCGCATTATCCAATGTGTCAGCATTAGTGAGCTTGTCACCATAAGTGGCGACTGCAAATGCCAATAGTTCACGCACATCTAAATCATAATCACGTTCGGTAATAATACGTAACACACCAATTGCTGCACGGCGTAAAGCAAACGGATCTTTATCGCCTTTAGGTAACATGCCAATACCAAAGATACCGGCAAGGGTATCTAATTTATCCGCTAAAGCGACTGCCGCACTTACATCACTAGAAGGTAGCGCATCACCAGATTGGCGTGGCATATATTGTTCAGCTATCGCCTGTGCAACACTGCTATCTTCACCATCGTTTAATGCGTAGTATTTACCCATCACACCTTGAACATCTGGAAATTCCATAACCATTTCAGTCATTAAGTCTGTCTTGGCAAGTAAACCAGCACGCGCAGCATGATCTGCATTCGCACCAATTGACTGAGCAATAAACCCAGCAACTTGTTCAATACGTTTGGCCTTTTCAGCCAACGTACCTAATTGTTTTTGGAATAAAATACTGTTGAGTGATTCTAAACGCGATGCTAGAGAGTGCTTTTTATCGGTATTAAAGAAAAACTCAGCATCAGCTAAACGAGGACGAATAACTTTTTGATTACCCTCAATAACGTGTTCAGGTGCAGATGATTGAATATTACTTACAAACAGGAACGTCGACGATAAGTTGCCTTCACTATCTAACAAAGGCACATATTTTTGATCGTCTTTCATCGTGTAGATCAATGCTTCTTTAGGGACGGCTAAAAAGCGTTCTTCAAAACTAGCTTGGAGCACTACAGGGTATTCAACCAACGACGCAATTTCTTCTAATAACGCTTCATTATAATCAGCAGTTAAACCAAGTGCTTGGGCCTGGTCATTCAGACCTTGCGCAATATCAGCTTGGCGCACAGCATAATTAGCGACGACGAAGTGTTCGCGACACGCCGCTTCATAGTTATCAGCATGGGCTAAAGTAAATGTACGTGGACCATGAAAACGGTGACCTTGTAACACATTATTAGAAGGCATATCTAGTACGCTAGCTGGTAAAACATCAGCGCCATACATTGCCGTAAATGTGTGTACTGGCCGAATAAATTGCGTGTCACTATCACCCCAGCGCATTGGCTTAGGGATAGGAAGTTTAGCTACAGAACGGCTAACAATCCCTTCAATTAATACGTCTAAGGCTTGGCCGGTGACTTGTGCTTTATGTAGCAGCCATTCACCTTTGTCGGTAACTAAACGCTGTGCATCGGCAACGTCAATACCATTACCACGAGCCCAACCCATTGCTGCTTTAGTCGGTTGACCGTCTTCAGTGAAGGCTGCGCTCACCGCTGGGCCGCGTTTTTCAACAACAGTATCAGCTTGTTGATATGCTAAGTCAGCAAATTGCACGGCTATACGGCGTGGACTAGCAAACCATTTGACGTCACTGTAAGCAAGCTGGGCTTCATCAATCTCTTTTTGCACATTCGATGCAAAAGCAGTGGCGAGTGTTTTAAGTGATTTTGGTGGTAACTCTTCGGTTCCCAATTCAATTAATAGGGTTTCGGTGCGCATTATTTCGCCTCCTTATTACACATAGGAAAGCCTAACGCTTCACGCGCTGCAAAATAACTTTCTGCTACTGCTTTAGCTAATGTTCTGACTCGTAAAATATAGCGTTGACGTTCGGTTACACTGATAGCATGACGGGCATCGAGTAAGTTAAACGAATGCGATGCTTTCATGACTTGCTCATAAGCAGGTAATGGCAGGTTATGCTCAATCAGATTTAGTGCGTCCTTTTCTGACTGATCAAATGCTGCAAACAAGGCATCCACATCGGCGTGTTCAAAGTTATATGCACTTTGTTCAACTTCATTTTGATGGAACACATCGCCATAAGTAACCGGACCATTTGGACCATGAGTCCAAACTAAGTCATAAATACTATCTACGCCTTGAACGTACATTGCCAGACGTTCTAAGCCATAAGTGATTTCGCCAGTAACAGGTTTACATTCAATGCCACCGACTTGCTGGAAATAGGTGAATTGAGTCACTTCCATGCCATTTAACCAGACTTCCCAACCTAAGCCCCAAGCGCCTAGAGTGGGGGATTCCCAGTTATCTTCAACAAAGCGAATATCATGTACGAGTGGGTCAAAGCCGAGTTCTTTTAATGAACCAAGGTACAACTCTTGAATATCTTTTGGAGAAGGCTTAAGCATGACTTGAAACTGATAATAATGTTGCAAGCGATTTGGATTGTCACCGTAACGACCATCTGTAGGACGACGGCAAGGTTGCACATAAGCGCTTGAAATTGGCTCAGGACCAAGAGAGCGTAAAAAAGTCATTGGGTGGAACGTACCCGCACCGACTTCCATATCTAATGGTTGAATAATGACACATCCTTGACGAGCCCAATAATCTTGTAGCGCTTGGATCAATCCTTGAAAGGTTTTTACATCGTAATTTGACATACTATATTTACTTCGTTGTGCTTGGGATAATTATGTAAGATAGTATAACGTGACTTGTACAACGAATGTAGTGTAAATGTATAGTTTACTTAGGAAAAAAGTCTAAATAGTGGGGTGATAGTCACGTAAGAGGGTTACTTCAGCAATGATCGCACTTTCAAACGTGGCTTCGATTGCTTCTCTAGCGAGATCTTGTTCTCGACGGGCTTTTTTGGTTAGTGCCGCTCGTGCTTCATGTGTCGCAAAATCCGCAATTTTAGCGTGTAATTGGTATATATTTGGGTAAATATCAGCAAATTGTGGTGCAGGGTTGATTGGTAAGGCGTCTAACAGATTGGTTAAGCGGATAACCCCTTCAGATAAATCACATTGTTGTTGTTCAACAGCAAGCGCAATCGTATGAACGGACATCATGATGTTGTCGACACGTTTTGCTCTGACTTGCGCTTGTTTTGCTTTAGCTTCGGCAAGTTTTACTTTTTGTTCATTGAGTTGTGATAATAATTTTCCGGCATAAAAAGCTAAGCCTGCAACTACTATCACTCCTAATATTACCAAAGCTATAAACATACTACTCAATCCACACTATATTATTTAAAATCGTTAATATTAATAGACTCAAACGTCTTAAGCGGATCATCATCAGTACTAAACTCTTTACTCTCATCGTGGCTTTCATCTTCTTCGTCTTTGATGCCTAACAAATCGCATAAGACTTGATGACGTGCCATTTTTTCTTCCATGTACTGTTTTTCTTCTTTACTTAAGCGCTGACCGTCATCATATTTGTCGATTAATACGGCTAAACGGTCATCTGCTTCTAAGGCAGCAAGCTCTTGAGCTGGAGTTGCGTAGCGTTTAATTTTAGGCTCTATCAATTTATGTTTAGTGGCGATTAAATCAATTTTTTTGGTACTGCCGATACGTGGATCTTTTTTGGGGCCTTTGATGACTGTTTTATCAGAAATAGGTGCCGAGTGACGCGAACCTGCCGGTCGTCCGTTATCTTTTTTTACGGAAGAAGGTTTTTTTGATTTAGTTTTATGACTACCGTATTTATCGTTACTATTTGCAATGCCGATTGGACCTGCTTTTCTGGATTTTTTAACGCGTGGCATGATTGACTCTGTAATATGTTGCAATTCAATGGTGGATTATACAACAGATTATCGATGTTTAGTAAGAGATAGAAAAGAAAAAAGGTGATAATCGAAATTATCACCTTATTAGGCTGGTTTACACTTCTCCCGTATTGCTTGTCCGTCTTACGCGGCTTTAGCTGGATGTATACCAACAACTCTACTTTTTATTATTTTTGACAGAGTAATAACTTGTTTTGGGTCTTCCTGACACTTTATTGTACGTTCCGTCAAGTTGTTGACAGAATACATGAATTATTTTCATTTACAACTCATTTACATTAAAAAGACAAATAAATACTACTTTAGTTGTAAATAATTAAGCGAAAGTTAGTTATAGTTTAGTGTAGACCAGCAAGATAATTCGCTAAGATCGTAATATCTTCGTCAGTTAACTTGGCTGCAATATCACGCATCATGCCATTTAAGTCATTATGACGGTCGCCAGAACGAAACATTTTAAGCTGACTTATCGTGTAATCCACGTGCTGACCAGAAATATCAGGAAAGCCTGCTTGACCCATTCCATTACCACGAGGACCGTGACATGCTATACATGCTGTAATTTTACGTTCGGCATCGCCACCACGATATAATGCAGCACCTGGCGCAATGTATTCCTCAGGAGTTGCACCAGCTTTAGCGGTTTGGCTAGCAAAGTATGCAGAAATATCCAACATATCTTGTTCTGAAAGGCCTACAGCCATGCCATTCATCACGGCGTTGTTACGGCCTTCTTTACCACTGCTCATAGCTGCGGCTTTGAATTCTTGTAACTGTTTTACAAGGTACTTATTGTGCTGACCAGCAAGCTTGGGATTCATTGGAATCATGCTGTTTCCATCTGAACCATGACATGCTGCACATGTTGCTGATTTCGCTTTACCTGCTTCTGCATCACCTTGTGCCAAAGTAAAACCGCTAATAGTCAATGATAGGCAGAACAACAAACTTAGTTTTTTCATACGAGTACTCTTAAAAAACGTTAATAATCTTTATGCACATATGTGCTATGATGCGTATATTACACATTTACAGACAGATTAAAAACCATTCGCTGCAAATGTATTGAAAAAAACATGTAAAATATACAACTCTATATCGAAGCATATCCTAGATTACTTAATAAGAAATACCTTCAATGACCTATTATACTAAAGCAAAATTCCTCACTAGTGCACCAGATATTCAGCATTTAGACCAAAGTAGTGGCGTAGAAGTCGCATTTGCAGGTCGCTCCAACGCTGGAAAATCCAGTGCTTTAAACACCTTAACCCGTCAAAAGGGTTTAGCACGTACCAGTAAAACCCCTGGTCGAACTCAGTTAATCAATGTGTTTGAGTTAGATGAAAAACGCCGATTAGTGGATTTACCTGGATATGGATATGCCAAAGTACCGCTAGCAATGAAGTTAAAATGGCAAAAATCACTAGGTGAGTATTTGCAAAAACGTAAGTGTATATCAGGGCTTGTAGTACTAATGGATATTCGTCACCCATTTAAAGATCTGGATCAGGAGTTGATTCAATGGGCGGTTAATGCAGAAATTCCAGTATTAGGCTTACTGACTAAAGCAGACAAACTTAAATCGGGTAAACGCAAAGCCCAAGTCTTGATGGCGCGCGAAGCGGCTATGGCTTTTTGTGGTGACGTAACAATCCATGCTTTTTCTTCATTAACTCGTATAGGCTTAAATGAACTAGAGCATAAGCTTGATGAATGGCTACAACTAAAAGCGCCAGAGCCAAAAGAAAGCATTGATGTAGATACAATAAATCAAGCACCGAACGAATAACGACATTGTGTTTTTGTAAAAAAGTGTAAGCTTAGAGCACTTTGCATATAAAGTCCTGCCAACATATTCCTGCCAGCAAATCGTAGGCAAAAAAAAGCCCCAGCACACTCTGGGGCAGTTCAAACAAGGGAAAAACACACATTAACAGTACTATAGAGAGTACTTGTTTGGATTAGTTCAAATTATTTCAAATCTTTTTTACGAGCATAAAAAAAGCTCCAACAAAAAATGCTGGAGCCTAAACAAAGGTTTTAATATAAACCTCTGTACCCTACAACATCTATTGTAGGCACAGTTAAAAAATTATCAAGAAAAATGTAATAAAATTACAAAAATATTCTATATTTATTTTGTAAATGTTAACAGTTTTACGGCATGTCTTATGCTCAGCTTAACTCTCTCTTTACCTCTACTAATGGGCTTGCTCCCAATTGTCTCCAATGTCATATTCAACAATCAATGGCACCGACAACGACACAGCTGTTTGCATTAAGTTAACAATTTTGCGTGAAAACTCTTCGACTTTTTGTTCTTTTATTTCAAAAACCAATTCATCATGCACTTGCATTATCATACAAATATCACTGGGATCTTGTGTTTGTAGCCATCTATCCACCGCTAACATAGATAACTTGATAACATCTGCTGCTGTTCCTTGCATTGGCGCGTTAATCGCTGCTCGTTCAGCACCAGCACGACGAGCACCATTACTTGATTTTATTTCTGGTAAATATAAACGACGACCAAATACGGTTTTGACATAGCCTGAAGCCTTAGCTTCTTCGCGGGTCGCTTCCATATACTGCAACACACCAGGGTATCGTTCAAAATAGGTATTCATATAGGTTTGCGCTTCATTACGTGGAATATTCAGTTGTTTGGCTAAGCCAAATGCTGACATGCCATAAATCAAACCAAAGTTAATCGCTTTAGATGAGCGGCGTTGATCACTGGTGACACTCTCTAAAGGTACACCAAATACTTCTGCGGCGGTCGCCTTGTGAACGTCAAGGCCATTGGCAAAGGCATGAAGTAAGCCTGGATCTTTGGATAAATGGGCCATGATGCGTAATTCAATTTGTGAATAATCCGCAGCGACAATTTTATACCCAGGCCGTGCAACAAAAGCTTCTCGCACTTTACGTCCTTCAGCGGTTCTAATCGGTATATTTTGAAGGTTTGGATCGGTTGACGATAAACGACCGGTTGCGGCGACGGCTTGTTGATAGGATGTGTGGACTCGACCAGTACGGTGATCGATCATCTTAGGTAGTTTATCGGTGTATGTGTTTTTCAGTTTACTTAAGCCCCGAAACTCCATAATTGCTTTAGGTAGCGGGTAATTGAGCGCTAGTTCTTGTAATACTTCTTCAGCAGTTGAAGGTGCGCCTTTGGGTGTTTTCTTTAACACCGGTAAATTCATTTTATCAAACAATATGGTTTGTAATTGCTTTGGAGAACCTAAGTTAAAAGCCTCACCAGCCATTGCATGCACATCTTTTTCCAGTGCAACAATACGCTCTGCAAGTGATTGTGATTGCTGTAACAGTTGTTGCGAGTCAATTAACACACCGGCTTGTTCCATGCGAGAAAGGACTTGCGATAAGGGGACTTCAAGTTCACTGACGACATTAGCTAATTCTGGTTGGGCAACAAGTTGCGGCCACAATACTGCGTGCAAACGAAATATCACTTCGGCATCTTCTGCAGCATATGGGGCTGCTTCAGCTAGCGCTATTTGATTAAAGGTAAGTTGCTTAGCACCTTTACCTGCAATGGTCTCATAATTAATTGTTGCATGTCCCAAGTAATGTTCTGCTAGTGCATCCATATTATGTTTGGTTGTGACACTGTTCAGTACATATGACTCAAGCATAGTGTCATAAGCGACACCATTGAGGGTAATTCCGTGATTTGCGAGGACATTTTTATCATACTTAATGTTGTGTCCAATTTTTTGCGCTTTGGTGTTTTCTAAGAGTGGCTTACATTGTGCTAAAACCCAATCGCGATCAAGTTGTTCTGGTGCATCAGGGTAATCATGTGCTAATGGAATATAACAGGCTTCTCCGACGCCAACGCAGAGCGATAAACCAACAATTTGTGCTTCCATATAATGTGAACTGGTGGTTTGTATATTCATAGCAAATAACGGAGCGTTGCGGCATTTTTCTAACCACATTAATAATGCAGCTTCATTTAATACCACTTCATAGTTGTCATGATTGACCGGAGGCATTGCTGTGGTTGTGACATTACCTGGTACTGCGCCAATATCTTCGTTTTTGGGACTTTCTGCAGAAGTGGATCCTGTTACAGCCACGGATTTTTTCGCAGCAGTCATTGCTGGCGCCGAGGCTTTAGCAAAAGTTTCTCCGGTTATCTCGCTATACCAACGTTTAAACTCAAAGGTCTGAAATAGCTCGGCAAGCGCATCTTTATCTGCGTCTTTGATGATGAGCTCATCAGGGGAGTAATCTAATGGAAGATCAATCGCTATTGTTGCCAATTCATAGGATAAGCGGGCATTTTGCTCATGCTCTTGCATTTTTTTAGCCATGGTTTTGGCACCACGAAAATCCAAGCTAGCAATTTTATCTAGGTTGTTATAAATCGCATCAACCCCACCAATCCCTTGTAGTAACCCTAGAGCTGATTTATCTCCGACTCCAGGTACACCTGGAATGTTATCAACTTTGTCGCCTTTTAATGCCAAGAAATCAATAATGAGCTCTGGACCCACCCCAAATTTTTCTAGCACCCCAGGCACATCCATAAGCGTATTATTCATGGTGTTGATTAATGTCACATGGCTATCTACTAACTGCGCCATGTCTTTATCACCTGTACTGACTAATGAGCGCATTCCCAAGGCCGTTGCTCGTTTAGTTAATGTACCAATGACATCATCGGCCTCAACATTCGGTTCAACAATTAACGGCAAGCCCATCGCTTTAATGATGGTATGTAATGGTGCAATTTGTGAGCGAAGTTCATCCGGCATCGGAGGGCGGTTCGCTTTATACTCCGGATAAATATCATCCCGAAAGGTTTTTCCTTTCGCATCGAAAACCACTGCAATATGAGTCGGGTCATAGGTGCGCAATAAACTTTTGAGCATATTAATTACGCCATAGATGGCGTGAGTGGCTTGTCCTTGTGAATTTGACATCGGAGGCATGCCATGAAAAGCACGGAATAAATAAGATGAACCATCAACTAAGACAAACGGAGGCGGAGTAATTTCAGACATGTGGATTTCTTTTTTTAATTTGTACGGTACAAGGATGCCATAGCAGATAAACATTGGCTATAGCACAATAAAAATAAACTAATAAGCTGTGGATAACTTTGTGGTTAACAGTTTATAACAGGCACTCGAAAGAGACTAAAATAGCCATAAAAATAAAAGAATAGAGAAATTCAGTCCATTGAACAAATAATCGCGAAAAGCGGCGTTATCTTTTATAACGTTAGTGTTGTTGTTAGCCGTTAATTAAGTAGTAGAATTAAACGAGGTGTAAAAGTAAGCAATTCCCTATCGCTTACCTTGTTAAATTTATCACACTGTACAAAAAAAGAAAGCGCTAACATTCAATTTACTTTGCTAAATAAGCGAAGTGGTTATTTTTCCTAAAAAAATTTATTTTTCACTTTAGATTTTGAGCGAACAAGCACATAATGAACAAAACTCATCAGACAATTTTTTATGCAGTATCAAGCTATTATTCGGATATTAGGACTCCTTGTTGCACTTTTTAGTGTCACAATGATTCTCCCTGCATTTGTGTCGTTGATTTACCAAGACGGCAGTGGTTTACCCTTCGTGCTTGCGTTTCTTACCTGTATTATTACCGGTATCGCCTTTTGGTATCCCAATCGAAACTTTAAACGCGATCTTCGTGCCAAAGAAGGGTTTTTGATTGTTGCGTTATTTTGGCTAGTACTTGCTAGCTTTGGTGCTATTCCGTTTATTTTTCTAGAACAACCGAACATGTCTATTACGGATGCATTCTTTGAGTCGTTTTCTGGGCTAACGACCACAGGTGCAACAGTGATAGAAGGGATAGAGTTTTTACCTAAATCGATGCAGTTCTATCGACAGCAACTGCAATGGCTTGGCGGGATGGGGATCATTGTACTCGCCGTTGCGATTTTACCGTTATTAGGGGTAGGGGGCATGCAGTTGTATCGCGCGGAAACCCCTGGCCCGGTCAAAGACTCGAAAATGACACCACGCATCGCCGAAACGGCAAAGCAATTGTGGTTTATATATTTAGGTTTAACCATAGCTTGTGCTGGTGCTTATTGGCTTGGTGGTATGGACGTGTTTAATGCTATTTGTCACTCTTTTTCTACCATTGCGATTGGAGGGTTTTCAACTCATGACACCAGTTTGGGTTATTATAATTCGCCAGTGATTAATATTATTTGTGTGGTGTTTTTGTGGATTGCAGCGTTAAATTTTGCCCTGCATTTTGCTGCTGCTTCAGGTCGAAACTTAAAAGGTTATTGGCGTGATCCTGAATTCAAGGCCTTTTTGGTTATTCAATTTGCGCTGATTGCTGTGTGTTTTCTGGTTTTAGTTCATTATGAGTACTACCAAACGGCAGAAATAGCCCTAGACCAAGCTATGTTTCAAGCCGTTTCTATTAGTACAACTGCTGGATTTGCGACGACTGATTTTTCTGCTTGGCCCGTGTTTTTACCGATATTACTTATTTTCGCTAGCTTCATTGGGGGCTGTGCCGGTTCTACGGGTGGTGGATTAAAAGTTATCCGTGTGTTTTTGCTGTTTTTACAAGGTAAACGTGAAATCGACCGCTTAATTCATCCCAAAGCTGTGTATTCAGTCAAACTTGGTGATCGTGCTATGCCTGACCGTGTAGTTGAGGCGGTGTGGGGATTCTTTGCTGCGTACGCAATCGTGTTTGTAATCATTATGCTCGCCCTACTTGGAACGGGTATGGACGATATAACGGCGTTTACAGCGACAGCCGCGACTTTAAACAACCTAGGCCCTGGTTTAGGTGATGTGGCAGGCACTTATGCATCGGTATCTGATAGTGGTAAATGGATCTTGGTTATCGCGATGTTGTTTGGTCGTTTAGAAGTCTTTTCTTTGTTAGTACTTTTCTCGCCGACTTTCTGGCGCAGCTAGCTGATTTATATCCCACTAGCCAAAGAAAAACGCACTTGGTTGAAACAGCTTTTCCACTTCAGAAATATATTTCTTATCAACTAAGAATAAAATCACATGATCATCTGCTTCGATTACCGTATCTGAATGGGCAATGATCACTTGTTCTTGACGCACAATAGCGCCGATTGTGGTACCTGGTGGTAATTTGATGTCTTTGATCATTTTACTGACCACTTTAGATGTATTTTTATCACCGTGAGCAATGGCTTCTATGGCCTCAGCTGCACCGCGGCGTAACGAATAAACATTAACGATATCACCACGACGGACGTGAGTTAACAATGCTGAGATGGTGGCTTGCTGCGGAGAAAACGCAATATCAATTTCACCACCTTGCACCAAATCAACATAGGCTGAACGTTGGATCAGAACCATGGCTTTTTGTGCGCCAAGACGTTTAGCCAGCATTGCTGACATAATGTTGGCTTCATCGTCATTCGTCACCGCGATAAAGGCATCGACTTGTTGTACGTTTTCTTCTGTTAATAAATCAGAATCAGATGCATCACCATTAAACACAATTGTATTATCAAGGTGTGCAGATAAGTATTTAGCGCGTTCAGGATCAAATTCAATCAACTTGACGTTGTGCTTATGCTCTAAACGTTTAGCCAAACCTGCACCAATTAAGCCACCACCCGCAATCATGATCTGTTTGTAACTGGATTCGAGTTTTTGTAGTTCACTCATCACTGCACGTATGTGCTTGGTTGCAGCAATAAAGAAGACTTCATCATCGGCTTCGATTACGGTTGTACCTAATGGGCGGATAGGGCGGCCACGACGGTATATTGCTGCTACACGAGTTTCTACATTTGGCATATGCAGTTTTAATGTAGATAGTGCGTGTCCAACTAACAAGCCTCCATAGTATGCTTTAACGGCAACTAATGATGCTTTGCCATCTGCAAATTCAACTACTTGAAGCGCACCAGGGTAATCAATCAATCGTTTAATTGATTTTGTGACCAGTTGTTCTGGAGCGATTAAATGATCGACCGGAATATCTTGATGTCCGTAGAGCTTTTCTTGATACAAGATGTATTGTTCAGAGCGAATTCGAGCAATTTTTGTCGGTGTTTTATATAAGGTATAGGCAACCTGACAAGCCATCATATTCGATTCATCGGAATTAGTTACCGCAATCAGCATGTCGGCGTTTTCTGCACCAGCTTTTTGTAATATATCAGGGTGAGAGCCGATACCTTGGACGACTTGAATATCCAGACGGTCTTGAAGGTTGCGCAAGGTATCACCATCAGAATCTATAACAGTGATGTCATTGCGTTCACCCACGAGGTTTTCTGCGAGAGTTCCGCCGACTTGTCCTGCACCAATGATGATAATTTTCATGTCACGCTTCTCTTATTATTTATGACTGCGCAGGTTTGTGTAACAGCGCGTAGTAAAACCCGTCCATATTGCCATTACCAGGTAAAATTTGCAGACCGATACCTTTATTAGCAGTGCTGACAGAATGCAATTCTGACGGTAAATCCACCAGCTTAGCCTCAGGGTGCTGCTGCATAAATGCCTGTATTTGTTGTGCATTTTCTTCAGGGAAAATCGAACAGGTTGCATAAAGTAACTTACCACCTGGTTTTAATATTTGCCACATTTGCTGTAATAATTGTGCTTGTATAGCGACTAAAGGCGCAATATCTGATGCTTGACGTAACCAGCGAATATCAGGATGACGACGAATAACACCTGTCGCCGAGCAAGGCGCATCAAGTAATATACGATCAAATAGTTCGCCGTCATGCCAATCCTCAACGTTTTGAGCCTCGGCGCAGATTAATGATGCTTGATGATTTAATCGTGCAAGGTTTTCTTCTACTCTGACTAATCGATGTGCGTCACTATCAATGGCTACGCACTCTGCTAGTTCAGGTTCAGTGGCTAGGATATGAGCTGTCTTTCCACCTGGAGCTGCACAACAATCAAGCACGCGATGTTGAGGTTGTAGATCTAATAAATGTGCGGCAAGTTGAGCTGCGCCATCTTGTACCGAGAACCAACCATCGTCATAACCAGGGAAGCGCGTAACATCGCCACTTCGAGTGCACATTACTGCATCAGGGTGGATAGGGCTGAGCTGAGCTTCAATTTGCATCTCTTCAAGTTGAGCTAAAAACGCTGCTGTAGCAATATGCGCTTGATTGATGCGCAGCCATAATGGGGCTTTTTCGTTACTTGCATTGATAATGTCTTGTGCTTGATCTGGGTAATTAGCTTGAATCGACTTATAGATCCAATTGGGCATTCCCGCTTGAGCAGCGAGGCTTTCTGGTAAGGTATCACCTACATTTTCGCGAATAAAAGTACGTAAAATAGCGTTGATTAACGCTTTTAAGCTCGTCCCTTTTAATAAATCTGCAGCACCGACGGTTTCGCTGACGGCTGCATGTTCTGATACGCGACTATAGGCTAGTTGATATAAGCCTAATAAAATTAAGTGTTCGAGGATTTTTTTACGACCTTTAAGGGGTTTATCTAACAACCCTCGTAACCAAAATTGTAAAATCGGTAATGTACGCAAGCAGCCAAAGACCATTTCTTGTAACCACGCGCGATCACGCCCCTCATAATCCGGTAGTCGCTGACCTAGGGCTTGTTTCGAAGACATGCCTTTTTCTAAAATTTGAAATAATACCCAAGCGGCATCGGCGCGTAATTGTTGGCCTAAAGGTGTACTCATGATAATTCTGCCGTAGCGGTTGATGACGATAAAATGTGTCCAGGAGTAAACCAGCTTGCGCGTGCGTTAATAATATCACTAATCGGCATGGCTTTTTTCCCTGGAATTTGGCATTGCGTAATAACTAGTACGCCGTCAGAAGTAGCGATAGCTAAACCTTGTTTGGTGGCACTAATAATCTGTCCTGGGGAGAGATTTGAGGTATCTTGATGCAGGTCGGTATGTGCTACCCAGACTTTGATGTTTTGTGGCTTGCCTTGCTCATCTTCGACTGTAAAAAAGGCAACCGGCCATGGGTTAAACGCGCGGACATTTCTTGCAAGCTGCTCCGCAGATAAATGCCAGTTAATATGCGCTTCGTCTTTACTGAGCTTTTTGGCATAATTAGCATGAGCATTGTCTTGTTGGACTGGAGTAAATGCGTCGAAATCATTCACAACATGCACTAATGCTTGTGGACCTTGTTGTGCGAGTTTTTGGTACAGGCTAGCGCTTGTATCTTCTTGCGTAATAGGTAAATGGGTTTTGTACAGCATGGCGCCAGTATCTAAACCAATATCCATTTGCATGATGGTAACACCTGTTGCGTCATCACCGGCCCAGATTGCGCGTTGGATCGGAGCCGCTCCGCGCCAGCGTGGTAATAACGACCCATGCACATTGATACAGCCTAAACGAGGGGCATCAAGCACAATTTGCGGTAAAAGAAGACCATAAGCAACGACAATCATTAAGTCGGCATTGAGTGTGCTTAGTTCTGCCTGAGACTCTGGTGAACGAAAATTTTCAGGCTGTAGCACAGGGATAGCATGTGCTTCAGCTAGCGTTTTAACAGCACTGGGAGTCAGTTTTTTACCTCTTCCAGCGGGTCTGTCTGGTTGGGTATAGACAGCAATGATGTTGTGTTCAGTAGTCAATAATGCCGCTAAGTGATCAGCGGCGAACTCTGGCGTACCAGCAAATATAATGTTTAATGGGGTGCTCAACGCAATACCTATTTTTTAATGTGGCGTGTTAGATTATGCCTTAGCGGCTAATCGTGCTTCTTTTTCAAGCTTTTTCATTATTCGTTGGCGCTTTAAACCAGACAAATAATCCACAAATAATTTGCCTTGCAAGTGGTCCATTTCATGCTGAATACATACAGCTAATAAGCCTTCGGCTTCTAACGTAAACTCTTCACCATGTTCATTATGAGCAGTAACTTTTACCCATTCTGCACGTTCCACTTTGGCATAATTGTTAGGAACAGATAAACAGCCTTCTTCGTTGATTTTTGTGCCACGCTGTTCAATTATTTTAGGGTTAATAAATACCATAGGGGAATCTTGCGCATCCGAGACGTCCATAACGACGACTTGTTGGTGCACGTCAATCTGCGTTGCAGCTAGACCAACGCCGCTTTCTGCTTTCATCGTTGTAAACATATCCGCAACTAAAGTGCGAATACTCTCATCAAAGTTAGTTACTGGTTGCGCCTTGGTGCGCAAACGTTCATCCGGAAAAGTAAGGACGGTTAAAACGGGCATATTGTTCTTCCATACTGGTTAAAAGTATTATTTTTGATACCTAGCTATGGAAAACTGGACCATACAGGTATGCATTGTCGTCTATTCTACCTTTAAAGTTAGCAATATGCATAATTTTAGGGGGAAAAATGGCGGATAGTGAAAAAAAAACAACAAAGGAAACCAGTGGACTAGAAGTTAATCTGATTGTGAATGCATTGTGTACCTGCATGTTTGTAGCATTGTTAATGTTTATGTCACCTGCGGCGTTTGCCAAAGGAGATATTATCCAGTTTCGCACTGATGCGCCAAGTCAGCATATTGTGGTGAAAGGTGATACGTTGTGGGATATTTCAGAAACTTTTTTATCGGATCCTTGGTTGTGGCCGAAAGTCTGGCAATCTAACCCTGAAATTCGCGATCCTCATTTAATCTATCCAGGTGATGTGATTACATTAGTGTATCAAAATGGACAGCCCAAGCTTATGCTTTCGCGCCAATCGCACAAGCCAATCATCGCGTTATCTCCACAAGGTATTAAACGTCTCAAACCTGCGATTGATCTTATTGATTGGGCGAGCGTTGAGCCATTTATTAATCAAGATCAAATACTCAGTAATACTTATATAGACGCTGGCATGATGGTTATCGGTAATCCACAGCAATTGACTCGGCTAACCTCTCAGCAATTGATATTTGCAACTCAAGCACCAGTTGAACACAACGAAAATAATATGCAAAACAGGTCTAAGGATCAGTATGCAGTCGTGCACAAACAGCATACGATTTATGACATGCAAGGCGCTACGTTAGGTGTACATGTAAAGCATGTTGCTGATGCTCAATATCAACCAATCAGTGCTCAGCAGGATATGTTGGCGATAAATGATAGTCATCTAGCGCAAGTATTTGCTATTACCGATTCTAAGCAAGAAATTACGCTTGGTGATCGTATCGTGTCTAAGCCTGCGCTATTCGATATGTCGAATGTAACGCTCTCTATTGCCGATTCCCAACAGGGTTATGTTGTCGGAGGGATGACTACGCGAACACGTTGGAGTAAAAGCGATGTTGTGGTGATTGATGTCGGTCAGGATCAGACTCAACCGGGAATGGTCTTTGGTATTTATGCGCCGAACCAATCATTGACTTATTTAGGTAACGGTTATGCACAACCACTAATGAAGCAGGGCGATTTAGTTGTGATAGCTTCATTTGCTACGACGAGTTTTGGTGTGATAGTCAATGCCAACTCGGTGATTCAACGAGGAGCACAATTGCGCGCTCCTTAATTCGATATAATTGAGGGAATATATGCAAGGATTAGCTAAGCAAGGATCGACTACGGAAGGATTGGCACCACTATACGCTTTACTACAATGTACTGGTATCAGCACAATCACGTGTTTTAAATTAGCCGATTATCT
Organism: Glaciecola sp.; assembly: GCA_029246415.1. Taxonomy (GTDB): domain Bacteria; phylum Pseudomonadota; class Gammaproteobacteria; order Enterobacterales; family Alteromonadaceae; genus Opacimonas. The sequence continues at coordinate 71,588 of JAQWNF010000002.1, forward strand.
GGAGTGTGAGTTAGTCGAAATACCTTCTCAGCCAATTGCCAACTTACTCAGTTCAGGGTTAACTCGAGCGCAAATAGACCAGTTACGTGCAGATTATACTCAGCCTATTGAACGTTTATTAGCATGGCAAGCTCAAGCCAACGAGATCCCTCGGCACATTATATTGTGCACAGACGAGCATTACCCTAATAACCTGCTACAAGTGAGCGATAGACCACTACTATTATTTGCCGAGGGAAATATTGAATTGCTAGCTTGTCATCAGATAGCTATTGTTGGGGCGAGGCGGGCTAGCGAAATTGGCAAACAGCATGCCCATGATTTTGCACAACAGTTAGCTTTACGGCATTGGGTTGTTACTTCTGGATTAGCTCAAGGAATAGACGCGCAAGCTCACCGTGGGGCATTGCATGCAAGAGGAGGAACCATTGCCGTTTTAGGTCACGGGCATCAACATATGTATCCGAAGCATCATCGAGTGTTACGCGATGAAATCCTTAAAGCCAATGGCTGTGTGCTAAGTGAGTTTTTACCACATCAACCTCCCAAACCACTCAATTTCCCAAAACGAAATCGAATTATCAGCGGTTTGTCTATGGGTACCTTTGTCGTGGAAGCACAACATAAGTCAGGCTCGTTGATTACTGCCAATCAAGCATTGAATGAAAATCGCACTGTGTTTGCTATGCCTGGGCGTATTGATGATCCCAATGTAAGTGGTTGTCATGCGTTGATTAAACAAGGGGCGCTATTGGTTGATCATGTGGATGATATCGATCTGTATTTCACTGAACTTGAAAAACCGAATTCATGCCCAATATATAGTACTACTAATAAATATTCTCAAGAAAACTTGTCACATTCCGATTTGTTAGATAGTGTAGGTTTTGAAATTACAGCAATTGACACCATAGCTGCACATTCGAACTTACCTTTACCACAGTTATTGGCAAAATTATTAGAATATGAGCTAAGGGGCAAAGTCGCAGCGGTATCTGGCGGCTATATAAAACTCAGAGGAGAGAATTATGTTTGATATCCTCATGTACTTGTTTGAAACGCTAATTCATAACGAGTCTGATTTTCAGGTTGATCAAGAAGCGCTCACTGATGAGTTAGTGTTGGCGGGTTTTCATCTGGATGAAATATACAAAGCACTTAAATGGTTAGAGAAGCTTGCTGCATTGCAAGAAACTGATCATAAACCGTACTTAACGGAAGGAGCATTCTCTGCGGTCAATCGAGTTTACACCGAGCCTGAACTGGCTGTGTTAGATGTTGAGGCGCGCGGGTTTATTATGTTTCTTGAGCAAATTAATGTACTAGACAGCTCTACCCGTGAAATGGTCATTGATCGAGTCATGGAAATAGATAGCAAAGAATTTTGCTTAGAAGATTTAAAATGGGTAGTGTTAATGGTGTTGTTCAACGTGCCAGGAAAAGAAACGGCGTATGCGCAAATGGAGAATTTAATTTTCGAAATGCCGGATGGTCCTCTCCACTAATGGCCAAAATCGATGGTTCACTCTTTTCTTCGGATAAACAAGTAAGCGCAGAAGCCATATATGAAGCTTATGGGGATTGCCCTCAATGCCAACAGCCATTAGCCATTAAGTATGCTAATAAATCAGCTTTTTTAGGTTGTAGTACTTACCCAACTTGTGATTATCGAAAATCGTTAACTGATAACGCTATTACCACGATTAAAGTTATGCATGACACCCCTTGCCCTCAATGTGATCAAACACTTGCGATCAAAAAAGGTCGTTATGGTTTGTTTGTAGGATGTGTGGATTTTCCAGTATGTAATTATATAGGCTCGATCAAAGAGCAAACCGATACACAGGTAACATGTCCTGAATGCAAACAAGGACATTTGTTAGAAAAAACTAACAAATACGGTAAGAAATTCTATTCTTGCAATCATTACCCAACATGCAAATTTGTATTGAATGCTAAGCCGGTGGTGCATACTTGTCCGGATTGCTCCTCCCCAGTTATGATCCAAAAATCAGTTTCAACCTTAGTATGTGTTTTACCTAAATGCTCTGGAACTGTTGAATTATGACCAATATCTTATCTGAACCGACAGCGTCGACCACTCAAATTTTATCTGATGTATTAATGGCTGAATTTGTCAGCGCATTTGAGCAAGGTGAAGTCCTTGCTTACCCTACAGAGGCTGTGTTTGGATTAGGTTGTGATCCTGATAATCAAGATGCCGTTGAAAAAGTCCTCGCGATTAAAACTCGACCCCAAGATAAAGGGTTAATATTAATCGCAGCATCTATAGAGCAGCTTAATCCATATATTGACACATCAAGCCTTAATGCGGCGATGATGGAACGTGTAAATACAACATGGCCTGGTCCATTTACGTGGATCATGCCTAAAGCTGCGCGCACCCCCGATTATTTAACAGGGGGTAGAGATACCATAGCGGTCAGAGTGAGCGCTCATCCAACTGTGATACAGTTATGCAACGCGGTAAACAAACCCTTAGTTTCCACGTCTGCAAATCCAAGTGGCGCTGAACCGGCACGCAATCTTGCACAGATCGATACGTATTTTGGACGGACAGTTTTTGCAATTGATGGCGAAGTGGATCACAATGCGCAACCCAGTAAAATACAAGATGCAGTAACTGGACAGATACTGCGAGGATAAATAGCATGAACGGCGAACTCCCTTCTAATGAAAAGATTGAACAGGTCAAAGCGTTTCTTCTTAAACTCCAAGATAATATTTGCCAGACCTTAGAGTTAAGTGATGGTAAAGCGCGATTCATTGAAGATAATTGGGAACGTGAACAAGGTGGTGGCGGACGCACTCGTGTTATGACCAATGGTGCGGTAATCGAGCAAGGTGGTGTGAATTTTTCACATGTGTATGGCGATCAAATGCCAGCCTCTGCGACAGCGGCAAGACCGGAATTAGCCGGACGCCGATTTCAAGCTATGGGTGTTTCACTCGTTATTCATCCTCATAATCCTTATATTCCTACATCACATGCTAATGTTCGTTTCTTTATCGCAGAAAAAGACGGCGAAGATCCTATTTGGTGGTTTGGTGGTGGTTTTGACTTAACTCCGTTTTTTCCTTTCAAGGAAGATGTTGTTCATTGGCACACCGTGGCGAATCAACTTTGTGCACCGTTTGGTGAGGATATGTATCCCAAATATAAAAAATGGTGTGATGACTACTTTTATCTCAAGCATCGCAATGAAACTCGTGGGGTCGGAGGGTTATTCTTTGACGATCTGAATGAACCTGACTTTGAAACGGCATTTGCATTTATGCAAGCCGTCGGAAACGGTTTTATTGATGCGTATGTGCCGATAGTTGAAAAACGTAAACTTATTGAATACGGTACGATGGAGCGTGACTTTCAGCTGTATCGTCGTGGGCGTTATGTTGAATTTAATTTGGTATATGACCGTGGCACTTTGTTTGGTTTACAAACCGGTGGTCGCACAGAATCTATTTTGATGTCGATGCCACCACTAGTGCGTTGGGAGTATAACTACGTACCTGATGAGCATTCTGCTCAAGGTAAATTAAGCGCGTATTTATCGCCTCAAGACTGGCTTGGTAACGCCTAGTTCTCCTTTATCTATATTCATTTATTGATCTAACGCAAAGCTTTGGCGACAAAGCGACGAGTGACTCACGCACTTTGTTTTAGATCAATATCTGCCTTCTTTATTCTCTTTATGATTATTGTAGTTTAATTAATCAAGAGAACACACACATGAAAAAAACACTTATTTCGGCCATAGTGGCAACGACTTTAGCATCCGCAATTTTTGCACCTGCTGCTTTAGCTTATGACAAGGGTGACATTGTTGTTCGTGCCGGTTTTACGACTGTAGCACCTGATGATAGCAGTACTAACATTATGGCCGGTTCTGATTTAGGTTTAGGTGTAACTGTTGATAGTAATACACAGCTAGGCTTAAATATTGCTTATTTTGTGACGGATAAATGGAATGTAGAGTTATTGGCCGCCACTCCTTTTAGCCATGATATTAACTTTGGTATACCTGATCCTTTAGGTACAGGTGATCAACTTGGTAAGACCAAGCATTTACCACCTACGATTACGGCAAATTACTTTTTTAATGATCCGTCAGCTAAATTTCAACCTTATGCGGGAATTGGTGTTAACTACACGGTCTTTTTTGATGAAGAGTTTACTGGTGCAAACTCAGAAGCTGGTTTAGCTGATTTAGATTTGGATTCATCATTTGGATTATCTGCTCAACTTGGTGCTGATTATGATATTGGTGACGGTATTGGGATTAACGCTTCGATTCGTTATATCAATATAGAAACTGATGCTACTTTTAACTTAGGTAGTACTGCCGGGAACATCGATAAGGTTACTATTGATCCTTGGGTGTATACGGTTTCTGTTGCTTACACTTTCTAGTTAAAACCTAGACAAAGCTATAACGTAGAAAAAGTTACCGCCCTTTAAATACCGCACGCATGTAGTGATACTAGTATCATTCAGGGGATTTAAAGGGTTTTTCTTTGCTTGCTATTATAGCTACTGTGAGATTATTGCTGTTGCTGTTGCTGTGACGGGCACATAGGTTCTGGGCTATTAATCATATGCTCAGCTAAATCAGCAAATGCTTGGTGCAAGGCTACGACTACTTCTGGATTATCAATGCATTGCGCCAGTGCCGTGTCCATACAATACATCCATTGATCTTTTAATTTAGGTGAAACAGTAAATGAGGCATGACGCATCCGTAAGCGTGGGTGCCCGTATTTATTTGCAAATAAAGGTGGACCACCTAGCCAGCCAGATAAAAACTCATAAAATTTTTCGCGGATATTATCTAACGGTAGCGGGTGGATCGCGAGTAATTCTCGTGCTTTAGGATCATGCTCCATGATGTCATAAAAGGTATTAGCCAATTGTCTCGTGCCATTAATTTCACCTATTAATTGATACACACTTTGGTTATTATTCATTTTTCTGCTATTTCTCATTGGAAGTTTGGTTGTTATCCAAGTAAGGATTGATTTCATGCAATATTTCGCTGTTTTTGGTAATCCCATTGTGCAAAGCAAGTCGCCCGTTATACATCAGATGTTTGCTAAGCAAGTAAAAGTGAACATTGAGTATACGGCGATATTAGCACCTCTTGATGGATTTGAAACCTCTGTTACCGATTTTTTAGCTCAACCACATCATATTGGGGCGAATGTTACTATGCCATTTAAGCATGAGGCGTTTGCTATGTGTGATGTACTGACTGAAGAAGCCAAGTCCGCACAAGCGGTCAATACTTTGTACAAAACTTCTGAAGGATTGCTGGGTCATAACACTGATGGATTAGGGTTAGTGCAAGATTTGATTCGTCAGCAGGTTATGCTTAAAGGTAAACGTATTTTAATCATTGGTGCCGGTGGAGCAGCAAAAGGTATTGTCGCGCCATTATTTGCTCAGGGTATTGACTCAATGCACATTATTAATCGTAATGTGAAGCGCGCAAAAGAGCTGACTGATCAATATCTGATATTACATCCACAGTGGAAATTAACCGCTGGGAGTTTTGAAAGCGTGAAGCATGATCACTATGATGTCATCATCAATGCCACCAGTTTAAGTATGTCAGGGCAAATACCGTCTTTATCGAATCACATCTATAAGGAAGCAAGTTGTATCTATGACATGGTATATCTAAAAGACCCGACAGCGTTTTTAACGCATGCCTACAAACAAGGTAATCGACATCTTAGTGACGGTTTGGGAATGTTAGTAGGACAGGCTGCTAAAAGCTTTGAGTTATGGACAGGGCAGGTCGTCGACACAACCCCTGTCCTAGATGTTTTGAGAGGGCAATTATAAGTAAGCTAGATTAACTTTACTTTAGCATATCAAGGTATTCATCTTTTAGAATGACGTAATTGATGGCGGATTGAGATAAGAAGTCTCGTTCGCCTTGATTAAGTTCACGCATTTGCTTTATTGGATTACCAACATATAGATAGCCACTCTTTAATGTCTTATTGGGTGGTACTACAGATCCTGCACCAATAAACACATCATCTTCAACTATTACCCCGTCCATCACCACAGAACCCATGCCAACTAAAATACGGTCGCCCAAGGTACAACCATGCAACATGCATTGGTGCCCAACGGTGACATCTTTACCTATTATAAGAGGGAAGCCTGCGGGGTTATGTGCTGACTTACGGGTAACGTGTAAGATGGTCCCGTCTTGTATATTACTACGTGCGCCAATCTTTATATGATTAACATCACCACGGGCTGCAACCAATGGCCAGATACTTACATCATCATGTAAATGGATTTCACCATATAATACTGCGCTTTCTTCTATAAAGACGTTGTTACCTAGGGTTGGGGTAATACCTTTATATGCTTTAATGGGCATAAATTGTCCTGTTATGTTAACTGTATGTGTGTATTGTAAAAGAAACGGCGCGAAACGGGTAATATTTCAACTAAAAACAATAAATATCACTTTATTTCAATTTTATTACTATACTGTGTTGACGCATCAAAATAAGTCTGTAGAATGCGCTCCTCGCTTGAGGCAAAAAAGGCAAGTCGGCAACGACAGAGCCAATAGCAGCAAGCGTTTGAAGATGTTTTAGTTAAGTAGTTTGATTGATGATTCATTAAGAAAAACTTCAAATAAAACGTTGACAACCAGATTCAAAAGCGTATTATACGCATCCCGATTGAGAGGGGCTACAAGCCAGCTCATCGGCGCGACGAAGTCGCAACGTTCTTTAACAATTTATAACAAGACAATTTGTGTGGGCACTCATTAAGAGTGTCAACAAAGACAATTCATAATTCGATACAAAATTTAATTGAAGAGTTTGATCATGGCTCAGATTGAACGCTGGCGGCAGGCCTAACACATGCAAGTCGAACGGTAACAGAACTAGCTTGCTAGTTGCTGACGAGTGGCGGACGGGTGAGTAATACTTAGGGATCTGCCTCTGTGTGGGGGATAACTATTGGAAACGATAGCTAATACCGCATAATGTCTACGGACCAAAGAGGGCTTCGGCTCTCGCGCAGAGAGGAACCTAAGCGAGATTAGCT
>JAQWNF010000004.1 GCA_029246415.1 Glaciecola sp.
GAATTACATCACGATGTTCTATAACAGCTATAGACTGCATTCATATCTGGGGTATCAAAGCCCAAATCAGTATGAGCAGGAAATGGTAAAACTACAAAAAGTTGCTTAACTGGGTTGTCCGAAATATGTTGACCACGTCAAAACTCATTGCGTTAAACTACCTAAAAATGCTGTAAAACTAATGATTGAAGTGCTAACTCAGCTTGGTAATGGAAATAGTGTGAATATCACACCAATTCATGCTGAGCTTACGACCCAAGAAGCGGCTGATTTATTAAACATGTCACGTCCAACATTCATCAAGTTACTTGATTCCAATGACCTGCCTTATTCACGAACTGGTAATCGTCGTAAAGTCGCGTTTAGTGATGTAATTAATTATAAACAAACCCTTGAAGAAAAACGTTTGTTAGCATTAGACGAGTTATCGTCTTTGGATCAAGAGTTGGGTCTAGGATATTAATGACTAATTACACTGTTACATCGTTTATATGAGCGGATGCATGTTTGCTCTACCCAGTAACGCTTAGAAGCTTTTTACTTTATCTTTTCTTAAAAGCTATCCGTTTTTCTCGCTTAGAAAACTCTTTCTTTCGTTCTAAGAACTGTTGGTATACTTCAAAGTCAAAGCGCGAAACTGACTCGATTAGCTCTTGTCGTAATGTTACTTTTATTTCAACTTGCGTATCTACACTTTGATATTGTGTAGTAAAGTTGACTGTTAAATTATTTTTATCTCTGTAACCAGATATGTGCGGAAGAATTGAAATTTCTTGATCCATTCCTTCTGTTTCGTTAGGTTCTCCCATAGAGACTACTTGACCGACATAAACTTTACGATTTGCAAGGGCTATTAATACTGATTTTTCATTAATATATGAATGAAAAAGTTCGCTGTCTAAAGGGCTATCAGAAAGAATATCTGACATTAGTTTTATCTTGGGATCAATTCCTTTAGTTCGTTGAAATCGATTCAAAGCCCAGTTACTGATACTTATTTTAAAATATGCAAATAGATGCATTGATAAAGAGACTAAAAATAGCCAAGTCAGTTCATGTGTACTTGTTGAGTTGGGAATCATTTTTTCTATTAAAGATAGTGTAAAAGAAAAAATACCAATCGAGATAACTAATATTTCGGATGGTAAAAAGGTATATAGCGTGGCGATTATTATCAGTGACCAGAAAAGGCAGTTAAGACCCAGCCATGCACATTTTAAGTAGAGTTGTTGGCCTTCATAGCGATGAAGTTTGTAATAATGAGGAATGCTGAAATAGCAAACAACGTAGCCGCAAGTGAGAATTGGAAGCAAAAGCAATGCAAGCATTACATATCCTTATACTTTACTGAGTCTCACTATGTCAGCAGCTTTTTTTGCATCACTCTTAAAACTTTCTGAATGCCTAACTTCAGACGTATCTACAATCAATGTACCGCGGCCCAAGACTTTTCGGGATTTAATAGATGAAGTTTGTAGGGTTTTAACAACGTCATTATTTTCATCGAATCCTACAATCCAATTGACTATTGCTTCCATAACAGCTCCTTTTATTAATGTATAACAAATAATAGCACTATTATTATTTATTGCTACATTATTTATTGGAACGATTCGTGGCATGTAATAGCGAGTTGTTATAGGTGCGCCAAGTCAGAAAGTGATGAACCCACTGTTATAGCATTGCTTTTAAAATGATGTACATCATTATGTACATTTATGCATCAATGTACAGGATAGGCGACAATGCCAGCGACGATAAGAGATATACCTGAATGCTACATAGACGAGCTGTGTCGACTTGGCCAGTCGTTAAGGGCATTTAGAAAAATGCACGGTATCACTCAAGTGATACTTGCAGAATCGTTACAGATCGACAGGCGTACATTAGCCAAGTTAGAAAATGGTGATCCGAGTGTGACGTTAGGAACTGCCTTTACAGTATGGAAGGAGCTGGAGTTTGAACTTGAATTACGTTCGCCTGCACAGCAAGAAGCCCATCAAGAGAAAATGGATAAAAACTACCTACCCATGCATATACCATTGGCAGACTACCCTGTACTAAGGCGTTGTAGTTGGCAATTACAAGCCAATGACAGTGTCTCTCCTCAAATGGCATATCGCTTGTATCACGATAAAAAGGCAGATATTGAACCTCGGCTAATGTCGCGTAAAGAGACTAATTTGTTTAATTGTCTGGAAGAAGTATATGGGCCGATATAAACGAAATCATCATAATTTGATTGATGATGTGTTGAGGCGTCTAGATAACGATGTGTTAAATAAATACAAATGTTATTCTGCAGAGGGAACCGCTATAGCCCTTCGCTATGTAAAACAGGGAAGTCAATACAACATTCTGAAGTACGAGCTGATCAATATGCAATCCGAACAACGATTTTAATAGCAGATAGCCAAATAAAATTTGAGATTGTTGCGATTGATTTATTAATGTTAGATATACCGCATAACTCTGATATGATCAGTGGGGTATCATGCATCCGACAAATGATATGGTAGCAACAAAGTTGATTGCCAATCTATTTAGAGGAGCAGATAAAGCCTATCTAAACAGAGATATACTCGATTTAGTGTTGATGTTACCTACTCAAGATATGATGTCGGCAGGACTAAAAAAAGCAGTACTCGCTCAAGGTACCCAGGTCATTGATGTATTAGAGCAACAAGCACATGGACTTTTACTCAACTCAACATGGTTAAAAGAGTGTATCAGTCGCCTCGATATAGATATTAGTCCCGTGCTGTGTAAGTCGAAAATAAGACATTTTTAAAATTGGTAAAAAATCACACCAATGAATAACCTTAAGCATTATTCGCGCGAATTCAAATACCCACAAACGCACATCGTCTAAGAAAATGGCTTAGACAAAACCCCTATAAATCGCTTGTTCAGATCTTGAACTTTTGCTATTGTTCGCGTCGTGAACATGTAAGCATAATCTTGCATGGCTTTTTGACTTTTAGATCACTCTTTTTCAAAAATAATTCACACAAATTTTTAGCAAGGATTGCACACCTCCACATATGCAAACCTTGCGGTAGCCTGTCCGCTACTAAATTATGCACCCGAATACGTAGTGCATATCTTCAATATCTATCATTAACCATGCATTCGTCTTAAACCAATAGAGACGACTTGAGGCGTATTTTGTCACCTACACAACGCGAATTTGTCCGCTTTAAAGTGATGCAAGCATTACAAGCTAACCCTTCTGCTAGCCAGCGAGAGCTCGCTGCGGAGTTGGGTGTGAGCTTAGGCAGCATTAACTATTGTGTTAAAGCATTGGTAGATAAGGGCTTGGTCAAAGTAGAGAATTTTGCTAAATCGGACAATAAAAAAGGCTATGCGTATTATTTAACGCCAATGGGGCTGATTGAAAAATCAGAGATAACGGCCTCGTTTTTAAAGCGCAAGTTACAAGAATATGACTTGTTGAAGCAAGAGATTGCAGAGTTGCAGGAGCAAGTTAAGCGATAATGGGCCTTATCGCAGGATAAATGCGTATTAACGATGTATGAAATTGCCGGTAACAGGTTGATAAAGGAATAAAAATTTTGGTAAATAAAATCACAAAAGCAGTGATACCAGTAGCTGGATTAGGCACCCGAATGCTGCCAGCGACAAAAGCTATCCCAAAAGAATTGTTACCGGTGTATGACCGTCCCATTAT
>JAQWNF010000010.1 GCA_029246415.1 Glaciecola sp.
TTTAAATTCAGAGAAACGACAGACAGTGTAAGCCATTTAAAACTAGTCAACAGAGAGAACCAATTATATGTGTGGTATTTTCGGGATCCTGGACATCAAATCAGATGTTGCAGAATTACGCACGCAAGCCCTAGAGCTTTCCAAATTACTTCGTCATCGCGGCCCAGACTGGTCTGGGATTTGGAATAATGATAATGCAATTTTATGCCACGAACGTCTTGCGATTGTAGACGTCGACACCGGCGCTCAGCCACTCATCTCCAGTAATGGCAAACAAGCCCTAGCGGTCAATGGCGAAATCTATAATCACAAAGCGCTAGCTGATGAATATGCAGCAGATTATGACTTTGCAACTAAATCAGATTGTGAAGTTATCATTCCTTTATATCAGCGTTTTGGTACTGAGTTTATCGATAAACTTGAAGGAATGTTCGCTTTTGCATTGTACGATGAAAGCACAAATTCTTATTTAATTGCGCGTGACCATATCGGGATTATCCCGTTATACACGGGTTACGACGAGCATGGTAATTTCTATGTAGCTTCAGAAATGAAAGCTCTAGTACCTGTATGTAAAACAGTTTCAGAATTCCCACCTGGACACTATTTAGATAGTTCAACCGGAAAATTAGTCAAATACTATCAGCGTGATTGGATGAGTTATGACGCGGTTAAAGACAATGAGACTAATCTAGATGATTTAAAAGCGGCGTTTGAAAAGTCGGTTAAATCTCACCTCATGTCTGATGTACCTTACGCAGTATTATTATCAGGTGGTTTAGATTCTTCATTAGTATCTGCTGTTGCTGCTCAATATGTTGCAAAACGTGTTGAAGATGGCGACCAAAGTGATGCGTGGTGGCCTCGTCTGCACTCATTTGCAGTAGGCCTGGAAGGAGCACCCGATTTGCTTGCCGCTCAAAAAGTAGCGGATATGATCGGGACTGTGCATCATGAAATCCATTTTACCATTCAAGAAGGATTGGATGCGATCCGTGATGTCATCTATTTCTTAGAAACTTACGATACTACAACGATTCGTGCAGCGACCCCAATGTACCTAATGACGCGCAAAATCAAAGCGATGGGCATTAAAATGGTATTATCAGGTGAAGGTGCTGATGAAATCTTTGGTGGTTACTTGTACTTCCACAAGGCACCGAACGCCAAAGAATTCCATGAAGAAACCGTCCGTAAACTTGACCGCTTACACATGTTCGATTGTGCTCGCGCAAACAAATCAACGTCCGCATGGGGTGTTGAAGCCCGTGTACCATTCTTAGATAAAGAATTTATCGATGTTGCTATGCGTCTTAACCCTAAAGATAAGATGTGTGTTGATGGTAAAATGGAAAAGTGGATCTTACGTAAAGCGTTTGATGACAATTCGTATTTACCTGATGAAGTCTTATGGCGTCAAAAAGAACAATTTGGTGATGGTGTTGGTTACTCTTGGATTGATTCAATTCGTGACTTTGTTGAAGAACAAGTAACGGATCAACAACTAGCTAATGCAGGTTTCCGTTTCCCAATTAACACGCCAGATACGAAAGAAGGCTACTTCTACCGTACTATTTTTGAAGGTTACTTCCCACAAGAATCAGCAGCTCAATGTGTCCCAGGTGGCAAGTCTATTGCTTGTTCTACGGTTGAAGCATTGGAATGGGATGAGAGCTTCAAGAACAATGCTGATCCATCAGGTCGTTCTATGAAAGACGTACACAAGAACCAAGAGCAATAATTATTACACATATCATCACTGGTTGATTTGGTACCACAGTGCCTTATCAGTCAATGGTGTGTTGATAGGTAGTAAAGGGTTTTTAAGTGTCAGCAATGTGCGCTTATTTAACCCTAATTGCTGCAACATCTGTGAATATGTCGCATCAAACAATTTATCTAACGAACCATCCTCTACTGCCATTTCCAACCCAGTTGATAATAATTTTCCTAAAATAACATCTCGCTTGTTGACAAAAAAATAGGTCGCTGCCGGATATTGCAGAACAAAATTAGGCTCTATTACCAAGTCTTTAGTCAATTCAGGTTGTGCCAGCTCGCCAAATACTTCAATAATCGAACGCGGAAACATATCTGCTTGTTTGCGATGCATGATGGTAAACGCTTCATCATAATTGGTCGCACTTACCACATTAAATCCATTTGCTTGTAAAATTTTGGTATCGGGCCAATCCATTCCTTGTACCGCATAATTATCACGTAATTTGGAGCTTTCGAGTTGTGACAATTTATCAGGATTAACCAATAACACCCGCCAGCCAATCAAGCCTTTATACAGCGGGATCCGTATCGGTAAAAAGTCTTCTTCTCGATCATCGTCCGTCATCGACCAGACAACGTTCACCGTTCTGTTATTACTTAACAGTTTAAAGGCTTTGCCCTGTAGTAATACATCTTGGGATTCAACGAGTTCATAACGCACACCGGTTTTTTGCAGCGCTAACTCTAGTACATCTACGATATACTGCGCATGAATACTATTTTGAACTGGTTGTTTGGGGTAATTGATAGTCCAAATTGCTGCAAAACTGACATTAGGAAAGAGTGCTAACAAGACACTAATAAGGACAATAATACGACTAGGTCGCTGAAAACGACTACAGAAACGGTTGAACAAACTAGACATATATACCTAATTCAAGGTTAAGGTGAAGTAAGTTAACTGTAACAGTAATCGTAATTTATTCAATGCCTATAAATTTATGGGTTTGTAACGATAGACGCCAGTTGTGCTTGATGCAGGTTGAAACAGCAAGTTCTGTTGCACGCGCTTGTTGCGAAATAGGCTGTAGATAAATCAACGCATCGTCTGTAATGGGACTCTCAACCAATAACGCCTGTAACTCATCGACGTGTTTTTGCATCGCTATGGCATGTTTGATTTCGTTGGCACGCGCCATCACTTGCGGCAGAATTGGAAATTTACCAGGCATATTAATCTTAGGTGAAACCGTTACAAATACATCCTTGTGGCACGCTAAGGCAAAAGTACCGCTGGTCTCAATTTGCACACTCCAGCCTTGTGCCAGTAACTCAGTGGTTAATGGTAATAAATCATGCATCGCAGGCTCCCCACCTGTTATCACGATATGTTTAGCTTGATAACCACGCTTGCTGTATTCAGCTAAAAAATCAGCAACACTCATATACGCATGCGAAGGGGCTTCTGCATTTTTTTCACGCAACTGAGTTACGCTAATGATATCTTCATTCGCAACAGGCCATGTATGCTGTGTATCGCACCACGGACAACCTACAGGACAGCCTTGTAGCCTTAAAAATACTGACGGCACACCGGTAAATTGCCCTTCACCTTGAATCGATTCAAAGATTTCGTTGACCGGGTATTGAACGGTTGCTGACATAATAGGCCCTTAAATATTAGAAAACGTGACACTGGCATTGGAGAAGTGAGCATAATACATTAAAATAGAGTCATTAAAAAATCATTCACAACTCATGGCGATTTATGACGACAACAACTTCTTCTTCAATTAAGAAAAAAGCAGTACTCATTTATTCTGGTGGAATGGATTCATTTACCTTACTTCATCATATTTTAGCTTCTGGTTTAGATCGCTCAGAGGTTGCTGCATTGACATTTAATTATGGTCAAAAACATGTCAAAGAAGTCGAATATGCCAAACATGTCTGTAGTGACTTAGGTATTGAGCATAAAATTGTTGATATCAGCGCGATCAATTCATTATTAGGTGGCTCGTCATTAACTGACGATATCGCGATCCCTGAAGGGCATTACGAAGCGGAAAACATGAAGTCCACGGTTGTCCCGAACCGCAATATGATCTTGCTTTCTTTGGCGATTGCCTATGCTGTGTCGCTTGAAGCCGAAACGGTTTATTACGGAGCCCATAGCGGTGACCATGCTATTTACCCTGATTGTCGTACTGAGTTTGTACAGAAAATGGATGAGGTCAGTCGCATCGCTAATTTTCAACCTGTGACCATTAGTACACCGTTTGTTGATATGAGCAAAATAGAGATCCTGACCCGAGGAATAGAACTAGGTTTAGATTACACCTATACATGGACCTGTTATAACGGTCGAGAAAAAGCCTGCGGTAAGTGCGGTGCATGTGTGGAACGACTTGAAGCGTTTAGTGGTAATCAACAGGTCGATCCTATTCCTTACGAATAACCATTCCTGACGCTGATGTGATCTCATCAAGCTTAGCTTTTCGAATTTAGCTTTTGCACCTTAAGCACGCACATTAGCGTTTTTGTGTTTCTGTTACAAAGTGACTGAGTTCTTTGATTAAATGACGTAAGACTGGGTTTAGTCGCGTGTTTTTTCCGTTCATAACAAACAACTCATGTTCAAACGGAAATAAATTCCCCCCATCAATAGCAACTAACCCTAATGCAACGCCTTGCTCTTTTGCCATGTAATCAGGCAACAAGCCTACGTACTCGCCCGTCATTATTGCAGCCATACACACATCAAATGAATCTGAGAATGTTTGTATGGTCATACGCGAGTTATCATTAATATAGTTAGATGATGACAAGCCCGAAATCCCAATAGCTGGATAATCTTCAATATTAACTGAGGCGGGTAACTCATCTTTGTATTTCGCTAAGGGATGTGACGGGGCACAATACAACCGACCAGAAAACGATGTGCCCGTAGGGTGAAACACTACCGACTCAGGTTTAACCATATCATACGTTGACAAGACAAGATGGCACTCTCCAGATAAAGCAACATGCTCTACTTCGTTGTATAGGCGATTTTGAATATTGATATGGATATCATCAAATTTCTTCATTGTCGATTTGACAGCACGACTCACACCCAAATGCACTGATAATGGCAATCCAGACATGAGGACTAGCGTGACATGCCCCGAGTAATCATCGTGAAGGTTTTTGAGATTAAAGACAAAGTTATCAAACGCATTGAAAATACGTTTGGTTTCTTGGTAGACGACTTCACCTTCTTTAGTAATTTGAAACCCACCACGACCACGGTGACATAAAATCAAATCAAGACGTTCTTCTAGTTTTTTGATAGCTGCGCTGATATTGGGGCGTTGCATCCGTAATACTGGTTCAGCGGCTGTAAATCCGTTACATGAAGCTACCGCATAAAAAACCCGAAGTAACTTAATATCGGATTCTTGCAAGCGATTTAGCATAATGTACCTTAGGTTGGTCCTATTTTAGGTATGAAATGTAATACCTTGAAGCTTAGACCAGATTACCTAGTGTGCAAGTTTAATGCTTAATCAATACGCAAATTACGTCAAAAGGCTATAAAGCCCACTTATGAAATTTTAACAATTTCACTCCGGAGCGTTTCGATATCATCACGCAAGGATGCAGCTTTCTCAAACTCCAGTTCGCGCGCGGCTTCAAACATACTTTTTTCCAACTCTGCAACTTTGGCCATCATTTGCGTCGCGGTCATTTTCTGATAGGTTTTTTCTTTCTCTGCTATTTTACGCAAACGCACTTTACCAGAAGCAGGATGCGCAGAGTCATCTCCGACATCCATAATATCCGTAATTGGTTTGTTTAATGCCTGAGGCACTATGCCATTAGCTTCATTGTGAGCAATTTGGATATTGCGGCGACGGTCAGTTTCATCCATGGCTCGTTGCATCGAACCAGTAATTCGATCGGCATACATGATTGCTCGTCCGTTTAAGTGTCTTGCCGCTCGACCGATGGTTTGGATCAGCGCTTTATCCGCACGTAAAAAACCTTCTTTATCTGCATCTAAAATCGCCACTAAGGACACCTCTGGCATATCCAAACCTTCACGTAACAAGTTAATACCGACGATAACGTCAAAGATCCCGATACGTAAATCCCGAATAATTTCAATACGTTCCACAGTATCGATATCAGAGTGAATATAGCGAACCTTGACACCATTTTCATTGAGGTATTCGGACAAATCCTCCGCCATGCGTTTGGTCAATGTAGTAATTAACACTCGTTCATTGAGGGCAACACGTTTATGAATTTCAGACAAAACATCATCTACTTGAGTTGCGACAGGGCGGATCTCAATCTCAGGATCAAGTAATCCCGTTGGTCGCACCAACTGTTCAACCACATCTCCACTACAGCGCTCTAATTCATATTTAGCAGGGGTCGCGGATACATAGATTGTTTGCGGAGCAATATGCTCAAACTCATCAAATTTAAGTGGTCGATTATCTAATGCCGAAGGCAGACGAAAGCCATATTCGACTAACGTTTCTTTACGCGAACGATCACCTTTGTACATAGCGCCAATCTGCGACACCGTCACATGTGATTCATCTATCATCAGCAACCCATCTTTGGGGAAGTAATCAATGACTGTGGGGGGGGGCTCACCAGGCGCGCGTCCTGATAAATAACGCGAATAGTTTTCAATCCCTGAG